>JAZKEF010000013.1:204255-294084 GCA_040387195.1 Bacteroidota bacterium
AAGCCTCCTGTTACTGAAGGTGTGATAGAAGAAACTCCTGAAGATGAATCATCAACGAAAGCAATCATTCCTCCAATATCCCTTGATGAAGCCAAAGCGTTCGAAAGTGAACCGTTGAACCCGGATGATTTTCAACTCACCGTAAAGGATAATATCATCGAGGAAGATCCGGAAAAAAAAACGGATGAAGAATCCATTCCCGAACTCATAGAGGAGCTGGAAGAACTCGAGGAGATTACGGAACCTGAAATGGAATTGCCTTCTGTTCCTATAGAAATCATTCCCGCGGCCATTGCTCCTGTTTTATCTACCATGGATGCGCTAACTACCGATAGTGGTTTGGTATTGGAAGTGCAGGAAACTCCCGAAGAAGAAGTAATAGCGGAAAACATGGCTGCTGCCGAATACGGTTCGCTGGATACCGAATACGATCCCACTCTTGATTTTGCCAATTATCAATTCCCCACAATGGAGTTGCTGAACGATTATGGAGGCGAAGGGAAGTCGACCGTAGAAAGTGCCGAGTTACAGATTAAAACCAAAATGATTGAGGATACCCTCAAGAACTATAATATCGGGATCAAAAAAATATCGGCAACTATCGGGCCCACTGTTACGCTGTATGAAATTGTGCCGCAGGATGGTGTCCGCATTGCCAAAATTAAAAACCTTGAAGATGATATTGCATTAAGTCTGGCAGCGTTGGGCATCCGGATCATTGCACCGATTCCCGGCCGTGGAACTATCGGTATTGAAGTGCCGAACGAAAAGCCGGCTATGGTAAGTATGCGTTCGGCCCTGAGCAGTGCCCGTTTCCAGAATGCTGAGATGGATCTGCCCATTGCCTTTGGAAAAAATATTCAGAACGAAGTATTTGTAACTGACCTTGCCAAAATGCCTCACTTACTGATGGCGGGTGCAACGGGACAGGGTAAGTCGGTAGGGTTGAATGCCATATTGGTTTCACTGTTGTATAAGAAACACCCATCGCAAATCAAGTTTGTGCTGGTGGATCCTAAAAAAGTGGAGTTAAGTATTTACAAAACGATTGAGCGTCATTTCCTCGCCAAAATTCCGGGTGATGCAGATGCCATTATCACCGACACAAAACTGGTGGTGAATACCTTAAACTCATTGTGTGTGGAGATGGACAACAGGTACGATTTGTTGAAAGATGCACAGGTAAGAAACTTAAAAGAATACAACGCCAAATTTATCAGCAGGAGGTTGCCGCCAACAGATAAAGTACCGCACAGGTTCCTTCCGTTTATCGTAGTGGTGATTGATGAGGTTGCGGATTTGATGATGACGGCCGGCAAAGAAGTGGAAATGCCGATTGCCCGAATCGCTCAGTTGGCAAGGGCTGTGGGTATCCATATGATCCTTGCTACCCAACGTCCATCGGTGAATGTAATTACGGGTATGATTAAGGCGAACTTCCCGGCAAGAGTTGCTTTCCGCGTTTCTCAGAAAACTGATTCACGTACCATTCTCGATGCCAATGGTGCCGATCAGCTGATTGGTAAGGGTGATATGTTGTATACCGTAGGAAATGATTTGGTGCGCTTGCAATGTGCATTTGTTGATACTCCGGAAGTAGATAAAATTGTGAATTTTATTGGTTCGCAACCTGGAAGGGAGCCATATTTATTGCCGGAAGTAAAGAATGAAAATGAAGAGGGCGGAGGAGAAGATTTTGACCCACGCGAACGGGATAGCTTGTTTGAAGAAGCCGCAAATATTATTGTGCAACATCAACAGGGTTCAACATCATTGTTACAGCGCAGGTTGAATTTGGGATACAACAGAGCCGGCCGGTTAATCGATCAGTTGGAGAAAGCCGGAATTGTAGGTCCGTTTAAAGGCAGCAAGGCACGTGAGGTATTGATAGCAGATGTATTGCAGTTGGAAGATAGACTGGCTGAATTGAGGGACAGATAATCAGCCCAGTAACCATGCTAAAGCAGGCAACCAAAATAATGCTTCCGATAATTTACGGTAAGCCAAATGGTTGAGCAAAACATGTCTTCTTTTGTAAATGAAAAAGTGACTGAGTGCCATCACTAAATAACAAAGTAGCATGGGTGCATATTCAACAGGTGCTTTTCTCAAAAACAATCCAATTCCAAAACCACAAACCAGTAGTAAGCTGTTAAACAGAAAAATGGAGGCCTTCATTCCCATTACCCTCACCAATGAGGTATTGTCCATTTCTTCATCCCATTTAAGTTCGAGGATGGATGCCATGAGCAAGTTGATGAATGCGATAACAGCAAGCAAAAATGCACAATAGATTGGCAATAGAATAGAAGTGCCCTGCTGATGCAAGACCATAACGGGAGCAGCATAAATACCTGCAGCATAAATAATGGAAATTGCCAGTTCCTTGTTGTTATACCAGGAATGACGGGTAGGATTGATCCGTACGATGAATAAATGTAACACGACAATTGCCGCTAATATACTTCCAACAGTAAATAATAAAGTGGAGAAGGGATGCAACACTTGCCAGGCAATTACAACACTTATACAAACCATAATAGCAATAATAGAACGAAGGTTACGTTTGATGAACCGGTGCCGGGGGGATGGGTAATCCTTGGTTTTACGAGTTACATCCACTACATGATCGGCAAGGTAAATGAACCAGGTTCCCAACGGAAGCGTGATGTACCAGCTGAGTGGCAAGCTGATATGAAACAATGAGGGAAGCGGCAACATGCAACAAATCACACCCAATACAACATCGAGGCTGAGGTTGCAGAATATTTGGTAATATTGTAACAGTTTTTTGACCACAGAAATGAATTTCAAACATACAGTTTATACAGTACTATTAGGGGTGTTGTTTTTGCAAGCCCGAGCACAGGAGGAAAAACCTTACAGAGAACCCACGGGTTTGAACAACTGGTATATAGAGTTGGGAGGAAACTCACTTTTTTACTCAGCCAATTACGAAAAGATGCTGGTCAAACAAGGAAAATGGGGATGGGTTGGTAGGGTAGGATTGGGTTACAATCCCGGCATGTATACAGCATTGAATAAAGTAACACTGGAAGGCAATACGTATATGGCTCCTTTTCATAGTTCGGTTTTGTATGGTCCCAATAAAGAGAAGCTTGAACTGGGAATTGGTTTCACATTAATTGGACAAGGAACTTCCAGCAGAGAAGTACTGCCAACAGCAGTATTCGGATTCAGGGTGGTTGAAACCAACAAGGTATGTTTCCGGATTAATTATGCTCCATTTATCCGTGGCGGACAATATTACGATTGGTTTGGGGTGAGTATCGGGAAGAATTTCAGTACAGGGAAATAGTCGTTTGTCGTTTTCGGTTTGCCGTTAGTGGTGTTAAGTTGGGAGAAATTGTTTTCCGCAGATATCGGTGGCTAAAGATTATGAATGGCCGGGACTTCTGCACTGCAAGCCACGGACCGCAAACAGGAAACAGCCTACCGAAATTATCCCCTTTGAATCTTTCTTAATGTTTCCAGAAATTCCTGTGGAGTAAGGTTGTATTGTTTCACCTTTCTGCGTTTGCCCAGCCATAAACTTGAAGGGATTCCACGAATTTTCAATTTCTGTGTAACGTATTTGTTTTTGTAGGCAGCTGTCCAGTTCAGGTTGCTGTACGTTCCGAATATGTTAAGCTCGTATGATTTGTTTACATCAATAAACCCGATCACTTTTACACAGTCTTTAAATTCATCAGCTATAACCCTCAAGGTTGCAGTGTCGGCTGAAAAGTTTTTGGCATACGGGCCGGTGTAATAAATGTATACGTTATATTTTTTAAGCTGTTTAAGTTTGGTGCGGTTGCCCTTCCAGTCAAAATAGATAAAGTTAGGAGCTTTTTTGCTGATGGACAATCTGTTATTTGTGCCAACTTCTTGTATTTCCCGAAGGGTAAGGTAGCGGCCGGCCGGATCAATCTGAATGATCTCAAATATTTTTCCGTTTTTTTCAAAACGCCATTGTGATTTGTCTTTCGCTACGGTCATGGCACGCAATTCATCCTTGCTGTCGAACACTGTGTCGGGATAATTGGCTGTAATGATTTTATCGGTCTCAGCTTCGTTATACCAACCATTGCTGTTTACATCCTGCAATGCAATTCTAAACGAGTCATCACTCAGTCTCACGATACCTTCTCTTGCGGTGTATCGTTGTTCGCGGAAACAATATTCCACACCACAAAATTTACGGTCTTTATAATATAGTTCATAATATTCATTGAGCAGGTTTTTATAACTGTACTTATTGGAGTAATCCATCCGCGACAGCAATACAGCAATGGTGGCGTTTGCATTTTCGGTTCTGGCCAATTCAATAAGAACGGCCTCTTTTCGGTTAAATGGCATCGGAACATTTATAGCCGGACCATCATCGGTAAAATTGTAATTGTTGTTCCGGTCGATAAATAATTTAGGTACGCGTTCTGCAAGGTCTACCATCAGCATATTTACATAACCAGGATTTTGCAGATTGGGTACACCTGCAAAGAATAAATATCCGTAAGCGTAACTCTTGAATCCATCGGGTTTGGTAATCCGAATTTTTTTTGATTCCCGCATGCTTTCAAAATCCAAAGTTTCGATGGTGTCATTTTGTACAAAATAGAATGGAGTCACAATTTGCAACTTGTCGAAACGTTCGTCTTTTGCCCACTTGTCGAGCTTTACATAAATGAGTTCGTTGGATTGTGCATACAGCGAAACTGCAGCAATGCACATATAAACTAAACTGATAAACTGCTTCATATTAATGTTGAATGGTTATCAGTTGCCGGCCAACAGTGGAGCGGGAAACAAGTTGCAGGATATAAAGTCCGGATGGAAGTTGAGACGTATTTAACTCGAAACGTTCCCCGGTATTATCAGACCGGATTGACACTAAATGCTGGCCGGATAAGGTAATGATATGAATAGTATAGGGTTCATTTAGGGTAGTAGAGGGTTGAATAGAAAGTTGCTCGTTAGCCGGGTTGGGAAATGCCTGAAAATTCAGGAGTGAATGATCCGCAAGACCAACAGGCCATTTTCCAAAGCGAATGTGATCCAAGTATAAACGGACGGATTTTCCGGTTTGCGTTTCATCGTTGGTGATACTGATCGATGCTGTGTCCGGCAGCAATTGATTATGATAAAATGATGTCAATGTTTTACTGTAAGTATTCCATTGAATGGGAATAGCAGTTCCGTCTGCAATAATAGGAAGAGTATCGTTAAGAAATAAAACCGTGTCGCGTGAAGTTCCATTCCATTTGGTAAGTAACAACTTCAGGCGTGCATGCTGGGAAGTATTTTCCGGAATGTACAGGTTGTTGAGACTGATGCTTTTTGGGGTATCGGCATACGCAAATGATTGTGAGATGAAACCGGCTTTGATTGGTAATGGAAAGGTATCGGATTGTAACAATGCAAAATAATTACCTTCAAATGCTGTAAAAGGAACAGCTCCAAACTGTACAGCCGATAATTTAGTCAGTTTTCCTTGTAGCACGTTCCAGTTTACCAACACTCCTGATGAGTCGGTTTGTTCAAATGACGGATTGAGCAACTGAGCGCATACCGCTGTGTGCAAGCTTATAAGTATAAATAAAAGGAGGGTTCTAAACATCATTACAAGTATACTCAACTCTTTGCAAACTCTTGATATGGGATACCCCGGAACATAAAAAAAGGGATTCAATACGTATTGAATCCCTTTTATATTATTGGTTAGAATTTATTTTACCAGTTTGAAGTGATGGTTAGTATTGTCAACAGATACCCTGATAAAATAGATTCCTGCAGGTAAAGCAGCAAGCTCTCCGGGAGACACCGCATTGATGCCTTGTTGCAATGAAAGGGGTTGCGTGGAAACAATATTTCCGCGGATATCCGAAATCATAACGGATCCTTTCTGTTCACTTAGCAAGGTAATTACCAGTTGGGTAGAAGGGGTCAATGGATTAGGATACAATTCAACTGTTGATTCAGTTTTTTCATTTCTGCTTACCACTACAGTTTTGGAATATGTGTACACGCCATCTATATCAAGCATTTTTAAACGATAGTACAATTTGTCAGCATTGTAGTTGTCAAATGCTTTTTCGTCAACAAATGAATATTTACTAACCGTATTTGAATTTCCGTTGGCTTTAATCGTACCCGATAATGCAAATGTATGTTCATCAGCACTCACTTCCACTTCAAAACGATCTGTATTTTTCTCGGATGCTGTGCTCCAGTATACGCTTATATCTTCTTGGTTTTTGGATTGTGCAGCAAAAGAAAGGAGCTCCGTTGGCAGCGGATTGGCAACATCGGTTCCGGTGAATACATTCAAAGTGTTCATACCATTGCTTCTGAATGATTGCTCAGCTGTGTTGACGATGGTACCAGGGTTATTGCTCCAAAGAGTTGTAATCAAACTACCCATGATAATCGAAGCAGCATCGGGAACTGTTTTAAACAAGGCAGAATCATAAAACAGTTTTACATCTTCATTGTAACCTGTTCCACCTGTTGGAATAAATTGATAATAGCTGTTGAAATAGTTTTTACCGGCTACCAAGGATGGAGGGTTTGTTCCCGAATAATAACGCAGGTTAAGGGCAGTTGGGGGGATTCCGAAGTTCCAGTATACTTTGGCAAGTGTTCTGCCTGCAAAGGTAAAGATGGATGAATCGGGAACACTCAGACTTCCGGTAACAGTTGCCAATGGAGGTAAAGTTGTGGTAGGGAATTCATCTGCACCAATATCAACTCCACCATTGCTAATGGAAGCACTGCGTGATTGTCCGTGATGGTCTGATGTATTGCCAACAATGGCAATTCCTTTTCCATTAGCATACCAGCATAGTGAACTGGATGAGTCGATGGTTAAATCACCTGTGGCTAAACTTTTAAAGAATGAAGAGGCAGGAACATTGGTTGAGAGATCAGACCAGCTAGTATTGTCACCTGTTGATGATACCTGCCATTGTGTATAGGTTTGTGGGGCAGTCACCCAGTTCCCAATGGATGCAGAGAATGCAGCAATCAATAAATTATACCCAGAGGTATTGCCGGTCCAATTCACTGCCGAAGGAATATTTGCAATTGCTGAATGAAAGCCTGTTCCACCAGTGCGTTCGTTGTACAGAATATTATTGCGCACGGTTATGGCACTCGC
This sequence comes from Bacteroidota bacterium, assembly GCA_040387195.1. GTDB lineage: Bacteria > Bacteroidota > Bacteroidia > UKL13-3 > UKL13-3 > UKL13-3. The sequence goes on from JAZKEF010000013.1 coordinate 211,415, forward strand.
TAAAACCCTTGCAAAGGCATAAGAAGATGTAGTACCTGATGCGGCCGTTCCTCCAACATAAACAGAATTGTTATAATAACTATTGGTATTGTTGGCGTTATTGTCCGCAATTCCTCTAATGAGGATCGAATTGGTATTGGAACCATTGGTTAAAGTCACCATATTGTTGCGAACGATCCAGTTTTTGGTTCCACCATGAATAGCGATACCTTGGATAGAAGCGGTAGCACCTGTTGATGGATTCTCAATCCCATAAATGACATTGCCTTCAATAACACCATTCGCGGTGGTTTGATCAACTACAATCCCAATAGGGTTAGTATTTGCTGTAGTACTGGTTACTGATAAGTTGTATATTTTATTGTTGCGAATAGTTGTTGGAGAAACCTCAGGAGCTGAGATAATACCAATACCGTGCAATACATTCGTAGTTGTGCCCGTGTTTACCCCATCTGTTTTCAGATTGTAAATGGTATTGTTATAAATTGTTGGAATGGCACCTCCTGCCTGAATGCAAATGCCTTTTACAGTTCCACTGGTTGATACGTTTGTACCGGTTATGTTGGCAACCGTATTGTTAGCGATGGTAAATGTTCCCGATCCGTATATGGAATAAATAGGGTAGGTAAGACCGGTGCTATTCACAATGCTGTTGGGTGTAGTTGGATGGCCCACCATATTTCCAGTGAGTGTTCCCACATCAATTTTCCCGGCTTCCATCCTGATAGCGATACAAGCCAACGAATTTGTGGTTGACATAACATTGATGTTTTGAAGGGTGTTTCCCTGAATAGACGTACCCACTGCAAATCCAGCATTGATATTCATTCCAACCCAATTCACACTATTTGGAGCCGCCCAGGCGCCTCCTCCGCAGAAAGGAGCTTGTCCACCAATATAATTTCCGCTGATAAGGTTGTTTTCGCCATTGGTTCCAGGAATCATCATGATAGGAACCACATCTCCAGCAGCCGGAGTCGTTGAGGCATTGTAATACATATGGTTATTAGAAACCGTAAAGTTTGCATCATTCACTCCGCCACTGTTAATGTATACAGCCGAACGTCTGAAGTTATAGATGTTGTTATTGCTTACTGTGATATTACTATTGGGTAAGTTCGCGGTACCTGCTGAAAAAATCATCAACGTTGGAATCGAAACTGAATCAGCACGGTCCCTGATATCATTGTTGAGTATCTGAATATCCCTCACACCTGTAGTGGAACCGATAGAAATACCAAGGTTGATCACTCCCTTTGTTTGAGAATCAATGGCTCCTTCGATGGTACAATTCCGTATTGTATCATAACGAGCCCCATTTGAAAAGCTGAATGTTGAGCCTGCAATATCCTTATTCAGAAAGCGCAGGTATTTACCTGTTCCCGATACAGGACCTTTACCATCAATGGTTACAAACTTGCTTCCCGAGAAATCAATATAAGAGTTAGCAAAACGGGCAGTGATTGTTCGAACCACATCGGCCGATGGAACAATCTTAAGCCAGTAATTACTTCCGGATGTATAGGTTAAAGATGCTGTTGCTGTATCGTCAATATCGGAGGTGATGGAAAGAGTGGTATTGCCACTAAGACCATTCGCATTGATTTCTTTAAACACATCGCTCAGGTATACATAGGTATTTCCAGCTCCAACACTTACCACTCCACTGAGTGCCTGTTTCACTGTTCTGCTGCCCGCAGGGGCTGGTATTGTTGCGGCTTGCGGAGTGCCGGCAACGGTAACATCAACACAACTTGCGTCAATGATATTATTTATCGCTGCCGAATTACTGATGGAATAAGCAAGCCAGAAATAATTTTTTCCCATTTTTAATTGCTGGGATCCGGAAATGTTGAACGCACCACTTGGTGATGTAATGGTACTGCCAAATTGAACTGCTGTTGAATAATTACTGTCGTTGCCTCCATAAAAAACTTTAGCATTGGTAATATCACCGGTAGTTGTTGTACCCAGTGTATTGAATGCTAATTGAGTGAGATTAACGGGAGATAGTTCTCCGGTCATGTTAACATCCACCCGTAAGATAACCTCGTTCAATGCATTTCTGGAAATATTTGCAGTATTGGGCTGAACAGCAGCAACACTATTAAAAGTCATTGCTGTTTTTATATAAGGAGTAAACGTTAGTACATTATTGTCGGCAGGTCCAACAGCATTGGCAATACGTGCACGGTATGGACTACCATACATTACTGCTGTAGTATTATTTAGCTGAATTCCGGCTGTCACGGTTGCGGCCAGTGTTGAACCACTCACGGGATAATAACCTTCGACCAAATAGATTTTATCTGTCCCTTCTTCCAACATGCACATAAAACTGGTATTAACAGCAGCCGGAGCCCCAATTTCGTATGAAGCCCATTTAATCCATAGTTGCCTATTGGGTGCCGATCCCCATATTTTCCATGCTACAATATCATTTGTATTGGTTGGAGCAGCAGTTGTAAAAGCATCCCAGAAACAGGCAATGGTGCTATCGGGTAATGTATTTGCCGGTAATGCTTTGTTATCTTCCGGCAGGATTGCCGTGCCGGTATGAAATGTGATCAGTCCATTAGCTGAAACCTTAAAGTTGTTTACCGGATTTCCGAAATAGTTAAAAGAAAATGGCATGGGAACAACAGCCGACCACTGATTGGTACTGATAGATGCTGCAATGATATTGGTCCAACCTGTAACCACGGCATCATCATCCGTGTTAATCCCCCCCGGATTTCCAACATTACCGGCATAAGTTGTGGTGTAGCTTGTTTGTGCGAAACTTCCAAATGTAGAAACGAGCGCACCAAGGATTAAAAGCATTCTGTTCATAGTGTTTGCGTATTAAGCGAGCGGCAAATATATCAATATACATTTCACACCATCTCTATTTAACGAAAATTAAGGATTCGAAACTGTAATTGTGTGGCTTCAAAAGATACCTTACCTTTGCCGCCATGTGGTATAAAAATGTATTGGAAACCATCGGGAATACTCCGATGGTACAACTGAATAAATTAACTAAAGATTTGCCTTGCACCGTATTGGCAAAAATTGAAACAGGTAATCCAGGTAACTCCATCAAAGACCGTATGGCGTTGAAGATGATTGAAGAAGCCGAGAAAGATGGTCGCCTCAAACCGGGGTACACTATTATTGAAGGTACCAGTGGCAATACAGGAATGGGATTGGCTATCGCAGCAGTTATCAAAGGATACCGCTGTATATTCACCACTACCGACAAACAATCACGCGAGAAAGTGGATGCCTTAAAAGCTTTTGGTGCCGAAGTAATTGTTTGCCCTACCGATGTTGATCCCGAAGATCCGCGTTCATACTATTCGGTATCATCACGTTTGGAAAAGGAAATTCCCAATTCATGGAAACCGAATCAGTATGATAATTTAGCAAATTCATTGGCGCACTATGAACAAACCGGTCCCGAGATCTGGGAACAAACGGAGGGCAAAATTACACATCTTGTTGTGGGTGTTGGAACAGGCGGTACCATTTGCGGAACGGGAAAATACTTAAAAGAAAAAAATCCAAACATCAAAGTATTGGGTATTGATACCTATGGTTCGGTATTTAAAAAATATAAAGAAACAGGCATCTTAGATAAGGATGAAATCTATCCTTATATCACGGAAGGTATTGGTGAAGATTTTTTACCTAAGAATGTGGACTTCAGCATCATTGATCATTTCGAAAAAGTAACGGATAAGGATGCTGCTGTAATGACCCGTAGAATACCACGCGAAGAAGGGATTTTTGTGGGTAACTCGGCAGGATCAGCGATGGCCGGAATTATGCAGATGCGCCACATGTTTAAAAAGGATGATGTGGTAGTTGTTATTTTCCACGACCATGGAACACGTTATTTGGGTAAGATGTTTAATGACGACTGGATGCGCGACCGAGGATTCCTGGTAAATGACCAACCGAAGGCGATTGAGTTGATTGAGCGCCACAAACATTTGAAATTGGTTACTGCTAATTCGAATGAAATCATTCACGATGTGGTAAGCAAAATGCGCAAATATGATATCTCTCAAATTCCGGTGGTGAATGATGCAGGTGAGTTTGTGGGTTCGTTAAACGATGCACATTTGTTCAGCAAATTGATTGAACACCCCGAATTAAAATCGGAAACAGTAGCCAAGGTTATCCAGGCTCCATTCCCGTTTGTACACCACGAAGCAACCATAGAAGAAGTTTCTAAATTAATCAGCAAGGAAAATAATGCTGTGATGGTGAAGTCGCTGGGTGGTGATGTACATATTATTACCAAACAGGATGTGATTGATGCTTTGGCATGATAAATAGATCTGTCTCATAAAAAAATCCCGGCTGAACAGATTCAACCGGGATTTTTTTATGATAATAAATGAATAGTTAAACCTGTTTATAGCTCAACAAACACGCAAGTAAACTGCGCTCAACTGGGGCCAGTTGTTTGTAAATATCCTGACTGATCGAAGTGCTGTCGGCATATTGGAAAAACAATACGATGGGTACAAACAATTCCTTGATTTCGGAAGAAGGAAGAATACCTTGTTCAATGGCCCTGATGCTTTCCATTTCAGCATCGCCTACTTCCTGGTGTTCAATCAATGGCTCATAGATGCGGTGTTCATCCTGAAACTCATCTTCATCCACCAATAAAAATTCATGCAGGAAATCTTCAAGAGAAATCTCTGATTCAGTTTCTTTCGATTCGCTGATGTATAATAGTAGGTTTAACAGTTCTGTTCCGCGTTCAATGGTTTTATCTTCAATGTCAAGCCATTCTTTGGTGTCAAAATAGTCTTCATCCTGCTGATTACTTTCCAAATGGTGTACCATGAGTAGGTCAAACATGTATTCTGCAACATCATGCAGGATATGGTGTTCGTCAATCAGCTGGTCAAAAGCTTTTACCTTGGTAAGAAAATCATCCGAATTGGTGAACAGGTTTTCAAATGAACTGAAAGCCGTTTTGCTCACGCCTTCATGGTGCTGAAGCAAAGCCTCCAGAGCTTGTACTGATGAACTCATGTATTAGTTGATTAGGTGATTAGTTATTAAGTTATAGGTTATTGAGTTGTTCTGTTATTTCGAGGAAAGGTTGCTGGTTTGTGCGTTTTTCTTGCCCACTGCCGACTCTCCTCATTGCCTACTTCTTCCTACGCATTTTTATAAAATTGATCTTTGGTCACCACACCCAATACTTTTCCGGTAAGGGTTGTATTCAATACCGGAGAGTTTTTGCTGCGCGAAAGGTTGTTCTTATCAGAATAACTCCAGGTTTGTTTTGTATCAAAAATGGTAAGTTCAGCTTTTGCACCTTTGACAATAGTGAGTGGTTGTTTGAGAATAGTGCGTGGGTGGATAGCAAGCGCATTCACCAGCATTTCTTCCGTGAAACCTTTGGGTGCATATTGGGTAAGCAATGAGAATGTCGTTTGCAACATAATCATTCCTTGTGCTGCATATTCGTATTCCACTTGTTTGTGTTCGATATCTTCCGGGTGGTGATCACTTACTATACAATCAATGGTGCCATCCATCAACCCATCCCATAGAGCTTTCTGGTCTGTTTTGCCGCGAAGGGGCGGAGTCAGTTTGTAGTTGCTATCGAAAGATGAAAGATGTTCATCCAGAAAGCAAAGATTGGCAACAGCAACATCACAGGTAACCTGTATGCCTAGTTTCTTTGCTTTGCGAATCAGTTCTACACTTCCTTTTGTGGAGATATGTGCAATGTGAACAGGAGCATCGGCATATTTTGCCAGTTCGAGATCACGCACCACCATCAATTCTTCGGCAACCGGAGGAATGCCCTTTAACCCAAGACTTGTACTCATTGGTCCCTCATGCATTCTGCCTCCTGCACTTAAAGAAGTGTCATCGGCATGGCTCATCACCAATCCTCCGAATATTTTGCTGTATAACAAGGCACGCAACATCAGTCCTGCATCTGCCACCGGCTTGTTGGCATCGGTAAAAGCTACAGCACCCGCTTTAAACATATCATACAGTTCATTCATATCCACACCTTCTCGGTTTTTGGATAAGGCACCGTATGGAAGAATATGCACCGGAAGGTTCTCTGCTTTACGGTACACAAATTCGATATCAGCTTTAGATTGAATGGTAGGTTCGGTGGAGGGTAAACAGGTAATAATGGTGTATCCTCCGGATATAGCTGCCTTTGCGGCACTCGCCAGATCCTCCTTAAACTCAAATCCCGGTTCCCTGAGCGCAGCACGCATATCTGCCCAGCCCGGGCTCACACTTGCTCCCTTGCAGTCAAAGGATTTGATGGTTGAAGGAAAGGCTTTTTTACTACTAGGTTGAATATCTTCTATCAAACCATTGTTTATCAAAACATCACATTTTTTGGTGTGAAAGGCCGATTGAACATCGACAATGTTGGCGTTGGTTAGAAGTATTTTCATTTAGTTAGTAGTTCATGGTTCACAGTTCATGGTTTCTTCAGGTGCTCTTTTACCCTTAACGTAAGGTTATGAACGATGAACCATACACTATGAACTATTTTAATAATCTGAGCAAAAGTATCTCAATCAGCACAAAAACCAAAGTTAGCCATACACAATATCTCCAAAAAGGTGTGCCGTTCAGTTCGTTCGATATACTGTTTTGCAGAACAGCAGTGTCCTCACTACTGATCCTCGCTCCGGGAAGGCTGCCAATAAAGGCTTCCATCTTTTCCGGATCCCAGATCCGCATATCCGATTCCCTGCGGTTAAAGTTCAATCCAACAAGCTGCACAGGTGTTTTTGCTCCTTGTGGTGCAATATTATATACACCGGCCTTGGTAAGGGGTTGTTCAAGGTAGAGGTTGGTTTTGCCGTTGCGTTGGCTTGTTTGCAATGCCAGCTCTGTCCCGTTTCCCCATAACCTAACCAGTTTGTCAGATGCTGTGGTTTGTTGAAAAGGAATCCATTGAGCATCACCAATGGTATAGTATAACTGTTCTGTTTGCGGTTTTCCCGTTCCCAGTTTGAGCATCAGCGGAACATACACCGCATGTTGGGGCAAATTGCTCCAGCTTAGCTGAAGAGGAGCAGCCAACAATACTATATTTCCTTTTTGATGCGAAGCCTGCCACACAAAAGGTTGCCCATTGTTCAGTTCCATCAGTGCGCGGCCTTTGCTGGTATTATTTCGTTGCAATGTGTAATACTGATTTACGGAAGGCAGATCCATGTTTTGCGGCAATTTAAGGAACACATTCTTAAATAACGGATCCTGTGTATTCAGCGAACTTACGTTTACTTGCTGTTTAAGTGTGATACCATATTGGGGTAATTCCAGTTCTGACAAAAAGGAATTTAATCCGGTTGGTTGTTCGGAAGCAGGTGGGATAACAAGAAGCTGCCCACCTTGTTCAATGTATTTTTTGAGTTCTTGAGAAAGTCCACTGCTTAAGGTTTTAGGCTCATTGAGGATAATGAGTTGTTGTTTGCCAAAGAGTGCATAGTTCAGCTGATTTTGCGCTGCCTGGGTAAGTTTATAGGTAACATCACTTTCAAATAATTTGTTGATGAATGAGCTTGGTTCACCTCCATTGATACACAAAACATTGTACGTAGTAACAGGTGTGAAGCTAAAATACAACCGATCATCAAAAGTAATGGGATGATCAAGAATGGCGATTTCCCCTTGCTGTAATGCATAACCCGAAGGTGTAAACGTAAAGGTAACATCCTCCGTTTCATTGGCGTTGCAGGTAATATTTTGCAGGCCTTTTTGTTGCCCGTTGATAGTAAGTGTTACGGCAATATTTTCCGCTGTCCCATCCGAATAATTGCGGATCCTGGTTTTAAGAGTCACAGGAGTGTTGAGTTGTACCACAGGACTTGTAAGCCAAATGGAATCAACAGTAATATTATGTTGTTCATTGGCAGTAACCGGAACAAAGTTTACTAAACTGCCTGAGTCTTTTGGTACGTCTTTTACATCGCACATCTGTTGTTGAAAATCCGAAATGATGTATTGTATTTTGGTATCTGTCCCTGCTTTTTCCAATGCCTGTTTCTGGCGTTGCATAATGTTAGTGAGTGAAACCGAGGTAGCAGACGTTTTTATCTCATCAACCCATGTTAATGCATCGGCTTTATTAACCAATCGCTGGTGTTTGCCTTCAAAGTCGTGTGTAAGCAATTGAAACTGGTCATCGGCATTATAAGCGTTGATGACAGCCCGTGCTTTATTTTTTGCGGCCTCCAGCAAATTACCTTCGTTGCCCTCATTGTTCATAGAAAAGGAATTGTCTATAAAAATACTGATAGATTTTGTTCCTTTTAAAGCAATGGAATGAACAGAAGGAATAAAAGGTTGTGCAAAAGCCAGTACCAAAAAAACAATAGCCAGGATGCGTGAGATCAAGACCAAAAGGTCCTTGAGTTTTTGTTTCGATTTGTTCTGCTCCTGAACCTGTTTTAAAAAGCGTAAGTCGGAGAAAATAACTTTTTTATATCTCCTGAAATGAAACAGGTGAATGATAATGGGTATAGCAATGGCCGTGAGGGCAAACAGAAACGAAGGATAAACAAATTGCATTGGGTGCAAAATACGGAATTTTGGTTACAGTTGGCAGTTTTCAGTTTATCGTTCTAGGTTTGTTGTTTTCGCTTGTTGGAGTGGTCGTCCCCATCCCTTTTCTTCCAATAACTAAGTAACCTAATAACCAATAACTACTTCCTCAATCCACTGTTCCGTTTCAGTTTGTCATAGAACGGGCTTAGTGGAATTGTTTTAAAATTACACTCATTGCTTACAGTTCCTTGTTGTTTGCAATGGCAACCTATAATATTTCCGTTTTCCTTGAAAGGTTCGCAATAATTGCAACCTGCAGAAGCACACGTCTTATGAGCCATTCCCGGTTTAACCGAAAAGGTGCGTGTGCTCATGGAATAGATAAGCTCCACAGCAATGGTTTTAGAATAGTTTCGCTGTGTTCCCACCCCTATCAGATAATGCCATTGGTTCATGGATTCAATGTGCATGGAATTTATTTGAGTGCCATCGGCAAGTGTTTGCTGTAACGTTTTGCGCAATAGTGCAGTGTCGGTAGTGAGTACATATTGTTCTTTCACAACCTTCCCGATTTCAATCGGTTGTTGTGCCATTGTGAAAAAATAAAAAAAGAAGAAAGGGATAACAGTCAGGTGTTTTTTCATGTATTTACCAGGCAATCTGAAATTGTTTTTCAACCTCAGTGGTGTCTTTTTGTACGTTTACTTTTTTACGAAACCAATACCGTGTGCTGCAGGAAGTATAACAAAAACTTAGAACAAGTGCACAGCAGATGATTTTGCGGAATGATATTTTTGGTTGCATATCTTTAGGTCAAAAGGGTTTACCGCAAAGTTGCATGTTTATTGTTAACTAATTAAATGGGCAACATAATATGCTGATGCAGCTGCCAATGCACCGATGGCCGTTATGCGTATAGCACCTGCCAATGGTGGCTGACCAATGATTTTACTCTTAAGGTATCCGAACAAAAATAAACACATGGAAGTTACAATGCAGGAATAAAACAGTCCGCTCGATGCGGTGTCGGTAAAAAAGTAAGAACTCAATGGAACAAAGCCTCCGGCAATATAAGAGAGCCCTATGGTTAATGCGCTCTGCCGGGCGCGGTTGATATCCGGTTTTTCAAGTCCCAGCTCAAAGCGCATCATAAAGTGTACCCATTTCTCCTTGTCTTTGGCCATTTCTTCCACAATGACTTCAGTAGAATGATCGCTCAAACCGTATTCTTCAAATACTTCCCGTACTTCCTGTTTTTCCCTCTCCGGAAATTGTTCCACCTCATCGTATTCCCGTTTCAGTTCCGAATCATAATGTTCAATTTCAGTTTTACCTGCAAGGTATCCGCCCAAACCCATAGCTATAGAGCCGGCAACAATCTCTGCAAGACCTGCAGTAATGATAATTTCATTGGACTGAACAGCGCCCGTTAGTCCTGCTGCCAAAGCAAAAGGCACGGTAAGTCCATCGCTTAATCCGATAACCATATCCCTGACAATTGCGGATCCGGTGAAATGTTTTTCTTCGTGGTGGTGCATAATATTGATCGATACCGAAGATTTAGATAATTAAGATAGTTTGATACAGGCCAACCTGTTTAAAAACGAATTTAGTTTTTCCTTTAACGTTTCAAATATGTTTTGTTCATTGAATAATGCTCAAATTTTATAATCAAACATCTCGTATCTACTTTCTGAGCTCCAAAATCACATACACCGGTAGATGATCGCTGTAACCATTTGTGTATTTTGATCCGGCAAATGTACGAAGCGGGGCACCTTTGTATTTTCCCTCCTGTTCAAGCATCCAATCTTGTTTGTATATTGTTACGGATGCAGGTTTATAACATACCTTTCCCGTACAGTTAACTATGTTATTGCTCATGATGATCTGGTCGAGTGTGCCCCATTCGCCACGGTAATAATGTGAGCCCTTTTTTTGTTCATGTAGTTCATACATGGCATTGAACAAATCATTGGAGTTAAGTTCAGCTATATGTGCTTTTGCGTTCAGTACTTTACCCATACTTTCATTGGATGGATAATCATTAAAATCACCCACCATCAATACGGGCATTGATGGGTCGGCTTTGCTGATACTATCGTAAATGCCACGAAGAATGGATGCTGCATTGTTTCTTTTCGGAGCACTCTCTGTTTCTCCTCCCAAGCGTGAAGGAAAATGATTGACCAATACAATAAAAGAGGCCTTTGTTTTTTTATCCAACAGTTTAACCAACAGGATATCCCGGGTTTTGGAGTTGAGGTTTTCATTGAAAATAACAGGGTAAGCTACAGAAGTGAGTACGGATATTTTTTTACTTTGGTATAATAATGCATTATCAATGCTTCGCTCATCCGGCCCTTCAAAATGCACAAATCCGTATCCGATTTTACGAAGTGTGGCGGTTGCGGTAAGGTCCTTCAGCACTGCACTGTTTTCAACCTCACACATCCCCAGAACGTCAGCCCCTTTTCCATCATTCATACTTGCTATAACCCGCGACATATGGTCCAGCTTATTCAGGTATTTTTCGGTGTTCCAGCTGTTTTTGCCTGCAGGTAAAAATTCATTGTCGTTTTTGTGTGGATCATCAATCGTATCAAACAGGTTTTCCTGATTGTAAAATCCAACACAGAATTGTTTTTGTGCCTTTACCGAAAATTGTGTTGCGGTAAAGAATATCAGGGCAATAAGAAAGTGTTTGGTCATAAAGGTGCTTCAAATAGGGTTCGAAAATAGACTATTTTGGATTCCAATGTCAACAATTTGCTACTATATTCGTTTGTAGGTTATGCAAGGATACGAATTCTCAAAATACCAGTCCAAACCCAATGGAGGCAGCAAATTTGATCAGTTGCTGAACCTGTTTTTGCAGCTTATGCAATATACGAACGGGGATGTGGCGGAAACATTGTCGTGGATGAGCCAGATTGACAATGAACACCATATTACGGACGGAACGTATGGAATGGGTAATTTTATCGAAGACCTTAAAAATAAAGGATACATCAAGGAAGATCCTGCCGAAGGAAATTTTACACCAACATCAAAAACGAACCAAACCATCCGCAAAAATTCTCTGGAAGAGATTTTCGGAAAACTGAAGAAGACAACATCAGGCAACCACAAGACATTTAACACTGGTGTTGGAGATGAGGTGGGCAGTGATTCACGGCAATTTGAATTTGGAGATACATTGGATCAGCTTGATATTACACAGTCCATTCACAATGCACAGGTCAATCATGGAATTGATAGTTTTCAGCTGCACGAAAATGATCTTGAGATCCGGGAGCGTGAACATAAATCGCAAACATCTACGGTACTCATGATCGATATTTCACATTCAATGATTTTGTATGGAGAAGACCGCATCACACCGGCAAAAAAAGTAGCAATGGCTTTAGCGGAGCTGATCAAAACAAGATACCCGAAGGATACACTGGATATCATTGTTTTTGGTAACGATGCATGGCCCATTGAAATTAAGGATTTGCCATACCTCCAGGTTGGACCATACCATACCAATACCTATGCCGGAGTGGAACTGGCTATGGATATCCTGCGCAGGCGAAAAAATCCCAACAAGCAAATTTTTATGATTACCGATGGTAAACCAACCTGTTTAAAAGAAGGTGCGGGATATTATAAAAACAGTTTCGGCCTCGATCGTAAGATTCTGAATAAAACGCTTAATCAAGCCGCACAATGCCGCAGACTTGGAATCTCTATCACAACGTTTATGATTGCAAGCGATCCGTATTTACAGGAATTTGTGAGAGAGTTTACCAAAACAAACAATGGAAGAGCATTCTATAGTTCCCTTAAAGGCTTGGGAGAGTTTGTATTTGAGGATTACGAACGCAACAGGAGAAAAACTGTCCGATAATTGCGGTCCTTAGAGCCGAATCCAATAACACAATAACAAATAACTCACTCACTAACAATGCCACACATTAAACAAAACAATCCATTCATCGTACCTACCACAGATGGTAAACTCATCGAAGAACATTACGGAATGGCAAGTTCCGGAGATAACGGATTTTCAATTGCTCACATGGTAGCTCCACCGGGTTGGGGTGAACCATTCCAAACTCCACAGTTTGATGAGGTAACAATGGTGGTAAAAGGCCAAAAACAATTTGAAGTGGATGGAGTAGCTGTGGTGGTAAAAGCAGGAGAGAGTATTCTGATTCGTAAAGGAACACGTGTACGGTATTCTAATCCCTTTGAAGAAGAATGTGAATATTGGAGCTGTTGCGTACCGGCTTTTTCAATCGATACAGTCAATCGTGAAGGCTAACATGTGTCAGACGCATACAGCGTCAGACACATGCTATGGATGCCCAGTTGCTAACGCCTGTATAGTTAGATAACCAATTCCGGATCCACTTCACCTGCAGATTCTGCATCGGATTCGGAAGGTGGTGTTTCCAACGCTTCAATTTTTGTGGTAAGCGATTGGATCATCGCATTGGTGGTATCTTTTTGCTGGGTAATCTGATGGGTAAGTTCACGTTTGAGTGTAGCAATATCAAGCAACGCACGCGATTCTGATTTTTGCATTTCATCTTTCATTTCTTTCTGATGTTTCTCCAATCCAAGTGAAAGACTTTTTTTGAGTACCTCTTCATTTTGGTGTAAGATGGTTTCCATTGTTGTCATGCGTTTTTTCATCATACTCATGAGTATCAGCAATACACCAACTGTAAGTGCCATTGATACGCCAAACAATATCCAAACGTAATTAGAAAGGTCTGAATGAGCTTGCTCCATCCGGGCAAAGTTCTCGTCCATTTTCTTTTGAATACCATCCAGCGACAAACGGGTCTCTTTGAGAGAGTCTGCATTCATGGCAATCTGAAAATTAGCCGATGAAAGGATAGCCTGCACCTGGTGCATCTGGCTGTCGAGTACAACCAGCTTATCAAACTTTCCTTCTACACTTCTGCGCACCGAAGCAGCTGCATTGTTTGCAGCATTAATTCTGTTATCGAGTTCCACCATCCGTGGTTCGTATTCTTTTTTCAATACATATGGTGGCGGACCTTTGGGAACAGGAGGGCGCGGAACCGTTTTAGGCTGCTGGGCCAAAAGTGAAACAAAACAAAAGAGGGTTGTGCAGAACAGGAGGAGTAATTTTTTCATAGCTGACTCTGAAATTTTAGAGAAAGGTATAAAGAAAATTTGAAATAGCTAGTGGCAGAATACCTGTCATAACAATCTTTATACCTTTAAATATCAACCTATCAGCTCTCTTGCAGCTTCCAGTACTTTTGGTGAAGGGTTGGCTCCGTGCAACATACGTGCAATTTCTTCAAGGCGTTCGTTCTCCGAAAGCAGTTTGATATGGGTATGCGTACTGGTTTTATCGGTTGTTTTGTGCACAAAAAAATGTGCATCAGCTTTACCGGCAATTTGTGGCAAATGGGTAATGGCTATCACCTGATGGTGTTTTGAATGTTGTTTCATGACCTGCGAAACCTTTAATGCAGCCTCACCGGATATGCCTGTATCAATTTCATCAAACACGATACTTGGCAATGCTACTTTATCGGCAATCAGGGATTTGATGCATAACATCAACCGGCTTAATTCTCCACCGGAGGCAACTTTGCTGATTGGTTGGAAGGATTGCCCTTTATTGGCAGCAAACAGCAATTGAATTTTATCCATTCCGGTTGCCGAGAATCCTTCAATCGGGTTGTTTTCAATCTGAATGTGGGCATCAGGCATTTCTACCTGTTTGAGCAGTTCATGTATTTTCTTTTCGGTATCGGGAATGGATTTGGCACGTTTGTCTGATAAAGCTTTGCCTTCTTTGCTGAGTTTTTCGGTTAGCTGTGTGAGTTCAACTTGTTTGTCGGCAATTTCGTTTTGCAAACTGCCAATGGAGGTTAAATCCGTTTCCAGTTTACGCTGCAATGTGAGCAACTCTTCATTGTTTGCCGCACGGTGTTTTTTCTGCAGGTTAAACAACAATTGTAACCGCTCTTCAGTTCTCACAAGGGATTCGGGATCGGCTTGCGATTGTTCGGATACGGCTTCAATTTCAGTGCTGATATCTTTTAACTCAATGCTTACAGAATCCAGGCGTTTCAGTAACTCATGCAAACCTGGGTGATGTTTGGCCGCAGGTTGTAACAATGCCCGCAGTTGTTGAATCTGGTCAATAATGCTCAACTCATCAGCATCCAATACACGTGCCGCATTCCCTGCTGCCTGCTGTATCTGTTCTGCATGACTTAATATCTCCAATTGTTTTTCGAGTTCAACCTGTTCGTCTGCCTGCAGGTTGGCTTCATTTAATTCATTCAATACAAATTTGAAATAGTCCTCATCGGTGCGGGCTTTGGCTTCCTGGTCCACAAGTTCCTTGAGCTCTTTCTCTGTTCGTTTAAATTTTTTATAGATTTGGATATAAGCATTTAATTGGGCATCCGTTTCTGCAATTGCATCCACCACACTCAGCTGGAATTGTTCTTCGTTCAACTCCATTGTTTGGTGTTGCGATACAATATCAATCAGTTGTTCTCCCAAATCTTTGAGTACAGTGAGGTTTACCGGAGTATCATTTACGAATGCCCGCGATTTTCCGTTAGGAGCAATTTCCCTGCGGATGATACACGTTGTATCGTAATCCAGTTCGTGGGTTTCAAAAAAAGACTGCAGGTTGTAATCGGTGATGCCGAAATTTCCTTCCACCACACATTTATCTTCAGGATTGTGCAACACTTTACTGTCGGCACGCTCACCCAGTATCAGGCCCAATGCACCCATAAGGATGGATTTTCCGGCACCGGTTTCTCCGGTAATAATATTCAGGCGTTGGTCAAACGAAATATCAACGGCCTTAATGATGGCATAATTACGAATGTGAAGGGATAACAACATACAGTTTCAAAAGTAGGGGTTAAGCGTGGGAATTGATAAGGGATTTTTCAACAATTGTGGAGCGATACGGGATACCAAATGTCAGATAATGTTTGATAACCGGTAATCTTGAATCATGTATCCGGTAATGGGCTTACCTGATTTTTTCGTACTTGGCAATATTCGATACGTTAATCTCGCTGAGGATTTCGATGACCTTTGGTTTTTCGGTTGCCGGAGCGTTTTTATAGATGTTAACCAGCTCATCACTTTTGGCTTCAAAAAACATAATCAGCATCACCGTGTTTGGAGCAACTTTAAATACTTTTTGAACCATTTCCAGGCTTGCATAAATTTTTTTTCGCGCTGCTTCCGGATTTTTGCTTAGCTGGTCCAGACCTTCACGGTGGTAGGTATAATAGGCTTCACGGATGGGACGGAAACGTTCGTTGAGAATATTGTCGATCAAATTATAACGCGAACGTAAGTTACGCTCAAAGGGTTGCCACCCCGCCAGTCCGGAACCCTGCTGAGCATTGTTGGCTATTTGAAGGGCTTTGGTAAAATGGGGTGTTCCGCCATATAATCCGAATGAATCATAATCAATCCCGATGAGGTAATAGGCATAAAAGCCGAGCAATGAAGTGAGGTTGGAACTATATGAGTTTTCATTGAAGTTCATGGGTTGGAACTCTGCAAAATCAAACTCAATATTTTCATCAAGAATGTTAAATGTAGTTGTATTGTAGGATGTTCCAAAAACCGGCCTGCGACTGATGATTTGCATGGTGCCAACAAAGTGGTTGTGTTTTACATCATACGAACTCAGGATAATTTGCAGGTTGCATTCAATCCGTTCATTGGGTTGTACCTTTTCGGTTGTCCATTGCCTGTTATTCATAAACTCTGCAATGGAGAGTTCGAGCGTGCGGAATATCTTTTTATCAGTGAGCTGTATCTGGTTATCAATAACCTTTACGTTGCACAACAATTCTTGTGCAAAAGCGGAAACGCTTAACAGCATCATCAGGGGTAACGAGAGCAGGTATTTATGCATCTATCAGCTGCATTATTTTGTTTAGAATGTCTTGAGCTACTTCCGATTTCGACTTAAGGCCAAAATCAGTTTGGGTTCCGTTGCGGTCGATAATACTCACTTTATTGGTGGTATGGCCAAAACCGGCACCTTTGGTGCGTAGTGAATTGAGAACGATAAAGTCGAGGTTTTTAGCGTGCAGTTTTTTGATGGCATTGTTTACCTCGTTATCTGTTTCAAGGGCAAAACCTACCAGCACTTGTTTCTTCGATTTTTTGCGTCCCAGCTCTGCTAAAATGTCTTTTGTCTTTTTGAGTTTGAGGTGTAATTCATCACCGTTCTTTTTTATCTTGGTGATGGATACTTTTTCAGGAGTATAATCTGCGACCGCGGCACTCATCACCGCAATATCGGATTTGGCAAAAGCCTTCACGGTTTGTGCATACATGTCTTCGGCCGAGGTAACATCAATCCGTTTGATACCTGCATGTTGTTCATGTAAATCAGTTGGTCCGCTTATCAGTGTAACCAATGCTCCTTGTCGGGCAAATGTTTCGGCAAGTGCAAATCCCATACGTCCGCTCGAGTGATTTCCGATAAACCTTACAGGATCAATACTTTCATATGTAGGTCCGGCTGTAACCAATACTTTCTTGCCTTTCAGTTTGGTTGAAATAACCGTGTCGTTCAACAGCATTTCCACAATTTCTTCCGGTTCGAGCATCCGTCCTTTACCTGTTAAACCACTTGCCAGTTCACCTTCGGCAACGGGTAGTACCGTATTGCCAAAGTCGCGCAGCTTCTGTAAATTTAGTTGGGTGGCTGGGTGTGCATACATATCCAGATCCATTGCAGGAGCAATATAGGTATTGCACCGTGCCGAAAGGTATGTTGCCAACAACAGGTTATCGCAAATGCCGTTTGCCATCTTTGCAATGGTATTTGCAGTAGCAGGAGCCATCAGTAACATATCGGCCCATAAGCCCAGTTCCACGTGGTTGTTCCACTCTCCTTCGGCATTGGCTTTAAATTCTGAAAGGACAGGATTTTTGGAAAGGGTAGAGAGTGTAAGCGGAGTAATAAAGTCGTGTGCATCATGTGTCATCACCACTTTTACGGTTGCGCCCTGTTTTACCAGTAAACGAACCAATGTAGCTGCTTTATAGGCAGCAATACTTCCGCTTACACCCAATAGAATTTTTTTACCCTTCAGCATAAAGTACGCTTAGTTTTTTCCGCGTGTTTCTTTTTCCGGATTACGGTGGTAAACTTTACCGCTCAGGAATTCTTCAACTGCAATGAGGGTTGGTTTAGGTAAACGTTCGTAGTAGCTTGAAATTTCAATCTGCTCGCGGTTTTCGAACACTTCTTCCAGAGTATCGCTGTCGTTGGTAAACTCCTGCAATTTACTGTGCAACTCTTCTTTCATCTGAGCAGCAATCTGATTGGCTCTTTTTGAAATAATCGCTAATGATTCGTAAAGGTTTTCAGTCTTTTCGTCAATCTTTCTTAAGTCGCGAACCACGGTTGTTTGTGGTACATTTTGATAATTGATAGTTGCCATGTGTATGTTGTTTAGTTATTAGTTGCTTCTTGTTTTTCCCTGGCTTTCTCAGCCACTATTTTTTTCAAAGCGATGTCTGCTTTTACCGAAAGGTTTTTCAGTTCATTGTAATATTTGCTGGTAGTATCAGGATATTCGGCCATGTAATCAGCGTATGCCGATTGAAAGGTCTTGTAGCGTTCCTCCTGTTTGTTTTCATAACTTCCTTTGGCCAGTAAAAAATGTGATTTTACTGTAAGGTAATCCAACTCTTCTTTATAAGGTGTTTCAGGAAAGTCTTTAATCACATTGGGCAAGGCTACAATCGCACTTTTAAACTCGCCTATGTTGTAATAGAGTTTTGCATTTTTGTATGCCTTGTATGATAGTTTTCCTCTTAATTTATCAAGTAAGGTATTGCACTCGGGGATGTATTTACTATCGGGATAAACGCTTACAAACAATTTAATGGACTCAATTCCTTTTTGGGTATCGGTTGGGTCAAGGTAATAAGATTGGGACTCGAGATACTGGCAGTAAGCGGTCATGTATAAACTCTCTTCGGCAAACATGCCCGAAGGGAAACTCTCGAAATAACTTTTGAACTGATAACCGGCAAGTAAGTATTGCTGGAGTCCGTAGTTACAATAGGCGCTATAATAAATCACCTTCTCGGCCATTGCCGTTCCGTTAAAATTATCCTGCAATTGTTCAAACAAATTGGAGGCACGGTAATAATCCTTCTTGTTGTAGTAATACATAGCCATTTCCAGCTTCTTGTTTACGTCAGGATTTTTAAGGGTTTTTTGGTACTTGCTGCAAGCGGTGGTGAGTACTAAAACGAAAGATAGAATATATAAAAGGCGCTTTGTCATTGTTGAACTAAACGACAAAATTAAGGCATTATTCTCCTTTGTCAATAGCTGAAAGCGTCAAAAACAAAAACTTTCTCCCTGTTGGTGAGCCTGTTAAGGGTTAAAATGCCCCTAAAATTTTGTGTTTTTACAATAGGGTTTTACCTTGTTCGATAGATGATGCAAATATGGCGCGGTATATTGATTTTATTGGGGTTTACGGCTTTTTTTAACGGAGCTGTTGCTCAGAATGTTACCTCGGGTTCGGATACCACTGAACCGGAAATTGATACTGCCGCACCCCAAACCATCACGGCAATACCCAAACCTGCTTCAGCAAACAAAGTTGATAGTCTGATACAGCACGCATACTCATTTATTGGCGACAGATACCGGAGAGGTGGAACCTCCGCCAAAGGATTTGACTGCTCAGGATATACAATGACCGTTTTTAAGAAATTTAATATCAAGTTGCCGCATACTTCGGCCGGACAAGGATTGGTGGGAGTCGAGGTTACCAAAGCCAATATCAAAAAAGGGGATATAATTTTGTTTAAAGGCCGCAGTCGTAAAAGCCGCAGGATCGGACACGTAGGAATAGTAATTTCGGAGAAAGGGGAACCGGTGAGGTTTATCCATTCGAGCACCAGCGAAGGTGTGCGGATTGACAGGCTGGAGTTTGACTACTATCGTAAACGATATGTGAAAACTGTGAGAATGCCGGAGTTGTATAAATAAATCACCAATTATTGCAAAACGTTTTACTCGTATTATCTTTCATCTACTAAATATAACCATCAATGAAATCAACTTTACTAACCTGTATATTGGCAACGGCTACCATAAATATATTTGCTCAGGATACGTTGCCTAAACCACCATCTCCCTGGAAACGCGAAATGCAGGCTGGCGTGAATATCAATCAGGCCACCTATAGCGACAACTGGAAATCGGGAGGTGTTAATTCCATTGCGATTGGAACATTTTTGAATGCAAAGGCGGACTACCGTACCGAAAAATACGACTGGACCAACGACCTGCAATTGTTATATGGTAACATCCAAAATAAGGGACAAAACATGCGAAAAAATGCCGACCGGATTTTTTTGGAATCAAAATTCGCATATCGTTTAACCAAGAACTGGAGCGCATTCGGGTCGGCAACCTTTATGAGCCAATTTGATGCTGGATATGAATATTACAGATTGAAGGATTCGACCGGAAAAGAATATGGTGAAGAGCTTTCCAACCGCATTTCATCGTTTATGTCGCCAGGCTACCTTACTGAGGCAATAGGTATTGAATACAAACCCGTAGAATATTTTTCGGCACAATTTGGTTTGGGAGCCTTGCGCCAAACCTTTGTAACGGATCAAACCTTGTACGATAAATATGCACCCACAGAAGATAAATACAATGAATTGTATGGCGTGAAACGTGGTGAATACATGCGGAATCAGGTGGTGTTTCAGTTTGTCGCTAATTTCGACAAGGAGGTTCTTAAAAATATATTCGTCAAAGCACGTTACATGGCTGTAATCGATTATGCCAAGATAAATGGTCAAGGTATTGTACATCGCCTGGATGCAAACTTAACAGCAAAGGTGAACCGCTTTGTTAATGTGAACCTGGCAGGTGTAATTCTGTATGATTACGACCAGGATCAGGATGTACAGTTTTCGCAGGTATTGTCGCTGGGAATTTTGTACGGCATCAGCAATGAGCCGAAGAAATAGAGGGATGGTTTCTGCGGCATCAGCGAGATCTGCGGGAAAACTTTTCTCGCGACTTTGAATAGTCAACAGCTATTTGTTGGCCGCAGATCTAGCAGAAATCGAAGTTTTTTATTTATGTGATGTTGATATTTTCCCTGTAACCCACAGCGGTTATTGTCGTATTTTTACCCCGTGGATTATTTAAGTTTATTAAACGACAGCCAGCGTGAGGCTGTGATGCAAACAGAAGGCCCAGTAATGATTGTGGCGGGAGCGGGTTCCGGAAAAACACGCGTACTTACCTATCGTATTGCGCACCTTATTCAAAAAGGCATCGACCCTTTTAACATATTATCACTCACCTTTACCAACAAAGCTGCCAAGGAAATGCGGGAACGTATTCACAAGGTAGCCGGCAATGAAGCCAAAAACCTGTGGATGGGAACCTTTCACTCCATCTTTGCCCGCATCCTGCGCATTGAAAGTGATAAGATTGGTTATCCGCGCAACTTCACTATTTACGATACCGATGATGCCAAAAGTTTGCTCAAGAGTATTGTAAACGAGATGAAACTGGATGATAAAGTGTACAAACCGGGTGTATTGCTCAACAGGATTTCGGGGGCAAAAAATGCATTGCTTAAAGCGGCCGATTATAAAGCGGATGGTGAAAATACCTTGTATGATGAATCGGCCGGACGGCCAAGGTTCGGGGATATTTATGCAATGTATGAGGCCCGTTGTTTCCGCGCAGGAGCCATGGACTTTGATGACCTCCTGATGAAAACGCATGAGTTGCTGAACACACATAATGAGGTGTTGCACAAATACCAGCAGATGTTTAAATACATCATGGTAGATGAGTTTCAGGATACCAACCATGCCCAATATGCCATTATCCGTAAGCTGGCCAATGTGTATCAAAACATAGCTGTGGTGGGTGACGATGCACAAAGTATTTATGCGTTTCGCGGAGCCACCATTAAAAATATACTCAACTTCAACCGTGATTTCCCCGATGTGAAGATGATCCGGCTGGAGCAAAACTACCGCAGCACGAAAACGATTGTAAACGCGGCCAATTCGATCATCAAACAGAACAAGGACCAGATCGAAAAAAAGGTGTGGACCGAAAACGGAGCGGGAGATAAAATCAGCGTATTCCGTGCCATTACAGATAATGAAGAAGGTAAGATGGTGGCATCTTCTATTTTTCAGGATAAGATGAATGGCCATTTGCTGAACAAGGACTTTGCCATCTTATACCGCACCAACGCGCAAAGCCGTGCCATGGAGGAGGCGTTGCGCAAAATGAATATTCCGTATAAAATATATGGAGGACAATCGTTCTACCAGCGCAAGGAGGTGAAAGACCTGATTGCATATTTCAGGGTGGTCATTAACCCTAAAGATGAGGAGGCACTGAAACGGATTATCAATTACCCAACACGGGGTATCGGAAAAACCACACTCGACCATTTGCTGGTGCTTGCCGATGCTCACCAGAAAAGTTGGTTCGAGATTATGGAGGAGGCGCATTATTACGGATTAAAAGCTGCGGGATTATTGCAGGATTTTGTGATGATGATTAAAAGTTTTCAAACCCTGCTTCCGCATAATGCCTATGATGCCGCTATGCATATTGCCAAACAAGCCGGTGTACTCAAAAATTTATATGATGATAAAACCGTTGAAGGAATTGCGCGATACGAAAATTTAGTGGAATTGCTGAATGGTATCAAAGAATTCAGCATTGAAGAAACAGCAGATGATGATGGAGTGTTGAGACCCAACACACTTGCAGGTTTTATGGAAAATATTGCATTGCTTACTGATGCGGATAAAGAAACAGATGAAGACAATGACAAGGTGAGCATGATGACCATTCATGCTTCGAAAGGATTGGAGTTTAAGCAGGTATATGTGGTTGGAATGGAAGAAAATTTATTCCCATCACAACTTTCTTTAAACAGTCGTAGCGAACTGGAAGAAGAACGAAGGTTGTTTTATGTGGCACTCACACGTGCGATGGATAAACTAACCTTATCGTTTGCAACATCAAGGTTCAAGTTTGGCAGTATGATTAACAGTGAACCAAGCCGGTTTTTGCAGGAGATTGATCCGCAGTACCTCAATATTGAGGGTATGATTCAAAAGCAATCGCAGCCGCAGGTACAACGCAGCAGTTATGGAAGTAAACCACAGTATGGAGCCAAACGCACACCGGAAGCCGCTCCACCACCTGCAAGAGTTCCCCATGGATTTAAACCCATTAACAAAGCTGTTCCGGCACCTGCATCCATCGATCCTAATTTTGTGGGAGATGATACCAGTGATTTGCAAGCCGGACAACAAGTGGAACATGCACGTTTCGGAAATGGAACAGTATTAAGCGTTGAAGGGGCAGGCGAAGGGAAAAAAGCCAACATCGAATTCTCAAACGGACATGGCAAAAAGACCATTGTATTGAAGTTCGCGAAGTTGAAGATTAAATAGCAGTCAGTTCGAGTAGCGGGTATGGGATTTGGGTTGCGCGTATCGAGAACAGTTTAATGGTTAGCAGAGCGCTCCCGTAAACTTCTCGCTACAAACGCCAATGCTAAACCAGCCCAATGTTTTACTCGAAGTGACTACTTGTTGAATTTTTTCTTTGCCAATAGAGGCAACTTATGATATTCTGCATTAATTAATGCTTCCTTTTTAAGTTTCGACCATTTCTTCAATTTCTTTTCATATGCAATGCCTGTTTCCGGATCGGTGAAAGTTTCATAGAATACAAGATCTACAGGTCTTCTGTCATAGGTATAACTTTGCTTACTTTTCCCTGATTCGTGTTCATCCAATCGTCTGGTCAGATCATTAGTGAATCCTGTATAGTATTTTCCGTCAGCACATTTAAGGATATAGACATAAAAGAAAACGTGTTCATGCATGGAATCCAATTTAGTAAATTCTGCCGTAAAATAGATGTGTGTTAATTGATTTGTATCTTTCCCTTTTTTAAAATAGCATATGAAAAAAATACTCGTATACTGTGGTTCGGCAAAAGGAAATGATCCTGTTTATCAAACCTCAACGGTTAAACTGGCCCGCTTGCTGGTTGAGCATAACCTGGGTTTGGTATACGGTGGCGGAAACGTTGGACTCATGGGTATCCTTGCCGATGAAGTACTGCGGTTGGGAGGAGAGGTAATAGGTGTGATTCCATTACGATTGATGGAAAAGGAAGTCGGACATCAGAACCTTACAGAAATGTTTATTGTAGATGATATGCACCAGCGCAAAGCGAAAATGTTTGAGCTGAGTGATGCCTGTATTGCCCTGCCCGGAGGGATCGGTACCATGGAAGAATTGTTTGAAGCATTTACCTGGAGCCAACTTGGGTTTCATGAAAAACCCTGTGGAGTATTAAATATAAATGGATACTATGATGCATTGCACCAACTGATGCAAAACATGGTGCATTCCGGGTTTCTCAAACAACAACATCAAGACCAGCTCATCTTTGATACGGATGAAGACCAGCTGCTTCGGAAAGTGCTTTCAGCAACGAATGACTTTGGAGATAAGTGGTGGTAAGTGTACTTTAGATTATTTAACAGATAAAATTGCACTCACCTTTCTTCGTACATTTCCTATTAAAGCGGTATCGTCAAATTCAAGTTTATAGGCGTTGTTTTTGCCTAGGTGTGTTTTCATGGGGATGCAGGCAAAATCATTCTTATCAGGAGTTGAAATATGCTGAGTTTCCACTTGTTTTCCTTCCTGGTCGATTCCAATTACACATAAAACCTGGTCGGTATTCATACCTACACGGCAAACATATTCTTCCGGTTGAGGAGACTTTAAAGTAGACTTTACATCGGCATTGAACAATGTGTAAACAACATTGTTTGAAAGAAAAGAATACGATGTTAAATACTGAAATTTAGGCCCTTTTGCAGTTCTTTTGATTACATGAGTCCATTCGATCTGGCCTGTCTCACTTGTTTGAATGGTCACGATATTGTTGCAACGGTAAGTATACTTAGCAGGAGCTGAGGTTACGGAAAATCCGGATCCGGGTTTAAAGGTTTGGTTATAATCGTTCATCATATTCTGGGCCCTGTTATTGGACATAGGACTGGGATAGGAGTATGCATTTGGATTCAGCTGTGATCCCGGAGTTATCATCTGCATGGCAGAATCAATTTCCTGGATGATAAAGATACTTTTGCCATTATTTGTGAAGAGGGTATTAATATGAACAGATTCCAGAGGTTTACCGTTACGTTTCTTCTCAGCAATTTTGGCCCCTTTGAAACGTTCGATTATTTCATTTGAATAAGGTATGATGACTATGTTAGGTTCGGATAAGGAGTTTGTGGCATTGATGGATACTTTAAATAAGCCATGACTCCGTGTGCTTTTGTTTTCATTATGATAAACACCGGCAATATTAAGTCGGATGTCGGAGTCTTGGTCCAGTGATGACCATTGAATATCATAGTACCGGATGTTTTCAGGCCATTTGATGTTATCATATGTAAGCTGCTTTAACTTTTGGTCATATTTTACAATAACCAGCTTGTTGTTTTGTTCCTCAGAACTTGTTTTTTCTTCATTCACAGATTGATTGAAAACTGAAATCAAATTCTGTTCCTTATCCAGATAAGCCTTTTCCATCCTGAAATATCTGTCTTTAGCCATCTCAACAGATGTTTGCCATACAATAGTAAGATCAGAATCAATAACGCTAAAAGAGAATGGCTCATTTTTTAAATGGTGATTTTGTGATGAACTTTTCTCATCTGAGTACATACCATAGAGAAGAAACTGCCCTCCGAATCTTTCAACATTTAAAAAATGTTTACTGAAGGTTGTTTCTTTAATAATCCGAGGTTCAGTTAGCGGTTTCATCGCACCAACTAAATTGAATGACTCATCCAGTTTTTGACCCAGATAGGTGATCTTTCCCTTGTCTTCTTTTTTTAAGAAAAGAAGATATCCAATCTCCAGTTTAATGAAATTGACTGGGTCAGCCTTTTCTTTTTTATCTATCGGGATATTCTTTTCCCATACAATGGTGTGATTAACCTTGTCTTTTTTTCGAATAGATCGGGATGATAATAGCATACCTTTAAATACGGATTCGTATATATGGTTATTATCTTCAGTGAGGTAAACAGAGTATTCCGGTTCAGAAGCACCACTTGGTTGTTCAAGTTTTCTGGCTGGTTCAAAGTCGACATTGACGGTTTGTGCCGATAGATCATCCATAGTTAAGAATAGGGTCACTGTTATTAAAAAGATTGAGTAGAAAAGATGTTTCATAGAGTGTATTTTAATGTAATTGCATGTTACTAAAAAGGGGTTGAATTTCAATGGTTTTTACCAATATATTTTCTAGTTACGTCCGTTCATGAGTATTCTCAAGGCATCAATCAATTGTCCTAAATGTTCTACGGTTGCATTATCAACAATATCTCCTTCTTTTGTCATCTTACTTTTGATGCTTTGAATGTGCAAGCATGTTTTATCAGTGGTTTTGACGCCAAGTGTTTTCATCACCAGCAATAAAGATTCATGTGCCACCTTTCCGGATGATGAAGCGGTAATTAATGATGCAGGTTTGTCTGTAAATACGGTGGTTGATACTGTCCACTCCAATGCATTTTTGAGAATTCCGGGTAAACTGAAAACATATTCCGGAGTGCAAATTAATATGCCATCTGCTTCTCTTATCTTGTTTCGGAATTCAACTACCGAGGCATGGATATTTTCGTTTTCCGGGTTCGGTTCAAAATAAGGAAGGCTTGAAAGTCCATCGTAGATATCGATCTCAAACTGATCTTTGGCCATTGAGTGAATGGTTTTGAGTAAAGCGTAGTTCGCTGAGGTATTGCTGATACTTCCGCAAATGGCCAGGACTTTTTTCATATACAATAGTAAATAAAAATGCCCCGAATTTTTCCGAGGCATTTTTAAAAATATTTAATATCTCAAATTCGAATTTCGAAATTGAGTATTCAGATTTTAGCGGTGTTATTTTTTCTTCTTCACATCCACACCACGCTGCTTAGCCATTTCTTCAAGCTTTTGCTGGAACTTTGAAACCTTCACCGGTTTCTTTTTGTTTTCCTGCAATTGGGCGTGAATCACTTTATCGTCAACAAAGGTGCGGATAACCAACTGCTGGGCAATGGTGGTTAAGTTCGAAAGGAAATAGTAATAGTTCAAACCTGCTGCGTAGTTGTTCAACACAAACATGAAGATGACCGGCATGATGTAACTTAACCATTTCATCTGTCCGGTTACAGCTGTCATTTGGTTATTGTAGTGCGTGTATGCCAGTGAAGAAATCGTCATCAGAATGGTAAATAAACTTACATGGTTACCATAACCAGGTAAGGTAAATGGTAAGGTGTAAATGCTATCATAAGTCGATAAATCATCGGCCCATAAAAAGGCTTCCTGGCGCAGTTCAAATGCCGAAGGGAAAAACTGGAACATCGCAAACAGGATAGGTAGCTGCAATAACATCGGGATACAACCACCCAACGGGTTCACGCCAACTGTGCGATACAGTTTCATGTTTTCCTGTTGGATTTTGGTCATGTCATCACCATATTTTTCCTTAATCACATCAAGTTCAGGTTTCATTACGCGCATCTTGGCTGCCGAGATATAGGATTTGTAAACCATCGGGAATACAATAGTTTTGATGATGATGGTGAGCAATAAAATAATGATACCGAAACTTCCTATGTACTGGCTCAGGAAATAAAATACGTTGATTACAAAATACTTATTTACCCAACGGAAAACACCCCAGCCCATTGGAATAATACGCTCAAGTTCAATGTCCAATTTAGCAAGTGTTTTGTAATGGTTGGGACCGAAATAAAATCGCATTCCAAAGGATTCATTGGCACTGTGAGTGTATGGAATGGTTACATTGGTTGAAATGGATTTTAATGTTT
This sequence comes from Bacteroidota bacterium, assembly GCA_040387195.1. Lineage (GTDB taxonomy): Bacteria > Bacteroidota > Bacteroidia > UKL13-3 > UKL13-3 > UKL13-3. The sequence goes on from JAZKEF010000013.1 coordinate 238,948, forward strand.
CTTTGCTCTCATCCGTTGCTGTTTCAATGCTCCCACCTTCAAAGGTTTTATCTGCTATGATGGTCGTATTGAAAAACTGTTGTTTGTATGAGATCCATTGTACGGGAGTGGTAAGGTCTTTTTTCTCACTTTTGGTTTCCGCGATAAATTCAGGTGTTGTTTCGGGTAATTTAAAGTAAGCTGTTGTGGTGTTTACTTCATTGTCGAAATTTTTCTCCTGGTTCAGCATTTGCTGTTTCCAGTTAAGGTCAAGATGGTTGTTGGTAGCTGCAATGGTTTGTTGCATACCTACAAGGTTCAACTTGTAACCAAGCATCTGCTGGTTGTCGGGCGTTAAGGTGTATACCTGCTCAATGTATTGTGATTCGCCAAATTTTACCTGCATGGCTACCGATTTTCCATCTGCACTTACAACCGGTGTAAAGTATAAATTCTGCGTTTCAATGGTTTTACCATCGGCAGTTTTAAAAGAGTAGTTAAAGGTATTGCGCTCACCGGTAAAAAGGATCAACTCTTTTTTATCGAAACGTTTTTGGTTTTTAAGCTGTACACTGTAAATGCGTCCACCCTTGTTGGTGAAAGTGATGGCAAGCTCCTCGTTTTCCAGTGTGGTAAATGTTTGTTCTCCTTTGCTGAATGAAGCAAACGTCCCGAAAGTGGCTTTTGCAGCTGCGGTATCAAACGTATTGTTTTTAATAGAATCGTTTACGTTGTTAGCTTGCTGTTCAAGCATTTTCAAACTGTCCTGTTGTTTGTGCACCAGACTTAAGGAGTCCTGCTGGTGTTTCATGGCTTGCAACTCCCCTTCGTTAGGCTGGTTGTACCAGGCAAACCCGATAAGTATTAAAAAAATTAGCACGAGGCCGATAATCGAATTTCTATCCATTTCCATATGTTCTGTAAAATCGGGTGCAAAAGTAAGGTTAATCGGCTATGAAGCAAGAAAAAGTAAGGTCAACTGCGCATAATTAAGGTTAAGCCAAGAGTACTACTTTAAACAAGGGGTAAAAAGAAAAAATTCTGGGTTCTGTGTTTTGCCGCATCAAAGGGAACCAAGGTATGCTGAATCAACACAGCTATTTGATAATCCATCTGTTGCAACAATTTGAAACACTGTTGGCGGTTGTCGTTATCCCACAGTTCGCAGTAAATAACAGGTTTATACTTTTCAATTAGCTTCTGTGCACCCAAAAATACCTGGTATTCAAAATTCTCCACGTCAATTTTAATGGCATGAATAGGGGTATTCTTGAGTTCCGGAATATCATCCAACCGGTATTGGGGTACCGAAAAGGTGATACCCTCATTATACTCGGTAATGGTTTTATCGATAACATGAGCCAACCCCTGCATTTTTACAGCCTTCACCACAGGCAATACCATTTGGGTCTCTTTGGTTTCGTTACCCAGCGCATATTCAAAAAGGGTGACATTGGTGAGGCGCAAATATGCCAGCACCCGTTTGAGCGTGGTCATATTATCAGGCATTGGCTCGAAAGCAAAAACTTTTCCGCGGGTAACTTTTTGAGCCAGGTTGGAAGTCATGATGCCTATATTGGCTCCAATATCCAGCACATTTGCATCGGGTTTGATAAGCGAAAGAAAATGACTGAAATCCCCTTCATTCTTATCATAAGCTATCATCCGTGATTTATATAGGGAAAACACAAACAGGTAGTTCCTGAATCCTAATACACGTTGCAGAATGGCTTGGATGAGTTTTTTCAAAGGTGAATGAGTTGGCTTGCAATGAATACTTGCTTACGTATTAAGATTGAAGTTACAAACTTCAGCGTTCCGGTGTCAGGTTGAGTTCATCGAAACCTCAGGATGGATGACATTGATAAACGCAGCTTGACAGAGTCTTATGAATTGCTATATGAAATGGCTTCTTTCACAAACTTCACAAACAACGGATGTGGGTTTAAAACTGTGCTCTTATACTCGGGGTGGAATTGAACACCCATAAAAAACGGGTGGTCTTTTATTTCAACAATCTCAGCCAATTTGGTATCAGGGTTGATTCCTGTTACAAGCATTCCTTTGGCCTCGTAATCCTTTTGGAACTTGCCGTTAAATTCATAACGGTGGCGGTGGCGTTCCGTTATTTTCCCTTTTTCGTATGCTTTATATGCTTTGCTATCCTTAACCAATTCACATGCATAACCTCCCAAACGCATGGTTCCGCCTTTTGCGGTAATCTGTTTTTGATCAGGCATCATGTCAATTACCGGATGTTTGGTTTTCGCATTCATCTCGGTTGAGTGTGCATCTTTAAATCCTAATACATTGCGGCCAAATTCAATCACAGCAACCTGCATGCCCAAACAAATTCCAAAGAATGGAACCTTTTGTTCGCGCGCGTACTTGATGGCAGATATTTTTCCGTCAATACCCCTGTCGCCAAACCCAGGTGCAACAAGGATTCCATCCAAATGTCCCAGTTTGTATTTGGCGTTATCATCCGTAATAAGTTCAGAGTGGATATATTCCAGTTTTACTTTGCATTCGTTTTGTGCTCCTGCATGAACAAATGCTTCTGCAATTGATTTATAAGCATCGGGCAGTTCAACATATTTACCTACCAGACCTATTTTTACTTCATGTTTCGGATTTTTGTGTCGAGTTAAAAAGCTCAGCCAGCTATCCATATTAGGATCGTTTTTAGTCGAAAGTTTCAGGCGACTTAGTACAGTTTTATCCAATTTTTCTTTAAGCATGGCCATAGGCACATCATAGATGGTAGCCATATCCAATGCTTCAATTACCGAGTTTTGGGTAACATTACAGAATAAAGCAATTTTGCGCTTGGCTTCTTTGCTGATCGGGTGTTCGGCACGGCAAACTAATACATCCGGCTGTACTCCGCTTTCCAGTAACATTTTCACCGAGTGTTGGGTCGGTTTGGTTTTTAATTCCTGTGAAGTACTTAAATACGGAAGCAAGGTAAGGTGAATCACCATCAGGTCTTCCGGTTTCAATTCCCATTTTAACTGACGAACAGCTTCGATATATGGTAAGGCTTCAATATCACCTACTGTACCACCTAATTCGGTGATTACAATTTCGTACTTGCCACTTTCGCCCAACAGTTTCATTCTGCGCTTGATCTCGTCTGTGATATGCGGGATAACCTGAACGGTTTTTCCTAAAAAGGCACCCTCACGTTCCTTATCCATTACATATTGGTAAATACGGCCGGTGGTAACATTGTTAGCCTGAGAGGTTGGGACATTCAGAAAACGCTCGTAATGACCAAGGTCAAGATCTGTTTCGGCACCATCCTCCGTTACATAACACTCACCATGTTCATACGGATTGAGGGTACCCGGATCGATGTTGATGTACGGATCAAATTTCTGAATGGTTACAGTGTATCCTCTGGCTTGTAATAGCTTAGCCAGTGATGCAGAGATAATGCCCTTACCTAATGATGATGTAACACCACCTGTAACGAAAATGTATTTACAATTATTCATGAATGAAACGAGTTTTGCTTATGGAAAGTGGGTTAGAGGAGCAGGAAACCCTTAACTCGTTAGCCCATAATAGTTGTTGACTATATGGGATACAAATGTAATGAAAAGCGCCCGACTTGCCTAACTGCTTTTACTCAGTTTTTAAATACTTTTCAACAAGAAACGCCTAATGGATGAGCTCAGATGTTTTGAACTCGCTAATTGCGGGTGTTGCTATGTGGAGAAAATAGATTTCCGGTTTTTTAATCCAACCGGGACAGACTTAAAAAAGCCAATGCTTGTTTTACGTCTTCCGGAGTGTCAATTGCGATGTTATCCATAGCAGTTTCAACCAATGTGATACGATACCCTTTTTCAATCCAACGCAGTTGTTCCAGATTTTCGGCCAGTTCTAAATTGCCAAGCGGCAGTTGGGTGATTTCCAGTAGGGTTTCTTTACGGTAGCCATAAATGCCGATATGTTTGTAATAGGTAATGGATGCTTCCGGATTTCTGCGGTATGGAATTGGAGAGCGTGAAAAATAGATGGCATCACCCGCATGGTTTGATACAACCTTTACCATATTGGGGTTCTGGATATCCGATTCATGGGTTAATTTTTTTTTCATGGAAGCCAACTGGGTATGTGGCAGTTGAAATGCCGAAGCCAGTGCATTGATTTGTTCGGGATTGATAAAGGGTTCATCTCCCTGGATATTAATCACGGCATCACATCCCCCTTTGTAACTAAGCGTAACCTCTGCACATCGGTCGGTTCCGCTTTGGTGATGGTTGCCGGTCATCAAAACCTTGCCTCCAAAGGTTTGCACATGTTCGACAATACGTTCATCATCGGTTGCCACAATCACATCGGATAGGGAAGAGGCTTTTTTGCATTGCTCGTAAACCCTTTGGATCATACTCTTGCCTCCCAGGTCAATTAAAGGTTTACCCGGAAAACGGGTGGATGCATAACGTGCAGGAATAATACCGATGATGTTCATTGTATGAAATATTGTGTTCGAAAATAACGTATTTGCAGATGACATTCATGCGTTTTACTCAACAACATATCATTCATGGTTCTTTGTATGCCTTATCCGCGCTAGGATGTTGGATAATGTGTGCTATGCTGGAGGTGAACCCCATTCGAGGGGATGAGTTTTTGTCATACCTCCATTCAGACCCCAGGTGGACATATGCGGAAATAATTCGTCATATTCAAGGAGGAGCCGACAATTCATACGTTCATGCTGTTATCCTTAGGTGGGCGTTCGGGGCATTCGGACATACCATTGTGGTGCAAAGAGCGGTTTCTTTAGTGGCATGGTTGGTCGGGGTATTGTTGTTGTATGGAGTGATTAAAAAGAACAATAACAAAGGCTTTAATTCTTTTCTATTGGTGTGCACAGGATTTTCAAATATTGGGTTTTTTCTGGCTACGGATGGTCGGTTTTATGCACTTCTGTTTTTGCTTGCTACTGCATCCTTATATATTTACCTGAACCGGCTGCGATGGTCTATTTTGGTTTCTACAGTGTTGTTCACCATTGTACAATTACTGGGCTTATTGACTTCTGCAAACTTTATAGTATTCCAGTTTTTGTTTGCAGGTGCCATGATGGGAATGTTTCTTTTTGAGCACAACAGGGCCAGGGTATTGGACGCTGGTATGTGGGTTGGAAGTATAGTTGTGGCTGCAACTGTTTATTTTTCTTTTTGTAAGATACCGTATTTTCATTCCTATTTTTTATCAGGATTTTTCACAGAGGTTCCAATCAGGATGGAGGATCTCAAAACGTTTGCAAGTATTCCGTTCCGGTGGTTGATGTTGCCGCATATTCCATATGGTTCGGATGTGGCAGATGTTTTATTGTTTGTTTTGATGGCAGGAGCTTTTGCAGGATACCATCGAAAGGCAATTGTTACAGGTATCAAATCAGCCACAGCCAAATCACGGTTCATCGGATTAATGGCTATTGGTTTATTGGTGGGTTTGGGTGTACAGTTGTTTTTATACTGTGTGAATGGATTCCCATTGTGGGAGAGCCGATATTATGCAGCCGTATTTTTTGTGGTGCCGGCAGCCCTGTTGTTATTGTTGAGTGACGTATTTACAATTAAGATACTATTGGTATGTTGCTGTTTATGGTTGACTCGTTTGGCAGTTGTTGAATATCCAAAGATTGGAGAAAGGAAAGAGACGCTTGGGGTGATCGCGCAAAGACATGTGGAAATACTATCGCAACCCAAACCTGTTTTGTTCGCAGAGCAAATGCAGAATCACCAATCATCTTTATTTGTGTTGATGGGAAATTTGTACATCCGGTATCCCGAAACACGCGGTAAACTTTTTCTGATGAGCGATCCGACAGTCGTTGAACGGGCTGCTTATTTTAAGCGGTTAAGCGATTGGCACTATCCAATGGGATTGGTATTTACAGCAGATTCATCGTTATATTATAAAATAGAGACCGAGATGAATCCATAAAAAAGCCCGACTCAGTTGAGTCAGGCTTTCAAAATATGAGTTGGTTAATCTTAGATTTCTCTGTTCACATCCCATGCTTCCATATAATCGGCAACACGTTTCAGGAATGAACCTCCCAATGAGCCGTCCACCACACGGTGATCATAACTCAGCGACAGGAACATCATATGACGGATGGCAATCACATCACCCATTTCCGTTTCCATTACAGCCGGTTTCTTTTTAATGGAACCTGTTGCCATAATAGCCACTTGAGGTTGGTTAATAATAGGTGTTCCCATCAGGTTCCCAAAGCCGCCAACATTGGTAAGGGTAAATGTTCCACCCTGGATATCATCCGGAGATAATTTATTGGCACGTGCACGGTTGGCCAAATCATTTACAGTTTTGGTTAAACCAATCAGGTTCATGTTATCGGCATTTTTAATAACAGGTACAATCAGGTTACCTGAAGGCAATGCTGCCGCCATTCCCACATTGATATTTTTACGTTTCACGATGTTTTGTCCGTCAACTGCAACATTAATCATCGGGAAATCCTTAATGGCTTTTACCACACATTCCACAAACATAGGAGTGAAGGTAATTTTTTCGCCTTCGCGTTTTTCGTATACTTTTTTCGCTTTATCGCGCCATTTCACCATGTTGGTTACGTCTGCCTCAACAAACGAGGTAACGTGTGGAGATACGTGCTTGCTCATTACCATGTGATCGGCAATCAGCTTACGCATGCGGTCCATTTCAATAATTTCATCACCCGGCATCAGGGTTACTTTGGGGCCTTGGTGAGTAGCCGGAGCAGCTGGTTGTGCAGCAGGCGTTTTTGCTACCTCAACTGCAGGAGTTGCAGCCGTAGCAGAAACTGCAGGTGCTGCGCCTCTGTTTTGTACATATGCTAAAATATCTCGTTTGGTTACGCGTCCTTCATTGCCTGTTCCCGGAATGGTTTCCAGTTCCGTCATGCTGATGTTTTCTTCTTTGGCAATATTTAAGACCAACGGAGAATAAAAGCGGGCACCTCCCGAATTGCTAACTGTTTGAGCGGCAACAGCAATCGTTTTTTCTACTTCTTTTACTGCTGCTTTTACCTCGGCAGCTGGTTCAGCTTTTGGAGCCGGAGCACTTGGTGCAGCGGCACTGCCTTCCAGTGCTATGATTGCTATTACTGCACCTACCGCAACCACGTCACCTTCTTTGAATAATAGTTTTTTTAATATTCCACCCTTGGGCGAAGGCACCTCAGAGTCTACCTTATCAGTAGCAATTTCCAATACGGTTTCATCGGCAGCAATGGCTTCTCCTTCGTTCTTACTCCATTTAATAATGGTTGCTTCGGCAATACTTTCACCCATTTTGGGCATTACTAGTTCAAAATCAGCCATGTTTTATACGTTTATTCCCGAAATACCCGGGACGGTTATTATGTTATAGATGCGACAAAAATAAGTTTTTGGAACACTAATGCAAGTGAGGTTATGGAGTTATTCGGTTATTGACTTATTGGACAATTTACCAATTACAGTATGAACCAACAACATAGTTAACTCATTCAACGAATTATTCCTCCCCTTCATTTATCATCTCCCAAAGTTTATCCTTCAGTTTTTGGATGTTCAAACCCGTTGCTGAACTTACGAACAAGTGCGGAACGCGGGGAAGTTGTTTTTTCGTTTCTGCCATCAGTTCATCATCCAGCATATCGGACTTGCTGATGACCAGCAACCTTTTTTTATCCAGCAGCTCTTTGTTATAGAGTTTAAGTTCATTTACGAGTACTTTATAATCGGCCTTGATATCGTTACTATCTGCAGGAATCAAAAATAGTAATGTAGCATTCCGTTCAATATGGCGCAGGAAGCGTGTTCCCAAGCCTTTTCCTTCATGCGCTCCTTCAATAATTCCGGGGATATCGGCCATTACAAAACTTTTGTAATCGCGGTACTCAACAATTCCAAGGTTTGGTACCAATGTGGTAAAAGGGTAATCGGCAATTTCGGGTTTGGCAGCACTCATCACACTCAGTAGGGTTGATTTACCGGCATTGGGGAATCCAACGAGTCCTACATCTGCCAATACCTTCAGTTCCAAAATTTTCCACTCTTCCTTACCGGGTTCTCCGGGTTGCGAATAGCGTGGAGTCTGGTTGGTAGATGTTTTGTAGTGCGCATTTCCTTGTCCACCACGACCGCCATACAACAGCACTTCTTCCTGTCCATCCTCGGTTATTTCAAACAACACTTCTCCGGTTTCTGCATCTTTGGCTACTGTTCCCAATGGTACTTCCAGAAAATCATCTTTCCCATCTTTACCATGTTGGTTAGCACCTCTTCCGTTTTCACCTGGTTCGGCAATAATATGTTTACGGTATTTTAAGTGGAGCAGTGTCCATTGCTGAGAGCTTCCGCGTACGATAATATTTCCACCACGTCCACCGTCTCCTCCATCCGGTCCGCCCATGGCAGTACGTTTATCCCGTAAAAAGTGCATAGCACCTTTACCACCCTTTCCGGTGCGGCAACATATTTTTACGTAGTCAACAAAATTTGAATCAGCCATGTGTTTTTATGTGTAAATTAGAAAATGTGCAGATGTGTGTGATGTGAAAATGAATATCAATTTGCAAATTTTCACATCATCAAATTTTCACATTTATTATTCTTCAATTGCTTGGCACAAATCGGTAAAAATAGTTTCAATTTCTCCGATACCGTGTATGCCTTTGTATTTGCCTTGTGCGGTGTAAAAATCTTTTACCGGCATGGTTTCTCCATTGTATACGTCAATGCGTTTTTGAATAACTGCGGGATCCTGGTCATCGGCACGGCCGCTGTCTTTTCCTCGCAGCAACAAACGTTTGCGCAATTCTTCTTCTTCAACTTCCAGTGCCAGCATCATCGTGATGGCTGTTCCTTTTGATGATAATAATTCATCTAATGCTTTAGCCTGAGCCTGCGTGCGCGGAAATCCATCAAAAATAAAGCCTTTTGCATCTGGATTTTTATTCACTTCACCTGCCAGCATACCAATAGTTACTTCATCAGGTACCAGCTGTCCTTTGTCAATATAACTTTTCGCAAGATTGCCCAACTCTGTACCGCCTTTGATATTTGCCCTGAAAATATCACCCGTTGAGAGGTGTATCAGTCCATATTTTTCAATGAGTTTGGCAGATTGTGTGCCTTTGCCTGCGCCAGGAGGTCCGAATAGTACAATGTTTAACATGCTTGTAAATTTTGATGAATACGTAAAACTGAACACTAAAGGTGCGAATTAAGCGAAAAAATGTCGGTTTGCGGTTCTTGGTCTGCAGTTTTCTGTTTGCGGTAGGAGAGTGTCGGTAGTCGGTAGTCCACGGTCTGCAGTTTTTATATGGATTTGAGGATGGGTCGTTCGAGCAATATTGGACGAAATCAATGAAAAGGTGATAAATGATGAACCGAAAACTTTAACCAGTTTGTTCCACATAAATATGCGGAAGGTTGCGACCTACACCATCATAATCCAATCCATAACCCACCACAAACTTATTCTCAATTTCAAATCCTGTATAATCTATCTGCACATCATGCTTGAGAGCAGATTTTTTGAGCAAGAGTGTGGCAACTTTCACTGAGGCCGGCTGATAAGAGCCTACCTGCTCCAAAATATGTTTCATGCTTAAGCCGGTATCAATAATATCTTCGATGATGATAACATGCCTGCCAGTAAGCGTTTCTGTAAACCCGATAAGTTCTTTAATGGTATCAGTACTTCGTGTACCCTGATAACTGGATAGTTTAACAAAGGAAATTTCACTCTGAAACTGAATCTCACGCAACAAATCTGCAGCAAGGATAAAGGCACCGTTGAGCACTGCCAGAAACAATGGATTCTTACCTTCATATTCTTTGCTGATTTCGGCAGCAATAAGTTTTACCCTTTTTTCAATCTCATCCGATAAAATGAAAGGTTCAAAAAAACGGTCGTGTACTTTGATAATTGCCATTTATTACGTTTACTTGTGCCTTCAAATATAACTATGGAAAACAATTTTAAATGCAATTTATGTGGAGGTGAAAAAGCCCATAAAATTCCTTTTCGCTATGCTTTTAAGGATAGATTTCTATGGTTAATGGAATGTGAAAGTTGTGGATTACGTTCAATATGGCCCCGTCCTTCAGAAGAAGAAATAGTGGAGATGTATGCTGCTGAATATTTTACGGAGGCAGATGCGGCTACACATCATATGAATGATGAGTACGTAAAATTGCTGAATGCTGGTAACTATGAAGCCGGTGTAACCGAAATGAGAAGGTATACACCTACAGGCAATGTTTTGGAGATTGGATGTGCAACAGGCAATTTTTTGAGTGCTTTGAAAAAAGGAGGATTCAATGTTAAAGGAATTGAGTTATCGGAGTTTGCCGTTACATATGCAAAGGACCATTTCGGGATTGAAATAATTAACAAACCTTTTGATGATAAGATATTAAATAAGGGTATAAGTGAAAACGAATTTGATATTATCATCATGGGTGATGTATTAGAGCATTTTACAAATCCTACAGAAGCTATGAACTTGGCATATAAAATCACGAAACCCGGAGGAGTTGTTATTATTCACTTGCCGGGGACTTTAAATTTGCTTTCAAGTAAGCTTGCGTTTCTGTTGTATAAATTAATGGGGACTCAAAAAACGATGACAATTCCTCCGTATCATTTGACCGAATTTAGTGCCAAAACCGCCCTTAAAATGTGTAAGAAAGCAGGCTTCTCTAAAGTGGTAATCAAGCAAGATGTGAAGCACCCCAGCACCATTCCTTTACGAGGAAGTTTCCTAGAAAACACAGTAAAAAAATACATGCAGTATCCCAACTATTATTTAACAAAATGGTTTGGTATTGATGGCGATAGGATCTCAATTGAGGCTTTTAAGTAAAATATACCTACTTTGGTATAAACTTAAGCTGGTTCCTATGAAACATATTCTACTTATTGGAGCATTAATTTGCGCTCAATATACATTTTCTCAAACTACCATTATTCTTCAACCTGACCCGATAACAGGAGTTGATGCCTATATAGAGAGTGGATCGAATGCATCCATTAATTACAGTTCCTATGATAATTATGCAGCCATAGCGTGGACAAGGTCTTCAAATCCTTTTGTAAGCAGAGGCTTGTTAAAGTTTGACTTAACCTCAATTCCCTCAAATGCCATTATTACAAATGCAAAACTCTCTTTGCATTGCAATACCACCTCTGATCAAACGCAACTTCACTCTTCATTGAGTGGTTCAAATGGATGTTACCTTGAAAGGATTACTGGTTTATGGGGAGAGTCGACAGTTAACTGGAACAATCAGCCGGCTACAACAACACTAAACAGGGTCTCTTTGGCACAAAGCACCAGTTCTACGCAGGATTATATTGATATCAATGTTGACAACATCGTTCAGGATATGATTCTCAATCCGGCAACAAGTTTTGGTTTTATGCTTAAACTGGGAACAGAATCGTATTACAGAAGTATGCAGTTTGGCTCGAGTGATCATGCTATATTAAGCAAACGACCAAAATTAGAGATTACCTATATTTTGCCACCACCTTGTGCACACACAATTGTTTTAAGGCCCGACTCAACACTAGGTAAGGATACGTATATCGAAAACGGAGGAAACAGTTCGTCAAACTTCGGATCATATTTTAACTTTGCAGCAATTGCCTGGACACGCTCCAGTAATCCATTTATCAGTAGAAGTTTTATTGAGTTTAACCTGTCATCTATTCCACCAAATGCGGTAATTAGCAGCGCCCAGTTGAACTTGTATTGCAACACCATTTCCGATCAAACCCAATTGCATTCTTCTCTTAGTGGTTCCAATGAATGTGTAATCGAAAAAGTGACTTCACCTTGGGGTGAAAAAACGATGACATGGAATAACCAGCCGTCATCAACGTCAATCAATAGGATTACACTTCCACAAAGTACGAGTTCTACGCAGGACTACCTTAATATTAACTTAAGGTCAATGATTCAGGATATGGTACAGTTACCATCAACTAATTACGGAATGGTACTCAAATTACTGAATGAGTCAGTTTATAGAAGTTTACAATTTGCTTCAAGTGACCATCCTGACTCAACAAAACGTCCAAGATTAGAAATTTGTTATTCGCTACCTGCTGTGGCATATCCAATAGTACTCGCAAATTTGAATAACGGTGAAAAAATATTGAGAAATTCTATGAAGAGGATTGCATGGACATCAATCAATGCTACAGCTAATGTGAGTATTCAGTATACTTTAAATAATGGGATTTCATGGAGTACTATAACTGCCATGACAAAAGATACCGGATTTTTTGATTGGAACGTTCCGGATTCGGTTTCTATCCAATGCCGAGTTAGGGTAGCAAGTTTTGAAACACCAACCATTGCGGATACCAGTAACGTGATGTTTACTATTTCTGATCCTCCCGGATACACAGTTCTCAGTCCGAATGGTGGGGAGGTTTATTTTAATGACTCAATTGTTCAAATTAGGTGGACGGGGAGCCAAAGAAATAACGCCAAGATTGAATACACACTGAATGATACAAGTTGGTATCCGGTTACGGCAAATATCAATGTTACCGACACAGCATTTTTATGGGTTCCGGCAAACATTGCATCCACAAAGGTTAAAATCAGAGTTGTTGACAATCTTTTTCCTCAATACGGAGACACTGTTAATGCGGTATTTACCATAAAACCAACCCCGAAATTTGCATTCTCTTATCCGAATACAGCAAATGAACTCTGGTTCAGTGGTACAAGTAAAACCATTACATGGAGTAACACAGATTCCCGATTAGGACGTTTGGAATGCTCGGTTAATAATGGTCCGTGGACAATACTGGCTGATAGTATTTCACCTCTTGTTTCGAGTTATGTTTATACCCCGATTGGCTTACATAAGGCAGTCGTTCAATTCAGGTTGCTTGACCTTGATGTTACCTATAAATACTATACCAGCGCGGTTGTTAAAGTGTATGAGAAACCGGCATTAAACTTTGTAAGTCCGAATGGTGGTGAGTGGTTGTTTGCAGGAAATACGAAAACGATCACATGGACTTCATCCTATTCCGATAGTGTAAATTTATATTACAGTACTGATGGTAGTTCATGGTCATTGATTGCTTCCAACATTATTGCAACAACCGGAAGTTATTCGTGGATAATGCCAACAAGTCCTTCGAATACCTACAGGTTATTAATGACTGATGTGCGGTTTACTTCTGTATTTGACACAACAAGTGCTGTATTTTCTATTCGTAACTTACCTCAGTTCACTTTCGTTAATCCCGGCCCAAATCAAAATTGGCTTATTGGAGATGAAAAAGTAATATCATGGACTGCTTCTAACTCAAGGTACGCACGTATCGATTATTCCATTGATAGCAATACGTGGGTGAAACTTGCTGATAGTATACCTTCTTCAATTACCACGGTAAAATGGACGCCAGCCGGTCTTCATAAATCAACGGTGAAATTCCGTATTTCAGATATTGATTTATCCGCGACCTTTACTATGAGTCCGTCTGTGAAAATTTACGCAAAACCGGTATTATCTGTATTGAGTCCAAATGCCGGAGAACGAATCATCAAAGGTTCTGTATACCCAGTTACATGGAGTGCGTTGTATTCCGACAGTGTCGATATTTATTACAGCACAAATGGAACATCCTGGAATCCTGTTGCTATAAATACGGATGCGGGTTCAGGAATATTCAACTGGACGGTTCCAATAATTAATTCATCAACAGTGAGGTTGAGAATAGCAGACTCGAGATTTGGAAACTATTCAGATACAACAGATATGCTTTTCAAAATCATCTCAATGCCGGTCATTTCATTAGTGAGTCCGAATGGTGGTGAAATGTGGCTGAATACAGGAACTTATCCGATAACATGGATCACTTCAGATGTAATGAAGATGACTATATTGTATACTGTGGATGATACCAATTGGGTTACGGTCGCTACTTCTGTACCAGCATCAAACGGATCCTATAACTGGACACTTCCTGTTATCAACAGTGCCAAGGTAAGAGTGAAACTGGTGGACGAAGATTTTTCAAATATTATCGACTCAAGCAATGCCAGGTTTGCTATTTTAACACCTCCTTCTGTATCGTTGCTTTCACCAAACGGAGGGGAACATTGGTATACGGATAGTACCTATAATATTACATGGACCTCAATAAATGTTCCGGCCGTTCATCTTTTTTATACATTAAATGATACAATATTGACAATGATTGCACAGAACATTCCTTCCATCAACACCACGAACAGCTATTCTTGGACAATTCCTTCTGCATTGGTATCATCAAGCGTTAAAGTATTGATAAGGAACATCGTAGATTCACTTGTATATGATAAGTCGGATGCTGTTTTTCAAACGAGTGTGTTTATTCCTTCAGGACTCAATGATGTATTGTTTACGGAAGACGATGTAAATCTTTACCCTAACCCTTCAAACGGGACATTTACGTTAACTACGCCAATAAATATTGGTGTATACCGTGTATCAATTTTGGATATAAGTGGTAAGTTATTATTTGAACGGGCGGGTATTACTACCGCATCAGTATCCTGTCAACTTAGTGATCAATTGGAACAAGGGATTTACATGGTGAAGGTAGAAACCGAAAGCGGAGCTAAAGTTGTGAAACGATTGGTTCTTACCAAATAGGAATTCAATCAATATGGAAAAGCCGGTAGCTGTAATTGTTACCGGCTTTTTTATGTTGAAATACGGTTCAATACCCCGGCCATTTGTTTACTCAGGTTATTAAAACTGAATTGTTCAATGTTTACAGGTGTTGTACTCGGTATGTTTTTAATCCAGTTTTGATACCATAACCGAACGGTTTGTTTAATGGAGGATAAATCTTCATAGGTGCAGGTTTCACCTGTGCGGGTTTCTGCAACAATATTGGCAACATCCCCATCTTTGGGACCGATGACCAAAACGGGTTGTCGGGAGCCTATACATTCAAACACCTTTGCAGGAACACGTCCTTTATTGTTGTATTTGATACCTTCCTCAGGAGTATTGATGAGTACCAGTTGCACATTGCTGTTTACAAGGTATCCGAATAATTCATTCTTGTTAATCTGTCGGTCGTATTTTAGTTGTTGCTTGAGTCCGGCTTGTTCAATGGATTGAAATACAGATGCATCAACCTGACCCGCAAGGTGAATCCGCAATTGTTTCTCAAGTTCAGGAAATTCAGTTTTAAGTTCCTGCAAAGCTTTCCATAAGTTAAGCGGATTACGGTCTGTTCCGAAGGTCCCGAAATGGCTAATGGTAAAGTATTCGTTGCGCGTGTGGGTAACAGTTGCAAAATCACTTTCATCGTAGCCGAAAGGAATATAATCAACACTCCGGCCACTGAGCTTTTCCAGATCAGCACACCAGTTTTTACTTACCATTACCAAAGCATTAGCCTGTGTAATCACCTCTTTCTCTAGACGTATATGTTTATTGCGAGCCCCGGGCGTCATCTTAAACTTGGAGAAGTAATCAATTTCAGTCCATGGATCCTGCCAGTCGCTTATCCATGGAGTACCAAACTCTTTGTGCAGTTGTTTGGCAATGATGTGCATGGAGTGTGGCGGGCCATAGGAAATGATGGCATCAACCGGATGTTGCTTAAGGTATGTGCGCAGGTATTTGATGGATGGGTTAATCCAAAATGAGCGCGCATCCGGGATGAAAAAGTTGGCACGTATCCATAATCCCAAATCATGGATCAAAGAACTTTTCTTTTCCTTCACCAGAAAAACATCCTTCACCTGTTCTGTTGGTTTTTTTCCCTTAGCCATATTGAACAAGCCATAAGGTTCAAAGATGGGTGTCTTCAATATGGTAACACCTTTGGGTAAATCTTTCTCAGTGCTTGCATCAATGATGGGATAGCTTGCATTTTCAGGTGCATAAATCACAGGCTCCCAGCCGTGGTTGCGAAAATATTTCACAAACTTAAGGTTGCGCACCACACCAATTCCCCCGCAGGGAGGCCAGTAATAAGCTATGTAGAGTACTTTTTTCAAACGTGAACGAAAGTAGGGGAGAATGGGGAGATGTGCAAATGGGGAAATGGGGAAATGCGCAAATGAGTAAATGGGGAGATGTGGAGATGAGGGGAAGAAATTTGAGTATTGAAGCATGAATTCGAAATCTATCAGGACGAAAAGTAAGACTGTTGGTCGAGCGGAGTCGAAGCCAACTGTAGATGAGATAACCAACAAAATCTTATATTTACCTCAATGAATATGGCTTACAAAATTCTCTGTGCCCTCTGCACCTCAGCGTTTATCTTTTCCGCAAATGCTCAATATAGAGTTGAAGTACTGGACTCTGCAAGCTTTCAATTAGGAGAAGGTGTTGTATTGAGCAAAACAAGTTTTCGCGGATTAAGTGTAGTGAATGATCAAACCATTTGGGTAAGTGGAAGCAGGGGCACAATTGCCCGAAGTGTGGATGGAGGAAAGTCCTTTGGATACAAACAACTCAAAGGGTACGAAAAATCAGACTTCAGGGATATAGAGGCATTTGATGATAAACGAGCCATTATCATGAGTAGCGGAACACCGGCTTATATTTTGAAAACAACAAATGGGGGAGATACCTGGAAAGAAGTATATAAAAATATGGATACAGCCTATTTTCTGGATGCAATGGATTTTTGGGATGAGAAAAGAGGGATGCTGGTTGGGGATCCTATTAAAGGACATTTTATATTGTTGCAAACGAAAGATGGTGGTGAAACCTGGAAGGAGTTGGATACAATACTAACGCCCAAGGCATTTGATGGAGAAGCTGTGTTTGCTGCAAGTGGCACCAGTCTGAGGTGTTGGGGGAGGAACGAGTTCGGGTTTGTTACGGGAGGTGTTATCAGCCGTTTATGGAGATCTGATTTCAAATGTTCATATAGTAAATCAGATACCTTGGAAATGATACAGGGAAAACAAAGTCAGGGAACATTTTCATTTTACAAAATGGATAAGAGTTGGATGTTTGTTGGAGGAGATTATATGAACGATACGCAAATAACAAAGGCCAATGTTTATTATGCATTTAAGAACGTAGATAATGCACATAATTGGGGTGAAAATATTCACGGTTACAAATCTGCAGTTGAGTTAATAAATATAGGATTTTACGGACACCCACATTTCATCGCGACAGGAACTTCTGGCACCGAAATAGGTAAGTACCTCTGTGGTTTTCTGAACTGCTCTTATCATTGGGATAAAGTATCCTCGGAATCCTTCCACGTGGTCCGCAAGGCAAAAAACGGCAATGCCATTTTTCTGGCCGGCCCCAAAGGTAAAATAGGGAGACTGGTGCGCTAGCAAATGCGCGATTTATCGCGTCTCCGGTATGATAAAAATATAACTAAACAGAACCCCAAACCCCAATGACCCTATTCAAAAACAAATACAGAATTGAATCCAACCGCCTTCAGGGATACGACTACACAAAAGACGGTGCCTATTTCATCACTATCTGCGTAAGATACCATCAACATCGTTTTGGAACAATTAAAAATGGAAAATTGATTCCAACTCCCGAAGGGGAAATTGCGCAACAATGCTGGCTCGAAATGTTTGAACATTTTGAAAATGCTAAAATGGACGAGTTCATCATCATGCCTAATCATATGCATGGAATTATATTTATTGATGATCCGGAGCAGATAGCTGCTAAGCATAGGCGATCTCAACAACAGGCAAGGGAGCATGAAGAATGTTTTTTACTTCCACCACATGGTGGTATAACAGGCGATAGCAATGCAATGTTGACGAAACATTGTATCGGTAAAATGGTACGTTGGTATAAAGCGAAATGCACATTTAAAATCAGGAATGAATTGGAGAAACCATTTGAATGGTTGGGAAATTATTATGATCACATCGTTCGGAATCAACAAGATTTTGAACGTATTCAACATTATATCATCAGCAATCCAACCAAATGGGAAGCGGATAAATTTTATACAACGTGATAGTAATGCGATTTATCGCATCGGCAATTGTAGGTATAGAAATAAGTTGTACTTTTTTTTATGATTCCGATGCGCGATAAATCGCGAGGCTACAGGTGCCGTGCTACGGCACCTGCAATTTTCAATGCCGGTAATTGTTCCATACAACTGGTTCCATCCACACAACTTCCTCGGTAAAAACATTTGCATTCTTTGTTTGGTGCTACAATCTCTCCCTTGCCAAATAAGTCAAATTCGTGCGGATTGAAGATATTGTTCATCAATACAATCTTTTTGCCCAATGCCAGTGTGATGTGCATGCCCATGGTTACCTGGGTAATCACCAAATCGCAATGGTTAACCAGGTTGATGAATTCGAATAAACTATAATAACCTAAATAGGTTGCCCCACTTCGTTGTTGAATTTCTTTGTTTCTCGCGTCTTCTGCTTCGCCACCCAGCAATAGTATTTCTGCATCCGGGTGTTGTTGTTTCACCAAAGCTACCAGCTCAACCCATTTATCAATGCTCCACAAGCGGGTGGTCCATCGGCCGCCACAACCCGTATTCATTCCGATTATTTTTTTACTTTTTGGCAAGTTCCACAAGTATCCTTTGTCTTCGTGGGTATCCATTAAATAAGGTTCTCCCGAATGGGTATACCCACATATTTCGAAGATTTCCTGTAAGTAACTTTTGGTATTGGCCTTGCTTACATCATCAAACATGCCGGTCATAAATTTATGAACGGCTAAATCGTTGATGGGTTGAATTTCATTGTCCTTAAGCACAAAGCCATACTTTTCCTTCGCCTCCACAACTTTAAGTAAAGCTCCAGCTTCTTTTTCCTTATCAAGGTTGATGGCAATATCCCAGCTGCTGTTTTGGGTATACATCAAACTGTTATAATCCCATTTTAAAATTTCATCAATATGGGATGACGGCAGAATATCGGGTGTCCAGGTAAGCCAGGTAATTTTGCAACCCGGAAAGTCCTTTTTGAACTTAACGACCAGAGGTGTAGTGCGAATCACATCACCGATTGCACCTAATTTGATAATCAGGATACGCTTTGAAACTTTCTCATAAGCAGGACAGTCATCGCAATGATAACCATGTTGTTTATGTGGTTTGCAAGGAATATGTCCTTTAAAGTGTCGGCAATCGGCTTTATATATCATATCTTGTAAGCAAGTCCCCCGTGGAATTCACGGTAATGAACAGGGCAATAATAAACTTCTATGCTAAAACAACCAAGAGAGACGATAAATGTATCGGGCATTTTGTCAGTGACAGGAACTTTGGTTGATTATTTGTATCTTGGCTTCACTCAATTAAACACAAACATGAAAAGAGGAACGATCATTTTATTAGTTATTCTAGGCGTATTCTTATTGATGATATTCAACGGATGCGGTAGTTACAACAACATGGTAAGCAAGCAGGAATCAACCAGTTCGGCATGGGCACAGGTTGAAAATGTATACCAGAGACGTTTGGATTTGATTCCCAATCTGGTAAATACAGTGAAAGGAGTAGCCAATTTTGAACAAAAAACGCTTACAGACGTAATCAATGCAAGAGCTAGTGCTACACAGGTAAAGGTTGATGCCAGTAAGTTATCACCTGAACAAATTCAGAAATTTCAGGCTTCACAAGGTGAATTGTCACAGGCATTGGGACGTTTGATGGTAGTGGCCGAACAATATCCGCAATTAAGAGCTACTCAAAATTTCCTTGAATTGCAATCACAGCTTGAAGGAACAGAAAATCGCATTGCTGTTGAACGTCAAAAGTTTAATGACATCGTTAAAGACTATAATACGTATATCCGCAAATTCCCTCAGGTAATTTATGCCGGTATGTTTGGTTTCGATAAAAAAGGATACTTCGAAGCAACCACAGGAGCCGACAAAGCGCCTGAAGTGAAATTTGAGTAATTAACATCATTTATAAATCGCCACAGATTCTCTCAGATTCATAGATTGAATTTGGGCTTATCTGGGGCGATTTCTTTTTTTCTCTTAATCTGTGCTAATCAGTGGCACGTAAAATATTGAATAGTGGCTAAGAATTTTTTTTCGGATGTAGAACAACAGCAAATTGTTGAGGCAATTAAACTGGCGGAGCTGAACACTTCGGGTGAAATACGGGTGCATATTGAACCAACCTGTGAGGGTGATCCGTATGAACGGGCTCAGAAAGTATTTGAGGGTCTTGGCATGGATGCTACGTTCCTCAAGAACGGGGTGTTGTTTTATGTAGCATACACATCGAAAAAATTTGCCATACTTGGAGATAAGGGTATTCACGAAAAGGTTTCACAACAATTTTGGGATGCGGAAAAGGAATTACTGCTGCAATATTTTAAGGAGAACAGATATGCCGAAGGTCTTATCAAAGCGATTGGAGATGCAGGCTTTAAACTCAAACTACATTTTCCGTATACAACAGATGATACCAATGAACTAAGCAATGATATTTCGTTTGGAGGTGAAGATGCATAATCCATCAATAATTTTGACCACGGCCAGCCGCCCGCGGTCAGTAGTTGGTTCACTCAGAACTTTTATACTTGCACTTATGCTTACTATGGTCTGCGGACTATGGACTACGGACATCCTTGCAAAAGAGATACCTCCAAAATCAACCACACTTGTGAATGATTATGCAGGTGTGTTGAGTGGTGAAGAGAAGAACGCTTTGGAACGAAAACTCGTTGCTTATTTTGATTCGACATCGACCCAAATTGCAGTTGTTGTTGAAAATAGCTTAGAAGGAGATGACTTATTCGACTATTGCCAGCGTTTGGCCACTGCTTGGGGGATTGGTGAAAAGGGGAAAAACAACGGGCTGCTGATTTATGTTGCCCTACAGGATCGGAAGGCACGTATCCACACGGGTTACGGCATGGAAGCTACGGTTACCGATGCGATGTCAACACGGATCCGGACGGAGCAAATGAATCCGAACTTTAAAGCAGGAAACTTTTATCAGGGTCTCGATCAAGCCTCTACTACAATTATGAAGTTGGCTTCGGGCGAATACGTAAATGAAAGACCTCAAACAAGAGGTGCCCGGGGCGAAAAGAAATTCTCATGGGTAACCTTTGTGATTTTTGCTATCATTATTATTGTTTATTTAATCCGTGGTGGTGGAGGCGGAGGAGGCAGGCGCAGCGGAGGCTGGGGAGGGCCGGTATTTTGGGGCACATTAGGTAGCGGAGGTTTTAGTGGCGGAAGTGGCGGAGGCGGAGGAGGCTTCGGTGGATTTGGAGGCGGAGGTTTTGGTGGAGGCGGAAGCGGAGGAAGTTGGTAAGGAAATGGTGAATTGGAGATTACGGATTGCAAATTTTAAGTATCCAACTGTAGAAGGAGCTGGTGAAAAATAATTAATGCATCAACGCTCAATCCGTAATAACTAACCCGTAACATTATCAACTAACATACTACATTCTAATAATACGTCCGTCTTCCATTTCAATGATGCGATGGGTGCTTTGGGCAAATTCGGTGTCATGTGTAACAATAAGCAACGTTTGATGGTACACTTCGGCCAACTCTTTAAAAATATCAAACACAATCGAACTGTTTTTTTTGTCCAGGTTTCCGGTTGGTTCATCGCCCATAATAATCAACGGATCATTGATCAGAGCTCTGGCAATGGCCACACGCTGCTTTTGTCCTCCCGATAATTGGTTGGCGCCTTTTAATGCTTCATTTTCTATTCCGAGAATTTTCAGTTTTTCCATAGCCCTGTGTTCGATTTCTTTTTCAGAATACATCCCAAGCTTGAGCCCGGGCATCATCACATTGCGCAGTACAGAAAATTCGTTCAGCAAATAATGAAACTGAAACACAAACCCTATTTTGGCATTCCGCACCGATGCCAATTGGGTTTCTTTTTGGTCGCCCATTAGTTGCCCGTCAATCCATAGCTTACCTTCATAGTCGGTATCCATTGTTGAGAGGATATAGAGTAAAGTGGATTTCCCACACCCCGATTTTCCAATCACAGAAACAAACTCACCTTTGTTGACGGAAAAAGAGACATCTTTCAAAATGGGTATAGTTACCGGATCATGAAAGCTTTTGTTAATGTGTTGAGCTTCTAATACCGTTTCCATATTATTTCCCTCTGATGATGATAACCGGATCTATTTTGCTCGCTTTACGTGCAGGAAAGAGCCCGGCCAGGTATGTTGTAATCAATGAAAAAACACCACCAATCATGTAAAATTTCGGATTGTAATTGATGGGATATGTTTTGATGGTAGGTAGTGCAGAAGTATTAAATGGAATATAGTCGATGGCAAACGATAATAAAAAACCAAATAGCAATCCAAGCATGCCTCCTGCAAATCCAATGGTCATGGCAATGGAGAGGAAAATACTTTTCACATCTTTTCCTGCAAACCCGGTAGCTTTGAGAATAGCAATGGAATCCATTTTTTCATAAATCATCATATTTAGAATATTGTAAATGCCGAACCCCGCAACAATAAGTAATGTAATGCCTACCGCATAGGAAATAAGTGCGCGAATGGTGGTTCCGGCTTCAAACTGTGAGTTGGCTGTTTGTATATCTTCTGCATCACAGCCAAACAGGGCAGCATACTCTTTGGCCATTGCGGGGGCAAGTTCCATGTTGTTTAATTTTACCTGAATATCGGTTACATAATGATGTGGTTTGTTCAATAGTTTTTGAGCGGTTGTAAGTGAAGTATAACTCTGAACTTTATCAATATCCAGCAACCCCGATTGAAAATAACCGACCACCTTAAGTTGCATAATATCTCCCCGAGCTGTTGTAACTTGTATTACATCACCAATATTGGCAAGCATTTTTTCGGCAGCTCCCTTACCCAAAATAATACTGTTGGGAACATTGAGGAGGTCAATAAATTTTCCGGAGGTTACATAATCACTAAAAAAGAAGAGCCGGTTTTCTGCTTCCACATCAATTCCGTTTATCACTCCGGTAATATCAATTGAACCTACATTGTAAAACACCTGTGCAGTAATTTTCGGGGCAATACCTTTTACCCTCGGGTCATTTGTTAAGGTTTTGTTGATGGCTCCATTGTTATAGATTTCCAGTCTGCTGTTGTTGGGTTTGATGGAACGGATAAAGGCGTAACTGTTGGCGTATGTTTTGGATTGTTGAATGGGCTGGATCTTGCTCGGCTTAATTTCGTTGAAGAGTTTAATATGCGGAGTTCGGTTTAAAATAAGATTGTCAAGCATATCATTGAGACCACTCATAAAACTCAACAGTGTGATGAACATGGTAATGCCAAATGTAACACCGATTGCAGCAATCATTGTTTGTCGCCACCTTGCCAGCAATAATGATTTAGCAATGCTGATGATTAGTTTGAGGTTCATTGGGTCGGAACAATTAATTCATCTTCAGCATTGATACCACTGATGATTTCAATCTTTTGGTAATCCTTAAGACCGGTGCGAACGGTAATCTTTTCTCCGTTTTTTCTGGTAACAGTACCATCATCACCTACAACATATCTTGGTAGGGTAAGTGCATTCTTCTTATGTTGTAACACAATATTGGCTTCTACTGTAAGGTTCGGGAAGAGTTGAGGCGGAGTCAATGTAAAATCAGCGTCAACTGTAAATGTTTTTGTCCGTTCATTCATAATAGGGTTTATTTTGGAAACAACGGCTTCGAACACCTCTCCCTTATAACTATCGAGGGTTATTAAAACATGCTGGCCTTTTTGTACCTTAACAATATCATATTCATCAACCTGCAACTCGAGTTTGAATAGGCGGGCGTCACCTATTATGGCTAAAGGAGTCTGTGTGTTTACCATTTCACCTTTTTCTTTGAGTATGCTATATACACGACCGGTTATTTCACTTTTGATGATAAAATCATTTTCCACCTTTTGCGATATCTGAAGGTTTTTTCGGGATTGTTGAGAAGCAAAACGAAGTTGTTTTTGGAGCTCATCATACTTTAACAAGGTCGACTGATAAACCGTGCGGGAATTTTGAAAAGCCAACTGACGTTGTTCCAGCTCCAATTGTGAACCCACCTGTTGTTTCCATAAGCTTTGTTGACGAATGTATTGGAGCGAATCATTTTGCAGTTTGGCCCGTGCGAAATCAATGTTTACCTTAAGTTCATTCAGTTTACCCTGATGGGTGTTCAAATCAGCATAGGCTGCGGCAAGTTCTGCATTTTGCTTGTTGAGCCGGGAAGTTTCATTCGACAATGATAGTATTGGAGTTCCTTCATTTACGGTATCACCTTCCTGCACATGGATTTCTTTTACTATTCCATTTACAGTTGCAAATGCTTGGTATTGATTTACACTTTTGATGATTCCTGAAGCGTATACCGATTCCGTAATATCTTCTGTTGTGGGATGTATTGTTTCAACTTTGTTTTTACAACCCAGGAACAGGGTGGCCGACAGGATGATTCCTAACGTTTTGTTCATATAACAAATGTATTGAATATTGGCGTTGAAAGTGGTTATTCAAATCATGTTTCGGTAAAGCGCCCCTTTTTTTAGGACAAACAGAACAAAAAAAGCCTTCCCCGTATTTCAGGGAAGGCTTTTTGGCTTAGAGGGTTTTGTAAGCCCGTTAGTGTTTAATGAGTTTTAATACCTCAGTGTTTCCATTGATAGTTACTTTTACAAAATATACACCTGAGTGCAATTCGTTAGTATGTTCCAGGTTGATTACATTGTTCCCTTTTATAGTTGCAACTGATTGGGTAGAAACAAGTCGGCCCTGGATATCAGTAATCATAATATTCACCGAAGCGGAAGCTGTCGAACTAAATGATATCACACAGCTGTTTGCAACAGGATTCGGGAATACACTTAATTGATTGTTGGTTGTGGTTTGGGCGCCTACAGCTACTGTTGCTGATACGGAAACCGAACCGTCAAAATCAGTTTGTTTAAGGCGGTAGTATAATACAGCACTTCCTGTTTTGTCAAAGGCATTGGCATCGGTAAGGTTATAATGAACCGTTTTGCTGCTGTTACCTGCGCCTTTTACCGAACCGGCAGTTTCAAATGAAATACCATCCATTGAGCGTTCCACGTCAAAACTACGGTTGTTATTTTCGCTGGCAGTTGCCCAGGTAAGCAATACATCATCCCCTACAACCGAAGCACCGAAGGCAAGCAATTTCACAGGAACAGGAGCACTGTTTTCATCAGCACCAATGTATGGGAATGTTGCATTTCGTGTTTGTCCGTCAAAGTCGGTTGTAAAACCAGCAATTGGTTTTCCGGCCATAATCGCATTACCTGTAGAACCTGTTGTAAGGTGCAGGTCGGTGTTCGAAACAAAGTTGGCAGCAAACGTAACGGAGTTGGTATCGAACAATGAGATTGTTTTCCATGCAGCTAAAGTTGTTGGAGTTAGATACCACAAACCAATTTGCGCAGCGTTGCTTGCACTGAAGATGTTGTTGTTGGCAACCCAACCGGTATTAGGTGTAGCATTGGTATTGGTAATAGCATAATTTGCAGTGCCTCCGGTACGTGAAGTGTTAAAAATATTATTTCGAACATTTGTTCCCGAGGTAGTTATTCTGCGGTATGCCTGACTTACAGTTGAACCTGCACTGAGTGCTGTTCCTGAAACCAAAACGGTATTGTAATATACCTGATTCAGTGTGGCAGCGGATTTGTCCATGATACCAGCGATTATAGCTGATGAATCTAGATTGTATCCCAACGATACCATGTTGTTTACAATATTCAGCATATATGAAGCATCCAGGTGAATACCGACAACTTGTGAAGTGTTGTTATTGGAAGTATTGTTTAAGCCATATATAAGGTTACCCGATACAATACCTGCAGCTGTTGCATTGGAAATATTTATTCCCATTACCAAAGTTGCGGCAGCACCTGTAATTAATAAGTTGCTGATGGTATTACCCGATATCTGTTGTTGAACACCTGCATACAATGATAATACACCTACCATGGCAGCTGTTGCAGTCGAAGTGGTAGGATTGGCTCCTGTAAGGTTTTTGATGATGTTGTTGCGGATACCAAGCGGGAAGTTCGTATTGGCATTCGTGATCCTGATTCCATTTACACCAATAGCAGTAGTTGTTCCTGTTGAGTTTATGTTACCAATAAGGTTATTATAAATCTGTACAATCGGAGTGGTTCCATTCACCCACATACCAATAATGGTTCCCAATAATGGAGTCTGAATGCTGTTGGCTGTTGTACTGTGACCAATGGTGTTTCCATTGATGCTTGTTAATCCTCCCAATATTTCAAACCCTGTAAATGCTCCGGTACCCGTTCCTGTTAAGGTAATATTTTGCAGTGTGTTGTTTTTGATATAACTCGAATCAGAGGTTCCTACATTGAGCGAAATACCTTTCCATGTCATGTTGCCGGTATTTGTAAATGCAGTACCTCCACATAAGGCAGCACTACCTCCGATGTAGTTTCCGATGATTTGATTGTTAACCGAAAATACACCCGGAATAAAGTTGATATTTACCTGGCCGATAGCCGGAGGAGTTGGCATGTTGTTAAAGAAACTATTTCCACTGATATTCCAATTGCTTCCGTTACCGGTTGCAGTAACTGAAATCCCGTTTGATGTGTAGTTATAGATATTGTTGTTTACAATACTGTTTTCACTGTTTTCAAAATTGGCTGTTCCGTTTGAGTAGATACAGGTTACAGCTCTGTTGCTGGTAGCAATAGATCCCAGGGTATCACCGATAAAACAATTGTTTACACCATTTGAATCGTTACCCGATCCTGTGGTGAGTATAGTTGTGCTAAAGAATATGATTCCGGAAGTGTTGTTAATTCCTTCAACAAAACAATAAGTAATGGTATCTCTTTTAGCATCATTCAGGAATGTAAAAGTGGTACCTGCCTGAGCCCTGTTTCTGAAACGAAGGAATCTTCCGGTACCTGCAAATCGGCCGTCAATTTTCACCCTGTCTGCTCCGTCAAATTTAATCAAACCCGATCCTGCAACCGAAATGCTTCCCGCAATCAGGCGTTCTGTTGCAGCACTTGGAACAATATTTACCTTGTAGTTTCCTGCTCCGCTTTCTGCCCATTGGTTTAAAGCTACGGTTCCATCTTCGAGCAACAAATCACTGGTGATAGATAATGTAACATCTCCTGATAATGACCCCTTGTTGATGGAATCGAAAACTCCTCCGGTTGCTGTAAGCGATGTGAAGGTTTGGCCAACTCCCACATTGATTGTTCCGGCATAACCCTGAACAATTTTATAAGCGAATAATGTTGGAGGAGGGGTTGAACCAGAGTTGGTAGCACCTGCAGGAGCTGATGATAAATACGTTCCCGCAGAAGCATCAACTGCTGCTAGGTAATAGTATACAGAATCGTTGAGCGAAAGCCCGCCCATATCTCCAGCCTGAATCGTAAAATTCCATTGGCCGTTTTGTACAGTTCCGGAAGTAAGGATTGCTGCCGATGATGCGTATGCACCAGCAACACCTCCCGAACTTTTATAATAATAAACACGTGGAGCACCACCACCGGTTGCTACACCCGAATTGTCTGTTAAGTTTACGCTGAATGTACGGTTTGTTGTAGCCGAAGTATTGGTCAGTGTAAATGCTCCTATAGTAGGACCTACTAAATCGGCCTGTACAAAATTGCCACCATCCGCTCCGATATCAACCGGGGTATTGGTACTGCGTGTTTGTCCGTCATAGTCATCTGTTACAAGCGTAATCAGTGCTCCGCTTCCTTCAATTGGTGTTGGATTGGTGGCATGGATATGTAAATCTGCGGTTGCAGTTGGTCCGCTTGCACTGATAAACTGAGGATTGCCTGAAATACTGTTAAGGTCAGATGCAATCCATCCGGCTTTATACAGTAAGGTATCGGAAGTTCCTCCGTTGGCAGAAGCAAACACAGCACCTGTTCCGGTTCCATAGTATACATTATTATTTGCAGTTAAGGTAGTAGCTGCATTCACAAGCAACTGATAATGTTTTCCACCGGTAGTTCCATTTGAGCGGTTGTTTACGAAAATGTTATTTCTGATTTCGTCTAAACCGGTTCCGGTGCGTTGGAAAGCAGCAGTATTTTTAACAGTCGATCCCACGCTTGTACCTCCGATGTATACAGAGTTGTGGTAGAATTTATTATTTCCTGTTCCCGATTTTAGTATTCCTGTAACAGACAATGCTGTTGTGAGGTCTGTACCATCTGCATGAATTCCTAAACGTACCATATTATTATATACATTTACGGCCCCGGCAATAATTTCAATTCCTTTAACTAATGCTCCGGTATTCACTGCATTCACATCAACATTGTTAACGGAGTTTTTAGCAACGGTATTCACCACTGCTGTCGGACCGGTGTATGAAATACCGGTTGGCGATATGGCAGCTGTTGTACTAACCGAAGTAGAAACAAGTGAATCAATCGTGTTTAAGGAGATAGTAGCGGGTGTGACAGCGGTAATATTATATACTGCAATACCTGAAATAACCGCAGCTGTACCAATAGATGTCATGGGTGAAGCATTGGATAAATTTTTGATCGTGTTGCCTGTAACAATTGGTCCTACAGTTGATGTGCCGATAAGATAGATGCCCTGTGTTTGTGATAAGCTGGCGTTGGTTCCATTGGTTCCTGTTCCAGTACCTGTACTGTTATTATTAATGTTAGCAATGGTATTATTGGTAATAGTTAAAACGGTAGCTGCAGTAGGAATGTTGATTCCCCTTAGAAACTGAGCTGTTGTTCCCGTGTTTATTCCATTAATGCTGTTTGCAACGGTAGTGCTTCCGATTAAGTTGTTATCAATAGTAACGGTTGCTCCATTTCCACAGAAAATTCCGGTGAATGAGTTTCCGTTTCCGGTTAAGTTGATTCCACCAATTTTGTTGTTTTGAATCAAGATGTTGGTCGAACTGTTTGCCCCGCCTCCACTCGATAGTAAAATCATGTGAGAAGGTGTGGTACCACCTGCACTACCTAATGTAATGGCTCCAGCAACGGTTGATGAGCCAATTGTATTTCCATCAGCTGGAGCAGGTCCTCCGATGTTTACATTTCCATTGTGGTTAATCCAGATGGCATGATACAAATCGGCTGCATTGGCTGCTTGTGAAATGTTTAAGTTGGTGAAAGTATTACCCTTGATATTACTTGCTGTTCCTCCGTTTACCGAAAGGTAGATTCCTTCATGCAAATTGTTAAACGAGCCGGTTGTGTTTGAGGTAAGCGGTGTTCCGCCACACTGGGGTTGGGTTCCTCCAAAATAGTTGCCGGTAATGGTAAATCCGTTTCCAATTCCGGTTGAATTTGTTGGAGCAATATACATATTGCGGTTTACAACACCTGCTGTTAATACAGGCGTTCTGGTTGCAGTTTGAAAGAAACTGTTTCCGGTAAGTGTCCATGCATTGGTTCCTCTTTCAAGCACAATACCTCCGGTTGATAAATTCACACCTCCATAGATATCATAAATATTACAGTTGGAGATGGTATTGTTATCATTAAAAGGAGCAATGAGTGTAGTGCTTGAAGATGGACCGTATGAATAGATCCCCATAGTTAAAACAGCAGTGTTCACAGTTGAGTGGATATTGCAATTGTCAATAGTATTGCTGTCGTTACCATTGGGTCCATTTGTTGATCCTATAAAAATTACACCTGCCGGTGTTCCCAGTAAGGTTGCATTTACCGTATTTGCTCCCTGTATGTCACAATATTTGATGGTATTGTTTCTCGACTCATTGTTCATCCGTATCGCAGAACCAGATACACTTGTATTGATAATATTGAGGTTGGTAGTGTTCGGGACGGTGATAGGTGATGTTGCTCCACCTGGACGACCATCAAGTATAAAATAAGAAACTCCATTTAGGTCAAAAGTTGAGGTGGTACTGGAACTGGTAATGGTTGCACCTGCACTGTTGGCTGCCGAAGGCATAAGGGTTACCGTGTTGGTTGCCGAGGCTCCGGCAACCTTAGTCACCACAATTGAATCTGTTAATGTATACAAAGGATCTGTGAGATTGAATGTAACAGGTCCGCTTACTCCTAGTGCATTCAGATCAGTCATTGCATCAGCAATAGTAGGGTAAGGTTGTCCTGTTCCAATATTGAAACTTCCCGCAAGTGGTGTTTTAATAACCCTTGCGCCTGTAGGATTTCCGTTTAAGATAGCAGGACTTACCGAACCGCTTAAGGCAATGTTATCGAGTCGGACATCCACTGTATTGTTTACAACAGCGGTATTCGTAATGTCATATGTTACCCAGAAATAGTTTACCCCAGATGATAAAGTGGTACTTCCGGTAATGCTGAATGCTCCGCTTGGTGCGGCAATGGTAGTTCCATATTGTACAGCAGTTGAAAATGTTCCGTTAGCACCAGTTGCAAAAACTTTAGCATTTGCAATATCGGATGCGCTTGTGGTACCTGCCGTATTTAAGGTAAACGAATTAAGTTGTAACGGATTGAAATTATCCTTTGCATATATTCTGATGCGCACAATATGTTGGTTGGCTGATGCGCGCGGCACCTGTGCTGTATTCTGATCAACAACGGTAGAATCGATCGACATCGGAAGAGAGGTAAATACTCCGGCATCTGCACCAATATCAACAGGGGTATTACCGCTGCGTGTTTGTCCATCATAATCATCTGTAATGGTTGCAATCAATAAGCCTGTACCCTCAACCGGAGTTGGCAGTGATGCGCTAACGTGAAGGTTCACTGTCGCAGCTGATCCTGTAGGATTGATCAATCGTGGATTGGAAATGCTGCTTCCTAAATCATTGCTTAACCAACCAGAAGTATATGAAAGCGCATCTATTCCGTTTGACGTTCCAAATACAGATCCTGTTCCTGTTCCAAAATAATTATTGGTTCCGATGCTTAACGAAATAGCATTGTTTAACACAACTTGATAATGTTTTCCTCCAGTTGTTGCATTCGAGCGGTCATTCATAAAAATGTTGTTTCGAACATCAAGTTGAGAGCCTAATACAGAAGCGTTTCTGTAAAATGCAGCTGTACTAGCTGTGTTGGTTCCAATTCCTGTTCCACCAATGTATACGCTGTTGTGGTAAATATTGGTGGCTGTTGTTGTACCTAAATAAATACCCCGTATAATCATCCCATTTGTAAGGTCGGTGCCATCTGGTTTAATTCCTAAACGAATAATATTATTGGCCAATATATTTGAACCTCCCTGTATATCGATACCAAACATAATAGCTGCGTTGTTTGCGGCTGTTACATCCAAACTATGAATGAAATTTTTGGTTACAAGGTTGGTAGGAGTACTTCCATTACTCGAAAATACAATTCCTACAACATAAGTTCCTGTTGTGGTTGATGTTGATGTGAGAACCAATGAGTCAATAATGTTTCCGCTTACCGTTGATGGATTAGCCGATGACATGAGAATGCCAATTAATGAAGCAGCGGTACCACTGCCGGTAGAAGAGCTTGCTGATGATATGTTGCGAATAGTATTATTGGTAATAACCGATGTAGTGGAAACCGTGAGGTTGATTCCACGTGTATATCCTGTGCTGGTT
The DNA here is from genome assembly GCA_040387195.1 of Bacteroidota bacterium. Taxonomy (GTDB): domain Bacteria; phylum Bacteroidota; class Bacteroidia; order UKL13-3; family UKL13-3; genus UKL13-3. The sequence continues at coordinate 270,490 of JAZKEF010000013.1, forward strand.
GATACATAACTATTGTTAAGGTTTGCAATTTTATTATTGTTAATGGTAGTATATATTCCAGCTACAACACTGATTCCATAAAGAGATTGGATAGTGGTTGCAGGATTGGAAACGTTGATGCTGTTATTGGTTGTTAAGCTACCAATAGTATTACCCACAATATTAGTATATGCACCTGTGGTCACGCCAATACCATAAAAGTTGGTTGCATTGGTTGCCGTTGTTGAAGAAACAGTAATACCACCAATAATATTATTATAAATATTAATTGTATCAACAGTACTAGCGGCTTTAATACCATAAGAAATAGATGAGTTTCCGGATGTGCTCAATACAATAGCGCCTGTTCCTGTTGCAGCTCCAATAGTATTGCCCGTAAGTGTTCCTATATCTACATTACCTGTATTACCTGTGCTGATTCCTCTGAACAAATCATTGGCAGTTGTGGTATTGGATGATAATGAAAGATTGGTGATGGTGTTTCCCTGAACGGATGTTCTTCCCAGTCCGCTATGGTTAATGTCCATCCCCCAAAAATTGGTTAAAATAGTGGCATTGCTGGTAAGCGTCCATGTACCTGTACCCGCTGCATTGTTTCCACCGATAAAATTATTGAATACCTGAAATCCACACGCTCCTGCAGCAGCCGGGGTAAGCCAAAATCCTCGGTGTTGGTTACTTGCAGTAAAATTGCGGGTAGCTGTTTGGTAAAGCCTGTTATTGCTAATGGTAAACGCATGGCTACCTCCATCCAGTTTGATGCCGGTTGATGGGAGGGTGGCACTGTAAAAATCATAAATATTACAATTGGTAATGGTATTTGAATCGTTCCAACTGGTAACAGGTGTTGCCACATTGTTTCCATATGAACAAACTGCAATGACAGGAAAGTCGGTTGTTGTTGCATGAATATCACAATTGGCAATGGTATTGTTATCATTACCATTTAATGCAGCTGTTGTAGTTCCGGCAAAATAGATAACACCTGACAATGCAGTGGATGTAGCCGAAGTATTTTGTCCCTGAATATCGCAGTACCTTATAGTATTGTGATGTGCATCGTTTATAAACTGAATAGCGGCTCCGGCACTTGAGGTATTAATGATGCTCAACAGTGCGGTTGTTCCTGTTCCACCCGGTCTTCCATCAATCGTTATATATGTTCCACCATTGAGGTTGAGTGTTGTGGTGGCACTGCTTGTGATGATCAGCGGTGTTGAAACGGTTGCAGCCGGACGGATGGTTAGTGTTTTTGTTGCATTGATACAAGCATTTAAAGGGAATACAATAGGGAAGGTTTCGTTGGTCGAGGTTCCATCATAACCGGTTTGTAATTCAAGGGTCAGGTTTCCTCCTAAACCATTGGTATTGATTGCCGCAATCGCAGCTGTAAGTGATGTAAATCCTCCGCCAAGCGTGTTCGGCAAACCGGGACCGACATTAATGGTTCCGGTTGTTGTTCCGCAGGTGCTTGTGAGTAATGTATTGGTAAGAGGGGTAGTGGTCAGGTAAACCGGGCCTCCACAGGTTGTTCCAGAGTTGTATGCATATACATAAAAGTCATATGAAGTATTTGCATTTAATCCGTTTGCCGTAAAAGAGGTTGTTAGAGCAGCTGCAACGATGGTTCCTGTTCCAAGGATTTGTCCGGCTGTATAAGTTGTTCCGGTGAGGGGTGCAACAGGAATGGCTCCGGCAGGATATCTTACTACCAGGTATCCTCCGGTTGGTAGTGTTGTTGCATCAGTAAATGAAGCATTGATGGATCCTGTGGTAGCTGAAGTTCCAACAAGAAGGGTTGGTTGAACTGTTGGTGTTGGACAAGGCAGTTTAGCACCAAGTGCAAATACGTTTAGAATACCTCCAGAGATATTTTGAATTTGAATAGATGCAACTGATTTACCAAAATTGGCAGCTGTCAGAGCCATATTCAGTTCATATAAATACTGACACGTACCTCCGGTACACGTGGTAGCCGTATTGTTTATTCTGTAAAATACAGGTGTTGCGGCACCAACGCCACTGCACCAGTCATTGATGGTTCCGGTTACTACCTGAGTGGAAAGGTCTGTAAAATGGATGGTTACCGATAAATTGCAGGCTCCACTTCCACCTGTTGCCAGCAAATATAAGTTGGCTGCAGTGGTGGGTGTAACCAGCGATATGGTTCCGGTTGTTCCACCTGTTAAACGCAATACATTGTTTGCATTATAAGGTTGTAAATTGTAGGTAAGACCGGGAGTGGTGGTGCTGGTAATCGTATTGGATGCAGGTAAGGCTGTTCCTGTTGTGGTACATACACCGCTTCCGGGGTTAAATGTTGTGCTCACAAAAATCCAGTTCACCCCATCCACATCAGCTGTGGTGGAGTTGGTTCCCGGACCTGTTGCTCCGTCTCCCACAACATCAGCATTATAGCCGGTTACAGGTACATTTACAAACTGTGCAGTTGCACATAATTGCATCAGTAAAAATGCAGGGAGAAGTAAACATAACTTCCATAAATTCCGGAAGTGATGATTGATGTTTGGTTGGTAGTGTTTGTTCATAGTGATTGGTATTTAGTTTAATTTTTTAATGGGTTAACGGAGCTGCAGTAAACAGCTGAGGTGTTCAGATTAATGATGGTGTTTAGAATGTTTTTCCGTCCTCTTGTATGAAGAATCAGGTTGATTAACGTTTGCTCAAAGCTACCTCTAAAGAGCAAGCTTTCAACTACATAATCATGTAGAAAGGGTTAAAAAAAGCTTAACAAACAGGGAGCGTAGTAGTGCGTCATGACCAGCAAAAACAGCCGTTAAGCTATAAGCAAAAACACTCCGTTAAGTAAACATTACATAAAGATGTTGTGGTATGTTTTTGGGAATGGATATTGAAAGAAGCTGTAAAGGAAAATGAGTATACAAGTGTTAATAGCAGCAACCAGATTTGCAGCTATGACGCAATCAGTTTTTCGAGCACATACCGGATGGTTTTGTCAATCATTTCCTGACCATCGGCACTAAATTCGTGTGTTATCCGGTTGGCTACAATAGCATTGATGGAAACAGCTTCATGCCCGAAGGTATTGGCCAATCCATATATGCCGGCTGTTTCCATTTCAAAATTGGTGATGCGGTGAGTGGGTGTTTGCAGGCGACTCAAACGCTCAATAAGGTTTTCAACTGATGATGGAGTATTCACGATCCTGCCTTGCGGAGCATAAAACCCCGAACAGGTTGCTGTAATGCCCTGAATACTGTCGCTAAACAGGTTGATAAGAGCCCCCGGAGCCTGCACAAGGTAAGGTCTTAAGAAGGGAAGGGCCAGTTCTGCTGAGAATTGCTGCTCCAGTTCTCTGGTTTCAGTATCCTGCGTAAAGGGGTAATAATGCATGAGAACATCCAGTCCAAAACCATGGGTAGAGGCTAAAATACTGTCTACCGGAATATCCTTTTGCAGCGAACCCGAAGTTCCGATCCGGATAACCTTCAGTTTTGTCCGTTCATGCTTAAAGGTGCGAGTGGGGAGGTCAATATTGGCCAGCATATTCAGCTCATTCCACACAATGTCTATATTATCTGTACCTATTCCCGTTGAAAGTACTGTTAACCTTTTGTTACCAATATACCCGGTATGAGTTACAAATTCACGTTTATGTTTGGTAAATTCGATCGAATCAAAGTGTTTGGAAACCTCACCCACACGGTCCGGATCGCCCACAAACAGGATGGTTTCGGCAATATCCTCCGGTTTGAGATGCAGGTGATATACAGATCCATCGGAGTTGAGTATCAATTCTGATTCAGGTATAAACATGGTCGTTTTTTTTTGATTAATTGAGTAAGGTCATATCTTTATTTTGCCAATAGAACCTTATCTTTGCGCAGCAAATTACAAAACCCATTCATGGAAACGAAAAAAAACACCATTCTGGTACCCGTTGATTTTTCAGACATCGCAAAAAATGCGTTGAGTCATGCCGTACAAGTGGCGAAACATTTTAACAATAACCTGGCTTTGTTGCATGTGGTTGAAGAGTCGGTACTGCCGAGCTTTTTAACTTTTGGAAAAGACAACGCAGCTGCACAGACAGAGAACGAACAAATTGCAAAAGGCCTGCAGGACATGGCGGCCGAAATCAAGACCAAACATGGTATTGATTGTACTGTAGTTACCAAAACAGGACGGATTTACAGAACTATTGCTGAAACAGCTACTGAATTGGGCTGCGACAGTATCATCATGGGTTCAAACGGAGCCGCTGGCTTTCAACGTGTCATAGGCAGTAATGCTTCACGTGTTATCAGCCATTCGGATGTTCCTGTGGTAGTCGTAAAATCTGAAGCGCATGATTTTCGTGCATACAAAAACATTGTATTCCCGTTGGATTTAACCATCGAATCTCGCCAAAAAGTGAAGTGGGCTATTCACATCGGTAAAGCATACAACTCCATCATCAACATTTTAACCTACAAAATCGGAGATGAGTTTTTGGATAACAAGATGATGTTGGGATTACGTCAGGTTGAACGTTTGCTTGATGAAAATGGTGTTCAATACAAAGTTGAAGTATTGGAAAAATTGGACGAAAACTTTGCCGATGCAACCTTGGGTTATGCCGAAAAGATAGATGCAGATTTAATGATGATCATGACACAAAGTGAGGACAGAGAGTTTAGTGAATACATCATTGGAACCTATGCTCAGCAGATTGTAAACAAATCGCAAAAAATTCCCGTAATATGTATTAACCCGCAGCCAATGGGTTATGCAACAGATTATTTCGCTTAAATTTATTCATATTTTGAAGAGCAGCCTTGGGTTTGATACCTGAGGCTGTTTTTGTTTTAATCAGGCGAAGCGCGCGGTTGGCTATTGGTCTTTAACTATTGGCGGAGAATTAGGCAATTGGGAAAGTAGACAGTTGGCAAAGAACCCAATAACTATAGAGAGAACTCCCAATTTGTTTACTCAGTCACACACAATTTACTGTTTTCGATACAACTCTCACGCGATCCACCCAAGGTTTACTCGAACTGATATGCTGCCCCAATCAATCACTCCATCAGCTTTTTTTTTCTTCCAGCATATCTAACATTTTATCATGTTGTTTGATGATGATGTCAAATTTTCTATGCAGGTCTTTAATTTCCTTCTCCGCCTTCATGTTAATCTCATAATCTTCTTTAGCTCGCTCCCTGTCGCGGGTTTCAAGCCTGTTTTGACTCATCATGATGATGGGCGCTTGCAGCGCTGCTATGCAGGATAAAATCAGGTTAAGCAAGATAAAGGGATAGGGGTCGAATCCCGAGTTCGCATACCAAAGCACATTGAAACCAATCCATACTACAATAAAGGAGAGAAAAGTGATAATGAAAGTCCAGCTACCGCCAAAGGCAGCAATCCGGTCGGAGAGGCGTTCTCCGAATGTACTTGGTTTTGTTGGTTTTGAGCTCATGGTATGGCTTATTGGAATAACTATTTCGCTCAAATGTAACACGTATTCACAATTAATTTTTTACATCCACCCCCGAAGTGTAAATTCGCCCCACTTTTAACGAATTATGAGCGACAATAAAATTATATTTTCAATGGCCGGTGTGAGTAAAATTCACCCGCCACAAAAACAGGTTCTCAAAAATATTTACCTCTCGTTTTTTTACGGAGCTAAAATCGGGGTATTGGGATTGAACGGTTCCGGTAAGTCGAGTTTGCTTCGCATCATTGCGGGTGTAGATAAAAATTTTCAGGGGGAAGTGGTTTTCGATAAGGATTACAAAATTGGTTTTCTCGAACAAGAACCACAGCTGGATGAAACCAAAACCGTATTGGAGTGTGTGAAAGAGGGAGTACAACCAATTGTTGATTTATTGGCAGAGTTTGATGTAATCAATGAGAAACTGGCCGACCCGAATCTGGATAGTGATGAGATGATGAAGATATTGGATCGTCAGGCAGTGGTGATGGAGTTGTTGGAACAGAACGATGCATGGGAACTCGATACCAAACTGGAAAAAGCGATGGATGCACTACGTTGCCCGGAGCCTGATCAACCTGTAAGTATCTTGTCGGGTGGAGAACGCAGGCGTGTGGCTTTATGCCGTTTGTTGTTGAGCAATCCTGATATATTATTGCTGGATGAGCCAACCAATCACCTGGATGCCGAGAGTGTAGACTGGCTCGAACAATTCCTTAAAAATTTCCCGGGTACGGTTATCGCTGTTACCCACGACAGGTATTTCCTGGATAATGTGGCAGGCTGGATTTTAGAATTGGACAGAGGTGAAGGAATTCCATGGAAAGGAAATTACAGCAGTTGGCTGGAGCAGAAATCAACCCGGCTAGAAGCAGAAGAAAAACAGGAAAGCAAACGCACCAAAGCATTAAAACGTGAGTTGGAATGGGTACGTCAGGGGCCGAAAGGTCGTCAGGCAAAAGGGAAAGCCCGTTTAAATGCATATGATAAAATGCTGAGTGAGGATCAGAAAGAAAAAGAACAACAAATTGAATTGTTCATTCCTGCCGGACCTCGTTTGGGTGATGTAGTAATTGAAGCGGAAAATGTAAGCAAAGCATTTGGCAATAAATTATTGTACGAAAACCTCAACTTTAAATTACCTAAAGGAGGTATTGTCGGAATCATCGGACCCAACGGTGCTGGTAAAACTACCTTGTTCCGTCTGATGCTTGGATTGGATAAACCCGATACCGGAACATTTACAGTTGGAGAGACCGTTAAAACAGCATATGTGGATCAAAGTCACAAGGACCTGTTGCCAGAGAAATCGGTGTTCGAAGTAATCAGCGGAGGAACCGAAACCATGATTGTTGGAGATAAACAAGTGAATGCACGTGCTTATATTTCCAAGTTTAACTTCAGTGGAAATGACCAGAGCAAAAAGGTAGGGGTACTTTCAGGGGGAGAACGTAACCGTGTACATTTAGCAATGACACTGAAAGAAGGTGGCAACGTATTATTGCTGGATGAGCCTACCAATGATATTGACGTGAATACTTTGCGTTCACTGGAAGAAGCAATTGAAAATTTTGCAGGTTGTGTGGTAGTAATCTCCCACGACAGGTGGTTTATCGATAGAATCGCTACCCATATATTAGCATTCGAAGGGAACTCACAGGTATATTTCTTTGAAGGAAATTACAGTGATTATGAAGAAAATAAAAAGGCACGTTTGGGGGATGTTAGTCCGCACCGTGTAAGGTTTAAGAATATCAGTTAATAAGAACTAAGTTATTGGGTTATTAGAGCAGGAGTATGCGAGTTGAATTTTACAACCTCAACTATTTAACACAAACAAGTCTTGGACTTGCGAAGATGATGGCCCAATAACCCAATAACCCAATAACCGAATAACTCAATAACATGAACAAAATCGAACACCTGGGAATAGCCGTAAAGGACGCCAACTCTTCCATCGAACTCTTCAATAAGCTCTTCAACACTACACCTTATAAAACAGAGCCTGTTGAATCGGAGCATGTGAATACTATTTTTTACAATGTGGGACCCAACAAAATAGAATTGCTGGAAGCTACGCATGCTGATAGCGCTATCGCAAAATTTATTAAAAAAAAGGGGGAGGGTATTCATCACATTGCATTTGAGGTCGATGATATTTACGCGGAAATGGAAAGGCTTAAGCAGGAAGGTTTTATTCTGTTGAATGAGCAACCTAAAAAAGGAGCCGACAATAAACTAATCTGTTTTGTGCATCCTAAATCGAGCAACGGTGTGCTCATCGAATTATGTCAGGAAATTAAAGAATAGATAACCATTTATTTGGAACTCAAAATCGCAAAGACACACCTTGATGTCTTTGCGTTTTTTTTTGATTTTTTTCCCGACAGCAACCTTTATGGAATTTTTTTAATGGAACAACATAAAAAATAACAAGGGAATCGCAATAATGGGAGTTGACATTTTATCAGGTTCATTATCCAAGATTTCGGTATCAATAGCTATTTGTAAGTAACATTAAAGGCTGAGAAAAATGGAGATATGAACATGCGTAGTTTTTACTGTACGCTATTTTTTAATCGGCATTAAAAATAATGGACTGAATATTAGGTAGTTGTTTCTTAAAATTCTCTTAATGACTCTATTTAGGTCGAATTAAGTTGTTGGTATGTGGGTAAATAGGAATAGTACTATAAATTTGATTTACACCAAATCAAATAATTATGAAAAACATTTCCTGTTCTGGATTCACATCTTTTTCACATTTTGTGAAAACGTTTCTTCTCCTTTTATGTGTATTAACTTTTGGAAGGGTAACAGCTCAAACATCGGTTCCTATTCCACCTTATTACAATCTGAATGCGGGTGGTGCTGATAATGCATTTCCATTAAACAGTGCTACAAACATGGTGCAATGGGTATTTGCCCCGGGAGCGTTTAATACAAGTGGAACAACCGGAACACCGGCAACAGCGGGCTATATTACCAAAATATATTTTTTAATTGGTGCTACCAATAGTAATACTGCGGTGTATTCAAACTTTACACTCAAGATGGCTCAGAATGTTGGGACGATAACTGCATGGCCTGCCATTGCATTTAATCCAGGAATGACTACCGTGTTTGCGGCTCCAAGTTTTGTGATTACCGGTTCGGCCGCGGGAGCATGGATTATGGTGCCTCTTGCAACTCCTTTTCCATATGATCCAACCTTATCATTGGTATTTGAGATGAGTGTAACTGCAGGAACGGGTAACCAAACCCGTCAAACTACAATTACCGGAAACTCTCGTGTGTTTGGTGCTACCGGAGGTGCGGCAACAGGAGCAGCAACAGGGCAATTAAATTTTGGAATTGATGTGATCAATCTTGCGGGAAATGATGGTGGTGTCCTTAATTTCTCTTCACCGACTACGGCTGCTGTGGGAGCCAATACGATGATTGCAAGAGTGAAAAATTTTGGAAAAAATGTGATTAATAATGTGAATGTAAACTGGTCGGTGAATGGTGTATTGCAAACACCTGTAAGTTATACTTCACCAATTGATACATTAAACGGAAGCGGAAGCAATATTGTTCCGATTACACTTGGAACATTAACGGCCTCTCCCAATGTTACATACAGGGTAAGGGCATGGACGAGTCAGCCAAATGGGGTCACGGATACCATTCCTGGAAATGATTCAACATTTGCCATATACAGGGCCCCGGCTTTATCTGGAACATATACGATTGGGGCTACAGGCGATTTTCCAACAATAACTGAGGCAGCAACGGTACTCAACTCTGCCGGTGTAAGCGGTCCTGTTACCTTTAATTTAATCGACAATTTATATACAACATCAACGGGTGAGGTATTCCCGATTACGTTTAACAATATTACCGGTACATCTTCAACCAATACCATTACATTTAAACCGGCCCTTGGAACCCAACCTTTAATTAGTGATAGTGTTGCTACCAACTTAATTGTATTTAATGGTTCAAGATGGGTTGGATTTGATGGCCGGGCTTTTGCAGGAGATTCAACCCGAAACATTACCTTCGAAAACAGAAGTACTGCCTCTACATCTAATGTAATTACATATTTGAATGAATCAAGTGATGATGTTTTGCGAAATTGTTTTATACGTTCGGCCAACGTTGCGGTAGCGGCATTCGGATCTGTTTTTATTGCAGGATCAAATGCCGGGGTGCCATCAGGTAATGATCGTATCCTTATCAGAAGTAATACATTTGCCGGATCACGTGGTAATTATTATGCAACAGCTTTTGGGTCTACAGGCCAATCATCGTTTGGACAGAATGATGCGATCAGAATTGATTCCAATTATTTTTACAATTTCAGGTTAAATGGAATAGCCGCTAATGCAACAGCAGCTGGCATCGGAAGCAACTGGTTGATTCAGGGGAATCATTTTTATGATACTACAGTAACAGGTGGAACCAATACACTTACCTGTATTAATTTTAATCCGTCAACATCATCAAACTCCAATGGTGATACCATCAGGGGGAATTTTATTGGAGGTAATGCTCCATATGCTCCCCAAGGTGCAGGGCAACGTTGGTTGTATAATGGTACCGGAATTTTTCAGGGTATCTTAAGTTCGGGAGGTTCGGGTAGCGGCTGTGCAATTCTCCAAAATTATTTCAGAAGTTTTAAAGCAAACAGCCCTACGGCTACGGGACAAATAACAGCTATTATAGCTGCAAATCCGGGTGTTGCAAGGGTTGCGGATAATGTTATCGGGGATATGACGGATACCAGCAGTGTGTGGGTGAATCTTACAGCAGCTTTTGTTGGTATTAATTCCACCACTACCAATGATCTCATCATTACCGATAACTTGGTTTCGAATGTGAACATGGTTGGTAATAATGCCAGTGCTGCAGTTAGAGGTATAACAGTAAGCACAGGTTCCAATAACCAGATCTCAATTACCGATAACTGGATCAGAGCAATGCATACACGTTCTACCAATACCGGTACAACTACTGCTTGTGCATTGAATGGTATAGTTGTTACATCGAGTTCTCCAAGTCAGCATATCTCCAATAATATAATTGGCGGAAACAATGTAGAGGATTCATGTTCGGTTTATTATGGTCCCGTTTCGGGAGGGGAATTACCTGCTGGAACAGCGGGAGGGGCACGTATGCTGGGTATTGTATTCTCGGCCGGAACAAATACAGTTTCCAATAACCTGATTAAGAATTTTTTCAGTTACAGCAATGCGGCAAATACAGGAAACAGCTCGGCCAACATCCTTGGCATATTAGCCACTTCGGGTAACAATGGACAGATGGTTTCAAATAATCAGATTGATAGTTTCATACTCAGAACAGGTGCAGTAGGAAACTCAATTTCGGGAATTGTGTCCGTATCAGGCAGTGTCAACATAACCAATAATGTAATCAGTGATTTTTATTCGGCCAGTACAAGCACATCCACATCAACCGGTGCTGCTATTACAGGTATCAACACAAGTGCTGCACAAGTACAAACAATTACAGATAATACAATCTTTGGATTCGACAATACCTCAGCTACATCCAATCAGATGAGCGGAATTGTAGTGAGTGCGGGAGCAGGTAATATGATTCGTAACAATACTATTCGTAATTTGAGAAGCAATACAACTTCTGCAACCGGTATTATCGGAATCAATAATCCGAATACAAGTATGAACACCTCCATTATTGGTAATACGATTCATTCATTGGTGTCTTACAATTCTTCTTCATCAGGTCCGGGAGTATTCGGAATTACCAATAGCGGTTCAACTACTATTGTGGGTAACAATGCACTCGTAACACGTAATGTGATTCATAGTTTTGGTGTAGATGCAGCAGGTACTGGAATAGCAATTCTAACAGGTATCCAGGCTACCAGTGGTAATGCCCTGTATGCAAATAATATGATCCGCCTGGGACGTGATACAACCGGAACAATGATTGGCAGAACCACTACCATCAGGGGAATGCAGCTATCACCCACAGGAGCAGTTCAAAACAGATTCTATCATAATTCCATTTATGTAGAAGCCGCACCTGCAATAGGCACTGCTAATACAGTGGGTATTGACCTTACCGGAAACATTACGGCTCCCGGTTTTATGGATATACGCAATAATATTGTGGTAAACAATACACTAAATGCCGGTGCTACAGGTAATCATTATGTAATTCGCCATAACAGTACTTCATTTGCCAACTATACCATCAACTCCAATATTTATAGCAATATTCCGGGAGCTACCTATTTTGTGGGACGTTTTAACACCGTTGACTATGCTACCTTAACTGCATGGAAAACTGGCGTGCTTACGGATGGTGCAACGGGTTTTACAAATCCTGGTTTTGTGAACGCAACGGGTGATTACACGACAGTTAATTTACATCTGGCATTATCCAATCCTGCCGAACGCGGTGGAGACCCTTCGGTGGGTGCATTTGTAACAGATGATGCAGACGGGGCCTTACGCGATACCTTAAATAAAACAGATATTGGTGCAGATGCTATGAATGGTACAATTTCGAGCGATGTAAATGCACCGGTTATAAACTATACGCCACTTGCGATAACCACTTCCATTTCGGATAGGATTGTTTCGGCAACTATCACAGATGGAGGAGGGTTGCCACAGGATCCGGCTAACCAGCCTCGGATCTACTTTAAAAAATCGGCAGGAGGAACATGGATGAATGCTACCGGAACACTTGCTTCGGGTGACCGTTTCAATGGTAACTGGACATTTACCATCAACAATACAACTCTGGGAGGAGTAATTCCGGGTGATAGTATATTCTATTATATCATTGCTCAGGATAGTTTAGCAAACAATGTGAATACAAATAGCATGTATGCAACAGCAACGGGTGTGGGTTCAGTTACCATACATCCGGTAACTCCTAACAGCTACCGCATTAACAGTCCATTTCCAACTACAGTATTGGTTGGTACCGGACAAACTTATTTAACACTCACCGGAACAGGAGGAGCTTTTGAAGCTATCAACTCAGGAATTCTTGGAGCCAACGTTGAGGTTTTGATTTCCAGCAGTATTACTGAACCTGGAACTGTTGCGTTGAATAAATGGCAGGAACAAGGTGCCGGAGGGTATGTTGTGACCATTCGTCCTCAATTAAATGCCCAGGTTGTCTTATCATCAACAGTGGGTAATGCCAGTGGATTAATCCGACTGAATAATACCAGTGGAGTGAAGATGCTAGGTTGGTCACCTACCGGAACCATTGCAGATACCAACCTGATTATACGTGCATCAAGTACTACCACACCTGCCTTAGGTTTTGTAAACGGGGGTATGAATGATACCTTCCAGAATGTAATTTTTGAAAGCCGTGCAAGTAGCACTGCTGTTGGTGTTATTCTAGTGGCAGCAACCGTTGCTCCGGCTACCAATGGAGTGAGTAATGTGCTCATACAACGTTGCCATGTTCGTCAGGATATTACAAATGCCGCTACACCTACCAATGGGATTTTTATTATCGGTACTTCTCCGCGCATGAACAGCAATATCCGTATGGATGGTAATTTTATTTACAACATCCTGGGAACAGGTGGTAATGGAATTAACGTGAGTGGAACAGGAACAGGTAATGGTAATAATTTCACCATTACAAATAATCATTTTTTTGTGAATCAGGTTGCTTCTATCACTGTACCGTATCAGGCAATCACGTTTGGTCCGGGAGCTGCGAGCGATAACAATATCATCAGCAATAACTGGATAGGGGGATCAGCTCCGTTTGCAACAGGAGCTGCATTAACCACCAATAACCAGATCGTACCTATATCGGTTACATCAGGAACCATAACAGGAACAACATTAAGCAGTAACGTAATTAATAATATTACGCTAACCGGAACAAGTGGTATAACGGGAATCTTTACACAAGGAACAAATGCTGTTTACACTATTACAGGAAACAGAATTGGTGACTGGAGCAATCCGTTAAACTCAATCAACTTTACGGCAACATCCAATAACAGGTTGCAGGGTATTAATGCTGCTGGTACGGGTAATGTTACTGTAAGCAACGATACCGTTGTAAATATTATGAATATGGGAGTTGGTGCAACAGTAGGTATTACAGGGATTTTAGTGGGTGGTGGTACATCCAATGTAACCAACATTTCAAACAACGTGGTGAATAACCTGGTACTAACTGCTTCAGCCAATACCGGAACACAAACAACCGCGGCATTGTTAGGTATTATCTGTACATCGGGTTCTACCAATCAAACCATCAGCAATAATACGGTGAGATCATTGGTATCAACGGCTGTTGCCGGTCATCAGCTTATCGGTATTCTGAACACTTCAGGTATCACAACTATTTCAAACAATCTTGTTTATGGTATCCAATCATCAACCACTGCAACCGGCACCACTGCTTCGGCAGGAATAATCGGAATTTGCAATAACAGCTCAAGCACAGGTATCCATACTTCTAACAATAACATCGTTGATAGTATGTGGTATACATCGGGCACTCCCGCAGGTGTTCAGATGATAGGTATCGGACATACGGTTAATACTTCCATTCACCAATCCATGATTTTTGACAATGTAGTTAAAAACATGAATTCGAGAAGTACACTTACATCAGCAGGAATATCGGCAGCGATTATCGGAATTTTCCAGGGTAACCCTGCGCTGAATTTGCAGGTAAGCAGAAACACCGTATCGGTATTGAACCATTTCAATACAACAGCTGTAAGTATTATTGGTATTTACAATAATGGTTCGGCAACACTGAATGGAAACAGCTCTTTTGTGAGCAGAAATTTTGTTCATAGCTTCCGCTCAACAGCATCAACTCCAGCGAAACCTGTGTTTACTGGAATTTTCAACAATGCAGGATTTACTACCTATTCCAATAATATGATCCGTTTGGGAATTGATTCGGGAGGTGTAGTTGATACTTCAGCACGCATCAAACGTGGAATTTTCCAAAACAACAATGCGCAAAACAGGTATTACCATAATACTATTTTTATTGCAGGAGCTCCGCTTTCTTCGATTGGTATGACCAACTCGGCAGCTATTGAACTGGGATTAACTATTCCGAATATTGTTGGTTTCAATGTAAAGGTTGATATCCGGAATAATATTCTGGTGAATCAATCATCTTCTACGCTTCCTGATACCAGCAGGCATTTTGCATTACGTTTTATAGATACTATTAATATCACTTCAAATTACAACCTGTTCCACCTTACCGGTACCAATGGTTTCATAGCCGGTATCAATGCCAATAACTATGTGTATACCCAATTGGGAGGAGCAGTAGGAAGTTGGAACGAAAGAGCAGGTCAGGATTTGCAAAGTGGATTTGGTGATCCGATGTTGAACCCGAATGTGTTGGGTACGGCAGATGTTGTATCAATGTCAGTTCAGGGAACAACACCTATTGAACATAGTGGTGATCCGGCCATAGCATCCATCGTTACAGATGATTTCTTCGGTTCGGTACGTTCATCAAATACTCCTACGGATATCGGAGCACATGCCGGCAACTTTAACCAGGCTCCTGATTTATTTGCACCTGTTATTAATTATACACCATTGATTGCAAGCGGTACTTTATCTGGTGTAAGACCGTTTACAGGTGTAACAATTACTGATAACAATGGTATCCCAACATCAGGTGTGAATCGTCCGCGTGTGTATTTCACCAAAGATGGCAGCACATGGTTCAGTACTGCATCAACCAGCATTACAGGAACAGCCAGCAATGCAGTGGCTAATTTCAGTATTGATTATTCGTTACTTGGAACATTGACTGCTGTGGATACCATTCGTTATTATGTATTGGTTCAGGATAATGCAGGCAATGTATTATCAAATGCACCATATGCGATTGCGAGCAATGTAAATACAGTGAGCATTCATCCATTGAATGCAAATAAATATAACTTCTTACCTGTATTGGCTGCCAATACTATCATTCCTGTTGGTATCGGTCAATCGTACACATCACTTACAAGTGTTGGCGGAGCTTTCGAGTTTATCAATAGCCGCACCTTGGGTGGCAGCATTTTCCTGGATATTACTTCAGATTTGAATAACGAATCAGGCGCAATATCCCTTAACCAGTTTGGTGAAGACGGAGCAGGTGCGGGAACGTATACCATTACCATCCGACCTGTTTCGGGTACAGTAACTGAACGATTAATTTCGGGCAATGTAGGTGGTTCCATGATTACGCTAAGCGGTGCCAGCAGGGTTAAAATTACGGGAGTACCAAGTGGCGGATCTGCATCAGTACGGTTGCTGCATTTCAGAAACAGCAATGCCACAGCTTCTACTATAATGATACGCAACGGAGCACAAGGTGTAAGATTACATAACCTCATTCTGGAGGGTGGAAATACATCTACCAATAATGGAGTACTAACCTTTGCCGTGACTGCCGGAACAATTCCTTGTAGCAATGATACGGTGAGTGGTTGTTTGATTAAAAATGATCCTACAGCATCATTACCAAATGGTGTTCCTAATTTTGGTATTTATAGTGATGGAGCTGTTGGAGTACTCAATGCAGGAATGGTATTCAGCAATAATGAAATTGCGAATTATCTTAACTCGGGTATCGCCATAGCCAATAACAATGGAAATGGATTTACAGTAACAGGTAACAGTTTCTATAATACTTTGCCAACACTGCCTTCAGCCACTCAGTTTGTGGCAATAAATGCATTTGTTGGACCTAACTCAAGTGGTAATAATTTCAGCAATAACTTTATCGGAGGTTCTGCCCCAAATTGTGGAGGTGCACCATGGACCAGTACAAGTTTAACAACAGTATTTCAAGGTATTCGTGCAGCTGTAGGGAATGGAGCCAATACATTAATTCAAAATAATACGATACGCAATATTGCATTTACCAATGCAGGAACAGCAGCGTTTAACGGTATCATTAATGATCAAGGTAACAGTATCATCAGCGGAAATAGTATTGGAAGCACAACAGTAAATAACAGCATTGTGTTTGCCAATGCATCTACCCATACAGGAATTAACTATACAGGGCCGAATGCAAGTTCAATTACCGGAAATACAATTGCTGGAATAACAGTTGGAACTGCAGGTCAAACAGCGTCATTCAATGGAATAACGGTAACCAATGGAGCTGTTGGAAATATTGATAACAATACCATTGGCGGACCACTGGCCAACAGCATTGTGAATTTAGGTACAGGTATCACCAACGGTTTGAACTTATCAGTGCCGCTTAACTTTATTGCGGCCTATTCTGCAAGTAACAATACTGTGCAAAACATTAACATGCCGGGAGCACAAGCATCTACGATTATCAGAGGAATATTGGTAGCAGGTAGTGCGCTCCCTGTTGTTGAAAACAATACAGTTACCAATTTAACCAGCAATGGAACAACCATTGCTTCTACCGGAACTGGTCACTTAATTGCGGGTATTACCATTGCTGCGGCAACTAATGTTGTACCCAAAGTACGCTTTAATACCATCAGTGCATTAAGAGCACTAAATGCAACAGCAAGTGCTACACCAAATGTTTCGGGCATTGCGTTGTCTTCAGGCCAGGGTGCATTAATTGATGCCAACCGCATTTTTGATTTATCCAATGCATCAACATCAAGCAGTTTGCTGCCTACACCAAGTGTTTCGGCAATCAATATCGGAGGTGGTTCGGTAAGTGCATTCGTAACCAACAATCAAATTACATTGGGTACAGGCCAAACTGCCAACACGCAATTTATTGGGATCTGGTTAAACTTCAACACCACGGCATTTGTGTTGAATGCTGCTCACAACAGTGTGCTGATTAACGGAACACTTTCGAGCGGTAACCAAAACAGTTATGCATTTCTGAGAGGAAACAATACAACAACAGAGATGGCTACCTTCCTTAACCTGCGGAATAATATTTTTGCAAATAACCGCAGTGGAGGTTCTGGTTCTCATTTTGCCATTGCCAACCAAACACCTTCACCCACCAACACAACATGGGTGCCGGGAGCAAGTCAGTATAATTTACTGGTTACTGCCAATCCTGCAACCATGGGTCAGTGGGGAACATCGCCAAATAATTATGCATCTTGGATTAACGGATCCGTTTCTACATCCGATGCGATGAGTTATTATATGCAGGCAGGAGCATCGGCAGGTCAGTTGAATCTTTCGAACTTATTCACCAGCACAACCAACGGAAACCTGGGAATACAGTCCGGTAATATTGAGTCGTGGTATATCTTCGGAAAAGGTGCTGCCGGAAGTGTGGTAAACAACCTGAATACTGATTACAACGGAGTAACAAGAGGCACAACTTATGGATTTGGAAACACCATTGGTTCTATTCAGCTGAATACCGTTCCTGCTATGTTGCCTCCGGCTGCTGTTGCTTCATCAGCTCCGGCTGCTAATACAACAGTGAATTATACTTTTGCCGGCAGACAGGTAGCTGCAATCAACTGGGGAGCTTCTGTTCCTGTAACAGCAACCTTGTTAAACTATACAGGTATTACACCGGCCAATCAGCCAAGCGGTAACAATGCCAACCAATACCTGCGAGTAGACGTATCGGGTGGAACAACACCATACAGCTACGGTATCGATATGGCATATGATCCGGCTATTTTAGGAGCGATTACTGCTGTTTCCAATCTGAAAGTGTCGAAAGAAACTACGGGTTCTACAGCAGTAAATCCGGTATGGGCAACACAACCTGTATCTACCGTTAACACCTCAACGATGGTTGTTTCGGCTGCGGGATTAACATCTACTGCAACCAATCTCTTTTTTGCACTTACCCAAAATGATGCGCCTCCGGTAATCAATTCGTTTACTCCGAATACACGTCAGGTTGGAGGTGCTGTTACCATTTATGGTCGCAACTTTACCGGAACAAGTGCATTGGTATTTGCCAACGGAGTAGCACAACCAACATTTGCTATAGTAAATGATACAACTATCACAACTACCGTTCCGACAGGAGCAGTTTCGGGAGTGGTGAGTGCTACCAATGGAAATGGGACAGGGGTGAGTACTGCTGTAATGAATGTAATTCAACCACCAACCATTACATCATTTAATCCTGCAACTACAACGCGTGGTGCTACTGTAATACTTACCGGAACAAACTTCGGTACAGTAACCCAGGTGCAGTTTAATGCAATAACCGCTGTGTTTACGGTAAACAGTGCCACACAAATTACAGCAACAGTTCCGGCTACGGCTACTACAGGTAATATTACAGTAACGAATCCGGCAGGAACTGCAGGAAGTGCTTCACCATTTACAGTGATACTTGCACCTACTGTTACCTTGCTGGCACCTGCTACGGGACCGGTTGGAACATCTGTTACTATTACGGGAACCAATTTCCTTGCAATTACAAATGTGACATTTAATGGTGTTGCAGCTTCGTATACGGTTAATTCAGGAACACAAATTACAGCAACCGTACCTGCGGGAGCTACAACAGGCTTAGTGGGCGTAACCAATGGAAGTGGTACCGGAAACAGTGCCGCCAACTTCACTGTAACTACCCCACCAACCATTACTGCATTTAACCCGAGCTCGGGAGGTGTGGGAACAGTGGTAACGATTACCGGAACCAATTTTACCGGAGCAACAGCCGTTACCTTTAATGGTGTTGCCGCTTCATCATTTGTGGTGAACAGCGCTACCCAGATTACGGCTACCGTTGCAGCGACTTCAACTACAGGGGTGATTGTGGTAACTACACCATCAGGTTCAGAGAACAGTGGAGTGAACTTTGTGGTAATCGGTGACCTGATTGTAAGTACCATTATTCCGGTTACGGGAACATATAATAATATCACTGTAACTTCAACAGGATATGCAACGTTATCAGGTCCGCTTACGGCTCTTGGAAATGTGTTGGTTCAAAGCGGAGGTAAGGTAGATTTTGGAACCAATATCCTCAACGGAAATGGGTCGTTTACCAATCAAAACAGTACACAGCTTATTACTGCAGATCCTGCAGGATTTACAACAACAGGGGGAGTCTCCGGTAGTATTCAGGTAGCCGGAACCCGTACGTATGCCGCAGCTGCTCATTACAACTATAATGGCGCAGTAGCTCAGAACACCGGTGATGGAATCCTGGCTGCCGATACCATAACAGTGGCGAATACTGCTGGTGTGATGCTTAGCGCCAATACAACCATCAACAGCAGATTGATATTGGGTGTTGGTAATCTTACGTTGGGTAACTTCAGTTTAACAACTGCACCGTCAGCTTCTATTTTGGCTGCAAGTGCAACCAGTTATATTGTAACCAGCAGTTCACCAACTTCAGGCGGATTTTTGCGCAGAACAGTTGCGAATACAGCCACTTCAGTTGTGTATCCTATTGGTACTGTTACTTCGTACACTCCGGCAGCATTGCAACAAACAGTTGCAGGAACAACGGATGTATTTGCAGTGCGTGCTTTCAACGGAGTAAATACACTGAATACAAGCGGAGCTCCAATCGGAACCAATGCGGTTGGCAGAACCTGGTTGATTACCGAAACCGTTTCGGGTGGATCAAACCTAAGCTTGTCGCTTACCTGGAATGCAACGGATGAATTATCAGGATTCTTGAATACCAGCTGTAATATTGCGCATAATTTTGGAAGTGTATGGAATGCAACTACGAATGCTGCGGCAACAGGTTCCAATCCATTTACCCGTGTGCGCACAGGTATTACGTTTGCCATGAACAATACAGGTTTTGCCGTGGGTGATAACAGTGGTGTATTACCTGTTACGTTGGTGCAGTTCAAAGCAAATGCACTCAATGAGGATGTATTGCTTAACTGGACTACAGCTTCGGAAACCAACAACGAAGCATTTATTGTTGAACGTTCGGCAGATGGTGTGGTGTTTGAAGAAATTGACCGCATCAAAGGCGCAGGCAACAGCAACAAACTGTTAAGTTATAAGTATACCGACCAACAAGCATTTGCTAAAACAGGAGTGTCAACGTTGTACTATCGTATCAAAGACTTAAGCAACAGTGGCGTAATCAGCGAAGCGAGCGAGATTGTAAGCGTTTCAATGGGAGAAGACATGATGGCTAACCTGAGCATCTATCCGAATCCATTCGAGCATACACTCCATATTTCACTGGTAAGTGCCGATGATGCCAAAGCAACAGTTACCATTACCGACATTCAGGGTAAAAAATGGTATACCGCTGTTTCAGATCTAAACAAAGGAATCAATAACCTTGAACTGACTGAAGTAAACAACCTGCAGGCAGGCGTGTATTTTGTTCAGGTAACAATGGATGGAGAAACCAAAACCTATAAGGTGATGAAACACTAATCAAACGTTAATACTCAAAAAAAGGCTGCAAGTTTCTTGCAGCCTTTTTTATTTCAAAAACAATCCGGCCGGCATCGTGAATTTAAACGGGAGGTTTAATGAAATTTTCAGTTCATTTGTTCAGGTTTCGTTGGTGGTTTATCCTTGCTGTTATATTGAACCCTGTAAGGGTTCCATGGTTGGGATTCTCTCATCTTTAGATCTATATCTACACATCAATACATCTGCACCACGCTAGGTCGTGGCAAGCATTTCCGCAATAACCTCGTTTTATCCCCCAATCCACCGTATATTTGCCAAAAATTCGTAAAAATCTCCAATCGTACATCTCAATTCTCAATCAATCATGACTTTCGACCAGCTTAACTTAAACAACCCATTGCTAAAGGCTTTAGCTGATTTGGAATATATACACCCTACGCCTGTCCAGGTTCAATCATTGCCTGCAGTTATGTCAGGACGAGATGTGGTTGGTATTGCACAAACGGGAACAGGGAAAACAATGGCGTATCTGTTACCGATTCTGCGTCAGCTAACTCATACAGACAGTAAACATCCCCGTGTAATCATCATGGTACCTACGCGGGAGCTTGTATTGCAGGTTGCCGATGAATTGGAAAAACTCACCACATACATGACTGTGAGGGTGGGAAGGATTTACGGAGGAGGAAACATCAATACCCAAAAACAAATGGTGTTTCAGGGATTGGATGTGTTGGTGGCAACACCTGGGCGTTTGGTTGATCTGACCGTAAATGGTTCTGTAAAACTAAAATCGGTACAAAAGCTCGTAATTGATGAGGTAGATGAAATGCTGGAACAAGAGTTTCGTAAGCAGTTAACCACCATTTTGGATTACCTTCCTGCTAAGCGACAGAATATATTATTCTCCGCAACACTTACAGAGGAAGTCTCGAAATTGATTCAAGGATTTTTTAACAATCCTGTAAAAATTGAAGTTGCTGCACATGGAACACCACTCGAGAAGATTGTACAACTCGGATATGAAATGCCAAATTTCGGTACCAAGGTAAATTTGCTGAAGCATTTATTTGATACAGATGAAAGCATGAGCAAGGTGCTGGTGTTTGCCGGAAAAATTAAAATTGCCGATAAACTTTTCGAACAGGTTCATACGTTTTATCCCAAACAGGTGGGAATCCTGCACTCGCGCAAATCGCAAAACCAGCGGATTGATGCGTTAAAACAATTTGAAACAAACAAGTACCGCATATTAATTGCAACTGATGTGGCAGCCCGTGGATTGGACATCTCGGATGTTACCCATGTGGTCAATTTTGATGCTCCGGTTTCTCCCAATGATTATTTGCACCGTATCGGAAGAACAGGAAGGGTAGGCAAAGATGGTATTGCCATCACCTTTATGAATGAAGAAGAAGAGGAATACGTTAGGGCAGCAGAAGCAGTGATGCATAAACAAGTATCTATTTTACCCTGGCCCGATGCTGTAGAATATTCCAACACATTTAGCGAAGATGAACGTCCGATCTCAAAAGGTAAAAACTACCTCAAAGGATTAAAAAGATATGAAGGTGGTCCTTCTTTTCATGAGAAAAAGGATAAGAATAAGAAAGTAAACCTTGGTGGTTCGTATAAGAAAACGGGTGGAAAAAAGCAATCCGTAAACCGCAATGTATTGAGGAACCGTTCGAAACGGAAATGACATTCCGGAAAATAGTATTACATATTTATACAAAAAAAAGGACTGCAATGTGCAGTCCTTTTTTTGAGTAGAGGTGAGGTCGATTAAGGCTTTTATTTTTTGGCTTCAGCATCCATGCCAATATGTTTTTTGATACTTTCGATATCTGCTTTCAATAGTTGGTTTTCGCTTTTCGCTGTTGCATTTTCTTGTTGCAGTTTTTCAATCAGTAGTTGTTGTTCCTGCATGGCTTTGGTTAATAAAGCAGTTAAATGCGCATACGACATGGTCATGCTTCCTTCTTCACCAAATACAACTTCAGGAATAATTGATCTCACTTCTTGAGCAAGGAAACCTATTTCAGAAGTTTGGGTTCCTTTAAACATATAACCTACCGGTTTTAATTTCATGACTTCAGCCAATCCGTATTGCAACCGGTGCACGTTGTATTTTTTTGTACTGTCCGACACATCTGTCCACACTCCTGCAAGTGTCAGTGATGCACCATTCCCGTTTGAAGGATTGGTTCCCACCTTTATAGCAACGGCTCCGGGATTTACACCAAATCCCCAACCAACCACATTACTATTTCCCAAAACCATAGTATTGGATGCACTCACGTTTGCACCCGCACCAATTGCAGAGGAGTTCTGCAAGTTATTGGTAGCAACATTGGCGTTGTAACCAACAGCCGTATTGTTGCTTCCTATGGTGTTGAGATACAGAGCTCCGAAACCCAAAGCAGTATTGTTGTTTCCTGTTGTATTTAAGAGCGCTCCAGATCCGATACCGGTGTTATTTCCACCCGAAATATTTCCCTGCAATGCATTTAAACCAAAGGCAGAGTTATCACCTCCGGTAGTATTTGCAATCAACGCTGAATAACCGGTAGCGGTATTGTTATTTCCGTTGTTTACTGTAAGTGCGCCATACCCATTGGCAGTATTTGCGCTTCCTGATAAATTGAAAAAAAGTGCCCCATACCCATTAGCTGTATTTCTGTTTCCTATTAAATTATCAGTAAGAGCATAACTCCCTACGGCGGTATTAAATTCTCCGGTTGAATTTCTTGTTAGTGCGATATATCCATCAGCCGTGTTGCCTTCTCCTGTGGTAGCTAAATTGCC
>JAZKEF010000014.1:0-31162 GCA_040387195.1 Bacteroidota bacterium
TAAAATTAGACTTTTTGCCTATTTTTATCCAGTCCCATTTTCAGGGGAGCTTACATTCTCAATCCATTCTTATTCAACACTAAAATATATACCGGGTGATGGTATTCATCACCCGGTTTTAATTAAAATATGGTTTTAAAGGTTTTAACATTTGTATTTTCCTTTGTAAGCATTGGTTTCCTCCATGCGCAATGCGCTTATGAGCAAACACTCAATTTATACAGGAATGCAAATGGAAAGGTTAAAATTCTTGAGACGAATGACCACTGCTCCCTTATTGCTTGTGATGTAGGAACAGATACATTGACCGGAGACGTGACTAATATGGATATTTTTCTGACAAAAAAGGATTCATGCGGAAATGAAATTTGGACAAAGACATACGCATTTAATGCCGGTTCTCTTGATTTTTTTAGAGACATTGTTGAGCTTTCCGATGGGGGATTTATGATGGTGACCCACTCTGAAAATGACGGCATTGGCGGAGCATACAATTTTATCGTTTGGAAGCTATCTTCGGAGGGCAGTGTAATTTGGAAAAAATTCAATGGAAAGGGGATTGATGCATCAACAGGAAATTGCATACTGTATAATCCAAACCGCAATTCATTTTTAATAGCCGGCACCATCGAACGGGCATACCCCTCCGGAGGAGGACTTTCGAATCGTCCATATATATTGGAACTTGATTCAAATGGGGGTGTTATTCAAGAAAAAGACTTAATCATTAATCAGGATACACTTTCATCAAGTGCTAAATCCTTAGAGATAGTAGAATTATACTTGCTTAAAGATTCCTCATTTCTTGGTCTGATCATCTCTGGAAAAGCCGACAGTACATACTTGGTCCGAATTGATAAAAATCTTAATTTTTCAAAGCTAACAAGGCCCTTGTTAAAGAAATTCAGAGCTTGGACCGGTGCAATGGGGGGTATTATGACCATAAGAAAGAACTATACGTTATCTTTTTTACGGGAGAATTGCGGGATAACAGCATGTTGGGATCAAGGCTTTGGCTGGGGCAAATTGACAAATCAGATACCATTGTTAAATGTGTTGAGCAACCTGAAAGCTCTTTAGCTCAATTCGTAAAATATATTATTACACCATCAAAGAACAATGGATTTATCATTGGATATGATTATTTGGTGGTGGATAGCAATTTCAAGACGATTAAATATGGAAGATTTAAGGAAGGCGTAATCATTGAAAGCATGCTACAAATGAGCAATGGTTCCATTATTTGTGCAGGTCGTAAATAGTTCAACACAATAGAATATTCAAGGCCTTATATCACACAAACTACAAAGTATGGGGAGTTGTTTAATCCTACTATACCATTGCCAAAGGCTCCGCCTGCTGTTGTGGTTTATCCTAATCCGGTCGACAATATGCTAACGGTAGAGTCATCCATGCAAAATTATCAGATACAAGTATGGAATATTGCCGGAGCAAGAGTGATTAGTGAAACCTGTACCTCAGGAAGAACGGCCTTAGACATGTCAATGCTAAATCCGGGTTTGTATATCCTAACCATTCTCAATGATAATGGAACCCTATTAACATCTGAAAAAATAAGCGTCCAGCATTAACAAGTTATAAGATAGCAGGCCTCAAGAATGGGAGTCCAACCTGTGTAACTTATCCTGCTCTCTGAAGTTTGCAACTTCAAATATCATCGCAAACAAAATGGGCACAAAAAAAGCCGAACAAACTGTCCGGCTTTCCTTTCCTATTTAAGGTGAAATTATTTCCCTTTAAAATCTGCTTTGCGTTTTTCCATAAAGGCTACTGTTCCTTCTTTAAAATCTTCCGATCCGAAGAAGTTTCCGAATTCGTTGATCTCAACATTATTTCCGTCCAGTTTCTTTTCGTAGTGTGCGTTTACACAACGGATAACTGAAGCAATTGCCAATGGTGATTTTGTTTTGATCTTATTCAAAATCTCTTCTGCTTTGGTTATAACCTCATCAATTGGAACTACGTGGTTTACCAATCCCATTTCGTATGCACGTTGTGCAGGGATTAAGTCGGCAGTCATCAATAACTCAAGCGCGCGGCCTTTACCGATTAACTGAGCCAGACGTTGTGTTCCTGCATAACCCGGAGTGATTCCCAAGTTAACCTCAGGCTGACCAAATTTTGCTGTTTCACCGCACACACGGATATGACATGCCATCGCCAATTCATTTCCTCCACCCAGTGCAAAACCATTAACAGCTGCAATTACGGGCTTAGGGCAATTTTCGATTGCGTTTAATACTGCATGTCCTTCGGCACTCATGCGGGTTCCTTCTTCCACATTGAAGCTGGCAAACTCTGCAATATCCGCACCTGCGGCAAATGCTTTTTGTCCCGAACCGGTTAGGATCACTCCTTTTACATCGGTGCTTGGGTAAATGCTCAATACGGCATTTTTAATGTCGGTAAGCGTCTGGATATTTAACGCATTCAATTTTGACTCTCTGTTGATCGTGATGTAAAAAATTTCGTTTTTAACTTCGGTGAGAATCGTTTCGTACATAGTTGCTGTTGTCATCTAAATGTTTGTTCTTCTAATAATTAAAGCGAGTAGTCCTTGTTTTAACTTTGTTTCACAACAATAAACGTATTTCCGTTTACTGTCGTCTAAAAAAGGTGTTTTTTATTCACAAATAGTGCACCTTAAGCTGTGCGGTGGGTGGCTACCCAATCCTTTATGTAATCAGCTATTTCATGCATGGGCGAGCCCGGAGGGAATAATTTTCCAACCCCAATTTTGCTTAACTCCTGCATATCTTCATCGGGAATGATTCCTCCGCCCGTAAGCAGGATATCATTGATCCCTTCTTTTTTCATCAGATCCATCAAACGCGGAAAAACGGTATTGTGCGCACCCGAAAGAATGCTCACCCCAATCACATCCACATCTTCCTGCAAAGCAGCCTGCACCACCATTTCGGGTGTTTGGCGCAAGCCCGTGTATATCACTTCCATTCCTGCATCACGCAGCGCAGTAGCAATTACTTTGGCTCCCCTGTCGTGGCCATCCAGTCCTACTTTCGCTACCAATACTCTTACCGGTCTGTTCATGTTTCTATTTTTTTAGTCTGAATACTTCCAGTGCCGCGTTTTTGCGTACCAGTTTTTCATAGTAAGCCGTCAGCTGCACATCAGTTGGTTTGTAAACAAAGATGGAATCTCCTGCATTGTTCAAGGCAACAAACGAACGTTTCAAATTTTTAGGCAGCTCCGGATTTTCCATCATACCCATAATCTTTAATCCCTTTTTGGTTTGTTCAATAAATACAAAGTTCCAGTACTTTTTATATTCATCACTTTGCGTTGCTACCACATAATACTTTTTGTTGAGCAAACGCAGGCGATGTGTTTCATCCAGCTCGGACGTAATAAATTCACCACTATCCCTCACGGTATAACTGTTCGGGGTGATTTCAAAAAATAACGAGTCTGTTTTGCGCTTCAGAAAACCGGCACCGGTTGACCATTTAGCATAATATGTTCCCTGGATCTGTGCCGGAAACTGCTGTTGTGCCTCTCCGGGCAAACTCTCAAACATGGCTGTTTTGCAGGAAGCAAGCAGCACCAATAAACCAATGATTGCGAACTGTTTTTTCATCTTCTATTTGTTAAGGGTGGTAAGTGCCCGCTGCAAACGTGCAATGGTTTCATCTTTGCCAAACAATGCTGCCATTTCAAACAAAGGCGGTCCGCCTGCAACGCCCGTTAAACACACGCGTAATAATTGCAGAAAGTCTTTACCCAATACTTCATTTTTAACTAAAGCTGCATTGTATGCTTCTTCAATATGAATGGCTCCATGTTCAGGCAATGCCTGAATATTGGTTATCATATCGGCCAACACCAATGGCGATTTTTCATTCCAGCGTTTGGCTACCACACCGGCATCAAACTGTGTGGGTGCAATAAAAAAGTATTCTCCAAACGTCCAGAGTTCTTTTACGAACGTAATTTTTTCTTTGATCAATTCGCAGGCACGCAAAATATAGTCATCGCTGAAAGACAGCTGATGTGCTTCCACATCTTTTTTCAGTTCAGCAGCAAGCACTGCGTTATCGGTATGGCGAATATATTGTTGGTTGAACCACTTGGCTTTGTTCTGGTCAAACTTTGCTCCATGTTTGCTCACACGATCAAGCGTAAACAGCTCGATCATCTGAGCGAGGCTCATTATTTCCAGGTTGTTTCCGGGATTCCAGCCCAACAGTGCCAACAGGTTGAGCACCGCTTCGGGCAAATACCCACTTTCGCGGTAACCGCTTGAAACCTCACCGCTGGTTGGATCCTGCCATTGTAACGGGAATACCGGAAATCCTAAACGGTCTCCGTCACGTTTGCTTAGTTTTCCATTTCCTTCGGGCTTTAACAGCAACGGCAAATGTGCAAACTTCGGCATCACTTCTTCCCAACCAAAAGCACGGTATAACAATACATGCAACGGAGCAGACGGCAACCATTCTTCACCACGGATAACGTGTGTGGTTTCCATCAAATAATCATCCACCACATTGGCTAAATGGTAGGTTGGCATGCCATCACTTTTGTATAACACTTTATCATCCAGCTGGGCGGTGTTTACATGTACCCAACCACGAATTTCATCATGAAACTTCACCTCTTCCTTACGCGGCATTTTAAAACGGATCACATATGGCTCTTCGTTTTCGATGCGGCTTTTCACTTCATCTTCACTCAGCGTTAACGAGTTTTTCATCGCGCTGCGGGTAATCGGATCGTATTTGGCATCCACGTTTGAAGCTTTCAACCGCTCACGCATTGCCTCCAGATCCTCGGGGGTATCAAATGCGTAATAAGCATGTCCGGCCTCCAGTAATTGCATAGCATACTGGCGGTACATCGGCTTGCGCTCGCTCTGGCGGTAGGGTGCATGTTTACCGTCACCAAAACCTATGCCTTCATCGGGACTGATGCCCAGCCATTTTAAGGCTTCAATGATATACTGCTCGGCACCCGGCACAAAACGCGTTTGGTCGGTATCTTCAATGCGAAGCACAAAATCGCCTCCGTGTTTTTTGGCAAACAAATAATTGTATAAAGCGGTGCGCACACCACCTATATGCAGCGGCCCGGTTGGGCTTGGTGCAAAACGGACTCTTACTCTTCTATCGGTCATAACGGGCGCAAATATAGCGTTTTGCGGGGGAGTTCAAACAATAATGATATGGCGTTACAAAGCATACAATAAGCTGTATTTCAACAATATTACACAGGATAATCTATTAGTTGGAAACCGTAAAATATAAAATGTAAAATATAAAACCGCAAAAGGCTAGTGTTTTTAACTTATACCTTTGTGGTTATTCTTAACTCCACTATTTTTCTTATTGCCATCTTTACCAAGAGTATTGCCACTGCGGAAAAGAACAACACATAGATTGATGCTCCCTTTTACATTTTACATTTTGCGGTTAAAAAGCAAAGCAGATCCACCGGGGCTATTGGCGGGTATATTTCATTAATTCAATCCATTGTGGTATACTTGAGTATGCGTTGTCATTTGATTACTTTAAGTTGTATTCTCCTGTTGCCCATTTGTTTTCTTTCGTGCTTTGCCGGCCAACCCGAAGAATGCTCGTACTGCTCAAGCAGTGAGGATGGAAAGAATTATGGTAAGCTATCTTTAAATGACAGCAATGACCAATGGCTTTCTTTTTGTCCGTTAAATACAACCATACCGACTCTTCGTTTTACAAACGATAATGGCTTTTCATTTAACTACTCTGCAACCAAAGGAAGAAACGACAATAAAGTAATCCTCAATACACGTTATGAGAAACAAAGAATCGGATGTTGCACTCAAACCGCGTATCAGGATTTATATCTTTCGGAATCCGAAACAATGAGCTACAAGGCAAAAGATGGAGGACCCGCAATCTCATTGCAACGCAAGATAAATCCTGATTTCACTATCACGGACAGCAACTCCATGAAGGTAAATTCATTGAAGGAGTATCTGCTACTCGTTTTCAATTCACGCTATTATTCAATAAATACCGACACCACTTTTGTAAGTACACAACAAAAATTCCATAGTCAACTCACACTCAAATCGCGTACCTTTAATTCTGTTTTCCAAATCATAGATACGCAGGCCGACCCGAACAGTATTATTTACCAGGGATTCTATTTTTCCTATCAAAAAGGACTGCTGGGATACTATTTAACCAATGGAGAACTATGGTTAGCAGACTAACAATCATCCTGCTTTTAAGCTTATGTGTTTCTGCTTGTACCAAAACATGTCCCGATCCATTGCCGGAAGTTCTGTTCATGATAGCAGATACTCCAAGCCATTGGCTTGAGGGCAGGGAAACTACTCCCATCATTTATGCCCGATCAGCCAAAGGACTTACTGAAAGTTATGATATTTCCAGCACCCGGAACACCTCTTTTTGGGTAGAAGAAAACTGTGCCCGTTTGCATGGTGAAGTAAGACACCAGCGATATATTAGTTCCTTATATCAACATAAATTCCGGTTTACGGTACAACGGGAGAAAGAAAGAAGTGTGATAATGATAACAGATGATAGTTATTACGATCTAAACAATACTGTTACTTATGATATCAGTCAAAACAATTTTTGTGAAGTGATTTATTACAAATATGGAAGTTACCAATCAAAAAGGATTAGTCTGCCCATTGCAACATTAGACACGCTCACGGTTCAAGGTAGGTTATACAATAAAGTATTCCGGATTGACTTCGACAGTGCTTACAGTATTGGAAAACGAACAAAAGCCATTTATTTTACTGCAAAACATGGCTTGGTTCGATTTGATGAATTTGACGGAGACAGCTGGGACCTATACTGAGAATGCTATTGGCAGTTGGCTATTGGCTGTTGGCCTTTAGCTATTGGCGGGAATGTGTCACCACTAAAGGGGTTTATTATACCGATGAATTAAATCTCTAAAGATATAGAACCTACTCTGGGGTCGTATTAAGGAGCCGTTCTAATTGGTCAAACGAAATATCATCAACCCTCCGGCCTCCAACCTCTATTTTCCAACCTCTAATACCATCCGTTGTCTTACCGTTTCATAAATAGCTATTCCTGCTGCTACCGAAACGTTCAACGATCCAACTCCCGCCTCCATTGGTATTTTAGCTATTTGCGATGCACGTCTGATAATATCATTTGAGATGCCATCTTCTTCAGAACCTAAAATGAGAGCGATGGGACCGGATAAATCGGCAAATGGTAAATCTTTATTGGCTTTTTCGGTACAGGCAACTGTTGCAAGTCCCGATTGATTCAACAGTTCCATTACCGTTTTCATATTGCTTTCGCGGCATACCGGAATTTTGAGTAATGCTCCGGCCGATGTTTTAACAGCATCATCCGTTACTTGCGCTGCACCGGTGTCGGGTACAACAATAGCATGCACACCTCCGCAATAAGCCGACCGTGCAATGGCTCCGAAATTGCGTACATCCGTAATTCTATCCAGCACCAAAATAAATGGAACCTTACCTTCTTCAAATAACTGAGGTAATAAGTTTTCTAATTTATAATATGTTACCGGTGATATAAACGCTAATACTCCCTGGTGATTTTTACCGTAAGGAAACAAGGAATTTTCGCGCGGCACTTGTTGCACCGGAACATTACGATTGCGGGCCACTTTTAAAATCTGCTCAACCTCATCACTTTTTTGAAGTCCCTTTTGTACAATAACTTTATTGATTTCTTTCCCCGAATCAAGTGCCTCCAATACAGCGTGGATCCCGAATATCAGGTTCGGAATTTCCTTCGGTTTTCTATCGCGTTCTTCGTATCTCATGGGTGCAAACATACAAAAAAGGTTCGCAGCATTGCTGTTGCGAACCTTTTATGATAATATTTAGGTATGGAACGGACTTACTGAACCAGCTTGGCCTGTCCGTCTTTCAGCTCTTTGGATAAGGCATCCTGTTTGTGAAACTCAGCAACCTGCTGGCAGTATCCAAGGATTTGCGAGCACTCTTCCAGTTCGCTTTGTGCAGCACCACCTTTACCTACTTTGCGGAATGATGCAAAATAATTGTAACGTTCGGTATACACTTTCACCACATCTCTGATCAAAGCATTTCCTTTATCAACTGCCCCTGCTCCGTAATAGCCTTCGGCCAAACGAACCACAAATACATCGTAAGGAACGTTTTTCTGAGGCATCACCACTAAACATTTATCCAATACCTTCAAGGCTCTTTCCTTATCCCCTTCTTCTACCAATTTGGTAGCTAAACGGTAGAATAAATTGCGGAGGTTTTTAGTTTGGCGCAGGATGGTTTCATCCAAATAGATACCATCGTTTTCCATACCACCCCATTTGAATTTATTCATCAGGTTATCGTACAATATATCCGAGTTGATGCGGCCCATGGTACCATCTGTAGGCTGGTCGTTTTTAATCGGAACCAACTGATAAACCAATCCGTTGATCTGGAAATAATTTTGCATGTTCAGATATACATCGCTACCTGTAGTAATGGCAAAACAAATAGGACGTG
Organism: Bacteroidota bacterium; assembly: GCA_040387195.1. Lineage (GTDB taxonomy): Bacteria > Bacteroidota > Bacteroidia > UKL13-3 > UKL13-3 > UKL13-3. The sequence continues at coordinate 8,537 of JAZKEF010000014.1, forward strand.
TCCAGTCGGTAGAAGCCACAATATCCAGCGTTACCAGATCTGCTTTCATCAGGTTGGCATTGCCAATCTCCCATTTAATCGAATCCACCATAAATGGTGCATCCTTAGGTTGAACCGCTCCTGCTTTTAATACCTGTTCTTTATTCACCGGAACAAAGAATTTTTTTGTTGGATAATAGCTGTATTGTTCACCTCCCTGAGAGGTTAATTTAGCCATCGGATCTTTATCATCATTCACAAAAGAGATGATGTTTTTTAACGGATAATAATCTGTTTGGTTAATCCCGTATTGGTTTTCTACCTGAGGATTCTGGTAGTAAATAACATAATCACGTACACCCTGTACATACTTATCAGGTGTCATGCTAAACGGCACCGGAGCCGATTCGTAAGCCTGACGTTTTAATCCATCGGTATACCAATCGGTGTTCAATAAACTCAGGTTGATTACGCGTATATCCGAACGGATGCCTTCTACGTTTTGAGCATACCACAACGGATAGGTATCGTTATCACCATTGGTAAACAGGATGGCATTTTTAGGGCACGACTCCAGGTAATTGCTTGCGAAATCAACTGCAGTATACCGTCCCGAACGGTTGTGGTCATCCCAGTTCTGATCCGCCATAATTGCCGGTACAGCTCCCAATGTAGCAACCGATGCAACACCGGTAGCAACCATTTTGTTCATCTTTTTAGATAAGAAATCAATGATGGCGAGTGCTCCTAATCCAATCCAGATCATAAAGGTCTGGAACGACCCTACATATGCATAATCACGCTCACGTGGCTGGTGTGCAGGGAAGTTCAGGTATAATACAATGAATGCTCCTGTAAATAAGAACAGTGTTAAGATAACCGTTGCATCTTCTTTGGCTTTTTTGAAGTGATAGAATAACCCAATCAATCCCAAAATAAGCGGGAAGAAATAATATTTATTGTTGGCTTTACTTGCCATCGACTCCGGCAGGGTGCTTTGCGGACCCAATCCCGAAAGGCGGCCAGGGAAGGCCAGCATCTCATCGACCACATCAATACCACTTAGCCAGTTACCATCGTTGATCCCACCAAAGCCCTGGTTATCGTTTTGCCGGCCGGCAAAGTTCCACATAAAATATCTCCAGTACATATAACCCAACTGGTACGAGAACATGAAGTCCATGTTTTTATTAAACGTTGCTTTTTTGCCTTCCGGAATTTTTTCCCAGTTGCGGTAAGCCTGAATATAATCGGGTCTGTCGGCCCACATACGTGGCAATACCGTGCAGTCTTTAGGATCATAAATACGGGTAATTTTAGGTCCGGTTTCTTCGTAACGGCCGTCACCTTTGCGGTACTGCATGGCACCTTTTTCAAAGTCTACCACCTTAGCGTAGAAATACTGTCCGTATACCAATGGATTTTCTCCATACTGCTCACGGTTGATATAGGATACCAAAGTAAAAGGATGCTCCGGATCGTTCATATCAATAGGTGGATTGGCAGCCGAGCGAATGAGGATCATGGCATATGATGAATACCCGATGATGATATAGGTGATGCACAATACAATTGTGTTCACCCACACTTTGTTATTTTTAATTGACCAGTATAATGTGAAACCGATTAATCCTGCAAGGAAAATCATTGTTGCATAAGCTCCGCTGTTAAAGCCCATTCCGAAACTGTTTACAAACAAGAGGTCAAATCTTGCCATAAGCCATGGCACACCAGGAATAATCATAAACTGAACCAATCCAATTGCAAAAAGAGCTACTGCACTTGCCAGAATAAAGCCCTTACGCTCAAATGTGTATTTTTTGAAATAGTATACATATACGATAGCCGGGATAACCAACAAATTCAATAAATGGACACCGATAGCCAAACCGATAAGATAGGCAATGAGGATTAACCAGCGATCCGAATGACGTTCGTTGGCCACATTTTCCCATTTTAAAATACACCAGAAAGTAAGTGCTGTAAAGAACGATGAAGATGCGTATACCTCAGCTTCAACAGCCGAGAACCAGAACGTATCGCTCCAGGTTAATGCCAATGCTCCAACCAAACCGCTTGCCATTGCGGCCAGCGTTTGTTGCATATCGGGTTCGCCTAATATGTTTTTCATTAAAATCTTTTTGGCCAGGTGGGTGATGGTCCAGAAGTAGAACATTACGCACAATGCACTGGTGGTAGCCGAAACCATGTTTACCCAAAAGGCAACCTTGGTTACATCATCTCCGGCAAGTAGCGAGAACAAACGACCTATGATAAGGAACAATGGAGCTCCCGGAGGATGGCAAATCTGTAAACGATAGGCGGCCGAAATAAACTCTCCGCAATCCCAAAAACTCACGGTGGGCTCGAGTGTAAGGGTATAAGTTGTAAGTGCAATAACGAAGGTTATCCAACCCAACGCGCTATTAATTAAATTGTAACGACTCATTATGGTATATATGTGTAGTTTTAAAGGTTAGCAAATATATGTTCTGCGCGGTATTAACCAAATGCAAGTGAAAATGGCCGGCAAACCTCCTAAACGTAAACCGGTTGATTGTTGGTACACGCAATACCGGATTGGGTTCATTTTTTCTTGCGGAAAGGTGTTGCGGGTTATTTATTGCGGGTTGCGGGTTGTCCATGGTCCACGATTTTTTCAGTAAATATACTTTGCCTATTTCCTCCCGATAGCCCGCGGGATTTTCCCTGACTCCTTCTTTGGGAAAGGTTATTAATTACATCCTGCACAATTTTATTGCTCATCAAGAGCTTTATGCTTCCAATGAATATTGAACCTGTTGGGGTTCTTACTACCAAAGGAGATCGGGTTGTTCGGAAATTTATACTTCATTTTATAGGCAAGTCATTCTTGTTTAAACAACCTTTAGCAGGAACCCATATTGCCTCCAGCGGTTTGTTACATAAACAGTTAAGACCGGTTTCTTTAATCTAAAATAATTTTCAATTCACTTTGAAAAACAACAAATTAATATACCTTTGGTGTGTATTTTATATTATTACAATGAACATTTACATCGGAAACCTTGACTACGCAGTCAACGAACAACAGTTACAAGAACTATTTCAACAGTATGGTGAGGTAGCTTCAGCAAAAATCATTACAGATAAATTTACAGGCCGTAGCAAAGGTTTCGGTTTCGTAGAAATGTCGAATGATGGTGATGCCACAAATGCTATCGAAGCATTAAATGGCACAGCAATGAAAAACAGAAACATCTCGGTAACCGAAGCACGTCCGCGTGAAGAAGGTTCTGGAAACCGTGGCGGTGGTGACCGTGGTGGTTTTAACCGTGGTGGTGGCGACAGAGGCGGTTTTAACCGTGGTGGCGACAGAGGCGGTGAAAGAAGATTCAACAGAGACTAATTATATTTTTCTCTTCTCCAGAAAACCTGTTCCTTACCGAACAGGTTTTTTTATGCCTTCTTGCGAAGGCGCTTTGGCTATTTGCTTTTAGCTGTTGGTTACTGTTCTTCCAATTTTTATAATCGCAAAGACGCTATGGCGCAAGGATGAGAAGGCTTGCGTCTCTCCCGGTATTTTTAATAAACCTGTGTGATCTGCTGCTTTAAAATCGTTGCCATAAGCTAATAATATAGTCTTCTGTGATGTTGTTTCCCGCTGATCTCACAGATTGCGCAGATGTGTTGCCTAGAGTTAAAAAAAATAAATTTGTGTAATCAGTGGCTATAGAATCTCTGCCGACTTTATGGTTCTTAATTCAACCTGAATGGTGCAATAAGTTGAAATTCGGGAATGGCTACTTCAAAACGTTTGCCGTCTATCTGGCGTTCCATTAAATAGGTGCCGTGCATTTTTCCGAACTCACTTTGCAGTGCACATCCCGAAACATACTGATGTGATTCGCCCGGCTCGAGGACAGGCTGCACGCCTACAATCCCTTCGCCTTCCACTTCCGAATTTTCAATGTTTACATCCGTAATATACCAATGCCTTCTCAATAGTTTGATGGTATAATCTCCTTCATTGTGAATGGTGATGCGGTACGCAAACATGTGATGCCCGGCCTCATGTTGCAAGCGGGGGTTCTGGTAAGCTGTTTCTACCGAGATACGAATATCGTTGGTTATTGCTGTTGGCATAGTAATTAAACATCTCGAATTAACGGAATGTTTGGACATTATGCAAGTTAAATAAGTGTAATTTGGTTCATAGTTAATGGTTCAAGGCTCATAGTTACTGGCCGATTTGTTATTAATTTACGGAGGGATTTAAGCTGTTGGAGGATTTTGTGCAGGAAGGCACGAAAAGGAAGAGTAGAAGAAGAAGAAAATAGCCGTGATAAAAGAATCCAGAAGAAAGAACCGGAACCCTAATGGGGTTCAATATTTGTTAGGCGGAACAAAGCTCTTTATGTGCAATAAAATTGTGCAGGATGTAATTTGATACCCTCTCAAAAGAAGTAGGGTCAAAGAAGAATCCTGGTAGACCATCCCACAAGACAACCCGCAACCCGTAATAAATAACCCGCAACTTTTCTGCGAGCGCATAAAAAAACCTGCAGGGATTACCTGCAGGTTCTATATGTTGTTTTGCCGCATTTATTTCAGCGTACGTTTTACTTCTACTTCTTCGTATGCTTCGATGTAATCACCTTCTTTCAGGTCGTTGTATCCTTTAATGGCCACACCGCACTCATATCCGTAGCTAACTTCTTTCACATCATCTTTGAAACGTTTCAATGAATCAAGCTCACCGCTGAATACTACCACACCATCTCTGATGAGACGTATTTTCGAGTTGCGGAAAATTTTTCCATCTGTAACATAACATCCTGCAATGGTTCCCACTTTGGTAATTTTCATTACCTGACGGATTTCAAGGTTACCTGTAACCTTCTCTTCCATCGTAGGAGCCAACATACCTTCGATAGCCGATTTAATCTCTTCAATAGCATTGTAGATGATTGAATACATGCGGATATCGATAGACTCTGCTTCGGCCAGTTTACGTGCCTGAGGCGAAGGACGCACGTTAAAGGCAATCACAATCGCATCGGATGCAGATGCCAGTAATACATCACTTTCCGAGATCTGACCCACACCTTTGTATATAACGCTTACCTGTACTTCTTCGGTTGATAATTTGATTAATGAATCGCTCAATGCTTCTACCGAACCATCCACGTCACCTTTCACAATCACTTTCAACTCCTTAAAGTTACCGATAGCCAAACGTCTTCCAATCTCATCGAGTGTAATATGTTTCTGGGTACGGATCCCTTGTTCGCGTTGCAACTGATTCCGTTTGTTGGCAATCTCTTTTGCTTCCTGCTCGTTTTTGGTAATCATGAAACGATCGCCTGCTTGTGGTGCTCCGGTGAAACCCAGAATTACCACAGGAGCTGATGGTCCTGCTTCGGTTATCTTTTTACCGCGCTCATCAAACATGGCTTTTACTTTACCATTGTGAATACCCGCTAGAATCGGATCCCCTACACGCATTGTTCCTGATTGAACCATTAACGTGGTTACCAATCCGCGACCTTTATCCAATGACGATTCAATTACACTACCCACTGCACGTTTATTCGGATTGGCTTTCAGGTTAAGCATCTCTGCTTCGAGCAATACTTTTTCCAGTAAGTTATCAATGTTCTGTCCTTTTTTGGCCGAGATTTCCTGGCACTGGTATTTACCACCCCATTCTTCTACCAAAATATTCATGGCTGCCAGTTGCTCGCGGATCTTATCCGGATTGGCACCATCGCGGTCAATTTTATTGATGGCAAATACAATAGGCACACCGGCTGCCTGCGCATGGCTGATGGCCTCTTTGGTTTGTGGCATCACGCTGTCATCTGCTGCAATTACAATAATTACTAAGTCGGTGATTTTGGCTCCGCGTGCACGCATGGCGGTAAACGCCTCGTGACCCGGAGTATCCAGGAAGGTAACATGTTTGCCATTGGCAAGTGTTACTTCGTACGCACCGATATGTTGCGTAATTCCTCCCGCTTCGCCTGCAATTACATTGGCTTTACGGATATAATCGAGTAGGGATGTTTTACCGTGATCTACGTGACCCATTACGGTTACGATTGGTGCTCGCGGCAATAAATCTTCTTCGAGGTCAATATCTTCTTCAACAGTTTCCTGCAGTTCGGCACTTACAAACTCTACTTCAAATCCGAATTCTTCAGCAACTATGGCAATGGTTTCGGCATCCAAACGCTGGTTAATCGATACCATCAATCCCAACGACATACATGCCGAGATGATATTGGTAATCTGCAAATCCATTAATTGGGCCAACTCGTTTGCCGTTACAAATTCGGTAACTTTAATCTTGCGTTGTCCTTCCAGTTCCAATGCTTCCTCATCACGTCTGTCGGATGCGGCATCACGTTTTTGCTTACGTATTTTAGAACGTACAGCTCCGATGTTTTGCGGCTTGCTTCCCGGGTTTAAGCGGGCAAGTGTTTCCTTCAGTTTATCCTGAATCTGTTTTTCGGTAATTTCCGTTTTCTCTTCAGGTGGTGCGTTGCGGTCGTTTTTTCCTTTATAGTTAGGGTTGGGAACGTATGGTCTCGGTGGACCTCCTTGTCCGCCCGGACGATTTCCGCCAAAACGGTTTCCACCTCCGGTATTACCACCCGTATTGGGAGCACCCGGATTCGGGTTGGGGCGGTTTCCATCGCGCGGAGGGCGGTTGTTCGGGTTAAATTCAAATTTCTTTGAATCCACGTTATCGCTTCCGGCTACAAAATTATTTCTGCGTCTTTTCTTTTTATTGGCTGCACTTCCATCGCTTGAGGCAATTGGAGTGGGTTTTTTAGGTTGTTCAACCGGCAACACAATTTTACCCATTACTTTTAAACCCGAAAGCTTTTCGTAATTGGTATCCATTACTTTAGGTGTGTTGTCTTCGGGAACCACAGGCTCTGCAGGTGTTTCAGCTACTGGTTCCGGTTTGGGTTTGGTTTCCTTTACCGGTTCTGCTTCTTTAACCACTGCTGCAGGTGCCTCCACTATAGGAGCAACTTCTTCCTTCACTACCGGAGCTGCTTTTTCCTTTTTAGGTTTTTCGGCAACAGGTGCTTCTTCCTTTTTGGTTGTCTTTTTGCCCTTTTTCATGGCATCCAGATCAATCTTGCCTACAACTGTCAGTTTCAGTTTATCATCTTCCACTGCAGGTACCTCAACAATCGGCTCAGGTTCTTTAACCTCAACTTTGGGTGTTTCAATAACTACAGGTGGTTCTTCCTTTTTAGGTGCGGGTTTTTCGGCTTTAGGAACCTCAGCTCTCGGTGTAGCATGTTCCTTCACCAAACCTGACTTAATCAGAATCCCGTCATCTTCATCCTCTTCTGCTACAGGTTCTTTGGCTTTAGTCGGGGTTATGTTTACCTCTTCCTTTTTGGCAACTTTTTGCTTGCCAAGCATCGACACATCGTCCTTGGTCTTTTTGTCGCTCTGAAAATCCTTAAGGAGCACAGCGTACTGTTCATCCGTAATTTTAGAGTTGGGGTTGTTATCAACCTTAAAACCTTTTTTCGACAGATGTTCCACGATGGTGCCTATACCAACGCCTATTTCCTTAACTACTTTACTTAGTCTGATATTTCCTGTGTTTTCGCTCATTCAATCTGCGATATTACTTATATTTTGTGAGTTTATGGTTATGAAGCCTTTAAATTGTTAGCTTTTGGCTCTTGGTTATTAGCTATTGGTCATTAGCTGTTGGCTGTTAGCAACTGAAAACTTAACAATCAACCGTTCTCGATACAAACCCCACCACACTTTCCTACGCACTGTTCACTCGAAATGACTATCTTATCAACCAGTCACCTATTAACTTTATTAACTGATTACTCGATTAACTGAATCAACCGTTCTCGATATGAACTCCATACACTTTCCTACCCCCTGTTCACTCGAACTGACTATCCTTATAACTGATAACACAATTAACCAATCAACCGCTTACTCAAACTCCGCTTGTAAGATCTTGCGGATCTCGGCAACGGTTTCTTCTTCCAGCTCGGTTCTTCTGATCAGCTCTTCGTTGGAGATGGCCAAAACGCTCTTCGCTGTATCACAGCCAATGCCTTTCAGCTCATCAATAATCCAGCTATCAATCTCATCCGAGAATTCTTCCAGATCAATATCCCCTTCGTCCTCTTCGTTTTCGCGGTATACATCAATCTCCACACCCACCAGTTTACCGGCAAGTTTGATATTGTGTCCGCCTTTTCCGATGGCAAGCGATACCTGATCCGGTTTTAAGTACACGGCCGCACGTTTGGTTTCTTCTTCAATTTTTACAGAAGAAATCTTGGCAGGACTCAATGCACGCTGGATCAATAATTGGGTATTGGCTGTATTGTTGATTACGTCAATGTTTTCATTGCGCAACTCGCGAACGATACCATGGATACGTGAACCTTTCATTCCCACACAAGCTCCAACAGGATCAATGCGCTCATCGTATGACTCAACGGCAACCTTGGCTCTTTCGCCCGGCTCACGCACAATCTTTTTGATGGTAATCAACCCGTCAATGATTTCCGGAACTTCCTGTTCGAACAAACGCTCCAGGAATACGCCCGAGGTACGCGATAAAATGATCCGCGGTGAACCGTTGTACATTTCTACCTTCAATACCACAGCCTTAATGTTATCACCCTTTTTGTAGTGATCCGCAGGGATCATTTCGTTTTTAGGCAACAACAACTCGTTTCCTTCGTCATCCAGTACCATCAGTTCTTTCTTCCAAACCTGGTAAACTTCGCCCACCACAATTTCGCCCACACGGTCCTTGTATTTTTTGTACAACTCGTCTTTTTCAAGCTCCAGTACTTTCGACATCAGGGTTTGGCGTGCTGCCAAAATTGCCCTGCGGCCAAAACTTTCCAGTGTAATTTCGGTTGTTACCTCTTCTTCTACCTCAAAATCCGGCTCAATCTTGCGGGCATCGCTCAATGAAATCTGGCTGCGGCTTTCTTCCACCTCGCCATCATGAACAATCACCTGGTTTTGCCAAATCTCCAAATCACCACTGTTATCGTTGATAATTACCGAAAAATTCTCGTCTGTTCCGTATTTTTTACGCAACATGCTGCGGAATACATCCTCCAACACACGTTGCATGGTAGTACGGTCAATGTTTTTAAATTCTTTAAACTCGCTAAACGAGTCAATTAAACCTACGCTATGCATAATCTATATTTATTTAAAACTAATTTGAACACTTGCCTGGGCTATTTCAGTGAATGCCACCTCTTTTTCGGGTGCATCCTTATATCCCTTCTTTTTATCTTTCAGCAATAATTTGATGCTGTCCTCACTCATCGAGTCAAATTTACCGAGTATTTCATTATTTCCGGTAAGTTTTACCAGCAACTCACGCCCGATATGCTGGGCGTACTGGCGTTTCAGTTTCAGCGGACGGTCAGTGCCGGGCGATGAAACCTCAAACATATACGCCTCACTTCCGTAATCCAGCTCATCCAGCTTGGCATTAAGCCCTTTGGCCAGCACGCGGCAATCTTCAATGGTTACACCTTTGTCGCCATCAATGTATACCGAAATTTTCTTTGCCCCCTGCTTTTGCTCTATCTCCACCAGGAAAAGATGCTCCGGTAAAAGCGCTTGTGCCCACTCTGTTAATTGCGAAATGATATCCATGGTATAAATGAAAGAGGGGACTTGCGGTCCCCTCTATTTTTTTCTAATTACGGATGCAAATGTACGCAATAAATTGAATTACACAAACTCCGGGTAAATTATACACTTGGAATCCATAGTCGTGTGGAAGAAGGTTTCCCGCTGATCTCGCAGATTACGCAGATTTTTTTTGCAAATGTGTCCCGCTGACAGGGAATCAGGAAACAGCAAACGTTCTAAACGTCAAACGTCTAAACAACAAACATCCCTAACGTCAACGTCCTAAAGCGCCAACCCCTTATATATGGTATCAAAAAAAGGCGCCCGCAGCTTCTCACTCTGCTTGCTAAGTTTTACAGATTTGTTAATGATGTTTTGCAGGTTCATATCCAGGTAGCGCGTTACGCGCTCATCCGGACTGCTAAAGGTATTCACCGCGTTGGGCGTGATAAAGGCTAATTTACTGTTGTTTTCAAAATGTGCCAGCACCGAGTTATCGCCCAAAATGAGCTCATTGTGGTATAGGTCGAACTTGGCCTTTTCGCTGCCCTGTGCATCCAGCTTGCAGCCGCTGGCCGTTTGTTTTTCGATGTGGCGGATCAGGTTTTGGTACTGGTTTAAAATAACCTCTTCGCTGTGCGCATCGGCAAACAGTTTGGAGGTGCGGTAAAATTCTATTTGCCTGAAGGTGCAGTTCACCGTTTCGTAATTCCAGATCTCTTTCGAATCAATGGCTAGAAAGAGCTCGTAAATGGTTTGGCCCAGCTCAATGATCTCCTCATCCATATGGTGTACCGAAAACTGCTCGGTAGCATAATCGGACAATTGCAGAATGCTTTTTTGCCACACAAAGGATTTGAAACAGCCCAGCTCGGGGAACATAAAATTATAAAACATGGGTACCTCCTTGGCAGAGTAGATGATATGCTTTACCCCTGCCCCCTTGAGGTACGTGAGGTCAGTTATCATCTTGCGTAGGTAGGTTTTGTAGGTATAATCGCCCTCCCCAATGGGCATAAAGCTGAACCATACTTTTTGGTTGGCCACGGGCGACTCCAGATCGTGCAGGCTGATGTGAAAACGGGTGAGCAGCAACTCAAACTCCACCATATCGATGCTGCGCTGGCCGTTAATTCTTTTATAGGCCGCATCAATGCCCACATTAAGGCACTCGGCTACGGCCCTGGGTAGCGATTGATCGGGTAAAAGTTTGGATTTAATGACGTAAAACAGGGATTGTTGGGTAGCAGAAACTTCCATTTATTGTTTCGGGCGTATTGTTATTGCGAAAATAGGCATTTTTATCCGATTTCAATAAAACGCAGATTTTTGCACCCCCGTTTTATTCAAAAACAATAATCTGCCTCACAAAAAACCTGCATTTTATTGAAACAAAATTAAAATGTGATCAAAAAGACCCCAACATTTGTAGTGTTGAAGTAGAGGTCAACTTACCCTTATGAAAACAACTAAACCCCAGTTAAACCCCAAAAGCAAGGATTGCTACCTTTTAACAGTAGCATACCCTTGCTTTAAAAAACAAATGCTCATTATGAAAACACTCCAACATCAGATTGTTATAATGCTGCTTTTTGCCAGTATGGCAATGCCCTTTTTCTTTGTTTCCTGCACGAAAGAGGAGCAAACTCCCCCTGCAACAGATACCGTGAACTGGGGCTATGTAAAGGAATACTACACCGAAAAACCAATCCCTAATGCGATGCTGGTGCTGTATGGAAAAAATCCATTATGGGTAGTGCAGGATACGTTGTACACGGATGCTAATGGTCGTTATGAATTTCCTATTGTTAAATACCTGCCCGAACTGCAGGCCAGTGCTTCCGGATACTTCCCCTCAGGCATGGTTGTTTATGCTCCTGGAGATTTTTATGAGGAAAAAAAACGAACCATACATCTGTACCAACCTGCCGAAATGATTTTGCATGTAAAAAATGTGAAGCCTGTTGATGCAAGTGACAGGGTTGACTTAATCGACTTTTTTGATCAAAGAGGCGAGTGGACAGGTTCAAATATAGATACTCTTGTTTGCTGTCTCACTACCAGAAGATATACTGAAGTATTGATAGGTGTATGGGTGACCAAAAACCAGATTAATTACTCAGACCATGTAAAATATACACCTCTTAAAGCTATCGGAAATATTGTTAGTATTTTTTATTAATCCTTATACTATGAAAACACCCAAACACCTGGCCATTGTAATACTGCTTTTTGTAAGCATGCCGCTATTTTTTATTTCCTGTACAATAGAAGACGAAACTCCCCCTGCAACAGATACCGTGAACTGGGGCTATGTAAAGGAATACTACACCGAAAAACCAATCCCTAATGCGATGCTGGTGCTGTATGGAAAAAATCCATTATGGGTAGTGCAGGATACGTTGTACACGGATGCTAATGGTCGTTATGAATTTCCTATTGTTAAATACCTGCCCGAACTGCAGGCCAGTGCTTCCGGATACTTCCCCTCAGGCATGGTTGTTTATGCTCCTGGAGATTTTTATGAGGAAAAAAAACGAACCATACATCTGTACCAACCTGCCGAAATGATTTTGCATGTAAAAAATGTGAAGCCCACAGATGATAATGATGCTATCCGACTAAATGACTTTTGGCCCCCGGTAATTGTATCAGGAAAAGAGGCCGATACAATGATTTGTTGCTTGGTTTCTAGACGATATCAAACGGCAAGGTTACAGACTGTGGTAAGAAGAAACCGGAATCAGAATATTGTTGATAGTATTATAGTTTACGAAGTTACCCCAACTAAAGCTATCGGAAATATTGTTAGTATTTTTTATTAATCCTTATACTATGAAAACACCCAAACACCTGGCCATTGTAATACTGCTTTTTGTAAGCATGCCGCTATTTTTTATTTCCTGTACAATAGAAGACGAAACTCCCCCTGCAACAGATACCGTGAACTGGGGCTATGTAAAGGAATACTACACAGAAAAACCAATCCCCAATGCAATGCTTATTCTGTATGGAAAAAATCCCTTATGGGCAGTGCAGGATACGTTGTACACAGATGCTAATGGTCGTTATGAGTTCCCAATTGTTAAATACCTGCCAGAACTGCAGGCCAGTGCTGCTAATTACATTGGAGATAGGATGTACACTCAGGATGAACTTGTGGGTAGGTTTAATAGAACCATACACTTGTACCAACCTGCTGAAATGATTTTGCATGTAAAAAATGTGAAGCCATTCAATGGTAATATTCAAATTAGTATAAACGATTTTATACCTGCTAAACGATTCAATGGTAACAATATTGATACATTGATTTGCTGCTTAGTGGCTAGAAGATATACTACAGTAGACCTCCAGATTGTTGTGAGGCGTGATAGTCAAGACTCTCTTTTTCTGGTGTATCATACACCCACTAAATCTAACGAAAACATTGTTGACATTTTTTATTAAAACCTTACACTATGAAAACAGCTAAACCCCGGCTGACTGGTATGCTGCTTCGTGCAGCATGCCTTTTCTTCTTCATGTATGCCCAAATGAGAATTGGCCTTCTAAGAATAATCACATACAAACGCTCATGCCATTTCTGTTTAGTATCCCTTCTGATTCTAACCAGATACCTACGCATGGAAAGTAACTATTGCTTTGAATCGTTGGTGCCAGAATAGATGTCTGTGCATCATCTGTCTCAAGATAGCACTCGCCTGAAATAAACCATGACTACTTACTGAATCACTTTTTAACTTAATTATTAAAGCCCACAATTATGAAATCCATTACCCTTGCATTGGCTATGTGCCTTTGCCTAGCTTTGTTTGCTCAAGACAGGGATACCACCACCTGGTATCAACACCTTCAATTCAAAACGGCATTGTTACACAACGAACAGATTTTAACAGGTCGGTTGTACGATCGGGTGCCCGAGGGACTTAGTCCGCATAAATACAAAGGTCAATATGTCGACACACTTAACACCTTACAGAATGGTGATTTTAAACAACTTTTTTGGCAACACTGTTTAAGCAGGATTTCCAAAGAGGTAACTCCAGAGGAACGCTATCAGCAATACGACTCCCTAAACTGGCATTATATTAAAGAAGGGAGTATTCCGATTAATGTCCTGGGATATGCTTACGATATCATCAGGGATGATGCAATTGAAAACGGTCTGCTGTCAATTAATGCTGATAGCCAGTTAGTACATTCATCAACAACAAGTCCTTTTACCCAATTCACCTTGTTTGCTTCTTCACTATGGTATCATCAGATTACCGAAAACAACAATACCGTTTCTTTCATCTTACCGAGTGACCTGTTTGTTTCCAATATTACTACTCCTATTCAAAGCATTGAGTTTAAAACCGGAAATGGTAATTTCTTTCCTATCCAACAAGGGATGCCGTTTACGGTAAACTTTGAAGATACCGGATATAAAACATGTGTTGTGCATATTACCTACCAATCAGGTGCGGTTTTGGAAAGTGGCTTTTCCTTTTACTTAAAGAAAAAGGCAGAAGTCCTATTACCAGACTTGTTTCCCACAGCCATCGCAAGCATTCCGTTTTATCAGGTCTGTAAAGCGGAACCCAATTATAATCCTTATGGTGTAGCCCGGTATTATATAAAATATGCCAATCCTGATAAACAACTTAGACGTCCTTTCATTTTTGTTGAGGGTATTGATTTTGATTACCGCGATTATCTTGACAACCCCAATAACACAAACTTTCCTCCAGCTCTTCGATACGGAGAGTTTGGTTGGGATGTGTTTGTAAGTGGTGGAAGCTATCCGCAAAGCATTCCGGACCATTCCAGTGGAGCACCTTTCAGCATTGGATTAACTGAACTTGCAGGTCAACAGGGCTTGATTCAACAATTACTAAATGAGGGTTATGATATAGTGTTGGTTGATTTTTCCAAGGGTGCGGATTATGTGCAGAAAAATGCATTTGCATTGGTAAAAGTTATACAGGAACTCAATAACTCTAAGATTACCAAAGAAGACAATGTTATAGTGGGTGCCAGCATGGGTGGACTTACCACAAGATATGCATTGGCATACATGGAAAAAAATAATTTAAAGCACTGCACACGTTTATGGTGTTCTTTTGATTCTCCACACCTGGGAGCGAATATTCCGATTGGTTTGCAATACGCCTTACTGTTTTTTGCAAACAGTGATAATACAGCACGGGAGAATATAAGAAGATTAAATTTGCCTGCAGCAAAACAAATGCTCATCAGGCACGTCAGCCGTAGTTATGACGGTACAAAAGAAATTGAAACATATGCCAGTTGCTTTCGTCAGAATTTGGTTACAGCATTAACTGAAATCGGCTGGCCAAATCAATTGAGAAAAATTGCATTAACAAATGGCAATGTTTCAGGTTTAGGCAATGGCATTTCCAATGGTGCTGCCTTAATGGAATGGAGTCATTCTGAAACCCCTAAAGTACTTGGGGTACCTGTTATTACCTTTCAGGCTGCCGCTTGCAACATATTTGCACAGGGTCGTAATGATCATATGGTATTTTACGGACTGATTACAAAACCCAACCCGAAATTGTACATAAGCGGAATATGCGTTGGAACGGGTGGGGTAAAAACCATCGTTATTCCGAATGGACCAATCATGATAACAGGAGCATTACCTGGCCTCGGACCATGCTATACTCTTCAGATAGATCGATTTGGTAAACAGGAAAAATGGAATTGCGGAGGTGCATCCTGCCCTAATCTGGATGGAGCTCCAGGTGGATTGCATGATGGGATTAAAACGATGTATGATGGGATTAAAAAAACTGCCGTTGATAATAAGTTAACCCTCCCCAATCCAAGCTATACTGGTCTTGTCACCTTCATTCCAAGCATTAGCTCTGTTAATGTATACAACGAAAAAGATTACTTTTTCAACATTAGAAATGCTATTAGTATGGATTTTGGTGAATTGTCAAAAACGCCCTTCGAATCATACAAAGGTCCCGAATTGCACTGGCCCAATGAAGGACATGTGTTTTTGACCAAAAATAACCAGTGGGGAATCGGGTACCAAGGAAACAAGGAAGACATGACCAAGCAACTGGCCTTAAATTATAATGATCCTATACCGAATATTCCCAATACAATAGGATCAGTCTATAATCATGGTTTACCAGCGCTTGGTGCATTAAAAACCAAAAGTATCAATGCCGGGGGTTCTTATTGTATCAACAAACAAGGCTTGGTTGGCTGGAGAGTTTCCGGTAATCCAATCAGTGTAGCCTCTTCCACTTTAACAGTAAGAACAGTAAATAATTGTGATGGCTATGCGATGGTAACGGTGAATAGTGGTGGTCAGCTGATTGTAGGAGATATCGGACCTGTTCCTACAAATAATAAGGGAATTGTAACCTTTGAGTCTGGGAGTTCATTGGTGCTAAATAGCGGATCGGTTTTTATCATTCATAAAGGCAGCAAGGTCATTATTGAGGAGGGAGCATCTCTTTATGTGAACCAAGGCTGCAACATACAAATTGCAGAAACAGGCATACTGGAGGTTAGAGGAAAACTGTTTATAGGTAATAACGCTGTACTTTCCATCAACGAAGTACCTATGCAAGGAAAGGGGTTTATTAAGTTTGTAAACAACGAACATTTAAGTAGTAGCTCTTATCAAATTAACCCCGGTATGAATTCAAAAATAAGTTTGACCGGAATTGTTTCAGGTGCAACCTCAAGCAAGATTCTTGAAATTTCAGGTAGTGGTGGATTGTTTTTACAACAACATATTCGTGCCTTCAATTTTGAAGTCATCAATGGAACAATAGAATTAGGAGCCAATAATTTTATTAAATCTACCAGCAATATTAAACTGCAAAATGTTATCGTAAAACCATCAGGTACCGGAAATCCTATAGGTATCATGTTAGATGAAGACCATTTTGCCTCAGCCCCAATAACCCCTATCATCTCTATAAATCAGACAAAATTCTATCAATGCAACAAGGGACTTTCTATCACCAGATCGCTAGCCGCAGCTACCTTATCTTTAAGTAATAATCAATTCTACAATTGTGCTTCTGGTTTACATACAAGTGGAATTATAATGAATGTTTCACAAACGTCCTTTTTTGGTTGTAATAAAGGGTGGGAAATAGAAAACCCTATTGGCACAAACATTGGCACAGAATTATCATCGAACGGTTGTGACATTGGTGTTTCTCACTCAACAGGTAATCCTGCTACCCTCTCCCTTACTAAATTTAATTCAATAGATGATGCCATCGGGATTGCAACCTCAGGCGGTACGCTGAAAGTAAAATGCATGTATGCTTTAAACAGCCAAACAGCTGCGATTTACAGTAACAATACCCATGTTATATTGAATGGAACTGATGCCGGTTTTAACCGATTTTTAAACAGTGAGAACATAGGTGTGATTCTCAATACGCAAAGTGGAATTAGTATGAAGGATGGAAATAACTACTTTAGTCAATCGCCTGTCAACTCCAATTATGCAGCACTCTCCGAAAGTGACCATTCAAGAGCCAATGTAAGATGTAGCCAGGGAACCTTCTCACCTGACCCTACAGGTTTTCATATGGAAGCTATTGATATCAGCGGAAACTACCTTGGAGGTTCTCCGGCTATCGGATATAAACGTTTATGCGGAACAATATACCAGAACGGAGCATTGTATAATGACAATGTTTCTTCCTCCACTTTCATTGCAACACAAATTGACAATACCTGCAATCAATCCAGCGGACAAGGAGGTGGATATGGAAAAAGAGGAAGTGATCCCGAATCCCAACAAGGTAACGAACCTATGAGTCCTGCAACTGAAAATACCTTTGAGAGCATAAGTGTTTATCCAAATCCTGTTCAGGATGAATTAACCATTGAACTGAACCATCCTGAGGGTAAACAGATTTCATTGTATGATAGTTACGGCAGAAGGGTTTACTATGCAATTGCAAAGGATATAATTCATAAGTTAAATACATCCACATTCAAATCCGGAGTATACCTATTGCATATCACCGGCCAAACAACAGACAAACGAATAAAAATAATGGTAACCAAATAGCTTGGTCTGTTGATTACACCGTGGCATACGTCACCACAAAACCCCGCTTCAATTGAAGCGGGGTTTTTTATGATACAACAACCCCAACAACAAATTTCCCTAATAACATTGGCACACATTCATATTGCCCTGAAAGGGCATATCCCTCTTCTTCTCATATTGAACCCTGTAGGGGTTTTCTTCTTTCATCAAACAGCTGACCAGGGCACATATGCTTTCCCTCACGGGAACCCCCGTCCGCGACTTGTTCATTTGGAGCGTAACGCAAAAATTGAGCTTCTACTTTACTTAGCCAAAGTTTGTCTTCTTAGTTTCAACATTCCTCTTGTGTCATCCTTATCATTCTAAATTCACACGGACGGCCTTCCGCGTGAACATTGGGATAGTTTATGGTTTGGGAATCAGGCAGTATTCTTCATTTTGTTTCGTGCTTTTTATATATAAAATTCCATAAGATTTGTTGTAAAGAAGTCTATTAGTTGTATCGCGAACAGACCCAATAGGCTTGACAGCAGTCAGGAAAACGCTTATGCGGGTATAAACTTTATTCTTAATGATGAGGCTGTCAATATAATCTTCGTTATTTTCTTCACGGTCAATTCCTCTTGATTCAAACCTGAAAATTACATTATAAGTTGATCTATCAACTGTAACGTTATAATCACTTTGCTTTTGAGATAACTGAAATTCAAGATTACCTTTAATTGGAATAAAATTAATTGTATAGAGTTGATTAACATCTATTCTTTCTGTTGGACATCCCGGATCCGAGGATTCCCTTTTTTCTTCAGAGCTGAATTTTTTACCCGTTCCGCGAACAATACAAGTGTCGCCTGCTTTACCTATAAAGTATAAGGTATCAAATCCTGTATAAGGAACTTTACTCAAGTCGCTTGCTGAGATATTGTGATGATATGTCTGTGGATCCTTGCAATGAGAGCTTGGGTCACCACAACTTTGCAACTGGATTAAACCAAAACAAACTCCTATTGAAGCAAGCAGGTGAATAATGAATTTCATATTGAGTTAAGTTAAGTGGGCAATTGAAAATGAGACAATAGCAAGTTAACTATAAAAAAATACCAAGTTGTCGCAGACGTGCCGTCCGTGACTTGCTCATTTGGAGCGTAACGCAAAAATTGAGCTTCTACTTTACTTAGCCACAGTTTGTCTTCTCGTTTCAACATTCCTCTTGTGTCATCCTTATCATTCTAATTTCACACGGACGGCACGCAGTTAACAATAATATAATTTTCATAGGCTTAAAGATGTATTATTTAGATTATTCTATATCTCAGTTTGGAAAAAAGTGAGTAGTGCTTTATTCCTAGTGATGTCAATATCACTTAAGGACATTCCAACCTGCTTGATTAAATAAAGCAACACGTATAATCCCATCTGTATGATTATAGTATAACGAGTCTTGAGCATAAAAACGAAACGCCATTGCGGTGTGGGTCTTATTAAATATCGTAACTCGTTGTTTATAGTTCACATCTATAATTGCATCAACATCCTCGCTAAAATCTTTACCCGTTAATTTAATCTTAAAACTTTCAATATTACTGCCACCTAATCCAATGATTATTTTTAAGCTATTAGTAAATAGCGCATTATTACAACTATAACTATATTCTATTGTTTCGAATGCTGTATGCAGAGAACAACCATCTGGATTGGGACGCTTGCTAGTTTGAATGAAATATGTTGATTTTCCTATACCGTAGCAATATGCAGTATCATTTTGGTCACTCACAAAAACTAATGTATCACTCCCTGTATAGGGACAACGTGTTTTTTGAAAATCGGTAAGGTTAACTGTGGTATAGGAATCCTTGCAAGGTTCTTGTTTGTCTGAATCGCAAGATTGCATTAGAACAGCAAGAAGAAGAAATAGGAAAATATTGATACTGCTTTTCATAAGACTATGACTTGAAATTTGGTATAAACTTATGATTCTCAAATAAAGATACATTCTTATTCTGAATAACAAGTGGAAAAGGATGAATTCGAGTTAAACATGGTGTCTGGATGTGCTTTCCCAGGTTGCCGGACGTGCCGTGACTTGCCCATTTGGAGCGTAACGCAAAAATTGAGCTTCTACTCTAATTAGCCATAGTTTGTCTGCTTCGTTTCAACATTCCTCTTGTGTCATCCTTATCATTCTAAATTCACACGGACGACCTCCGCGTGAACATGGGTTAAAACTACGGAGTATACCTATTGCATATCACCGGCCAAACAACAGACAAACGAATAAAAATAATGGTAACCAAATAGCTTGGTCTGTTGATTACACCGTGGCATACGTCACCACAAAACCCCGCTTCAATTGAAGCGGGGTTTTTTATGATACAACAACCCCAACAACAAATTTCCCTAATAACATTGGCACACATTCATATTGCCCTGAAAGGGCATATCCCTCTACTTCTCATATTGAACCCTGTAGGGGTTCTCTCCTTTCATCAAACCACGGACCATGGACTGCGGACTACGGACCTCCCCCCGCGACAACTCCAACCCGCAACCCGCAATAAACAACCCGTAACCCTCCACCCCCCATCCCGCTTAACAATTTGGCAACGTGCGGTTCATGTTCCGGTCATACCTTAAGGCAACCTTTGTGTGGCTTAAATGCCTTATTATATGGCAAAAAGAAAAGTAAAGGTTGCAGTTATTTCGGACGTACACTTGGGTACTTACGGCTGCCGTGCGAAGG
Organism: Bacteroidota bacterium; assembly: GCA_040387195.1. Lineage (GTDB taxonomy): Bacteria > Bacteroidota > Bacteroidia > UKL13-3 > UKL13-3 > UKL13-3. The sequence continues at coordinate 28,957 of JAZKEF010000014.1, forward strand.
AACTCAATACCTACCTCAAGTCAATTGACCCCGAAATACTGGTGCTCAATGGCGACATCATCGATATCTGGCAGTTCAGCAAACGCTACTGGCCGGAATCGCACATGAAAATTGTTCAACGCATTTTTAAATTGCTCACCACCGGAACCAAGTTATACTACCTCACCGGAAACCATGATGAAATGCTCCGCAAGTTCACCGACTTTAAAATGGGTGAACTCGAAATCCTCGATAAACTGGTATTGAACCTGGATGGTAAAAAAGCGTGGATCTTCCACGGAGATGTGTTTGACATTACCATGAAAAATGCCAAGTGGCTTGCCAAACTGGGAGCCATAGGGTACGATACACTCATTATGATTAACGGAGTGGTGAACTGGTTCTCGGAAAAGGTGCTGCGCAAGGGCAAGGTTTCGCTGAGCAAGAAGGTGAAGAACAGTGTAAAATCCGCCATTAAATTCATTGATGATTTTGAACAAACAGCCATCGACATTGCCATTGAAAACGGATATGACTATGTGGTGTGCGGACACATACACCAGCCCGCCCTGCGGGAGGTAACCACCATCAAGGGAACATCACTTTACCTCAACAGTGGGGATTGGATTGAAAACCTCACCGCACTGGAATACAATGATGGAGCATGGAGCTTGTACCAACATCCGGAAACACAACAGGAAGAACCTGCAGATGATGAAGAGCTGAATGTGAAACTGCCGAACATGGAGGTGTTGTACCAAAACATTATCAAGATGCCCCATGTGGCTTTTACACCTGTAACCAAATTGTAATAGGTGTGGAAGCAGGCAATGAGGAGTCCCGATAGCTATCGGGAGGCAGTAGGCAAATAAAATGAAGAAAGAGTCAGTCACTTCGAGTAAAACATTAGGGTGGTTGTGAAAAGCGTTTGTAGCGAGAAGCTTCGGAGGCAGAGGGCTAACCGTTGGGCATGTTCTCAATACGCGCAACGCAAAGCCAACACCTGCTACTCGAACTGACTACAATTAACCAATAACCCACTAACTAACTCCACCAAATGAAAATATTATATGCCATCCAGGGAACAGGCAATGGACATATCAGCAGGGCCCGCGAGATCATTCCCCATCTGCTGAAATACGGTGAACTGGATCTATTGATAAGCGGCACACAGGCCGAAGTATCGCTACCCTACATCATCAAATACAAAAAACCCGGACTGGGATACACCTTCGGTAAACAAGGCGGTATTGACCTTGTGGATAGTTTCAAACACCTGCGTCCGTTTGATTTTCTTAAAGACATTCACTCCTTCCCGGTGCAACAATATGATTTGGTGGTGAACGATTTTGAACCGGTAAGTGCATGGGCCTGCAAGCTTAAAAAGAAACCCTGCATTGCCCTCAGTCACCAATCGTCTTTCCTCTCCATGAAAACACCACGCCCCGCCACAAAGGATGGGTTTGCCGAAAACCTCTTTAAACACTACGCCCCCTCTACCGCTGCCTACGGATTCCATTTTAAACCCTACGATTCGTTTATCCATACTCCTGTGATCCGTTCCGATGTGCGCAAACTGGAGCCCAGCAATAAAGGACATATTACAGTATACCTTCCCGCTCATGGTGATGAGATCCTCATCAAACAATTCACACAGATTAAGGACGTACAGTGGGAGGTATTTTCCAAACACAGCAAACTGGAATACACGGTAGGCAATGTGCACATCAAACCGGTATTGAACGAAGCCTTCACACAAAGCCTTGCCACAGGTGACGGACTCATTACCGCAGGCGGATTTGAAAGTCCGGCCGAAGCCATTCACCTGCGTAAAAAAGTGCTCTCCATTCCAATGGGCAACCAATATGAGCAGCTCTGCAACGCACAAGCCATGAAAGACCTTGGCATAACAGTAGTGAAAGAAATTGACCACCACTTTGTAAGCAAAGTAAACACCTGGGCAAAGTTTGCCTTTCCCGCCAACATCTATTACCCCGATAATACCGCAAAAATTGTGGAAGACCTGGTGATGAAACATGGTGTGAAGAATGCTGTTAGCGTTTAGTTATTGGTTCATCGTTATCATAGAAAGCTGCGCGTGGGAAAGGTGCCTGAGCTCACGCAGTGAATCCTGTGGCGGAAGCACGGTGGTTGAGCGGAGCCGAAACCACACGCGTGGGAAAGGTGCCTGAGCTCACGCAGTGAATGGTCGAAGGCACCTGTGGCG
>JAZKEF010000014.1:31262-66555 GCA_040387195.1 Bacteroidota bacterium
GTATTTTTTCGTTCCTTTTTGGGCTACCGGGGTTGGGTCCCTAGCGGGACTGTTTGCGGAATCGTGCTTTGTAGCATACCTTATTTTTAATGGAATAATCCCTGCATAGTTTAATCGGCAATTGCGCGTGGGAAAGGTGCCTGAGCTCACGCAGTGAATGGTCGAAGGCACCTGTGGCGGAAGCACAATGGTCGTGCGGAAAGGTTACATCCCTAAAGGGATTTGTATTTTTTCGTTCCTTTTTGGGCTACCGGGGTTGGGTCCCTAGCGGGACTGTTTTCATTAAGGACTGTTTAACTCCCTAAATACGGAATGGCACTGAGTACAATGCCTAAATCTTTCTCAATGGAATATTCCTTGGCATACAGAAAGTTCATTTTCTGGATGGCTACTTCGTTGATGGATGTTTGCGGGGCTTTGCCAATGGTGGTTAATACGGATGGTTTAATTTTGGGCAGGACTTCCATATTGGAAACGGGGGTATACCCCACCCAGGTTTTTTCGCCCAGCAGTACTTTAAAGATATTGAGGATAAAGTCGGTTTTGTTTTTAACTAGCAACAATACAACCGGTGCCAGCGGAATAAACAACAGCGCAACGGCTACATCGAACACGCGCTTTTTGCGAAGCTGTTTGGGAGCATTGAGGGCCAGGTTAATTTCGAGGGTGTAAAAATCCCCCGGTTCGTCCTTGGAATTACTGCCAATGATGAACACACTTTCTTCGGGAACAATTTTAAAATGTACATCCGGTTTGCTGATGGTGTACATCCACTGCATGATCTGCCGGGTAGAGAGATCCTTCGAGCAGAATATAATTTCTTCTACTTTAAACAACTCCACAATAGCAGAGAGTTGCTGTTCCGTGCCAAGGTATTCTTCATTATGTTGTTCCTCTTCATTTACCGAAACATACCCAAGGTAATCGCTTTTGGCTTTGGAGTGTACCAGCAAATGCTGCACCCGCGCCACTTCTTCCCTGTTGCCCACAATAATGGTTTTGATATCCGAGTCGAGCGTAAGGCTGAACCGTTTGTGGGTAAATGTATACACGAGCAAGCGCAATAGATACGCAAACAATCCCGCAGCAAGTGTTCCGAATAAAATAATGGCACGCGAAAAACGATACGGTTCATCGGCAAACGCATAAAAAACCGTAATGGCCAGCGAGCCTAAAGCAATGCCTTTGGCAATACCTGTTAAGCTCACCCGTTTTTGATATCCTCCGGCAACAAATAAACCACCGGTCCACAGCAATGCATACACAGCGCTGTTCAAGGAAACCACCGTTGCCGAGTAAGCTTCGGCACTTTCAAATTTATAAGCAGCGTAAACGGATGCAATGGTTTTTACGCTCATAAAAAAGAGCAGCATATCGAGCAGCCACAAATAAGTATTGCTGAGCAACCGGAACACCAGCGCAATGCTGGCACGTGCATACACAGCCGAATTGATAAGGATGCTGAACACCTGCGCATGTTTTTGCGAATAATGCTTTTGCGCAAAAATGATCATGGCGCGGTAAAACACAAACACATAGTTAACGGAAGACTTTTTGGTGCTTTCGCCCTTGTAGTGAATGATGGTAGTACCCGGAAAATAATAGTTGAAGTATCCTGCTTTGGTGATGCGGTATGACAGATCAATGTCTTCGCCATACATAAAATAATCTTCATCGAGCAGGCCAATTTCATCGAGTGTTTTTTTGCGCAGCAACATAAAAGCCCCTGCAAGCACATCCACTTTATGCACTTCATTTTTATCGAGGTAACCAAGGTGGTACCTCCCAAAACGTTTGGATTTGGGAAACAAAGCCGACAAGCCGAACATTTTGTAAAAGGCCACCTGTGGTGTGGGCAATCCCCTTTTCGACTCGGGCAAAAATCGTCCTTTACCGTCAATCATCTTCACACCCAATGCACCTGCATCGGTGGTTTTGTCCATAAAGGCACAAACCTTTTCAAAACAATCTTCCTCCACCACGGTATCGGGATTGAGCAGTAACACATACTCGCCTTTGGATTGGCGGATGGCCTGGTTGTTTGCTTTGGAGAAGCCGGGGTTGTCCTTGTTTTCGATGAGAATCACTTCGGGGAAAGTGCGTTTCACCATTTCGCAACTGCCGTCAACGGAGTTGTTGTCTACCACAAACACTTCGGCATCCATTCCTTTCACAGCCTTGCGCACAGAGTGCAATGCCTGCTCCAGAAAGTACTTTACGTTGTAGTTTACAATGATGATGGATAACTTCACGGGTCGAATATAGTTTTCTGTTTGCAGTTTTCCGTTTTCGCTTTAACGTTTGCAATCGTGAGCCATTGTGACCCTTGTGTTTCCTTAGTGAGCTTTGTGGTAAAAGGAACTCCCGTATTAACCACAAAGCTCACTAAGGAAACACTAAGACCACTATACCAGCTTCCTGGGAGTAGTTCCTACAAAGTCTTTCAGGTAAAAGGGTTCGAAGTAAGCTACGTCCTCAAACCTGCCTTCTTGGAATGCCTTTACTGCCAACCCCGACATGCCTTTGGCCGAACAAAACACACCTGCCATAAACTGTGCGTTGGGGTGCGTAATGGTGGGTTGGCATTTAGCCGCTCCGTTCCCGAAGAAATATACGTTGCCGTTTTCCAATTCCGCAGCAAAAGAATTCCCATCAATAATTGCAGCTTCGGTAGCTCTTTTTTCCAGCAGGTTCTTATCATAGCCGGCACAATAAACTTCCATCCTGCGTGCATCCAGCATGGGCAGCAACAAATCCGAATCACCTAACTCCTGCGTTTGTACAAACTGAGCCGCCAACGATTGCAAAGTAGGAACAGCAATGAGGGGTTTATCCAAAGCATAACACAATCCCTTGGCAGTGCTCACTCCTACCCTCAGTCCGGTATAACTTCCGGGACCTTTGCTCACGGCAATGGCATCCAATTGTTGCAGTGTTAACCCGGCTTCCTTCAGTGCCGTTTCAATCAATCCCGTGAGCTGCGAAGCATGTGCATTACCCTCGTGGTTCTCGCACAACGAGAGGATGCTTGTTTCGGAAACCACAGCTACAGAGCAGATTTCGGTGGCTGTTTCAATACACAGGATAGTACTCATGCGGCCAAAAATACACAAAGTTTGCGGTACATCATTAAGCATCAGCAGTGTGAAGAAAACATTAAGGAGAGTCCTTAAAATTTAATACATTCGCCATCCGAAAATGACCAAACGCTGGACACATAAAACAGAACCCGATCCTACCCTGGTTGAGCAAGTCTCATCCACCATCAATGTCAATAAGGTATTGTCGGGTGTTTTGGTGCAGCGTGGAATCAACCATTTCGACATCGCTAAAAAGTTCTTCCGCCCGCAATATGCCGACCTCCACGATCCGTTCCTGATGAAAGGCATGGCCAAGGCTGTGGAGCGTATTGATAAGGCTATCAACAACAACCAGAAGATTTTGGTGTATGGTGATTATGATGTGGATGGTACGACCTCGGTAGCCATTGTTTACGACTTTTTTCAGAAACGTTACCCCAATATCGACTTTTACATTCCCGACCGTTACACCGAAGGATATGGTATCTCGTTTATGTCGATTGACTGGGCTTCCAACAACGGGTTTTCACTCATCATAGCACTTGATTGTGGTATCAAGGCAAATGATAAGGTACGATATGCCAACAACAAGGGCATCGATTTTATTATCTGCGACCACCATTTACCGGGCGATGAAGTTCCCGATGCAGTAGCGATCCTGAATCCGAAACAGCTGGATTGTACGTATCCGTTCAAAGAACTGTCGGGTTGTGGCATTGGCTTTAAGCTGTTGCAGGGATATGCCCACACACACGAAATTCCCTTTGCGGATATTGAAAAATATATTGACCTGGTAGCTGTGAGTATCTCAGCCGACCTGGTTCCTATCCTGGATGAAAACCGTATTTTGGTTCATTTCGGATTAAAAAAATTAAAGTCGCATCCCAACTTCGGCTTAAAAGCATTGCTTGAAGCATATGCTCCGAAACCTGAATTTTCGGTGAGTGATGTGGTGTTCTTTATTGGTCCGCGCATCAATGCTGCCGGCCGTATTGCCGATGCAAAAGATTCGGTGCGGTTGATGACGGCTGATGATTACGGCAAAGCTAAAGAGATTGCGGAACTGGTGAACCACCACAATATGGAACGCAGGGGCTTCGACCTTTCCATTACAGAACAGGCTTTTGAAATGGTGGAGAAAGATGAAACGTTTTCACAACGTAAATCAACTGTACTGTTTCACAATGAGTGGCACAAAGGTGTTATCGGAATTGTGGCTTCGCGCCTGATCGAAAAATATTACAGACCAACAATCGTATTAACGGAATCGAACGGACTGGCAACAGGTTCGGCACGTTCGGTTGAAGGATTTGATTTATACAATGCCATTGAACAGTGTTCAGATCTGCTCGAGCAATACGGTGGACATACCCATGCAGCTGGTTTAACCATGAAGCTGGACAATGTGAAACAATTTGCGGCCAAGTTTGAAGATGTGGTAGCTACCAATATCAAGGAACGCAGTTTAACACCGGAAATTGAATACGATACGGAGATTCCATTGAGAGCCATTACACCAAAGTTTTTTAGTGTGCTCAAACAATTCTCTCCATTTGGTCCGGGTAACCATAGCCCGATTTTTATGAGTAAGAATGTGTGGGATGTAGGCGATGTAACCATTGTTGGAAACAACCACTTAAAACTAAGCTTAACACAGGAAGAAGGCGGACGTATTTTTAAAGCCATCGCTTTCGGATTGGGCGAACATTACGATAAAGTAGCACAGGGCATTTCTTTCGATATATGCTACACGATCGAAGAAAACCATTTCAACGGGCATGTGAACCTGCAGTTGAACATTAAGGATATTTTGTTCAGAGGGTAGTTTCGACTGCGCTCAACCAGCACCAAATTTCTTCCAACCTCCAACTTCCATCCTCCCAAGTTCAGGGTCAGGTTTCTTCTTTCTTTTGTGCTTTTTCGGTATTATTGATGTTTAACCCCGTTGGGGTTATCAACTCCTTCGGAGCTGATTCTTTATGAAATATATATGAATACTATTTGCAAAAACTGCGCGTTTACTTTTGATGGAAAATATTGTAACCAATGCGGACAAACTGGTGAAACGCACCGGCTCAATTTTCATTTTGTGTGGCACGATATCCAGCATGGTATCTTTCATGTAGATAAGGGTATTCTGTATTCCATATCACAGCTTTTTATGCGCCCGGGCCATACCATCCGCGAGTTTATTGATGGTAAACGGGTAAAACATTTTAAGCCACTTTCCATGGTGGTTATTCTGGCTACCATTTACGGCCTCATGTCCCATTATTTTCATGTAGAAAATCCAGGTCCCGTAAGACTCACTACCGGCAGTACACCCAGTGCTGAGGAGCTATCCTTTTATACCAAAATGCTGGATTGGATTGAAACACATTATGCATTAACAACACTCCTTGCGTTGCCATTTTTTGCGTTTGGAACTTTTATTGCGTTTAAAAAACAAGGCTACAATTTTATCGAACACATGGTGTTGAATGCTTTTTTATCTGCACAACGGTTAACTGTTCATATAGCTTTATTTCCCATCATGTATGCCGTAAGTGCAACACACTTTTCGGGTCCATTTAACTCACTGTTGCGTTTAACTGATTTGGGACTCACCATTTGGGTTTGCTCTCAGTTTTTCAGCCGGCTCTCCAAAACCAGGTCTGTATTGCTCACATTGCTGGCTTATGTTATTTACATCATCACCTTCGTTCTTTTTGGTGGCCTAGTGTTAACCATTATAGGCGCAACTCTGTATGATTAATGCTCAGGAGCCTTTAAGCCGTCCGCCTCGCAGGTAATATTTTGCGTAATATTTTTCTGAGAGATTGTTAATCATCACACCTTTGCTGGTGCTTACATGTGCAAACCAGCCTTCTTTTAAATACACACCCACATGCGACACCTTGCTTGTTTTGATGTTGAAAAAGACGAGGTCACCTTCCTGTAATTCTTCGTTGTTCAGCCTGGAGCTTGCATCAAACATTTCCTTTGATGAGCGTGGAATGGTTTTTCCGTAAACCTCTTCATACATCAGCCTCACATAGCAGGAACAGTCAACTGCTTCTTTGGTGCATTTACCCATCTGGTGTGGTGTTCCCAACCAGTCGGCTACAAAGGAATACAGCTTCACATTATCACTGTCGGTAAGTGGTAAATTCAGTTTTTCACTCAACAGTTTATACTCTCTTTCCTTGCGTGAAAGTTCCTTGCGTTTGGAAACTGTAGTTCCTTTTTTGCTTTTACAGGCAACAGCAAAAAATGCTACGAACAAAAATAAATAAACGAGTCCGGGGTGTTTCATGAAGCAACAATACTCCATTTGCCGAAAGAGAAAATCAACAAGTACACATTTGGGGTGTACAAAAAGCGTACATTATACTACGGGTTTGAATCCTTCAAAGGCCTGCAAACAATCATTGCAGTAATGCATGCTGCGGCATAAGGTGGGACCGAACGGGCTTTTCATGTCGGTGTTTTTGCTTCCGCAAAACGGGCATTCCACATGCTCAAGCAATTCCTGAGTGACTTCACCGGCATGTTTTACGGGTGGTGCAAGACCATGTTTTTTCAAACACATCAACCCACGGGCGGTAAGTTTATTGCTATCCCAGGGCTGATCAAAATTGGTAACTACTTCAACAGACTGAATACCTATTTCTTTCAACCGGTCAGATACCATTCCTTCCATCATTTTGATAGCCGGACAACCGGTAAATGTTGGTGTCATCTCCACATACACGCTGCTTTCACCTCGCACTTCTACTTTGGTAATAATACCCATATCCACCATACTCAGGGTTGGTATTTCAGGATCCTTCACCACTTCGAGGGCATTCCAGATATCTTGTTCGGTTGGCATCGTCATTAAGCGAAAATACGAAGACTTGCGGGAGAAAAAATATGATATTTAAGGGTATTCAATTACTCCTCGTCCATTTGTTTATCATCCTTGGCGTTGCTGCTGCTCGGATCCTTAATTTTATCCTTTTTCGTAAGGCCTTCGAGCACCTCGATGTGAATCCCATCCGACAGTCCCAGTTTTACATATCGTTTTTCAAATGTTTGCGGAGCGGTTTCCACTTCCACGTATGGTTTATCTTCCGTTTCAAACTGCAGCAATGCTTCCGAAACAGACAATACACTGTCCTTTCTGTCTAGTACAATATCGGCAGTAGCGCTGTATCCTGCACGGATGAAATTGCCTTCCTTCAGTTTCATGTTGGCTTTAATGGTAAACTGAATGGCTCCGTTTTCTTTCACACCTTTGGGTGCGATGTATTCCAGGGTAGCCTCAAACTTTTCCTTTTCAATTGCTCCGATGGTTAAGATGAGATCCATGCCCGGTTTAATTTTTCCCACTTCACTTTCATCTACTTTACCTTCAAAAATCATTTCGCCCATATCGGCTACTACCGCAATGGTTGTGCCTTCGTTAAAAGTATTGCTTTCAATTACACTGCTTCCTTCCTTGAGCGGAACATCGAGCACCATACCTTCAATGGTGCTGCGTACAATCGTATTACTTACGGCTCCCGCACTTTTGCTGATCCCGTCTTTAATCAGCTGCAGATTATTTTCGGCTGTTTCAAATTCCGCTTTTGCATTGCTGTAGGTGAGTTGAAATTGCTGAAAATCGGAGAATGCAATCATCTTCGCATCCACCAGTTTTTTGTTCCGGTCGTAATCAATCTTTGCATTATCCAATGCCAGTTTGGCCCTGTTCATCCGGTTCTCCGCTTCATTCAAACTCACCATGTTCGGAATAATCTTGATTCGGGCAATCATGTCGCCTTTTTTCACACGGTCACCGGCAATCACATACAACTGTTCGATAATACCCGACACACGCGGTTTAATATTTACTTCCTTGCGCGGCACCACAGCTCCCGTGGCAACTGTCTTTTTTATGATATTGGTAACCTCCGGTTGTTGTGTTTGAAACACCACAGGTTTCTCTTCCGACTTTTGGTACAAAAACCAGATCGTCCATACAAAACCTCCCACCAGGGCAATCAATAATGTTATTTTCAGTACTCTTTTCATATTCGGTTAACGGTTTTCTGTTTGTTGCTTGTTATTACTTTTTCGTATTGAGAAGTTCCATTCTGCTCTTTCCATTGCGAACATTGTGTGTTCTAAGTGTACTTAGTGGTAAGATTGGATATCCATTTTTTACCACAAAGCTCACTAAGAGAATCGTTCCTTCTTCATTCCGCATTCTTGTTCTCCCGATAGCTATCGGGACCGCATTTCGTTTCGACTTTCTTTAACTATTCAATATTCTTCATTAAATATTATTTCGAAATTCGAACTTAAATATTTCGCATTCCTTTTCGTTCATTCTTCATTTTTGGCATGCCTCCCGATAGCTAGCGGGACGCACTTCTTCCTAGTCAGCTCTCAGTGCATCAACCGGTTTGATGGCTATGGCCCGTTGTGCGGGAATGATACCTGCAAACATGCCTGATACTATCAAAATAGCCAACGCCTTAAATGCAATGGCAAGATCCACTCCCGGTTCCTGGAACATACCTCCTTGTCCGGCCATGGCACTGTTAATCAACTCCAAAATGCCTATGCCCGAAACCAAACCGAAATATCCGGCAATGAGGGTAAGCATAACCGATTCGGTTACGATCTGGCTCATGATGGAAAACGGAGAGGCACCAATCGCTCTGCGAATTCCAATTTCCTTGGTACGTTCCTTCACCACAATGAGCATAATATTACTTACGCCCACCACTCCGGCCAGCAATGTTCCGATGCCTACGATCCATACCAGCATTTCAATTCCATCAAACAGACCTGTTATTTTTTTAAACTCCTTTTCCATGTTCCAGCTGCCGATAGCCCTTTTATCGTTGGGATGGATGTGGTGGCGGGAAGCAAGCAATGCACGCACCTTATTTTCGGCCAGCGATGCCGGCACATCTTTTTTGGATGTGATGGAAAACCAGCTCACCATGTTTCCATAATTGAATGCCTGCTGAAAAGTTGTAAAAGGTGTGTAGATGGTTTGCATCTGTTCCTGTGCATCCTCATCCCCCTTATCACTGGTATAAGTTCCTATCACCCTGAAATAAATTCCATTTACCTGCAGGTATTCGCCCAGCGGATCTTCTGTAGGTTTAAACAATACCTGGCGCACACGTTCTCCGATCACACATACCTTACGTGTTTCGTGCAAATCGTTATAATTTAAAAAGCGGCCTTTGGTGATGCGGAATGTTTGTATTTTCCACGCCTCGGGATAATCACCCCTTACGGTAAACGGTGCCGATTTGGTTCCGCGTACCACATTGTTCTCACCACGGTATCCGCCCAGTTGATTTGCAGGAGCCACCACTTCTGCTTCGGGAACATATTTTCTGATTGCCTCAATGTCTTCATTCCTGAATTGGATCTGCCTGTTTTTAGGCATACCCTTAAACGGCATGGATGTTTGCTGCGCCCACACAAAAAAAGAATTGGTAGCTGTTCCACTGAATGCCTTGGTAATTCCATTCTTCAATCCCTGCCCTGACCCGAGCATAAAAATGAGCATAAAAATTCCCCAATACACTCCGAATGCTGTGAGTGTAGTTCTCAGTTTGTTTTTACTGAGCGTTTGGTAAATTTCGTTTGCTCTGTCGAGGTCAATCATTTCTATTTGAGATTTGCGAATTGAGATGTGAGATGGATTATTTAAGAATTCCATTGAACTCTCAAATCGTACATCACCATTCTCAAATCATTCTATTCATCACGGAGTGCTTCAATGGGTTTTACCCTTGCGGCTTTTCTTGCGGGAAATAATCCTGCTATCAATCCGGCAACAATCAATAATCCATTTGCATACAATGCCACACTCAAATCCACATGTGGGTTTTGAAAAAACTCTGAATCCGGAATAAACTTCTTAGCTGATTCCAACACTGCAATTCCCAATATCAATCCTATAAATCCGGCTGCAGCGGTTACAAATACACTCTCCTGCACGATAAGCGATACAATGCTCCACGGTGTAGCACCCAATGCCTTGCGGATCCCTATTTCCTTGGTGCGTTCCTTTACTGCTATCATCATGATATTGCTTACACCTACAATGCCTGCAATCAATGTCATGATGCCGATGATCCACACAAAAATGCGAATCCCGATAATCACGCCCATCACTTTTTGATACTCCACCAGGTTGTTCCAGATAAAAATTGCCTTATCATCTTTGGGATCAAAATTATGTCGTTCGGCCATCAGCTTCCGGATACTTTTTGCTGCATCCTTGCTTTGTTCCATGTCCTCCATGGTAAACACCAATTGCGCCACCCTGTTGGTTCCGGTGAATGTTCGCTGTGCTGTTGTTATCGGTATATAGGCCCTGCGCATATCATTCTCACCACCATCATCGGTAAAAACACCAACAACCTTAAAAGGAATCGTACTAATTTTTACATACTTCCCGATAGGATCTTCTTTATTGAACAATTCATTCACCAGCATTTTTCCCACACTGCACACTTTACGTCCTTCTGCTACGTCTTTGTCATTGATAAAACGTCCTTTGATCACGGTAATTTTTTCAGATGCTATCATTCCCTTTTCACATGCACGTATGCTAAAATTTCCGCTTTTTGTTCCATACACCACATCATTGATGTCCCACAAATTCAACCGCGATGTCAAATTTTGCGCATCGCTGTAATTGGCTCCCAGCCATTCCCTATCGGCATTGGTAAACTGTATTTCCCTATTGGCCTGCAACCCGTCATAAGCCACAGATGTTTTGCCGGCATTCACCCACATGCTGTTCACGGCATCACCACCAAACGCACTTTGTACGCCATTCTCCAAACCATTCCCGCTTCCCAGCAACACAATAAGCATAAAAATCCCCCAGGCCACACTAAAGCCCGTGAGAAACGTCCTCAGCTTATTTTTGCTGATGGCCGCAAATATTTCCTGCCATTTATCTAAGTCAAACATTTTGATTTGAGATTTGAGATGTACAATTTTAGATTTGAAATGTTTACATCTCAAATCCAAAATCACAACTCTCAATTTATACTATAAGTCCATCTTTTAACTTAATCGTTCTATCCGTCATGGCTGCGATATCGTGTTCGTGTGTTACGATTACCACCGTCATTCCTTCTTTGTTTACCTGCTTAAGCAACTGCATTACCTCATAACTTGTTTGGGTATCCAACGCTCCTGTCGGTTCATCGGCTAAGATTACTTTGGGCTGCGAAATTAATGCTCTTGCAATAGCTACACGCTGTTTCTGACCACCACTCAACTCTCCGGGTAAATGATCGGCCCTGTCTGCAAGACCCACCTTCTCTAAATACTCCATTGCTATTTTGTTACGCTTCTTTCTGCTTACATTTTGGTAATAGAGCGGAAGAGCAACATTCTCCAGCGCGCTTTTAAAGGAAATAAGGTTGAAAGATTGAAATACAAATCCGAGATACTGGTTGCGCAGTTGTGCTGCTTTGGTTTCGTTCAGGTTTTTTATTCCCGTACCCGAGAGGTTATAATTTCCTTCATCATAATTGTCCAGAATACCCAGGATATTGAGTAAGGTAGATTTCCCGCTTCCTGAAGAACCCATGATGGAAACCATTTCACCTTGTTTGATGTGAATATCTATACCTTTCAGCACATGCAGTTTGCCTTCACCAAGGGTGTAGTATTTGTGGATGTTTGTAAGTTCTATCATTGGCAACACAAAGAAAACAGAAAAACGCATTCGGAGAGCGAATTAATACATGCGAGGCAAAAAAAGAAGGCCATCGGTTAAATGCCCATTTAACGCGATAGCCTTCCTCCATTTCGGGGACAAATTCTGATTACCTCAGCCGAACGGGAAAGGTTACATCAATATCACTTTCGGGTGAAGGTTGTGTTGTTTTAGGAATGCCGTCATAATGACTCAACACCAAATTGAGGCTGCCGGTAACCGGCAAAGGATAGGACTGCTGCGATACTACTTTCCATTGTGTTTGCAAACCAACGGGAAGTGCAGGATTGTTGCCGTCAAGATCCAACCGGTCAATTCCTATTTTATGCTGTAATGTTGCCGAAGGGGTATAAAACAATTGGTGCATATTTCCGAGTTCGGCCACCTCATTCGAAACGGTGTCATATGGTGCTTTTGTTTTGTCAAGCAACAACAGCCTCACATCGTAAGTAATTCCTGTATCCAAAACGAGCGAATCAATGGTTGGTGCATTACCTCCGTTTCCATCCAGGTCTTCCCATTTGCATTGAATGAAAAAATTGCTGTCGGAAGGGTGATGGTGATTATAGCCGCTCAGGATAACGGTGGTAATTTGTTCCTGTGGAGTACTGATAACAGGGTTGGTTGCATCTTCCGATTTTTTGCAGGACGAGAAGATTGCAAGAGAGAAAAAGCATAGAATGATAATTGTTCTTATAAATACTTTCATGATTGTTTAGTTGTTAAAAATGGTAAAAGGAATAGTAAGCCTTACGATAATATTTCGTCCGGGCTCATCGGTAAAATACCTGAAGCGGTTCAGGTAGTCGCGGTAGGATACATCGAACACGTTTTTCATACTCACCGAAACCCTGAGATGCTGTTTGTACACAGGAATTTCAAACCCAACTGTGATGTCAAACAGGGTGTATGCGGATGGCGGATTTTTGTAATCAAGGTTAAGAGGGAAACGTGTTTGCTTTGCTACGTATGCTGCATTCAACTCTGCAAAAAAATGCTCCAATTTCCACAGTTGTGCCTGTTGGTATTGCACACCCAATCGTCCGCGGTTTGCGGGCATCATTATAACAGGCATTTTGTTGGTCACATCCTGCGCATGCAAATAATTCAACGCAGCTGTTGTTATCAGATGTGCGTTTAATACCCGGGAAACGGAAAGTTCCGCACCCTGCATCAATACATCCGTTTGTGTAAACCGAAATGTAGGAAAGGTTCCGCGCAATGTAATAGTGGGTGGTTGTACCGGAAGCTGATAGATAAAATCATTGATTTGATTGCGGAACACACTCAGCTCAACATTCCATTTTTCGTTATGGTACCTGGTATTAAAATCCGCATTGATACTTTGCTCGGGAACCAAATTGCTGTCACCCGTTTCGTAAGTTGCAGTTCCGTTGTGCAATCCGTTGCTGTATAATTCATTGATAGCAGGAGGCCGCCATGCCGATGCTAAGGTCATGTTTACGGTTATGTGTTCATTAAAGGCATAACCACCTCCTGCAATAAATGTAGCCCGCTGAAACTTTTTAGTTTGCGTAGCTATGGTATTGTTGGTTTCACGGTAATATATGGTTTGATCCCGCATATCGAAACGTGAACCTAACTCGGCCGTCCACCTTCCTTTGTTCCACTTTTCGATGATAAAAGCACCATAGGTATGTGCTGTAAAATTTGGTATCAGAGGTTTTTGAATTCCATCCGTAAAATTGGATTGATCCATAACACTTACTCCTATTTTACCAGTCATATTTTTCCATTTGGTTTGTTCGAAAACACCTTCATAAGTATAGGTGGTAAGTGTTAAATCGTAAGCAGGTTTCATTTGGGTAAGTGATTGCGGATTCCATGAAACACCCAGATCATATTCCTTCCGGGAGTTGAGTTGCCTGCTTATCTGAATACCTACTTTACCTATCTTCAACGGGTAACTCAGTTTCATGCTTTGTGTTTCGTGCCATACCTGCTGATACGGCTTTCCAATGGAATAAGTAAATGGTTGAATGATGAGTGGTTCGTTCTGTTCAATGGCTCTGTACAAATCCGTAACACTCCCGATATGAGCAGCGCGCATGATGCCAATCTTGCTGTTAAACACACTACCCGATACCTCAATTTGCAACTTCTTCAACCGGTAAGCCAAAGCAACAGAACCATTTTGTTCTTCAAGCCCCGTATTCGAAATAACATAACCGGGAGCATGGCCATCACCTGCTTTTCGGATGCTTCCCTGTACCCGCCAACTGAATTGTTGTGTTCTTAAATGTGTTCCCTCAAGCAAACCAGAAACAGAACCTTGCCGGTTATTCGAAAATCCTTGCAGCCCTACTTCACCGGCAATACCGTTTTCTTTGCGATACCCACGTGGCGACAGGCGAATAGCTCCACCAATGGCTTCTGGACCATACTCAACGGAAGCAGCACCTTTTATCACTTCAACCCTGTTTATGGTAAATGGATCAATCTCGGGAGCATGTTCAGTACCCCATTGTTGGCCTTCCTGTTTAATGCCGTTATTGAGTAACACCAGTCTGTTGCTATGTAATCCGCGCAACACGGGCTTGGCAATTCCCGGTCCGGTGGTCAACGTAGTTATTCCGTTCACGTTTTTGAGTAAATCGCCCAGATTTTGTCCGCGCAATTTTTCTATCTGCGTAGCACTTAACACCGAAGTTGCCTGCACTGAATAGGTTTTTGAATCCTGCGTTGCCGTTTGTTCAATAACTGTTTCGTGCAGATGGTAGGACAGCGGACACAACAACACTACAACCGATTGTTGTTCCGGTAAATTGATGGTGAACACATTGGTTTGGTATCCGATATACGAACACGCTATATGGTAATGTCCTGCTTTGAGCGTATCAAAAACAGTGAATCCATTTGAATTGGTAATATGTGCATGAGTGTGTTTACTGAGTGTTACAACAGCATCTTCCAAAGGCATTCCGGTAATGCTATCATTTACCGTAACCCTGAGTTGATACAATTGTTTTCCCGTTTGAGCCGAAGCCGCAAACGACAGCAAACACCATGCAACCAAAATTCTGATCTGCACAGTACTGTGTATTAAAAAAAGTAAATAGAATAAGAAAGAAGATTCCGGGAATCCGGAATCAATGATAATTAAGCAATTGCCGGAGGTCCTTTATTTCCAACAAAAATAAAGTCCTTATTGAGTGTTGTTGTATTCAACTCCTTATACATGGAAGGAACCGAAACCTCTTTGTATACACTAATATCGGATGAAGCTTCAAACGATTTGATGAAACTAAAATCGCAGGCAAAACATTTGGGATGTGTTTTAGCAATATGCATATCGTGACCACAATCAGTCTCCGGTGCCGATTGGCAAAACTGTTCATCTAATTCACAATGATGTGCAGGATCATGCTCTTGGTTTACCATAGCTGCCGTATGTTCATCTTCTGCATGCTGGTGCAGTGCATTGTATGGCAAGAGTGTTGCGGCAAACAATACGGTGAGAAAAATGGCAATATATGGAGCGATGATTTTCAATTGAATGTGCGAATATCTGCAATTCTTCAAACATTTTCTTCCTTTGTATGGTTAACTCCATGATATGATGACCAAAATCACCAAACTGCTTTTCGTTTCCTTTGTTTCTCTGATTACACTATTGTGTACGTATGCAGAGGCCAACGCTCAGCGCAAACCTCTTACACCTGTTACAACAACTAAAAATAAAAAACTAATGAAAGTAGAAATATGGAGTGATGTGATGTGTCCCTTTTGTTACATCGGCAAACGCAGATTTGAAGCGGCTCTTGCACAATTTGAACATAAAGACCAAGTGGAAGTTGTCTGGAAAAGTTTTCAGCTACAACCCGATCTTAAAACCGACCCCACTAAAAGTACACTTGAACACCTTTCACAAAGCAAAGGCTGGACGATGGAATACACGAAACAGGTAACAGCCAATGTGGTAGCCATGGCCAAAGAAGTGGGACTGGCTTATGATTTTGATAAAGCGGTTGTGGCCAATTCGTTTGATGCACATCGTTTGTCTCATTATGCCAAAAGCAAAGGCAAGGGAGATGCGATGGAAGAGCAATTGTTTAAGGCTTATTTTATTGATGGCAAAAACACAGCCGACCATCAAACCTTGACTGCACTGGCAACCGCAATCGGACTGGATGAAAAAGAGGTGAAACTAGTATTGGCAACAGATGCTCATGCCAAGGATGTACACAAGGATATCTATGAGTCGCAACAGATTGGCGTGAATGGTGTACCCTTTTTTGCAGTGAACAATAAATATGCAATCTCCGGAGCACAATCCTCAGAAACATTTTTGGGTGCCCTGCAAAAGGCCTGGGCTGAAATTCCCGAAACCGAAAAGGTGAGCGGAGGAGTTTGTACCCCTGACGGGAAGTGTGATTAACCTTATCCGTTGAGAATTCTGAGCAAATCGTGATTCATGTAATACACTTCTTTCCCGTCTATCTTGGGTGTAAGAATTCCGTTTTTCACCAAATCAGCCATGTATTTTGTAATGGTAGTTCGGCTGCTTTTACCCAATACTTCACCTACGGATTTGGCTTTTGTATATGGTTGTGAAAACAATAACTCGTTCAGCTCTTTACTGTATGTTTTAAGATGTTTTTTTCCATGCGCCAAAGTTGATTCCATTTGTTCCAGAATTTCATCAATAATCCGGTTACTGTGTTTAGCACTTTGCTCAACCGCATCCAACATATACATGAGCCATGGCTTCCATGCTTGTCTTTGTGTTACACCTGCCAATAAATGGTAATAGTCTTCTTTGTGTTCGATGATATATTTACTAAGATATAAAACAGGTTGTGCCAGCAACTGCTGATTAACAAGATATAGTAAGTTAATTACGCGGCCTGTACGTCCGTTTCCATCAATAAAAGGGTGAATGGCTTCGAACTGATAATGTGCAATGGCCATCTTCAGCAAGGGATCAACCGGGTATTTTTTTTCATCATTCAGGTAGCTGATCAGGTTTTTCATTTTCGTCTCTATTACACCTTTTCCTCTTGGTGGAGTATAAATGGTTTCACCCGGTTTTACCTCGGAGTTTCCTCTTTTGATAACTACCATGGATTGTGGTGACCTGTATGTTTGGGACAGATTTTTGATTTGCTTAAAAACCTGTATGATGGCTTTTTCATCCAGCTTTCCACTTTTTTGAATGGTGCGGTATCCCGCCCAAAGTGATTCCCGGTAACGCAATACTTCCTTTACACTACCCCGTGCCTGCTCCTCCTTCACCGTTTCCGAAATGGCTTTGTATAAATCGTCCTCTGTTGTAAAAATATTCTCAATCTCCGTTGAACTTCTTGCCTCCTGCAATGCCAATGTATTAATAAGCATCAGGGGATTGGGCAGCCTCATTACATTCCGGTTGAGTTCAGCCAGGGCCCTGCTTGCGTGCCCCCATTTCAACAACACCTCTCCATCGAATATTTTATCATCCGTTGGCAGCAGTGGTAATTCGTTAAACGGCTTGTTTCGGTCGTATTGTATTTTTTTTGTTGTGTTCATATTTTTATTAATTATTGGACACATGGCAAATATATGTCCAGTTTTGGGATATATGCATCATTCATGTCCATTTTTTATTAAATAACTGAACACATAGTAAAAATCTGTTCAGTTTTTGGACACATAAAGCATACATGTCCAATTTTTACATATTAACTGAACATATGCCTAAAATATGTCCAAAATTAGCTGACGCGAGGAAAGGATAAATTTTAAAACTATTTTTGGCCAAAATTTCAGTACAATGAATAGAAGAGAATTACACGCAGCAACAGGCAATACATTGAGTTGCAAAGGATGGGTACAGGAAGCAGCATTACGTATGTTGTTTAACAACCTTGATCCGGATGTAGCTGAAAAACCTGAAGATCTTGTAGTATACGGTGGTATTGGGAAAGCAGCCCGCAACTGGGAGAGTTTTGAACTGATCGTAAAAGCACTACAAGACCTTGAAGAAGACGAAACGTTATTGATTCAAAGTGGTAAACCTGTTGGGATTTTACCTACGCATAAAGATGCTCCCCGCGTAATCATTTCCAACTCCATGCTGGTACCGAAATGGGCCAACTGGGAAACCTTTCATGAGCTGGATAAAAAAGGATTGATGATGTACGGGCAGATGACTGCCGGAAGCTGGATATACATTGGTTCGCAAGGAATTGTACAAGGCACATACGAAACATTTGCCGAAGCTGCGCGTCAGCATTTTGGCGGAACGTTAAAAGGAACACTTTCGGTAACCGCTGGATTAGGCGGAATGGGAGGTGCACAGCCATTGGCCGTTACCATGTGTGATGGTGTATGTTTGGCCGCTGATGTGGTAGAATGGCGCATCAAAAAGCGCATTGAAACACGTTACCTGGATATTATGAGCCGCGATATTGACCAGGCCATTGATATGGCTTTAAAAGCAAAGGCTGACGGGAAACGTTTATCCATTGGTGTGGTTTGCAATGTTATTGATTTACTGGAGCGTTTGATTGAGCGCAATATCACTCCTGATTTGCTTACCGATCAAACTTCGGCTCACGATCCGTTGAATGGATATTATCCTGAGGGTATTGCTGAAGAAGTAGCCGACAGAATGCGCAAAACCGAGCCTGAAAGATACGTTGAGAAATCGCTGGATACAATGGCTCACCATGTGAAGCTGATGCTTGAGTTGCAAAAACGCGGAGCTATTACATTTGATTACGGAAACAATTTACGCGGACAAGCAAAAGATCAGCGCGGTGTTGAAAATGCTTTCGACTTCCCAGGATTTGTACCTGCTTATATCCGTCCGTTGTTCTGCGAAGGCAAAGGACCTTTCCGCTGGGTAGCCCTGAGTGGTGATCCTAATGATATTTATGTGACCGACCAGGTGATGAAAGAACTATTCCCTGAGAATATTTCCCTCCACCGCTGGTTGGATATGGCACGCGAGCGTATTGCTTTCCAGGGATTACCTGCACGCATTTGTTGGATTGGACAGGGAGACCGCGAAAAAGCAGCATTGGCCTTTAACGAATTGGTGAGAACCGGAAAAGTAAAAGGACCGATTGTGATTGGCCGCGACCATTTGGATACGGGTTCGGTAGCTTCACCTAACCGCGAAACAGAAGCGATGAAAGATGGCAGCGATGCCGTTGCCGACTGGCCTATTTTAAATGCACTAATCAATACCGCAGGTGGTGCAAGCTGGGTTTCTGTTCACCATGGTGGTGGAGTAGGAATGGGTTATTCCATACATGCAGGAATGGTAATTCTTGCCGATGGAACAGATGATGCCGCACGCAGGCTAAAACGTGTATTGCACAATGATCCGGCAATGGGTGTGATTCGCCATGCTGATGCCGGATATGATATTGCGATTGACACAGCAAGAAAACATAGACTTGATATCAAAGAACGATTGAAAGACAAAGCCGCCAAGGCAGGATATTAACAACAAAAAAATCCCGTTCAAAACTGAGCGGGATTTTTTTTGAGCCTATTCATTGGAATACATTTTGAAATAATGCCTGCATAAAATTTTATCAAAATGAAAACAACAACCACATTCGCAATGATTGCCGTTATGATCGGGATGATTGCCTGTACAGGGCGCGACAAGGGCGCAGAACAATCGGTGAAGAACCTGAACGTTTATATTGATTCAATAGAACGTGACCATTCAAACTATTATAAAGATGAAAACTACTGGACGGCAGTTGAATCAGGATATGAGGAAAAACGTCAACAGGTTGAGGCTAAATCTGCACAGATGGACGATAAACTTCGCAAGGAATATGCCGAATTACAAAAAGAGTATGCAGCCCTTAAGGAAAAATACAATGCAGAGCATGCTAAAGTGAGTAACTACAGGCTGGTATTACGAAATGCGCTTTTCGGAGAAGGTGTGATTGGTGATGATGTGAGCTTTAACTTTATGACCGCCACTAACGCGGAAAGTGTGTATGAAAATTTCGTGAATACCATCAGTAACAACAAAGACGTTTATAGCAGGGAAGACTGGGATGAGATAAAAGTATTATATGAGGCGATGGATACCCGAAAAAATGTGATTGAAAAAGAATTAAGCAGTGCCGATAACCGATCCATAGCGGCCCATAAAATTCGCTTTGCTTCTATTAAAGCACTCAATCGTCCTGCTTCAAAAGCAGAAGAAAACAGTTCGGCCAAAGAGTAGTTACTTCAAATTCAAATGTTAAAACTAAATTACGTTACACTGAAAGTGCAGCGTAATTTAGTTCATTTTTTAGGTTCATTGAGCAAGTTCAACATTCTGGTTCTTAAACGTCTCACAGTCGTGGTCTCTGCATTTGATAACATAATGAGTGTAAGATCCTTGTCAATTAACCGATAGAATGCATGCACATTACCCGGATGAAATCCTGTATGGTAGATCATTCTTCCTGAAGGATTTTCCCTGATGAACCAACCAAATCCATACCCTACGTTTTCTCCCATGGGCAATATGGAATCTTTTAACCTTGCCTGTTGAAATGCTTCCGCTTGCTGTTCGCATGATAATAAGGTACAACCTGTAAGTGCCTTATCCCATTTGGCAAGATCACGTGCCGATGATACTACAGAACCATCCCCATAAAAATCGCCCAGGTAAAACACAAAATGATATTTGGGTTGCAGGTGTGCATATTCAAATTTGTTGTTTTGATATACATGTCCGATGGCCAGGTTTTTATTCCTGAGTCTTTGAATATCTGTAATTTTATAACCAAACGTCTCCTTCATCTTTAGTGGTTTGAAAATATGCTTGTTCAAAAACACATCATAACCCAACCCCGAAACCTGCTCGATAATATTCGCCAGAAAATCATACCCGATATCACAATATTCAAGCTGGGTTCCCGGACTAAACTGCAGCGGGAGTTTATTCTCCATTAAGTAGGTGAGCACTTCTTTGTTTCCAAAAGAATGCAGCGTATCCATGTTCGGTCTTATCTTATCCCAAAAATCGGGCAACCCTGATGAATGATGCAACAGGTGCCTGATGGTAATGTTCGCATACGGAAATGTTGGAAGGTATTTTTGTACCGGATGATCATACTCCAACAGTCCTTTGCTTTTGAGTATCATGATCCCATAAGCCGTGAACTGTTTAGAAATGGAGGCTAACTGAAATGAATGCGATGATGTAAGCGGTTTTTTACTTGCAACGTCTGCATATCCATAACTTCTTTCAAAGATGGTTTTTCCTTTGTGGGTGATGAGGATGTTTCCATAGAACGGAGCTACTGCAGACGCACTATCCAATACATAAGCAATGCTATCTATCTGCTGGGATTTTCCAACATGACCCAACCCAAGGATCCATAAAACCAATACTGCTTTTTTCATTGTGTTAAACCCTTTTTAACTTCGTTCAGGATGCGGAGGTGATGGTAAAATGTAGACTTCAGGTTGGTGGTGTGGTATACAGTATTTTGCAATACAATTACACTTGTTTGCGTTTGCGGAAAATAAAAGTTCATTGATGCAAACCCCGGAGTAAATCCTGTTTGTCCCAGCTGCATCAGATTCCCATCGTCAACTGTAATTCCATATCCATATTTCACTTCTCCAAAAACCGGGTGTTTTCGTATGGCTCCTTCTTTAGGTGATATCATGAGTGCATACGTTTCCGGTTTGAGCAATTTTCCCTTGTGCAGTTGCTCATTCCATTTTAACAGATCAGTTGCTGTTGAAATAAATCCTCCTGCTGCCGGATCATTCTGAAAACTTTTTGTTTCCAACCCTAACCTGCCATCTGCTTGTTCCGTGTACCCTTTTACAAGTTGCTTGTATTTTTTGATATCAGGATGAAAAGTGCTCTTCATGCCACACTGGTTGAATAATATTGTTGCATTACCGGCAAATGATTGACCCGATACCTGCTCCACTATCTGTGATAGAATGTGATACCCGATGTTGGCTAACCCATATTCACAACGTGATCCCGGTTCAAATAAAAGCGGCCTATCCAATGCTTCGATGCCATGCATATGGATAAGCAGATGATGTACTGTTACGGTATCGGCCCAACTCATTTTCAGTTTCGGCAAATACGTTTTGATGGGAACATGCAATTGTAAATGTCCTTTATCATATTCACGTAATACCATTACCGCTGCTATTTGTTTACTGATTGATCCGATCACAAATTGGTAATCTAACTTCAATGGCAGGTTATTCTCCAAATCAGCATATCCTTTACCTCCTTCATACTTCCGTCCATCCTTTTGTTGTATCAACAACACTCCATTAAACGCGTGAAGTATGCTATCCTGCACAATAGCATTAATCTTCAATCTCCATGCAGCCTGTTCAACAGCATCCTTAAATACAGTTTGCGAAATTTTTGCAATCATTGTTTCCACTTCCTCAAACTCAACCTTTGAGTCCTTCACAAAAACTGCAATCGCCACATGTTTTCCATCAGGTAAGGTTATGATTCCAACATCATTTACAATTTTATTACCGGTACCTGTTTTATGCGCAACAACTGTAGATGCCGGCAACAATCCTTTAATACGGTTGTTGCTGTTGGTCGACTCTATCATCAGTTTCACCAAAAAACTTGTGCTTGTTGCAGATAAGTATTTCCCTATATAAAAGTTGCTCAACAGCCGGGTCATTTCATTTGGATGGCACCAATTGCTTTGAGTAACGGAATCAATATCAGCACCCATTTCTACTTCCGTTGCTTTAATCGAAATACGTTTATACCCCAACCCATGAATATACTTTTCAACCTGTTTGGTTCCACCCATTAACCTAAATAAGACATCGCAGGTATTGTTGTCACTTTGTGATACGGTATACTGCAACAGCTCTTCAACGGATACATCTATATTCCCATCCGGAAACAACCTGGCAAGCGGACTCCAGGTATGTGGTCTCAGGTCTTCTTTGGTTATATGTAGCTTTTGTTGAAGTGATATTTTTCCTTTATCCACCTCACGCAATACTGCCATTGCCAGGGGAAATTTATATACGCTCTGCATTGGATACCTGTAGGCATTATGAATGGTAAGGGTGTCCCCGTCTTCAACATGCAAAACCGAAACGCCAACAACTGCCTTAAACGGATCAATTAATTGATGCAATTGTTTGCGCAATGGTAGTATAGTGGGTTTTGCTTCTTGTGCCTGAGCAAGTTTACCTGCCATAACAATCAGCAACAAGGATATGCATTTAAATGTGTTCATATCAATACTGTACTATTTGCCTTAAATGATGTTCCATGTGTTCTACATAATCATCGATTAAAAATCCAAGCGTGGCTGGCTGAGGCAATCCTGTACTACCAGTTCTGCTCAACTGTTCTTCCGGAATGTGTTGAACCACCTCAAGGATATGTTTATTGAACAATGTCCACAATGTGAGCACATGATCCCGATCCAACGTTTCGTAATGGTTCAGTTCATTCCATTTATTCTGGTCATACACGATGGTTGGAACATCCTCATATTGGATCCTGATAAACCGTTGGTGATTGTTTGCAGCACTATCAATCAAATGCCCAAGGATTTGTTTTTTACTCCATTTATCCGGGTGTGGCTTCAATGCAAAATTTTCATCCTTTACCTGGTTGATTCTTTCCGGAATGTTTTGCAACAATTCATGGAGCCGGTTAATTGATTCTCTTTTCATACTTTCTATTTTACCACTCTGTAACCTGATCTGGTACCTGAAGAATTCCGTTTTCAGATTTCAGGTTTGTACATTATGTTCTTTTCTCTTACTCGCTAAACCTGTATTCCATGCCATAAAATGGTGCAGATAAATAGGCATCAACTGTTGCATTGAATAAAGCAGGATTAAGTCTTGCCAGTCCATGTTTTTCATTCGGTAAAATGCACAGGTTGGCATTGGGAATATTTCTGTAAATAAAAAATGTGTGTTCTTCTTTAATCACGTCCCTGTCGCAACTCATAACGAGTACAGGTATCTTTATGCTTCTTAAATCAGCAGCGGTAATATGCGGTTGAAACTCCATCATTCTGTATCGCTGCTGCTCAATTAACCAGTTTTTTGAAGCATCCCTGGCTGCCAGCATTTGATCCGCCTTCACTCTTTCTTCATGCATTTCACTCACCGAGTAAGGATATAATGCATTGGTATCGGGTTCCATGTTTGCGCTGAATGCAACAATCTTTTTGATGCGATCCGGGAAATATATTGCCAACAAAATAGCAATAATACCTCCGTCACTTTTACCTACCACAGAAACAGAATCCAGCTTTAACTGATCCATGAATGCTTTCATATCACGCGCTTGCTGCATATACGTTAACGAATCGCGACCCAGTTCTGACTTGCCTCTTCCCCGGCAATCAATTGCATATACGGTATATTTTTTTGAAAAATATGCTATTTGCGGAGCCCACCCTTTTGTTGCGGTAGAGTTGCCATGGATAAGCAGCAATGGTTTTCCACTTCCATATACTTCGTAATAATGATTGACACCATTGAGCAAAATGTACTTTCCTGCAATCTTATTATCGCCATATGGGATATTGGATTGCGAGAAACCGGTTACTGTTATGCCAAGAATAAACAGCAGAAGGATTGATTTCAGATAGTTGTTCATATTGTTCTGTCTTTTAAGGTTAACCCTTTATGAATTGGGGTGGCAATTATTTGAAAAGCTTCTGCGGGACTTCCATTCATGGTAAATACCTGCGCTGTTGTTTCATGGGCAACCTCAAATTTGGAAAGCAGTGAGGCTATCCATTCGCACGTATGGTGCCTGAATATTGAACCATCCGGTAATGTAAACACACCAAAATTATGTTCGTCATTTTCAAGGAAAGAATAAGTACCTACTTCATTTTGATTTTGTTGCAGATAATAATCACTGATGTATAGTATTCCTTCAGGCTTGAGTATTGAATATGATTTTTCCATAAGCGCTACCTGCGATTTATTATCGGGGATGCACGTAAGTACCGCGAATAGTACAATGCAGTCAACCGAATGCGGCATACAGAGTAAATGATCCAGGTCTTTAATGTATGCAATATTCTGTACCCCCTCCCTGTTTCCCCTTTCGATTAAGCCTATTGACGTATCGTATCCTGTAACATTTTCAAAACCTGCTTCACTCAGTATTTTTATACCTCTGCCATAGCCACAACCATAATCTATGATCGCTGCCTGCTTTGAAATGAATTGTTTCAATAACGGGATGTTGTATGGATGTGTAAATGTTTTTTCATTCGCAACACGGTTCCAATATGCAGCCGGATCAGTTAACATTTTGTTCCCTCCATATAAAGCATCGGCACTGTTAGTGAAAGTCCTGTATTGGCAACTGCAACCTTATTAAGCGCTTGCTCAAGTGCCCTAAAGATATCCGGTAATTCCTGTTTCGGAAAAAGTGCCACCCAAGTAGTGAGCCAACCTACCTTTACAAAATGGTGATTCAGAAAAGCACTCCCATCTGCAAATTTCATTACCATCTGCTCTTCTATGCATTGTGTGATGGTAAAACCATTCTCTGTATATAATGCTGAAACACTTTCTACTGTTCCACGGTGTTCTTCTTCCTTTTTTAAAACCGGGATCAACTTTTCTTTCCCAATATTTAGAAGAGTTGTATAAAACACTTCATACAATTCTTTCCAATGTCCGCTGAGGTTTGTTGTGAGCGCCAATTTTCCATCTGGTTTCAACACCCTCCAACACTCTTTAAAAACCACAGCAGGTTGACTCACGTTATTGACTCCCAAATTGGAAACGATTATATCTACGGAACCATCCGCAAATGGCAGATTTTCGGCTGATGATTCAATAAGCTCAACATTGGAATAATTATAATTCGAAATTTTCTGTTTAGCCCTTCTATTGGCATTCGCCCATGGATCCACACCATATAATTTACACGTATTCCCTAATCTCCCCGCAAGTTCCATCAGTGGAAAACCCGCTCCTGATCCAACATCCACCAGTGTACTATTTGGTTTAAGTGGCACATGTTTCAGCAACAACAATCCGAATGCAGCACTCCATAACGGTGCTTCATCAAAGGTATTGATGAATTTTTCGTTGTCTTCAAATACATATTCCAGATACGGAAGTTGTTTCATAGCATAGTGCCTTTTGATTGTTCTTTTAATGCGTGTTTTAATTACAGCCTACAACCGGATTGCATTTCACTTCAAAGTTTACTGAATTGGCGATGTAACAAATTTCATGGGCTTTATGATGCAATGCGATTGCCTTTTCAATCATAGAAACCTCAGCAACTTTGCAAACCGGATTAAGGGTTATTTCTTTAAAACTTCCACCTCCACCCTCGAGTTCAATCATCACACCTGTTGCATTATCAACGTAGTCGGTGATCACAACCCCTTCCATTGAACAAACATATAAGTATGATAACATGTGACATGAAGATACGGCCGACACCAACAAATCTTCGGGGTTGAGTTTTGTTTTGTCACCAACAGCCGGATTATCCGTGGTGAGAAACAATTCGGGTTTGCCTGCTATGGTTACGGTATGACTTCTGTCGTACATACGTACATTGCTGGTGCCTGTTCCTTTGTTACCTTTCCAGGTGGCGGTAAGTTTGTAGTGGTGTTCGTGTTGCATATATCTTATTTTTTATTCCGGAGTTTATTCAATTTTATCCCTGCATTTTTAATACAATTTTTTTGATGAGTACAATTTGTCCAAGGTGATAATGCATATGTTCGATATTACCCTGAATATTGCGGTAGTAGTTACCATATTTTTCATCGGTAAAATTTTCGAGCAATTGGCTATCCGGAAGTTTCTCAATAAGCTGAGCTGCCTGTTCTGCCTGCATCCATGCCTTATCCAGCAACTGTTCCCAGTCGTGTTGCGAGCGGATAGGAGGAAGATTAAAGCTATACTCATCTTTCGCATTTAAGGGTTTTCCTTGCAATACTTCCAATAAAGCTGCTACATAATAGGTGGTGTGATAGGTAAGCACAGCAATGGTATTAAAATCATACACCTTTGTGGAGGCTTGTTCCCAGGTTAACCCTGTTAAGGCATCTTTCATGCAGGATACAGTCCAGTTACCACCGAAATGAATATCCCTCAGATGTTTTGCGATGTTTTGTGTTAAACTCATATTGTTAGACTTAATTTTTTTGTTGCTATTCCAGTGCGTTCTCCTATACCTGATTGATTACAGCTACTACCATTCCATCATACTCTTTTACTCCAACCGTTTGTAAAATGGTTGCCGATACTTCCTTGCATTCGGATAACCATGTATTTAACCGTTGCACTCCTCTTACCTTTTCATCTTCACTATCCGTTTCTAAAACTTTACCGTTCCTGATTACATTATCGGCCACAATAATGGTTCCGGGGCGGCCTAATCTGATAGCCCATTTAAAATATTCAAGATATGGCGGTTTATCGGCATCAATAAATACCATATCAAATGGCCCCGATCGTTCCTTTTCGAGCTGAGGCAATATATCCATTGCTGCGCCTTGTCTTATTTCAATCATTTCATCCAATCCGGCCTGAGTAACATTGCGCTTGGCTACTTCAGCATGCAACGGGTCAAACTCTATACTAATCACCTTACCATTCTTTGGCAATGACTGAGCCAGCCATATTGTGCTATAAGCTCCAAGGGTTCCCAATTCCAGGATCCGTTTGGCATTACAAGCGATGGCCAATACCTGCAGGAATTTCCCCTGATTGGCCGATATGCTTGCATTCGGAATAGCATTGGAATTAATCAATGCAGTTGCCCCGGTTAATGATTGGTCCTCATGTGCGAGTAAGCTACTGATGTAAGCATCGACTTCCTTAAACAATGTATCTTCCATTTTACTTAATTTTAGTTGCACCAATTGCATACACCATAGGTACATTATTCTCCAGGTGTTTGATACGGTATTTACCGGGTTCGAATTCAATGGTATGCCTGAAACAATTATAGGGTGAGTAATCAAACTCATCGAAGGAATCTATACAGAGACCATTTTTGATAAGGCTGTTCATTACTTCGCTGAGTCCATGATTCCAGCATACATACTCCAGTTTTAATGCCGCATTTCTATCGGCATATGTCCCGCTTTCTGTCTCTATAATTTCACCTGTATTAAAATAGTTGTATCCTATTTTGGCAAAATCATCATCAAACATCCACACAACCGGATGAAACTCTGCAAATACAAACTTACCCGATGGTTTTAAAAAATGAGCAACTACTGCTGCCCATTTATCCATATCTGGTAACCAGCCTATTGTTCCATAACTTGTAAAAACAATATCAAATTGCTCATGGAGATGATTGGGCAAATCATAAATATCGGAACATATAAACCGTGCATCGGCTCCAACACGCACTGCCAGATCTTTTGCACCTTCAATGGCTTTGTCGGATAGGTCGACACCCGTAACCTTTGCACCCAAACGTTGCAACGAAATGGTATCCTGTCCGAAGTGGCACTGCAGGTGCAAAATGGTTTTACCTTTTACATCACCCAGTATACCCAGTTCAATACTGTTAAGAGAGGTTGCACCTTGTACAAAACCCTCGACATTATAAAAGTCGGACGTGAGGTGTACACCGGTTCGTTGGTTCCAGGCTTCTCTGTTAATTGTTATATAGTCTTTGTCCGTTGCCATTTTTCTTTATTATTTCCAAATCAAAACCACCATTCCCGTTAATATCAGTACCGAACCTACAGCCAATTTGGGGCTAAGTGGTTCGCCTAAAAATGCCACAGCCAGCATAACGGTAATTACAATACTGCCTTTATCAATAGCCGATATGACGGATACATTTCCCAAACTCATAGCCTTGTGATAAAATATCGAACATAAGCCTGTTGTGATTCCCGATATAATCAAAAAGAAGAGTGTACGGCTACTTAATTCAATAGGTACTTTATGTCCCTTTACCATAAACAAGTTCGCCAATACCACAACAAAAACAATGGCTATTCGGATAACCAATCCCATTTCTGTATTGATGTCGCGCAGGCTCGACTTCACAAAAATGGCTGTTACTCCGGCCAGTAATGTTGCTATTAATGAATATACTATCCAAACAGGCATGCGTTCTATGGTTAACTATTGCTGATTTTAAAAAGTTGTTGATTCGCGTTGTGAAGCATTTCTTTGACTTGTCTGCTTTCCTTTATTGCCGGATATTTGCTTGGAACCGTAGGATGACTCCCTGGTTCTTGTAAACTTAACTGAAACCAGCGGGTGTCATGCCACTTTCCATTTTTGTAACCCACGTTCTTAAATATTCCAATCTCCTCAAATCCCATACGTTGATGGATGCCTACGCTCTTTTCATTGGGTAAGGCTACTCCTGCAAACACCGTATAGTATCCCTGCGCTTTCAATATCTCAAATAATGTGTTGTACAAAATGCTTCCGATACCTTTGGTGTGAAAATCGGGAGAAATGTATATGGTAGATTCGGGCGACCATTGATAGGCATCTCTCAGGCGGTGTTTATGCGCGTAAGCGTAACCTATTACCCTCTCATGCTCCATACACACAAGCCATGGAAATTCTTCCGTTGTAGTGCGTACCCTCTCCAAAAATTCCGTTTCAGAGGGAGCTGAATACTCAAATGAAACAGCAGTAAGCGTAACATAATAGGCATAGATTGCACATGCTTCAGGAATGTCTTTCGCTTCAATACTCCGGATGCTAAAAAGACTCATATGCTGCTTTGAATATTCGGTAAATATTTACAGGGTCTCCATTGCTCACAGTTGTTTTATCCAGGTGCATTCCATTTGCTACTGCCACTTTTGCGGATGCATGGTTATCAATATGAATGGTTGAAATGAGTGAGTCGCGGAAATTATTTTCG
This sequence comes from Bacteroidota bacterium, assembly GCA_040387195.1. Classification (GTDB taxonomy): domain Bacteria; phylum Bacteroidota; class Bacteroidia; order UKL13-3; family UKL13-3; genus UKL13-3. Next base: position 60,904 of record JAZKEF010000014.1, read on the forward strand.
AAAGCAAACTGCTTACACTTCTTGGCGGCTTCAATTGCATAACCTTTGCCTCTATGCGCAGGCATTAAGGAATATCCTATTTCCATCTCTTCAAGATCGTCAATAGTTTGGATCAATAAACCACACTGACCCACCAGCTCATTGGTACGTTTATCAATGAGTGCATTCATGCCTCCAAGCCCTTTTTCATAACGGTTAAATACTCTTGCAAACCACATTTTACAACGCTCTACCGGATCTTCAACGGCAAGTTGTTCCTGAGAAAAAATGTATGTAAGGGAATCGGGATATTTGCAAAAAATTAACCAATCGTCAAAATCTGCTTCAGTAATTTTCCGAAACAAAATGCGCTCGGTTTCCTGTCCTTCAAGTGAATATTTATATGTTGTATTTGTCATAAGTGGTTACGTTCTATTGTTTAATCTACTATTTTAAAGAGCTTTTCCCGGTAGGGTTTAAATGCTTTACGTTTGAAAAAGTTCGCTGCATCTGTGTTGATGTGCAAATGATCCAACTCAACTTGTTTGGCTGATAGTTGCCTTGCCATCTTTTCAGCTTCTTCAATCAGCAGTGAACCAACTCCTGTTTGCTGATAAGCCTTAAGTACAGCAATCTGATCAATATGAAGGATCCGGAAAGCATAATGAAAAGCATTATCCGGAATATCTTTGATTATAATTAACATATACCCAATACATACGTTCCCTGATTTTGCGATGAGTACCTTGCTTTGATCATCCGATAACATATTCTCCAAAGCCAGCTTAACTCCTTCCTGTTGAAATGGTTTATAAACAGCAGGAAACAAACCGGCATGCAGGTTCTGAACCTCTTCAACCAACAAGGTGATATCATCTACATTTTTACTTTCTATGATCTCTATTTTCATACGTTCAAATTTTGTGTGTGGAACGTAAGAAAGAGCAATAGTGCCACACCTTGCTTTGCGGCAAGAGCAATCAACCGGATATGGGTGTGTCTGTTTGCTTCCGTGTTTTGCGCAAACGGCTTCAGTTGTGCTGCTCCTAATTTCACGATGTTGTCTTCCATTTAATTTTAACTGCGCGTATCATCTCCGTATCAATTCTTTCATCCTTCAATATTTCAAACCCATGTCTGAGGTAAAATGGCATCGGTGAGCGGTACTGTTCTCCATTGCTTTTTACATCATTATTGTGATCGATAACCCACCCATAAAATTCAGTGTAATCTCTTTTGATGGTATCAATCAGTAATCCTCCAAGTCCTTTTCCCATATGTGCTGCCGCTACAATAATTGAAAACCGGATCTGTTGTTCTTTCTCAAAAATAACAGCCCAGGCCAATACATTGTATTCCTCATCTTCAATAAGGTAATGGTTATAATTTACCACACCTTCCAACAACAGCGGAAAACGGTCCTTTAGTTTAACCGGATATTCTTCGTTCCACATCCTGTTGACAGCGGATTCCTGATAAGGTGTCAATATTTTCGTACTCTGTATCTGCATCCTAAACACTTGGTTTAAATACTTCCATAGCACATGTTTGTTTTCTCAGGATATACTCATCGGCTCCTGTAATCAGGTGATCTTTTAGTTCTCCAACTTTTTCAAAACCTAAACTATAATACAGTTTTTGTGCTCTATGATTAAAAGAAGAAACACACATAAATACATTGGCAAACTCTTTTGTCAGTCTTTCTTCACTATACTTCAGTAAAGCCGTTCCAATCCCTTGCCCCCTGTATTCAGGATGCAGGCAAATGGTTTGAATATACCCTCTCAACACACCAACCAATGATAACACCACAAACCCGGCAAAATGCTGATCAACATACGCAACATACACTTCCCGGTAATCGCCTCCCATACCTGCCTTGCATCTTTCGTAATTGAATTTGAGCGTGGTAAACGGTTCTGATTGACTCATTAATAATGCACATGCATCGATCTCCTTTTCATCTGTTGTCCGTCTAATTTCCATATTATTTCTGCATTTTTAACCAATCTTCTTTTGTGATTTTTAACCAGTCGCATTGGATATCTTTCCAATAGAATTTCTCTACAAACGTTAACCCGCATTTCTCGAGTGCCTTGCGTGATTGTATATTTGCAACATTGGCACTGCCTATTATTTCCGTTAACTGCAATTTTTCAAAACCAAATTTTATAGCTGCTTTAGCGGATTCAGTAGCGTAACCTTTACCCCAATATTTTTGATTGAGGCGATAACCAACATCATGAAACCGGGTGCGGTTATTTTCCACCTCTGTTATAAATTTAAGACCCGCCCAACCAATCACCTTCCCGGATTCCTTTTCAACAACTGCCCAGCGACCAATCCCATAATCAATATACTGTTGACGAATGCTTGCGATATATCCCTGCACCTGTTCAATATCTGTTACAGGATTATTACCTAAATATTTATGCACCTCAGGATTAGAATCCATTTCAAACATGGCCTCATCATCTGTTGGAAGAAACTCCCTTAAAATTAATCTTTCTGTTTCTATTTTCATCCCGTTGTAAATTTTCGATAGGTTGGTTCTTTGTGTTCAATAAAACCTTCCTGTTTGTAAACCATCTCCCCTTCTATTGTTGCATGCAATTCAAATCCTGTTACCCCATACCCTGTTGCACATTCTACAAGCGCATTCAGGATTCCTCTACACACACCCTTTCTCCGGTATTCAGGAAGGGTATACATGTTCATGATATACCCCCATTTGCCCGAAGGGTTTTTAAAATTAGCCGGCATATCCCGTATATGCACCGAACCTATTCCGGCAATTTCATCGTTGCATTTAGCTATGTATGAAATGCAACTATTGTCCCGTGTGGCTTGCTTGAAATATGTTGCCAGTTGTGTCCTCAAAGCCTCGATGTCCCCTTCCGGTTGCACTCCTGATAATTCCAGCGCAAATAAGATACGATTATCCGCCAATAGTTGGGCATCCGAAGCAGTAGCCCGGTGAAAAGTTATGGTGTTTATTATATTGTTATTCCCTTTCATCATACTTGTATTCTGTCGTTATGGGTTGATGGTTGTGAGATAACCAAGAACTCGATGGGACCGGTGCTTTCATTTACCACCAAATGTTTTTGGCTGCTCTTAATATGGATGCCTTCGTGTGTTCCAACCTGAATCACTTTGTCCTCTATATAAAAGGTTGCAACTCCACTCAGCACATAAAAAAATTGATTAGCATGCTTGTGATAATGCAATTGTTCCCTTGCACCGGCAGGCATTAATTCCTGTTTAACCGAAAGTCCCGGGGTATCATTCAGTACCCAGCTCAAACAGTTCCCTCCCCATTCATATTGTGGAGCGTTATTTTTACTTATCAACCCTTTCATTTCTTTTATTATGTAACCGTATTGTTAATGCCAATTTTTTTTGCTCCCACTCCGTGTGAATAATGCTGAAATAGGCTGAATTCCGAATAGTACCATTTGCTCTGATATAATCATGCCTTAAGATACCTTCATATGTTGCTCCTATTTTTTCAATTGCCTTTTGCGAACGTTTATTGTTTTCATCCGTCTTCAGCTGTACCCTGATAGCTTTCAATTCTTCAAAACAGAAGGTTAACAACAACAACTTACATTCGAAATTAATGGATGTGGCCCAATAATCCGGATGCAACCAGGTCCACCCGATTTCCAACTTTTGATGGTTGGGAACAATCTCCATTAAACGTGTGCTGCCAATGATGCGGTTTTCCAGTTTATGCAAAATCACGAAAGGAAACTGCTTTTGTTTTTCGCGCTCTGTTAGTGCTGCAGCAAAAGCCTTCAAACAATTTTCCCTGTTGCTCATATTGGCCGGAATAAACTCCCATATTCTTTTTTCCCTTGCTGCTATTTCCAGTTCGTCAAAATGTTCTTCGCTCATAGGAATAAGTTTAACCTCTTCTCCCTCCAATAGCGTATCCGGATGAATCCAATTCATGCCTTTTATTGTTATGTATTTTGTTTCACAAAATTTAGGACACTTTCGGGTAAGGGAAAATCTGAGTCAAACTTTTCATCCTTCACCGGATCAGTTGCTTTCATTACCAACGGCACAACACCCGACCATACTTCATTGTCCATCTCTTCATCACCCTTCGGACCTTCATTGCGCAGTTTGGCCGAAGCACTTTCGATGGTAAACTTTACCACCATTGTAGCTTTCAATTCCTGTTCCGTTCCCACGGGCACTTCGTTCCATCTTCCTCCAATGATATTATCCGTTATGATCCTTAATCCCTCCATTCGTTCCTGTTCATCAACAACTGTTATCGCTTTCCCGAACAACACAACCGAACGGTAGTTTACGGAAGTGTGAAACAGTGACCGTGCCAATACCAATCCATCCAGATGTGTAACAGAAATACAACCCGTTTGTCCATTGACAAGCTGATTCAGGATGAAATTTTTTGTGGATCCGTGCAGGTATATAACATCTTCCTTTCTTCCATACGCAGTAGGTATTATCATCGGTTTACCATCGTGTATAATAGCTACATGGCACAAAAAACCTGCATCCAAAATGGCATTCATGTTTTCGGTATCATTCACTTCTCTTTTTACTCCGCGTACTACTTTGTTAAACTCCATGGTATCTTTTGCTTTTATTATTTCTTGATTACACTATCAAATTTGAACAATTTAACAATAGGAGTACAGATACACATTTGTTTTTTTTAACCAGTACAGTTAGTTTTGATAGATGAAGAAAAAAGAACTGCTCTATTTGCAAATTGCCAACAATATTGAATACCAAATCAGGAATGATGTATTTAAGGTTGGCGACAAACTCCCTTCGTTACGCACTATATGTATTGAAAAGGGAGTAAGCCTGAGCACAGCCACCCAGGCCTTCTTCGAACTGGAAAGCAGGGGGCTTATTGAATCCAGACCACAATCGGGCTATTATGTTTCGATGACTCCAGAAAAATTCAGAGCCATACCGGATACCAGCCAACCTATCATTGTAAAGAGTGAGAACAAACATGATGAGATGATGTCACTTGTCATTAAAAATTTTGACCAAGCACAAATCTATTTATCAAGTGCGATGCTTTCACCTGAGTTGGTTCCTATTGCCAAGCTCAATAAATCAATTATGAATGCAACACGTTCACTTAAGGATAGTGGCGTTTCTTACAATAAGGATGGAAGCATTAAGTTAAAAACACAGATTGCCAAAAGGGCACTCACATGGGGTGGCAAACTTCAGGTAAATGACATTATTACCACAGGTGGAAGTATTGACTCGATGTCGTTTTGCTTATTGGCACTTACCAAAAGAGGAGATACAATTATTGTTGAAAGTCCGGTATTTTTTGGAATACTGCGACTAGCGGGGAGTTTAGGGCTCAAAATTATTGAGTTACCTACCAATCCCATTACGGGCATTGAGGTTGATGCACTTAAAAAGACGCTTGAAAAAAAGAAAATCGCTTTGTGCATTTTGGTGAGTAATTTTAGTAATCCACTGGGAAGTTGTATGCCCGATGAACACAAAAAAGCGGTTGTACAATTGATGGAGAAACATAATGTTCCTTTAATTGAAGACGACCTGTATGCAGATTTGTATTATGGTAATCACCGGCCCAATTCCTGCAAAACGTTTGATGAAAGCGGTGTTGTATTGTGGTGTGGATCTTTTTCCAAAACATTG
>JAZKEF010000015.1:0-2657 GCA_040387195.1 Bacteroidota bacterium
TTGTTACTGCTTTAAACTGGTTGTTTTCGCTGATGATGGTTTCAATTGCCTCATCGCCAAAATTGGTATTACGGTTAAAGTCAATCCAGCCTCTGGTACTCATCGGGTCATTTGCCGTTGGGCGTGCGGTAGCCAATACATAAGTTACTCCACGGTATATATTAGCTGATTTTACAGTAAACAATGCATGGTAGATTGGCGTATTTAACGCTGTGGTTGTATCCATATCCGCTAATGTAACTCTGGTAATTCCAAGATCCAGTGAACCTGGCAAGTATGGTTGACCACCACTGATCGGGCATCCTGAACATCCCGGGTTACCAAAAGCAATAGCACTTACAAATGCCAGTTTTGTTTTGGTATTGCTACCCTGCTGGTTGGTTGCAGTTAAGGTTACATCATAGTTGGTTGCACTGTTCAATAACAAGATAGGATTTTGTGAGGTATTGCTTGTCCCTTGCAAATAGGCAACGTTGTTTGGTACAAATGTCCACAACCATTGGTTCGGACCGTTTTGGCTTTCATCTTTAAAGCGGAACGTATCAGTTGTAAAGCCGCTGGTTCTATTTACGGTGAAGTCTGCTGCAGGTGTTGCAGCTACAGGTAAGAACTGAATTGTTTTGCAGAACGTATCCGAGCCCACACAGTTGAACGCTTTTAAACAAATATTGGCGGTGTAAGGTGCAAACACAGAGAACATTCTTGTTGGGTTCTTATTGATGGAATCAACTCCTGATGATGGATTATCAACTCCGAACACATTATCACCATTGGTATCCCACGCATAGTTTACATTTTTACCTGTAGTGGTATTCGCAAACTGCACGGTATATCCGTCATATACGGTATCGGGCATATTAAATGATGCAGTCGGTTTACCGTAGCTTGCAGGTGGAGCATTCCATCTTACCACATAACCACTATCGCCGGCAGGTGTTCCACTGCCCGGGTTGACAATGACGGTTTGTAAGAACGCAATACCTCCCGGTACTTTTATGGTGCTAAACGCAGCAGGTACAATCGATCCACCCATGCGTGCAAGAATGGGCCCGGTTGAACTTCCTAAACGAATCAGTAAACTATCCGATACTCCGGCAGTAACATTCGAACGCATTCTGAAACGATCAATGAACAACGTTGCAGTATCGGAACAGGTGGCAATGGTGAATCCTTTTGAACAGGTTCCGATCAGGTTCGGTACATATTTACCTCCAACGGTATACAGTTTTGCTGAACCTTCATTCTCCCGGGCTATGGTATCTTTTCCTGTGGAAGAACCTTTACATACTTCATAACCCGAGATAATTTTGATATAACCCGGTTTACACATGGTATCTGTTCCGCGATAATTGGTAGCTACTAAACATACATCAAACAAGCCACCTTCATTTGCATTGAGGATGGGGTTTTGTGCTCCGGCACTTGGTGAGAAACTGTTGAAGAATGGTGCCAATGGATTGTAGTAACCCGGTTTGATATACCAGAACCAGCTTACCGGTCCGTTATTGGTTAAATCAAACATGGATGCAAAATCGTACACACCCACTACTCGTTTATCCGAAAAGAAATCCGCTTTAGGTTTGCTAGCCGGTGTATCTACAAAAATCGTATCTATATAGGTATCATTCCCAAACTTGTTCAGGGCTGTTACTTTCACACGGTAAAATCCCCTGTTTGGAAAAGTGTATCTAAAATTTACTGCATTGTTGATTGTATCAATAAAATTATCATTGATGCCATCACTTGTTTTTGGAGTACGGGTTTCAGGGAACGCAACATACGGACCGCTTTTGGTTATTGCATTAAATCCTATAATATCCCAATAACTTTTAGCCGCCCCTGAGCTCGTATTCACAATTGTATGCGGACTAGCTACCCAAACAGTATCCATTGGATTTTTGGTGTAGGCAAAACTGGCAATAGGTGGAACTGTTACCGGACCTCCTCCTGAAACTGCAGGAGTGAATGTTTGAATTTCCCTGAAATTCGGATTTGCTCCTGCGATATTATTGAACCTTATTTTGGTAGTTGTTACAGATGGAAATGTAATTGAATCAACCTGATTCGCTGCAACTCCGGTATAGCCCGCTAATATTGTTGTATATGCACTTCCATTCCAATACTCAACATTCATTGAGGTGAAGGGTCTGTTGTCTTTATAAAAAACAACCTTATCAATGGTAACACCCGAAGCCCATGTATATTCTATCCATCCTCCGGTTGTTACCCATCCCCAGGTAAATGTGGTACCAAGACCATATGCAGGTATAAGACCGTCATTGTATAACTCCGGACCATAACCCGTGGCTGTAGCACCTCCTCCACTATGCAAAGAAACCGCAGTAAGTCCGGCATTGGTCTGTGCCTTGACTGTTAAGCCACAAAACAGGATAACAACTAATCTTAACAAGTAATTTTTTTTCATGGTGTTCTTATTTATGTTTTTCTCTGGGAAATGTTTCCGTTATCAAGATAATTTTTATATAAATTTAAGATAATTATTGGTTTCAACACAATCTTTCCCGGTCACGCCCCGGAATTAAAAAAGAAGGGGGCAATAACCGCGTTATTACCCCCTTCTTTTAATCGGAAATTAATTCTTTTATTCCACTACAACCTTACTTGAATATTCGTTTCCGTTCTCATCCTTCACAACA
>JAZKEF010000016.1:0-50595 GCA_040387195.1 Bacteroidota bacterium
GAGGCAATATTTACAGCTGATCCACTCTTTACAACTATCGCTAAACCGTTCTTTAACTTTATCAATCAATCAACGGTGGAAGATGGAAGTTCACTTACCTATTTGTGGAACTTAGGTCCAGGACCTGATTTTAACAAACCCGAAGATAGAACATCAACAGATGCCAATCCGATTAATATTGAGTATGCGGCTGATACCGCCCAGCAGGATGTTATATTGTATGTAACAACCGAACATGGATGTATTGATTCGACAGTGCGTAAAATCAGAATTGATCCGGACATCACCGTGTTTATTCCAAATGCATTCAGACCTGGAAGTGATCCGAATACAACCCCTTGTTTGGATGGAGATCCAGATTGTAATAAGGAATTCAGGGTAGTAGCCAACGGACATTTATCGGTAGAAGTATTTATCTACAACCGCTGGGGCCAGTTGGTGTTTAAAAGCAATGATGCAGCAGAAGGATGGAACGGAACCGTGTTGAACAAAGGCGTGGAGTTATGTCCGCAAGAGGTATACGTTTACCAGGTAAATGCAATGAGCTACAGTGGTAAACAATACAGATACTCGGGCTCGGTTACGTTGTTGCGATAAGAAAATGCGTTGACCCCAATCAACAGAATTGGCGATTACTGCGAAAGCGGTAGTCGCCTTTTTTATGCCCCTTTAATCAATCTCTAAACGTTGGGTATGTTATCAATAAAGAGACTTTCCTATATTTGTTTGAATGCTTAAGAAACACTACCTGCTTTTTTTATGGATAAGCTTTACAACTGTTTTTTGTGTAAGCGCGCAACAACCAGAGATTACATTGAAGGCAGAGCGTAAGTCATTGGCTGATGTTCTCAGCATATTATCAACTCAATATCATTTTACATTTGCCTACAGCACCGATCAGGTTAATGTCAATCAACAAGTGTCGGTATCCTTTCAACAGGAAAATATCGAAACGGTGTTGCGCAAACTATTTGCCGGTACCGATATCAGTTATTCCGTTAACGGCACTCAGGTGGTATTGTTTAAAAACCGTAACCACCGGTATATAATAAGTGGGCGGGTCAGAGAGAAAGGCACGGGAGAATTATTGATAGGTGTGATTGTAAATACTGACCCACCCAAAGCAGGAAGCATTACCAATGGATATGGGTTTTATTCCCTCTCGCTTCCCGAAGGAGTATATCAGCTTCAGTTTAACTATTTAGGGTTTAACCCTATCGTTAAAACCATTAACCTCTCCGGATCCATGGCACTCGATTTGGATATGGAAGCTTCGTCTCAATTGGCAGAACTGATTGTGAGCGATCAGAATGTTTCCACTAAAGGAACACTGAATACAATTGATGTTCCATTGAAAGCAATGAATGAAGTGCCAATGATTTTGGGAGAAAAAGATGTAGTAAAATACATCATGCTGATGCCGGGTTTGCAGAAGGGGAATGAAGGGAACAGTTATATGTATGTTCGGGGAGGCAGTGCAGACCAGAATTTGATTTTGATGGATGATGCCGTAATCTATAATGCATACCACTATCTGGGACTTTCATCTTTGTTTTCGGGAAGTGAATTACGCAGTGCAGAATTGATTAAAGGCGGGTTTTCAGCAAAGTATGGAGGGCGTTTATCTTCCGTACTCACCATGAATTTAAAAGATGGGAACCGTGAACATTTTGGAGGTGAAGCCACAATGGGAGTTATTTCGTCTAAGATAATGCTTGAAGGACCCATCATTAAAAATAAATCATCCTTCATGGTGTCGGCAAAAAAATCATACATCAATACCGTGAGTAAATGGGTTACTGATGAAAGCGATAATACACTCGGCTATTCGTTTTATGATATCCATGCAAAAGTATCAACGGACATTGGCCCAAGAAACAGGTTGATGGTAAGCGGGTATTATGGCAATGATGCACTTGCAACCGGAAGCGACCCCAACCTTTCGAGCAAGGATGATGGAATTTCATGGGGTAACAGAGTTGTGTCGATGAGGTGGAATCATCAGTTTAGCGGAAAATTATTCTCCAATACATCATTGAGTTATTCCAATTACCAATCGAGGGTAGCATTTGGAACGTATGATATTACCCAAGGTGTTTCCTCATCAGCCATTCAATCGGGCATCAGCGATCTAACACTTAAAACAGATGTTGATTATTGGCTAACCGGATTTCAACGCATCAAAACAGGTGTGGGTGTTACCCGCCAGTTTTTTACACCAACAACTACCCTTAAAACAACTTCCACCAGTTCAGAAAGCAGCAACCGGTCAACGGCCAACCAACTCTTCGCATATGGAGAATACGATGCAACAATCGTAAAGAATTTTCTGCTTATTACCGGTGTACGTCTTTCCGCGTATCAGAATACAACAAGCTATATCCGACTTGAGCCAAGGTTAAATCTGGTGTATACTCTGCCTCGAAATTGGGGTGTAAACCTAGGGTATGCATTGATGAACCAATACGTACATTTGATTTCAACATTCAATGGACTAGGGTTACCATCTGATATCTGGATGAGCACGGATGATAAAATCAGTCCGCAACAATCACAACAACTCAATGCAGGTTTATGCAAGAAAAAGATATGGGGTAGTCCATTCTCGCTGGCAACCGAAGTTTATTATAAATACATCTCGGATATGGCTGTATTGCGTGAGGGGGCTTCATTCTTTCAGATGGTGCCTTTGTATCCGGGTCAGCCGGTACTGACTGACTGGCGCGAATTGCTTACTCAGGGAGATTGTCGTTCGTATGGAATAGAGCTGTTGCTCAAAAAAGAAGGCAATCATTTGTCGGGATGGATCAGTTATACATTATCTAAAACAGAAATGAAAGTGGCCGATATTAATCTTGGACGATCGTATCCGGCCAATTACGACAGGCGTCACGATCTGGGCATTTACCTGAATTATAAAACGGGTCGCCACTTTGCCGTTGCAACTAATTGGCTGTATGGGTCAGGTTATCCCATTTCGTTGCCGGTGGGCGAGTATTTTCCATCACAACATGATCTTAACCTGGGCAGCGGCAATTTTTCGGGAACACGTTTCGATATTGAAGCCAAAAATAATTACAGGATGAAACCCTACCATCGGATGGATGTATCAATCCAGTATCATCATGTCATCGCTCGTAAAATTAAAAGTACCATTGAACTCAGTGCATTCAATGTATACAATCGTGCCAATGCATTTTATTACCAGGTTGTGAATAAGGATGATTCGAATGGGAATTCGGAGCGTGTGCTAAGGCAAACAAGTTTGTTTACGATTTTACCATCCTTAAGCTGGACCATTCAATTTTAGTATGAACCATTCCATTTTTTATATTGTCATTGTTGTGTTGATGTTCACCGCCTGCGAACGGCAGGAAGATGTGGACCTGAAGGTTCCATATAAAAGAAAACTTGTGGCTTCCGTATTTATCGGAGCAGGAGACAGTTTGGTGCGTGCAACACTTTCCTATACTACACCGGTGTTTGGTGCACCACCGGCAATTGACATCCGGCACGCGAATGCAGCAACAGGTGTAATGCAGTACCGTGGGATGCAAACCGGTTTTGTGTATGACAGTATTGGTCATGAACACCAAGCTATCATATCTCCATATAGCGCAGTAGCCGGAGAGGCGTATCAGTTTGTTTTTACCGATGACCTTGGATCGGTTAGGGGAACCACCGTCATTCCGCAGCCGGTAGATTTAACTATTCAGCTCAGGTTTGACAGTACCCAAACACCAGATTTTCCGGTATATGTTGCGGATCTCACCTATTCGCTTCAAAGTGCGGTTTCTTCCTATATAAAATTGCTTCCTGTTTTGATGCTGGATGATTCATTTTCGCTTGTACCGATGGTGCTGGAAACATTCAATCCAATGGTGCTGATGCGTCCCGGAGAATCTGTTACTTCCCGTTTTGTAGCTTCTGCATCCCTTAATGGATTGCATGGATTAAACTTGCGCTGTTTGATTATTACCTGTGATGAGGCTTATGCAAAACATTACAACGCCACGCAAACGGTGGATCTGGGAACGGTATTGCCGGGAAGTGAGCCAACGCAGTTTTACAGTAATATGAGCAACGGTATCGGAGTTGTGGCTTCGTATAATATTTGTGGGGAGCAGGTGTTTCAGCTCAAATAAATATGAATAGGAACATAGGGGCAAGTATCAATAACTTTGTCATATCACCATGAATGAGCAAGAAACCATCCGACTGATAACACGTGTGCTTGCCAATGAAGCATCCGTGGAAGAGCAACAGCAACTGGAACGCTGGCGCAGACAAGAAACGCGCAATGAGTTGCAGTACACAGAAATGTTGCATATATGGAATAACGCACTTCCGGGTGATGTTGATACCGATAAGGCATGGCAAACCTTTGCAAAACGGCTTAACAAACAACCCAACGTATTTAAATTGAACAGGATATTCCGGATTGCCGCAGCGGTGATATTGATTGGTGTAATCGGATTGTTTGTGGGCAAACAAATGAGCGGACCATCATACCAAACAGTTCAGACAACATTGAACCAGGTGAAAGAAATTACCTTGCCCGATGGCTCGGTTGCCATGCTTAACCAGGGATCTACGCTGACCTATGAAAAAAACTTCAAAGGAGATGTGCGTGAAATTACCCTTGATGGAGAAGCTTTTTTTGAGGTTGTGAAAAATCCTGCAAAACCATTTGTCATTACTTCAGAGCGAAGTGTAACAACTGTATTGGGAACTTCTTTCAACCTGAATACTCGAAAAGGGGAAGCTGCCTTGCTTACGGTGGTTACCGGAAAAGTATCGTTTGCAGCAATTGCCAGTAAAGAGGAGGTTATTGTAACTGCTCATCAGAGCGCTGTTATTGATACTGATGGACATGCGGTAAAAGCAGAACAAACGGATATTAACACCTTAGCCTGGAAAACGAATACACTTTCTTTTAATGATGCGTCACTGGAAGATGTTTTCAAATCGCTGGAGCATTATTTCAATATTAAGATAACCATAGAACACAAGCAGATTCACCGTTGTCATTTTACGGGAGAGTTTGTAAAACCGTCCTTTAAGCAGGTGATGGATGTTATCGGAAAAACACTTCAGCTTACCTATGAGCAAAAAGGCAGGCAGGTTTTGGTGAAAGGAAAGGGTTGCGAATAATGGCTGCCGTACAAGCTCTGTATACCGATAACCAGCTCTTCGGCCGCATGTGCAGCGGTGATAAAGGTGCCCTCGAACTGTTGTTTAAAATGCATTACGCTTCGTTGTGCCGGTTTGCGAAAAGTATTCTGAAGGATAATGAACAGGCCGAAGATATGGTGCAAGAAGTGTTTATGAAATGCTGGGACAAAAGAGAACAGATTCAACTCACCGGGTCGTTTAAATCCTATCTTTATACAGCTGTGCGCAATCACTGTTTTAATGCACTCAAAATAAATGAACGAAAGTTTTGGATGGAAGAAGGCATGGAGGATGATGAACGTATTGCAGTAAATGATGTGATCGATCATATTGCCGCCAAAACATTACAGGATAAGATTACCCGGGCTATCGAGCTGTTACCCGATAAGTGCAGACTTACTTTCCAGCTCAGCCGCTTTGAAGATATGAGCTACAAGGAAATTGCAGAAACGATGGGTGTCTCCGTTAAAACAGTAGAGAACCAGATGGGTAAGGCGCTTTCGGTATTACGCACTTCTTTGGCTCCCTATATGAAGGACCTGGCCGTGGTCTTTTCGCTGTTTTTTGCCTTCTGAAAATCAAAATATTGAACCGCATCAGGTGTTGTGATTCATCAGGCAAGGATGGAGCATGCAACCACCTGTTACCCTTCGGGTGACTTACCGTATGGAATTGTCCATGTAATTTTATGAAACACCACATGAAAAATTTAGCATTACTTACCCTGTTTTTTTGCTGCATCTTCTTTACTTCATCAGCGCAGCTTCCCAATGCAGGTTTTGAAGAATGGGATTCGGCCTCTGTTGTAAACGGGGTCAAAATTTATAATCCGGTGAACTGGTATTCACGGAACGCGGATATGGTTGGCATTGGAAGAACCTCACCCGTATCATTAACAAAAGACGCCCATAGTGGTTCGTATGCCATCAAGATCACCACCAGTTTTGATGATAATGATGAGCTGGCCGGAACATTATCATCTGGAAGTAAGGCTCCATTCGGAGATCCGAAACAAGCGGCTTTTGAAGAAAAGTTTAAACTTACCGGCAGGATAAAATCATACAGCGCCTGGTATAAGTACACACCTGCCACCGAAATGGATTCCTTTACCGTGCGGATCGCATTTTATTTAAGGGGAAAAGCATATGGTGCGGCATATTTTACGGGAGGAGCTACCAATGTATACAAACAGTTTCTATGGACATTAACATATCCTGACAATATTGAAATGGCTGATAGCGCCAAGTTTTTAATTTTTTCATCAAAGTACACCGGCAATGAAGGAACCGAACTCATTCTGGATGATATTGAAGTGCAGTATAAAACACCAACCGGAATTGAAGACATAACGCAACCTGCATGGAGTGTTTATCCGAATCCTGCAGAAGATAAAATGAACCTGTTTGGAATCCCTCCCAAGGTTAGAGCCATTGTTGTAGCCAACAGTCAGGGTACTGTTGTAAAGGAACCGGAACTCACTCAAAACAGCATTGATGTATCGGACCTGAAGCCCGGTTTTTATTGGCTTACGCTGAAGGATGAAGATGGCAACCAATCAACCGTTAAGTTTGCCAAACAATAATCAATCCGAGCAAATGGCTCACCCGATAAAAAGATAATTTACTCACCTGGTTAATTGAGTATGTGTTTAAGTTGAGGCCACTCTTCCCGAAGAGCTGGCCTCTTGTGTTTAAAAAATAATTCGGTGTGGCATAGGGGTAATTAAAAGTGTGTTGTCTTAAGCATATACAATTAAGATAATACGATATGAAAACAATTACTTTTTTAAGTGTCGCAATGTTAAGCTTGTCAACTCAAGCACAGATTCCGAATGCAGGTTTTGAAAACTGGACCACAGAAACCAAGGAAGGCATTACCTTTCATGATTTAACAGGCTGGTATACTCCCAATGCAGGTAATGTGTTTAACAATGATCCCGAAATGGCAACACAAACAACCGATGCATACGGAGGTACACACGCACTAAAATTGTCCAACCCGGCAAATAAATACAACGTAGCGGCTGCTGTATTTCCGATGACGGAATTGTCAAAAGATGAGTACTCGGATAAGTTTCCGGTTACAGGAAAAATTACGGCACTCAAGGGATTCTATAAATACAACTTCACTGCAGCACATGATTCATGCAGTATTTCTGTAATGCTGTTTCGCAATGGGCTGAATATAGGGTATGGAGAATTTGTAGGTACAGGTAAAGTAAATAGTTACAGTCCATTCTCAGCCTCAGTTATGTATTTTCAGGATTCAATTCCCGATAGTGCAAGCATCCATATTTTTAGCAGTATCAACGATTTTCATGAAGGCACGGTAATGCATGTGGATGAGATCAGTTTTGCAACAGCAACCACCGGAATGTTGGAACACAAACAACCCCGGGTAAAAGCATCGGTGTTCCCCAATCCTGTTTATGGTATGGCGGGCATTGAATTCGAATTGATGGAGGCCGGAACAACTTCGGTGGAAGTGTATAATGTATTGGGAGTATTGGTACACGTATTGGTATCCAATGGTCAGTTTGTTGCAGGAACACATCGTTTGGACTGGAACACAAGTAATTTTCCGGAAGGAATGTATTTTGTTAAAGTTAACCAGGATACAACCGAAACTACCATCAAGGTTTTGCTTAAATGATTATTCAAACAATACCACCACAAGAGCCGCGAATATTTCACGGCTTTTTTTATGCAGTTACGTAAGGGTAAATTCAGGTTAAGATGATTGATTTTTCAAAGTAATTATTACTTTTTGTTTAAAACAGTTTCACTGCTACATTTGCGGCACCAAATCCAGAGGCATTTTCACTTTGGAATAAAACAACAAGTAACATGAAATACGATGTAACCATTATTGGATCGGGCCCGGGCGGATATGTAGCTGCTCTTCGCTGTGCACAACTGGGAATGAAAACGGCTTTGATTGAAAAATATGCAACCCTTGGTGGCACCTGCCTCAATGTGGGCTGTATTCCTTCCAAAGCCATGCTTGATTCTTCGGAGCACTACCACAATGCGGTGCATACCTTTACCAATCATGGTATTGATATCAAGGGTGATATTAAAGTAAACCTGAAACAAATGGTGGAGCGTAAAAATGGGGTGATTAAACAAACCTGTGATGGGATTGATTTTCTGATGAAGAAAAACAAAATAGATGTGTACAAAGGGGTGGGTTCGTTTGTTACTAAAAACAAGATAAAGGTTACCGGTGAACAAACACAGGAGCTCGAAACAGATAAGGTAATTATCGCTACGGGTTCCAAGCCCTCTTCATTGCCGGGAATTGAGATAGATAAAAAGCGGGTAATCACTTCAACCGAAGCATTGAACATGACGGAAGTTCCCAAACATATGATCATCATCGGTGGTGGTGTGATCGGGTTGGAACTGGGTTCTGTTTATGCACGTTTGGGAGCAAAGGTTTCTGTAATTGAATATACTTCCAGCATCATTCCTACCATGGATGGTTCGTTGGGTAAAGAGTTGCAGCGTGTATTGCGCAAACAAGGGTTTGAGTTTCACTTTAACCACAAGGTAAAAAGTGCTAAAACCAAAGGCAAGGAAGTAACGGTTGTTGCCGATAACGAAAAAGGAGAAGAAGTAACCTTTACAGGAGATTATTGTCTGGTATCGGTAGGCAGAAGAGCTTATACAGATGGTTTAGGGCTGGAGGCAATCGGGTTAAAGTCAGATGAACGCGGACGTGTGGAAACAGATGCGCATCTGGAAACTTCCATAAAAGGAGTGTATGCCATTGGCGATGTGGTAAAAGGAGCAATGCTCGCCCACAAAGCAGAAGAAGAAGGAGTATTTGTTGCCGAAACCATGGCAGGACAAAAACCACATATCAACTATAACCTCATTCCGGGTGTGGTATATACCTGGCCTGAAGTTGCCGGTGTGGGAGCTACCGAAGAAGAACTGAAAAAAGCAGGAACCAAATATAAAGCAGGATCATTCCCGATGCGTGCATTGGGCAGGGCAAGAGCCAGCGGAGATATTGACGGTTTTGTGAAAATACTGGCCGATGCCGAAACAGATGAAGTGCTGGGTGTGCATATGATTGGTCCGCGCGTTGCCGATTTAATAGCCGAAGCAGTTACCGCTATGGAGTTCCGTGCCAGTGCCGAGGATATCTCACGCATGAGCCACGCACATCCAACCTATGCCGAGGCCGTAAAAGAAGCCGCTCTGGCCGCTACAGCCAACAGAGCGTTGCACATGTAAACAGGAAGAATCTCGGATTGTTGATTTCAGATTTCGAGATCCACAATCCGAAATCCGCATTTTCCTCCATGATTCTTTTTACACCAACGGTTTTGTTTATATCCTAAAAATCAGTACCTTTAATGTACTAATTGATACGGCTATGAAAACTTTCATAACATTTCTGATGCTTATCGGACTTCCACTATTGGGCATGGCTCAAAAGGGAATGAAAACAATGGATGGCGGAGCTTACGATCCCAAACAGCAACGAAACGAAATTAAGCAGGACGAGGTTCCGACTGTTTATTATAAGAGCACAACAGTTCCCGTGCAACAAACCACCGGACAAACATATGATTCTGATCAGTTAACCCGCATGGCCCGCAAGGACATTAACAGTTTGGCGGGAACGGTTGCCGGAGTTGAAACCCGGGGAGGTGAAGTTCCCAATATCCGCAATGCAGGATCGGAAGGAACTGCCTATTTTGTAGATGGTGTCCGTGTATATGGGTCATTACCCATCCTCACTAAATAATTGGTATTCCTAGAAATTACGGCATTCAGCCATTCTCTCTGAAAGGCCTTGTAGCTAAGCGGCTGCAAGGCTTTTTTTTTGATTCCCTTATTTTTCATATTTTGCACGACTTGCCTTTTTGGAATTGCGTTCATGTTTTCAGTTTCAAGATGCCGGGATATATTATTCATACATGAAAAAATTAGTACTACTCATTGCCGTATTTTGTATTTACCACAATCTGGTGTTGGCGCAGGTTACCGAAGAGCCAAAGGATGAAAAGGGTGAGTTTTCGGGAAACTTTCAAACCAATAACCAGTTCTACATGCGCGATGACCGTATCGGGGCATCCACCACACAATACCTTCGTGAGAAATCATCCACCGATGCGTGGTTGTTTATGAGCTATAAATTTAAAGGCTTCAATTTTGCCTTGCGTTATGATGCATTCAATAATACACCGTTGTTTAATCCGCAGGCTGCATACTCCAATCAGGGGATCGGCTTTTGGCAGGTGAGCAAGGATATTGATAAGATTAATATTACCGTAGGGTATATTTATGACCAGTTTGGTTCGGGTATGACATTCCGCTCCTATGAAGACCGGAATATCGGGATTGATTTTGCCATTCAGGGAGCGCGTGTCATTTACAATATGAGTGAAAATACACGCTTCAAGGCATTCACCGGAAAACAAAAATACCGTTTTGATACACGTGAGCCTATTATTAAGGGAGTGAATGCCGAGCACCGTTTGGCGTTGACCGAAACCATCACATCCGATCTGGGAGCTTCCGTTGTGAACCGTACCCTCGATCAGGCTACCATGAATTCGGTTACCTCAACCATCAACAGTTATCCGCTTGAGCAACGTTTTGATCCTACCTATAATGTATACGCATTTCAGCTATACAATACCTTAAATTTTGGAAACTTCTCCTGGATGGTGGAGTATGATTATAAAACAAGTGAAGCCATCATGGATTTGAACAATAAACTCATCAAAGCGGACGGGCATATTTACCATACCAGTTTATCATATTCGAGTAAAGGAGTTGGTATCAATGCGCAATTCAAACGCATTGAAAAGTTCCCTTTAAGGGTATCACCTCTTGAGATTGCTCCGGTACCGAATAATGCACCGGTTAATTACCTGCCATCCATCACCCGTCAAAACACCTATCGTTTGCTGGCCCGTTACAATTCCGTGGTGCAGGAGCTCGGGGAAAATGCGATGCAACTGGAGGTAACCCTCAAGCCAAGTAAAAAAACACAGGTAAACATCAACACATCATTGGTTACAACACTTAAAGGAGTGGATTTTAAAACAGCTTCTTTTACATATGATACAACCACAAGGCTATTCAGAGAGGTCTATATCGATGTGCAGCATAAATTCAATAAAACATTTAAGGCAATGATTGGAATTCAATCCATCGGGTACAACCAGGCAACTTACGAGTTAAAGGCCTTTGCTCCATTTGTGGAGGCGATTACACCCTTCGGAGAAATGACCTACAAGTTAACGCCAACCCGATCGTTGCGTTTTGAGTGGCAGTATATGCATACCAAGCAGGATTTGGGTAGCTTTGTAAATGGGTTGCTTGAGTATAATGTAGCACCGCACTGGAGTTTTTCGGCAGGTGATATGCTCAACTTTCAGCATGGTTCGGTGAATGCACCGGCTGCGGGAGAAACGTTTGAGTTGGTACACTACTTTAATTTATTTGCGGCATATACATATAAAGCATCGCGCTTTTCAGCGGGATTCCTGAAACAACCTCAGGGAGTAAACTGTACAGGTGGAGTTTGTCGTGTTGAACCGGCATTTAGCGGAGCACGTCTGAGCTTGACCACTAATTTCTAATATTGATCAATCAAACAGAAATGAAACATTCATTTATCATAAGCATCGCTGCCCTCTTTATAGTGCTGGCAGCATGCAAAGAAGAAGCTCCTTACATTAACTATACCCCCGATACAGTAACATACGAAACCACCTATGTGGATATGGCTAATGTGCCCACGCCCCAACTGCGTGAAGTATTGGTTGAGGATATTTCGGGTGTACGTTGTGTAAACTGTCCGGATGCGGCTGTTATTGTAAAGGGACTGAAAGCCAACTTTCCGGGAAGGGTAAATTCCATTACCATTTACCCGAATACACCATCCCTCAACTCGCTTACCTTACCGGTAAACAAACCCGAAAAAGGTTTTGTGAGTAAATATGATTTACGTACCGATGCAGGCGGACAAATGCTCGCCTTTTTGGGTACACCAAACTCATTGCCGAACGGATATGTGAACCGTAAATTATATGCAGGGAAAACAGACCGGTTTATCGACAGAACAGAGTGGGCTGATAAGGTAACTTCGGAGAAAGACTCCGTACCTCCGGTAAATATTTATGTTACCGAAACATCTTATGGAACAGATGGCAAATTAAATGTAACGCTGGAGTTGAAATTTACATCAGACCTCACTGGAGATTATAATATATCAATGGCGTTGATTCAGGATAGTATCATTGATGTACAGGAAACAACGGACCCGAATATCGGAGCGACATATATAGCTGACTACCCGCACATGCATGTATTGCGCAAAATGTTTACGTCAAACCTTGGAGACAAAATCAATACACCTACCACAACATTGGTACGAGGACGTGTAGTCACAAAACGTTATTCAATTGACGTATTGCCTGAAACATTCCGCGCCCCATTTGACAAAAAACACCTTGCGGTACTGGCCTTTGTGCACAGGGGTAGCGACAATGTGGTAATCCATTCAAAAGAATTTGAAGTAGCCGAATAGTGAACAGGATTTGGGTATTGTTAATTGTGCTGTTGGTTGGTTGCAATGCGTCCGGTGAATACCAGAAAAAGGTAGCAGCAGCACAAGCCGAAAAAAATGCGTCCTTCTTTAATCCGGATCACTCACCTCTTGATACCGCTGAAATTCGCCTGTTTAAAGGACTTCAATTTTTTGCACCCAACGAACAATTTAAGGTAGAGGCTGTCATAACATGGCTGCCGCAAATAGGTTATATCAATATGCCCCAAACAGGTGGTGATGTAGTTGAGTATATGCAAACCGCTGTACTCGATTTTTCCATAGAGGGTAAACAGTTTCAATTGCCCGCCTACCAAACGGAAGAGATGAAACGCAACCACACGTTGTTTATTCCCTTCACGGATCAAACCAGCGGCAAGGAAACATACAACGGAGGCCGCTATATTGATTTGCCTTACAACGACCACCACAGAGAAGTGTTACTTGATTTTAACTACAGTTATATTCCATACTGCGCCCACACACCCAGGTATTCATGCCCCAAAGTCCCTAAAGAAAATCACATCGATATTGCCGTAACTGCCGGGGAAAAGTTGTGAGAAAATGCCTGCCACGATTCAGCGTGGTGCAGATGAGATGATTTGAAGATGCTTGCCACGATTTAGCGTGGTGCAAATGCAACAACTATCCAGCCAACGGCAGGAGCCAACAGCCACTTACCCTTTCTTCTTAATCACATAATAAACCGGAATGCCCAGCAATACAATTCCCAATCCCGGGTAGGTATAATCAGGTTTGTAAAGCAGCAGGTTGATGCAAATGAAGGACGCAAGTAAAATATAAAAAGCAGGCAAGTATGGATAGGCAAATACCTTGTATGGTCTTGGAGCATCAGGGAGTTTGGCGCGCAGGATAAAGATACCGGCTACGGTGAGTACATAAAAAATAAGTACGGCAAATACCACATAATCCAATAAATCACCATACGAACCGGAGAGGGTAAGGATGCTGGTCCACACAGCCTGAATGATGAGTGCAAATTGCGGGGAGTCATTTTTATTGAGTGAGCCTGCCTGTTTAAAAAACAATCCATCTTTAGCCATGGCATAATACACCCGCGAACCCGAAAGCGTTAATCCATTGATACAGCCGAACGTTGAAATCATAATTAAAGCAGCCATAATATACATACCGGCATCGCCAAAAACAGTTTGCAGCATTACGGTTCCCACCCTGTCGTTTTCGGCATGCTGGATGGCATCAAATGAAAGCACCTGCAGATACACCCAGTTGATGAATACATAAATGGCAAGCACAATGCCTGTTCCCATTACCAATGATAATGGGAGGTTACGTTCCGGTTTATCAATTTCGCTACCGGTAAAGGTTACGTTGTTCCATGCATCGGATGAAAAAATAGAACCTACCAGCGCCACACAAAAAATACCCCAATACGAATAGGAAGATGCGGCTGCAGGGATGCTGTAATCCTGAACTTGTGTTTCATGAGTGAAGGCAAAATACAATCCGGCACCAATCATAAACACGATAGCGCCTATTTTGGTAAACGTAAATACATTTTGCAAAAATGCTCCGCTCTTTACATTGCGGAAATTGGAAAAGGTAAGCAGCCACACAATGGCAATGGCAAGCAGTTGTTGTGTTTGTACAGCAAACGAACCAATTGTAAACACAACATGCTCCGGAGAAATGATCGGGAAAAACACACCCGAGAATTTAGCAAAGGCAACAGCAACAGCTGCAATGGTTCCTGTTTGAATTACGGTGAACAATGTCCAGCCATATAAAAAGCCAAACATCGGATTATAGGCTTCCCTCAGGTATACATATTGTCCGCCTGCTTTGGGCATCATGGCAGCCAACTCGCCATAGCTGAGTGCTGCAAACAGGGTAAGTACAGCAGTAACCACCCATGCAAGCAACAGCATTAAGGGGGAACCCAGGTCGCGGCTCATGGCGGCAGGGACAATAAAAATACCTGAACCAATCATGGAACCCATAATGAGCATGGTACAATCAAGGAGGGAAAGTTTTTTGGATGCTTGCATGGAGGCAATATACACGATTTTGTAAAAAGCCTGTGCGGTAAGGAAAGCTGTATATTGCAGCCCCTGTTATCCATCATCGTTTACCGGGAAAAAAGTGAAACCAAAACACGTTGCCGGTAACCAGGTAGGTATTCCTGAGTCAGATTATTTATATGTACAACAATCGCAACTGCCCGATTCGGGGAGAGGGTTGTTTACAGCTGTTACCTTATTTAAGGATGAAGAGATAACGGTATTCAGAGGAGAGGTGATTACCGAAACACAAATTGCAGAACGGGTATCAGCCAAACAGGATCAATATTTTATCAGCCTGCTCAACGGGCGCATATTGGATTGCTACCATACCGAATGTTTTGCAAAGTATGCCAACGATGCATCAGGTTCTGTGCCTTCCGGATTTACCAACAACGCCAAAATCATCATCAATGAAAAGAATGAAGTATGCCTGGTTGCTGTAAAAAAAATCCGTGCAGGTGAAGAGATTTTTTGCGGATACGGGAAAAGGTATTGGGCGAAACATGTCATCAGTTGAAATCTTCTTGTCAAGTAATAACAAAATTGAAATTTAATAATACTTACTTAGAATTTGAAAGGGATCAATTCTGATATTCTATAGAGCCCCCTCTCTATCTTAGAGTATTGCGGTTGTTTAATTCCTAATGGATCTGCTAATTCTTCTTACTTTCTGTCCATTTTAAGGCGTTGCTGTCTTAATTTTTGTCCAAGGGTTTTCATAGGTTAATATTATCCTAATAATTATATTTTACAACTATCAATGGTTAAAAAACATAGATTTGTTATAGCTTAATAAACAAATCTATGAAACAAAAAATTCTTATTGCACTGATTACTTGGTTGTTTTCAGTATGTGCCTTTGCGCAAACAAGTGGTGGTTATTTGTACGTTAAACCGACCTCAATGCAAACGTTTCCCATGTGTGATACTTGTTTTTTAACTAATAATGCTGGGGTCAATAGTTTATTCGTTTTGTTTGGAGTTCATTCATATAAAAAGGCCTTCCCTGGGACCACGAGTTCAAAGCTCAAAGACCTTTATAGAATACAAATTACAGGTAATTTAAAAGCATTTGATTCCATTTTAAAAACATTAAATTATTTCGAAAAGATTGAACGGGGATCTATTTATGGCTCATCCCTTGGTGATTCACGACAAAGTCAATTGCTCAAAGTTCATACAACTCCTACATATCCTCCTAGTTGTAGTTCCCCCGATCCTAAGACTAACGATCCTGCTTATGTATATGCAAATGATCTCGTTTTGCAAATGTCTAATGCTTATTGTGCTTGGACAATAACAAAAGGTAATCCCAATGTTCAAATTGCCGTTATTGATGAGCCAATCCATCCATACCATGATGATTTTAAGGATTTAAGTGGTAACTATAAAGTTACTAATAAAACGCCTATCACATTGCCAAATGATGATAGCCATGGAGTCAGGGTTACCAGTGTTATTTGCGCACAATCTAATAACTCAAGACATGTTGGGTCAATTGGATACAATTTAAAAGTTAATCATTATGGATATGAACGGGATGACGAGATTCTTCCACTTATATGGCAAGCTTATCTTGATGGGAATAAGGTTTTCAACTTCAGTTTAGATCTTGTCGGTACTACAGGAAGTTCAGAAATAACTCCAACAGAAAAGGAAATGTTTGCTGAGATGATAAGGAATGGGTGCACATTTGTTGCCGCGGGGGGGAATGAAAATGATCCAGCTCAAAATGGGATTTGGGACTTGCCTGGATTTATCATTGTTGGCGGAGTTGGACCTGATAATAACCACTCTACTCCCTCAACTAATGGAATCAAGACTGCTAATCACGAGGGTATTGATTTATGTGCTCTAGCCAATAATGTTACAGCCTTAGATATTCATAATGGAACATATGGGATTGCCGATTTCTGGGGTACATCTGCAGCAACTCCTCAGGTGACAGCTACTGTTGGTTTAATGTTGTCTGTAAATCCATGTTTACGTCCAGAAGAAATTGAGACAATTCTAAAATCTACAACAGATCCTATTGCAGACGCAAATTTATACCCTGGAACAATCGGTACAGGAAGGCTTAATACATACAGAGCTGTGCTTAGAGCCCAAAACTGGGGAAATGAAAATCTTGTGATTAATTCAGGTGAAGTGAAGAATATTGAATCAATGGAGTATTATAAATATATTACTGTAAATGCAGGAGGTATTCTAAATATTAATAATACCACATTGTTTATAGCAGAAAATGGCAGAATAAGTATTGATGTTGGAGGGCGGATAAATGTTAATTATTCAACCATTAAAGCACGTGAACCATATCCTGGGTGTGAATTTCCACGCTACAAATGGGATGGCATTGCTGTTGCTGGAAATAAGTTAGCTGACCAATCACCGATTACTAACCAAGGTTACATTTTTGTTAATCACTCGACCATTCAAGATGCAAACACCGCGATTTCAACCTATTTAATTGATATTCCAACAGGGAATATAATATGGTCAAAAGCAGGAGGGGGAATTGTAAAAACAGTAAATGCTACGTTTAAAAGCAACGGAAGGCATATTGAATTCTATAGTTATCAGAGGACCAAAGGCGTTGGGAATATTTCCAGCTTCATAGAAACATCGTTCGAATTTGAGGGTAGCATTGATGTTGCTTCAGGCAACAAACCTTATTACATGATAACAGCTTGGGGGGTTAACGGAGTTACATTTTCTGGATGTACGTTCTCTAATACAAACGGAAGTGTTGATGCAGAAAAATATGGATTTGATAGAGGGATAGGCATTCTTGCTTTAGATGCATCTTTACTAATTCAAGAAAAGAAAAATACGGTTGATTGTAGTGTAATAAAAAACGGAAGTTTCTTTGATCTGTCGACAGGAATTCAAATCACAGGTAGTCCGTCAACAACTTTTGCACATAGGGTCAAGAAACAAACATTTAATAGCACCGACAGGTCCATATGGTTGTCAAGCGGCCTAGGGACATCAATAGATCATAATGTGATTGATCTTGCTGTCCCAATCAACTATTATAATCGTTTAAAAAGTAAAAATGACTTAAGCTATAAAACTGGAATAATCGGAGTGTATGCGCCAAAATCCGCGGGATATAAAATTGAGCAAAACGATATCTTAAATATAGGGACAAAAACAACAGGCCAAGTTGTTGTTGGATTTGTAGCAGATAACAGTGATTTGGGAGGGGGAGGAGGAAGCTTTAGGCTAAATAATGTTGACAATGCAAATATTGCAACTCAAACCCAAAACAATAATGATAAAACCCTCATTTCATGTAATACATTTAAGAATACCAATTTCGCACTACATTTAAACCCACTAAGTCCATTAGGCCGTAGCCCATTTTTTTCTGAATGTGTTAATATTTACGGTCAAACTCGCGATTACGGAAATGCATTTATTTCAAACAATTTAGATGCATTGCATGGGATTTCAAGCGGATCAAATTTCTACAAAACCTATGTAGTACTTACTGCATTAGGTAATAACCCAATAACATCCAACCATGTGGCATTAAAGAAGTGCCTTCACTTAAATCCTGGGTATGTTGGAAGTCTTAATTGTGACCCACTAGACGAACTTAAGGAGCCTTGTAATCGAGTTGGTTCTGTTTCTCTTGGAGATTACAAGACCAAATATTTCTTAGGAAAGCAAGCTTATCAAGATGTATTTGATCGAATTGATGATGGATCAAATTACTATTTGTTACAATTAATTATGCAAGGAGGATCTATTCCAGCGAGCCAATTGTATACTACATTAATGTCTAAATCCCCTTATTTAAGCGATGAAATACTAATAGCGGTTTTGGACTACAGCAATCATTTATCTGAGCAAGAAAAATTGAATATTCTCATTGCTAATGCTGGTCTTTCTACAACAGTCTATAACAGTGTCTTGGCACGCGGATTCTTATCTACAACAATTGATGCAGTTAATGAGGCTCAAAGTAATATGTTGGCATCAGAAATGGTTGAAAGAGAGAAGGAATCATTATATAGAGACCTGGTGAACTTACAAAATGACATCATTTGGGCCGCAAACAACCTGCGGTTCGAACAAACCGATGACCAGAACGCTATTGACTATAATGAAGAATTAATTACTTTCCTTTCAGCGGAAAATGATTTAATGTCGAAGAAGCAATTGGTTTCTACTTGCTATCTTTCTGGACGATATGATGACGCATTAGAATATCTTCAATATATTACCCCTTCTGGTGGTGAAGATATAGAGGTAGCATCTTTTATAGAGTATTATAATTTATTGATTAGTGTTTCTTTAGATAGTCGAAACATCTATTCTATGACAGAGAATGAATGGAGCCATGTTGAGGCAATTTCATTGCTTGAGACAACGGCTGGTGAAGCCGCGAAAGGGATATTGACCCTTGTTAAAGGTAGATACTTTGAACCATATATTGAAAGAGAAGTATCTATTCAGGGTAAAAGAAGCACGACATCAGCACCGTCTATATCCGATCCTCAGCAAGTAACAAAACTTATTCTTTTTCCAAATCCTTCAACGGGCTTCTTTACTATAAATTATAAAACAAATGCCATTATATCAAATAGTTCGATTAGAGTGTTAGATGTTACAGGGAAACTAATTGTAGAGAAAGTGGTTAAGGGCGCTCAAGGCACGCACAGCTTTGACAACTTTGATTGGGAAAATGGCTTATATTTTGTGCAACTAATTGTAGCCGATAAAGTACTTTCAACTGAAAAAATAGCAATTTGTAAATAATTCTTAATATCGAATAGGGGGAATAAACTAAATTATTCTCCCTATTTTTGATTAGATAGATGAAAAAACTTTCCTTTTTAATCCTGTTTACATCCCTAAGTGTGTTTTCCAATGGACAACATACTTTTAAACGTATGTATAATTTTAATGATACTTGGGAAAATTTTGAACATGCCATCGGGTTGGGCTTCTTAGCTGATGGAGCAATTCTGATCGGTCATAGCACCGATATTCTCGGACAAGCGAACGATACCGGATTTTATGGAAAGGGATATTGTGTAAAAATGGATGCAAAGGGCACCCCCGGTTTGATAAAGCACTATTCTAAAATGGGATATTTTCCTAAGCTTGGTGCGGAAAATGGTAGTTTTCAAGGTGATGGTTCTTTTCGGCTTAACTTTAGTCTTTTTGATACTTTAGGTGACTGCGAAGAAAATGTCCTGCTATTGGATACTGCAACGTTAGACACGCTGAGAAGTATCAAAGTAGAGATTCCCTCCTCCAGGCATTACACGAGATTTGTCAAAATAAATGGTAATAAAGAGTACAGAGGTGGCGTAATTCTCTCGCCTCAATCAAAAGACCCATTCATATTAATAACAGATCTTGAGGGTCATAAAGTTGCATATAAGCATTTTGTTACCTTGGGAGAGATTTATGAAATTCATATAACGAAAGAAGGAAATATTCTATTCAGTGGTAGACACCTATACGACAAAGATGGTAAGAGAACGGCCTTTTGGTATGGCTTACTTGATTCTTCTGCAAACATCATTTGGGAAAAGATAATTGAAGACACAACGGTTTCATTAAATTTTAGAGTAGGCCATATCGCGTCCATAAATCAACATTATTACATGTTCACAGCGGACAAAGATGTAGTGTCTCCCTACTTAAATATTGGTGAACTAAATATTCAAAATGGCGAATTACTATGGAAAAAGAAATTCTGGAATTTTTCTAATAATTCGTGGTTATGGTATCGGGCTATTAAAGGAAATAATGGAAGCTTATTTACTATTGGCGATTTTAAAGAAAACCCAAACACGAATGATGAACAACAGTATGCTACGCTGGTTAAGCAGTCTGCATCAGGAGATGTACTTTGGAAAAGATATTACCAGGAGGCTAACGGGGACAATACACTATGGAACATTCATTTTGCTAAAGACGGGTTTTTGTTAATGGGTGAAGCGAGGGATAGTAACAATATTCAAAAGAGTAATGCGTGGCTAATTAAGACTGATACATTTGGTTGTGTTGTTCCTGGGTGTCAATTGAAAGATGGGATTCCGCAAATCATTGGTAAGGGAATAAGTTTTATTATTTATCCTAATCCATCTGCCACAGACATAACCGTAAAATATAGGCGAGAGAATAAAAATGATTCTTATTCCTTGAACATTTTTGATGTAGCTGGAAAACTAGTCTATCAAAAGGCACTGCTTTCACAGGCAACCTCCGAGATCGTAATTCCAACCATTGACTGGGTGAGTGGAACATATCTTATTCAGTTAGTTTCGAACAATACTATTGCTGCGAGTAATAGGTTCCAGGTTATACATTAACTGCATAGACAATCAAAATAGGTTCATCCAAACGATATAAAAAGACCAATTAATCAGGCAAAAGCTGAATTGGTTTATCCTGAATCTATGCAACACCACAGTTAATTATGCACTTTCGACAACTGCCTTAGCTTGAACCTAAACTCACTTATGAAAATGCCAAACCGGTTTAGAAAAAAGCTAAACCAGTTTAACTCCGTACTAAACTCACTTAGGAAAAAGGTAAACCAGTTTAGAAAAAAGGTAAACCAGTTCAACTCCGTGCTAAACTCACTTAGGAAAAAGGTAAACTAGTTTAGAAAAATACTAAACCGCTTTAACTCCGTGCTAAACTCACTTAGGAAAAAGGTAAACCAGTTTAGAAAAATCCTAAACCTGTTCAACTCCGTACTAAACTCACTTAGAAAAAAGGTAAACCAGTTTAGAAAAATACTAAACCAGTTTAACTCCGTGCTAAACTCACTTAGGAAAAAGGTAAACCAGTTTAGAAAAAAGGTAAACCAGTTTAACTCCGTACTAAACTCACTTAGGAAAAAGGTAAACTAGTTTAGAAAAAAGGTAAACCGGTTTAGGACTCCCCTAAATGAGCTCAGGAGGACAGGGGAGTTGTTTTAAGTGATTGAAAACATGTTCATTGCAGATATGTCCTTTCCTTTTTACCCGGATAGCGCAAGGAAGGCGGACAGATATCGTCTAATCCCCTAACCAATATAAAAGCCATGGGACTGAAACCTTACCTACTCGGATGTTTGATCCTGCTCTCGGGAGAAGCATTCACCCAAACCAACCCTGTTATTATAAAATGGCTGCAAAACACAACCGGCATCACAGGCCGGCATTATGTGAGCGGCAACAGTACACCCATCATTGATGCCGATTCGGCCAATGTGCAAACGGTGTATTATTCCCCAACATGGTCGTATGTGCGCACCAAAGGCATTCCTTCTTATATCACCGGGCCGTTTTTGGATGGAAATCCATCGGTGGCTTCCAGTCAGAATGCCATTTTTAAATTTCCGTTAGCTCCCGTTCAGAATACCGGAACACCTACGAGTACCAGCGGTGGCAATATCGGTGTGTTTATTAACGGAGTGGCATTGTTTGATTACCGGGATGGAGCGTCATGGCAAATTTCTACAGGCACACTCAAAGGTGGTCCTTATGGTGGAACAGGAGATGGAGTATGGAACAGGGATGCGGTGGTAGGTGAACGGTTGGGTTTTGATTGTGCCAAAGGACATCCTGCAATGGGCAATTACCATCACCACCAAAATCCGAGCGCTTATAATTTAGATAGGGTTGTTATTTCCACCGTATGCAATTTATACCTGGCCGATGGATTGTACCTTATTGATAGCACACAACACTCACCACTGATCGGTTTTGCTTATGATGGATTTCCTATTTACGGAGCGTATGGATATAAAAATGCAAATGGTACCGGTGGAATCACACGCATCAAATCGAGCTATAGCAAACGCAGTATTACAACACGAACTACGTATTACACGGGAGCTTCTGTAACAGCCGGTCCTGCAGTAAGTGCTACTTATCCAATCGGCTACTTTAAGGAAGATTATGGATACACCGCACCCACCGCTTCAATGCCCGATTACCTGGATGACCATAACGGAAGGTTTTGTGTAACTCCGGAATATCCTGCAGGTATCTACTGTTATTTTGCAACGGTGGATTCTAATTGGAACTCCGCATATCCGTATGCAATTGGTCCTACTTATTATGGTGTAAAAAATGCAGCAAAGGTTACGTCCATCACCGAAACGGTTTCGCAATACATCAGCACATCATTGCCTGTTTCCCTCTTGTCGTTTAAAGTAGTTGCCGAGGATGGCAAGGCACATTTGGTTTGGTCGACAGCAAGCGAAAACAATAACCACCATTTTGATATTGAGTCGGGGAGGGATGGTAAAACATTTGAAAAAATTGGGGAAGTAACAGGTTCGGGGAATGCTTCGGTTCAGGTGGATTATACATTTACAGATGAGAACTTACCTAAGGGAGTAACCTATTACCGGTTGAAACAATTCGATAACGATGGACAGTTTACCTATTCGGGAATTATTTCCGTGAGCGAAAATAGCTCAGATATCGGATTGCATATTTTTCCCAACCCCACTTCCGACTTACTTATTCTCCAAATCGGAAACATGCTCGACCATGACATGGAAATAGTGCTTACGGATATACAAGGCAACAAGGTAATGCAAAAACAATTTTACCAGGGTAGCACGATTTGTTTTCTGGAAACAGCAGCGCTCTATGAAGGAATGTATTATGTATCGGTAATCGACAGGGGCGTGACACGGTCGTTTAAGGTACAGGTGACAAAAGACAACTAATCCTTCTTATCTTGGATACATGAGAGTACTGCTGTTTTTTTTACTGATAACGGGTATAATACACGCACAGGTTCCCACCAAACGCTTGCTGAACTTTCGTGTGTGTTATGGAAATACGCAAACGTTGGTGGTTGATTCCTTTTACAAACTGCACCAATCGGATAGCATACAGATTGAAGAACTGAAATTTTATGTATCGGGAATACGGTTGTGGAATGGAACTAAACAGGTATGGAAAGAGGACCAAAGTTTTCACCTGGTGGATATCACACAACCATCATCCATGCAGGTTTCTTTAGCTGTTCCGGCTAACCTTGCGTTCAATTACATCACTTTTACTTTAGGCATTGATAGTGTAACCAATGTATCGGGTGCTCTGGGTGGTGATCTGGATCCCACCAAAGGCATGTACTGGACCTGGCAAAGCGGTTATATCAATATGAAACTGGAAGGCACAAGCAATTTGTGTACAACAAGAAACCACACCTTTCAATATCATTTCGGGGGCTATCAGTATCCTTACCATGTTTGGCAGGAAGTGAAATTGCAGGTAAACAAGGAGCAACCGCTACATGTAGTTTTTGATGTAAAAAAGTTGATGGAACAATTAGATCTGGTGAAACAACCGGAGATGATGTCGCCTTGTCGGGATGCGGTATTGTTAAGTCAACAGATGGTTCAGTTTTTTAAAACAGAAGAAAAGTGAAAAAGACAATTTTACTCTTTGGTGTTTTTTGTGTTGTGCTTTCGGGATTTACATTCGTAAGTACTGTCACCTTTTTTGTGCCTCACCATTGGCCAAAACCTGTTTATGATTTCAACAAAAATCCATTATCGGCCGATAGGGTTTTGCTGGGCAGGGTATTGTTTTATGATCCTTTGCTTTCGAAAGATAATAGTATTTCGTGTGCCAGTTGTCATTCCGTATACACTGCATTCACTCATGTTGATCATGCATTGAGTCATGGCATAGAAGACAGGATCGGAACGCGCAATTCACCCACCTTGATGAACCTTGCGTGGCACAGGTCGTTTATGTGGGATGGAGCCATCAACCATCTGGATATGCAGGCAATGGCACCCATCAGTCACAGGGATGAAATGAATGAGAAAATAGAAAATGTTGTGTCCAAGTTGCAATCATCAGCGATGTACCCGAAACTTTTTTACAAGGCTTTTGGTGATAGTTTGGTAACAGGTCAGCATACACTCAAAGCCATTTCACAATTTCTACTCACCCTTGTAAGTGCACAATCTAAATACGATAGTGTGATGCGCAAGGAGTCGGCATTCACAGTGCAGGAACAAAATGGATACCGGTTATTCAAACAACAGTGTTCATCCTGTCACACCGAACCGTTGTTTACCAATATGCAATTTGAAAACAACGGATTGACGGTTGATACTACCTTGAATGATTACGGAAGAATGATGGTAACCCAAAACAAACACGATTCACTTCGGTTTAAGGTTCCTACACTGCGCAACATTGAATTCTCCTATCCGTACATGCACGATGGAAGATTTAAGAAATTATCGCAAGTGCTCACGCATTATACCAAAGGCATTCAGCAAAGCCATACCGTATCAAAAAAACTGCAACAGCCCATTGTGTTAACCTCCAATGAAAAGGTAGACCTGATTGCTTTTTTACTGACGCTTACCGATAAACATTTTTTATTCAATCCTGATTACGCCTATCCCAAACGGATCTTATTAGATACTCCATAACCATAAACCACAACTATGAAAAGAACAATTTGTGTATTATCCATGCTTTGCAGCGCATTGTTGCTGCAAGCCCAAACCAATCCTGCCATTACCCAATGGATGCAAAATACAACAGGTATTTTAGGCAGGCATTATATCAAGAATAATTCAACACCCATCCAGGATGCCGATACTGCCAATGTGAAAGAAGTATGGTATGCGGCAACATCCGTGTACATCAAAACCAATGGTATTCCTGCATACATCACAGGCCCTTATCTGGATGGAAACCCCAACCAGGCGGGAAGCCAGAATGCTATTTTTAAATTACCGCTCAACCCGGTTGAAAATACCGGAACACCAACTACCACTACGGGCGGAAACATCGGATTGTTTATAAACGGAGTTGCTTTGTTTGATTACCGTGACGGAGCATCATGGCAAGTTTCCTCCGGCACGCTTAAAGGTGGTCCGTATGGTGGAACGGGAGACGGAGTATGGAACAGGGATGCGATTGTGGGAGAACGTTTGGGATTTGATTGTGCCAAAGGACATCCTGCAGGAACCAACTATCACCACCATCAAAATCCAAGCGCATTTAAACTGGACCTGGTTGTTATTTCAACCGTTTGCAATTTGTATGATGCCGATGGTTTGTATGTAATAGATAGTACGAAACATTCACCGCTCATCGGATTTGCATATGACGGTTTCCCGATCTACGGAGCATATGCCCATAAAAATGCAGATGGAACAGGTGGGATTGTGCGTATGAAATCAAGTTATGTTACGCGCAGCATTACTACACGTACAACTTATGCTTCGGGCGCAACAGTTACAGCAGGGCCCGATGTAAGTGCAACCTATCCGCTGGGATATTTCCGGGAAGATTACCAGTACAATGCAACATCGACAGCCACACCTGATTACCTGGATGAACACAACGGACGGTTTTGCATTACACCGGAATATCCGAATGGGATCTATTGTTACTTTGCAACAGTTGATGCCAATTGGAATTCGGCTTATCCGTATGCTGTGGGTCCGACATTTTATGGTGTGAAAAGTGCAGCTAAAGTAACTTCAATCACAGAGCCGGTAACAAGGTATACAGGCGCAACTACAGGCATGGGTATTACGCGTTTGGAATCATCATCCATTACAGTATTTCCAAATCCCACCAGCGATATCATCGCAGTTCAATCCAATGATCTGAACGGAGCTGATTTGAAGGTTCAACTGTTTGATATTACCGGAAAACTGGTTGGGCAAACCGTATTATACCAGGGAAGCACCATAGCACATTTTGATGTAAGCACATTATACAGCGGTACGTATGTTGTTCATGTTTCGGATGGCACACAGGTGGTTACTAAAAAGATAATTCTCACAAAATAGATAGTCAGAATGGTCTTTCGGGAAGATGTTTCCCGCTGATCTCGCGGATGAGTTAATCTTAATTATTGCGTGCACCTTGCTCAATCCATAACCAAACAGATTGAATCTTGTTTGCGTGTAACTTACCGGCCGGTGGCATTATGCGCAACGGATCTGTTTTGATGAGGGAGAAATATAGTTTGCTTGCATCGGCATGAAAAGGAATGACGCTGTTTTGAACACTGTCGTAACAGCTCAATTCAACTTTGCCGGCACGGCTTCCGTTTGCATGGCAACCGTTAAAGTTGCAATTGGAGGTTAAGAGTGGTTGAATGGTTTGTGTGAAACTGACTGCTGGTTGTTGAAGTGCTTTTTTGACAATCGATACTTCAATGGTATGTTGTCTGTCCTTGTATGAAGCCGTGATTGTTGCAGGTATCGTATCATCATAAATATGGGCAGGTATTATCCACCTGCCTGTATTGTTTATATTCCCCAAACTTGCAGTCCAGCTTTCGGCTGTTACGGGTTTAGTGTTGGCGCTTAATTGAAATATGACCGTATCATTTTCCACATACATCGTTTTGGATGAACTGATGCTGAGCACAGCCGTTAGTTCCTCCCGGGTATGGGTGCATGCGTTTATAAGGAAAACACAACAGGCAAATATACTACCCCAACGGAGTACGCTTGATAAATTCATTTTTGGTTAATTGGTAATATTCCTGTTTGATGGCACGCAAACAATCGATGCATAAACAATCGTCATAGTTGGATTGCAGAAAATGCAATTCCGCATCCGACAATTGGATCAGCGAACACTGGCAATTCACAATATCCAACGGACGGCATTCGAAAGCTCCGTTGCATTTTGCGCATTGTTTGTATTCGTGTTTGCCGGTTTCCATTATTGAACAGTAATACGTTTACAAATAGATTCGGTTGCAGTGCTCAGTACCACCTGGTAAATGCCCGGTTGCGTGAGTTGAAGCATCATTCCATCATGGGTAACGGTCATGTCAGCGTGAATGCTGTTTCCCAGGATATCATACACAGAAAGTTTCGAATGCAAAACTGTTGGATACTGAATATGAACGGATGTATTTGCCTGTACCGGATTTGGAAACACAAGCACTTGTTTTGCTGTAATCGTTTCCGAAAGTGCAAGGTTGATGTTTTGGTGAATGACCCCCACACCGTCAAGGTCAAAACCTGAAGAGGCAAATGCTGTTGGCCACGGATCGTTCACTTTATTTCCCTGTGCATCACGCGAAGCATATTGCGATTGTATACTTCCCACCACATCAATAACCCTTACATGTGTAATATTGTTTACATCCAGGTTCGGTTCGTTTTTCAATTCTTCCAGGTCAAACGGAGTTCCGTATTTACCTAAATATTTACCGGCAAGGTTGTTGATTTTTTGCGCAAACATTCCTTCAAAAGAAGCTGTCTGCACCGTAGTGTCGCTTAGGCTTGTTGCGTCAAAACGTACAAAATGAATTCCATCCGAACTCACTTCCACAAAAGCCAGTTCCAGAAAAGCGGTGCCCGGAGCAAGTGTTTGGTCAATGAATCCATTTTCGAAAACAGCAAAATCATATCCGCTGCCATTTACGATCGGATGTTCAAAGGTAATGGTAGCCATACCGCCATCACCCAAACTCACCACACCGTTTCCGGCAATGCCCGGTACATAAGTTTCATCACCCACTGCAGCTTTTCCCAATGATGTGTCGGCAATGTTTTGCCAGCCGCGCTGGAGGGTGCAGGCATGTCCCCAGTTAACCCAAACGTTGCTGTCAACATGAATGGCCGTGGTTCCGGCAACACCCACCTGTGGTGCAAATTGTGCATACATACTTGTGGTTGCCATCAGCAAACCACACAATCCTGAAAGTCGTTTCATTCTAACTCATACATAATAGGAATGGAAAAAGATACGGAAACGTACAACGCACGCAACAGCAGCTTTACTTCTATTCCCGGAAGTGTAACTTTAAAAAATGTTGAGGCAGGTCTTCTGACTTACGCTTTTTTGTTTGTCTTCCCATCCGTCAGTTGACGAACAGTGACAGTAGTAACAAAATTGATAGAAGAAAATTCGAAGCACGAAATCCGAAAAAATGCAAAGACAATATTTTTGTCCTCTTTCGAATTTCGAATTTTTACATTCGAATTTACTCTTCCATTGTGCGTTCACAGCAGCGGGTACTGTTACGGTTTTACACCGTATTCCCTTTTAATCCCAAATTGTCTTTTGGAACCTTAACGGGACAAATATAATACCCTCCGGTTAAACTTTTACATTTTGTCCCGCCAATGAGCGGGACTAAAGCACATTTTGTGATTGTCTTCCTGTAAGGAGTGAGCTTTGAGAGAAAAGAGTTATTTTTTCAACAACGACTCCAATGCAAGTTGGTAGCCCAATAACCCCAATCCGCTGATGATGCCCACGCAGTGTTTGGATATCAGGGAAACATGGCGGTATTCTTCGCGGGCAAAAATATTGGAGATATGCACTTCAATAACCGGAGTGCTGATGGCAGCCACGGCATCACCCAATGCAACGGATGTATGGGTGTATCCACCGGCATTCAGGATAATGCCACCGTACGAAAATCCGACTTCATGCAGTTTGTTGATGAGTTCACCTTCCACATTGCTTTGGTAATACTCCAGATCCACTGCAGGAAATGAGACCTTTAATGCAGCAAAATATTCCTCAAACGATAGGTTCCCGTAAATACCGGGTTCACGTTTGCCCAATAAATTGAGATTAGGTCCGTTGATGATGATAACTTTCATGGTGGGCAAATGTACTAATTTCGTTCTTTGCACACATAAAAACTATATTCCTGTAACAGTGAACTGGTCATCGTATATCAAAGGTTTTAAAGCATACCTGCAGCTGGAACGTTCGTTGTCGGCCAACTCCATCGAAGCCTATGTGCACGATATGGAAAAGCTCACCCAGTTTTTAGAGATCAGGGGACTGCAGCTTGCACCCGAAGAAATCAAGCTTGATATTTTAAGGGAGTTTGTGCGTTGGATTACCGAACTCGGAATGATGCCTACCAGTCAGGCACGGATCATTTCAGGGATCAAGGCTTTTTATAAGTACCTGATGATGGAAGATCTCATCAAAAAAAATCCCGCAGAATTACTCGAAGCACCCAAAACCACCCGCAAACTTCCCGATACATTAAACATTACGGAAATAGACAGGATGCTTTCCTGCATTGATATGAGCAAACCGGAAGGCATGCGCAACAAGGCTATTTTGGAAACGATGTTCAGTTGCGGATTACGCGTAAGCGAAACGGTTGGACTTAAACTATCGGATGTATCCTATGAGGAAGGATACGTGAAAGTAGTCGGAAAGGGAAACAAAGAAAGGCTTGTACCCATTGGCAGGGTAGCACAAAAAGCGATTAAGTTATATGTTGAAAATACCCGTGTACATATTGATGTGAAAACAGGAAACCATGATATTGTGTTTTTAAACGGCAGGGGTACCAAACTTTCGCGCGTCATGATTTTTTACATCATCAAAAAACTGGCAACCGAAGCGGGCATCGGTAAAACCATTTCACCGCACACCTTCCGGCACTCCTTTGCGACAGCCCTTGTGGAAGCAGGAGCAGATCTGCGCGCAGTGCAGCAAATGTTAGGACACGAAAGCATCACCACAACCGAAATATACACCCACATCGATAGGGAATATTTGCGTGATGTGATTACGCAGTTTCATCCACGCAGTTAAGTATTAAGTTAATGGGTTATTAGGTTATTGAGTTAATGGGTTGTGATAAAGGAGTGAAGATGTTGAGCGCGAAGACACAAAAGAAGAGTAGGCAAAGAAGAAAGTAGGCAGTATGCAAATTAATTCAAAGCATAATCCCGATAGCTATCGGGGCAAAAATGAATGAGAAAGAAAAAGCATGTGTCAGGCTAAATTAATCGAATGTCATTACTTCGATGAACTCAGCATGACATAACTCCGATTGAATATTCTTTCTTTATTATTTGAATATTGTTTCGAATTTCGGATTTAAATATTCGAAATTAATAAGCTGTAGTGTAGATCAACGCTTCCAGCTCCGGTTGCAACACAAATCCTCCATTAGCAATAATCATTTTATAATCGACATTGGGTTCGTAACTATCGTGAATGAGTTCACCGTTTTTGACTTCAAACGAGCCGATGATATCTTCCTTACGCACTTCTTTTTCTTCCTTATTGCGCAAGTCGTTGATGTACACAAAACCATTTTGCTGCTCCTCCACCAGGTGAATGATCCCATCATTGAATTGTGCAAAAAAGATGATGGTTTTATGAAAGTGGTCGACAAAGGTTGGGTTGAGTTTTACATTTTCGGTGCTGATGGGTTTGGAGGCATCCAGCACAAAACCGATGATGGCTTTTGCAGAGAGTTTGGCGTCTTTATCAACTTCGGGATTGATGATGGATAACAACAGGGTTTCTTTCCCTTCAATGGTTGTATTCAGCAGGTAGATGTTCATGGCGCAAACATATTATATTGCATCCTCATTTTTAAGAAATATCAGGTGATGAATAAGAGTCTGTTGTATTTGCAGGAGCGGATCGGGGAATCAACCGGACTGCATGGTTTGGGTGCCGTAAGTCGCTGGATCAACGGCATCCTGCTCGAAGCTGAAGAAGGACAGTTGAAGCTGCAGTTTACGGTGCTGGAAGAATGGCTCAATCCGGCTAAAACCTTTCACGGTGGAATGGCAGCAACCCTGATCGATGATGTAATGGGCATGACAATTTACAGTTTGGGCAACGAAAACTTTTTCACCACCATCAACCTCCAGCTTGATTATTTATCCTTTGCCCTGGCGGGAGATGTGATTACCGTGGAAGCGAAAGTAGTACGCAAGGGAGTGAACGTCATTCATATTGAAGCTAACATCCGCAAGCGCAATAAGTTGTTGGTCAAAGCTTCCGCCAATGTTATCAATAGTGGCAAAAAGGTGTTTTAAAGTCAGCTAAATTTCTCCTTATTTTTTCGGTGTTTTCCCTACATTTGACCACTTTTTAATTAACACATATGTCTACGGAAACAATCTTAATCATGGGCGCCAACGGCCAAATCGGGCTGGAGCTTGCCGAAAACCTCAGGGGTATTTATGGAGAAAACAACGTTATTGCTGCCGATATCAAGGAACTGAAAAATCCGATGGGTATCTATGAGCAACTGGACGTGATGGATAAAGACCGGATGTATGAGGTGATTAAGAAGTATAAAGTAACCCAGGTGTATTTGCTGGCAGCTTTGTTATCAGCTACAGCTGAGCAAAAACCGAAGTCGGCATGGAACCTGAATATGGAAGGGTTGTTCAATGTGCTGGATGCAGCCAAAGAAGGCATCATTAAAAAAGTATACTGGCCAAGTTCAATTGCGGTATTCGGCCCTACGACACCGATGGAAAATACCCCACAATATACCGTGATGGAACCCAATACCATTTACGGAATCAGTAAACAGGCGGGTGAACGTTTCTGCGAATACTACCACGAAAAATATGCAGTAGATGTAAGAAGCATCAGATACCCGGGTTTGATTGGATACAAATCAGCACCAGGTGGAGGAACCACGGATTATGCGGTTCATATTTACCACGAAGCATTAAAGAACAAAACATACGAATGCTTTTTGAGCGAGCATACTGCTTTGCCAATGATGTATATGCCGGATGCTATCCGCGCTACGATAGAGTTGATGGATGCACCTGCCGAACAGGTAAAGATCAGAAGCAGCTACAATTTGGGAGGCATCAGTTTTGATCCGGCACAGATCGCTAACGAAATCAAAAAACATATTCCTGAATTTACGATTACCTACAAACCGGATTTCCGCCAGGCAATTGCCGACAGCTGGCCTAAAAGCATTGATGATACAAGAGCCCGCCAGGATTGGGGCTGGAATCCGAAATACGATCTGGCAAGCATGACCAAGGATATGCTGGATAATTTGAAATAACACTTAAATAATAATATATGAAACAAGCCCTTACTCTTTTGGCAAGCTGTTTGGTTTTAGGAACAGCCCAAGGACAAACACAATTAACTTCTTCGGAAATGATGCCTGTTGGAACCAGCTTCAAAATGAAGACAGTAACCAATGAATCCATTATTGACACTACCATTCAGGGTGCCAATGTTACCTGGAATTTAACAGGATTAGTGACCGACAATAGCGCTGACGAATTCAACGTGCAGGTTGTAACACCGGCTTCCACACCTTTCGGAGGTTCATTCTCCAACGCGAATTATGCATTTAAAGAAAGTCCGGACATTGCATACCGGTACTTTAACCTTACCAGCACCAAAATGGAAAGAGTAGGGTCATACACTACTTCGGCAAATGTGTACTCCAACCCTCAGGTAGAGTATGTATTTCCATTGGCGATGGGTGTATCAAACCATGATACCTGGGCAAATACCAACTCATCTTTTGGCGGAACATACGATTTAAAATGTTTAGGATACGGAACACTGAAGTTACCGGGTGTTACTTACGACAGTGCACTGATGGTTGAAGTTACACTGGACGAAACGATTCTTGGCTTTACATCATACTTCTGGTATAGCTCTAAAAACGGGATGCCGTTGTTGCAATATGTAATCGGTGACGGATTTTTTATTCCTACGTTTGCGCAATACACCTACACCTCAAGCATTACAACAGGTGTAAAGGAAGCAGGTAAATTGCACATCGAAGGATTATCATACAACAACCCGGTGCAGGAGGTATTAACATTGAATTTTGCTGAAGACACCCAGCCACTTGTTTATACCATTGTAAACCAATTGGGACAAGTAGTAACTTCGGGCAGTATCAAGGAGATTCAAAAGAATCAACAGGAGAACATTGACATGCAACAAGCAGAGGCGGGAATGTATTTCCTTAACCTTAGCAACTCTTCAACGGGCGAAACCCAAACGGTAAAGTTGCTGAAGAAATAAGCAGGATTAATTGTAAATAAAAAATAGCTCAGGGTTTAAACCCTGAGCTATTTTTTATTTAGGGAGGGATGTTGCATGTCCATTTCCCACCGCTTTTTCTTTTATTTGCAGCTGTATGAAATTTTTAATTGTAGGTTTAGGAAATATCGGAAGCGAATACGCACATACCCGCCATAATATCGGGTTTGATGTGGTGGATGAACTGGTAAGCAAACACAAAGGCAGCTTTACCACCGACCGTCATGCCGACTATGCGCAAATCAGCGTAAAGGGCAAACAGCTTCATGTCATCAAACCCACAACCTATATGAACCTGAGCGGCAAAGCAGTGCGTTTCTGGATGCAGCAGTTAAAGATTGACATTCCGCAAATCATGATCATTGTAGATGACCTTGCCATCGATTTTGGGCAAATCAGAATCCGCGCCAATGGAAGTGATGCCGGACATAATGGGTTAAAAAGTATCAACGAATTATTGATGACCCAAAACTACCCGCGCCTGCGTTTTGGTATCGGTAATAATTATCCCAAGGGAAGGCAGGTAGAATATGTGCTCGGACATTTCACAGCAGCCGAACAAAGTGCCTTGCCGGAATTGATTAATCATTCTGTTGAATCCATTGAGGCATTTGCTTCCATTGGATTGGAGCGAACCATGAACTTCTATAATAAGAAGTGACCCAAACCCCGAAGGGGTTCAATATGAAGTAAACAACACCCCTCTCACCAGGAACCAATGGATATGACCTGCCAGGTCCTTAAAGGTATGCTTTACGAGTGCCATTCTGGATAGAGGCAATCTCACGACTATGCTTCGCGCCCTTTCTTCTTCCATTAATTTGCGGCCTTTGTGTACAAACCTGCGCTGCAAAATAAATCCACCAAAACACTTGTTTACATCAGGATAATTGTACAAACTTTGCAACGCAAAAAAATCAGTTGCGCTGATATGAAATATCATTATCAAAGCATGC
Source organism: Bacteroidota bacterium (assembly GCA_040387195.1). Taxonomy (GTDB): domain Bacteria; phylum Bacteroidota; class Bacteroidia; order UKL13-3; family UKL13-3; genus UKL13-3. Next base: position 34,552 of record JAZKEF010000016.1, read on the forward strand.
AGGCTCCCCATTTGATTATCATTGGAGGGGGCTTTGCCGGAGTTGAGCTTATCAAAAAACTCAATAACCAACCCATTAAGGTTACGGTTCTCGACAAAAACAATTATTTTAATTTTCAACCCCTCATGTACCAGGTTGCTTCGGGCGGTTTGGGGCCGGATGCCATTGCGTATCCGTTGCGCAAAATCATCAGCACCATGCCCAATATTGCGTTTCGCATGGCAGAGGTATTGGAGGTAAAAACCGCGAGTAATGAAGTGGTAACCAATATCGGAAATTTCAGTTACGATTATTTGTGTTTGGCTACAGGGGCTCAGACCAATTTTTTCGGAAATACCGAATTGGAAAAACACAGTATGCAACTCAAGTCCATTCCTGATGCATTGGATTTACGCAGCAATATTTTACAGGAGTTTGAGAAGGCATTAAGTGAAAGCGGTTCGGGGAACCTGGAACGGATTTTAAATTTTGTAGTAGTAGGTGGTGGTCCTACGGGTGTAGAAACTGCCGGGGCTCTTGCCGAAATTAAAAAGAACGTAGTGCCTGCCGATTACCGCGAACTTGATCCCGAAAAGATGCAGGTGCATTTGATTGAAGCAGCTCCCCGTGTACTTGCTGCCATGAGTGAAATTTCATCCACCAAAGCGAAACAGTTTTTGGAACAGCTTGGAGTAAAGGTGCAATTGAATACTTCGGTGCAAAACTATGATGGAGCAACAGGTAACCTGACCTTAAGCAGTGGTGAAATACTCAAAACAGATACCATCATCTGGAGTGCTGGAGTGAAAGGAAAAACCATTCCCGGAATTCCGCAGGAGTTAGTTGTAAGAGGAAACCGGTATCAGGTAAATGCTTACAACCAACTGGAGGGGCACCCCAACATTTTTGCCATTGGTGATATTGCTTATATGACCACAGATGCAGCTTACCCCAACGGACATCCCATGGTTGGAACAGTAGCACAACAACAGGGTGTTTTGTTGGGAAAAAATATTCGGAAGATGCTGCACAACAAACCAATGAAACCATACACGTATCTTAACCTTGGAAGCATGGCCACCATTGGAAGACATAAAGCCGTGTTCGAAATATTCGGCATCAAGATGCAGGGATATATTGCGTGGCTGGGTTGGATGTTTTTACACCTGATGTTGTTGGTTGGGTTCAGGAACCGTTTGGTGGTGTTGATGAACTGGATGTGGAATTATGTATCTTACCAGCGCGCCATTCGCATCATCACACGTCCGTTTGTGTCGAAACATTAAGTATCTTTAAATAGCAATCTGGAGTTGCACAATCACCATGCTTTTGCGTGTTGATTCGGTAAAATCAGTGTTGCTGAAAACAGGTCGGTTCTGGTAGTTTACACTCACCTTTGAACGGTGTCCATCGATCAGCCAGTTTACACCCGCATCCCAGATAAGCACATTATCTTTTAACCTATCGTATTGCGAAAAGGTAATATCGGCATAGGGTTGGAGCTGACCACCTTTTTCTCCAAGTATATTTTTAGGCAGCAGGTAACCCGCTTGTACAAACAGGGTATTGCCGGTTCCATAAGTTGGAAAGGCACTGCCACCTCCGTTGAGGGACGTTCCGCTTGCGGCAGTTGCAGGGTTCATTGCACCATTGTTGCGGATATAGTTTTTGCCATAATCCGTAAACGAAACTGCAGCATATGCAGTAATGGCTGCTCCATTGGTTCCAACAGGATTGTCATAAAAAAGATCCAGCGCGTAACACAACAGATCTTCTTTTACAATAGACTTCGTGATTGTATCAGCTAAATGCCACATCGCATCGGGCTGGTATTGAAAACCGGCTCCAATATTTAGTACCCTTTTTTTACCTAAGTAGGTTCCTGCAATGTATGGAGTGAGGTTACTTTCCTGATCCCAAAACTGAAACATCATATATCCGCTGGTTTGTAATTTGGGTGGTGTGTATGCAAAATCGGAATTAACATTGAGTGGTTTGACGGTTGTTGTGGTCGCATCAATAAGCATTGGATCCGAGAGTACTAAACGATAATCCAGCTTGCCCAGTTTACCTTTTGCATATACACTGAACTTGCGCAAAAACTGGTCGTTCACATCGTTGGTGGATTGTTGGTACAATGGAGCATCGTAAGCCAGAATACTTGCTACGGCAGGTGATGCATACCGTGCAAATCCGGTCCATGCCGTTAATCCTGCACCTATTTGCAGCGCCCGTGGTGTTACATAATATTCGGTAACCACATCATGGAAAAAGATACCGGGTTTACGCGAAGAGTTGTATCCGAAATTATTGATTCCAAGTTGCGTGTACAGAAATACCTTGTCGCTTATTTTTCCAAAAAACTGGGAACGTACCCTGCGCAAACCGATATCGTATGTTTCGGGTTGGGCATAACCATTGACGGTTGTGCCGGGATTGCTTTCGTTGTAATGCAACCACACCTGACCTGTAAGAGTAGCCTTCAGGTAATGTGAACCATCCTCATTCAGGTTCATCTTCAGTTCGCGCGTTGGGCCCATCTGGGCAAAGGTTTGCATGGTGCATGCTACCAAAGCCGGAATCAATAGTCTTTTCATGTAAGGCCTGCAAGTTAATAAATCCGTAAATTTTTTCTGTGGCTATCGGATGAATGTCAAGTTCTCGGTGTGAGCAGTCTTCTGTAATGTCTCCCGCAGATTCCGCTAATAGCGCAGAAAAAGATTTGCGGCATCTGCGAAATCTGCGGGCAACTAATAGCTCGCGTCACGGTTGGTTAATTTTTAATTTTTGTAAACGAAACAATATGCAAAGGTTTTGTATAAGCGAATGAAACCTTAAAATCTATGTATAAAGTACTTCTATCCCTTATCTTCGCGCACTTATTTATTGAAACCGTGTTAAAGATTTATCATACATATAAAGCGTATTTTCAGAAAATCACCAAGCTGAGTTATCCGATCATTATCGGACAGGTGGGGATTGTATTAATGGGTGTGGCCGATGTAGTGATGATTGGGAAAGTGGATGCAACCAACCTTGCTGCAGCCGCATTTGCCAATTCCATATTTTTCCTCGTAAGTATTTTGGGTATAGGAACATTAACCGCTGTATCACCATTGGTGGCAAAGGCAAAAGGCGCAGGTCATCCTGCCGAGTGTGCTGTGTTGTTTCGTCAGGGTATCAATGCATCATTGTTGTTAACTGTTTTTATCAGCAGTGTGATGTTTGTACTTGCCTCCAACCTGGAGTGGTTCGGACAGGATGCGGAAGTAACCAGGCTCACACGCGATTTTCTACATTTGTTAAATGCCGGAACAGTTTTTATGCTGTTGTTTTTTGCTGTTAAACAATTCAGTGACGGATTATCCATTACCAAACCCTCGGCCATTATCACCGTAATTGCATTGCTGCTGAATATTTTCTTAAACTGGTTGCTGATCTATGGACATTGGGGAATGCCCAAAATGGGATTGAACGGAACAGGAGTGGCAACGCTGGTGTCCCGCTTTTTTATGGCGGCAACAATGCTGTCGTATGTGTTGTGGTTTAAATTGTATAAACCTTATTTAAAGAAAAAAGATACTTCCCGTAACACTTTTTTCTTAAAGGAAATTTTCAGGGTAGGCTTACCATCCGGATTTCAGTATGCCTTCGAAGTAGGAGCTTTTGCGGCCGCGGCAATCATTATTGGCTGGTATGGAAAATTCGAGTTGGCGGCACACCAGGTAGCCATCAATATTGCTTCGGTTACCTACATGATCGCAACGGGCATTTCGGCCGGAGGATCCATTGCGGTGGGAGATGCTTTGGGACGCAAACACAAACCCGATTTGTTAAAATCCGGGAGGGCGGCTTTGATTATGGGCACGCTGTTTATGGGCGGTTGCGGATTGTTGTTTGCAGTGGCCAATCATTTTATCGTGGGCCTGTATACACCCGATGAACATGTTGCAGGAATGGCAGCCAACCTTATTTGGATTGCGGCATTGTTTCAACTCTCGGATGGAATTCAGTGCGTAAGCTTGGGAGTGTTGAGGGGGATTGGTGATACAAAAATTCCCACACTGGTAACTGTTGTTGCGTATTGGGTTATTGGTATTCCTGCCGGATTATGGATGGCCGAGTTTTTTGATATCGGCTTATATGGTATTTGGTTTGGGTTGTCGCTCGGACTTACCTTCTCGGCAGTAATGCTAACCATGCGGTTTTTGAAAGAATCGAATGAGCTGAATTTTGTGGAAGAAGAGAAAAAACATTTTGAGGAATTGATGCATAGCTCATGAAATCCAACCTGAAAGTCCATTTAGCACTTTTTCTGGTGTCGCTTATTTACGGTGCTACCTTTACCATTGCCAAACAGGTAATGCCGTTATATGTGAAGCCGTTTGCCTTTATCTTGTTAAGGGTTAGCGTGGCAGCAGTCTGCATATTTATTTTTCATTCCATTTTTGTGAAAAAACGCATTACCGAGCGAAAGGATTTTTTGCAATTGGGAATCAGTGCACTGTTTGGTGTGGCGTTTAATATGTTACTTTTTTTCAAGGGACTCTCCATCACCACACCCATCAATGGTTCTGTGCTGATGATGAATACACCCATTTTTGTGGTGGTGTTTGCAGCTTTGTACCTCAAGGAAAAAATCACCACACAAAAAATAGTGGGCATCGGTGTTGCGGCAATCGGTGCAGTTTTATTAATGGGTGGAATGCGGTTCAATTTCAGCAGTGAAACAATTTGGGGCGACCTCATGATCACAGCCAACGCCATTATTTATGCCTTTTACCTGGTATATGCTAAATCACTCATGCAAAAATACCATCCACTTACCGTTACCATGTGGAGTTTTGTTTTTGGATGGTTTGTGGTATTGCCTTTCGGGGCGGGAGAGTTTACGGAAATAAACTTCACCGATATGCCGCTCAAAATATGGTTGTTTGTTGCGTTCATTACTATTGGCTCAACATTTATCACGTATGTGCTGAATGCATATGCCTTGCGAAAAGCAAGTTCGTCATTGGTAGGAACCTATATTTACCTTCAACCGGTATTGGCTACGCTTATTGCCATCATTAGTGGAAAGGATATGTTAACCTTCGAAAAATGTTGTTATATCCTGGTTATTTTCGGAGGAGTATTTTTGGTAAGCTGGAGGAAGAATCCGGTTGAGAAAAGTGGATTGGTTGAATAGGGGAGTGTTAATTCTTTGATTATGTTAATAGGTTATTAAGTTACTTGGTTATTGTGTTATTTGTTGCGGGTTGGTTATTTCGGGTTGTCTTAAGGGTTTGCCTACTGCCTACTTTCCTTGTTGCCTACTCTCCTCCGTGCTCTTTCTTCTTCATTAATATTTGTGGACTTCGTGTACCTATTCTGCATTTCTTTATTACTTTTGCCCAAAGTAAATCCATATGCTACGATCAATGACCGGTTACGGTCAGGCCGAAATTGAAACAGGCCGCTACCAAATTAAAGTAGAGTTTAAAGCACTCAATAATAAATTTTTGGAACTCAACCTGCGCATGCCCAAAGTTTGGCAAAGCAAGGATCTTGAACTGCGCAGGGAGCTTAACCGTATGGTGGAGCGCGGTAGTTGTCAGGTAAATATCAACGTAAATTTTAAACGTGCCGAAGATAAAGTGATGCCAGTAAACAAAGACGTGGCGTCTTATTACCTGCGTGAACTTTCCGAAGTATGCAAAGAGGCGGGAGTTGATCCGCAAATGCTGGCTACAGGTTTGTTCAATATGCCCAATCTTTTTCAAACCATTGAAGATGAAAGCAGTGAAGAAGATATGAAGATGTTGATGGAAGCCGTAAACAAAGGTTTTATTGAGTTCGAAAAATTCAGGATGAAAGAGGGTGATATGCTGGCTGAGGAATTAACCCGTCTGACCCATGCTATTCAACGCCTGCTCATAGAGGTGGAAGAGATGGATCCCGAACGTATGGAGACTATCCGCAACCGCATTGCCACCGAAGTAAATCAGTTGAAGGAAGAAGCACTTGATAAAAACAGGTTCGAACAGGAGCTGATCTATTATATGGAGAAGCTGGATGTAACCGAAGAAAAAAAGCGCCTGAAACAACACTGTGATTATTTCCTGGATACACTCCAAACAAAATCGGCAGGAAAAAAGCTGGGTTTCATAGCACAGGAAATGGGCCGCGAAATCAATACACTTGGCGCCAAAGCCAATCATTTTAAAATCCAGCAACGTGTAGTGGAGATGAAAGATGAACTGGAAAAAATCAAAGAGCAGATCAATAATATTATTTAAGATTTAAGAATTTTAATTTGAGAATAGGGAGGTGTGAAAATCTCAATTTGAAAACCTCAAATCATACATACAAATAATGGTTCCAGAACACAATACACTTCCGATAGCTAATTCCCAACTTGATGGCCGGGCTATCATTTTCTGTGCGCCATCAGGATCAGGAAAAACTACCATTGTCAAACACTTGCTTTCGTTGGATCACCGCCTTGCATTTTCAGTAAGTGCTTGCACCCGGTCTCAGCGGGCTAATGAAGAACATGGAAGAGACTACTATTTTTTGTCGCACGAAGATTTTAAACAGCGTGTTGCCAACAACGAATTTCTGGAGTACGAAGAAGTATATGGAGGGAATTTTTACGGCACCTTAAAATCGGAGATCGACCGCATCTGGGCATTGGGGAAAGCGGTATTGTTTGATGTGGACGTGGAGGGTGGATTGAATATCAAAAATTATTTCGGGGATAAAGCGCTGGCCGTATTTGTAAAACCACCCAGCGTGGCAGTGCTTGAAGAACGGTTACGTTTTCGCTCTACAGAAACTGAAGAAACCTTACGCATGCGTGTTGATAAAGCAGTGCACGAATTGGTGTATGAAGATAAGTTTGAACATGTGCTTGTAAACAATGTGCTGGATGAAGCACTTGAAGAGTCCGAACGATTGGTTAACGAATTTCTAAAAAAGTAAGAATGAAAATCGGATTGTTTTTTGGTTCGTTTAATCCAGTTCACACCGGACATTTACTCATTGCCAACTACTTCAGCCAGTTTGCAGGTTTTGATAAAATATGGTTTGTGGTCACTCCGCAAAATCCGTTTAAAGCAAATGATGATTTGCTGGATGAAAACGAAAGGTTACAATTGTTAAACCTTGCCATTGATGGTGATTCGCGCTTTGAAGCAAGCAATATTGAATTTATACTCGACAGGCCATCATACACCGTGAATACTTTAAAACATTTGCGGACACAATTTCCGGCCGATACATTTTGTCCGATCATTGGGGGCGATAACCTGCAATCGTTCCATTTATGGAAGGATTATAAGGACATTCTGGAAAACCATACGGTATATGTTTACCGCAGGGCAGGCTTTCACGAAAACCCGATATTGGCCAATCATCCCGGAATCAAAATATTTGAGGTACCGTTGCTCAATATTTCATCAACTTATATCCGCGAAATGATCCAGGCGGGTAAGTCGGTTAAGTACCTCGTTCCCGAAGAGGTGGAGACTTATATTACACAGCATAGGCTCTATCAGTAAAAGTTAAGGGGTTTTTATTACGGGTTACGAGTAGAGTTGGAGAGAAGTTAAAATTGTCTGAAGGACAACATGGTAAAAGCGACACTGCTAACATCCAAAAGCAAATTGCCAACTATCGCACTATCTGCAACGAGTCAAAATGTGTCTTCTCCAGCGGAATGGTATCATTCAGGATGGCATTCACTAAATCCGTTTGTACCAGTTTGTCTTTAGGTAAACTGATGTAATATGTTTTTCCCTCAGCCACCGTTAAACTCTGTTTGCGTAACCATGGATTGAATACTTTCAGCAGTTTATAGTTGGCACCGTTATCGAGTGCAAATTTGGCGAGGTCGGGAATGGACCTGGTTACTTTTACCTTAATGGTTGGAATAGGGTTATACAGATGTTTGGGAGTAAAGTTAAATCCAAACAGGGTGGGGTGTTCCATAATTTCTTTTAAAGCCAGCGTGCGCAAAACGTAGCGTGAAGTTTCGGTATTCAGATACAAGTCATAATAGTTGTTTACACCCTGGTTTTGCAATTGTTTTCTGACCCCATCAATACCCATATTGTAGGAAGCTGCCACAAGTGCCCAGCTGTTAAAATCACGGTAAGCTTCCCTGAAATACCTGCAAGCTGCTTCGGTCGATTTTTCGAGATGGTAACGTTCATCCACTTCATCTGTAATTTCCAATCCATACATCTTCCCGGTTTTGTCAAGAAACTGCCAGTAGCCCATTGCACCTGCTGGTGAACTCACATTTTGTAACCCGCTTTCGGCAACGGCCAGGTATTTAAAATCATCCGGAATGTTGTTCTGTTTAAGCACTGAAGAAATGGTCGGAAAAAAACGGTTGGCGCGTTTCAGCATAAGTAACGTTTGCGATTGCCAGTATACATTGGTGAGCAATTCCCTGTCGTAACGTTCCTGTACTTCAAAATCATTCATGGGTACTGCTTCACCTGCAAACCACAAATTTTCGGGAATGTTGAGGGTGTATATTTTGTAATATTGTTGAAACTCCTCTTGTAGTTTATCATCTTCAGTATGACTTGCATTCAAAAATGCAACGGCTACCGTTAAGAGTACACCGCAGAGAAATCCAAAGGAAGAATATAACCGTTTACCGTTCATGGAAACAAAGATAACCTAATTTCAAAAATCAAACTTTTAGTGTTATTTCGTAACAACTCACTAAAAACACTACAACTATGAAAGTACTTAAAACCATTGGCCTTGTATTGGCCGGACTCATCTTCTTAATTGTGATCATCTCATTCTTTTTACCGGGAAGTTACCATGTTGAGCGTTCAACCGTAATCAATACAGATGCTTCCATACCGTTTAATATGGCTAAAGATTTCAGGGAATGGGATAAATGGTCGCCATGGCATAAAATAGATACTACCATGGTGAAGACATACAGCGATATACAGGGAGAAGTGGGTTCATGGTATACCTGGGACAGCAAAAACCCGGATGCCGGAAAAGGAAAAATTACCATTACCAAATTGACACAGAATGAATTTATTGAAAATGAGATGGCGTTTGATGGAATGGGAATTTCAATGGCTGCTTACAAATTTGAACCTGTGGAGGGCGGCATAAAGGTTACCTGGACTTTGGATGGAGAAGGCAAAGGAATGCCTTGGTATATGATGGTTCCGGCAAAATACTTTAACCTGATGATGGACAGAATGGTGGGGAAAGATTATGAAAAAGGATTGGCTAAGTTGAAAGAATTGAGTGAAGCAATGCCCAAAGCAGAGCAGATTGAAGGGTTTGATATCGAAGAACGGGTAATGGAACCTGTTAAGCTTGCAGGTATCCGTGAAACCATAAAACCGGCTGAAGTAAATGGGAATACGTTTGGTAAATGGTTCGGGCAAATTACACAGGTGTTGCAAAAACAAAAACTGACTCCGGCTGGTGCACCCAGAACTCTTTATTATGAATACGGGCCTAAAAAGGTAGAAGCAGAAGCCGCTATTCCGGTTGCTACATTAGGTTCGGATGAAGGTAATGTAAAGTTTCATGAAACCGCTCAGGCCAGAGTTTTGGTTATAAAATATTATGGCGATTACAGCAAAACTGAACCGGTGTACATGGCTGCATATGATTATATCAAAGCAAAAGGAAAGAGCAGTAATGGCGCACCCATGGAAATTTACATAACCGATCCGATGATGGAAAAAGACACAGCCAAATGGTTAACGGAACTTGTGTTTCCGTTGGATTAAACGGTTACATTTTTCTCTATAAACAAACATAGCTTAGGGTTTAAATCCTAAGCTATGTTTGTTTATAGGAATTTAAATTACTGATAAATTTCAGACCCGAGATCCGACACTGTTAAAGTATAATCAGTCCCGAATATCAACGCAAGATTTTTGCGTTCGTGTCCGCCCGGAAAACCATAAGCAACCGGGTAGGTATATTCAGCAACATGTTCGGCAATGGTTTCCAATGCCGTTTTTCCAAACGGAATGGTATTGTCGCGCATATCGCTCATGCCGCCAATTACAATACCTGCAAGATTTTTAAGTTTGCCTGTACGTTTCAGGTTTACCATCATCCGGTCAATATGGTAAAGGTATTCATCAAGGTCTTCCAAAAATAAGATGCATCCGGCCGTATCAATATCCGAAGGTGAACCCATCAGTGAAAACAATACCGATAAATTTCCTCCAATCAGTTTGCCTGTTGCTTTACCTGTTCGGTTGAACGGATGTGATGGAAAGGTGTAACTGATACTTTTTCCAAACAACATATCACGCAATGAAACATTGCTTTCATCATCGTTATTATGAGCCTGCATGGTGATAGGCATTGCGGCATGTATGGTTGGAATATGAAGATGCGAAAAGATATGCGAGTGCAAAACGGTTACATCACTGAACCCGATAATCCATTTTGGCTCTTGTGCGAATGTTGTAAAATCTAATTGGTCGATGAGCCGTACTGTTCCGTATCCGCCACGTGCGCAAATGATGGCTTGTACATTCTCATCATCCAGTAATAATTGCAAAGCATGTGCTCTGATACTATCGTTTCCGGCAAACTGGTTATCGGTTTCAAAAATACCTTCTGCAAGTTTTACGTTAAGTCCCCAGCTTTTAAACAGATCAATGGAAGGTTGCAATTCCTCAATACTCACTTTGCGTGCAGTTGCTGTTATAGCGATGGTGTCACCGGATTTTAAGTAAGGAGGTTTTTTCATTGGAAGATTCTTCGGTATCTGATAAGTCTATCTAAAAGTATAATTCTGTACTTATAATGAAAATTGAACTTAACCACAAGGAGCATGGTGTCCTTTGTGGTTAATATATTTAACGAATAATCAGTTAAATGTATTTCTCGTCAAACTTCATCTTAATATCAGTCACAATTTGTTTCACTTCCTGTTCGTGGTTTTTATCACAAATCATCAGTACATCCGGAGTATCAACAATGATGAGGTTCTCGGCACTTTTCACCACTACCAATCTTCCGTTAGTTCCGTTGGCACTGATCATACAATCTTTGGTGTCGTATGCAAAAATATTTTTACCTTTTACCACGTTGCCATGCGAATCCTTGTTGGAAATTTCATATAAGGAAGTCCATGTCCCCAGGTCGCTCCACCCGAAATCGCTGGGTATTACAAACACATTGGATGCTTTTTCCATGATGCCGTAGTCGATTGAAATACTGCGGCATTGTTCGTAGATCTTTTGAACTTGCAATGCTTCATCAGCCGCTCCGTAATATTTGGAGGCTTCGTGAAACAATGCGTATTGCTCCGGTAAATGTTCTTTAAAGGCATTGCGGATACTGGAGCCGCTCCATACAAAAATACCGGCATTCCATAAAAAGTCGCCCGACTCCAAAAACGTTTGGGCAATTTCCAATGTAGGTTTTTCGGTAAATGTTTTAACCTTAAAGATATTATTTTTCTGTCCTTCGTCAATGTATTGGATGTACCCGTAACCCGTATCCGGTCGGTTGGGACGAATGCCCAGCGTAATAAGCGACTCGTTTTTGTGAGCATATTCCATAGCTCCATTCAGGTATTCCATAAAGCGATCTTCATCCAAGATAAGGTGATCCGAAGGAGCTACCACACAAATAGCGTGGGTATTGATATGGTGAATTTTGGAACTGGCAAAAGCGATGCAGGCTGCTGTGTTTTTTGCGGTAGGTTCTCCCAATACCTGGCTCATCTCGATGGTAGGAATTTGGGTTTTAACTAAGTCCATGTAGGCTACATTGGTAACGATGTAGATGTTTTCGGGCAGGAAATGCTTGAGGAAACGTTTATAGGTGAGCTGCAACAAACTGTTGCCGCTACCAAGGATATCAAGAAATTGTTTAGGGTAAGTGCTTCTGCTTGATGGCCAAAATCTGGTCCCAACACCCCCCGCCATAATTATGGCATAGTGATTCTTATTTTTTTCCATTAATCTGTTATCTTCACACTAGCGATTTGCCAGTTGCTGTTGCATGCAAGTTGCGCATGATTTATGTCACAAAGAACGATTTTAATCTTCATATTTTCAAAAAACGATAGAAGAGATTAACTTCGTGCCCCTTTTCGTTAAAAACCAAACAGATGCATCTTCGTCTGGGTGCATTAAAGTAATACAGAAGCGCATGAAAGCTGCAAAAACGGTAAAAAAGACAACCAAAACTACTGCCATAAAAGGGGTAAAGGAAAGTCTACAGGATTTTTTTGGATTTGATACATTCAAGGGAGACCAGGAAAAAATCATCAATAGTGTATTGAGTGGAGATGATACGTTTGTAATCATGCCTACGGGTGGTGGTAAGTCATTGTGCTACCAGTTACCTGCACTGATGATGCCCGGAACAGCTATCATTATTTCTCCGTTGATTGCGCTGATGAAAAACCAGGTGGATCAGATTCGCGCTTTCAGCCATGGAACCGTTGCCCACTTCTTAAACTCATCGTTATCCAAAACTGAAATTACAAAAGTGAAACACGATGTAACGGGAGGCAGTACCAAAATGTTGTACATCGCACCGGAGACATTGAAGAAGGATGAAACCATTGATTTTTTAAAAAGCATTAATATATCATTTGTTGCTGTTGATGAAGCGCACTGTATTTCGGAATGGGGACATGATTTCCGCCCGGAGTACCGCAGGATCAAACAAATGATCAAAGAGATAAAGGATGTGCCGATGATGGCACTAACAGCTACTGCCACACCTAAAGTACAGCAGGATATTCAAAAGAACTTGCAGATGGGTGATGCACTCGTTTACAAGTCGTCATTTAACCGCACCAACTTATACTACGAAGTAAGACCCAAAGGTAAAAAGGCTGATGTGATGAAGGATTTGGTTTCGTATGTAAAAACCAAAAAAGGAAAGTCGGGAGTTATTTATTGCCTGAGCCGTAAAAAGGTTGAAGAGATTGCCGAAGTGTTAAAGGCAAACGGAGTAAAGGCATTACCTTACCATGCAGGGTTGGATGCCAAAACACGTGCTGCCCATCAGGATGCATTTTTGATGGAAGACACGGATGTGATTGTGGCTACCATCGCTTTTGGAATGGGAATTGATAAGCCGGATGTGCGTTTTGTAATCCATTATGATGTACCTAAAAGCATTGAAGGATACTACCAGGAAACCGGCAGGGCAGGACGCGATGGAATTGACGGAGATTGTATTTTATACTACAACCCGGCCGACATTGATAAGCTGGAGAAATTCATGAAGGACAAACCTGTTGCCGAAAGGGAAATAGGAGAGTTGCTGATATTCGAAACACAGGCATTCGCGGAAACATCAGCCTGCCGCAGAAAATTTTTGCTCCATTATTTCGGAGAAGAGTATGATGATAAAGGATGCGGAAAAATGTGCGACAACTGCCGCCATCCCAAAGTTAAGGAAGATGCCAAAGCAGAAGCAGTAATGGCATTGCAACTCATTAAGGAAATCAATGAGAAGCATGTGTTGAAGCATATTGTGGATGTACTGATAGGTAATAAAACACATGATGTAACCCTGAATGATCATGATAAGCTTTCATCATTCGGCAAGGGCAAAAAACATGACGACAACTACTGGAAATCACTCATCCGTGTCTTGCTGCTGCAAGGATTCATTACCAAAAATATTGAAAATTACGGATTGTTGAGCATCAGCGAAAAAGGAGAGGCATTCATTAAGAAACCAACTAAGTTTGAAATTGCTGTAGATCAGAAATTTGATAAAGTGCTGGAGAGTGATGATGACGGTGTAGAGGCGGAGAATGTATACGATGAGGTATTGTTTGGCATGTTAAAGGACCTTACCCGCAAAGTAGGTAAACAGATGAACCTGCCTCCTTATGTTATTTTTCAGGAGCCTTCGCTTGAGGAAATGGCATTTAAGTTTCCCATTACCATTGATGAACTGAGCAAGGTGAGTGGTGTAAACAAGGGCAAGGCCGTTAAGTACGGAAAACAGTTTGTTGAGCTTATCGGTAAATATGTAGAAGATAATAATATTGAGCGTTCGGAAGATGTGGTGGTAAAGTCGGTGGTGAACAAATCAGCCAAGAAGATTGCCATTATTACCAATATCGATAAAAAACAAAGTCTGGAGGATATTGCCCGCAGCATCGGTTTAACAATGCCTGAGTTATTGGATGAAATTCAAAATATCGTGTTATCTGGAACCAAACTCAACCTTAAAACGTATATCAATGATATTGCTGATGAGGAGATACAGGAGGAAGTGATGGATTTTTTCAGAAAGAGTCAGAAAGATTCTCTTGAAGAAGCCCTTGCAGAATATGGAAGTGAGTTTTCAAAAGACGATATCCATTTGATGCGGATTCATTTCATCTCGGAAGTAGCCTATTAATATCATCTTTGAGATTAGGTAAGTAATTTTACATTTGTCGAAAATATAAGTCGTGTCAGAAAATCATCATAGCCACATATCCAAGCTAAGTGCAGCCGGATTATTGGTAACATTGGGAATCATTTACGGAGATATCGGTACATCACCACTCTACGTAATGAAAGCGATCATTGCAGATAAGATTATTTCAAAAGAGCTGGTGTATGGAGGACTATCCTGTATTTTCTGGACACTAACCCTGCAAACAACCATTAAATATGTAATCATAACGCTACGAGCGGATAATAATGGCGAAGGCGGGATTTTCTCATTGTATGCGCTTATTCGCAGGCGCAGGCCCAAACTTATTTTTCCGGCCATCATAGGTGGTTGTGCATTGCTTGCTGATGGTGTTATTACCCCTCCTATTTCCGTATCCTCTGCAGTTGAAGGATTGAGGATATTAAAACCCGACATTCCTACTATTCCAATTGTATTAACTATTATCACCATACTTTTTGTCATACAGCGTGTAGGAACAAGTATTGTGGGGAAAGCCTTCGGTCCTATTATGTTTGTTTGGTTTGGAATGCTGGCTGTACTGGGTATTTCTTCTATGGTAGATCACCCGCAAATTTTGCAAGCATTAAATCCATATTATGCTTATAACTTATTGTATAATTATCCTGAGGGCTACTGGTTACTTGGGGCAGTGTTTCTATGCACAACAGGAGCTGAGGCGCTTTATTCTGACCTAGGACATTGTGGTAGGCATAATATCCGTGTAAGCTGGATCTTTGTAAAGATTACGCTTGTATTGAATTATCTGGGACAGGGAGCATATATTCTGCAATTTGAGGGGGAGGACATCACCACAATGAATCCTTTCTTCGGATTGATGCCGGATTGGTTCCTGTTGAGCGGAATTGCTATTGCAACTTTAGCGGCCGTTATTGCAAGTCAGGCTTTAATAAGCGGTTCCTTTACCTTGATTTCGGAGGCATTACGTCTCAACGTTTGGCCAAAAGTTTCCATTAAATATCCTTCAGATGCAAAAGGTCAATTATATGTTCCAAGTGCAAACTGGTTATTATGGGCAGGTTGTGTCGGTGTGGTATTGTATTTTAAAGAATCGTCAAATATGGAGGCGGCATATGGCTTAGCTATTACCATTGCTATGCTGATGACTACAATCTTGTTGGCTAACTATCTTCGTAAAATTAATGCACCCAAGTGGTTTGTTACGATTATTTTAATTGTATACCTATCCATTGAAGGCTCTTTTTTATTAGCTAATCTGCAGAAGTTTCCTCACGGAGGATGGGTTTCGGTAATTATCAGTTTAGGGTTTATTTTAGTAATGTGGGTTTGGTTTAAAGGTCGTAAGATTAAAAACAGACTCACCGAATTTGTCAATCTCAAAAAATATCTTCCCATTTTGCATGAGCTCAGCAATGATCAGTCGGTCCCTAAATATGCCACTCACTTGGTGTTTTTAACCAGTGCCGATCATTTAATGGAAGTAGAAAACAAGGTTATTTATTCGATTCTTCAGAAACAACCCAAAAGAGCCGATATCTATTGGTTTTTACATATCCATGTTGACGATCAGCCATATACCATGCAGTATAAGGTAGATATCGTGGTGCCGCAGGATGTAATTAAGGTAGAGTTTAAACTTGGTTTCAGGGTGGAGCAAAAGATTAA
>JAZKEF010000016.1:50605-58154 GCA_040387195.1 Bacteroidota bacterium
CTTCCGCAAAGTGGTGGAGGAGTTGATGAAAAAAGGGGAAGTAGATGTTACATCCAGGTACTCATCACTCAGCAAGCAGAATATTACGGGTGATTTCAGGTTTGTCGTATTAAAACGTCATCTGTCCAATGAGAATGAATTGTCGCTTTACGAACGCATTATTATGGATGGGTATTTTTGGCTGGATAAATTGAGTTTAAGTGAAGAGAAAGCTTTCGGTTTGGATACAAGTTCAGTAACTATTGAAAAAGTACCGATGGTGATAGCACCGGTGAAAGATTTTAAACTGAAGCGGGTGTATAAATAGGCTGAAAATCAGTAATTTTTTAATTGGAACAGGATTCATTTAAAAAAAAGTCTAAAATTTTTCAAAACGGGTTTGCATGTAATTATCATTTTCATACATTTGCACCCCAATCTGTCCGATGGTGTAACTGGCAACACGACTGATTTTGGTTCAGTAGAGTCTAGGTTCGAGCCCTAGTCGGACAACAGAATGATAAGTGTCGGGTTTTTTAAACGAAATCCGACATTTTTTTTAATAAACGGTCCAATTGTAATAAAACTAAAGTACCATGACATCACTACGCAATGAGGTAAAACTCTTCTCCGGTCGTAATTCGCTTTTTGTAGCGGAAAAAATAGCGGCAGCATACGGAAAACCCCTTGGGGACATTACCGTTTCGCAGTTTGCTGACGGAGAAATCCAACCAAGCATTAATGAGTCGGTACGTGGAGCGGACGTATTTTTTATCCAGTCAACCTTCCCGAGTGCCGATAATTTACTGGAATTGTTGTTGATGATAGATGCGGCCAAACGTGCTTCAGCCCATTATATTACAGCAGTTATCCCGTATTTCGGGATGGCCCGTCAGGACAGGAAAGACCGCCCGCGGGTATCAATCGGCTCCAAAGTGGCTGCCGATATGCTGAAAGCTGTGGGAGTGAGCCGTGTGATGACAATGGATTTACATGCTCCTCAGATTCAAGGGTTTTTCGAAGTTCCGGTAGATCATTTAGATTCTTCTGTCATATTTATCCCGTGGATTCGCAATTTAAATGAATCGAACCTGATTTTAGCTTCTCCGGATATGGGAAGTTCAAATAGAACCCGTACATTTGCCCGCGCTTTGAATCTGGATATGGTTATCTGTGATAAAGAGCGTAAACGTGCAAATGAGATTGCATCTATGACGTTGATTGGTGATGTGGCTGGAAAAGATGTGATTTTGATTGATGATATTATTGATACCGGTAATACGTTGGCTAAATCGGCCCAGATGCTGAAAGACAGAGGTGCACTTAGCGTTCGCGCCATGTGTACACATCCCGTTCTTTCGGGTAAGGCTTACGAAACCATTGAAGAATCGGTGATTGACGAGTTAGTGGTGTGTGATACCATTCCATTAAGACGTGAAAGCAGTAAAATAACAGTATTAAGCGTAGCGGATCTGTTTGCAAAAGCAATCAGGAACGTTACAGAATTTGAATCAATCAGTTCCCTGTTCAATACAAGCGTAGCGAAATAGTGTTCCATAACTATGGGACTTGAACGGGCAACCGCAGGTTGTATGAATAGATAAAAAGAGCCAACAGCGAAAGGCCAACAGCCAATAGCCAGCGGCAGAAGATAATATTCGCATAAAAATTAACATAAATGCAGCGCGAGGGTGAGCGAATACACTTGAGTGGTGCGAAAAAAAAGTAAAACAAAATGAAATCAATTGCCATGTTTGGTTATTTGCGGGACGGAGTTGGTAAGTCATCTACCAAAGTGCTTCGAAACGAGGGTAAAGTGCCGTGCGTATTGTATGGTGGCGGAAAAGAGAGTGTTAACTTCTCTATGTATTCAGCAGACTTTAAACAGTTGGTGTACACTCCAAACACCTACAAAGTAAAGTTGGAGGTTGACGGTAAAACTTACCGTGCAATTTTAAAGGACATTCAATTTCATCCGGTGAACGATTCAATTCTTCACGCAGATTTTCAAGAAATTGATGAAACAAAAGAAATCGAAATCGGAGTTCCGATTAAATTGGTAGGTAACTCAGTGGGTGTTCGTGCGGGTGGTAAGTTGGTTGTTAAATCAAACAAATTACGCGTTCGTGCATTATCAGCTAATTTGCCTGACTTTATCGAAGTGAACATTGATAACCTTGAAATCGGTAAATCGATTAAAGTTGGTGAAATCAAAGTTGACAACATGAAAATAATGGATGCGGTGAATAATTCAGTTGTATCTGTTAAAACTACCCGTGCTGCGCAGGAAGAAGCGAAAGCTGCTGCTGCAGATGCTAAGAAAAAGTAATAATTGGTTATTTCTAAATAGAAAAACCCCGGAGCGTGAGCTTCGGGGTTTTTTGTTGTCCGTTATTTTCTGATTATGTTCTCAAAATGTTGTAACATTATTACCGGCCAAACTTTGGAGCCAAATAGCGTATTCCCAGTGTTCCCTGGAACATGAATTGTGTGTTTTGGTAACCGGTTACATATTTAGCAGCAGTCTCTGCCGATGGATTGCCACCGAAACCAGCTCCGAATAAATAACCGAATGAAAATCCATATTCAAGCAACACACAATCTTTGATGATTCTACGGGAGGTTCTTTCATACATCAAACCATAACCTGTAATGGTAGTGAGTAACGAACTTTTATCGCCAAGCACATAGTTGCAATTTGCAGTATGGGATAGTAAGTATAGGCTATGTGCACGTCCGTGAGGAGCAATATAATTTCCGCGTGTAAAGGTCAACCCAACTTTCATCAATGAATTGTCCATATTCATATAATCATAATCTCTCTCATCATTATTGGACCTGTCATACTCATGCGATAGTTTAGGGTATTGTTTTTTAACAAACTCAGGTTCACTCTCTTCATATGCATCTTCAATAGTTCCAACCATTCCGTTTCTGGAAATTCCATACGAAAAACGTAAGGCAACCTTCCGGCTGAAAACATATTCAAGATCGAGACTATGGATGAATCCAAAAGATAGAATACCCTGCTCTGTGCCGTCATAATTGAATCGGTTACCATAACCAATTGCACTATTGGCACCTACGGGTGAGACATCTACTCTATAGCCGGCAGAAAGTTTTTTGCCTAAGTAACCGGGAACCTGAGCAGAGAGTATAGCTGAAGATAAGATGAGTAGTGCGAGTGTATACAATAGTTTCATTTGTTCTTTTTTCCTTTCAACGTTACCAATGTTGCATAAATCTGTGATTTGAGTAAGTCTTTTCTATCCTTAGTGTCAAAATGAACAATGTTTCCATGAATCATTTTATTTTCCTGCATATCCAGTACTACCAATACGAAGGCGCATTCCTTTTCAGGAAAAAACTTGGTTACCAGCCATGGGAGCAAAATCGGATATATAACCGATATGATGGTTGCAAGCGCAATGGTACTGCCCGGCACCTTCTGGATGGTTGATACATTCACAAAAAGAGCGGCATAGCGTGTATCATAACGTTCCGAAATTTCCTTGATCCGGTTAAAATCAGTTGCTATAGCATTTGATTGGGTATGGTCAAAGTACTCAGATACCCATTCTTTTAATACGGTATAATCATTAAAACGTGTACTATCTTTAGCTTGAATATTATTAGCCGCCATTAGTTCGAGGTTAAAATCGGCTTCTTTTGCACACACCTTAAGCATGTCGCGCAATTCTATTTCTGATTCCTCATTGGCAATATGGTCAATGGCTATGCGTTTACGCTGGTCATTTAGGATATATTCAGGTTCAATCAGAATGAGATTTTTTACATTCGATAAGTTGAGCCTTTTTTTGGAACCCTTAATCGTTTTATCCTCCTTCTTTTCATCCGTCTGCTCTTCTTCTTTTGATTCGGATGAGTTTCTCAGTTTGCGCTTCGGATTCGCTTCGGCTATTGTTTTATAACGCGTTGCAAATTCTGTATCTTTTTTGAGTTCGGAGAGTGCAAAACGCGAAAGACTTCTATCAAACCAATAAGCCTGCTTTTTAATTTTACCTTTTTTAATTTTGCCCTTTTTTTCAGGCACAAGTGAGTTGCCAAGAGATGACGTATCGGGTTTGTAGTAACTTTCAATTACAGCGAATGTAAACTCTGTACTGTCGGCAAAATCCTCAACATTTCGCGCAAAAGCAGTTGTATATTCGGTTATGGAAAGATCAATGATTTGTTCGGTGTCAAAGTTTTTGGGAGTTGTTTGGTGTACATACCAGGCATATCTTAAGGCAAGCAAATTCAATTCTTCTTTCTGGAATTTGCGAAGCAGGTAGTTCGGGGCTTTCAGTTCATCATGCGCTTTTGCCGGCAATGTTATTTTTTTGGACAACTGACCATGATTGGTAGCATAGGCAATTCTGTAAAGTGTTGCTGCCATCATGCGTTTTAAATAAGTGTTTTTGGGATATTTCTGCAATAAAGTACTGATATGATAGAATGCCATATCGAGTTCATTATTGATAAGGTAAATTCTGCATAGCTCAAAATGGCATAATTCCCTGACGTATTCAAATTCTGCTTTCGAAACAAGGTAATTCGGTTTACCAATGGTATCTGATACTTTTAAATCGGATAGAATATTCTCGATTCGGGAATCCAAAGATGGATGCGTAGATAGTACATCCTCATTTTCTTCTTCTTCTTTCGCTTTTTCATCTTCCTCAACAGCATTTTCCTTTTGTTTAGGTTCATTCTCGATGAGATAGGACGATGGAATACGGTAAAGTCCAACTTCCAGCAATGAGTGCGTAAACGGAGTTGTAAAAATTGGGGTAACACTATAGCGAAGTCCGTTTAAGGATGACGCAGCAGCATAAGCGTTGTAGCCGGCTTTACGCATGTAATCAAAACCGACTTCGTCTGCTTCGGTTTCATTTTCCCTAGAGTATTCACGAATAGATTTTAGTTTTTCGTCATTCGAACTGTGGTTGTATGTACCTTCGTTTCGTTGCGCTTTTTTGTACTCCGCATGACGGTTAATCGAATGTTTTTTGCTGTAATGGGCAGTCTCATGTCCAAGAATAAATGCCAACTCAGCCTCATTTTGGCATCTTGCAATCAGCCCGATCTGAACAAATACAAATCCTTCGTTATATGCATACGCATTGGCGTTTTCGTATTTTATCGGATAAAACTTAAGTTGTTTGCGAAGTGACGGCTCTTTGGCTAATAGTTTATCTGCAACTTTTCCTAAATAGGTTGAAACCTGGTCCTGAAAAACCACTTTTCCGCTTTTAAGCACTAGGTCTATCTGGTTATTGCTTTCTAAAAGGAATTCTTTTTTGTCCCTTTTTGTTTTTGCCTTGTCTTTTTTATCTATTTTTTTGAGTGCGCTCTGATACCGTCCTTTAATGGATGTAACAAATTCCTCAGGAATGGTACCCCTTGATTGCATGGGGGTATAATCTGTTTGGAACTGGGCCCTAGAAGTAATTGCCAATAATGTAATTGACATCAGGACCATGGTTTTTCTTATGATGAGCATTGGGTTAGTACATTTTAGTTGCACACAATTGTATAAAAAATATCTTCGTAAAGTAAATTTATTTGCAATGAGAAGTATATGAAAATATTTATTATACCTGTTTTAATGCTTTCTTTTATTGCAGGGCTGGGACTGGCTGGCTGTGTACCAGAGCAGGAGGATGCTGATGCAACACTTGCAATTGTTCCGGAGAAAAAATTGTCGGCTGTAGAGATAGCTGCACTAGGAGATACATCAACATGTGTGTTTTCCTCTTCATTAGGCCGGGTTGTAGTAACCCTCGATTCCAATCTTAATATATTGCCACCGCCAAGGGGAAATTATGATTTTGTGGCATCCAGAATGCCATGGGACAATGATGCGATAGAATTGTTACACTCGTCTTTCTCCGGATATGATGATGAATTACGCCTGTCATTTTTCAATTATTCAACCAATAGTTACGGTATCAGGGCAGGAGTGTATGGTACGACATCCGGCTATGGGAATGGAAGAGTAACCATAACCGGTAAATACATGACAAACGGATCTTCAGGTGAGAGAAGTATTACACCCATTGGAAATCCTAAGATTTATGTAAAAAAGGCATCGAATGGAATAAATGGGTATGAAATTATTTTTTGTGAAGTGAAGATGAATTGGCAATATATGTATTCGTTTTCCATGAACAAATACTATTATACTCCTGTTACACTCAATGGCAAAGTGATGTTGTACAACTAAGGTTAGCGAATACGTACCACTTTACCTGCTGATGCACAAAATGTACCAATACGAAAAAGGGATACTCCGTGTTTGAATGATAAATCCTCAATATTGGGAAGAGATTGTGGTTCCACACTGATTAATAACCCTCCGTTGGTTTGCGGATCGGGTAATAATGCAAATGATTCTGTTGCATTCACAGTTGCAGCAATCTCCACCTTTTCACTGTAAGCATTCCAGTTGCGGTAAGTAGCATCAGGAATGATAAACTGGCCTGCGTATTGGATGGCTGCTTCCAATTTAGGAATAGCGGCATAATGGATTTCAGCACTCATACCTGAGCCTTCACACATTTCCACAAGATGACCTAATAATCCGAAACCGGTAATATCCGTCATGGCTGTTACACCTTTTTCTTTTCCAAGAATTTCACCAAATGAGTTTAACTGAATCAATTGTTCATTGAGAATGCTTTCATGCTCTGGCAAGAGTTTTTCGCGTTTTTGGGCAGTTGCCAGTATGCCCACCCCAATGGGTTTAGTGAGTAAAATAATATCCCCCTCCTTTGCAGTATCGTTTCGTTTGATGTTTGCAACAGGAGCCAACCCATTTACGGATAAGCCAAAAAAGGGTTCAGCGGAGTCAATGGTATGTCCGCCCGAAATTACAATGCCTGCCTGTGCGCAAATGTCTCTGGCTCCATCTAATACTTTGGCGGCAACCTCAGCAGGAATCTTATCAATGGGCCATCCTAAAATGGCTATTGCGGTAATTGGTTTGCCTCCCATGGCATATACATCACTGATGGCATTTGCTGCAGCTGCCTGACCAAATGTATATGCATCATCTACAATGGGCATAAAAAAGTCGGTGGTTACAATCAGTGCCTGCCCATTTTGCAAATCGTATACAGCAGCATCATCGTTGTGGTTATTCCCGACCAATAACTGCTGGTTACCGGATATACGTGTAGATGCCAATATTTGTTCGAGAACAGCAGGGGCAATTTTGCATCCGCATCCTGCACCCTTTGCAAACCGGGATAGTTTAATGTCTTCTGTCATGTTGATAGCGGTTGTGTGGTTTTGAGCACCTGTATTGCATTAGCAATCGGATCTACAGTGGGTGCAGGGATCAATTGAACAGTGCGGTTTGATTTTTCCATGGCTTGCATGTATTGCTTATCATAGTAGGAAAGTAAAATACGAAAGCATGAGCGCACATCATTTTCGAGTAAAAAATTGATGGCATTTTTAGTGTCCAGTCCACCCAGTCTTTTTTGAATACGAATAATAGCGTTTACCAGTCTTTCCTTGTCAAATTTCCCATAACCTGCTACAATAAAACTGAGTCGTTCTT
>JAZKEF010000016.1:58167-111127 GCA_040387195.1 Bacteroidota bacterium
CAAATGGAATATCCAGCGCCCATAACGGGGCCTCCTGCATGCTGTTATAAAAGAGTTCGGTAAGGTTAATCAATCCGATGCGCCTGCTTTCATTTTCGATCCAAATGGGTTGTTCCTGATGGAAAGAACCGTCACTATTGATTTGGTAAAAGGGTTGTAAGGCAAATGCCAGTTCATTTTCAAAATGTTCCTGCGAAGGCTGTTCATCCATTCCCAAACTTCCAAATGCCGAACCTTTATGAGAAGCGATCTTTTCCAGGTCAATCACTTTCTTTCCTTGTTTGGCAAGTTGATGCAGTACTTCTGTTTTCCCGCTTCCTGTAAAACCACCGAGTGCCATAAGTCTGAAAGGTAGGTCGAGTTGCTGCAATACCCACTGCCGGTAGTGTTTGTATCCACCTTCCAACAGGTAAACATCAAAACCGTAAAAACTAAGTAGCCAGGCCATGGCTCCGCTGCGCATGCCTCCGCGCCAACAGTGTACCAGTAGCTTTTTATCTTCCTGCTTGCACTTTTTTAAAATGGTTTCGGCCTGCTCTACAAAGGCAAGCATGTTTGGTCCAAAATGTTTCAAGCCAATTTTAATAGCATCTTCTCTGCTCACCTGTTTGTAAGTGGTGCCTATTTCCTTGCGTTGTGCGTCATCAAATATGGGAAAGGAAGAGGCTCCGGGAATATGGGCATAAGCAAACTCGGCCGGACTGCGTACATCTAAAATGGGATGGGTTTTACCCAACGCCAGGAATTCGCTTACAGTGAGCTTTTGTATGGGCATGAGTTTGATTTATCCCGACCAAGATAAAGTGTTTGAATCAGAATAGCTATTGTACATTTGACTTCAGGGTGGATACAAGAAGTAAGTTATTCAGTATAATGAATATTCATCAATTCAATTGCTTTTTTTGCCGGAATAGCAAATCCAAGTCCCTCCATTCCTCTTCCGATGATTTTTTTTACAATAACACCGATAACAATTCCATTTTCATTAATAAGCGGTCCGCCACTATTTCCCGGATTGATACTCACATCAGTTTGTATATATTCTCTTCCTTCAATGGCCCGGTTACCGCTCACAATGCCTTTCGATACGCTCTGTCCTAATTCCATGGAAGCAGGCGTTCCTATTGCAACTACGGGCTCGCCAATCTCTGTTTCCTCGATATTTTTCATCTGCAGGTAAGGGGTGTTCTCCTTTTCTATTTTAATTACAGCAAGGTCATAGTAATCATCATAGCGTATAACTTTGGCAATAAAATTTGTTGTGTCTTTTCCAATACGAACTTTAAGGGTTTGTGCATCATCGATTACATGATAGTTGGTTAAAATATAACCCTTGTTGTTAATCAGAAAACCGCTGCCGAAACTCTCTTCTCCCTCAATGGTAACAACAGATTTTGTGCTGGTTTTAATCATCTCCTTAATGTCATTGAACTTAACATTAAAGGCTGAAGCCTCGATTTTAAGCGAATCAAATTCTGTTTGAAAAAAGGCATTCGCCTCCTGAATAGATTGAATTAACGTTGTATCGGTCAATACAAGACCTACATTATCGTATAAGGCTTTTCGGAACAGAGAATTATGGTCATCGGCATTGCCAAAACCATAATTTACAACTTCAATCTCTTGTTTTTTATCTTTTTCGAGTACAATCAAATAGTGCATTTTGAGGTTGTAGAACCCATAAGTGTAATAATTATCCTTGAATTTGGTAGAAAATGTTCTGAAAGTAAACTCCTTGATTGTAGGTTTAACAGAGGTAAATAATTTATGAGAAGCCGCAATCATTTTCTCTTGTTTTGAAATCTCTTCACATTGAGATATTACAAAATAATTGTGGTGAAAAATATTGCAGAGTTGCGTCCGTATATTTTTATTGGTACCGAAAATAGGATCATAGGCAACACCTTCATTTACCATGGTGAAAAAACGGGTATGGTCATCTCTTCCAAGCAATGTCTGAGGTTTAATGGAATTGGTGAGCGGGCCAAGTGCAATCCTGGTGGTATTATTTTTTTTAGAATAGCTTTTATGCACAAACAAGTCATAAGAACCGCCCTTAATCTGTCCAAGATTATCATAACGCACAAAAAGATTAGCCGGCATTCGGGCGGACGAAAGGGGCTTAATATTGAGTTCAAGAATCTCCTTTATGGGAATATTGATATAGGCTTCTTCAGTTTTGTCACCCTTAACAATAAATTCATGTGACCGGAGCTTTTTTTTCTCCAGTTTTATTGGGGCATAACCGATCAGCTCTTCATTTTCCCTATAATATATCCCCACGCGGTCATCAATGTCTGAATTGATTTGAAGTACATTTTTATCGGTATTTTGTGCAAGGCAGGTATTTAAACAGTATTGGCCGAGAATAAAACACAAAATGAGTAGGCGTCTTTCCATTTGCTAATTTATGTAATTCAATTATACTTGTATAAAATCAAAACCTTATGAAAAAAATTGTATTTGTACTCACTCTGGTGCTTTTGAATGGAATTCTCATTGCACAAGAGGTTGATTTAAAATGGGCAAAGGAAGAGAAAGTTGCTGGCAAATCAGCATCTCCCGACTTTATGGGTATCCGCAACGAAAAGATTTATGTAATTAAATCGGAAAATGTAAAAAAGGCCAAGAGCTATTATATTGATGTATATGATGCTGTAAGCCTTGAAGAAGAAACTAAAATTAATTTTGAAGAAGTTTTGCCCAAGGATGTTGGTGACAATGAGCTATACGGTGCTTATCTGTTGGACAATAAGATCCTTGTTATTACGACAACAAAAAACAAAGAACTTATGGCTACAGGCCTTGATCTGGAAGGAAAAGTGATCAAAGCAAAGGTTACCATTGATAAGGTAGATGGAAAGGATAAAGAATTTGATGGGTATGAGATGAGACTTTCTCCCGACAGATCAAAATTATTAGGTTTCAGGAAAGCTAAAGGGAAGGTTAAAAAGACTATAGCATTCAATTTTACATTGTTCGATAGTGAATTGAAACGTATAAGTGAGAAAAAAACCGAGTTGCCATATGAAGATGAAAACTTTGACTTCCGCAATATCACCGTTGATGATAAAGGAGATGTATTTGGTGTTGCAGTAATTAAAATAGAAGGTAAACGTAAAAAATTTGATACACAGAAGGCCGTTCTCATGAATTTGGATTTGAGCAAAAGCAAACCCGAAATAAATGAAGTGAATCTGCCGTTTGAGAAACGTATTGCCTCTTCAATGTCATTTATGATGAATGCCAGTAAAATAACAGTTGCCGGATTGTATGCTAATAACAAAGATGCTGAATTCCTGGAAGGGATATTTTATATTGAATTGAACAAAAGCAATTTTGAAGTTATTCAATCCAATTATGAAAAATTCAAAGCTGGTTTGCAAACAAGGAAGTTATCAAGTAATAAGATGGATAACAATGTAGGCTTTGGGTACGACATGAAGGATATTCATATCAATTCAAAGGGTGAGAAGTTCTTAACGTTTGAGAATTCCTCGATTGTTTTTGTATCATCTAAAAATGGAACCTCTAAGAATATCAGCAAGACGGATATTATTGTAGTTAAACTTTCGGAGACCAACAAGTTGTTATGGAATACGATGATCAACAAGAACCAATGGTTCAGAATTCCATATACTACTGCTGTTGGCTTTGGAGCTATCACTATTGAAATAAGCGTTTATAAATTCTACAAAAAGTTTGAGGATTTATTGTCGTATACCGTACTATATAAGAATGATGAAATGTATTTCTTGTTCAATGATAATAACAAGAACATGAAAATGAAGAATACGGATAAGGCTTTTAATTCACTGAAGAAATCATATTCGGCCTTGATTAAGTTAGATATGGAAAAAGGTAAATGGGAGAAAAAATCAATTTTTACTGCCAAAGAAATGGAAAGAATGATTACTCCGAATAACTCCATTCAAGTCTCAGATAATAAGATATTAACCTTCTCTTATTTTAAGAAGGGAAGTTCAATCGGATATCTTACTATTGAATAGTAGTCCAACAAAAAAAGGCAGTGATTTCAGATCACTGCCTTTTTTTATGCCGTTAAGATTATCGATTATTTCAATACTTCTCGCGAGATAACAATACGTTGTACCTCTGAGGTTCCTTCGTAAATCTGGGTAATTTTGGCATCACGCATCAAACGCTCCACATGGTATTCTTTTACGTAACCATATCCTCCATGAATCTGAACAGCCTCAGTGGTAACCCACATCGCTGTTTCGGATGCATACACTTTAGCCATTGCACTGGCCATTGCATAATCGCCATGGGCATCTTTTAAGGCTGCAGCTTTTAAGCACAACAAACGGGCCGCTTCAATTTGGGTAGCCATGTCGGCCAACTTAAACTGAATAGCCTGATGGTGCATGATTTCTTTACCAAATGCCTTGCGTTCTTTCGAATATTTTAATGCCAGTTCATACGCACCGCTTGCTATACCCAATGCCTGAGAAGCAATACCAATACGACCACCTGCAAGTACTTTCATGGCAAAGGTAAATCCGAATCCATCATCACCAATTCTGTTTTCCTTAGGTACTTTTACATCCTGGAACATAATAGAGTGGGTATCACTTCCGCGAATTCCCATCTTATCTTCTTTTTTTCCAACGGTAACTCCGGCCCAACTTTTTTCAACAATAAAAGCATTGATACCTTTGTGTTTTTTCTCAACATCAGTTTGCGCAATCACCAGATAGTAGGTTCCCGAATTTCCATTGGTGATCCAGTTTTTGGTACCATTCAAAATATAGTGATCCCCCATATCAACTGCCGTGGTGCGTTGCGAAGTAGCATCACTCCCTGCTTCAGGCTCAGAAAGCAAAAATGCTCCATGAACTTGTCCGCTGGCCATTGGTACCAAATATTTCTGTTTTTGTTCTTCTGTTCCGTATGTTTCCAATCCCCAGCAAACCAGTGAATTGTTTACCGAAACAACTACCGAGGCCGAAGCGTCAATCTTGGAAAGTTCTTCCATAGCCAATACATATGAAATGGTGTCCATTCCCGATCCTCCGTATTTAGGATCAACCATCATACCCAAAAAACCGAGCTCACCCAGCTTTTTAATCTGCTCTGCAGGAAATTTTTGGTGTTCATCGCGCTCAATAACACCCGGTAACAATTCGGTTTGTGCAAAATCGCGTGCTGCCTGCTGTACGTTTAAGTGTTCTTCGGAAAGTTCAAAGTTCATATGCTGTATAATTATGTAGTTGAAACAATTAGGAAGCTGCGAAAATACTGATATAGCTTGTAATTGCAAATGTTATTGAGCAAGGCTGTTGGCGATTGGACGTTAGCTGCCAGAAGATTAAGAGATAAGGGGATTAAGGGATTGAGAGATTAGGGATTAAGGGAGAACCGGAAGATCTAAAATGAGCTACCGAAAAACTGCAGACCATGGACCACAGACTATGGACATTTCCTACAACCAACCCTTCCGTTTGAACCAGGTCCAAACGGCAACAGTAACAAAAAGCATAAGAGCTATTACTCCCGGATACCCCCAATGTTTTTCGAGTTCGGGCATATATTTAAAGTTCATACCGTATACACCGACTATGAAGGTAAGCGGTAAAAAGAAGGCTGTAAACACGGTTAACGTACGCATTACCTCATTGGTGCGTTGCGAGGACAGTGAAATGTATATGTTAAGGAGAGAATGAATGTTTTCGTATACCTCTTCGAGGTTTGTATCAGTTTTCACGTAATAATCCCGCAGGTCCTGCATAAAGGGATTTTTTTTGGTGGGCAGTCCGGTTACCTTATCAATAATCTCTTTGGTAATATTGTTAAGCTTGCGGATAACATATACTTTACGTTTGATGAGGTAGAGGTTCTTCAATAAATCAGGAATCCGTTTTTTGAGGAAAATGCGTGACTCATAAAAATCAATTTCAGCATCCAGCTTTGCAATTGGAACTTCGTAGCTGTTTAAGCAGGCCTTCACCAGTTTGCTCACTACATCGGGCAGGTGGGTGTGGTTATGGTATTTCTCAATCACCTCTGTAACCTTGGGAAACGGCTTACGGTGAATGGTGATAAGTCTGTTTTTAGTGAAGAATATGGCCAGTTTGCGGGTGATTTCTTGAATGGAGTCGGCTTTTTTGTCGGCTTCCACATCAAAATAGCGGCATATGATAAAGTGGGTATCATCAATCAATTCGTACTTGGGAAGATGCTCGGGCTGCATGCAATCCTGTATAGCCGAAGGGTGGAGATGGTATTTGTCTCCTATTGCCAATAATTCTTCATTGGTTGGATTAATCACATCAATCCACTCGAATGTGGAATCAGACATGCTTTTAAAAGGATTGATCATAACTCAAATATAGGCTTTACTGCCAAATTTGAAATCCTGTACCAAAACCACAAAACCGGAATGTTGCTTTTTACGTATGTATTGGTTGAGTAGTATTTCATAATTGGGTATTGGTTGTAACAACCAATCTAAGAACCCCGGGAGGAGTCCCGGGGTTTTCTTTTAAGTTAATTAAGATGATAGAATCAACAAAAATGCCTCGCAATCCGAAAGGAAAGCGAGGCATTGTTTATTATATCATGCTATGAGGCAGTTCCCGTTGCGACTCTTTGCACAAACCCACTCGATGTCGACTCGAACCGACTCTTCACCTGATCAACCAATTTACTTGGTCAACGTATCAACTTAAACTAAGCTGTTACTTGCTGTGAAGCATTTTTGTTACGTTTGCGTTCGTTTTCATCTAAATAGATTTTACGTAAGCGCAATGATTGAGGAGTGATTTCCACGTACTCGTCACCCTGGATGTACTCCATACACTCTTCCAAACTCATATTGATTTTTGGAGCCATACGTGCTTTATCATCTGTACCCGAAGCGCGCATATTCGTTAATTTTTTCTCCTTGGTAATGTTCACCACCAAATCATCCCCACGGTTGTTCTCGCCAATAATCATCCCCATGTAAATCTCATCTCCTGCTTCAACAAAGAAGCTTCCGCGGTCCTGCAATTTATCGATTGAATATGCAATGGCAGTTCCCTGCTCACCACTGATCATAACACCAGCCAAACGGCTAGGGATAACACCTTTCCATGGTTCGAATGCTTTGAAACGGTGTGCCATGATAGCTTCACCTGCAGTTGCAGTTAATACATTATTACGCAATCCGATGATGCCGCGTGAAGGAATTTCAAACTCTAAGTGAATCAAGTCACCTTTAGGTTCCATTACCAGCATATCACCTTTGCGTTGACTTACCAACTCAATTACTTTACCGGAACCTTCCAAAGGAACGTCAACAGTTAAAATCTCGATAGGCTCACATTTTACACCGTCAATTTCTTTAACGATTACTTGTGGCTGACCTACTTGCATTTCATAGCCTTCGCGTCTCATGGTTTCGATAAGTACCGACAAGTGAAGAATACCACGTCCGAATACCATATATGAATCTGCTGCGTTTGTTTCTTCAACACGCAATGCAAGATTTTTTTCCAATTCCTTAAACAAACGGTCACGTAAATGGCGTGAGGTTACAAACTTGCCTTCTTTACCAAAGAAAGGAGAGTTGTTGATGCAGAACAACATGTTCATGGTAGGCTCATCAATATTGATAGGTGTTAACCCTTCCGGATTTTCGAAGTCAGCAATGGTATCTCCAATTTCAAAACCTTCAATACCCATAACCGCACAAATATCACCTGCAAAGGCTTCTTCTACTTTCATTTTACCCAAACCTTCAAACGTATACAATTCCTTGATACGTGATTTTTGGATAGAACCATCGCGTTTCACCAAACTGATGGGTTGACCAACTTTGATGTTACCACGTAAAATACGTCCTACCGCAATACGACCGGTAAATGAAGAATAATCCAATGACGTGATTTGCATTTGCAAGTTTCCTACTTCAACATGTGGAGGTGGAATTTGTGCAATAATATCATCTAATAAAGCGGTAAAGTCGGTAGTTGGAGTTTTCCAATCCGGACCCATCCATCCTTGTTTAGAACTACCATATATTGTATGGAAGTCTAATTGCTCCTCAGTTGCATCTAAGTTAAAGAATAAATCAAATACCTGATCGTGGATTTCATCCGGACGACAGTTCGGTTTGTCTACTTTATTGATAACTACAATCGGTTTTTTACCCAAAGCCAATGCTTTTTGCAATACAAAACGTGTTTGCGGCATTGGACCTTCAAATGCATCAACCAACAGCAATACGCCATCAGCCATGTTCAATACGCGCTCTACCTCACCGCCAAAGTCCGCGTGACCAGGGGTATCTATAATATTGATTTTGGTACCTTTATATTGAACAGAAATGTTTTTAGCCAAAATGGTGATACCACGTTCACGCTCCAGATCGTTGTTATCCAAGATAAGGTCCCCTGTTGCCTGGTTTTCGCGGAACAGTTGGGTTTGGTGAATAATCTTGTCTACCAACGTGGTTTTACCGTGGTCAACGTGCGCTATAATAGCAATGTTACGAATGTTTTGCATTGTGCCTTTTTAGAAAAATTGAGGCGCAAATGTATGAAAAATACTTCATAATACTATAAAAGGATGGTTATTAGTTGTTTGTTTTTACTGATTAAAGTCAATTAACGATCCCGGATGCCAGATTCGAGATTCTGAATGTGATCTGACACCTAAATTTGGAAATGGGCATATAAAAAGTATTTTTGGGTATAATTTTTTAAAACCATGAAATCAATAAACCCCAAATTGATGATGCTGGCCCTTGTATTGGCTGTGTCATCCTGCAAGAATCTTTATGTTCAAAAGAATGTGTTTGTTCCGCTTTTAAAAGAAAAGGGTGAATTAAAAGTAGAAGGAACGTTGAGCAGGGAAGCTGTATCCCTAAATACCGCATATGCTTTCAGTGATAAATTTTCCGCTATGCTGAATGGATTTTCGACCATTGATAACAGCGGACAATACCAAAGGAAGTACAATTATCAGCTTGAAGGGGCCATTGGATATTACAAAGTATTCAGAGACTCCATTCATTTCGAAAGTCAGTTGGGAGTGAGTAAAGGATGGTTTGATAGTAATTATGAACGATCCTCAGCCGATTTTGGGAAGCTCGATATGGATATGGGTATATACACCTACTATATACTTCCATATTACTTATTATTACTTCTGAATCCACAAACAGAAATGGTGAATGCAACCGGAAGTTATCAGTCCGCTTTTTTTCAGAACAGTATCAGTATCCTCACCCCTAAATCAAGTACAACATTCACAGCAAGGGCGCAGTATATTCAGTTTAATAATTACAGAGAAGAAGGCACATTTAACGGACAGAAGCTTTGGTATTACATTAATATACCACCCAAAATTTTTGTACAACCTGTTGTTACCAATAAAATTAAACTTTACAATACAATCAATGCGGTTGCGCAATTCGGATATAATATTGCACTATTTGAAGGTCCTAATCACAAAGATGCATTCCATTGGAACAATGTTTTCTATTCCATCGGAATCGAGGTTGGATTTGATACCAAACGCTGGAAACGATAATATTAATGACCTCCTGCAGCCATAGTATCTTCATCAATACCTTGTTGCTGCAGGATGGTTTTAACCCGTATGGCGTAAAAGGCAAGATACAGAAAACAAGCTACCCCAACCACATAGCTGAGTTTGATGCCCAGCAGTGAATCGGAAGCAAGGTAGCCCTGAAATAAACTGATAAAGCCTCCTCCCATAATCATCATAATCAAAAAGCTCGAGCCCTGATTGGTATGGCTTCTTAACCCACTGATTGCAAGGGTAAAGATGCAAGGCCACAAGGTACTGCAGAATAAACCAACACTAATGAAAGCAAACACACTGAGCATACCCGTGGTGCACATGCCCACAATAAGCGAAACGATACCCAGTAATGAAAAAAGAAGCAGTTGACGTGCAGGGCGGCCTTTGCTTAGAATATTCCCGGCAATCAGTACAAGTATGGCAACACCGTAAATATAGAACGGAGTAATATCATGTCCGGCAATCATATTTACACCCAGAAAAAAAGCGAAGGCAAGATAAGGAGTCACCAGACGCATTACTGTTTTAATGTCGGGTTGCCATTCAAATGCATCCATCGAAGACGTCCACCGGCCTATCATCAAACTGGCCCAGAATAAAGATACAAACGGAGCAAGCTGGTCTGTTGGGGTGTGCAAATACTGGCGCATGTATTCGGGCAGGTTGCTGGCTGTTGATACCTCAACTCCTACGTAAACAAAAATAGCGATCATGCCCAACACAAGTTGAGGATAAGCAAGTGCACCGGATCGGGAAGCTGCTTTTTCTGCAACAGTTTCTTCGGCAACAATGGTTTGATCGGGAATGGAGGAAAACTTGAAGGCAATGGCTACCAATAAAAATGCAGCACCTAAAATAAGGTAGGGTATTTTAACGCTGTCGATGCTGGCCTCTGCTTTATATCCCTCGGCATAGATGGAACCAAAAATGGCAAAACTGATAAGCAGGGGACCAATAGTTGTTCCTACATTGTTAATGGCTCCGGCCAAACTCAATCGTTGTGAGCCCTTTTGCGGATGCCCAAGTAAGATAACTAGGGGGTTGGCGACAGTTTGCTGAAGCGAAAAACCGAATCCTACAATGAATAATCCGCTGATCATTAACCCGAACGAAGCGGTTTCGGCTGCAGGGTAAAATAACAAAGTGCCCAGAGCCGAGATAATCAGTCCCAGGGATAACCCGTTTTTATATCCTATTTTATTGATGATGTCTGTTCCCATCAAACGCGAAACCAGGAAGTATAAAATGGAGCCGATGGTATAGGCCACATAAAAGGCAAAGGATACCATTTGTGATTGCCATTGTTCCAAATTAAGTTTTTCCTTAAAAACAGGAATTAGGATATCATTGGATGCGGCAACAAATCCCCAAAAAAAGAATACGATGAGGACGGAAAATAATTGCGAGCGCTGTGTGGCAGTTTGACTCATGGCTGGTTGGTTATGTTTTCAAAAGTTGTGTTTTTACTACAGCCTGCAAAATAGTGTTTACCCACAAACAGGTTGGGGTGACTATTATATCATCCACCCCGGCTTCCTTTTAAAACCGAATATTGCCAAATATGGAAAAGGAGTGCGTTTTCAATAAATAAACAATAGCTTCGAGTATCAAAGCATTGCATTGAAAGATGCCGTGAAAATTGACTAATTATACACCACAATGAAACACTCATTATTATTTACCTTGTTGCTCGGCTTTGGGCTTGTTGCACCCTTAACCTGTGCTAAGCAAAAAGACAAGAAGTCGTCAGCAGAGGAACACAAACAACACAACGGGAAACAACCACAAAAAATGGTATTGTATGCTCCGGCAGGAACAATTAAGCAGGCACAGGGAAGAGTTTAAGTCAACATGAAAACAATCAGAAAGGAAAAGCTATACTGGATTTGCCAGTTGGGAGGATGGTTATTGTTCACCCTGCTCGAATTATCAACCTATATTGGTATTGATGGTTTGAGCTGGAAGTTATTAACCAATGCAGTAGCTAATTTCCTTCTGGGTATAGTGTTTACACATCTTTACCGCATGTTCCTGATTCGTTCCGGATGGCTAATGTTGCCACTCTATAAAATCATTCCACGGGGAATATTAGGGGTGGTATTGATGTCGACATTATTAACGGTTATCAATATCTGGCTCGATAGGTTTACCTACCCGGTATTGCAAAATGTACCTGTTGATGCCGGTACATTTTTAGGGTACTTCTTTAACTTAAGTAAGTATGTATTGTTATGGTCCCTTACCTATCATTTGTTTCAGTATTGGGAACGTTCGTTAAAAGCTGAACGTGACCGTTATCAGATAGAAGCCGTGTTGAAGGAAAATCAATATAATAACCTGAAGACACAGTTGAATCCTCATTTTTTATTTAACTCTTTAAACAGCATTCGCACCCTGGTGGATATGGATCCCGTATTGGCCAAAACAGCAATTACCCAGTTATCGGGTTTGCTGCGGAGCTCATTGCATATGGGTAAACACAAAACAGTTTCCCTGCAGGATGAATTGCAAACCGTAAGAGATTATTTAGCAATTGAATCCATAAGATTCGATGAGCGGTTAAAAGTGCATTTTGATATTGATGCAGAAGCCGAACAATGCAACGTGCCGCCTATGATGCTGCAAACGCTCACAGAAAATGCAGTGAAACATGGAATATCTACTATGAAAAATGGGGGAGAAATTGGAATTGAGGCACACCGTTTTAACGGAACGCTGCAACTTAAAATAACCAATTCAGGCCATTACCAACCCAAAGATGATGAGGATGGAGTTGGCATTGAAAATACCGTGGAACGCCTGAAGATTTTGTATGACGAGAAAGCAACCTTTTCTATAAAAAATACAGATTCAAATCAAGTTGTTACCGAAATAAGGATACCCGTATGACCGCAATTACCGCATTATTAGTAGACGATGAAAAATTAGCCCGCGAAGGCTTAAAAACCCTGCTCAAAGAATTTCCGGAAATTGAAATTGTGGGTGAAGCCGCGAATGCAGATGAGGCGCTCGAAATGATTGACCGGCTAAGACCCCACCTGATGTTTTTGGATATTGAAATGCCGGAAAAAAACGGATTCGATTTGCTGGAGGAATTGATAGAAACACCTTGTGTGATTTTTACGACAGCCTACAATGAGTTTGCCATTAAGGCATTTGAAGTAAATGCTCTTGATTATTTATTGAAACCAGTTCAATCGCAGCGGTTACGGGAAGCTATTACCAAGGTTAAAAAGCAGCTTTCGGATTTAACCCAGGAGAAAGAGCGCCTTAAACTTTCGGAAAACGATCAGGTATTTATCCGCGATGGAGATAAATGCTGGTTTGTGAAGTTAACAGATATCCGCATGATAGAGTCGGCAGGCAATTATGCTAAAATATTTTTTGACAGCTATCAACCCCTTATCCATAAAACGCTCAATGCACTTGACGAACGGTTAAGCACCGGAATATTTTTTAGAGCCAACCGCCAGCAGATTATCAACCTGAGGTATATTGAAAAAATAGAGCCCTTTTTTAATGCCGGTTTCCTTATTTATTTAAAAGACGGAA
Source organism: Bacteroidota bacterium (assembly GCA_040387195.1). GTDB lineage: Bacteria > Bacteroidota > Bacteroidia > UKL13-3 > UKL13-3 > UKL13-3. The sequence goes on from JAZKEF010000016.1 coordinate 71,275, forward strand.
CAAAGGTAGAAGTGAGCAGAAGACAATCGGTGAAGTTTAAAGAGATGATGAGCCTTTAGTTTTTTGCAAACGAAGGCACGAATATGAATGAGGGAGAAAGAGTGTGAAAGAAAGTAGGCAATAAAGAAATGAGGAGTGCCATTGGCGTTTGGCTTTTAGCTATTGGCTGTAATCTATTGTACTCGCGGAGACATCCAAGATAACCCGTAATAACTAACAAAAAATCCCCATTGATTCATCAATGAGGATTTTTCTAATATGCATAAGCGAATAGCTAAATGCCAACGGCCAATAGCTGACTATCGTCCTTCAAACGGAACTTCAATGGCATCGCCCCAAAGTTCTTCAACAGCATAAAATTCGCGTTTCTCTTGCTGGAATACGTGGGCTACCACATCAAAATAATCAAGCAATACCCATTCGTTGTTTATTTGTCCTTCGCGGTGACGGGGCCATTCGTTGCTTTGTTTTTCTACTTCTTCTTCAACAGAGTTGGCAATTGCTTCAACCTGTTTATCGGATGCTGCATGACTGATTACAAAAAAATCGGCCGATGCACCTTTAACGTTGCGCATATCCAGAATTTTAATGTCTTCCCCTTTTTTCTCGTACATGCCTTGTGCCACCTGCAATGCAAGTTCCAGAGAATTGCTCGCAGGTTTTGGTGCCGGTTTGCTTGCTTTTGTGGTTTTACGGGTTTTGGCTACAGGTGTTTTTTTATTGGCCAATACATTGGCTTCAGCTTCCTGGTCGGCAGTACGCTCATTTTTTTTGATACTTGTTTTAGCAGATGCTGTTGAGGTAGTTTTTTTTGCAGCAGTTTTATTGCTCTTAGCCGCACCGGTTTTAGGAGCCGTTTTTTTAGGAGTTGTTTTCGTTGTTGTAACTTTCATCATGTATGCTTTCTATTTGGTCCAATGGTACTTGTCCTATCGGGCTAAATGGTATATTTGAGGCAAAAATAGACATTTTGAGTCAGAACTCAGCATATTCATTGGGTAATCATATGTTACACCTAGGGGAAGTAACCTCTACAAATGATCTTGCCCGCCAGCTCCTTGAGGAACAAATAGTGCATCATGGAACATTTATCCGTGCCGATGCTCAAAGCAAAGGTCGCGGGCAGGAGTTGAATATATGGGAGTCGGAGAAGGGTGCTAACTTGTTATGCTCTCTGATTCTGATTCCCGAAAGTGCCGGGATTGACAGGCATGTACACTTAAACATGAGCATGTGTCTGGCTGTACGAGACATGGTGCAGGAATGCTGTCCTACGCATACTGTGAGCATCAAGTGGCCTAATGATGTGTATGTTGACGATCATAAAATTGCGGGAATACTCATTGAGAATACGTTGCAGGGTTCACTTATCAGGCATACGGTAGTGGGGATGGGGATCAATATAAAACAGCAGGTGTTCAGGTACGCCAAGGCATGTTCCTTGTTATCGGTTACCAATCAGCTGTTTGAAGTGGACGAATGCGAAAAGCTGTTGCTGTGTCATTTAAAATTCAGGTATGATCAATGGGTACACCAACAAGGGGAGGCCTTATGGAATGATTACCATGAGTGTTTGTATAAGAAAAATGTGGTATCAACATTTGAAATTGCAGGAAAAATTGTGGAGGGAACAGTGAAGGGAGTGGATGATGCAGGAAGGTTGCTGCTGATGGTAGGAGCGGAACTCAAGGTGATGAATGTAAAAGAAATAAAATGGCTATGAAAAAGGGTTTAGTGGTAGATGCCGGAAATACACGTTTGAAAGCGGCTGTGTATGAAGAAGGTGTATTGGTATCGGATGTGGTGGTGTTTAGTTATGATAACCATTTACCCTTGCAAACATTGCTTGAAACGGAGCATCCCACCCATACACTGTTGAGTTCGGTTACCAATCATCCTGAAGCATTGTTGTATTTGCTCAATAGGTATACGAAGACCATCATTCTTTCAACAGATGTCCTTTTCCCTTTCAAAAATGAATATGCAACTCCTCAAACATTGGGAATGGACAGGGCAGCCGGAATTGCAGGTGCGTTGCAGTTGTTTCCGGACCAAAACTGTTTGGTGATTGATGCAGGAACCTGCGTAACATTTGATTTTGTAACCAGTGATAACAGATACCTGGGAGGGGCTATTTCTCCAGGTTTAAACATGCGGCTGCAAGCCATGCACACATTTACCCAAAAACTTCCCGAACTCAGGTTTGAAGAACCCTCCAACTATATCGGTGATTCTACCAAAGGTAGTATGTTATCGGGAGCTTACTTCGGTTTGCTTGGGGAAATAAATGATACCATTGCGCGTTATGAAGAGCAATTCGGGGAGGTGCAGGTAATACTTTGTGGTGGAGATGGGGTGCTATTTGATAAACGCACGAAAAAGAGCATATTTGCAGCGCCCGATTTAGTTTTACACGGGTTATATAAAATACTTCAACTCAATGCAACATAAGGCCCTAAGGCTCATTTTAATCCTAGCAGTAAGTTTAGTTTTCGGCTTTGGTGCTGTAGCGCAGAATCTTACCAAATCTCCATATTCGGTAATCGGCATCGGAGAAACACAGTTTCAGGGAACAGCCCAGCAATCTTCCATGGGACAGGTTGGACAAGGAATCCGCAAGATTTCGGAGTTGAATACTCTGAACCCTGCATCCTATTCCGCACTTAAGTATACGGTAATCGAAGCCGGTTTCCTTTATGGCCAGGGTACCCTCTCCCAAAACAGCAGTAAAAGTGCAATCGAAAATTCATCCTTTACCTATTTCATGATTGGATTACCTCTTTCCATTAAACATAAAGTTGGAATGGTTTTCGGACTGGCTCCTTATAGTAGCATCGGGTATAATGTTTCAACTACTGCAACATATCCATATTATACGGCCACCACTTATATGAACGGAACGGGTGGACTTTCAAAATTCAATATGGGTGTTGGAACCCAGGTCTTAAAGAATGTATCAGTGGGAATGAACGTATCGTATATTTTCGGGCAACTTCATACAGAGCAAAAGTTTATTATTCCTGCCGAATATAACAAGTTTAATATTGCTGAAACACGCAGCCGTATTGTTGGAGGCAGCCAGGTTCAAGGAGGAGTACAGTATCACAAAAATTTTGAAAAAGGGCTCAAGAAAGATAAATACAATTTTACCGCGGGTGCTACATATTCATTGTCGGCTAACCTGAATGGAAAGCAGGAGTATTTCGTGAAAACCATGCATGTAGGTTCTACGCTCGGAACTAAGGATACTATTGCCTATACCGACTCGGAAAAGGGCAGTATTCGTTTGCCATATGCTTTTAGTATAGGAGCTGGATTGGAAAAAACAGACCAATGGATGGTGGCATTTGATGTACATACTACCAATTGGTCGGAATACCGTTCATTCGGAAATGCTGACTCCTTGCAGAACAATTATGGTGTAAACGTTGGAGGGAGTTTTATCCCTAAAGCAATGGATAAACATTATTTTAATAGAATTGAATACCGTGCCGGAGCCCGTTATGATGCCGGTAACATGGTATTAGGCGGCCAGAATATAAGCAGCTACGGTGTATCAGTAGGAGTGGGCCTGCCGTTAGGAAAGGCTAAAAAATACTCCGACAATGAAGTTCCAAAGCCACCTTCCAAACTTAATATCACAGGTGAATATTATGTGAAGGGAACAACCACAAATAACCTTATTAAGGAGGAATATTTCAGGATTATCATCGGAATTAACTTTAGCGATAAATGGTTCCACCGCTACAAGTATGATTAATCCACGGATTTACATATTACCTTGTTTACTGTTTATATTACAGGCATGTACCAATGATGCGGAGAAGGAAAAAGTAATGAATGAGCGGGTGAACCTTCCTCTCGAAACCGGAAAAAATATTTATATCACCTATACCGATTCAGGACTTACCAAAGCAAAAGTATTCGCCCCTATTTTGGAGCGGTATGCAACGGAAACACGCAATGAAACGGTTATGAAGAACGGTATCACCGCTTACTTTTACAGTAAAGACGGGAAGATTGACAGTTACCTGAAATCCAAATATGCAGTGCGCTACGATCGTGAAAAAAAGATGATTGCACGCAATGATGTGATATTGGTAAACAGCAAAGGTGATACCCTCAATACAGAGGAGTTAATCTGGGAAGAAACAAAACAACTCATCCATTCCGATAAGTATGTACGCATCACTACCAAGGATGAAATTATTATGGGAGATGGGTTTGAATCGAATACAGAGTTTACAAAGTATAAAATATTCAGCATCCGAGGAACCATTAGCTTAAAACAATAATGCAAAAGTTGATCGTATACAATTGGCTTGTATTGGCCATATTAAGTGTGTTGGTATGTATTTACATCAGCGTTTTTGAAAATTTTGTGAAGGATAAGGCATATCTCTACATTGTACTTTCCATCATATTCGGGTTGTTGTTTTACAAGCAGCGGCAGAAACACGGTGTATAACGCTGCTGCACGCTATTTTTCATAAAAAAATGTAATATTGAAAGATGGACCATTGGTTGATTATTGTACTCAGCATATTTATTACGGCATTTTTTTCAGGAATGGAAATTGCGTTTATATCTGCCAATAAGTTATTGATTGAACTTAAGAACAAACAAGGCAGCATTTCGGCCCGCATCCTTTCTCCATTTGTAAACAATCCTTCCCGCTTTATCAGTACCACGCTTGTTGGAAACAATGTGGGATTGGTTATTTATGGTATTTATATGGCTATGTTTTTGGATCCTGTTATCCGGCAATGGATTCCGGGCGCGAATGAAAATACCATCCTGTTGCTGTTTTTATCCAGTATTATTTCAACAGCAATTGTATTGGTTACCGGGGAATTTATACCCAAGGTTTTATTTCGCATCAACCCCGATACCATCCTTAGGGTAATGGCGGTTCCATTCCTGATGATGTATTATATTTTCTGGCCACTCGTTCATTTTATTACCTGGCTGGCCGAACTTATTCTCAATAAATTATTCAGGCTTAACTTTAACGAAAATACTCCCGTATTCAGTCGTGTGGATTTGGATCAATACATTGCAGAGAGTTCAGATGATTTGGATGATGATGCAGATGTAGATACTGAAATGTTTCGCAATGCACTCGATTTTGCCAACGTGCGTGTGCGTGACTGTATGACACCTCGGACGGAATTGGTAAGCATTAACCTATCGGCCACAGTGGATGAACTTTATCAGAAATTTGTTGCAACAGGATTGTCCAAGATATTGGTACACCAAGGGAGCAGCGATCACATCATCGGTTATGTGCATCAGAAAGATATTTTCAAAAAACCTCAAAGTATCCGGAGCATTTTACTTCCAATTGAGATTACCACAGAAACGATGCCTGCCAATGAGTTGCTCAATAATTTTACCCGAACACATAAAAGTATAGCGTTGGTTGTTGATGAATTGGGTGTTACGGCAGGAGTTGTGACCATTGAGGATATCATGGAAGAAATTTTCGGGGAGATTGAAGATGAACATGACGTGGATCAGCTTACCGAGCGTAAACTGGATGAACATAGCTATTTATTCTCGGCCAGACAGGAAGTGGATTATCTCAATGATAAGTATGAACTTGAGATTCCGGAGGGAGAGTATCATACATTGGGTGGATTTATTTTTGCCATGCATGAAAGTATTCCAACACGGGGAGAAATTATATCCATTCCCCCTTTTACTTTTACCATTCTCTCCATTACGAACACACGCATTAATGAAGTAAAACTCACAAAAAGCTAAAAAACATATACCTATGAAAAATCTTATCCTTATTACCTGTTTATTTATGGTTTCTGTTGTACATGCACAAACGCCCAAGGCTTCCATAGAACTTGGCAAGAAGAGGGGTTGGATTGGAATCTCAGCAGGTGCTGCCATTCCTTTAGGTGATTTCGGGTCGTCAAGTGTATTTGATGAAAAGGCCGGGCTGGCAAAATTGGGATTTGCCTTGAACGCAGATATTACGGTTCCATTTAATTCCAATATTGGGGCTATTTTTTCACTGAATGGTTTTATCAATCCAACGGATGAGGATGCTGTGAAAGGATTTTTAGCACTATTATACCCTGGAGTGACTAGGGAGGTAAGTATGGGTGCCTGGAAAGCAGGTTCCTTATTGGCCGGCTTTTATGCAAAAAGTAATGGTCCTGATGGTAGACCATCTGTATACCTTAAAGTGCAGACCGGTTATGCCTTAACAGCTTCTCCCGAAATGTCGATAACGTTGAGAAGCGGATCAAATTATAGCACAGTGAAACAAAACTCAGGAACTGCCGGAGCATGGGTTTTCAATGGAGGCACCGGGATAATGATACCATTGAACGATGGTGGGCCAAGTGTTCAAATTGGAGTGAATTTTATTATGATGAAGAGTGATTTTGAAGATGTTGAGGCAACGTCTGAGGAAAAGTCGGGGAATGCTCCGGTGCAAAAAACAACTACCACGGGAGATTTTTCGATGACGTTCTCCAACCTGATAGTGAATGCAGGATTAGTTTGGAGCCTGCAATAAGCCTTTACACAGTTAGCGGAACATATCTTTCTTAATGAAGTGGCTGCACTTCGAATTGCGGAGAGCCCTTTACACCTTGTGCATTATAAAAGTCGATAAAGCGCATTTTATATAGTTGATAAGGCGCTTCTTTTTCCCTGATAAAATAGGTTACATAATTCCGGATGGTATATTTTACGTTCGAAAGGTTTCCGAGGTCAGGAGACTTCCAGTCGAAGCCGATAACATCCCTTTGGTTTTTAAACTGAAGCGGAAGCGCATTGGCTTTGGTAATATTGTAAAACGCCATGGAGCTATCAACTGCAGCAGTTACAAAATGGTTATTAATAAATGTACCTGTAACCAAATAGGGTAGCGGAGGATTGAATTCATAATAAATCCAGCGGTAACGCAGAAAACAAATATGCCAGTCGGTTTGGGCAGGTTCAAAGTTGAGATAAGTCCCGCCATTATCAAATGAAAAATAGACGTTTGCTTTGGTTTTGTCTTTCACAATATGCACCCTTTTAACATAGGTATTTTCCATGTCCGAATAATCAAGCACATACTTATCATCATCAATCGAAACAATCTGGAACTGCAATAACTCTTTAGCTAGACCGCGATTAATTATGTAGACACTATCAGTAGATTTGCCGTTCTTTTTTACATTCTTTAGCACAATCGAATCTGTTTTTCCCGAAGCTTCATCCCATTTAAATTTAAGATTTTCGGTCGGTTGTTTATGTTGAAATTTTGTATGTCCGGAACTGGCAATCACTATATTTTTACCCCCATTCTGGAAAATATCTATTCCTTCGCTGGAGGCATCAAAAGCCAAGTCCCAGGATTGGTAATTGATAGCGGTAGTTTGACCGGTTTGAAGGTTGACGAATATTTGATTGAGATAATCCTTGCCCATATCCACACCGATGAGTTTTACATCAGCCGGTTTGGTAGGAAGTACCACCGGTGTTTCTTCTTTTTCGCAGGAAGTAAGTAGCGAAACAAAGCCAACTAAAAGGAATATGTTTAATAGTAGTTTCATTTCTTATTCAGGGTTAATGTATACGCACAGCTAACAAAAAAGGTGCGTCCCATTGCAATGGATGCATTGTTGCTGCCCGATGAATGTACTCCGCTTGGTATGTTTGCATTAATGTTTACTACGTTGAGTATGTTTTTTAATCCAGCCGTAACCGAAAGCTGTTTGCTAAAAAATGCTTTGGATGCCGAAGCATCAAGCAAGTGGTATCCGCTAATGTATCCATTGATGATAGTGCCGCTCAGTAAATCATATTGGTAGTTACGCTGTTTGGCATTGTACTTATAAAAGGCCGATAATGTTATAGATCTTTTCTGAAAGGTGTATACAATATTGCTTCTTATTTCGCTGGTAAAAAAGTATGCGTTGGTGTTAGTTATATTTGATTGCTGCAGTGTGTTGTTTATTCCGGTTAAAGCATAGCCCACTACAAAGGCATAATTAGGTGCACGGTATTCAGTTGAGATATTTGCACCGGTACTTTTGAACTCGCTGATGTTATCATACTTTGTTTCGCGGTTTGTGGTATTGGGCAACATCACCAAATCAATTTTGTTATGGATCTGATTGTAAAACAGAGAAGGTTCCACACGAAATACGCGATCCATTTTTTTCCATTCAAAGGTAAGTCCCATCTGAATATTATCTTGTGTTTCGGCTTCTAAATCCTCATTGCCATGTACGTTGTGGTTGGGGTCAACAAAGTTGAGGTATAACTCTTTTAAGGAAGGAGCTCTAAATCCGCGACCATAAGAAGCACGCATGGCAATCCTTTCGGTAATATCCCATTTAACATTTAAGGATGGAATAGGAGGTGCCCTGAATTTGGTATTATAAATCACGCGCGCACCCGGACGAATAAGCAACCGTTTAAAACTTTTGATTTCCATACTCCCAAATGCATTCACATCAGTCATTGATTGAGTGTTGCTCAGTATTCTGTTTCCTTGTGTTTCATCATGGTTTACCTCATAGCCAACTTGGTAGTTCCATTTCCTTTGTTCAACAGCGCTGGAAAAAGTTCCCCTGCTCATCACATTGTAAAAATAGGTGGTATCATGCTCATCGGCTGAGGCAATAGGCTGTTCTTCGAGAGTTACCAAATCCTTGCGCATCGTATTGCGGATGCGCCTGTAGTAATTGAATGAACCAACAATATTCAGCTGATGTTTGTTGCTGAGCTTTTGATCGTAAAAAAGTGCATGGGTAATTCTGCGGGTATAAAAGTATTGATCGTTACCATACGCAAAGTAGGGTGTGATGTGAGCTGAGTCTCTGTAAATCACTTTTTCATCAAAACCGCTCAGTTTGTATTGTACCGTTGCTTTTTTGATAGATCGACTAATAGAAAAGTCGCCAAAATATTGTGTAGACGGTTTCCATAATTTGACCCGTGTAGATTCATCCGGTGCGTACCCGTCAAAAAAGTTGCGTGCTATATTGGTACTTATATTCCACTTGCCAAATGAAATACTGCCGGTTATCCCAGCGTTGTATTTACCAATGGTTTCATAGTAAGTATTGGCGCCTATCCGGAATGTGTTGCCCGACTTTTTGCTGATCAGGTTAATCACTCCACCCAATGCATCTGTTCCAAAATTTACACTCATGGGTCCTTCAACCAGTTCAATACGTTCAATATTGTTAAGGTTTATCTGGTTAAGATCAATGGCTCCGCCTTCTCGTCCTACAATGGGAATACCATCAATCATTATTTTAACGTTTTGCCCTGAGACACCTTGAATGCTAACACTTCCTCCCAATGCAGGATCGTTGGCTATGCGTACATTCAGTTCGTTGGTAAGTACATCTTTTAAATTGTTTGCTCCTTGTAACTGAATGCGTTTTTGGTCAATCACCCGCACCTTATAAACAGATTTTGTTAAGCTGCCTTCTCCGTATTGTCCGGTAACAATTACATCATTGATCTGTTGTGTTTTTTTAATGGTATCGGAAGGGGTTTGAGCGTTAGATACGGTACATACCAAAACAACAATCATCGGTACCAGTCCGATGATTGTTGAATGAATATGATATGAGAACCGCTTTTTCAAGGATTACTGAACGATTAACCGAACTACTTTTTTAGCTCCGTTGTTTTCTACGCTCACAAAATAAATTCCTGCATGTAGGTTGCTGATGTCAATAGCAGATTGATGTGTATTCAATGCGGTATTCAACTGCAATTTTCCGGTGATGTCAAAAATAGCAACGTTGTATGTTTTGGCATCCATGAAGCTGAGGTTGATGGTTGATGTTGCAGGATTAGGGTACATGCTTAAAAGTCCGATTGACTTAACATCATTCAAACCGCTTTCCAGTCTGATATTGGTTTTGGCAAATACAATCACACCGGTGCTTGATCCTGCAAATGATTTGAACACCAATTTGTCTTCTCTATTATCAGAAGTTTTAGTGAAATAGGAAACAGAATCACGGATCACAAAAGACGGTTGGCCGGGTCCCGGATTAATTTTCCAGTCGGTACCAATACCTGTAAGGTGATGTGCGTATACACCGGCAGAAGCACTGTCAACCAATACTCCGGTAACTTTTGAAGTAAGAAGGGTTGGGTAAGAAAGTGCTCCTGTATTTGTAGAGAAAACTGTTTGACCGAATTGGGTGAAATTAGCACCATAACGTGTAAATAATAAATCCCATTTGCCTTGAGGCTCACGGTTGAATGTTGAATCCCCAAGCAGGTTATGGTATGCAAACAACTTTCCAGCAAACATGGATTTATTCAGGGTGATAGTTTTTAAACCGGTATTATCCAGGTTGGCGTATGTAAATACCCATTGCGTATCGAAAGCTAGTTTTTCAATCTTCAATTTTTTGAAGATGGTCATTGAAGACACTCCCGTTCCAATGGTTACTCTAACCAAAAATACTTTTGTACCGGTTAAATCGTGTGTAGTTTGATCATAAGTACCCCAGCCGAAATCAAATCCATCGGTAACATCACGGTGAGCATTCAAGGCTCCGACATCCCAGGTGCTATCACTGTTGTGTGGGTTAACCCATGTTTTGTATCCGGTTGTATCAAATGAAGTAAAGTTTGACGGTGATTGGTTTGATGCAAATACACTTACACCACGCCCTTCATTTGCAAGAACGGTTGTTGAACGCATTACATTAAAGGGTGGTGCAGCTGCTCGCATTGCAAACGCGAGGTGCCAATCCAATCCGGATGCAGTTGCGATTACGCCATTTTTCATGCTGTAGAATACATCGTTAGGATAAGTAATACCGCCAATAAATTTGTTGAATTCCTTTTTGAAAGTTATTGTACCGGTGCTTGATCCTGCAAAACCTTCAAATGCCATTTTATCAATAAGGTTGTCTGTATTTTTAATGAAATAGGTAAGCGAATCAATAATTAAGAAGTTCGGCTGGCCGGGTCCGGGATTAATTTTCCAGTCGGTGCCTATAGCCGTAATTTTATCGGTGTATGCACCGGGTAACGCCATAAGAAATGGTAAACCTGTAACCTTCGAAACCCTGATGGCAGGATTGGATAATGCTCCGGTGTTGGTAGTGAAAATAGTTTGATTGAATTGTGTAAAGTAGGCACCGTAGCGGGTAAACAATAAATCCCATGGAGCGTTAGGCTCGCGGCTCAGGATTGCTCCGGTTTCAAGGTTGCTGTATGCGAATAATTTTCCGGCAAAAGCAGCTTTGTTGATGGTAACACGTACACTGTCGGTATTGTCGATGTTGGCTGTGGTAAACACCCATTGTGAATCACCGGCAAGCATATTCACAGTTAGTTTTTTGAAAAGGGTATTGACTCCCGAAGTAAATCTGATCAGGTAAATTTTTGACCCATTGATATTGTGTGTTGTCGGATCATAGATGCCCCATCCGAAATCGAATGGATTAGCCGAAGTTTTATTGAATGCTCCGAAGTCCCAGGTACTATCGCTGTTATGAGGATTGTTCCATAATGAATATCCTGTAGTATCAAAAGCCGTCCAGTTGTTCAACGGTTGGGTTGATTCATATACACGTACTCCACGGCCTTCGTTGGCAATGATGGTTGCACCACGCATTGCTGTTGCAGGCGAAGTAACCGGACGTGCAGCAAAAGCAATATGCCAGTTGGTACCCGGAACAACCGAAACAACACCTGTTCTCATGCTATAAAAGACATCATTAGGATAGCTCACTCCATTAACAGGAGCACCCAGAGAAACAGAATCGCGCATAAATACTTTGAGGTGATAACCAGCTGATTGGGCTCCCAATGCAACCGAGTCTGTTACGGTTTGAGCATAAATACCTGATAGGCAAGTAGTCAAAATAAAAGATAGTAGTAGTTTTTTCATGTTTAATAATGGCTGAATTAGCGTTGCAAAATAATGCTGCTTACGGGGCTCATCACCATATAATTAGGGTTTTTACGGGATTATGACAAAGGTAATATTCAGGAAATGATGCTTTGTTGCGGGGATAGATTTTATATAATTTAGGGAAGGGTAACTATCAATTAAGTTGCCACACAGGCTAAAATTGATTGAAGTTGCGTTTATTTAGCTGCAAATCCTATATTCGGAACGTTAAAAAAAAGACTCATGAACCACCCTTTAGTAAAAAAAGCACTTCCTCACTTATTGGTAATTGGTATAGCGCTGGTTGTCATTATTGCTTATTTCAATCCTATGCTTTCCGGAAAAGTACTCCGGCAAGGTGATGTCGATCAGTGGAGGGCTTCGTTTGAGGAAATTTATAAATTTTACCACAGTACAGGAGAGCGCACGTTTTGGACAGGTACTGTTTTTAGCGGAATGCCTTCATATCTTATTGGTGCTACCTACCAGTATAATTTTACGGTTACCCTTCAAACGTTTTTGGGTACCATCATGCATAACCCGCTTGATACGGTGTTTTTATTGTTCATCTGTTTTTACATATTGATGATGGCATTTGATGCCGGACCTCTTTTGGGTTTTATCGGGGCCATAGCATTTACGTTCTCCACATTTAACTTTATGAATATTGATGCGGGGCATATGACCAAAGGAAATGCCATTGCCTATGTACCGCTGGTACTTGCAGGTATTCAGATCACGTTGCATAAAAATAAATTGCTGGGAGCATTGCTTACAGGTGTAGCCATGAGTATGGAGTTGGCAGCCAATCACCTTCAGATTACCTATTATTTATTGTTAATCATATTGGCGTGGATGATAGCCGAAGTGGTGATGGCCATTAAGGAGAAGAAATTGATGCATGTTGTAGTATGCGGACTTTTTCTCGCGTTAGCCGCTGGACTCGGTGTGGCAACATATGCTCCCGGATTGATGGCCACTGAAGAATACGGACAATATAGTATCAGGGGCAAATCAGAGTTAACCAAAACATCAGGAGGGGAAAGCAATGCGTCCAATTCATCATCGGGTTTGGATAAAGAATATGCATTGCAATGGAGCAATGGAGTAGCTGAACCATTCACATTGCTTATACCCGACTTTTACGGAGGTGGCAGCAACGGAGAATTGTCAACGTCTTCCGAAACATACAAACTCTTAAAACAAAACAATATTCCGAATGCCAAACAGATTATCCAGAACATGCCGTTATATTGGGGAACACAACCAATGACTGCAGGTCCGCAATACTATGGAGCAATTATCTGTTACCTGTTTATACTTGGATTGATATTGGTGAAAGGCAAAGAAAAGTGGTGGATTTTGGTTATTTCAGTCATTGCCATTTCTCTTTCCATGGGGCGCAATTTTATGTCATTTACAGATTTGTTTTTCTATAATTTTCCATTGTACAATAAGTTCAGGTCGGTAACCTTTATTTTGGCTATTACCCAAGCCATGTTCCCATTGTTGGGAGTATTAGCCATCCGCGATATCATAAAGGGATCCCTTAAAAAGGAAGAAATTAAAAAGGCTGTATTACTCAGTTTTTATATTGTAGGTGGGTTGTGCGCCTTTTTTGTGTTGATGCCCGAACTGTTTTTCAACATCTTTGGTATTGACAAAGGTGAAGGAATCAATGAATATTTTGTGGGTCGCATGGATACCCAGCTACCCGAATGGCTGCGTGATAGTCTGATAGCCGACCGTAAGTCGATGTTGCGTATGGATGCGTTGCGCTCGCTGGTATTGATAACAATGGCAACCGGTTTAATCTGGTTTTATGTTGCAGGTAAACTCAAACAGCAACTCATGATTGGTGTGCTGGCTTTTTTGGTGCTGGCCGATTTATGGCAGGTTGACAAACGTTATCTGAACGACAGGGATTATCAGGCTAAGAAAAAAGAGAGCCAGGCCGTGTTTCCAAAAACGCAGGCTGATGAAATTATTTTGCAGGATAAAGATCCTAACTATCGTGTGTATAATACCACGCAGAATCTTACACAAGATGCCATCACTTCATACTATCACAAATCAATTGGTGGTTACCATGGTGCAAAAATGCGCAGATATCAGGAGTTGATTGAGTTTCAGATTGCTAAAAATAACATGCAGATATTTAACATGCTTAATGTGAAATATTTTATTGTGGGTGATAGTGCCAATAATTTGTATCCGCAGCAAAACCCTGAAGCATGTGGCAATACATGGTTTGTTCCGGAGTACGTGATGGTTGAAAATGCTGATGTGGAAATGGATTCGATGAACCATATCATGCCAAAACAAAAAGCATTTATCGATAAACGTTATTCGGATCAATTGAATGGAATAGCAGTTCAAGCGGATTCGGCTGCAAGCATCAAATTTGTTTCCTACAAACCCAACCACCTGGTGTATGAATCTAATACAGCTACTCCGCAGGTTGCAGTATTTTCTGAAATGTATTACGATAAAGGTTGGAACGCTTATGTAGATGGGCAGTTAACACCACACTTCCGTTGTGATTATGTATTGCGTGGAATGGTAGTGCCTGCTGGTAAACATACCATCGATTTCAAATTCGAACCAAGTGTAGTTGCCAATGGCGAAAAAATATCGCTCGTATCATCCATCTTGTTGTATGGTGGAATCATTGTCATAGGTGGATTGGGATTGGTGAAACGTAAGAAGGAAGAGGAGTAGTCGCAGTAAAGGCTGCTGGCGCATGGCTGTCAGCTTTCAGCAAATAAGAAAAACCACTGATATTGCATGAATATCAGTGGTTTTTTTTGAAGGCGCGGCTAATGTAAAATTTAAGGAGTAATGCAGGAAGTTCTAATGAACATCTGTCATCAGCGCGACTCCAACACTCCTTTAATTCTCAACAACCCTTCGTCAAATGTTTTTTCTGTTGATGAAACTTTGGAAGCAAGCATATAACGGAAGAGTGGATTGTTGCCAACATCGCCTGAATCAACCCAATGAAGGGTGGTTTTATGGTTTGTTGTTTCAAAGATGAATCTGCCGTTGGCCATAGCCTCACCCTGATTCAAATAAAGGTTGTAGCCAACAGTTTTGTTGGGTTCGTAAACGTTAATCTCAAAGCGGCCTTCACCAATTAAATTGCCGTGGAAATATTGGCGTGCACCCAAACCCGTTAGTCGCTGGTTGTAAAAAACTTTCAGTGTGCTATCGGTGGTTGTGTTCCACAAACTCCAAGATGGCCAGTTGTGTAGATTGGCCATAAACGTATATACGGAATCCACCGGTTTGTTAATTTCAACCGTACGTTTTACATAATAGGTATGTGGGAAAAAGCGTGATACACCTACAAATACAACTACAAGCGCAAACAGAATCAAAAAGTACTTAAAGAGTTTCATGAACAATTAATTGGTAAACAACAGATAAAAAAATACAGCAGGTACAGCTAAAAATAAGCCGTCAAAACGATCCAGTACGCCACCATGTCCGGGTAAAATGGTGCCCGAATCCTTGATATGTAAATTGCGTTTCAATAGGGATTCAAACAAATCACCAAAGGTTCCGAATATCACAACCAAGGTTCCGATGAAAAGCCAGTCGGTGGTTGATACTGCGTCAAAAAATTCAAACTGTGCGAGGGTGTAGGCTACGATGCTCACCAGTATCAGTCCGCCAATGCTGCCTTCCCATGTTTTTTTAGGAGATACACGTTCAAATAATTTGTGTTTGCCCAAACTGCGTCCGGCTAAATACGCTCCGGTATCACTCGTCCAGAGCAATAGAAAAAATCCTAAGGGCAAACTGGCACTATATTCAAACGAATTAAAGAATCCCATTTTAGTGAGCATCACCAAGGGTAGTGTTATGTATAATAATCCCAGAACCTGAAAGGCCAGCGTTGAAAATTCGTTATGGGAGTTTTCAAAAAGTTTGATGATAAATATAATAAGGAAGATCGGGATCAAATGATAGTACCAGGCCAGCGACAAATCGGCCGAGAAGATGGAAGCGAACATGATAAAGGTAACTGAGCCTGCAATGATACCCAAGTATTTTTCAATCCATGATTTGTCGGGTAGTACCAGTTCGTAAAATTCGAGTAGGCATAAAAAATTGATCACAAACATGAGGATAAAAAACGACCACTCGGTAAACATCGTGCAGCCTATTACCGCGCCAACAAAAAAGAATCCTGTGAGTGAACGTTGAGCAAAGTTACTTTTCATAGGTATGAATTAAATCGAGTCCTTGGTATTAATTAAATGTAATGCGGTGATTACTTTTTCTGTGGGGCAATATACTTCTACAGTTCCAAAAGCAAGGTAACTGCTGTCTCTTTTATTCATTTCCACGGCTTCAATATCATGTTCTTTGAGCATGGATAGGATGATTTCGGCCTCAATAGGGCTAGTGGTAGTAAATACTTTGGTCCAGTTATGTTCCATGTTCAAAAGGTTGCTGTTGTTGGTTGCGGTACATCAAATATACCAAACTCACGCAGGCAACCGCGCTTAGCAGAATGGCGTAAACAGGAAAATGATACGATTCGTTAAAAAGGGCCCATCCGGTTTCTTCCAGTTTATAATGCCCGATGATAACAGAAATGGCGTTGTTCATAAAGTGTACCCAAACAGCAGGCCACAAACTTCCGCTGTATGCAAAAATGTAGCCCAACAACATGCCCAGTACCATGCGGGGTAAAAATCCGTAAACCTGTCCGTGGAAAGCACTGAAAATAATGGCCGCACTTAAAACGGCCGCATGTGTATTGCCAAAGCAGAATTTGATAAAACGTTGCAGTGCCCCACGGAATAAAAGCTCTTCGGCAACGGCCGGCACTAATGCCACGATAAAAATGTTGATACCTAAATCGGTCACGGATGTTCCCGAAAGGAATGCTTTAGTCATTCGATTGGCAGCTTCTTCGGCAGATTTTAATTGGGCTTCCAATGCAGCCATCGATTCAGGTAACCTAAACTGTTCGTTGATTTCAACCAGCCACGAAATGAGTGGAATGTTGACTAAAATCATTAAAATACAAATTAACCAGAAAATGCGGTTGGGTTTGGCTGTAAGTTGTAAAAATTGTTTGGGTGTTTGTTCGAGCGCTTTAGGGAAAAGCCACGCGGGCACAAGCATGGCACCAATGCTCACAATAACCTGAAGCATTTTTAATGCATTCAGCACATAGGGGTCGGTTCCGTAAGCATTCATCAATTCGGGGTTGGTCAACAAATCAAATCCGAACAGCAATTTGCATAGGTAAACGCCCATCAGATAAGAAACAGAAGAAAAGAATAACACCATACCGGCCAAAATGAAAAGTCGGGTAATGAAGAATAAAACTGCCTTGCCTGGAGTAGATGTGTTTTCCAACATTTGACTTATTTTTGTCGCGCGAATATACAATGGTAAAAATTGGTAACATAGACTTAGGAGAATTTCCTTTATTGCTCGCTCCGATGGAGGATGTGAGTGATCCACCGTTCCGTGCAGTGTGCAAACAGAATGGTGCCGACCTGATGTATACGGAGTTTATTTCTTCAGAAGGGCTCATTCGCAATGCCATTAAAAGCCGCATGAAGCTCGATATTTTTGATTACGAGCGCCCTATCGGCATTCAGATTTTTGGGGGTGATGAGGAAAGCATGGCTATGAGCGCCCAGATTGTGGATGCGGTAAACCCTGATCTGGTAGATATTAATTTTGGCTGTCCCGTAAAAAAGGTTGTGTGCAAGGGAGCGGGTGCCGGTATTTTAAAAGATTTACCCAAGATGATCAAGGTTACTGAGGCGGTTGTAAAATCAACTCAATTACCGGTAACCGTTAAAACACGTTTGGGATGGGATGAAAACAGCAAAAATGTAGAAGAGGTGGCCGAGCGTTTGCAGGATGTGGGGATTCAGGCATTAACCGTGCACGGACGTACCCGCGCCCAAATGTATAAAGGCGAAGCAGACTGGACACTTATTGCAAAAATTAAAAACAACCCACGTATCAGGATTCCAATTTTTGGGAATGGAGATATTGACACCCCGCAAAAGGCATTGGAGTATAAAAATAGATTCGGAATTGATGGGATTATGATTGGCCGGGCAGCCATTGGTTATCCCTGGATCTTCAACGAAATCAAACATTATTTCAGAACCGGTGAAATGCTGGCCGCCCCGACAGTTCAGGATAGGGTGGATGTGTGTAAACAACACCTGATTAAGTCGGTAGAGTGGAAAGGCGATTGGGTTGGTATAGTTGAAATGCGCAGACACTATAGTCAATACTTTAAGGGCCTTGAACATTTTAAAGAATTCCGTACCCGACTGGTAATGGCCAATAATAAGGAAGAAATTCTGGAGACCCTGGAAGAGGTGATTGAACGATATATTAACGTTGGTTTAACAGCATAAAAAAATCCCCGCAACATTCATTGCAGGGATTTTGGTTTATAAACAGTTGATTACTTCTTAATCAACTTTACTTGTTTGGTTCCTTCGTTGCTGCTCACTTCTACAAAGTAAATGCCTGCATTCAATTTGCTTACATCCAGTTTATAATTCAAACCGTTTGCAATGCCCGAAATGGATTCTTCACTTACGGTTTGTCCTACAATATTCACCAGTTTAATGGTTGCTGTTCTAGCAATATTATTACTGAAGGTGATAACCAGTTCATCGTGCATCGGGTTAGGGTATACTTTAATTCCCTGCAGGAAGGAAAGCTGATCCAAACCTACCTTAGGTGTTAAGGTAATATCCAGTGATTGGGCATCACCCTTGCATAAATTAGTGCCTGTTTCCTGCACCGACACTTTACCGGTTGGTTGCACACCCCAGGTTACCACAATGCTGTTGGTTCCTGCTCCGCTTTTTACGGTTCCGTTGGTTATGGTCCATTGGTAGGTTGAGCCTGTTGTGGATGCCACACTGTAGGTTTCGTCTGTATTAAAAATGGCAGCGGCAGCACCCGTAACAGTCCCGGTTATCGGTTTCGGTTTGAGGGTTAAGGTTATTTCATTGGATGCATCACTTGCACATCCGCTCACGGTAGCTTTCACCGTGTATGTTCCGGAGTCTGATGTTGAATAGTTCTTATTGATTTGTCCGGAAACCTGAGCCCCGTTCCGGTACCATTGATTGCCTGCCGTAGCGGTTGAAGTAAGAATAGCTGTACCTCCTGCACAGAAACTTGTACCCGAGAGGTTACTTGTGATTACCGGCACATCAGGTTTATTGCCCGATAAAATAATTTTGATATCCGAACTGGCAGCACATCCATTTGTTCCTAGCAAGTATACTTTGTAGTTACCTCCGAGTGATGCATAATAAGATGATGTGGTAGCTCCGCTGATGAGGATATTATTATTGTACCACTGGAATCCATTGTTAACCGAATCGGTAGTCAACAAGGTACTATCACCAACACAAAATCCGTTGAGCGCACTTTTAATGTTTGGCTTATTGGGTGATGGCAATACCGTAATATAATTGGTCTTGGTTAAACTATCACTTCCTCCGGCATTGGTTGTTTTCAACTGAACCGTATAAGTACCCGGATTGGTGAATACAATCGAAGGGTTTTGAACGGTTGATGATGCAGTACCGGCACCGGTAAAGGTCCATTGCCAGGTTGCAGGATTATTATCTGTTGAATCAAAAAGAGCAACAGGTAATCCGGCACAAACGGTTGTGCTTTGCATACCGAATTTGGTAACCGGTTTCAAAGCGCTTCCGGTAATAGTTACATTGTCGATGTATAAATTATTCTCGTGGTTATTGATTGCTTCAAACTTGATTTTTACATTGCTCATGCCGCTGTATGCAGAGAGGTTAATCGAGTAACAATTTGTTGTACACCATTGAGATGCTGTTGTCGGTTCAAATTCATTCAGGTCGGCAGGCCCGGTAGTTGTGATAGCGCCATTTGCCGGAAGAAGAATCCAGTTGTTGCCGCAATCCGTTGAAATATAAAACTTAAGTGAGTCAGGATTGCTTGCGTCATTCCATTTTACATATGCATGTTTAAACGAGAGATTGATATTGTTGAAGCCTTTAAAATTTAAGGGAGGTGTAATCAATCCATCTTTAAAGTTAATGTTATTGTAATTATAGAAAGGCATGCAATATGCACGGTTGCCTGGAGTGGTTCCGCCAATGGTGGCCATTCTCCAGGTGCTGTCGTTGTTGGGATTGGCGATAGTCCATGAGCCGAGCGTAGCCGATGAATTTTCAAATGTTTCGGAAAACGGAAGGCTTAATCCCCCAACTTTAATATAGTTTGCACTGTAAAAAGAGTCGACTCCTAATGTATTGTTTACTTTAAGGGCAACCGGGAAAGATCCGGCCAAGGGATAGGTAACCAATACCGTTGCAGCACTGGAAGTAGAGGGTGTTCCTCCGGGGAAATACCAGGTACGTCCTGTTGGATTTCCACCCGATCTGTCGGTAAATGTTATGGTTTGTGTAGCACAGATATTTTGAACGTTTGCCGAAAAGGCAGCTGCGGGTTTTCCAACAATTCCACTGATGATGATTGAATAATTTTGAGCGACACTGTTTACCAGTGTTCCTTTATGAGATACGGTTAATGTGTAGGCTCCGGCAGCAGGAGTGGCAATATAAATCTGCTCAACATTGTCGCGTACGTTATCACCTTTTGTAGCAGCCGAGGCAGGACTGGCCGGGTTCAGTACATAGGGTAAAATAGGAGTACCACCGTTTGGAGTAAGGCGGATATCCAAGTCATTTAGCAACATTTTGGTTGTTGGATTTAATGATTCTGCAGGAGGTGTAGTTCCTTGTTCTGTCCAGCAAATTGTTACTTTTAATGGCACAATTCCATCCGATGAAAGCCCTTGTGTATAGGTAGTTCCATTGGCAAGCGTGCGTTCCTGAATGGAACTGTAGTTTGAATCGGTGATTAACTGAACGGCTTTTGCAATATTGATAAGCCCCCATCCGTATGTATAATCAGGTCCTTCGGCACCTCCTGCTTCATCGGCTGTATGAATAATCAAGGCTTTTAAAGATGCCGAACGCATAAATTTACCTTTAAGGTTATTGTGGTGTTGCTGAGCCAGGATAATAGACCCCGCAGCATTGGGTGATGCCATCGAGGTTCCGTTCAGTGTTGCATAAGCAGTGTTTGACGAATTGGTAGGTGAGTATACACTTACCCCGCAGGCTACTACATCGGGTTTGATCCGGCCGTCATCTGTTGGTCCCCATCCGCTGAATGAACTCATCACCACATCACTTGTTTTAGTCCATCCGTTATTGCTATTGCTGTTTCCAACTTTGTTTACAGCTCCGATTGTTAAAATGTTTTTGGCTACACCATTGGTCGAAACACAGTCATACCCATTGGTATTTCCATCCTTGTTACGTGTTGCAGTACTTGTAATCCATGTACCTGATGAGTTTCTTACCTGGTGGGAAGGAGTTCCTCCCGGAAGGTTATCACTTCTGTCGTTACCTGCCGATTTGCAAATCAGGTAAAAAGGATTGTTGAAGGCGATATCGTCCCAGTTTTTAGCATCCTGCGTATAAAATCCGAATTTATAATCTTCAGTTGTACTCAATGTAGCATCTCCCCACCATCTCCAGTTACCCGAACCCTCATCAAAATCCCATCCGCAAATGGCTCCATATGAGTGGTTAGATACAAGCATTCCTGCCGAGCCGGCTGCAGCCATTTCCGATGCATCGTTGTTCCAGTCGTAGGCTTTCAGTGTTCCCTGATAAGCCATACCCTTGGCATTTGCATCCACTCCGGTTGCTACCATTGTACCGGCAACGTGTGTTGCATGTTCAATTGCATTGGTAGCTCCATCCGTTTGTACAACCCGCCCGCCAAACTCCTGATGGGTGAGTAACACCGCTCCACCGTCCCATTCACCCAGCCTGTTTGGCATCCCGCTTCCGGTAAGGCTTGTTCCGGTAGTTCCACCCGGCCATACTTTATTGGTTGAAATGGTTCGTCCCGCCCCAAGGTTATCTGTTTTGTAAAAAATCATCTGGCCGTTCTCACTGAATCCGTAAAACTCCTTTACGGTTCCGTCAGAGGATTCCTCCCGTAACTTTATTTGTTGGGCTGCTGCCAGTTGTTCAGCTTTCACCCTGTTGGCTTCAAATGTTTGGTTAAACTTGGCTTCAAGGAGTTTAAGATCTTCCGGCTTCTTTCCGGCCTTTGGTGCCTGAGCAAATGCACCCAAACAAGACAGGCCCAGAAGAGTGATGGTACACAATTGTTTCATATGGTATAGTTAATTTGTAGTATGATAAGAATAGGAGGGGATGATTCCGGATAGGGTTGCATAGATGCGGTAACTTTTTCCTTTGGTCGTCACGGTTGCCTTTAACCCAAGGGTAATGGCCGAGCCTGTTTTATTTCCGGTACATTGGGTAAATTCCAGCATCGACATCGAATTGGCATCGGCATCATCAGAGGCTGTTCCCCTTTTTTGCGAGATATACACTACACGGTATGCCGATTTGGGCAGCAACCCTTTTTGCAGTGTGGTGATGTCAATCCCGTTCACCTGAATCATATCTCCGGTGCGGTCGGTAACGGCAATATTGAGTTTATCATTGATAACCTGTAATACAGGTTTTTGAAAAAAAGTGAAAGGAATGTATGTTTTTGGACTGCTTTGAATAATGATTGTATCCTTAGGGCTTTTTTGCAGTGGAGAAATGGCCTGAAGCGAACCAATACCCGACAATGCTATCAAAAGTAAAAACAAACCGCAGCTTTTATTGAACATACTCAAAAATAGAAATTTGGAGATAAAACTGCATCATTATTTTTAAAACCTGTCGGTTAACTGTATTTTGCACCACTAAATCTGTTCAGGTGATCAAACATATTCCCAATTCATTAACATCACTCAATCTGGTATGCGGGTGTTTATCCGTCATAGCTGCTTTGCAGGGAGAGCTAACGCATGCATCAATGTATATTGGGGCAGCTGCAATTCTTGATTTTTTTGATGGCTTTGTTGCCCGGGCGTTAAATGCACACTCTGATATCGGAAAACAATTGGATTCGCTGGCCGATATGGTAAGTTTTGGAGTTGCTCCGGGATTCATATTTTTTACATTGTCGGGACAATGTTTTGCTCCCGCAGGGTTTTGTATCAATATGTATTTACCGTTTCTGATCATCATATTTTCGGCAGTAAGGTTAGCCAATTTTAATATTGATACCCGTCAGAGCGACTCCTTTATTGGAGTACCCACACCGGCCAATGCAATTTTTATCAGCAGTCTTCCTTTTATCATCCAACAGGATCATTATGGTATAGCTGCCTTGTTACAACATCCGTATTTTTTAACACTATTTCCACTGCTGTCAGCATATATGCTGGTGGCCGAATTACCTTTGCTGGCACTTAAATTTAAAAACTTCGGGTGGAAGGGAAACGAGTTCCGGTTTGTACTCATCGCATCATCGGTGCTTTCGGTTGCTCTGTTTCAATACCTGGGTATAGCCATCGCTATTATCCTGTATATTCTCATTTCTATTATTTATAATCTTACTCATAAAACTACACATGAAATTTAAAGCAGAAATTAATGTAATGCCACACGATGCATTATTAGACCCTCAGGGAAAAGCAGTAACGGGAAGTATGAAAAATATTGGATTGGCGGCTATTCAAAATGTGCGTGTTGGTAAACATATTTCACTCGAAATAGAAGCGAATAGTGAAGCAGCAGCCAAAGAGATGGTTGATGATGCCTGCAAAAAGCTATTGGCGAACATGATTATGGAGCGGTACGATTTTTCGTTAACAGCCGTTTAATCTTGCTGAACGGTAACCCCATGAAAAAGATCACGATCCTGTCTGTATGTATGTGTGTATTTCTTGCCCGCTTGGCAGCACAGGATACTGCGTATGTTAAACGGGTGGTGAAGGATTTGTGTTCGGCCGACATGGCGGGCAGGGGTTACGTAAATAAAGGCGTACAAAAGGCTGCCGATTATATTAAAAATGAATACAAGCAGGCTGGTTTAACAGCGTTTGGAAGCGATTATTTCCAACCATTCGGATACCAGGCTATTGCTTTTCCCAACAGGGTAGAAGTAACCGTAGATGATAAGGAACTTATAGCCGGAGAAGATTTTATTGTTTCGCCCGGCTGTCCCATTATCTATGGTGCTTATAATGTTATGGTTGTTGATTCGGCAATGATTGATAATCCTGGGGCTTTTCAAACCTTTGAAAAAACAGCCTTCTATAAGACCTTTTTGGTTGTGGATGGGCTCAAAGGGAAAAAGATGCTGAATGCCGAAGCAGCACAGAAGGTATTAAAAAACGGATACAGGGCTAAAGGGCTTATCTTTGCCAATCAGGAAAAACTAACCTGGAGCGTAGCGCTTGAGTGGGAGAAATATCCCATCATATATATAGCTAAAGGAGCCATTCACCAATTACCCTATCAAATTAAACTAACAGTTGAATCGCAGGCAAATGATTATGCAGTAAACAATGTTGTTGGTTATATAAAAGGCACAAAATACCCCGATTCATTTATAGTGCTCTCTGCTCATTATGATCACCTCGGAATGCTTGGTCACTATGCTCAGTTCCCGGGAGCCAATGATAACGCAAGTGGTGTGGCCATGATGCTTGATCTGATGAAGCAGATTAAGAAAAAGCCATTACCCTATTCGGTAGCTTTTATGGCTTTCGCGGGTGAGGAGGCCGGCTTGCTGGGTTCGGTATATTATACTGAAACACCGTTATTTCCACTTTCTAAAATCAGTATGCTCATTAATCTGGACTTGATGGGTACTGGTGATAAAGGAATGACCGTTGTGAATGCCACTCTTTTCCCGGAAGAGTTTCAGCAACTGCAGTTGTTGAATTTAAACAAGGATTACCTTCCAGCTGTAAACCCCAGAGGGAAGGCGGCTAACAGCGACCACTATTATTTTTCAGAGAAGGGTGTGAAAGCATTTTTCTTCTATTTGATGGGAGAATATAAATATTATCATGATATTCATGACGGTCCTGAGGCGCTGACACTCAGCAAATACAACGGGGCTTTTTTGCTTATCTATGATTTTATGGTGGAGTATTCCACAGGTTATTAAACACAGAACTGTTGTTTAAGTCTATTTAATAACCTAAAATTACGATTATTTTAACTTTCGCGCATGGCGCTATTCAACTCTCTTGTGACCTGGTATCTTAAAAAGAGAATACCAAACATTGAACATTTTATGTTGCATCCCCATGAGGTACAGCATGATTTGTTCGTGCATTTGATTGAAACAGCAAGAGACACTGAATGGGGTAAAAAATACGGATACAAAAGTATTCGCACACTTGCCGACTTTAAAGAAAGGGTACCGGTAGGAAACTACGAATCCCATACCCCATACATTGAGCGTATGCTGCATGGCGAACAAAATATTTTATGGCCAAGTGAAATTAAATGGTTTGCCAAATCATCGGGCACAACCAGTTCCAAAAGCAAGTTTATTCCGGTAAGCAATGAAAGTCTTGAAGAATGTCATTTTCAAGGCGGGAAGGATGCGTTATTGTTTTATTTGAACAATAAACCGGAAAGCAAAATATTTGATGGAAAAGGGTTGGTAATGGGAGGAAGTCATCAGATTAATAAAGGAGATGCCGATAGTTACTTTGGTGATTTGTCGGCCGTGATGATGCAAAACCTGCCTTTTTGGGCGCAGTATTTCAGAACTCCCGATTTGAACATTGCCATCATGGATAACTGGGATGAGAAGATTGAGAAAATGGTGGCCGCTACCCGAAATGAAGATGTAACCAATATTTCGGGAGTGCCTACCTGGACGCTTGTGCTGATTGAAAAGCTACTGGCAGAAACAGGTAAAACCAATTTAACGGATATCTGGCCAAATCTCGAATTGTATATTCATGGAGGCGTAAGTTTTGCACCTTACAAGGAACGATTCAATAAGCTGATTCAATCATCCAATGTTTCGTATCTCGAAAGCTATAATGCATCAGAGGGATTTTTGGGCATACAGGAATCACTTTACCGTGATGATATGTTGCTGATGCTTGATTACGGAATCTATTACGAGTTTATGCCGATGAGCGAATATGGAAAAGAGTTTCCGCAAACATATTCGCTGGATGAGGTTGAACCGGGAGAAAATTATGCAGTTGTTATTTCAACAAACTCGGGATTGTGGCGATATATTATTGGCGATACGGTTAAGTTTACGGATGTAAATCCTTTCCGGTTTAAAATTACCGGCAGAACCAAACATTTCATCAATGCATTTGGTGAAGAGCTGGTGATTGAAAATGCCGATTATGCCATTTCGAGTGCATGTAAAAAACTAAATGTAAGTATAACAGATTACACAGCTGCACCGGTTCATTTTGCGGAAGCTCAGATTGGTGCACACGAATGGCTTATTGAGTTTGAAAGTGAACCGCACTCGCTGGAGAATTTTGCAGATGAACTCGATCTTTTCCTGAAAAGCGTTAACTCCGATTATGAAGCAAAACGATACCTGGATATGGCAATGACAAAACCCATCATAAAAATGCTTCCCAAAGGAACATTTCAGGCCTGGCTTAAAAAATCCGGGAAGTTGGGAGGCCAGCATAAAGTGCCCCGCCTCTCAAATACCCGCCAATATATTGATGATATTTTAAACACTTCACTTCTCCAAAACAGATAAAAACATATGAAGAAATGTATAATTATAATATGTACCCTTTTTTCGTTACCACTATTTGCCCAACGTGCCGCAACCGATTACGGGGATCTCTATTATGAGTTCTTTCAATTTAAAGAAGCGGCAAGGTATTATGAAGAGGCGCTGAGTGAGAAAAAAGTGAAAGACAAACAATACCTCAACGAACAATTGTCGCAATGTTACAAATATCTGTTTCAGTATAAGAAAGCTGAAGAATACCTGGCAGAAGTAATGAAGTCGGAAGGTAAAATAGAGCCAGAGTTTTATATTGACTATGGTAATATCTTAAAATTGAACGGAAAATATGCGGAGGCTAAAGAGCAGTTTAAAAAGTATCAGGAAGTTACAGGATCTGCAATGGCCGAGTCATACCTGCGATCGTTAAATTGGGCTATTCGCAATGCCGATACCGTTAAAAACTACGGCATATTCCCAACAGATTTGAATATTAGCGGTCAATCATTAGGCTATTGTTTTTATGATGATGGATTGATTTATGCCCATGCCCGCAACAAAAAACCTATTGGTAAAGATCTGTCGCCATTGTTTGATTTAGATTATGCCCGCAACACCAGTGAAACAGAGTTTAAAGCAGATCTCGAAATGCTTTCGCTCATTCAGTTTGATTTGAATGAAGGTTCTCCAAGCATTTCTTCTGACAGGAGTACACTATATTTTTCGGCAAACTCTACCAGTTTGAAAAGGAAAAAGAAGAAAACAATAGGCGAAGTTGAAGTAAGTGCCGAAGGTGTTTCCAATTTTAAAATCTATTCAGCTCAAACCGAAGGGGGTTATTTCCAGAATCCCGTTGCCCTTCCTTTTAACAATAATGAATATAACTGCATTCATCCGTTTATTATGGATGATGGAGAAACACTTTTGTTCAGTTCAAACATGCCGGGAGGATTCGGAGGGTTTGACTTATACAAATCTAAACTGCAGGGTGGCGTGTGGAGTGAACCCGAAAATTTGGGAAAAACAGTTAATACAGAGGAGAACGAACTGTTTCCATGGGTAAACGATGGAATGTTGTATTTTTCTTCCAAAGGTTTTAACAACTATGGAGGATATGATGTATACATCGCAAAAATGAATAAGGGTGGAGTACCTTCGGGATTGAAAAACCTGGGACAGCCTGTTAACTCATTTAGGGATGATGTTGCATTTATTACAAAAGATGGTGGCAGAACAGGCTACTTTTCGAGTAACAGAGGTAATGATGAAGGGAATGATAATGTATACTTTTTCAGGGAAACGGTTCCTGTTGCTAAAGTAGCGGAAGTTATTGCTCAGATGCCGACAGATAGTGCCCAAACATTACCGGTAACTTCGACTCCAACAGCAAGTGCACCCGTTATCATTCCTGCACCAACCGTTATTCCACCACCTGCAAAAATGAAACCGACCGTAGCCAAGCGAGCAACTGCACCAAAAAAATCAGATGCGAAAAAACCGGTTGTTGCCAAAGAACCAACAATAGCTCCCGAAAGACCTGTTGTTACGCCTGAACAGCCGGTTGTAACAACGGAACCGATAGCGGTTTCGAATGACATGGATGCCTTGGTAAATACGCATTTTACTCCTGTGTTGTTCAGGTTTAATGATGCAGGTATTTCGGCTCCCCAAATGGACGCAGCCGATTCCATTGCTCAAATATTAAAAGACAACCGTGGGCTGAAAGTTTATATCTCTGCACATACCGATAGCCGTGGTAGTTTTTCATACAATATTGCCCTTGCCAACAAACGCGGAGCATCACTTAAGCGTTATCTGCTCGACAGAGGAGTACCTGCCGGCAGTATTATCACTAAAGGCCTTGGCGAAAGCCAGTTGCTGAATGAATGTACCGATAATGTTTCATGTACAGATGAACAACATGCAATAAACAGACGTGTTGAAATGAGACTGGTGCGGTAAGTTTAACGTAACAACATCCTTTTTAGCTGAGGGGTATAGTTTGCATAAAAAGGGCATCTATACCCCTCAATTATGTATAGGCAGGAGATGATGAAAAAATGAGAGGTGTTTTATTTTTTTCGGTCAATCACAAAATCAACCAGCTGCTTTAGATTCTGTGCAGCGGCATTGTCCGAAATAGAATCTATGATAGCGATGGCTTCAGACTGGTATTGGAACATCACTTTACGGGTATACGCTATTCCATCATGGGCATTTACATAATCAATAACTTCGGCAATACGTTTTTTATCTGTATTGTGTTTTTTGATGGCATTAATAATGTAGTTCCGTGTAGTAGCGTTAGCATTGTTAATGGTATAAATGATAGGAAGGGTCAATTTTTTTTCCTTCAGATCAATACCGGTTGGTTTGCCTATATCATCGTCACCGTAATCAAGCAAATCATCTTTAATCTGAAAGGCAATCCCAATTTTTTCACCAAACAAATGCATCTTTTGAATATCCTCAGGTGAGGCTCCGGCACTGGCCGCTCCAATTGCACAGCAACTGGCAATTAAGGAGGCAGTTTTTTTTCGGATAATATCAAAATACACCTCCTCGCTTAAATTGAGGTTGCGGGTTTTTTCAATCTGCAATAATTCACCTTCACTCATGGCCTCAACCGCGGTGCTTACAATTTCGAGTAAATGATAATCCTTGTTTTTTACCGAAAGGAGTAATCCCTTGCTTAGTAAATAATCGCCAACAAGCACCGCAATCTTGTTTTTCCATAGGGCATTGATGCTAAAAAAACCTCTTCGCTCATCACTGTCGTCCACCACATCATCATGAACGAGGGTTGCCGTATGTAGCAGCTCGACAAGCGAAGCAGCACGGTATGTTGATTCGTTGATGCCTGAAAATAGCTTGGCCGACATAAAAACAAACATGGGTCTTATTTGTTTCCCCTTCCGCTTCACGATATACGTCATGATGGTATCCAACAACGCAACTTTGCTTTTCATGGCATCGCGGAACTTGACTTCGAATAAGTCGAGTTCTGCTGAAATGGGTTGTTTTATGGAATCAATATTACTCACGGTATGCACATGCAAATAAAGGAATTTTGGGTGTAAATGGTGGGGTTGGGGCCGAAAACATTTTAAACAAAGTTGCACCATGAAAACCAGTATGTTGTAGGAACAATCGATTGGCTTACCTTGTTTGGGGCTAGTTGATTTTTGTACGCTGTATCCACTTAAATTGAATAAATAGTTTGAAGGACTCTCTTATCTTTGATGACACCCCATATGCCTATGATGTGTTATTTGAATAAATCAGTTGTATCTGCTATGTTGGTTTGGATTGCCTTGTGCAGCTCTATAAACAGCAGCGCCAAGGCTATATTGTTAAATGAAGATGCGGGTATAAATAATATTGAAATAACGGCAATTGGCAAGGATAAAGGTGGATTGATGTGGATTGGCACCAAACGTGGGTTGAACAGGTATGATGGTTACCGGTTCGTGTCTATTCCCTTTTTTGTGAAACGTACTATACAAGCTATGGTATATGATAGCGCACGGAACGTGATGTGGTTGGGTACAGATGTGGGATTGTATTACATACATTGCAACAATAATGAGGTCGTACAATGTACATCGGTATCTAAACGTCATTCGGTAACCTGTCTGCTTATAAAGAACCAACAAATTATTGTAGGGTTTCAGCATACAAATATTTTACAGATAAATCCTGATTTAAGTTGCAGGGTATTGTATCATTTTTCCTCCAAACAACTCCTCGGGAACAAAATGATAAACGATGTTACCGGAAATATTTTTGTTGCTCTTCATCCGGGAAATACATTAGTAAAGATTGAGAATAAAAATAATAAGGTAACAACGGTTGCAGAACGTTTTTACAGACAGATGGATGTGCTCACCGTTTTTGAAGGGGAGGTGCATACAGGAGGATTTGACATAGGCTTTTGGAATATTGAGCGTAACCGGCCGTCAAAATGGTATGCCGACTCTCTGAATGCTATTCGTCAGGATCCGGAGTGTGTATTGTCAAATAACCAATCCATTCTTATAGCTTACCGGAATCCTACAAGAGTAATTGAGGTTCGAACCGGTGACCGGAAAATTGTGAACAGATCCGCATCAGATATGAATGTATTTAGCAACAAACGGATTTATTGTTTGTATCGGGATGATATTGGTGTGATTTGGGTTGGAACCAGTAAGGGGCTTATTAAGTTGATTCCGGATAAGCCGATGCCGGTATTTGAAAAGTTGCTTTGTTATCCAAACAATCCAGTAAGTACAAGGCAAATAGTAGAAGATAATAATGGAGATTTGTATGTTGCCAGCTATGCGGGTCTTTATAGGTTTGACAAACGAAAACAACGCTGGAAAAACAAGAGTAGCATATACTACAAAGGGAGGGAGAGACCTTTTTCACAACGTTCGTTGTTAAATGCAGGATCGCAGTATATCTATATCGGATCTGATGCGCACTATTTTATAAAACTAAACAAGTATACCCAACGTGTAGAAACTGTATTTGCACAGTCGGCCGATGAATTATGTGATACAGACGGAGCTTCTCTTTCGCTTGTGCAGGATGGGAACGGGATTATTTGGATTGGCTCGGATAAAGGTTTAATCAGTTTTGATACCCTTCATTCAACGATAACGTGTCATTTTAAAGATAAATATGCACTAGATGGCTCAACTGTAAAATACCTGTATATGTTACCAGATAGGAAACAGTTTTGGGCCGGAACAGAAATGGGACTATACCTTGTGGATGTGACAAAGGGAGTATTGCGCCATTTTGATCAGAATACAACACCTGCTCTTACGGGTAATTATATCAATGCTGTTACTACTGATGTTGCCGGAAATGTTTGGATTGCTACGGACGATGCCGGAATAAATGTATTATCCGCGGATTTCAGGGAAGTGTATGCAATTACCAAAAAGGACGGATTAAGTAGTAATGAAGTCTATCATTTTTTATGGCAAGATTCTCTTCGGATATGGATAAGTACCTATAATGGATTAAACTATTATCATACGCAAACCAAAACAATCACTCCGTATTTCGAATCGGATGGCATTACCCATAATGAGTTTAACCAAAATTCGGCATTCAAAGGTGCCGATGGAAAGTTGTACTTTGGAGGGATAAATGGTATCACCGCGTTTATTCCTACCCAGATGGAAAGTTACCAGCAACCTTTCGGGCTATTTGTGTCGGGAATTTCTAAATGGGAGAAATCTTCTGAAACAGTTAAGCAGGTATTTGTTGAAAATGGTGAATGGATTACCGTCAAGCCGGGAGACAATCAACTGACGTTTACATTTGCAGGTACTGATTATACGCACCCCGAACTCAATACGTATTTTTATAAGATAGAGGGATTGCATAGGGATTGGATTTCGCTGGGTACACAACCATCTCTTCGTCTGGAAAGTTTAAAGGGAGGAGAGTATACGTTATTGATAAAAGCAATTAAAGGTAGCAGAGGTGTTGCTTCTATCAACACATTAACATACCTCCTCGACATTAAACAGGTATTTTACCAAACAATCTGGTTTTACCTGTTGCTGGCTTCCGGACTTGCATTGTTTATCTATTTCTATTTTTCGAACAGGCTTAAAACACAGCAAAAACTGGAACTCCTTCGGGTAAAGATTGCCAGTAACCTTCACGATGAAGTAGGGAGTATCCTTACACGCATTACAATGTCGGCCGACAGGTTGGTAACACGTATGCCCTCCGAATCGGAGACAAAGGAAAAGCTGGAAGGTGTTTCTGAACTGAGCAGAGCAGCTAATATGGCCATGAGTGATGTTTTATGGACCATTGATGCGCGCAATGATGTTGCGGGAAGTTTAACCGACAGGATGCGTGAACATGCCGAAGATTTGTTGTTGCCAAGAGGAATTGATATGACTGTTGATTTTACCGAAATCGATCAGCTTCAAAGAGTATCACCCGAATTCAGGCAGCACTTGTTTTTGTTATATAAGGAGGTAATCAACAATATTATCAAACATAGTAACGCGGTATCGGTCAGTATTTATTACAAACAGTCGGGCGAACATTGTGTGCTTCATGTAAAAAATGACGGAGTGCATGAATCATTAGGAACAGTAAGCACCGGACAGGGTTTACGCAATATCAAAATGAGAGCAGAACTGTTGAAAGGTACGGCAGAAATCGCAAGATTAAATGATTGTTTCGAAGTAAAGGTAATAATTTGACCTACATTGAAATGTGGGAAATAAGTCCGATTAATTCACAACATTTGAATATTTATTTGGGAGTACAATGAACAAAATAAAATTGGCCATCATTGAAGATATTGATGATATACGTGAAAGCTTGCAGGAGTATTTTGATCAGCAACCTGAAACGGAGTGTATACTGATAAGCAACAGTGTGGAGTCATTTTTTGAACAGGCAAGCTCTTCGTTGAAGCCGGATCTTGTACTTACGGATATTGGATTGCCGGGGATGAATGGTATTGAGGGAATGAAAAGAATAAAATCACACTGGCCGGAAACAGATATTATCATGTTAACGGTGTTTAAGGATAACGACAAAATATTCAAATCCATATGTGCAGGCGCTACAGGATATTTACTTAAAGATACTCCTTTGCCTGAAATCAAGAAAGCAGTTTTAGAAATCAGCAATGGCGGAAGTTACATGACCCCCTCCATTGCCAGAAGAGTGATGGAGTATTTTTCACCCATAAAAAAGCAGATTGACGAACCGCTTACCCAAAAGGAAAAACAAATTATTATGGCCCTAACCGAAGGGTTGAGTTATAAAATGATTGGTGAAAAGTTACTCATCACCATTGATACCGTCCGTTTTCACATCAAAAATATATACCGCAAACTTCAGGTAAACAGCAAAACGGAAGTAATTACCAAAGCATTGAAAGGGGAAATTTGATCAAAGATGTGTTGTCATTTTTTCGAGGACCTATTTCAGATTAGTGTGAGGTTTTGAATTGCTGAATCATAATAAAGGCTACCATTCTTGATATTCAAAGGAAAATAGTTGCAGACATGACGAAAGAAGTTGCAACAGGAATGAACGCGATTATAATTGATGGTTCAGTTATGCCAGGTGCCGGGCTCTACTTTTTGAAGGTGCAGGTAAACGGTGAGCATAAAACAATGAAGCTTATCAAGCAATAAAAATAGGAGAGGATCAGATTGCTAATAAAAAGTCCCGCATAACTGTGGGACTTTTTATGCATTGTGGGAGTGTCAAAAGGGGAATATCAATGGAATAGGGGTGTTGGATGGTACCTACATCTACATGCGGGTGGTGATTCCTGCTAAATGGGATATTTTTGTGGCAGTAAAATCACTGATTATAACCAAAGGGAGACAACAGCTTTTATTAGTGGTGTTTTAATAGCTGTTCTTTTCATAGTGCGAAGGCCCCGGATTAGTTCGGGGCCTTTCCTTTTAAAAAGTCCAGGTTTATCAATCTCAATTCTTAGATCAGGATAATTTCAATTGACGTGCCATGTTCAGCTGAGCTTTGCACATTAATGGTGGCACCAATCAACTCGGCAAGTTCAAAAATAATTACGTAACCCAATCCGGTACCATCGGCACTATCATCAAACATGTTGGTTTTTGTTTTGTTGCGGATATTTTGAATGCGTTGTAAATTATGTTTACTGATACCCGGACCATCATCAGCCACCGTTAGGATATACTGGTTATGCTCATGAGTGGAGGATATGTGAATGGTGCTGCTATGAGCATATTTTACAGCATTTGAGATAAGATTCTGAAGGATAATGGTGACAATGGTTTTATCAGTTCGGATGATATCATCCATCTCCACCTCATTCACAATTCGGTTTTTCCTGGATATTGCAATTTCCTGCAACAGGTCGCTGATTTCTTCAACTATTGAATAAGGAGCGATATTGGTAGTGTTAACCTTAATGAGGTTGTTTTGGTACCGCACCCAATTCAGGATATTCTGGGCATTTTCATGCAATCGTTGCGAAGTATGATGTATTTCACGGATGACTTCTCTTTCAGGAGAAATATTAGTACCCTCCGGTTTAAAATTGCGAGATACAATGGAAATGAATTTTAACGGAGTTACAATATCATGTGAAATAATGGAGATGAGTTTATTTTTAACATTTACTGCCTGGAGCAACTCTTGTTGCGATTTTTGAAGATTGCCATTGCTCTCTTGTAATTCTTGTGTACGGGATGATACACGCTGTTCGAGAAGCAGGTTTTGAATGCGAAGTCTTCTGTTATAAGCCCTGTTTACAATAAGGATAATAATTCCCAATAACACAATGCAGATGAACATAAACCAAATATGTTCATAGTATTTTTTTTCCTTGATGAGGATAAATGTCCGGATACGGTAATCATTATCGCCAAAACCTGTACGCATACGAACCATCAGCCGGTGTGTGCCTGAAGGAACATGAATGATGGAGATTTCAGAATGCTCTGATGAGTGTGGGATCCAGTCCTTATGATACGTTTCTATTTTGTAATCAGATTCGATATTGTAATTATTTCCCCAGTAAGCAGTGGTTAATGCAATTGATATCTGTTCAGCATCTGAAGCAATCTGAATGGTATCGGACAGTGGTTGCGGGATACCATCTATACTTATAAGGTCAACATAAATCGGATTAAGCGGGAAATTGTCTTTGATGGAAGCGGGTTTAAACCACACAAACCCACCCATGTTTGAAAACGAAAAATAACCATTGGCCAGACTCACGCTGCTTTCGGAACACCCTCCGTTAAACTCAACGTTGGCAATGCCTTCGTTATCATTCATGTATTGATAATGTACGGATTTTTGTTTTCCGTTAATGTAATTTTTAATGGTGGTAAGGGTGGTATAAAATAGTCCGTTGTTGGTGCTGATGAAAACCCTTTCCAATGAGTCAATTCGGATGCTGTGTGCCTTTGACAAATGCATCTTTTTATCGAGCGGAAAAGCAATGGTTTTGTTACCGGCAATCGCAAAAAAACCACTTCCATAGCTGCAACCTAAAATATAGTTTTCGTATGGATAAAGATAGCGGACATTGGGTGTATTGGCAACCCGCTTAATGGCAGGTATTTTTTTATCCATGATGTCAAACATGAAAATGCCATCTGAACATCCGTAATAGTAATGGTCCTTAAAACGCACAAAACAAAATGGCCGGGCAGTTTCCTGCGACTTGTTTGATGATTGGGGCAAGAGATGTTGGGATACCAACTTTTCCTTTATAAAAATATAAATGCAGCGGTAAGAAGAAACAATTACGGTATCACCATGCTGAAAGATGGCGCTAAAGCGGTTGTCAGAATCCCAAAGCACAGGTTGCGCGCTCCCTTTACGATAGATGTAAAGGGAATCACCATTGGAATACCAGATATTATCGTTAACGGCTTTCATCATTACACCTGTTACCGAATGGATTGCATAAGCACTTTTACGAACGCTGTTAGGTCCTATTTCATAACCCAAACCATCCAGTATACTTGTGTCTGATATGCTAACCTGACTATATGCTCCCGAAATTCCTGGGGTGTTTACCGTTTGAAAATAACCGGGGTTAAAAACATAAAAACCATTTGTGGTGGTCGCAATCACAATAATATCCCGAACCGGATTGTATATAATTTGGTTTATCTGATTAGGATAAACCGGTAAGTTAGGAAGCAACATTTTTAAGGTAAAGTCAGACTTCGATTTACCTGCAGTTAAAAAGAAAAGTTTGTTGTTGCATGCAATGATGGGATATTGGGTTCCTGTTTTCCAATAAAGGGAAAGAGGGGCATTTACAAACGGAAGTTCGAAGGAACATTTTGTTAACGACTTGCCAACGGGATCAAGGAGAAAGATGTTATTGGTACCCGCTTTAATGTATAAACAATCACCGATTCGAAACAGGGATTCAATTTGCGTCAACGATTGAATATTGATACTGTCCTTTTTAACCAACCCATCGAAAAGGTAAAGGTATTTTTTTCCGAGTGCATAATATTCCTGTTGGTTCACCGGAATGGTTAAAATGGGATAGATCCGCACATCCTGATCGCGGAAAAAGTGTCTCGGTGCGTTTTCAACTGCCACAATTGTTTCCAATGAAGGAATGCCACAATGGAACAACTGATATTTTAAATGTTGCTGGTTTGATACCGGCTGGATGGTGTTCTGGTGAATTTGCCAAAGTTGGCCATCAGAGTTTGAGGTTATAAGTTTATTGTCCAGCGTCTGATGAATCCAGCGAAAACGATCATTCGTAATCTGAGGATAAGAGGAAGACTGAAATGTTTTAAATTGACTACCATCAAATCTTACCAACCCGGATTCGGTTGTAAGCCAAAGGAACTGATGCTGGTCAAACCAAACATTAATAACACTGTTTTGGGGCAGGCCATTTTGTTGGGAATAATGAAAGGGAACGTATTGCTGAGAAAAACAATTGATTGTATTCAATAGCAGCCCCAGGCAAATTAGTATGGTCCTAATGTATGCCTTCATTAACTGTTTTTCAATTGATATAATTCAGTGACATTCCGTAAATCCATGATATTTGAAACGGATAATTTTTCAAAGATGCGGGCCTTATAGGTAGCTACTGTTGTTGCTTTCAAATCAAGTTGGTTTGATATTTCTTTTACTGTTTCCCCTTTTAATAAACGATAGAGTACGCTCATTTCACGTTCGGATAAAGCCAGTAACGGGTTGGAATGCTTTTGTTTGTTGTCATTCATCACCTCCTGCAAATGCGCACTTATGTATGGCCGGCCTATGAAAAAGAGATCAAGGGCCTTTACCACTTCCTGCTCGTCACTTTGTTTGCTCAAAAATCCCGAAGCTCCCATTTGTAACATTCTACTTCCAAAAAGATCTTCAGAACTCATGGTGTATATAAGGATGGGGATAGTAGGGTACAGCGTTTTTAGTTGAGGAAGAATTTCAATGATATTGGCATCCTGCAATTGCATATCCAAAATCATGTGTGTTACAGGTTTTTCCTGCAGTACACGCAAAATTTGCTGTGTGCTGTCGGCTTCAATAATTTGTTCGCGTTTAAAAAAATTATCCATGAGCACTTTCATGCCCCTGCGGATAATTACATGGTCATCAGCTAAAAGAATGAGCTTGTTTGCAGTCATGTTAGATTTATAGGTATGTGTCAAATGTAGTAAATCTTCAACCAATTTGGTGGCAGTCGCTAATCCAAATAACCAGTGTTTTTTGCCAGGGTGGAGGGCAAAAGTAGCCGTAGAATCAAAAAGATGAAGTAGAGGTTTAAAAAAACATAAAAGCATAGGTTTGGGGTGCTATAAAATGAGTATCATTTTAACGGGGTAAAGGACACTGTTTTGGGGATGAAAGTGTGTGATGCAGATTATGCGTTTGTTACCGGGAGAAAAAATCGTTTTTTTTAAGGATTGGCGGGCCTCTTACCCAACACTTTTGATTCCAAATGCGTACCAATAGAATAAGAGGAATATATTATTTAACCCATTATGAATAGAATGCTTTACAAAACACTGATTATTTGCATGTTGTCGGTAATGAACCTTGCAACTGCAACTGCACAAAGCCCACTGGTTACCGTTCCCCCGGTAGTTGGAACCACCGTATGGGGAGGTGTTACATTTAATGTAAGCTCAACGGTAGGAATTACCATTGACACCATTTATGTAAACACGAGTGGAACTGCACCAACACCGGTTAATCTGGAAGTGTGGTACCGCACAACCCCAATCACGGCCCAACCGGTATCAGCTGAATTTACCGGTTCTCCGGCCGTGTATACAAGCCTGATTGCATCTCAGGCCGTAATCGGAGGAACCGATCTGGCACCAATTGTAATCCCCGGAGGGCTGTTTATCCCCGGTGGTGGAAATTATGGTATCTACATCGGTGATCCTGCATTTACGAATACAGGCATCAGGTATGGAGCGGCAGCAACAGCCACAACAATTACCAATGGTACGGTATCAATCACAACAGGTACCAATGTTACATTTGGATGGGTACGAA
Source organism: Bacteroidota bacterium (assembly GCA_040387195.1). Classification (GTDB taxonomy): domain Bacteria; phylum Bacteroidota; class Bacteroidia; order UKL13-3; family UKL13-3; genus UKL13-3. The sequence continues at coordinate 109,850 of JAZKEF010000016.1, forward strand.
ACGGAACTGTAACAAATTCTCCAAGGTACTTTGCCGGAGGAGTAGGGTACAGAATAGGATCATCTTCGGGTGGCGGACCAACCACGGTTCCCCCGATAGCAAGTTTTGCGTACACCAAAACCCCACTGGATACAGTTTGGGTGGCAAGTCCGCATACAATTGTAAATACCAGCACCAAAGCAGATAAAAGCTACTGGGATATTCTGGGTTTTAATGCCATCACTAAAAACGGACCATACGCAGCATTCCCTGAAACCCGCACACCCAAAACAAGTGAGGGCATCAATGATGTGTTTATTGATACAATTAACAACGCTGTAAACTTCCGGTACACGTTCCCCGACAAAGGATTCTATCGTGTGAAGGTAACAGCCCTGAATAAGTTTGGGAATGATACCTATATCGATACAATTTATGTGGATACTCCTGCAACCAAACCACGGGCGGATTTCTTTGCCGACAAACGGGTGGTGGGTGTATATGATTTTGTTTCCATGTTTGATTTAACCAATAACGGTCCGGTAAGCTGGTTCTGGTATTTAAAACCGGGTTACTACAATCCGTTGGCACCCTTCTTCAACAGTTTCTCACCAAGTGCCGGAGCACAGAATCCAATCATCAATGCCAACGAAGGTGGCTTGTTTGATGTGTGTTTGGTTGCAAGCAACTACCGCGGAACAGATACCATGTGTAAACCGGGGTATATCAAAATCATTTCAGGTTATGAAGTGTGTAAAGGTTCCTCCACAGGAAAAGATACGATAGCCAGAGAAAATGAAGGTTCCGCAAAACTATATACAGTAGGAGGTAAATATGTACCGAACCTGATTGGCACCTGTTCAAAAGGATTCACCATTGCAACTTGTTCCGATACCGCAACTTTATACATTGATCGTTTCAGAATGCGTGTTGGATCTATTTCGGATAGTTTATTAATCCGTTCGGGAAGTTCAACCGGACCGGTAATAGCACGCATGGGAGGCACAGTTGTTCCTGCCGCTTTCCGCACCATTAAAGTACCGGGAGGTGTTGCTTACCTTCAAACCATTATTAACAACCCAAGCAGTGCAACACCTCCGGGTGATAGCGGTTATGTGGTAAGATGGGACGCACCACCTGCAAGCTATGGTAAACCAACAGCGTCATTCAGTATGCCTGATACGGTGTATGACGGATACACCGTCCAGTTTGTCAATACCACTGCAGGAAAAAATATCGGGTTTGCCTGGGATACCAATGGAGATAATGTATATGGAATAGATAACCCGTCATCGGGAG
>JAZKEF010000017.1:0-22847 GCA_040387195.1 Bacteroidota bacterium
CATCATTTCGGGTGGCAACCAGGTTGGTGTACAAAAACGCCTCGAGTTCTTAAAAATAAAACACATTCATTTAGGGGTAAAAGATAAAATTGAGGTGTTCACCAAACTATGCAGTGACTTACAAATAGACCCTTCCGAAGTATTATACGTTGGAGATGACCTGCCCGATTACGATGTAATGAAACTTTCCGGATTGCCATGTTGCCCGCAGGACTCCACACAAGAAATTAAAGAAATTTCGTTGTACATATCAGATAAAAAAGGCGGCAAAGGTTGCGTGCGCGATGTGATTGAAAGAGTGATGAAAGTGCAGGGTACCTGGCGCAAATTTGAAGGGGAGAATATTAATAATTAGTAACGTTAATATTGGGTTCTATCGAGTTTTAAAAATTTGTACGTTTCACAATTTTTGAATATGCTGACTGATTATTTATCGGGTTAACAATCTCAATAAAATACATTCCATCCGCGTAATGTTCAAGGTCAAGTGCAGTTCCTCTACAGACTCCGAAGGTTGAGTAAATAAGATCTCCAAGCTGGTTGCGAACATTGATGTCAAGCAAATCTTTACCATTCCACTTTAGATGTATATATTTAATAAATGGGTTCGGAAAAATACTAACAGTCTGTAATGGCATTATTTCCTCTTGTGAAGAATAATCTTTACAGATTCCAGTACCATGGTCGACCTTAAAATAATAATCGTGATTACCCAATGAATCGAAATGGCAAATGAGGGTGTTCCCGTTCTCATAACGTGCCGAAGTTGGAGTCGTTAAACCTGCAAGAGAACCTATTCCTTCTACCCAAACAATAGGATAAAAGGATGATGAATGTTGTTCATGAAAATAGAAGACATTCGGATTGGGTATCGTTAGCGAAATAGGTATATCACTATAAGAGGTATCAGTATATGACACTATACTATCCAGAATGATTGACGTTGGGGATGAATATTGATGCGTAAATGTATCTCCCGGATGCAGACTATAGTCATAAAGTAAGATTTCGGTGTTGATACCTAATTGGGGTGAAAAGTAGAATATTTTCTTACTGATGCTGTCTTCCCTCAAAAATAGTAGATAGTCAGGTGAGGTTGACCTGTCTCTGGTGTGTTCAATTTTTCTGTATAAGAGTTGGTTAATAGAGGTGTCACCCTTGCAGACATGAGTATAATTATGGGCGTCACCGGCAAAAATATTGAAAAATTCAAACCACTTTGCATTCAGGGAAACCATTGGGCGATATTGGCCATAACAATTTATACTTAGAAGTGTAAAAGGAACTACTGGGAAAATATATTTCATAAGGTATAAGGGTTACCCCAAAGTTTAATCTTTATTCGGGGAAAACAAAATGGAGATGCTAAGAATGAATATATTTGCGTTAACAGAATGATGAAAACAACGATTACCATACTTATAATTATACTGTTGAGTGTATCTGCGCAGGCCACACGCATCCTCATTCCAATGGACGCAGGTCAGAAGAACCACCTAAAGGCCTACGGAATTGCCTTTTGGGAATTAAAGCGGGAGCAGGATGTAGACTGGCTGCTCAATTACCGCGATGGAAGTTTTATGTTGCAGTTTAGTGAAGCCGTTGAAAAAGAATGCAGGGTGAGGGGCGTGAGTTATGAAGTAATCAGCGAGGGACAGACCTCCCAGATTTTGCAGGAGATAGCCAAACCGGAAGTGAATATGGAATTGGTAAAACTGCACAAGGCACCCAAAATTGCTGTGTATTCGCCTAAAACTAAACAACCCTGGGATGATGCCGTAACTATGGTATTGGCCTATGCCGAAATTCCATATGAAGTGGTATTTGATGATGAAGTATTAAATGGGAAATTGCCATTGTACGACTGGCTTCACCTCCATCACGAGGACTTTACCGGCCAGTATGGGAAGTTTTATGCTAGTTTTGCAAATGCAGCATGGTACCAGGCAGAAGTAAGGGAGTCGGAGGCAACTGCCGCAAAACACGGGTTTAAAAAGGTATCCGAATTAAAATTGGCAGTAGCCAAAAAGATCCGTGACTTTACCAGTGGCGGAGGGTTTTTATTTGCCATGTGTTCGGCAACCGATAGTTATGATATTGCCCTGGCAGCGGATGGTGTAGACATATGTGAATCCATGTTTGATGGTGATGCTGCGGACCCACGTGCCGATGCCAAACTGAACTTCAACAATACCTTTGCTTTCAAAGATTTTAAACTGATTGCCAATCCGTATATTTATGAGTATTCATACATTGATGCCACACCCGATACCCGCGCAGTAAATGAACCCAATGATGTGTTTACGTTATTTGACTTTTCGGCAAAGTGGGATGTTATACCTACCATGTTATGTCAGAACCATACCAAAGTGGTAAAAGGATTTTATGGACAAACTACTGCATTTCGCAAGCAGTTTATCAAAAGTGATGTGCTCATCATGGGCGAAAGCAAAGCCTTAAGCGAAGCCCGTTACATTCATGGCACCATTGGCAAAGGCACCTGGACGTTTTACGGAGGACATGATCCCGAAGACTACCAGCATCAGGTAGGAGAGCCACCTACAGACTTAGCCCTGCATCCCAATTCTCCCGGCTACCGGTTGATCCTGAACAATATTTTGTTCCCTTCTGCCAAAAAGAAAAAGATGAAAACTTAGGACGTGTGAGAAACTGCCCGCCTTGAAGGAGGGCGGAAAAAAGTGCCTGCAATTTTTTCGGGTGGTGGGCCCCGCAAGACAATGCGCTATGGTTATTAAAAATAACAATAACCTGCTACATGAAATAAGTGCGGTTCATGCCTTGCGAATCAATATTTAGTAATGAAAAATTGATGGAGAATACTTATTCAGAAGCTAATACCCATGCTCCGGGATTGCCTTCTTTTTTAATATCTCTGCAAAAAAGTTCTGCATCTTTTCTGCTTTCAAAACGGTGATAACTCACGCGTTTGCAATTGATATCGGCATTCACCAGCAATGTTGCTTCAGTGAATCCGGCCTGCGTTAATTGATTAATGAAACGTTGGGCATTGCGCTCTTTGCAAAATACACCGCCAATAACATAATATCCTGGAGGAACACCTTCCGTTGAAAGATGTGTTGCCGATGGTTTGATGGTAGGAGTGGGAACAACGGGTGTGTTTGTTTCTTCAGGAGAACCTACTTCTGCAACAACTGCTTCTGCAGGGATTATTTCTTCAACAGGTCGTTGCGGAAACACAATGGTTCCGCGTGTAGCTGCAAAATGAGATGCAAAGGCATAGAGGGAAGCATAAGCATCTGCACTTTCTTCAATCGTTTCAGTATGAGCTGTCACGGTTTCAACTGCCTCCGGAGTCGATTGTTCGATTGGTTGTATGGAGGTGGTGTCCGCGATCTCTTCAACAGGAGCCGGTGCTGCCGGAATCAATTCTTTTTCTTCTTCCGGAATAACTGCTGTTTCAGCAATCGGTTGTTCAACAGGTTTTACCGAATCATTTTTACTGAACAATGAATCGAACCATGAAGTAATACTCATGGTATTTTCGCCACCGATGCGCAAATCTGAAATCGAATGATCGCTGAAAAAGATATAACCATTTACGCTCAGCAACAATACCATCACTCCGGCCAAAACAGTTGGCCAAACGTTTCTGGATTTGCGTGCTTTTTGCGGAGTCTTAATTTCCCTGAACACTTTTACTTTACCAACCTTCACTGCACGTGCAGCAACAGGAGTAGCCTGAATGAAACCAAGGCCGAATGAACTTGTTAAGTAGTTGTTTCGTTTATCAGGCAGGAAAACATAATTGGCATCGGCATTCAACCTGAAGTTACCAAAGAGGTCAATCATCAGTTGTTTCTGGTCCTGCAAAACGGTCATCGTTTGTTTTACATTCTCTTCAATAAACTGAATCGCATCATTGTAGCTGATACCTTGCTGCTGTGCCATATAACCTGCCAGCAATCCGTCATTCGATTTCAGGTTTTGGTTAAACACAACCTTACGCGAAGGAGGCGTAATAACATGCGAAACCTGATCAATTTTAGACGGTTCACGGTTGCATACAAAACCGCCAAAACCGGGCACAATTACACAGTCATGCTGATGGAGCAAGTCCTTGATGTAGTCCCAAATTGATTTATCTGCAGCTCTTTTCATGGCTATTTAACCTGCAACATACGGCTTTGACCTCATTTAGTCAATAGCTACCTGTTCATCCATTCGCAAACCGCGCTATTTCCCAGCCTGTTAAAATGATACGGTCAATCCACCCATCACATTAAAGCCATATACCGGAAGGTTCACCCAGCGCTGGTATTGGTTGTTGGTGAGGTTATTAAGGTTCACAAACAACGAAATGTTTTTGGTGTAGCGGTAATCCAGCCCTAAGTTCATGTCTACCAGTCCTTTTAAGGTTACAGGGTTAATTACATTCGGAGCCACCTCAACACCACTTTCGCGCTTATTCATCGTAAATACCGATGCTTTCCATAAAAATTTATCACCCATATTGTACCCAAGGTTCAGTTGGGTAGTAAAGGTCGGGCGGGAGTATGGGGCATCAATACTGATACTGTAACTGTAATAGTTCATTACAAAACCCAGGATGAAGCTGGTGCCGAATTCATGGTTCAATTCTGTTTTTAAGTTAAACACACTTGAGTTTTTGGTATCATATATCACTTTCTGGCTATACAAATTTGTTGAGTCGCCAATATAAAACAACAGGTTCTGCATATTGGCAAGCGAAAGGTTAATCAAGAAAGAAGTTTGTGGGCTGATAATGCCTTTTAATCCACCATACAATTCAAATGAGTTGATGGTATTGCGGAAACCGGCAGAACGCACAAACGGGTTTTCATTGGCAATACTTCTGTAAGTATTACGCTGAAGGTTTCCGGTAATCCCTACGTATGTTGTTAAACTGTTTTTGATAATATTCAATCCGGCCTCGGCAACAGGGAAGAAGTAGAAGGTTGTACCTGTACTGTCATTAAAAAAGGTTGAATTGAAACCGAGGTCAATAAACAGTTGGTCCATATTGAGTCTGTAACGCGGATTTACATCCACAAACACCCTGCTGTATTCTGTGGCACCAAAAGCCAGATTTGAGATGTTTACACCTGCTTTTACATCAATCGGGTTACCGCTGATGCGTTTACCAAATGTACCATATAGTTTAAAGTCATTTTCACTCACATCTCTGTTGTCAGAGAAATTATAAAATCCACCATCCAGCTTGTAGCTTAGTTTAGAAGTGTCCTTTAAAACATTCTGGAAAGCAAGCTTAGCTTCAACGGTCTGGAATTGTTGCCTGATATCATTGTTCGGAGCCACATTGGATAGTGTTACACCTGCGGGTAATTCATAGCCATATAAATTCACCACATTGCGGTAGTACATCGCATCTGCAGATAAAATGCCTGAACCCAAGAACCGTTTACCGAATGCATATGCTGTATTATTACTGAACTGTCTATCCCCCGAAGGATTAAAGGAAAGGTGTTTTACAAATAAACCGGCCTGTAGATTTTTATTGCGGGTTGTATTAAAATAGGTTTCAAACAAAGGCGAATTGTAATTTCCATAACCCAGTTTAGTATAATTGTTTTTAAGTTTGGGCAACAGGGAAGTACCAAGAGATAACGGTTTAATAGTATACAAGGTCGGTTGTCCTTCCATCCGTTTTTCAGGTACATCATATATAAATACGGGCACTTTTGTCTCCGGAATTTCCGGATTTGGATTGCTTTGTATTTTCATCGACTCACTCAGGATGGGTTTGAATGCCTTGTCAACATATTCCCAATCAGTACGCAGGGTATCCTGTGCAATTGCTTGTAAGCTTGTTGCCATTACTGCAGCAACCATATATAGTTTGATTCTATTCACTTTCGTTGTCATATTAACAGCCATTAATTAGGTTGAACTTCTCTATCGCCCGGAGGTGTTTGTTGTTTTTTAACACGGTCCTCTTCGTCAATAATGGATTTCATTTTATCGATAGCCACTTGTTTTAAATCGGCTCCTTCATAGTTTTCAATAATACTTTGCAGTGTAGCTTTTGCCTGGAACAGATCTTTTTCAATTACATAAATATCGGACAGTAAAATATAACCCTTAGCTACCCAGTACTCATAAGCCGAGTAGTTGTCGGCCAGTTCAAAAATGGTTTTCTTGGATTTTTTTAAATCCTTCTTCTGAGACTGGATATAAGCCATGTTATACTTGGCTTCGGCAGCCATTGCATTTTTGGTTTCCTTCAATACATACTGGTATTCTGCAAATGCCGAATCCGTCATGTTTTGTTTCATATAATATCTGGCTATGTATAAATGAGCCTCTATCAATCCCTCTTTTTGTGTTACAGCTGAGTTGATGTATTTAAAAGAAATCTGAGCAATGGTATCACCCTTATTCAGCAACGCTGCGGCCTTCATTTGTCCGAGTAATGCAATACCAATATTGTCGCGCGTACTGGCAATACGTTCCAGTGAGCTGTAATATTCAAATGCTTTTTCGTAGTTCTTTTTCATGAAATACAATACAGCTGTCTGGCGGGTACTACGTTCGGTGAAATCATTCCGGTTGTATGTTGCAGCATATTCATATCCAGTTAAAGCGGCATCATAATTTTTGAGTTTAAAATCACATTCGGCCTTGTAGTAATTCGCTTTCAGGATAAAAAAACCACCGCCAAATTTGGTGATGTATGTGCCAAATCCTTTAACAGCCTTTTCGCACGCACCATTTTTATAAGCATTAAAAGCCGATTCGTAGGTAACCGAATCTTGGTAAGTAGGAGAGAGGGTAACGTTTGGTAATACTTTCACAAATTCCAGGTATTCCTCACTCTCCCCTTTGTTTACAAAAATATTTTTAACCACAACCAACGCTTCCCTTGCTTCATCGCTGGTTGAGTAATTTGTAATTAAGACTTTAAAAGCCTCAAGCGCCTGCTCATCCTTACTTTGGTTGTAATAACTTAAACCTTTATTGAGCATGGCCTTGCGTATATACATACTACGGGGGTAATTATCAATAATATTCTGGAACCCCTGCAAGGCTTCCAGGTAGTTTTCTGTTTGAAGATTAACATTTGCAATTTCATACAACGCATCATCTATGTACGGTGATTTTTTGTAGTTAGTGATTAATGTGTTGAGGCTGTTTATTTTTTGTGGAAATTTGTTTTCTACTCCGTAAATCATGGCTTGTTGGTATAATGCATAGTCAGCACCATTCAGCTTTTTTAATACAATTACTTCATACGACTCCAGTGCTTTTGCATAATTGCGCAGCACAAAATAACAATCGGCAATACGCATCATAGCATCGGTGTATATTTCTACATTGTTTTTAGCATAATCCGTTTCGGTAAACTTTTTAAATTCATCAATCGCATTTAGGTAATTGTCTTGCTTGAGCTGAGCATAACCTTTGTTATACATGGCCATTGCATAAAACCGGGTTTCTTTGGTTTCCGGGAATTGCTGAAACTTCTGATAGTACTCATGAGCCTTAGCATAATTTCCTTTTTTGTATTGCAATTCGCCAAGCCAAAAATGAGACAATGCGAATAAACGTTTGTCGAAATCAAACTGTATGGACTTGTCAAAATAGATTTCACTGTTGATGTAATCATTGTTTAGGTACAGCTCTTCTGCGCGGTAATAAGATACCCGCTGGTAAGCCATATTGTTGTCGCGTGTCGGATTTTTAATACTCTCCAGCGTTTTGATGGCGTCCTTGTAGTTTTTGGTACTCAGCAACAATTCACCCAGTGATGACCGTGCCTCGTCAATATAGGGCGACTCAGGGTACTCGTTTACAAATTTCACAAGGTCCTTGAGTGCATCCTGCTGGTAGGAAAGCTCAAAAGAAAGTTTGGCATAATTGAATAAGGACAATTCGGTAAGATCCCTGTTAAATCCTAGCTTGTATGAAACATCAAAAGCTTTGCGGGCCTGTTGTTTTTTATCACTTTTTAAATAGGCTTGTGCTAAATTAAAACTTGAATATTGTGCAAGAGTGTCCTTTTCTCCCGCAATACTTCCAAGCTGTTCGATTGCCTTATCATGACTCCCTGCAATAAGGTAACAGTAACCAAGGCGGTAAATATCCTTATTGGTTTTGCTCACAGGAGGGTTGCTGTTAAAACGTTCCAGGTATGGAAGCGCCTTTTTATACTCACCCAGTTCGTAGTATGATTGGCCTACAATTCCGGCAACATCATAAATGATCTCCTTATTGGCAATGGTATCACCAAAGGCAATCACCTCACTGTATTGCTTACGCGAAAAATAGATTTGCGCAATATACACCTGCGATAAAGGTCCAAAGGTTCTCGATTTTTGGATTCGTTTAAAATGCTCCATTGCCTCATCGTGGTTTCCCTGACGGTAGGCAACGTACCCATAATAATAATTGGACGCATCATAATATTTCCCCTGTTCATCCTTGATGTGCTTAAAGGCAAGTTTTGACTCATCAAACTGTTCGGTCTTAAAATGACAATATCCTTTGATAAACCAAAATTCAGCAGCATCTGCAGGAGTGAGGGCTACATCATTTATCCTGTTAAGGTATTTAAGTGCGGCTTTATTATCCTTTGCACGGTAAAAATATTTACCCAAATTGAACAGGGCAGGTTGTGCCTTACTATGCTCCGGATACTTTAATACCACTCCGTTGAGCATGTTAATGGCATCCGGATTAAACAGTTCCATAGCGCAAACACCTGCATAATACTCTGCATTGATACGTGTTTCCCTGTCGGTACTTATGCGCGTGTAGAGCAGGAAATGCTTTTGTGCATCACCGTATTTCTCTTTGTTAAATAACTCGAGCGCACGATTGTAGTAGCGAATATCATTTTCGTATATATCGGTACGTTGTGCGAAGATTGTTGCAGGCATACCACACCATAGTGTGAGTACAAGTGAACATGAAAAAAGAGCTCCCCTTAGCTTCATCATAAATAGTTGTTGAACGTATAACGTCCAAAACTAGGAGGAACGCTATTCTTAGAATGTCAAATTTATCCCCACGGTGGGCATAATCGGCAGCTGATTTACACGTCTGAAATTAACCCTGTCGAAGTAAAAGATGTTGTCCCTGTCGTAAACGTTGGTAGCAGCGGCAGTCAGCGTCATTAATGTGCGTTCGCTTAATTTTACTTTTCTGGACAGTGATATGTCCAAACGGTGGAAATAAGGCAAACGTCCTGTATTAATATCGGTATAATAGATACCCAACTGGCCATTTTGTGTAGTGTAGTTGCTCGAAACCCCGTTGGCAAAACTTAGCTGTTCGTAATTACCCTGCGTTTGTGTAAACGGAAACCCAGAACCAAAATTCCAGCGGCTATTGAAACTCCAGGCAGCATCTTTACCCCAGTTAATGGTTCCAACAAGATTCACATTGTGGCGTCTGTCAAAACTAGGAAAGTAAGTACGTGTACCATCATTCCTGTTTACGTAAGTTAAGGAGTAAACAGCCCAAAAATAGAAACGTTTGAATTCGTATTTATAGGTTAAATCGGCTCCGTATGAACTGCCTGTTTCAATAATATAATCACGCTTCTGAACATCAGGAACAGCAGCATTCTCGGGAATATTATCATAACGTTTGTCGCGGTTGATATTGGTTAATTGTGTGAAGTCTTTGTAAAACCCTTCAACATTAATCTCAGCATGTTCACCAACATTAAACTCAACACCTCCCACATAGTGAATAGCCGTTTGCATTTTATGGGAGATGTCTTTTCCGTTAAATGTTTCAGGTAATTCATCGGGTCCGGATAAAAATCCGTAAAATAAGTTCACTACATCCTGATCGGAAACAGCGCTTAATAGGTTTTGAGAATAGAGTCCGGTTGCAGCTTTCAGTCGGATACGGTCGGTAAGGTTGTATTTGGCACCCAAACGCGGCTCCAGTGAATAATTCCCTAAAGAGGCATAAGCCTGAACGCGAATTCCGGGCTCCACAATCAGGCGTCCCATCGATTTTTTATATTTCACAAATCCGGCAAGTTCGGTAGTTGATTCATCCTGGCTAAGTTCTTTTCCATATGCGTTGATGAATTTGAAGGTGGTGTTAAATCCATTCATTTCAAAACCATAACGGATATCGTCTTTTCCTAAAAAGTTGGTAAAGTTTAAAGCAACGTTAAATCCGCTGATTCCACTTTCACGGGGTTTTCCATCAGCCTCTACCTGCTTCATATTGTAATTGGAATAGGCAATAGCTCCGTTGATAATGGTTGAACCTTCCGGTATCATAAAAAAGTTGGTACCAATCCCTTGTGCCGTCCAGCCATATTTGGTTTGAGGCATGTTTACATCATCCTGGAAATTAAATCCAAAGAGATTTAGTTTGCTTCCTCCATCCCCAATGTAGGATAGTTTTCCATATAAGTCATTAAAGCTATAGGGCAGTCCATTGGTTCGGTTATCCGGGTCGGCATATCCGTATAAGCCCTTTGATGTTTTATCAAGGTAGGAAGTTTTGTAGGATAAAATATATGAAGCACTTCCCCCACCTTCGGTAAATTTCTGAATAGGACCTTCCACCAATGCTTTTGCCGTGATGGTATTGGCCGAAATTTTTGAACTGAAACGTTTTTTATTTCCCTCACGTGTGGTTACGTCAATAATGGCTCCGATACGGCCTCCATATTGAGCATTAAAGCCACCTGCAAACACATCAGCACTTCGGATAATGTCGGCATCAAACACCGAAAACAAACCGATTGAATGGAATGGGTTGTAAATAATCATCCCGTCAAGCAATACCTTGTTTTGCACCGGAGGTCCTCCACGGATGTATAATTGTCCACCCTGATCCCCGCTGAATACAACACCAGGTAAAATTTGAAGGTATTGAACCAAATCGGGTTCCCCGCCAAATGTAGGCAGTTGTTTAAGGTCTTTTTGGGTAATAGTAATATTGGAAATTCTAACTTCGCTTTGTGCTTTTTGTCTTTCGGCAGAAATGCTCACCTCCTTTAGGTTCTGGCTCACCTTATGCAAATAAAGGTTCTGTGTGATGATCTTACCAGCTTCAACCACTAATGAAACGCGGGCTGTATCATACCCGATAGAGTAGCATTGAACCAAATAGGTTCCTGGCTTCAATTTACTTATTGCATAAAATCCATTAAGGTCTGTAGCTTTTCCAAGCATTAATTCCCGTATAAATACATTGGTATAAATGATGGGTTCTCCGGTTTCTTTGTCAAATACAAATCCCCTGATTTCTCCGGTGGAAGGTTGTGCCAGCAATGATGTAACGCAAAATAGACTGAAAATTAAAGAGAGCCATGCTCTGTGCAGGTTGAGGTATTTCATCAGGGTGGCGAATATATAATTATTTGGTTTGTTTTACGTTAAAACTCCTTTAATCGTATAAAGACATCATTATCCAATAATTGGTTGTATGCAACAATCATTCTGCAAAGGCGTATTACTGTAGTAGCTTGCGCAACATCGTTTTATTATTATTTTTGTCAAACTTGTGTTTTTCTTATAAAGCTATTTCTACTTAATACTATGAATCAATTTTTATCGCGGATTTTCCTGTTCCTGTTTCTTGGATTCTCATTGTCTCTTCATGCCCAAAACGGCAATAACATCACATTGCAGAATTTGGGAACCGTAAAGGTTGATGATTTAACAGATGAACAGATTCAGGCGTTTTGGAATCAGGCACAGGAAAGGGGCTTATCAATGGTGCAGTTGCAGCAAATGGCTGTTCAGCGTAACATGCCCTCCCAAGAATTTGCAAAATTAAAAACACGAATAGAAAATCTCTCACAATCATCCAGGAAAACTGAAGAAAAGGTTGATGACCAAGATGGACGAAGGTTGGCAGAAGATCAGGAGTGGGATGACAGTGGCGATGAGAAGTCCGAACCAGGTAAAAAAATAGCCAAACCGGGCGATAGGACCACAACACAATCAACAACCAGAACAACCGACAAAACAGCTAAGTCAAAGGTTTTCGGGGCGGATTTATTTAATAATAAGAAACTAACATTTGAACCCAATCTGAAAATTGCAACCCCGCAAAATTATCAGTTGGGACCCGATGATGAACTGCTGATTGATGTATCCGGTTTTTCAGAAGCCAGCTATAAGTTAAAAGTGAGCCCTGATGGGCAGATTCGGGTACCACAGGTTGGGCCCATTGCTGTGAGCGGGTTGACCATTGAGCAGGCACGGAAAAAAATTACCAGAGCCCTATCGGGTATTTATGGAAGCGTAAACACAGGCGAAACGTCCATTAATATCACATTGGGGAATATCCGGAGTATTAAAGTAACAGTTCTGGGGGAAATTACCAATCCCGGAACTTATACCTTACCATCACTGGCTACCGCGTTTAACTCGCTTTATGTTTCCGGAGGTCCGAATAAAAATGGGTCGTTCCGCAATATTAAAATCATCAGGAATGGCAAAGTGCTTACTACCATTGATGTGTATGAATTTTTGTTAAAAGGAGAGGCAAAAGGAAACGTAAGATTACAAGATCAGGATGTGGTGAAAGTAGGCAGTTACGAAACGCGTGTGGAAATAAAAGGAGAGGTGAAACGTACCGGTTTGTATGAAGTAACCGCTAAAGAAACATTGAAGGATGTAATAGAATATGCCGGAGGATATACCAATGATGCATATCGTGATAGGATTAAGGTGTACAGGAACACAAGCAAGGAGAAGAGTGTGGCTGATATTCCGGGAGAGTTGGTGCCGATGTTTGTTCCCAAGGCAGGTGATGTGTATACAGTAGATAAGGTACTAAGCCGTTTTTCTAACAGAGTACAAATCAATGGGGCAGTATTTCGCCCGGGATTTTTTGCCCTTGATGGCGGACTAACCCTGGCATCTTTAATTAAAAAAGCAGATGGTTTAACCGAAGATGCATTTACGAGCCGTGGGTTGATTTATAGATTGAAGGCCGATAATTCACTGGAGGTTGTTTCCTTCGACCTGAATGAGGTTCTGAATGGAAAAGATATTGCACTTCAACGCGAAGACAATATTCAGATTCTCTCAAAGTTGAAATTAAGAGAAGATTATATTGTATCAATTGCAGGAGAGGTTTTGGCGCCAGGGAACTATCCGTATGCAGAGAATATGCGTGTTGAAGATTTAATTGTAACTGCTGGAGGATTAAGAGAATCAGCATCCAAAACCAAAATTGAGATTGCCCGTAGAATAAAATCGGTGGATGTTAGCAATGCAAGTTCCGAAGTTTCAACCATTATCACCTATGAGGTAAGCGATGACCTTAAAACAGCCGAGGGCAAAGCGGTTGTGCTATTACCGTTTGATGTGGTTTCCATATACCGTTTACCTGGTTTTCAAACACAACGTAATATAACCGTAGAAGGGGAGGTATTGCATCCCGGGCAGTATACACTTACGCGTAACAATGAGAAAATATCTGAAATCATTAAGCGCTCAGGTGGTATGACGGCCAATGCTTTTCCGGATGGGGCCGTTTTAGTGAGAACAAAAAAAATAACGGGAATTGATTTGTATATCCGCAAAAAGCAGATGGAGTCTTTTGAAAAGCAGAGCAAGGATAGTAGCCGCGCCAAAGAATTAAGTGAAACAGAGTTTGCCGATAATGTGAGTATTGTGGGAATTGATTTGAAAAAGATTCTGAAAAATCCGGGAGGTGCCTCCGATCTGATTATGGAAGAGGGCGATGTAATTCGCATCCCAAGGGAAGTTCAAACGGTAAAGGTGTCGGGAGAAGTATTGTATCCGGTGAGTATTCAATACAAAAAAGGAAAACGCTTCGGCAAATATATTAACGGAGCAGGAGGCTATACCCAACGGGCCTTAAAAAAGAAAGGGTATGTAGTGTATACAAACGGTTCGGCCGAAAGTACCAGTAAGTTTTTAGTGTTTAATATTCACCCCAAAATTAAACCGGGTTCGGAAGTGATTATTCCGCCAAGAGAAGAAAGACGCAAATTATCTGCGGTTGAAGTAGTAGGAATTACCTCGAGTTTAGCTACGTTGGTGCTCATTATTACCACACTGGCCAAATAAAATCATATTAAGAGCCCTTTTGACATGAGAAAAATAGAAAATACCCGTTTCTTAATTACCGGAGGTGCCGGTTTTATAGGATCTAATCTGGTTGAACACCTGCTGCTTAATGGAGCATCAAAAGTAGTGGTACTGGATAATTTGAGCAACGGGTTTTATAAAAATATCGAACCTTTTATCCAACACCCTGCATTTCAATTCATCGAGGGCGATATCCGGGATGTGCAAACATGTTTGAAGGCCTGTGAAAACATCGATTGTATTTCCCATCAGGCAGCCTTAGGATCCGTTAAACGCTCTATTGAAAACCCGGGTGATACCAATGATGTGAATATCACGGGTTTCCTGAATATGTTAAATGCGGCAAAAGACCGGAAAGTCAACAGGTTTGTATATGCATCTTCCTCCTCCGTATATGGAGATAATCAGGATTTGCCGAAGGTGGAACATGCCGTGGGAGCGCCACTTTCACCCTATGCCGTCACCAAAAGAGCCAACGAATTATACGCCCACGTATTTGCATTAAACTTTGGAATGGAGATTATCGGACTCAGGTATTTTAATGTATTTGGTCCTAAGCAAAATCCCCAGGGAGCTTATGCAGCAGTTATTCCGTTGTTCATTCAATCCATTTTAGGAGACGAGTCGCCAACTATTAAAGGAACCGGGGAGCAGACCCGTGACTTTACTTATATTGATAACGTGGTACAGGCAAACATTCTGGCAATGCTAACAGAAGATAAACAGGCCCTTGATCAAATTTATAATATTTCGGCCGGAGGAAGTGCTTCTGTAAAAGGACTATTGGAGAAGTTGGCGAAAATTGCGGGCAAAGATATTCAACCAATTCATGTAGAACTACCTAAGAGTGAGATTATTGATAGTTTGGCCGACATCAGTAAATCTGCTCAAAAACTAAACTTCAAACCCCAAATTGGATTGGAGGAAGGTTTGAAATTAACCTATGATTGGTTTACCGGAAATGAGTTTGAAAGTAAGTAGTCTACTTTAAATTTTATACTCCTCTCTATCACCTGTTCACCTCATGTTTTTTGCACATTCAAATAATGGTTGGAAGAGAGTTCCTCTGCAATTTTTTTATTAATTTCTCACTAAATAATGATATTATTGCAGCAATATACAGTATAGTTTACCTATGATCAACAATCGATTCGGCAATTTTCGGAAACCGTTAAAATTCATATTTTTCATAAGTCTTTTAATATCAACAAGTTCGGCATTTGCACAATTGCCAACGGATATTAAAAATGTTAAGGTAGATGAGTTGACTGATGCTCAGATAAAACAATACATGGCTGAGTCGGAAAAAAGTGGAATTCCGGAGGCTCAACAGGAAAGTTTGGCGTTAAAAAATGGAATGCCACCTTCTGAATTGAGTAAGCTGAAAGAAAGAGTTGAAAAGATCAGGGCTTCAGCTACCACAGTTGTTCCTAATACTTCCACAGCTACCCCTCCCGAAAATACACCTCCGGTTGGAACTTTAGGTCCACCGACCACTGATAAAGTTGTTGTTGTTGAAACAACACCTTTGGCAACGAGTGCTCCAGTGGAGGCTGCTCCGATTAACCCGCAATCGGTTTATGGACATCATTTGTTTAAGGATAACAATCTACTGTTTTTTGAGAAAGCATCCGATGTAAAAGCTCCCGATTCATACATAATTGGGCCAAATGATGAGTTAACAGTTTCAGTATTTGGTTTTTCTTACTTTAACGAAGTCTTAAAAGTAGATGCAAGAGGAGCTATTAATCCTACCAATATTGGTCCGATTATGCTCAAAGGCATTGAGTTTGGAAAGGCTAAAGAGTTAATTCGCAGTAAGTTTAGTCAGTTTTTTGACCTGTCAAACAATCAGCTGACCGTAACACTTTCCTATTCCCGTGTAATAAATATCAATTTTGTAGGTGAGGTGGTTAAACCCGGAAGTTACAAGATTCCGGCTTTGAACACTGCTTTTAATGCCCTTATTGCAGTAGGTGGCCCAAGTGCATTAGGTTCGGTTAGAAATATCCAAATCAGACGAAATGGTAAAACCATCAAAGTGTTGGATGTATATGAGTTTTTGAATGATCCAAACTCAAAAATGAATTTTTACCTGGAAGATAATGACTATTTATATGTAGCCCCTTCCGAAAAAACAGTATCGGTAACAGGTGCGGTAAAACGACCTATGAAATACGAGCTCAAGGGGAAAGAAAGCCTCGAAGATCTTATTTTTTATGCCGGAGGTTTAACTGCCGGAGCATATACCAAGCTCATCCGTGTTTCGCGTTTGGGCGATGACGGAACCCAACTGCAAATGATCAACATCTCATTGGACAGCCTTAAGGCAAACCGCAAAAAATACGAATTAAAAGACGGAGACCTAATTGAGATTGGAGATAAAGTGGGTGAATTACGTCAGTACATCGAAATATCAGGATCGGCTTTTAGGCCCGGAAAATATGAATTCAGAAAGGGAGACAAGTTATCTGATCTTATCAATCGCGCCAATGGACTTAAGCCGGAGGCAAGGTTAGACAAGGCATACTTGATTCGCACCAATCCTGACCGTTCCAAAGAATATTTTATGGTGAGTCTCGAAAATGCTCTTGCCTCAAAGTCTGATACTGCCGTAAACCTGATGCTCCAAGAAGGTGATTTGTTGAAGGTGGCATCAAAAATCGATTTCCTTGATGCTAAAAGTATAACAGCTGCAGGATTATTCCGAAAGCCTACTACCATTGATTACTTCCCGGGCGCACGTTTAACAGACGTGATATTCCTTGCCGGAGGATTAAGAGAAGAGGCAAACAAACAACGTGCATTTGTGGTTCGTATCAGACCAGATTTTACCAAGGAGTTTTTAAATGTAAATATGGAAGAAGCAATGGCTGCTCCCGAGGATTCAACTAAAAATATTTTCCTGCAACCGGGTGATGCCATTTCGGTTATTTCAGTTACTGATTTCATTGATAAGATGAATGTAAGCGCTATAGGTTTGTTCAGAAGTCCCGGGAACTATGCATATGCAAATGGAATGACATTATCTGACCTCTTACTTTTAGCCGGAGGGTTGAAAATGGAGGCAGATTTGTTGAATGTGGAGGTTTCCCGGATCAGTTTTTTTGCTGATGATTATAAACAAGGTGATGCTTCAAGGGTTATCATCAAAGTGATGCAGGTGGGTAAAGATACAAAGCTTACCCCTGATCAACTGGACTTTAAATTAAACCCTTTCGATCAGATATTTGTGAGAATGGTACCTGATTTTGAGTTGCCCAAAAACTTAACAATCAGTGGTGAAGTCAAATATCCCGGTACCTATGCTCTTGCGAAAAAGGATGAGCACCTGGATGAGTTGATCAAAAGAGCCGGAGGATTAAACAGGTTCTCATTTGCTGAAGGTGCAACGTTGTACCGGCCCTCATTACCGGGGTCTTATGTTGTAATGAATCTGAAAAAGGCGCTCTCCAATAAACATTCCCGGTTTAATTATATTTTAAAGGAGGGTGATGTGCTCAATATTCCAAGAGTCATTGATTTGATAGGTATTCAGGGTGATGTTGAATACTTGACAGTTGTTAATCAAACACAGGTGAATTCACCTTATGTTCAAGGTAAAAGAGCCGGATATTACGTGAAGGAGTTTGCCAATGGTTTTACGTCAACAAGCTTTAAACGTAAAACGTATGTTGTAGAAAACAATGGTAAAGTATCCCGAACCAAAAATTTCTACGTATTTAAAATCTACCCTAAAGTGAAAAAGGGCTCAATAATTTATGTTGTATCCAAACCTGTAAAAGAGAAGAATGCCCGAAAACAGGCAGAGCCGGTTAACTGGACAAAAGTTATTGAAAATACAACCGTGAAAATTACAGGATTGATTACACTGTATTTATTGTTAAGAACAGTAGCAAACTAAATTGTATGAGCGAGCAGATTTCAAGTGACGAGATAACCCTAAAGGAACTCGTTCAGAAAATTAAGGAATGGGTTCGGTATTTTAAATCGAAACTAAAGATTATTATCATTTTCGGATTCCTGGGCTTTGCTGTAGGGTTAACTCAGGCATTTTTGGATAAGCCCGTTTATAAAGCAGAGCTGGTATTGGCACTCGAAGATAAAGGAGCGGGAGGAGGCTCCTATGCCGGTATAGCCAGTCAGTTTGGAATTGATTTGGGAGGAGCCGGAGGAGGTGCATTTTCAGGAGAAAACACCATTGAGCTCATGAAATCCAGAAATATTATTGAAAAGGCTTTGTTAACCCCGGTAGAAATTGACGGAAAGAAGGACTTGCTTATCAATCGTTTCATTGATTTTAATGAATTACGTAAAAAATGGGCTAAAAGCAACAGACCCGGATTAGAAAACATTCAATACGTTGAAAACGAGGATAGGAAACTATTTGGCATTGCAAAGGATAGTGTACTGTATACGGTTTACAAAGGAATCAAAAAGACAGATTTAACGGTTGAGAAAATCGATAAAAAACTCAGTATTATTAAAGTAACCCTAAAGTCTAAGGACGAAATTTTTGCTAAATATTTTACGGAAGTATTGGTAAATGCGGCATCGGATTTATACGTACTTACTAAAACCCAGAAATCCAAAAAGAATCTCGAGATACTTGAAGAGCGTTTGGATTCAGTTAAAAGGGAGCTTGATAAGAATATTTATGCAGCAGCTTCCACAAAAGACCAGAATTATAATATCATCAGGGCAAAAGGGAATATATCCTTTTCACAAAAACAATTGAATGTTCAGGTTCTCACTACAATGTATGGAGAGCTGATTAAAAATACAGAAATTGCCAAGTATACGCTTATGAGAGAAGAACCTCTTATTCAAATTATCGATACCCCGATATTTCCATTGGAGAAAACGAAATTAGGAAAAATAAAGGGAGCACTTGTAGGTGGTATTTTAGGAACATTTTTTATTCTTTTAGCTCTGGCTGTAGTTAGATTGAAAACAATTTTTCTAACGAAGCTTTAACAATATTGTTTACCCCGAATGATGGATAAGTCTGTTTTTTATAATCGGCTTGCCTTGCTGTTGATTTAGATCACTAGGTAAAATTGTGACTGAGGAGGCGAAGCTTTATTCGGATACCATTAATAAATCAAAAAAAAATATTAATTAGCAGATATGAAACGTAATATAGCAATTATCGGTTTAGGTTATGTTGGATTGCCACTTGCAATTGAGTTCGGAAAAAAGTATAAAGTGCTTGGTTTCGATATCAATGCCAAAAGGGTGGAAGGCCTTCAAAACGGTTTCGACAGCACACAGGAAGCTGATTTGGATGGAATGAAAACAGCCATGTCGTTTACCGGTGATAAAGGACTTGCTTTTTCAGGTGATGTTGCCGATTTACCAGCCTGCAATGTTTTTATCGTTACGGTTCCTACCCCTATTGATCAGTTCAAAGCTCCCGATTTAACTCCACTTATTAAAGCATCAGAAATGCTGGGTAAGGTTCTTAAAAAAGGAGATATTGTTATTTATGAATCTACCGTATACCCGGGATGTACTGAAGAAGATTGCGTACCGGTATTGGAAAAATTCTCAGGACTGAAGTTTAATGAAGACTTTTATTGCGGCTATTCCCCTGAACGGATTAATCCGGGAGATAAAATAAATACACTTACCAAAATTAAAAAAGTAACATCAGGCTCAACACCTGCAATAGCCGACATCGTTGATGAACTGTATGCATCAATCATTACTGCAGGAACCCATAAAGCATCCAGCATGAAAGTAGCGGAAGCCAGTAAAGCCATTGAAAATGCCCAACGTGATGTGAATATCTCATTTGTGAATGAACTCTCACTCATTTTTGACCGCATCGGAATTGATACGCATGATGTATTGGAAGCTGCCGGAACAAAATGGAATTTCCTGAAATACAAACCAGGACTGGTTGGAGGACATTGTATCGGTGTTGATCCTTACTATCTGGCTCACAAAGCAGAATCATTAGGATATCACCCGCAGGTAATTCTTTCCGGACGAAGGGTTAATGACAATATGGGAATGTTTGTTGCCAACAAAGTGGTTAAGCTGATGATAGCCAAAGGCGGATCTATTAAAGGTGCCAATGTGTTGATTTTGGGCGTAACTTTTAAAGAGAATTGCCCTGATGTGCGCAATACCAAAGTCGTGGATATCTACAATGAGCTTAAACAGTTTCAGATTAATGTTGATGTATACGATCCATGGGCTGATGCGGGTGAAGTGAAACATGAATACAATATTGACTTATTGCCCCAGTTAGATGCAAAATCATATAATGCAGTGATCGTTGCTGTAGCTCACAATGAATTTTTAACACTGGATTATAAAGCCTTTAAAGCTAATAATGCCGTTATTTTTGATACCAAAGCATGCATCGACAGAACACTTGTTGATGGTCGCTTGTAAAATATTTTTATTAACCTATGAATAAAATAGAAATGGTTGACCTTAAAGGTCAGTACAAGAGAATTAAACAAGAAGTAGATACCGCACTCATAGCATGTGTTGAGTCTGCCGAGTTTATCAATGGGAAACTGGTGCAGGATTTTGCAGGAAAGTTGGGTGCATACACCGGAGCTAAACATGTAATTCCTTGTGCCAATGGAACGGATGCTTTGCAAATAGCAATGATGGCGCTTGATTTAAAGCCGGGAGATGAAGTGATTGTACCCGCATTTACCTACGTAGCTACTGCCGAAGTAATTGCCCTGTTGGGTTTAACTCCGGTATGGGTAGAGGTTAATCCCGATACGTTTAATATTGACTATGATAAACTCGAAGCAGCCATCACCGCCCGTACCAAAGCCATTGTACCTGTACATTTATATGGCCAATGTGCCGATATGGAGCGTATCATGACCATTGCTGCCAAACACAATATTTATGTAATTGAAGATACCGCACAGGCTATTGGTGCTGAATATACCTTTTCAGACGGTAGCCGTAAAATGGCCGGAACAATCGGAACAATTGGGTGTACCTCATTTTTTCCATCCAAAAATTTGGGATGTTATGGCGATGGTGGGGCAATGTTTACCAATGACGACCGGTTGGGTAAATACATCAAAATGATAGCCAACCATGGTCAGGAAAAAAAATACCACCACGATACCATTGGTGTGAATTCGCGATTGGATACGGTGCAAGCGGCTGTTCTGGATGTAAAACTGAAATACCTCGACCAATACAGCGGAGCACGTTCGGCAGCTGCAGCCATTTATGATGAGTTGCTTGCCGGAGTTAGCCAAATCCAGGTACCCACCCGCTCACCACAATCTACCCATGTGTTTCATCAATATACATTAAAAGTATTGGGTGGAAAACGAGATGAGTTGAAAAAATACCTCGAATCAAAAGGGATTCCAACCATGATTTATTATCCGATCCCAATGCATTTGCAAAAAGCCTATTATTCGGATGCCTGCCCTAAGGGATCATTCCCGATAGCCGAATCTTTAACAGAAAATGTGTTGTCGTTGCCCATGCATACCGAATTGAGCAGAGAAACACAGGAATATATTGTAAACGAAATCAAAACATTTTATAACTAAAAGATGGATAAGGCAGAACAGCAATATTTTGCACACGAAACAGCCATCGTAGATGAAGGTTGTGTAATCGGTCCGGGAACAAAAATCTGGCACTTCTCGCACATTATGTCTAACTGTACATTGGGCAACAATTGCAATATCGGACAGAATGTGGTGGTATCACCGGAAGTTGTGCTTGGTGATAACGTAAAAGTGCAAAACAATGTTTCCATTTATACCGGTGTTACCTGCGAATCAGATGTGTTTTTAGGGCCATCAATGGTATTTACAAATGTGATTAATCCGCGAAGTGCGGTCAACAGAAGAGGGCAGTACTCCAAAACAAACGTAGGCCAGGGAGCAAGTATAGGAGCTAATGCAACGATTGTTTGCGGCCATAATATCGGCAAATTCGCTTTTATTGGCGCAGGAGCAGTAGTAACCAAGGAAATACCTGATTATGCTTTGGTAGTGGGTAATCCTGCTAAACAAATTGGCTGGATGAGTGAGTACGGACAAAAGCTAGCGTTTAATAAAGAAGGGATTGCAGTATGCTCGGAAAGTGGCCAGGAGTATCAATTAGAACAAAATAAGGTAGTAAGAATTAAATAATGAAGGATAAAAACTCAAAAATAAAGTTTGCCGTAATTGGTTGTGGACATATCGGTAAGCGCCATGCAGAGATGATTTCTCGCAACGAAGAGTCGGAATTGGTTGCACTTATTGATGTTAAGCCCAAGGGTCAATTAAATATCGACCAATACAATGTACCGTTTTTTCAAACCATCGAAGAGTGTCTGGCAGCAGGTATTGAAATAGATGTAGTAAACATAGCATCACCAAATGGTTTTCATGCCGAGCAGGCATTGAAATGTTTGGAGGCTAAAACGCATATTGTGGTTGAAAAACCAATGGCACTTTCCAAACAAGATGCCGAGAAAGTAATTTTTAAAGCACTCCATGTTCACAAGCAGGTATTTGCGGTTATGCAAAACAGGTATTCTCCTCCTTCGGTATGGATTAAGGATCTTATTGAGTCGGGAAAACTGGGCAAAGTTTTTATGGTGCAGCTCAATTGTTACTGGAACAGAGATGACCGGTATTACAAAAAAGAGAGCTGGCACGGAAAAAAAGAGTTGGATGGTGGAACATTGTTTACACAGTTTTCGCACTTCATTGATATCATGTACTGGTTGTTTGGCGACATCCAGAATATTCAGGCCAAGTTTAACGATTTTAACCATGCTACTTT
>JAZKEF010000017.1:22857-68459 GCA_040387195.1 Bacteroidota bacterium
TCAACAATTTTAATCACGAGGGTCTTACTGAGTTTGAAGACAGCGGTTTTGTGAGTTTTGATTTTGTAAACGGAGGAATGGGATCACTCAATTATTCAACTTCGGTTTGGAATCAAAACCTGGAAAGCAGTATGACCATCATTGCCGAAAATGGCAGTGTAAAAATAGGTGGTCAATACATGAATGAAGTTGAATATTGCCATATTAAAGATTATGAAATGCCCCAGTTGGCACCAACCAATCCGGGTAATGATTATGGAGCGTATAAAGGTTCAGCAGCGAACCATCATTATGTAATAGAAAATGTTGTGGATGTATTAATGGGACGGGATCAGATTACCACCAATGCACTGGAAGGGCTGAAAGTTGTAGATATCATTGAGCGGATTTATTCTGTAAAGTAGATCAGAAGGTCTGAAACTTGAATGATTGCCAGAGCAAAAGCCTTATTAAATACAAAATCGGAATTTCGTAAGAATATCTTTGTACTTCTCACGGGTACAGGTATTGCCCAAGCTATTCCCATTTTGATTAGTCCGATTTTAACTCGGATTTATTCACCTGGTGATTTTGGTATTTTTGGTTTATATAGCGCATGCGCAGCTATCCTGTCTGTTTTTGCAACAGGTAGATACGACCTTTCCATAATTGAACCAAAAAAAGATACAGATGCAAGATTACTGATGTTACTGTCTTTGTACATAAGCGTTTTCTTTAGTTGCATGTTGTTTTTGATTGTTGTGTTGTTTAATGGCCCGATTACAAATGTTCTGGGTGATCCAAGAATTAGTATTTGGTTGTATTCATTGCCCTTAACCGTTTTTGCGGTGTCATGTTTTTCCGTTTTTTCTTATTGGATGAATAGGAAAAAGATGTACAAGGAAATGAGTATGAACAGGGTGGTTTCGAGTGTTTCCATATCGTCCTTTTCATTAGGTCTGGGTTTTATCAAAGCGATATCAGGTGGACTGATAGTTGGGTATATTCTGGGGCAGTTTTTTACAGTTTTGCTATTAAGAAACAGGTTGCTTAAAACAGATTATAAACTAAAATGGAAACGATCACTTGTAATAATGAAACAATATATTCATTATCCTAAGTATCTTATACCGGCAACCTTGGCAGGTGAAATAGCTATCAATTTACCGATAGTACTTGTGACCGGGTACTTCAACGCTGTTATCACAGGATTCTTTTCGTTTGCAAATAAAGTGACTGCATTGCCAATATCATTCATTGGGAATGCTATTGGTGAGGTTTACAGACAAAAGGCAGCGGAAGAATATGCAAATAACGGCAATTGCAAGGCGTTATTCCTTAAAACGGTTAGGCAGTTAGCGCTTCTGGGAATTCTTCCATTTACAGTTTTGTTCTTTTTTGGAGAGATATTATTCTCCTTCGTTTTTGGTCCTGATTGGATAATAGCGGGGCAGATTGCCAAATACTTATCCTTTTTAATCTATTTCCAATTGGTTTCGACCCCCCTGGCCTTAACTATCACGTTTAATAAAAGCCAAAAGTACGACATGATGCTTCAATTTTTCAGAGGTACGTTTTCAATTTTATCAATGTATTTAGGTTATAGATATAACGATTATATGTTGTCGATTAAGTTATATTCTTTGACGTTTTCATTGTATTATATTACCCATTCATTCTTGCAATATAGGGCTGCAAGAGGAGTATCTGTCTGACCGGATTTATGACTAAACCAACAAAGGAATCTATTTTACAAGACCTTCGAGCGATAGGGATAAACAAAGGTGATTTAATTTTTGTTACCGCTGATCTACAGAAAACATTGTATTTCAACACGAGTAAGTCACAAACCTTATCCGACTGGCTCGATATTTTTAAGGAGTTGTTGGGAGAAGAGGGTTCTTTAATCGTTTCATCCTACACTAAAACGTTTTTCAGGTTCAGAAAAAATAAAGATATAATATTCAGCAGGAATGCAATTTCAAATTCCGGAGCACTGGCCAATGTATTAATAAAGCAAGAGTCATCTGTAAGAAGCACCCATCCCACAAATTCATATATCGGCTTTGGTAAAAGGGCTAAGGAGATACTTGATAACCATACCCCGGAATCGTTTTCGTATACTACTTTTGGAGACATTATCAATGGTAACGGGAAGTTTCTGATGCTGGGTACCGTTGATGAAAATAATGCACCACAGGTAGTGCACTATGCCCAGGAGGTATTAGGTTATACCTTTCACTCTCCATACAAAGGATTGTTTCAAACGTATTACCATGAGCCTAATGGAGCGTTAAGTTTATATACGAGAAAGGACTTTGGCGGATGTTCTCGTGGTGGGCGTCATTTATATGGATATTTATTAGCAGAAAATGCAATCAATATTCAAAATGTGGGAGCGGCAACCAGTGCATTAATGCATGGGGAAACAGCTTATAATATTATTAAGAGTACATTAATGAAGAAGAAAAACTTAATGCAATGTGATGATGTTTCATGCATAGATTGTTATGGAAGTCTTTTTTATAATGGTGTAGGGGTTGTCCCATTTTATATTAAAAATTTTATTTCTATATTGCGTAAGAGTCTATTAAATAAATAACATATGGGTGCTAAAATAAATGCGATTGAATATTTTTTCCCCGAAAAGTTAGTTACAAACGATGATTTAAAACTTGAATTCCCCGATCATGATTTTTCTAAATTTGAACAAAAGATCGGGATAAGAAATCGATACATAGCCGGTGATTCTGAAACAGCTCTGGATTTAGCAGTAAAATCATGTGAAAAACTATTCAAGGAACATGATAAGTCTGAGATAGACTATGTTTTATATTGTACACAAAGCCCGGAGTATTTCCTGCCTACAACAGCATGTATTCTTCAACATAAATTGGGTTTACGGAAGAATATTGGAGCTTTTGACTTTAACCTCGGATGTTCAGGGTATACCTATGGAGTAAGTCTGGCCAAATCATTGATTAACTCAAATCAAGCTAAACACGTCTTGCTGGTAACAGCAGAAACGTATTCGAAATATCTGCATCCGAAGGATAAATCAAACCGAGCTATTTTCGGAGATGCTGCTTCTTCAACCATTATTTCGTATTCGGAGGAAGAAAATATTGGAAACTTCCTTTTCGGAACAGATGGATCCGGATTCGATAAATTGATTGTGCGAAATGGTGCGGCTCGTTATGACTTTAATCCTGCAGAAGAAGAGTTGGTATACGGATCAGATAATGTATATTCCAATAATCACCTTTATATGAATGGTCCGGAAATATTCAATTTTACAAATCAGGTAATTCCCGGTTTTACAAATGAAATTCTAACTGCTAATAACTTAGAAAAGGGTGATATTGATCAATTTATTTTTCACCAAGCAAATGCCTTTATGTTAAATACCATCCGGAAAACTGCCGGTATTGAGGCAAGTAAATTTTTTATTGATTTAATGGATGGTGGAAATACAGTATCATGCACCATTCCTATTGCACTAAAAAAATATTTAGATAAAAGAGCATCCACACATAAAGAAAAAATAGTTATTGTGGGCTTCGGAGTTGGATTGTCATGGTCGGGTGGACTATTGGAATTATAATTTATACAAAGTGATATGAACAAGCAAGAATTTATTTCAAAATTGAAGGAACAGTTGGAGTTAGAATCTGAAATTGACATGGATACCAACTTAAAAGAGTTAGATGAATGGGATTCAATGAACGCCATGATTCTAATTGGTTTTGTGTCTGATACATTCGGAACGGTATTAAAGGCCGATGATATTAAGGAAATGACCACCGTAGAATCTTTAATTGCAAAAATTGGCGAAGAAAAAATAACTGCTGCCAGTTAAGTAGGGTATAGATAAAAAAGGTTCTTCGAATTAATCCATGAAAAAAAAAATACTCATAACCGGAGCAACTTCCGGAATAGGGCTAGCCACCGTTGAAAGGATGCTACAATCTGCCAATAAGGTTTATGCTATTGGAAGAGATATGAAAAAAATCGAGCATTTGATCGAGAAATATGGAACAGAAAACCTTTTGTATATTCCATTTGATTTGACAAAGTTGCAGGAGTTGGAAGCTCTTTTTATACAAATTACGGAGGATGGAGTGAAGTTAGATAGTATGGTACATTGTGCCGGAATGGAGGAAACAGTTCCTTTATCATTATACACTCCCGAAAAGGTTAAGAATATTTTTGATTTGAATGTATTCTCTTCAATAGAATTATTGAGAGTGTTTTCCAAGAAAAAATATAGCAATGATAACTCTAGTGTCTTATTCTTTTCATCTGTAATGGGTATTTTGGGACAACCGGGTAAAGTAGGATATTGCTCTACCAAAGCTGCAATATTAGGAGTTGTTAAATCATCAGCTCTTGAACTGGCTAAAAGAAAAATCAGGGTAAATGCAATATTACCCGGTATAGTGAATACCCCAATGACTCAAAAATTGTTTAGTCAATTGAACGAAGCAAATGTGAATGCAATAATGAATATGCATCCACTTGGCATTGGTGAAGTGGAGGATGTTGTTCCAATGGTATCTTTTCTATTGTCAGATGATTCACGATGGATTACCGGGCAAAGTATCGTAATTGATGGTGGGTACTCTATTCAATAAGCGCGACTAAGTGAAAGAAGGAAAGGACTTAATAACAGATGAGTTATTAAGATATACCATTAAGCGGTTATTTACAATAATTGATGAGCTCGCAGATGAGAATTTGTCGATTGAAATAGAATCGCAGCATATTCTTGTAAAATACAAGGGACATGTAATCAATTTTAAAAAACCGGATTTCAATGATATTTCATTGTATGTAACCACGGATAAACCGGTATTCTATACCCAAAGCGAAGCAGGCAATTATAAGATACCTGTATTTTTCTTTGATGACAAGTATGCGGAACTCACGAAAATTGGTGATGAAACCATTTACATTCAATTCGACATCTTATCTATACCCATTCTTCTTCTTACAAGATTTGAAGAAATGCTCATCTCCCAACGGGATGCTTTTGATCGGTTCGCCTTTGAACATAGTATTTCAAAAAAGTATGAACTTATCGCTCTCCCAATAGTAGATGAGTATGCTTTCAAATTGAAATCGGTCTTGCTCGCATTAGATCCGGATTTATACCTGACCGAATCGACATTCAAATTAACTTTAACACATGATATAGATTTTACACGGATTGGACAATCATTAAAATACTTCGGCCGGTTGCAACTGGATTTGTTAAAGCGTGAAAAAAACTTGTTGCAAACATTGTCGCTGGGAATGAAAACGGTGTTGTCTTTCATTCATCATAAAATAGACATTTGCACGGATTCGGTTCATCGGTTAATCGCCATCTCTCAAAAATATAAAGTGGATTCCGAGTTTTATTTTATGGCTGCAGGGAAGTCCCAATTCAATAGTGGTTATAATCCCGCACAGGGATACCTGGAAAAAATATATGATCGTATCAAACGGTCAAATATGAAAATAGGAATTCATTTTGGTTTTAATACCTATTTGAATAAGGATTTAATGTTGCATGAGAAAAAGCGTCTGGAGCACGCTGTGAACCAACCTATCAGCATTAACCGCCAGCATTATCTGCAAATTAAACCACATGTAACAATACCCAATATGCATGCACTCGGAATACAGGAGGACACAACTTTGGGGTATGCCGAGCAGGATGGATTCAGGTGCGGAACATGTCATCCATATTCGTTTTTTGATTTAGTGGCCAATAAGGAACTCTCCATAATGATTCGGCCACTGTTGGTGATGGATGTTACCTTAATGGATTATAAAAGATATACGATTCAGGAAGCATTGGAGCGTATGAAGTTATTATATAGCAGGTGTAAAAGTGTTGGGGGAGAAATGATGGTACTATGGCATAATACCGCATTGATATCACACCCTTCATGGACAACTGAGGTATATGAAGAATTTTTAAGTTATTATAATGCCGACAGAGATCTCACAGAAAAAGCAGTATAAAAAAAGCTTAATATCCTACTCGATTGCTTATGCCCTGGTGTTTATGACATTTTATGCAATTGTGCCTACCCTTGTGCTGAGTAATATATTCCCGCTCATTATTCCTTTATTAGCCAAGCTTACCATTATATCAACCATTTTTGTAATACTTGGCTTAAATGTGGGAACCTCTAAAAGGCTAAAATCAAGGTTGCTAGGAGTAGGTTTCACTAACTTAATCATTGGAACGTTTATTGTTTTTTTTTTAATGGTATTCCTGATTATGGTTACAGCTCCCAACATCCCGCTAATAGAGTCATTAAAGGGGGCAACCGAAGAAGAGCTTAGTATTCACCGTGAGTCATTCCTCAAAGGAAGAACCGGATGGGAGTCTTCACTTGGATATTTAATAGAATCCATTAACGGGGCATTTTTGCCTTTCCTTATTGCCTATTCGTTTTTAATCAACCATAAGTATAAAAATATATTTGCATTATTTTTTCTACTTTATTGTATCTCATTTTTGGCTAAATCCTATTTCTTAAGGTTAGCAATTCCGCTCTTTTTTGTGTACTTCAGTAAAGCCGATAACAAACCACTTTATATCCTAAAAGGAGGCGCAGTAATTGCCGGTATGATATTTCTGATGTACTCATTTGCTGGTAGCAAAGGATTGGAAGTAACCAATGATGAGGTCTTTTTCTCGACATTGTATTTACCACAATCCATGTTGGAAGGGATAATGTGGCGATCATTTGTTATACCGGTAATGGTTGCCGTAGATGCATTGATTCTTTTTACAGGGGACTTGAAATCCAATTTTATGATGGGGGATACCAGTAGTTTTATTGCATTCATAAAGGGTTCGGAGCGGATCAATTTCGAGCGAATGGTTTATCAGAGTCAGTTTGGAGGCAGCGAAACCGGGAATGCCAATTCTTATTATGTTATAGAGGCATATGTTAATTTCGGATTAACGGGAGTGATGCTGTTTTCCTTTATGATTGGGCGCATCATGAGGTTTTTAATCCGAAAAGAGAATGTTGCTCTAACCGCCATGATTCCCATGTTTTTGCTGAATCTGTTCAGCACAGGATTAATAAGTTTATTACTTAGCGGAGGATACTTAGCATTCATACTTTTTCTCATGTTTGTAAAAATCAAACAACCAACTCAACTGGAATGAACCAACCCAAAACTATTTTCTTATACCCGGATTATTACGATGCCACAACTGCTACAATCCGGATACTTTCTTCAAGCAAGGACCTATTCAATGGACTTACGTTTTTCTATTGGGCTAAAACAGGTGTTCCAAGAAGTAACAAGGATAAGTTGTTTGATAATATCGACATTCATGCCTTCACAAAAACTGCCCGCCCACGTAGTCTGGGAGTGTTGTTTTTGTTTGTCTCGTTTCAGTTCTGGTTGTTAAAAAATATTATTAAGTCCAAGCCTCAGGTTATCAACTCTTTTATGTTGTATACTATTTTCCCTGCTTTGATTTACAAGTACTGTTTCAACTGGAAGTGTAAAGTGATTTATGACCCAAGGGATTATGTAGCAGTTTGTTATGATGTTAATAAGGTCATTATCTTTTTTATCCAGTTAATTGATAACATCGTGATGCAATTGGCTGATTTTGTGATATTTCCTGATAATCAGTATTTTTCTTATTACGGCTTCTTTAAACTCCGCAAATCAAAATACTATATTTTGCCAAATTCAACTGAAGATCAGTATGATTTGATTTCTACAGAGAATATCTATACCAAATATGGTATTCCGCAAGGTACTTTCATTGTGCCGCTCATTGGATATTTTTCGGAAACGCGGGGTAAGAAACTGTTCTTTGAGATTATTAAGGAAAATGTGCCCAATGTTCATTTTGTGGTTGCTGGAGATTTCAGGGATGAAACGGATGTCAACTTCTTTAAGTCGAATAAGAATGTCTCATTTCTTGGAAAAGTTTCATATATAGAATCATTATATATTATGAAAAACGCTACCTTTACCCCTTTGTTGTACGATCCTGTTTCGCTAAACAATAGATATGCCTATCCTACAAAATATTATGACAGTTTAATGGTTGGAACGCCATTATTAACCAGTTTTGGTCAGATTGATCTTTGGAATTCCATTCAAGAATTTCAGATCGGGTATGGTATTGAGTATAATAATACGAATGAATTTAAGCATATCTTACTTAACCTTTCGGATTCGGAATTTGACAGACAAAAAATTAGAAAGCTTTTTATAGAGAAGTACGATTTTAACTTATTCAGAGATGGATTGAGAAATGTGTACGGTCAGTTTTTAGCAAAAAAGTAACAGCATATATGAGTAAAACGGAAAAATACCAAATTTGTACCAATTGTATCATGGATACATCAGACCCCGAAATCACGTTTGATGAAAAGGGATGGTGTGATCATTGTAATAATTTTTACACCAATATTTTGCCGAACTGGCGTCCAGGCCCGGAGGGTGAAAAGGAGTTGATGAAAATTGTAGAAAAGATCAAGGAAGAGGGAAAGGACAGAGATTATGATTGTTTGATGGGAATCAGCGGAGGGGTGGATAGCAGTTATATGGCTTATCTTGCTAAAGTAAAGTTTGGTTTGAGGCCGCTTATTTTTCATATCGATGCAGGATGGAACTCACAACAAGCGGTGAACAATATCGAAAAAATTATTGACGCATTGGGCTTGGATTTGCATACGGAGGTAATTAACTGGGAAGAAATGAAAGACCTGCAAGCCTCTTTCTTTAAAGCTCAGGTTTGTCACGTAGATACTCCTCAGGATCATGCATTTCAGGCAGCGATGTGGAATTTTGCTGCGAAGCATGGCTTTAAATATATTTTGAATGGAGGTAATATATCTTCAGAATGTGTACGTGAGCCATTAGCCTGGCATTATCATGCTTCCGATCTTATCCAGATCCGGGATATTCACAGCAAGTTCGGAACACGCCCGTTAAAATCATTTCCATTGGCCAGTATTTTCAAATACCGTATTTACTACAAGTACTTTAAAGGAATTACTGTGATTAAACCACTTGATTTCATTCCTTTTGAAAAAGAAAAAACAATGCAATTCCTGGAAAAGGAATTTGGATGGCAGCGTTATGCACAAAAGCACTATGAATCACGGTTTACTCGTTTTTACGAAGGCTACTGGATGGTTGAAAAATTCGGATACGATATCCGCAGAGCACATTATTCAAGTTTGATCCTTACCAACCAGATGACCCGCCAGGAAGCAATGGATAAAGTTGCGGTGAAACCATATGATGCCGAATCGGTAGCACAAGATTTCGAATATGTTGCAACCAAACTCGGGTTTACAGTAGAGGAATTTAAGAAACTGATGGCCGGAGAAAATAAAACATACCGCGATTATAAAAACAGCATGTGGTTTATTGAACTGGGAACTAAAATTATGCGTTTTATTGGAGGAGAAAGAAAGTTAATACGATGATTTCTATTATTGATTATGGCCTTGGTAATTTAAAGGCCTTTGCAAATATTTATAAACGATTGAATATTGAAGCCGAGCTGGTTACCACTCCCGAACAACTCAGCAAGGCAACAAAAATTATTTTACCCGGAGTAGGGGCTTTTGATCATGCCATGCAGGAAATAGATAATTCGGGGATGCGTGACATGCTTAACGAGCAGGTTCTAAAAAATAAAATTCCTGTTTTGGGAATTTGTGTGGGAATGCAAATGCTGGGAAAATCAAGTGATGAAGGTGTGCTGGGAGGTTTGGGATGGATTGATGCCGATGTTAAGAAATTTGATGTAACCTATATTAAACACAAGCCTAAGCTCCCGCATATGGGCTGGAACAATATCGTTCCGCAGCAAAAAAATCCGTTGTTCGAAGGATTGGATGCTGAAGCACTTTTTTATTTTTTACACTCATATTATTTCGCCTGTAACCAACCGTCCGATTCGATTGCAACAAGCGAGTATGGTATTGAGTATACCTGTGCCGTGAACCATGAAAATATTTATGGTGTTCAATTCCACCCGGAAAAAAGCCATCAGAACGGGATTCAATTATTGAAAAACTTCGCAACCTTATAAAAAGATGTTAAGACCACGAATTATACCATGCCTGCTCATTCAAGACAAAGGTTTGGTGAAAACGGTACAGTTTAAGGATCCTAAGTATGTAGGTGATCCTATTAATGCCGTAAAGATATTTAACGAAAAAGAGGTTGACGAGATTATGATCATTGATATCGATGCAACCAAGGAAGGCCGTGAGCCTGATTATAAACTGATAGAAGATCTTGCTGCCGAATGCCGCATGCCGTTTTGTTATGGCGGTGGCGTAAAAACAGTGGAACAGGCACAGCGCATTTTTGCTTTGGGCGTAGAGAAAGTAGCCATCAGTTCGGAAGCTGTATTGAATCCGGGACTGCTTGCCGAAATAGGAGAACGTGTAGGAAGCCAGAGTATTGTGGTAGTGCTGGATGTGAAAAAAGGCAAGTCGGGCAAATACGAAATATGGACCCATAATGGCACGCGCAATACCGGAAAAGATCCATTGGCTTTTGCCCTGGAGGTAGAAAAACTGGGAGCAGGTGAAATTGTATTAAACTCAATAGATCAGGATGGAATGATGAAAGGGTATGACCTGGATATTATTGACCGCATCCGCAAGGAGGTGAACATTCCGATGACGGTTCTGGGAGGGGCAGGTAAACTGCAGGATATCCAGCAGCTTATCGAAAAATACGGAATCATCGGAGCTTCTGCCGGAAGTTTGTTTGTATTTAAAGGAGTATTTAAAGCCGTTCTCATTAACTATCCCGATCGCAAACTAAAGGATTCTTTAATTGCAAGCGTAGCATCATAAATTCATACACGAACAGGAAATTTAAAACTATAAAACAGCATGTTTAAAGATAACGTACTACTCATAACAGGCGGAACAGGTTCATTCGGGAACGCAGTGTTAAATCGCTTTTTGCATACCGATCATTTTAAAGAGATCCGCATATTTTCGCGCGATGAGAAAAAGCAGGATGATATGCGTACCCTGCTCAAAAATGACAAGTTAAAGTTTTATATAGGTGATGTACGCGATTACAGCAGTGTGGAAAGAGCCATGCGCGGAGTGGATTATGTGTTTCATGCAGCAGCATTAAAACAGGTACCGTCATGCGAATTTTTTCCAATGGAAGCTACCAAAACAAATGTGTTTGGTACCCAAAATGTAATTGATGCAGCCACAGCCAATAAAGTAAAAAAAGTAATTTGTTTAAGTACAGATAAGGCAGCATACCCTATTAATGCAATGGGAATTTCAAAAGCATTGATGGAAAAAGTAGCCATTGCCGCCTCGCGTAATTCAAAAGATACCGTAGTTTGTTTAACACGATACGGCAATGTAATGGCTTCAAGGGGGTCGGTGATTCCTCTTTTTGTGAAACAGGTTCAAAATAATCAGCCAATTACCATTACAGATGGCCAGATGACCCGTTTCCTGATGTCGCTGGATGAGGCTGTTGAGTTGGTACTGTTTGCTTTTGAACATGGCAATTCGGGCGATTTATTTGTGAATAAAGCTCCCGCAGGAACAATCAAGGATTTGGCTGAAGCCATTCAGCATCTTTGCAAATCAACCACTGAAATCAAGGTAATCGGAACACGTCACGGAGAAAAGTTATATGAAACACTTTGTACACGCGAAGAAATGCTGAAAGCTGAGGACATGGGTAATTTTTACCGTATTCCGGCCGATAACCGTGACCTGAACTACAACCAGTATTTTTCTGAAGGAGATGTCAATATTTCGGGTATATCCGATTATAATTCTCATAACACAAAACGCCTGAATACAGAAGAGATTGTACAATTGCTCAGTACGCTTCCTTATATTAAAAAGGAAGTGTTTGGCGAAAATATTGATCAGTTTTTAGCGTAAATATGGATAGGGTGGCAGAGCCGGTTCTGATAGAAGGCGGGCATTATACAGACGCCCGAGGTACCTTAACCTATAACAATACCTTTGATGCTGCTCCGGTCCGAAGAATTTATTTTGTAGAAAATGCTTCGCCTGAAACCGTAAGAGCATGGCAGGCACATCAAACCGAACAACGATGGTTTACGGCCATTACAGGGTCTTTTACCATTAAACTTGTCAAGATAGATCATTGGGAGTCCCCGGCTAGGGATTTGAAACAACTTTCATTTACATTAACAGCCGGTGATTTTACCGTGTTGCATGTACCCGGTGGTTATGCATCCAGTATTCAGGCTACCCAACCGCATTCAACACTCATGGCAATGGGCGATTATCTGATGGGAGCCATACAAGACGAGTACCGTTTTGCTCCCGACTATTTTTTAACTGTTATCAATTAACTCAACATGTCGAAATTAAAAGTTATAACCATCCTGGGAACCCGTCCCGAAATTATTCGTTTAGCCGAAATTGTGAAGCTGGCCGATCAGTGTTTTGATCATATTCTGGTGCATACCGGACAGAATTATGATTATGAATTAAATGAAATATTTTTTGAAGACCTTGGAATCCGCAAACCCGATCATTTTTTGGGAGTTGCGGGAAAACACCTTGGTGAAACGATTGGCAATGTGATTGCTAAATCATACGAAGTATTAATAGAAGAAAAACCGGATGCGTTGCTTGTATTAGGTGATACCAACAGTGTGTTGTGTACCATTGCGGCCAAACGGTTGAAGATTCCGATTTTCCATATGGAAGCAGGTAATAGGTGTTTTGACCAGAATGTTCCGGAAGAAATTAACCGCAAGATATCGGATCATATCAGTGATATTAATTTAACATACACCGAACATTCGCGCAGGTATTTGCTAAGCGAAGGATTCAGAAAAGATCATGTTTTTGTAACCGGTTCTCCGTTGTATGAAGTACTCCAAAAACACAGTCAGAAGATTCTTGACAGTAAGGTGCTTTCAAAACTGAATATTACAAAAGGAAACTATATTGTGGTAAGTGCCCACAGGGAAGAGAACATTGACCTTGCCGACCATTTCGAACAATTATCGGAGGCATTGAATGCGGTTGCCGAAAAATACCAGATGCCAATCATCTTTTCTACTCACCCGCGCACGCATAAAAAGATTGAAAGCAAAAATATCAAGTTCCATAAGCTGATTGTGAATATGCCTCCATTTGGCTTTTTTGATTATGTACACCTGCAAAAAAATGCATTTTGTGTATTGTCGGATAGCGGTACCATCAGCGAAGAGTCTGCAATGATGGGATTCCCGGCAGTAAGTATCCGCACCAGTACCGAAAGACCCGAAGCTATTGATGCAGGGACAATTGTATTGGGAGGAATAACGGAGCATGAAGTATTAAATGCAATTGATATTTGCCTGAAAACATTTGATGTAAATACGGTAAAACTACCTGTAGAATACCTGGTATCGGATGTCTCATCCCGCATTATCCGCACCATTCAGAGTTATACAGGTATTGTAAATAAAGTAATCTGGAATAAATAGTATGAAGCAAAAAATCATTGTATTGGGATCAAGTGGTATGGCCGGACATGTAATTGCAAGCCAGTTAAGAATGCATCCCGAAAAATTTGAGGTAATCACCGTTTCCAGAACTTTAGACCAAACGAATGCAACGGTTATTATGGATATTTCCAATTTTTCGTTGCTGAAAGAACTCATTGTAAAGGAAAAGCCCGATGTGATTATCAACTGTGTGGGAATCCTGAATAAAACAGCCGAAGAGAACCCGGATATTGCTGTTTTGATGAACAGTTACCTTCCTCATTTCCTCGAAGCAGCTACCGCAAAAACACCTTCAAGGGTTATTCATATCAGTACCGATTGTGTTTTCTCAGGATCAAAAGGCGGGTATGCCGAAACGGACGTTAAAGATGGAGCCGGATTTTATGCCCAAACAAAAGCACTGGGAGAAATTGTAAATACGAAGGATCTGACAATCCGTACTTCCATCATCGGACCTGAGCTGAAAGCAGATGGGATTGGATTGCTACATTGGTTTTTGCACCAACAGGGCGAACTTAAAGGATATACCGGAGCTTTTTGGAGTGGGGTTACTACTATCCAGTTAGGGAAATCGGTTCTGGATGTGTTGGCTAACCCGGAATTAACCGGATTGGTTCACCTTACCAATAATGAAAAGATTCATAAATTTGACTTGATAAGCTTGTTTAAAGAAGTGTTTGAACGTGAATCGGTAAGTATTGTTCCTTATGATAATTATAAAGTAGACAAGTCGTTGCTCAATACCCGCACCGATTTTAAACCCAACGTTCCCGGATATGCGCAAATGATTGTTGAAATGAAAGAATGGATGCAATCGCACCAATCTTATTATGCATATTAATCGTATATGCTGTTATTTGTAATATAAGCAGAAAACTGGTTTGAAGATATTATTGGTTACACAACATTTTTGGCCTGAAAACTTCAGGATTAATGATGTATGCCTTGGCTTGCAAAGCAGGGGACATGAAGTTGTGGTGTTAACGGGTAAACCGAACTATCCTAAAGGCGACTATTATGAAGGATATTCATGGTGGAAAAAACGTAAGGAAGAGTGGAACGGCATAACCATCTACAGGTCGAACTTATTGCTGCGAAAAAAAGGAACCGGATTCAGGTTAATCTTAAACTATTTCTCCTTTGCTTTCCTGGCATCCGTTAAAGTATTAGCCATCAAAGGTCCGTTTGATAAGGTGTTTGTTTTTGCGCCTTCACCTATTACGGTTGGGATACCGGGCATCGTAGCCCGTTACCGTTTTGGTGTTAAGAATTACCTTTGGATTCAGGATTTGTGGCCTGAAAGTATCCGGATTGCGGGTGGCATAAACAATAAACAAATATTGGGTCTTACTTCCTGGATGACCAAGATGATCTATAAAGGAACCCATAAACTGCTTGTGCAGTCAAGAGGTTTTATTCCATACATTCTGAATCAGGATGTGAAGGAAGAAAAGCTAATCTATTATCCTTTTTATGCAGAAGATTTTTATAAAGTAGAACCGAAAGAGCAAGCCTATAAAGAACAATTTCCTGAAGGCTTTAATTTGGTTTTTGCCGGAAATATTGGCGAAGCGCAAAGTTTTAACACATTGCTGGAAGCTGCGGATATGTTACAAAAGCGCAATATTCCAGTAAACTGGATTGTGTTTGGTGACGGACGCAGAAAGGAATACGTACAATCCCAAATTAAAGAACTCGGACTTACTGATAACTTTAAACTGATGGGTTCATTCCCTGCAACCGAGATGCCTAAATATTTCAGTTGTGCCGATGGCCTTATCGTTAGTTTAAAAGACAGTTTTATTTTTGAGAGAACCATTCCAAGTAAAGTTCAATCATACCTGGCTTGCGGCAGACCAATTATAGGCTCGCTCAATGGGGTAGGTGCCGATATTATCCAATCGGCTAATGCCGGGTTTGTGGGTGCAGCAGAGGATTCGAAAGCGCTCACCGAAGCAGTTGTGTCACTCTATCATTTATCGGAAGAAGAGCGTGGTTTACTGGGCAAAAATGCACGAGCTTATTATGAAAAAGAATTTGACCGGGAACTGCTCCTGGATCAATTGGAGCATATACTGAATAACTAAGTTCATATTACTCGTTAAGGCGAAAAAGAGAATGATTCTATCATTCTCTTTTTTTGTTTAGGGCAAGCCTGAACAAATTAGCAAGCGGACATGTGAGTTTTTACTTCTCGTTTCTGTTCTTTTTTGGTCTGATCAAAACAACTACCTTAACCGGATGAATTTCACCTGTTTTTTCGAACAATAACAATCTGGTATGAAACTGTTTGGCCTGTTGTTGCTTTTGTCATTTGGCATTCACCTTTGTTTAGGTTGGATGGGGTTTAACCCTACAGACGATGGCGTTGTGTTGGCCGGAGCAAGACGGTTGTTAAACGGAGAAATTCCGCACCTTGACTATATTTCGATACGACCTGTTGGTTCGTCCATATTGCATATGCCGGCCCTCTTTTTCGGACCTTATGCTTTTTGGCTCTCCCGCTGGTTTGTTGTGTTGCAGTTGGTATGGATCGCCTACTTTATCTATCGGTTCTTCTGTGATGTATTATCTATTTCGCATTCGTTCGGGTACCAATTGGGAGCAGTACTGGTGGTGTTTTTTCTCACGGCTCATAACTTATTATTAACTGCATGGACAACAGTGGATGGGATCTTTTTTTGTACGATGGCGTTGTACCTCATGCACCGGAATACAAATGCAGCCGGATCCTATGCGGGATGTTTGTGTATTGGAATTGCGTGTTTAATGAAACAGGTTTTTGTCCCCTTTATGTTGTTTCCGTTGTTATGGAAAAAGGGAAACAAAGTTGCTTATCTGCTTTTGTTGTTTGCACCCTTACTGCTCTATTTAATAGTGATTGTTTCGACCGGAGGATATGATGACCTTATAGTACAATTTACAGCCAGAACCGAATTGATGCGCACGGGTTTTATGGCGTACAAAAAAATGGCAGTGCTAAGAGGTGCTTTGCTTGGCGTATTACTAATCGGATCTTTTTATTACCGGAAAAAATATACATGGTTACCATCGGTGTCCATATTCTTATTGTTGTGCGTGGCTTTTCAGGGATTTGTGAAGCCCGAAAATGTGCAGTTCAACTCATTCAATCTATTTGGTTGTTCATTGGTTGTATCCGTGTATTGCCTGTACACACATCGTTTCACCTTTTTGTATGCATTGTCGGCCATTCAACTGCTGGCATGGTGCTCGTCCATATCATTAGGATACAATTGTCCGGTATACCTTTCGGGCGGACTGGTGTTGGGCTGTGTGTTATTTGTATCGGATGGGGAGGGGAGTAAGGAATTGATGTTCCGTGCTGTTTATTGGGTGCCGGTATTTTGTGCAAGCTGCCTGCTGTTCTTTTATTTACGTTATACATCCATTTACAGGGAAACGAAAGGAGTGGAAATAACATATGCTCTTGGCGGTGTGTTTCCGGGAATGAAGGGTATTTACACAAATGAGCGAACCTTTACTTATCTGAATGAGTTGAAGAACATAACCGACTCGCTGGATAAACAAAACAGCAAGTACTCCATTATGCCGGCATTTGCTGCATTCTGGGCTACCTCCGTACAACCGAATCCTCTTGTACTTG
This sequence comes from Bacteroidota bacterium, assembly GCA_040387195.1. Taxonomy (GTDB): domain Bacteria; phylum Bacteroidota; class Bacteroidia; order UKL13-3; family UKL13-3; genus UKL13-3. The sequence goes on from JAZKEF010000017.1 coordinate 39,984, forward strand.
ATTGGATAAACAATGAGGAAATACCCGGATCAAATTTACGCAACAGGGCAATAAGACAGATGCAGGAAGATAAGCAGTTGGTATTTATTTTAAGTAAAGTGGAGCCATCGGAAATAGCAAGGGAGGATGCCCGCGTTCAACCGGGAACATATTATATTCAGGATTATGTGCTTCAACACGCAACACGCATTAGAAGCTATCACTATTATGAATTGTATCAATTTAACTAACCACCCTGTTGGGTTATCGTTTGATGATGCGGTCATAGAAACCTCCGTAGGTCACATTTTTTACACCTTCTTCTTTAAAGAACTCTCCCGGAAAACCCAGGTCTATTTTGCTGACTTCGTGCAGTCGGTTCAAGTGTTCGGTGCCCAGTGTAAGCTCCAGACTTTTTAAATTATGGCTTACCTGCTGTGCTTTGGTGGCGCCCACAATAGGGATACATTTAAAACCTTGTTGCATCGTCCATCGCAATGCCACCTTTGCGGGTTCAACGTTCAGCTCCGCAGCAATGGCAACCACTTCGGCCACAATTTGGGAGTTGTGTTCATTTAGGCGTTTGCTGTTTTCGGGTAACCGTCCTTTATCTCCTTTTAAATACTTCCCGGTAAGTGCTCCTCCGGCTAATGGTGCCCATGGCGTAACAGTCATGTTAAAATGGTTGGCCATGGGAATCAGATCGCGTTCAGGTGTGCGTTGCAACAAGTTGTATTCCACCTGGAGTGAAACAAACTGACTCCAGCCCATCAGTTCAGCAAGTGTTTGTCCTTTGCTGATAACCCAGGCAGGAGTGTCACTGATACCAATATAATTTACCTTGCCCTGTCGGATTAAATCATCCAGTCCGCGCATGATTTCGTCAATGGGAGTGAGGTTATCCCAAATATGTAAATACAACAAATCGATAAAATCGGTATTGAGTCGTTTTAAACTTTGTTCCACACTGCGCATCATGTTTTTGCGGTTGTTTCCGCTTGCATTCACATTGGTTTGGTTGTCGTGCAGGCTGTATTTGGTGGCCACCACAAAATGGTCACGGTTGGATGATATGTATTCACCTATAAACCGTTCGCTGGTACCATCGGTGTAGCGGTTGGCGGTATCCAGAAAGTTTCCTCCGGCATAGGCGTAAGTTTCCATAATTTGAAAACTCGTTTCCTTATCGGCACCCCAGCCAAACTCTGTTCCAAAGCCCATGGTACCCAAGCATAACTCGGATACTTTTAATCCTGATTTTCCTAATAATGTGTATTTCATGTTTTCAGTTTTCCTGTTCTCTTTTTACTACTCGAATGCCTTGTTTCGATAAACTCAACATGACATCTCTTTGAATAAAGTGGCCTCCCATTTTTAAGTGAAGCGGTTTTTTTTCTTTTCTCTTCTTCCCCTCAAAACAACTTCGCATAGGTATTATTCACTTTAGCTTCATGATCGAGCAACCATTGTTTGCGATGAAGTCCCCAGGCATAACCGGTAAGTTTTCCGTTGGTTCCAATTACACGGTGGCAGGGAACAAGGATAGCCAACTGGTTTTTTCCATTGGCCGTACCTACAGCTCTGGTGAGTTTATCATCACCTGCTAGTTTAGCAAGATCAAGATAGGAAGCGGTTTTACCAAAGGGTATATCACGAACATCTTCCCAAACCTCCTGCATAAAATCCGTTCCTTCCTGTTGTGTTGGAATCGAAAAGTCTTTTCGTTTCCCGTCAAAATATTCGGTTAGCTGCAATAGACCTTGTTGTATCACATCATTATCTACTGACTGTTTGAACGTTTCTTGTTTATCTAAGAAGCGTACTGAGTGGATATGTAGTTGCGTAGCCTGAATTTCAAGTACGCCAATCGGAGATTGAATGTAACCGCGGAAAGGAAAAACAATGATTTTTGGCATCAGTGCAAAGGAAACAAAAAAAATGTGCAGATTGTAGGAGGAGGATGTTAATTATGTAGACTGGTTGATAATGTTCATATGAAATTCGAGAAGGGAAAAATGAAAAGGGGAAACCTGATGAATCAAGTTTCCCCTTTTGAGTTGTTGTGGTTTCGTTCAATATCTATCAGAATGCTCTGATATCGGTGGTTGAGTGGAGTCGAAACCACCACTGCACCTTTTATTGTATTTCGCCATCCCACAGCATACGGGCTTTGATGCCGTGCATATGCTGGATGGTTTTGAGTTGCTGGTAGTATTTAAAATCTTCACCTAATTGTTGTTTTACAAAATAGGTTGAAGCACTTGCACCAAACGATTTTAATATCTTTTCAAACGGATCTTTTTGTTCCGGAAGGTTGATGATTTTGTATTCGTCCAGTTTAGCTTTTTTAGCAGCAATAGCAATCGCATCCTTTAATCCACCAAACTCATCTACCAATCCAATTTTTTTAGCATCGGTACCGGCCCACACGCGGCCTTGTGCAATGGAGTCTACCTGCTCAATGGTGAGTTTACGGCCTTGAGCAACTTTCGAGATAAAGTCATGGTAAATACGGTCAATCATTTTTTGCATAATGGCTTTTTCGGCAGCAGTCATTGCGCGGTCGGGTGAACCTAAATCTGAATATTCACCGAATTTTACTTTTTCAAATTTCAACCCTAGTTTTTCGTTCAGCAATTTTTGTGCATTCACAAACATTCCGAATACGCCAATTGAACCGGTAATGGTATTGGGTTCGGCCACAATCACATCAGCAGGTGCCGCAATGTAATATCCACCCGAAGCTGCTACAGCGCCCATGGATACAATAACAGGTTTTACTTTTTGGGTAAGTACCACTTCTCTCCAGATTACATCACTGGCCAGCGCACTTCCTCCCGGAGAGTTGATACGCAACACAACAGCTTTTATACTTGAATCCTTACGTGCCTTGGAAATGGCTGCAGCTGTTGGGATAGAACCCACCTGAGCATCTTCACCATCACCATCCACAATTTCACCTACTGCATAAATCACAGCAATTTTTTCTTTAGCAGTAATCTTGCTATCTCTTGCTTTCGATTTATAATCGCTGATATCTACGTAATCAATTTTGTCTTTTTCTTTCAACTTCAATGTATCATGCAATTCGGTTTCAATCTCATCGCGGTATTTAAGTCCATCCACCAAACCCATCGTTTTGGCATCTTCGGGCGATTGAATCAACAGGTTGTTGCATATATTTCTGAATGCTTCGGGTGTGAGTTTACGTGATGCTGCAATGCTGGTGATAAAATCATCATATACACCACCCATAAACGACTCAATTTGTTTGCGGTTTTCATCGCTCATTTTGTCTGCAATAAAAGGTTCTCCTGCAGCTTTGAATTTTCCATGGCGGATGAGTTCTGCCTGTACACCAATTTTATCAAGCATTCCTTTTACATAGGTAGAAGTATAAGCAAAACCATCCAGCAACATGGTTCCGGTAGGGTTGATGTATACCTTGTCAGAAACCGAAGCTATATAGTAGCCATGCTCTTCAATAATTTCACCATATGCGTATACAAATTTCTTCGATTTCTTAAACTCAATGATCTCATCTCTTATTTCCTTAAGAGTGGCATAATCATTCGGCATATAGGAAATATCAATATAGATACCTTTGATTTTATCATCGGTAGCGGCATGTCGGATACATTTGAGGATATCATTCAACCCTGGATCGTTAGAACCCTCCATATTCACCAAATCAAAGTTGCTGAATGGGTTATCGGAAGTGCGTTCAGAAATGCTGTAATTGAGTGATAACCGCAATACCGAATTGTCTTTCAGTTCTGCTTTTTCGTCACTGCTGCTGCCGGCCATTCCCGCAACAACACCTGCCAGGATTAAAAACAGGACTACGATAGACAAGATGGTGCCCAGCATACTGGCAAAGAGAAATTTAAAAAATTGTTTCATGTGAATGTATGTTTGGTATGTTAAAGGTTAAATATACACAATTGGTTTTGATAGCAAAAATGAATCGGTCAGGTAATCCGGCTGTACATATTGGATGTAATTGAATAGTCCTTTTTCATGCTTCTTGCCTTTGCAAGGTAATACTGCTTGAATAAAATTGTGTAGTATTATGTGATGAAATGCTTAATTCTTTGTTGGAAGGGTAAGGGCGACTACTGAAAGGTAAATTGGATGCAGCTGAAAAATCGGTTGTGCTTATAGTTTACAGGAAAACAGGCAGAAAACGACTTTAACCTAAATTATAAGGGAATGAAATTGCTAAATTAAGCCGTACCTGCTTATTTTCGCACCACTTTTAACACTAAACAATGGAACTTACTGCACTTACTGCCATTTCACCAATTGATGGTCGCTACCGCAAACAAACAGAAACGCTTGCGGCCTTTTATTCGGAATTTGCTCTTATTCAGTACCGCGTGCTGGTTGAGATTGAGTATTTCATTGCATTGGCCGAGTTGCCAATTCCTCAGATGAAGGGAATGCTGAGTGCCGGTTTGAAAAAGGAACTGCGGGAAATATACATCAACTTTACCCCGGAGGATGCGCAGCATGTTAAGGATATTGAAAAAACAACCAACCACGATGTAAAGGCAGTTGAGTATTTTATTAAAGAGAAAATATCACCCCTGGGACTTGATAAGGTATCGGAGTTTGTACACTTTGGACTTACCTCGCAGGATATAAACAATACCTCCATTCCATTAACCATAAAGGCTGCAAATGAAGAGGTAATGTTGCCGCAACTGAATGAACTGTTGAAACGATTGACCAAACTGGCCAAGGATTGGAAAAACATTCCAATGTTGGCTCATACACACGGACAGCCGGCTTCACCGACTAAATTAGGTAAAGAAATGCTGGTATTTGTTGAACGCCTTCAGGTGCAGATGTTTCAGCTTTCGGAGATCCCGTATTCGGCTAAGTTTGGTGGTGCAACCGGAAATTTTAATGCACACCATATTGCCTATCCTAAAACCAATTGGGTAGAGTTTGCCAACAAATTTCTTTCTTCAATCGGATTGGATCGTTCGCAGTATACCACGCAAATTGAGCATTATGATAACCTTGCAGCCATGTTCGATTGTTACAAACGGATCAATACCATACTGATGGATTTGAGCCGCGATATGTGGCAGTACATTTCGATGGAATATTTCAAACAACAGCTCAAGGCAGGAGAGGTGGGATCTTCGGCCATGCCACATAAAGTGAACCCGATTGATTTCGAAAATGCCGAAGGGAACTTCGGTATAGCCAATGCCATTTTCGAACACCTCTCGGCCAAACTTCCGATTTCGCGTTTGCAAAGAGACTTAACAGATTCAACTGTGTTGAGAAATATTGGCGTGCCGATGGGACATACATTAATCGGTTATAACTCATTGTTAAAAGGGATGAACAAACTCTTGCTGAATGAAACCGCCTTGCACAACCACCTGGAGGAAAACTGGGCTGTGGTTGCCGAAGCTATTCAGACCGTACTACGCAGAGAAGGTTATCCCAAACCATATGAAGCCTTAAAAGCACTCACCCGTACCAATAAAAAAATAGGGGAGAAGGATATCAAAAAGTTTATTGATACACTTAAAGTTACAGCTAAGGTGAAAACGGAATTGAAAAGAATTACTCCGCATAATTACACGGGAGTATATTAATGGTCGACTAGTTAATAAGCAATGAGTTGGTTGAGTGAACAGGGTGATAACTACCCATGTCCCTTCCAGATATCCCAGCTTTTCTCCGCCTGTAAATGCAACATTTCGAGCCCGTTTTTAGTTGTTGCACCTTGCTGCTTACAAAATGTTAAAAATATAGTTTCAATGGGAAGGTAGATAAGGTCGTAGGCAATATGATCGGGTGTTATTTGTTCATAAGGAATAGGTGGTGCTGCATCAATATTAGGGAACATCCCGAGTGGAGTACAGTTGATGATAAGTTTATGACTGGTAAAGTGAGCAGGTGTAAGGTCTGCATAAGCTAATTGTCCTGCGGTAGGATTACGGCTGACATATGTGTTAAGTATCCCATTTTTTCGCAACACATATGCAACGGCTTTTGCTGCCCCTCCTGTTCCTAAAATCAATGCCTGGTGTATTCGCTTGTTTTGAATTAATGGGAGCAAGGTGTTTTCAAAACCAAACACGTCTGTATTGTAGCCTACCAATTTGTTTCCTGTTTTACAAACACAGTTTACGGCACCAACTTCGCGGGCCGAAACATCCAGATTATCCAACATTGGAATAATGGTTTCTTTATGTGGAATGGTCACATTAAATCCTGCTAAGTCAGGTTCGTTAGCCAATAGCGTTTTCAATTGTTCTATATGTTCAATCGGAAAATTTTGGTATTCATAATCCAGCAAGGCAAGGGATAAAAACTTGCTGTTAAAATAGTTTTCGGAAAAACTGTTTTTTAAAGGATAACCAATGAGTCCGAATTTTTTCATCTTACAATCGTTTGCGGTAAAACAGGATTTCGACTCTTCGATTGAGAGCCTTGGCTTGTTCAGTAACGTTGGGACGCAAAGGTAAACGGCTTCCTTTACCTTCAGTACGGATTATTGTAGTTTTTACACCGGAATTTTTAAAATAGCTTGCAATGGTGTTAGCTCTATCCAGTGAAAGCTGTTCATTTAGCAACATATTTCCACTCGAATCGGTATGTCCGATAATGATAATACTATCAAATACGGATCGGGCAAGTGAGTCGGTTAACCGTTTGAGTTTAGATAATTCGGCCACTTCGAGGGTTGATTCATTGGTTTGAAACGAGAAGAAGTAATTTTTGCGAACAGGTTTACGCTTACGGGTACTGTAACTACCAAAGGAATAAGCCTCCAGCAATACGCCCGAGTCGTATTCGCAATCCTCCAAATCCGCAATAATCACTTTAAGACGATAAGGTTGGTTGGGTATAACGCGACAGGCTGCCACAATTGGTTTGGTGAGGCCATCATATTCAAGTTCAGTGTAAAGTGGGGCTTCGAAATAGTCATTTGCAACATACCACTCAGTATTTTTCTTGTGGTTTACGTTATTAATCATCACTGTAGTACCGTTGGGTAATGTGCCTATGTTTTTCGGTTTGGTGTTACGCCCATTTATCGGTTTTACGAGTAAGGCAAAAGCATCATTAAAATTCTTGCCTACAAATTCAGGATATTCATCGCTCCCAAATGCAAAACGAAAGGCAATGCTGTCGTGTTGCGGAATAAAATCGAATTCGAGAACAGCCCCGTCACACATTTCGGCATGCGTAATAAAATCTTCGTCAAAGAAAAAATTTCGGCCAAAATTGGCACCTGCATTTGGGCGGCTGTTTTTTCCGGCAAACAGCTCAACTCTTCCGCTCGAAATGATAATACCTTTAGTAAACCCCGTTAATTGCAGTGAGTCGGAAAATATCCCAAAAGCATTTGGATCACCTGTATACTTTACATTACTTAATGTGACTCCTGTTCCCATAAAATAGTTTTTCACCATGGAATGTGGTTTCAGGGTATCATTTGTCATAACAACCTTAATGCTCTGTTGTGCTTGAATATGAGAGCAATGTATTATAATGAAGATTAAAATTATAAATCTCACAGTTGCAATAAACAGAAAAAATTACGTTCACCCAACTTTTGATGAGAAGGTACCGTAATAGAGGCATATGAAAAGACAACTACTAAAACACATTACAAAATCAATTTTTGTTCTGGCGCTGTTATGCGTTTCTTATTATTCGTTTACAAGCGGTTCGGGGGCACCTTCAGGTAATACCAATGCACCGGGAGATGGTAATTGTACCAGTTGCCATGGAGGTTCCGTTATTATTTCGGGAACCAATTGGAATAATATGTCAATCACCCATAATATTCCGGCCGGTGGTTATGTACCCGGAAGTTCTTATACAATCAATGTTACCCATACCATTTCAGGGATTAATAAATGGGGTTTTCAGTTTACTGCTGTCAATGGTAGTTTCGCTAAAGTAGGAACTCTTATGGCCGGAACCGGATCTCAAACACTCGTGGGTGGCTGGATCACACATAATGCTTCCGGAACTGGCGGAACGGGAACTAAAACCTGGACGTTCACCTGGGTAGCTCCTGCCTCAGGTGCGGGCATCATTTCTTTTTATGCAATTGTGAATGCGGCCAATGGCGATAACAATACTACCGGGGATCAAATTTACTCCAAGTCAGTTTCGGTGCAGGAGTTTTCCAATATGCCAACTGCTGTCATTGATGGGATACCTCCCAGTGGAAACCTTTGTTTGGGTGATACTTTAAATTTATTGGGAAGTGGAATTAACTCCCCAACTCAATATGCATGGACCTTTACAGGAATCATTAATCCAACGTTGCAGGCCCAACAAAATCCCAAAGTAATTTTTACCAGTGTTGGGCAAAAAACAATTACACTAAAAACCACGAATGGTTTTGGCTCATCACCTACTACCACAGTTTTTGTGAATGTAATCAACCGGCCACCGGCTCCAATATCACCTTCGGGAGCAGTTAGTATATGTGGAAGCGACAGTGTATTGCTCAGTACAGATTTCAATTCATTGTTAACTTATTTATGGTCACCAGGTAATCAGACAACATCAAGCATTAAAACTGTAACAGCAGGTACATACAAGGTGAAAGTAACCAATACTTCTACAGGTTGTTCTACAACCAGTATAAATGCTACATTAACAGCTGCTGTTAAACCGGTACCTGTTTTAACGGTATCCAAAGACAGTATTTGTTCACTTGATTCCTTAACCCTCGGGTCGAGCACACCATTTACCACCTATCGTTTTTTTGACGGCAGTAGTTTAAAATACAGCGGACCATTAGCCGACTATAAAGGGTTGTTTACTCCGGGTTTACGCAATATCGGATTGGTGGTAACCGGTTCGGGTTGCAACAGTGATACCGTTCGCAAAACAGTTTATGTTCAACCATTGCTGGCAGCTCCGGGTCTTACCTGTGGGTCCAAAACAACGTCTTCTGTTTCATTTAACTGGACAGCAGTTTCCGGCTCATCAGGTTATGAGGTTAGTGTGGATACAGGAAAAACATGGATTGCACCAAGCGGAACACTGACACATACGGTTACTGGATTGGCCCCGAACTCCAATGCACAGGTATGGGTGCGTGCTATCGATCCAGCCTTGTGTGCAAAAGGAAATACAGCCACTCTGGTTTGTACCAATGGTGCATGTGCTCCTATTACCTATACGATTCAATTTCCTGCAACAGCCTGCCTGCAGTCGAATGCAGATTCAACTTTGGTTGAGGTAAAACTTTCGAATATTAGTGCATCTAATGTGGGCATCAGTTATAATAATAATGTGTACACCAAAAGTATGGTATACGATGCAAAAGTATTTTTAGGTGCCAATACAGTGGTTGTGAAAATTGTGGATTCCGCTAATGTTGGCTGTCCAAGGATAGATACAACAATTCAACTTGCGGGAATCAATCCGATTACCAAAACACCTGTTATGGGTATTCAGGGAGCATTGTGTTCCAATGATTCATCATTACATGTATTGGCCGTTTTCAATGCAAATAGCGGAGCCGATGCATTCCAGTTGTTCAGAAATGCAGAAACAACGCCATTCCATACCATCAATACCGTTGCAGGTGATACCGTAACCGTGGCAATGCTACGTAAACTTTCCCCGGTGCAAACCGGAGATATATTAAAAGCAGTAGCTGTAGATGCGCAAACAGGTTGTAAGAAGCCATCCTTGCCTTATACGGCAACCGTTCATCAGTCACCTAAACCCGGATTTACAGCTTCGGCAACAGCACTTACGGTTGTATTTACAGATACTACTTTAAAGACAGCTAAACGCGACTGGAAATTTTTGGGAGCTATTCCTGATGAATTGAACGGAGCTAAAACTACTACTAAAACATTTGCTACGGCAGGTAAAAAAGGGGTGATCATGTTAATGACAGATAGCAACGGATGCCAGGAAATGGCTGCTGCTGAAATTACACTCTTTAATGTGGGATTGAAAGAAATTACCAATGCTTCACCATTGAACATTCATCCGAATCCGGTTGGTTCAATGGTTTATTATACACTTGAGGGAACAGAAGATGCACAGGTAACCATTTATGATTTACATGGTAAACTGGTTAAACAACAAGTTGTAAAAGATGCTGAGAACAGGGTAGATGTACAGATGTTAACCCCTGGATTGTACATGATCTATATCTCGCAATCGAATAATCATTATTTCTCGAAATTTATGAAGGAATAATTATTCAAACACCGCAAAAGAAAGGCTGCTACCGGAAACGATAGCAGCCTCTTTTGTTTTAAGCCAATAATGTTTTCGCGCTATGCCTCATTACTTGTTGTTTCTCCTTCTGCATTCATATAATAACTTAAAGCACCACTCGGACATTTTTTGACTTGTTCAACAATTGCCTGAGTGGGGGCTCCTTCAGGTTTAATCCATGGGCGCTCCTTGGGGTTGAAAACGGAATTGAGCCCTTTCCAGCAAATGCTTGAGTGAATGCATTGGGCATTTTTCCAAATAATGGTTACTTCACCATTGGTATATTTTTTAGTTACTTCTTTCATAAGATTAGTGGATTAAGCTATTCGGAGATTAAAGATATTTTTTTTATTCTTTACCCAATCTGCATAGGTACGTCCATCAATAAAATTTCACAGTCAGAATCGGCCTGGATGGAAAGTTCTTTAATGTCCCAAATGCCAAACCCATCACGTTTATTGAGTACCTGACCATTAATGGTAGCATTGCCTTCCATCATAAACACGTATACTCCATTGCCTCCTTTTTGGACGGTGTATTTGGTTTTATGTTTGGCCTTAAATTTTCCCATGGTGAACCAAGCATCCTGATGGATATAGATTCCTCCGTATTTTTCGGGATCGGGTGATACTACTGTTTGCAGCTTATTGATGCGGTGTTTGGGCTCGAAGGCACGCTGATGGTATTTGGGTTTAATACTCGACTCTTTCGGAAAAACCCAGATTTGAAAAATGCGAGCCTCCAAATCTTTGTTGGGATTAAACTCAGAGTGGTAAATTCCGGTGCCGGCACTCATATGTTGCAAATCATATTGCTGAATCACACTTCCATTGCCCATGCTGTCCTTATGCTCCAATGCTCCGAAATGAGGAATTGTTACAATTTCCATATTGTCGTGGGGGTGCATGGAGAACCCTCTTCCGGCAGCAATAATATCGTCATTTAGTACGCGTAATACACCAAAATTCATCCGATCCGGATTGTAATAATTGGCAAAGCTGAAAGAGTGTTTGGTTTGCAACCAACCCCAGTCGGCACCACCACGTGTATCCGCTTTATGCAATACCATATTACCTGCCAGTTTTGAATCCGGTTGTGGCATATGGTTAAAACCAACATTATCCAATAATGGTTTGAGTTCATCATTGTTGTTGGTCATTACTTCTTCGGCATTTACACCTTTAATGGCAAGTCCGGCAGTGGCCAACATTCCTACTTTAAAAAAATCCTTACGTTTCATATAACTGAATTTAAGAATAAACTACTAAGATACTGATTTTAATGATTTGTTTACCACGAAAGCAGTTCCTAATGGATAAAATTAAAGCGCTGCATACTCTTGCAGCGCTTTAATTTTTGGGTTATGCCTGTTTATGTAATTCTATGTTCAGGTGCAGCTTTACTTCGTCACTTACAACCGCTCCACCAGCCTCGGTAATCGCATCCCATTTTAATCCGAACTCTTTACGTTTGATGCTTCCGTTAATTTCAAATCCGGCTTTGGTATTGCCCCATGGATCAACCATGGTTCCTCCGTATTCAGCTGTCAATTCAATACTTTTGGTCACATCACGCAATGTGATGTCTCCTATAAGTTTGTATTCGGTATCACTTGTTTTAGTAAACGAAGTTGATTTGAACGTCAATTGAGGGAAAGTTTCCGCATTAAAAAAGTCGTCCGATTTCAGGTGACCATCACGGTCGGCATTACCTGTTGTAATGCTGTTGATATCAGCCGTAAAACTGATCTGAGCATTGCTGAAATCTTCATTTGCTGTATTCAATAATCCTTGAAAGGAAGTGAATTTACCTGTTACAGTGGCTATTACCAGATGTTTTACTTTAAATGTTATTTCTGAGTGTGATGGGTCAATAGCCCATGTAGTTGCTGCTTGTGTTGTCATGTTGTGTATGTGATAAATGTGTTATTTATGTTGTGTTAATTTGTTACGTAATAAATTCTTTCAGTATTCCTGAGGTCCCAGCGGGATTAGTGTGACTATTACTTTTTCAGCGGAGCGTTCTTTCCACTTTTTCTTATCCCAACTCTATCATAGGCAGATCCATTACCAATACTCTTGCATTGGTGCTTGCTATAATGGTAAAGGTTTCATAATCGGTGATTCCAATGGCATCTCTGCGTTTGAGGTGTTCACCTGCAATTTCCACGTCACCATCAATTACAAATACATAAGCTCCGTTTCCGTTTTTCTTGCTTGTGTAGCTGATCTCCTTTGTCGCATCAAGATCAGTCTGGTTAAACCATGCTTGCTGATGAATAAAGATTGCTTCACCTTCCGTTTGTGTATCGGGTTTAATGATTTCCTGCCAGGTGTTTTTCCTGCCTTCAGGTAAATAGGTTTTCTGGTCATAACGGGGTGTTACATTTCCCTTATCGGGGAACACCCAGATTTGAAACAATTTTACTGCCTCATCTTTATTGGGGTTCATTTCGGAGTGGAACACGCCTGATCCTGCACTCATAACCTGTACATCATTGGCTCGCATGATGCTGCCATTTCCCATACTGTCCTTGTGTTCCAGTGCACCTTCCTGCACCAGGGTGATGATTTCCATGTTATCGTGCGGATGTTTACCAAAGCCCATTCCCTGAGCTACTTCATCATCATTTAATACACGCAGTGCACCAAAGTGGATTTTTGTCGGATCATACCAGTTGGCAAAGCTGAATGAGTGTTTGGCATTTAACCAACCATGGTTGGCATGACCTCTGTTTTCGGAGCGATGAATAATTGTTTTCATATTACCTTTTATTAAATCTGCCGGTTAGCGGATTGTTTGTGTTTTGTTCCTTAGTATCAAATACCATACAAATGTATAAACATTAATTGTATATACAAGTATTGACATAAATTTTTTTACTCCCTCAATCGGTCCAGAGCGTCATTTATGGCCTCAGCCTCAATTTTTGTTAACCCTTTGAAGGATTGTCCCCAACTGTCATTGTGGGTGTCAATATCTGCCAAAAGGTCCAATCCTTTTTTAGTAATGATAATATCCACCTGTCTGCGATTGCTTTCACACACCTCGCGTTTCACAAAACCCTTTAACCTGAGTTTCTCTACCAAACGGGTAGCGTTTGAGTTTTTATCAATCATGCGCGAAGAAATATCAGACAGCATTAAAGGTTTTGGAGCCGAACCCCGTAAAATGCGAAGCACATTGTATTGCTGAGGAGAAATACCAAAGGGTTTGAAACGTTGAATATTTTGCGCCTCCAACCAACTGGAAGTATACAATATATTAACTGCAAGCTTCTCAAATTCACTGCTGAATTTTTTACTTTGTTTGATTTCTTCTTCTAGGCGCATAACTGCAATATGTGAAAATGTTGGCTATTTACAAAATGTTAACACAGCCTCGTAAAACTCTTTAGGTTTATCGGCATGCAACCAATGGGCAGCATCCTCAATGGTATGCAAGGTTGCATTGGGGAATAAGCTGTAGATTTTTTCCATATCCGAATCCTGAATATAGCCCGACAAGGAGCCTTTTAAGAACAGTGTTTCACCATCATATACATGAGAACTGTTAATAGGTTTGATGATGTTGGCGTAATCCTGAAACAAGGTGCGCAGGTTAAACTTCCATTCATAGGTTCCATTTTCGGTACGTTCCAGATTTTTTAAAATGAACTGACGGGTTCCAAAATCACCCAGAAAGGGTTTCATGGCCTCTTCGGCTTCCTTGCGTGTTTGAATGGAGTTCAGGTCTACCTGAAAAATGGCATCAAAAACATCATCATGCCCTGCACGGTATTCCCGTGGAGCCATATCGGCCACTATCAGTTTTTCGCACAGGGTTGGATATTGTATGGCAAACATCATGGCTACCTTACCACCCATTGAATGTCCAAGTACGCATGCTTTGTCAATATGATGCTGGAACATAAAATCATTTACATCATCTACCATCAGTTGTAAGCTGTGTTCCTCGGTATGTGGCGATTTGCCATGGTTACGCATATCCAGTGACCATACATGCAATCCTGCCTTGCCCCATTCGGTTGCCAGTGTATGCCAGTTATCCAGTGAACCTAAAAATCCATGGAGGATAATGAGGTTTTGTTCCCCCGTTCCATATTCCTTAAAATTTAATTCAAGCATGGATGCGAAGATAGAAGAGGATTTGAGATTTGGAATTGAGATTTGTGAAGAAGAGGATGGATGTGGGAGGATAGAGGATGGAATTTTTGGAGGAGTGTTGAGATAAAAGAGAGAGAGAGAGGTTAGGTAAGCTGCCTGAGCTTCACGAAGTGAATGGCCGAAGGCAGCGAATTATGAGTAGAAGGATGATTCAACAGATTTGCCAAATCACCGCGATCTGCGGGAAACATTCTCCGACTTTAAATAGCCATAGCTGTGTGTCCTGCAGATCTTACCAAGTGTATGATAACAGAATTTACTTCATCAACTTCCGGATACTTACCAAATGAGCAAACAATACAGCCGGAACAACAAACCCGGGAAGCAATGCAAACGGGAAATAGAATATGGCAATATTAGGCTGGTCGAATGCGAACTGCTGGAAGGGAAAAGGTGCTGCTAGGATGGCGTTGATGACAATATTTGCAAGCAAACCAATACAAATGAAATTCCAGATAAGCAAAATTTTATTGTTGAATACCTGTTTGGAAAAGGCAAGGTAACCCACAACAGGAGCTGTAATGCCTGATAAAATATCGAAGTTCCTGCCTTCAAATGTCATGAGCTCCGGAATCATTTTATAGGTGAACAACACAAACAGGATACACTCAACAGGTATCCGTACAATATGTAAGTACGTCAGCCATTTTATATCAAGGGTGTCAATCCATTGTTTTCCTTTGCGGGTGCTGAAGAGAACAACGATTACAAGAATGGCGGGTAACAATAGAAAGAGAAACAAGCGGGGAGGTAAAGCCTGGGTATCCGCATAAAACCCGGTAAGGGAAGCTGCCGATTGCAACAGCAGCCACCCTAAACAACCGAATAAGAACCATGTGGAAGACGATGCTTTATACAAGAAGTAGAGGGTAAGAAATGAAACGCAGATAAATGCGAAAGAAAGATAGGTTGGTAAATGTTCCATATTTTGTGTGATAAATTGATAAGGCAAAACAACTATGGTTTTGAAAAAGATTGCTTGTCATTTGACAAGAAAGTAGGTAGATGTGCAATTGTGCAGAGGAGTGAATGAGGCAGTGCTACATTCCTTTTTTTGATAATTCCTTACGGATGCGGCTGAGAGAGGTGTCGGTGATACCCAGGTATGATGCAATATGTTTGAGTGAAGCCTGTTGCATGATTTCAGGATTGCTCTGCATTAACCGGGAATAACGTTCTTCAGCAGTTTCATTTATCATGGAGAGCATGCGTTGTTTTAGGGATGTTAAACCCTTAACTAAAATAGAACGACCAAACTCCCTGAACTCAGGAAGTAAATGAAACAAATGATTAAGCTGTTCAAAGGTGATATGCCATCCCACACAATCGTTGATGGCCTGAATGTTTTCTTTGGAAGGTGTGCGGTTAAAAAAGGAGGAGGGTTCAAATACCAATTGACCGGCACCATAAAAACCTGTAGTAACTTCATTCCCGTCTAAATCATATGTGTACGCCCGCATAAAACCGCATTCAAGCAACACATAATCATCATTTACTTTTCCCTCACTCAGTAGAAAGGTGTTTTTGGAAAATTCTTTCCGGATAAAGAGGGCAGCAATTTCGCCAGCTTTTGGTGGTGTGATGGCAGGATGTTGCTGAAAAAATTGAGTGAGTAATGGTGATGGTTGGTTCATGGCTTAGATTTCATAAAATTCAATAGGCAAATCATCTGGGTCGGCTATAAAGGTAAATCGTTTTCCGGTAAATTCATCGACACGAATGGGCTCGCTTGTTACACCTTTTTGCGAGAGGTTATTCACGAGCAGCTCTAAATTGAGAACGGCAAATGCAAGGTGACGTAATCCGGTTGCTTCCGGTAGCGATGGCCGTTGGGGAGGAAGAGGGAACGAGAATAATTCCACTATATACTGTCCGTTTAATACCAGGTCAAGCTTGTAAGATTGTCTTTCTTCACGGTAAACTTCCCGTATGATTTTAAGTCCTAACGTTTCAGTATAAAACTTTTTAGAGACGTCATAATTGGAGCAAATAATGGCTATATGGTGAATGTGTGAAAGCATGTTTACGGTGTTCTGTTTACAGTTGATAGTTCATAGTGAAGGAAACAGTCTTTTCCTTAATATCCATATTTCTCCTTCCACCTTGTTTTCAAAAACGAACGAATCTCTTTCTCTCTCGCATTTGCACCCGGTTCATAAAACTTTTGTCCCCGAATATTGTCAGGTAAAAATTCGAGTTCTATAAAATTGTTTTCGTACTGATGGGCATATTGATAGTCCTTTCCATAATCCATCTGTTTCATGAGTTTGGTAGGGGCATTGCGCAGGTGAAGCGGAACAGGTAACGGACCGGTCTTGCCAACTGTAGCCATCGCATCATTAATGGCCATATACGAGGCATTGCTTTTAGGTGATGTTGCCAGATAGGTTGCACATTGCGCCAGAATGATCCGACCCTCCGGCATTCCAATCATTTGAATGGCCTGAAAGGTACTTGTTGCCAGCAACAATGCATTGGGGTTGGCGTTACCAATATCCTCACTTGCTAAAATCAACATTCGTCTTGCAATGAATTCAATGTTTTCTCCACCATCCAACATACGTGCCAGCCAATACACTGCACCATTAGGGTCTGAGCCCCTCATGGATTTGATAAAAGCCGAAATGACATCGTAATGGGTTTCACCGTTTTTATCATACAATGCTACTTTTTGCTGCAGCATTTTGGTTACAATATCATTGGTGATGGTTATGGTTTCACTTTGCTGATTGCAGATTATTTCGAGCATGTTGAGCAACTTGCGTGCATCGCCATTGCTGAATAAAAACAACGCCTCGGTTTCTTCAATATGAATTGTTTTTTGCTTCAGGATTTCATCTGTTGCAATGGCATGATCCACAATCTGACGTAAGGTATCAACCCCTAGTTCTTTTAAAACGTATACCTGGCAACGGGAAAGCAACGCATTGTTGACTTCAAACGAAGGATTTTCGGTTGTGGCGCCTATCAGAATAATGCTGCCGTTTTCGACTGCCCCCAATAAGGCATCCTGCTGACTTTTATTAAAACGATGGATTTCATCTAAAAACAAGATAACCTTGCCAAACATGCGCGAGTCCTCAATCACCTTGCGTACTTCACCAACACCCGCACTCACCGCACTCAACTGGTAAAATTGCATGTTTAATTCATTGCAAATAATGCGGGCCAGTGTTGTTTTACCTACACCTGGAGGCCCCCACAAAATCATGCTGGGAATATTTTTATGCTGAATGGATTGGTATAATATTTCTCCCGGAGCAGTAAGGTGCTCCTGTCCCAGATACTCAGTTAGATGTTGCGGACGAACGCGTTCGGCTAATGGTTTAAGTGCTGCCATAATTGAATAACAAAGTAAATGGAATTGTGATTCAATTATGGCAAAAATGTAGATTAGTTTACAACCAGTTTTTGGTTTCCGGTATTACCATTTCATCGTTATTTATAGCACTATAATTACCCTCATTTGTATGGTAATCCAATGGTTAATAACTTAACTGGGAGCATCGGTTTATTTCTGTTATATTGCAGTAATGGGTAAACATAGTATATATGGTAAACTATTGATAATACTGATGGTTTTGGCTTTCGGATTTACATTGCGGGCACAACAATCGGTGGTCGACAGTGCCTGGAAACCCATATACAGGGATACAGGTTATGCTTCCTATTATGCCAATAAGTTTGAGGGGCGCAGAACAGCAAACGGGGAACGGTACCGCAAAAAATATTTTACAGCTGCACATAAAAAATTGCCTTTCGGAACCTTACTTAAAGTGACGAACCCTAAAAACCACAAATGGGTAATTGTAAGGGTGAATGACCGGGGACCTCACCACAAAAAGAGAATCATCGACCTTTCATACAAGGCGGCTAAACACCTGGGTCTTGTGAAAAAACAAGGTATAGCCAAGGTTTATATTGAAGAAGTGCCGAAAATGCCTCCTGCAAAAAAAGAATGATTCTGCTTATTTTCGCCACCAATGCTCGATCTGCACACTTTACTTTCGCTTAAACAACACGCGGCTTCGTGGGTCGCTACACACCCGGTAGGTTTGGTGCTCGACTCTAATGAATGTCAGGCGGCATTCGGATTAAAGAATTATGAACTGCTGATTGCGGCCGGTGTAAAAGATGAGTTCAGGGCAGGAGAGAATGCCTTTCAGCAACTTGATACATTTCGCAAACAGAATAAACATGAATGGTTGTTCGGGTTTCTTACATACGATTTAAAAAATCAGCTTGAGGCTTTGGAATCCAGTCATCCTGATGGAATCGGGTTTCCCGGATTGTATTTTTTTGTTCCGCAAAAACTTATCGTGATTGATAAAAACGGGGAGTGTTTGATTGGAAAAGAGTGGATAGACGAAATACTCCAACACCCGGAAGTTTCTGGTGAAATGCCTGCAGTTTCTTTAACACAACGGGTTGCAAAACAACAATATATTCAGGATGTAGAGGCCATTAAACAACACATTATCAATGGCGATGTATATGAGTTGAACTATTGTGTTGAATTTTTTGCAACAAACGTTTCGGTACAACCGGATCAGGTTTACAATAAGCTTAGAAGCAAGTCGGCTGTACCCTTTGGGTGTTTTGTTAAATGCTACCACCAATTTGTAATCGGAGCCAGTCCTGAGCGGTTTTTATTGAAGCAGGGAAATACAGTGTATTCGCAACCCATTAAGGGAACTATCAAACGAGGTAATGCGCCCGAAGAAGATGAATTATTCAAACACAATTTATTACATTCGGAAAAAGAGCGGGCCGAGAACCTGATGATTGTTGATCTGGTGCGTAATGATCTTGCAAAATCAGCTCAAACCGGAACGGTGAAAGTGGAAGAACTTTTTGGTATCTATTCGTTTCCGCAGGTTCACCAAATGATATCAACTGTTTCGGCAATGCTTAGGAATGATGTGACGCTTCCTGAGGTTATTCAACATGCTTTTCCGATGGGTAGCATGACCGGTGCACCTAAAATAATGGCCATGAAACTGATTGAACAATACGAAAAGACCAAACGAGGTTTATATGCGGGTGCCATCGGTTTTATTACACCCGAAGGCAATATGGATTTGAACGTAGTTATCCGGAGCATACAATACAACGCTGAAACCCGATACCTGAATTTTGAGGTGGGAGGAGCAATTACATACGATTCGATAGCCGAACTGGAGTATGAAGAATGTTTGCTGAAAGCGAAGGCGATGTTTGAGGTACTGGGAGGAAGGTGATACTCGATACCGGCTGTGAGATTGTTGGGAACGGAAATTACACTACCTCAATTCCCTGCTGCCCCATAAAGGTAATGAGCACGGTGTTTTTGATGCTGATGGTGTAACTATCGAAAATGAATTTGCGTTCGTACATGGTATTGCCTTCATAGTAGGTTACAAAGTATTCATTTACCAACGCAAAAACATCTTCCTGCAGTGGTTCGATGCGTGCCACACTGTGAGCCGGAATTTCTTTCACAAAATGACGCAGCACGGAAGTGGTAACTTCTTCTCCGTCTTTTTCACCATAACCTTTACTTGTTATGAGCACACCGTCAATGGCTGTGTCTTTATAGTTCAGCAAATACATATTCCAAACCATTTCCTGTTCCGCATTCAACTCATAAACTGCGGCCATCGTTACTCCTTCTGAAATGGGGTCCTTAATATCTTTTAACATGGTACAAATATAAGAAGGGATAAACTCGAATAAAAGAAATCTCAAAATTCGAATGGATATGACACACCGAATTCATCGAGGTGACGATGTTTAGTAGGAGTTCTTTCATCTTTCGTGGGATTCGATGAACTCAGCCTGACAAGTTAATGTACAATCTTATTAGCACAGTAGGAACTGGCAAAGGCTTCGGGTTTGGCTTTGAAAACAAAACCCATGCTGAGGATATAACCCATAGCTTCACTGAGGGCAGAGTTGGATTTAAACTGCGGGTTGGTATTGATATCGGCATGCACTTCCAGATCTACGTGGTAGCGGTCCAATAACTCACACAGGCGGTAAGCTATGTCAATAGATTTTGCAACTTCATGCAGCATACGCTCCTTGATTCCAAATTTATAACGGGTTTTTTCGGAGCTGATGAGCATAAATCCACCACGTTTCTGGCGTACAAATACAATTACGGTAGCAAATTCGGTGACCTCGGCTGTAACCTGTGAATCGGTGCCAATGCACACTTTAAGGTTGTTGCCGAGTTTGCGTTCCTGAAGAATGAGTTTTTCAACTTCGGCCACAATATCATGCTGAATCGGTTCTCCGTTGAACCTTCTCCATTGCATGATTGTTTGGTGTTCTTCGTGTTTGCCCATATCTCAACGTATCTAACGTAAAAATAGGTAAATGTTTTGATTAACCTAATTTAAGTTGCTGTAAACCTGTTGGAAACGGAAGGAACTTCGATCGTTAATGGATTCCTTTTTCTGCCCTGAAACGGTCGGCACATTGGCGCATGGCCAATATCAAATCATAATCTGAGGAGCTCAAAATAAATGCGCGGTCGAGTTTGCAATACAGGATATAAGCGTCAAGGTATTCCTCTTCCAAACCGGTAGCCCGTTTAATTGTTTTTTTATTGTAACGCCTGTCAACCTGTTTCAGCATTTCGGCATGGCGCATAAACTCCATAAACCGTTTCCGGTCCATGCCTTCCTTTGAATACTCCATGTATATTGCCGTGAGCGGACTCATCATACCACCTTCATTTGCTTTCACCACGCGGTCATAATTATTCATCAGCGGGTCGTTCTTTAAAAACTCGGCTGCAAGTTGTGCAAGCGAATCCTGCCTGCGGTTGGAGTATACAATGGTTACGTCTTTAAGCTGGTAAGCCTTAGGCCGCATAAAGAGCTGGATAGTATCTTCCTGTTTTTCGGGGATGATATCCTTTGCAATAAAATAAAGGGTTTCATACCCAATGGCTGTTATTTGAATAGAGTCATCAGGTGAGAAGGAGGCCTTGAACAACCCACTGCGGGCACCAATGAAGCGCTGGCCGGATGTTTTATTCTGGATATTGGCCAGCGGCACAATCCTGCTACTGTCGATACTCATCACATAACCTTTTACCAATACCTGTTGTGCGTGCAAACATGCCCATGCCGACATGCATAAAACCGTTGCAATAATATATTTACCAATACATTTCATTTCTACCGTGCGAAAGTACATTTTTGTATGAAATATAAAGGGAACGAAAACGTGCAAATAGTAGTACTTAAATCAGGAAGAGAAAGATCATTGTTAAACCGCCATCCATGGGTTTTTTCGGGAGCTGTAAAACAAATGCCTCCAGCAGGGAATGGTGAAATTGTAGAGGTACGTGATAACCATAACCAATTATTGGGCTACGGTTTTTTTAGTACACACAGCCAGATAACGGTGAGATTGTTTGAGTTTACCGATCAACCTGTTGAATTAAACAATAACTACTGGATTCAAAAAATAGTAGATGCCTATGCATACCGTAAACAGGTGGTTGATTTTTCGGAGACAAATATATACAGGCTGGTACATGCTGAAGGGGATTTCTTTTCGGGGGTGATTATTGACGTGTATGCCGATGTGGCTGTGATTCAATTATTGATCCGTGGTACAGAACATATTCGCGAAGCTATATACGAAGGTTTGCGTATAGTGGGCATCAAATACATTTACCTCAAAACCAAACAAAGCACACAACGATTGGAAGAGGTGGGAACGGAAAGTGGTTGGGTAGGAGATGCCTGCGAAATGCCGGTGAGTGCCAGAGAAAATGGCATCACCATTTTGGTAGATGTAGAGAAAGGACAAAAGACCGGATTTTTTATTGACCAGCGCGAAAACCGCAGACTGTTGGGGGTGCACTCCAAAGGTAAAAAAGTATTGAATACATTCAGTTATTCGGGTGGATTTACCTTGCAGGCATTGGCTCAGGGGGCAACACTGGTACATTCGGTGGATAGTTCCAAAGATGCCATTGAGATGTGTGACCGCAATGTGGCAGCTAATTTCCCCAATGCCCCTCACGAAAGTTTTGTGGAAGATTGTTTTGATTACCTCAACCGCACCGAAGTGGATTATGATATTATGGTACTGGATCCTCCTGCGTTTGCCAAAAATGCACGTTCGGTACCGAATGCATCGAGAGGATATAAGAATTTAAACTATGTGGCGTTTAAGAAGATCAAACCGGGTGGACTGATATACACGTTTTCGTGTTCACAGCATATCGACAGGGATTTGTTCCGTAAGATTGTGTTCAGCGCTGCAGCGGATGCCAAACGTGATGTGCGCATCGTGCAACAGCTTACACAACCGGAGGATCACCCCATCAATATTTTCCATCCCGAGGGCGAATACTTAAAAGGATTATTGCTACATGTAAGTTAAAATGAAAAAACTGCTGCTGCTATGTATGTTGTTTACCACCCTTCACCTGCGAGCCCAGGTGCAGGATGAGCAAACTATTGATGCACGCAGACCCGCCACCAAAAAGGAAGTAAAAGTACTGGCACATTTGGCCGATTCAGTCCTCTCAGCACTTAAAACGCTGTATAAGTTGGAACAAAAGGAGAACAGTCCGCAAAAATATCAGCCAGAGAGGATAGCACTGGTGCGCTCATATCTGCTGGTATATCAGCATATGGAAACTAGCGCTTCAATTGTTGCCTATAACAGGGGCGACATCTCACAAATATTCGGTAAACCGGATACGTCAATGATGGTGGTGAATTCCAACAAGGTAAAAGAAATAGAATGGACATATAGCGGGTTGGAGAAAAAATACATCCGCATCAATAATCTCAGGTATCACTTTTATTTCAGGAATGGACTGCTCGAAAGAGTGAAACGTGCAGAGAAGTAACAATTCATGACACCTCCATTCCTGTTATTCTCCGGTATGGATACACGGCAATAACTCAGAATAAAACAGAAAAGCCGTTCTGCTTTTCCCCAATCCTGCCGAAGCTTTTGATAGTTCAATGTAGTCAGCCTGTGTGGCAGGAATCAGTCTTTGTGGTGATATTTTATAATCTTTGATCAGCATTTTAACAATTCCATTGGCTTTGGCAGCCCCAAGGCTCCAATTATCTTCCCATTTTTCTTTTCCGGCATATACGGAATCTGTATGGTTTACCACCAATAATTTAAGATCAGGCTGGGTACGCATCACATCGGCAATGATGACGGCAATTTTTGCGGATTTCATGGCATCAACCTTACTGCCCGGCAAGGCAAATAATAAACGGTCGCTTACTTCTACAATGGTTTGGGTGCAATTGGTGCGGCTTACAACTTCATGCTCGGCAAAACTGCTAAACGACATGATAATTTCATCGGATAGCTTGATAAAAGCATCCCGTTCTTCGGCCTTGCGGGCTTTCATATCGGTAATGCTCAATTCTTTGTCGCGCAATAATTGCTGTTTTTGGTTAAGGGAATCCTCTTTTTCCTGCAAACGCTGGGTTAGGGCCTGCTCCATGGTAGCACTTTTGTTACCCAAAAACGATACCTCATCCTGCAGCATCCGTGCACGCTTTTCCAGCAGGGCACTGTCGGATTGCAACCGTTCGATGGTACGTTGGGATGCAGTGTATTTTTGCGTAGATACACATGAAACAGAAAGGATTATACAACAACCGGTGACTATATGAAGGAATCGCATGGGATACAAAAATAGGTTTCTAATCCTTACAAGGAAAACTTTATATTTGCCATGCACTTTTACGTGCTTATTAACAAAACAACAAAATGGATAGAGTTTACTTTGATAATGCAGCTACAACCCCACTAGATAAAGAAGTGCTTGCCGCCATGATTCCGATGATGGAACAGTTTTTTGGCAACCCGTCATCCACGCATGGTCACGGACGCACAGTGCGTACACATATCGAGGAGGCACGTAAAACGGTTTCAAAGTTGATGAACTGTAGTCCGGGCGAAATTTTCTTTACATCGGGCGGAACGGAAGCCGATAATATGGCTATCCGCATGTCGGTTGAGTGCCGTGGAGTGAAAAACATTATTACCTCACCCATTGAGCACCATGCTGTATTGCATACGGTAGAGGAGTTGCACAAAGAAGGACTTGTTCAAATGCACATGGTAAAGTTGTTGCCGGATGGACATATTGATTTGGCACATTTGGAAGAATTGCTGCAAAGCAACAGCAATGTACTGGTGTCGCTAATGCATGCCAATAATGAATTGGGTAATTTACTGGATATTGAAAAAGTAGGTGAGTTGTGTAAAACATACGATGCCCTTTTTCATTGCGATACTGTTCAAACCATAGGTCATTATCCATTTGACCTAGGAAAATTAAACATTCACTTCATGGCTTGTGCCGCCCATAAATTTAATGGTCCTAAAGGTATTGGATTCATCTACATCAATCATGAAGTTAAAATAGATCCATACATTACAGGTGGTGCCCAGGAACGCAATATGCGAGGGGGTACCGAAAACGTATATGGTATCATCGGATTGGCCAAAGCGCTGGAGATTTCTTACCGCGACATGGAGCATGAACAATCTGCCATACAAGGACTCAAAACATACATGATTCAACGCCTGCGCGAAACCATTCCGGGTGTTTTATTCAATGGTGATGCTGAAGGAAGATCTTTATATACCGTATTGAATACATCGTTCCCTCCGAGCCCGGTTGGGGAAATGATGTTGTTTAAATTAGATATTGCCGGTGTTTCCGCATCAGGTGGAAGTGCCTGTTCATCGGGATCCAACGTGGGGTCACATGTGCTTACCGCAATTGGCTCCGACCCAACCAGAGCAGCAGTTCGTTTTTCTTTCGGCAAACAAAACACCAAAGAAGAAGTTGATTTTGTAATTGAAAAATTGCAGGAAATGCTGAAGCTGAAAGCTGTTAGTTGATAAGGGGAAGTTACGGGTTGTTTATGACGGGTTACGGGTTTTGTTTGAAGTTGGTTGATGAGTAAGATTTGTAATCTCCTAAGAACAATGCACTGTTTCGCTGTGCCACCATTGCGTAGGCTGCGGGTTAAAACAAATATCAATTGAAGCTCAGTACTTGAATCATGAGCTCAGGTTTTGTAAATATGATTCCGGATATCTTGCCTCTCCCGCCTGCAGCGGGATCAGCATGACACGCATCCTTCTGCATGTTCTTTCTTCCTTCGTGCTCTTTCTCCTTTCTTTATCCTTCGTGCCTTTTGTGTACAAAAAACTTATCGGCTAACTCCCTTCCAAAAGATTTCAAAAGCGTGGTTAATTACTTTTTTGTTATTCTTTGTTGGGTTTGCTATTACATAGTCAATAGTTGAGGTCCACATGCCATCCAACAACATATAAAACATTTCACTATCCATTACCGCAAGCTCTTTGTTGGCAAAGGCACGTTTGAGCAATTGGTCTCCAAAATGGGTTAGAGGCGCCAATTCCATTTTGGTATCATCGGTAATGATGGGAGATGCCTTGCACATATGGATAAACTGAAATGTTTGCCGGTTTGCCATTGCCCATTCAATCGCTTTTATCCAAATATGTTTAACAATGGTTTGAGTGTTTTCACCTTCCGGAAAATCGGCCTGCAATGAAGCCATCATCTCCATTTTAGATTCTTTGTAAATCACGTTGATTAAATCGTCCTTGCTTTTAAAATAGAGGAACAGCGTACCGGTAGCCACACCGGCCGCCTTGGAAATCATTGCGGTTGAGGTTTGCTGAAATCCCTTTTCGCAAAAGGAAATAATGGCAGCACGGATGATTTTTTCTCTTTTAGTCAACATTCAAATGGTCTTTTGTTGGTTTCACACAAAGCACACGGAGAAGCACAGAACACCTAAGTTTATTCCAAGGTTCGTCAAAGGTTCTGCTTCGGGCAAGAAATATTCCGTTGTCTTAGTTGGTTGAAAGTTTTACTTCCTTCACTGTTTTTACTTCTTCGATCAGCCACCACGCTTTAACCGGATAGAGTGAATCCAGGATAATAGGTTCACCGATCAGCGGGGTGGTAATTTGCACCTCATTTGCACGTGTGGCTTTCATCAGGCGTTCAATGGGATCTGTCCATGGATGCAAAGCCAGAGAGAACTTAGCCCAATGCACCGGCAACAATACTTTAGTGTTGATTTCTTTAGCCGCTACGGCTGTTTCTTCAGGTGTCATATGAATCAATGGCCAGCTGGTTCCATATTGTCCGCATTCGATCATGGCAATATCAAACGGACCAAATTTTTCGCCAATGGTTTTAAAGTGGGTATCATAACCGCTATCACCACCCACAAATATTTTGTAACCATGAATATCCAAAACATACGAAGCCCACAAAGTTTTACCGCGTGTTAATCCTCTTCCCGAAAAGTGACGTGCAGGAACAGCTGTAATGGTCACGCTGTCTTTATTGGTATTACCTTCCCACCAGTCGAGTTCTACAATTTTGGCCGGATCAACTCCCCAGCCTTCCAGGTGTGCGCCTACACCTAAAGCGGTATAAAACTGTTTTACTTTGGGATGCAGCTTCTGGATGGTTCGGTAGTCCAAGTGGTCATAATGGTCGTGTGTAATAATGCAGATATCAATGTCCGGCATGTCGTCCACGCCATATACATCACTGCCTTCATATGATTTTCCGAAGAACGAAACAGGGGACGCATACCCACTGAAAACAGGATCAACCAATACTGTTTTACCTTTTGTTTTAATCAGGTACGATGAATGCCCGAACCATACAATGGCAGGTTTATCATCGGGAAGTGTTTTTAAATTGGTTTGCACCGAAGGCAACACTTTGGGTGGTGTATTGCCATCCGGTTTATTGATAAAATCCCAGGTCATTTTGGTATAGGATGTGCCTTTGAGCATCATTTCAGTTGGGTGCTCGTTTTGAAAAGAGCCATCCTTGTAGTTGGGAGAGTGCTGAATACGCTCCAGCCGTTTGCCTTTAGGATCTTTACCAAAAGCAGGTTGTTGCATAAATAAGATGGTTCCGAGGGTGAGTGCCAATAGCACAATTACAGTTGTTATCATAAATTTTTTAAGTCGGTGTTTCATATAAAATGACTAATCAGTCAGCAAATGTATTTCGGAAAAACAATCTTGCAATACAGGCTAATGGCTTTGTAGGTGAATAACACCAAAATGAGGGTTGAATATTGCCAAATATGCAGTAAACCCCCAAAGCAAAATTCCTATTTTCAGGGAACTTCTGTTATATTTGGTGTATCGATATGATACTCTTGAATACGTTGCATGCAGCCCCACCGGTATGGTTGGTTATTCCCTTTGTTTCGTTGCTGCTGATGATTGCTGCAGGACCTGTGTTTTTTCCTAAAATCTGGCATCACTATTATAAACAAATAGCAGTGACCATTGGTGCAGCAGTGGCCGTTTATTACCTGCTAGTATTGAAGCAACCGCTGTTGGTAGGTGAGACCATGGCCGAATACATCTCTTTCATCAGTTTGTTGCTGGCCTTGTTTGTTGCTTCCGGAGGTATCTACATTTTTGCCGACATAGAGTCCAAAGCTTGGGTGAATATTGGTTTTTTGCTGTTGGGTGCCGTTCTTACCAATTTTATTGGAACCACAGGAGCATCGGTATTGCTTATTCGTCCGTTTATGCGCATCAACCGGTATCGCTTGCAACCTTACCATATTGTCTTTTTTATCTTCTTTGTTTCCAACTTGGGAGGGTTACTCACGCCCATTGGCGATCCGCCTTTGTTCATGGGCTTTCTGAAGGGTGTTCCGTTCTTCTGGACCTTGCAACACCTGTTTGGAGAATGGTTCCTGGCTTTGTTCTTATTAACCGTTGTTTTTTACGTTTTTGAAAAACGTAATACCAAACTGGACGATGTAGACAACAGTAAACAATATACCAACCACATCATTATTGAGGGGAAACGGAATATAATATGGCTGCTGCTGATTATAGGAACGGTATTTCTGGATCCCAATACCATTGATGGGTTTCCGGCAATCACTGTGGAGGGTAAAAAGGTTTCCTTCATCCGTGAATTGCTGCAATTAGGAATCGCTTTCAGCTGTTACCGCTTTGCCAGCAGTAAAGCATTGTTGAGTAACAACTTCAATTTTGAACCGATTAAAGAAGTAGC
>JAZKEF010000017.1:68469-84130 GCA_040387195.1 Bacteroidota bacterium
TGCACATGATTTGGCATAATAACATATTCATGGATTTTTGTTTGTGGGTATTTTCCTTTCCATGATTCCTGCTCTGCAGTTATTGGCAGGATTGGGTTCGCAGGGACATACATTCTCCCAAAGTTTTATGTATTGGGGCGCAGGTATATTTTCGGCTGTACTGGATAATGCACCAACGTATGTGAACTTTTTTACCTTAACCTTAAGCATGTTTGGTCTTGATGCTCATAATATCAATGATGTGAAGGTTTTCCTTGAAAGTGATCATGTTCATTACCTGATGGCCGTTTCAACAGGTTCTGTATTCTTTGGTGCGATGACGTATATCGGGAACGGTCCCAACTTTATGGTGAAAGCCATTGCCGAACAAACAGGAGTGAAGATGCCCGGTTTTTTTGAGTATATCTACAAATACAGCCTGCCGGTGTTGCTACCGATATTGACTATTGTTTGGCTGGTGTTTTATTTATGAGATCTGCGCTCTCTGCGAAATCAGCGGGCAACATTTCCGTAGGACTGTTCAATGTCGCGAGAGATGGTCTCCCGCAGATTACGCAGAAAGAATGAGGAATCATTCCATCAACTTTTCAACTTGCTATTTGCATCACCTCAGCCAATAATTCATACGATTTAAATTTGGCGGCTTTGTCATAAACATAGTTGGTAACAAACAATTCATCAGCACCCGTTTTGGAAATGAAGTCATCCAGTTTTACACTTACGGTAGATGTACTTCCCGCAATAGCACATGCATTAAATTGATGTAAGGCTTGTTGCACTTCAGGCAAACTGAACATAGGAGGGAGTTCATGAACCGGAGGTTGAAGCTTGTTACGTTTTCCCGTGATAATGGTCAATACCATTTGCAATAAACTTGATTGTAGAAAGTTTGCTTCTTCATCTGTATCTGCTACCACTACATTGGCTCCAACCATTACGTATGGCTTGTCGTGGTAAATAGATGGCTTAAAGTTCTTACGGTAAATCGTTATTGCATCAAATAATTGTGCCGGAGCAAAATGCGATGCAAAGGCATAAGGCAGTCCCATTTCGGCAGCCAGGTAAGCGCTATCTATACTCGAACCTAAAATCCAAAGTGGTATCTGTTGTCCTTCACCGGGAAATGCCCGCACTTTCGAATGAATATTCTCGGCACTAAAAAACCGTTGCAGGGCTTTTATGTCTCCCTGAAAATCGTTTTGACTGGCCATATTGTTGCGCCTTAATGCAGCAGCAGTGAGCTGATCTGTTCCGGGTGCGCGCCCCAAACCTAAATCAATCCTATTGGGGTATAACAAATCAAGTGTTCCAAATTGTTCGGCCACAGCTAATGGTGTATGATTGGGTAACATAATTCCTGCTGCTCCTACTCTTAATGTACTTGTTTTTCCAGCCACATGGCCGATTTAAACTGCAGTAGCCGCAGTAGAAACGCTGGGCATATTATGGTGCTCGGCAAGCCACATGCGTTTGTACCCTAATTTTTCAATATGCAATGCCGTACTTACTATCTCATCTAATGCATCGGATATGTTTTGCCCTTCGCGCACAACCCCTAATTCCAATACCGATACGGCAATTTTTTTTTGCATGTTTTATTGTTTGCAGTAAGTAACAATAAGGATAATATTTTGTTTCGAATAGCTTAACTGTATATATGCAAAAAAAGGGATTGACCAATCAGGCTATAAACACCCCAATCAACCAATCACTTTCTTAACTTATTTCTTCCCTTTTGCGGTTTTACATTCTATCCCGCTGAGAGCAGGACGGTTTTTCTGTTTACTACTTTAACCGTCCTGCTCTCGGCAGGATAAAACACTGAATGTAAAATGTAAAAGTTTTAGAAGTTTCTACTATTCTAAGATTAGGACCCACACGAAACACAGCCATCCTCCATACTACAGCTTTCGCCTGTAAATTCGGTTGTGATATCATCAATAGGAT
Organism: Bacteroidota bacterium; assembly: GCA_040387195.1. GTDB lineage: Bacteria > Bacteroidota > Bacteroidia > UKL13-3 > UKL13-3 > UKL13-3. Next base: position 70,417 of record JAZKEF010000017.1, read on the forward strand.
TTACCTGTTGCTCTGCTATTGGAATAACAGGAGTCATTTCTTCGCTTCCTTGTTTTTCGATGGTGAACTGAACGGCCTGTGTTGCTGCTTGTGTTCGCAGGTAATACATGCCGGTTTTCAATCCGCTTTTCCATGCATGGAAGTGCATTGATGTCAATTTGGAAGCTGTAGGTGTATCCACAAACAGATTCAATGATTGCGATTGACAGATATAGGCTCCGCGATCGGCAGCCATATCAATAAGGTTCCGTTGTTTGATTTCCCAAACGGTTTTGTACAACTCTTTAATCTCGGCAGGAATGCCCGGAATCTGTTGAATAGAACCATTGGCAGCAATGATGTTATTTTTCATTTCATTGTTCCACAAGCCCAGTGATACCAGGTCTTTCAAAAGATGTTTGTTTACGATTACAAACTCTCCGCTCAATACACGTCTCGAATAAATATTGGAAGTGTATGGTTCAAAACATTCGTTGTTTCCAAGGATCTGTGAAGTGGATGCTGTTGGCATCGGAGCTACCAGTAAGGAGTTGCGCACACCGTGTTTCATTACATCGGCACGCAATGTTTCCCAATCCCAACGGTCCGTTGGTTGCGTATTCCACATATCAAACTGGAATTGTCCTTTTGATAAAGGTGAACCTGTAAATGTTTCGTATGCGCCATCCTTAATAGCCAAATCTTTACTGGCTGTCATGGCTGCAAAGTAGATGGTTTCAAAAATGTTCTTGTTCAACATCTTAGCCAAATCACTCTCAAAAGGCAAACGCAACAGGATAAACACATCCGCTAATCCTTGTACTCCCAATCCAATCGGTCGGTGACGCAGGTTTGAATTTTGTGCTTCAATTACCGGGTAATAGTTGTTGTCGATAATTTTATTCAGGTTAACTGTTACCTGATAGGTTACATCGTATAGTTTTTTGTGGTCGAACTGGCCATTGGTGATAAAACGAGGTAGTGCCAATGATGCAAGGTTACATACAGCCACTTCATCCGGACTGGTGTATTCCATGATCTCGGTGCAGAGGTTACTGCTTTTGATGGTACCCAGATTCTGCTGGTTGCTTTTGCGGTTAGCAGCATCTTTGTACAACATATAAGGCGTGCCGGTTTCGGTTTGCGATTCAATGATGGCAAACCAGAGTTCTTGTGCCTTAATGGTTTTACGTGCTTTACCTTCTTGCTCGTAGCGTGTATACAACGCTTCAAATTCTTCGCCCCAGCAGTCGCTCAGACCGGGTGCTTCATTGGGGCAGAACAAACTCCACTGACCATCTTCTTCCACACGTTTCATGAACAAATCGCAAATCCACAATGCATAAAACAAATCGCGCGCACGCATTTCTTCTTTACCATGGTTTTTACGTAAGTCAAGGAACGCAAATACATCAGCATGCCAAGGTTCTAAATAAATGGCAAATGCACCTTTACGTTTTCCTCCACCTTGATCGACATAACGCGCAGTGTCGTTAAATACTCGCAGCATCGGAATGATTCCATTGCTTGTGCCATTTGTTCCGCCAATATAAGAACCGGTAGCACGCACATTGTGAATAGCCAACCCGATTCCACCGGCACTTTGTGAGATTTTAGCGGTTTGTTTTAACGTATCGTAAATCCCATCAATGCTGTCATCTTTCATGGTTAACAGGAAACATGACGACATCTGAGGTTTAGGTGTTCCTGCATTAAACAGGGTAGGAGTAGCATGTGTAAACCAACGCTCACTCATCAGGTTGTAAGTTTCAATGGCGCTGTCGATATCATTTTTGTGGATGCCAATTGCCACACGCATGTACATGTGTTGTGGACGTTCAACCACTTTGCCTTCCATTCTCAGGAGGTAGGATTTTTCCAACGTCTTAAATCCGAAATAATCGAACCCGAAATCCCTGTCGTATATAATGGTACTGTCCAGCAACTCTGCATTGGCTTCAATAACCTCCCATACATCATCGGCAAGCAAAGGAGTTTTTTTACCACTCGCACTATCTACATAAGTGTAGAGTTTACGCATGGTTTCCGAGAAAGACTTTACGGTGTTTTTATGCAAATTGCTGATGGCAATACGTGATGCCAGCAAAGCATAATCAGGGTGTTTGGTCGATAACGATGCTGCTGTTTCGGCAGCCAAGTTATCAAGGTCTGTTGTTGCCACACCATCATAAATTCCTTCAATCACCTTCTTGGCAACATCAATCGGATTTACCAGCTGACTTAAACTATAGGATAACTTCTCGATACGGGCTGTTACTTTGTCAAACTTGATGCTTTCTTTTTTACCGTTTCTTTTTACTACGTACATATACTAAATGTTTTAAAATGTCTAATGTTTTATCGCCACAGATTATCACAGATTTCTTTTTGTTAAGAAATGTTTACTGATGTATTCTGTCGCTTGTTGTGCTTCGCACTTGTTAATTGTGTTGACATGCTGCGTAAATTTCTGGGCATGTCTTTTTTTATTTAATCTGTGTTAATCAGTGGCATTAAAAATCTTCTTCTAATGAGAAAGTTTGTGCGTCTTTATTGCCCGTCATTACACCTGCTTTTTGGTAATCGCCCACGCGTTTTTCAAAGAAGTTGGTTTTGCCCTGAAGCGAGATCATCTCCATAAAATCAAACGGATTTGTGGCGTTGTAGATACGAGCGTAACCGAGTTCACTCAGCCACCTGTCGGCCACAAACTCAATATACTGTTGCATCAGTTTGGCATTCATGCCAATCAAATCAACAGGCAATGCTTCCGATACAAATTCCTTTTCGATGGTTACAGCATCACGGATGATGGTATGCACCTGTTCTTCGGTGAGTTTGTTTTGCAACATGCTGTACAATAAACAGGCAAACTCGCAATGCAATCCTTCATCTCGGCTAATCAACTCATTGCTGAAGGTAAGGCCCGGCAACAAACCACGTTTCTTCAACCAAAAGATGGAACAAAAACTTCCGCTGAAGAAAATTCCTTCGATAGCAGCAAAAGCAACAAGGCGTTCCGCGAAGGTTCCGTTCTGGATCCAACGCAAGGCCCATTCCGCTTTTTTCTTTACAGCGGGAACTGTTTCAATGGCATGGAATAAATGATTTTTGGTAGCGTTGTCTTTAATGTAGGTATCAATAAGCAATGCATAGGTTTCAGAGTGGATATTCTCCATCATAATCTGGAAGCCATAAAAACAACGTGCCTCAGGCAGTTGCACTTCACTCATAAAGTTTACCGCAAGGTTTTCGTTTACAATGCCATCGCTTGCTGCAAAAAAAGCAAGGATGTGTGAAATGAAGTGACGCTCACCATCATTGAGGTTGGCCCAGTCTTTTAAGTCATCACTTAAATCAATTTCTTCGGCTGTCCAAAAACTGGCTTCATGCTTTTTGTACATCTCCCATATTTGAGGATAGTTGATAGGAAGAATCACAAAGCGATCTTTGTTTTCTCTCAATAAAAGTTCATCGGACTGGTTTTGCATCGGTACTGTATTTATCGTGTTCAATGGGTTGCAATACTTGAGCAACAACGATAAACGTACCACGATGCCGGAGGCATTATTGATATGCTACAGTTGTGCAATCACCTTTATTGCGAAGGTTAGGCACAAAATTGTTTTGAATAGTAATCTGACTCCCCGACATCAACCGGGTTACAGCTGCGCTACAGTTCATGATTTCCACATGATTCCCTATTAATTCGTTTACAATTTGTAAACGACAAAACAATATTGAAAAGACCTAATGCAAGTATACATTAGAAGGATTTAGCACTTGGAGAAAGTTAATCACAACCTTGTTGATATCAACGGAAATGCTTGATGGATAAGCACGAATTAATTTTTTAATAGGGGAGAAGATAAAAAGAGGAGTACGTGTAAATCGAAGCCGACTTCTATTGGTATCGCTTACGCGTTATCTTATCATTTTGGTGCCAATAAGATCAGGCTTTAAACCCTATTCGTTTTCTCTCTTTTGGCTTAGGAGTGAAAGGTCTTGATAAGGGAATTTTTTGTGGTATCACAATTTGTGATACCACCATTTCACTGCTGAATGCGTGTCTCACGTTACAAGTGTAAGAGGGAACCTTCTTCGCGAAACTAAATAATATTGATAAACTCTTCCTTCAGTAACCCAAACGCCACAGAGTCGGTATTTACTCCTTCATAATGGTAATGCTTGCGGAACAAACCTTCTTGCCGGAATCCAAACTTTTTCAGGGTAGCCAAAGATGCTTCATTGTCTGCTGCCGCAAAGGCTTCAACTCTTACCAATCCCATTTCGTTGAAACCATATTTCAAGACCTCCAAAAACGCTTCCGCCATCAGTCCTTTTCTGCGATCGGATTCATGCTCCAATCTGTAAAACGCCTCCGCCCTAAAATGCGGAATATACCAGGTATGGTAACCACACCATCCCATAAAACGATTTGTTTGCTTGTCGCGAATCTGGAAATACAGGAAGGATTTATTAAAGGAGGTTAAGCCTTTATCAAAACGATCTTTTTCTTTGGCCAGTTCTTCGTCATTTGCATGGCCGAACAATTCTTTTAGTTCGGTATCAGTAAGATTTGTGAATGCTTGCTGATACACTTCCTGTGTAAATGCTTTTAATAGTAATCTTTTCGTTTCGATGGTGTATTGGGTAAGTGGTGTCATTGGAGTCAAATATAAACAAAATGATGTTTGCTTTTGCTCTTGGCTATTGGCAGATTTAGAGTTAGGTATGGGTCTTACCGTTCTAATGATTATTTCAGTTTTACCGCAACGAACGCAACGTTTGACGCAGCGAACGTTGCGGTAAAAAAATGCCCGACTCTACGATTGATGAGTCAGGCATTTGTTATTGTTGGAAACAATTAAGCTACAGGAACCAATTGTTGTTTGCGCAAACGGAACCAGTAGGAGGCACTTAATAAAACTAATGCAATCAATGGTCCCGCAAATGGAGTTTGTGTTGAAAGGTGGAACCAGACAGCACCAATAAACGTAAAGGCAAAACCCGCATATGCCCATTCTTTCAACGTTTCCTTTTTGATGGGAGCAATAAGGGTAATAGCACCCAATAACTTCGCCAATCCTAAAAACGGAATAATATATCCCGGTAATCCCAGTGTTTCGAATCCTTTCACAATTTCGGGGTTCCCCGATAAATACATCACTCCGCTTAATAGCATTCCTAACGATATCAAGCCAGTAAATGTCCAATACATCATATTTGTTGTTTTCATAAAAAAATAAATTGAGCAACAAAGGTGGAGTGGCATTCATTTACTTTTGGTATGGGTTTACTCGCAGAAACCGGTTTCCTTCAGGAAACCAACTTGATTCACAGTTGGTTTGTAGGTAATATTGCACATGATAAAAGCAGAAAGTCAAACAGTGCCGGATCCGGAAGCAGTTGAAGTTGATCATAAACTGTGTTCGGGCGATCACAAACAAAAACAACTTGCCATCCGCGATGTGATGCAATTGTTGAGTGGTAAATGGAAGATTCAGATTATCGGAACACTAAGGTTTGGCGGGAAATTGCGGTTTATGGATTTATTGAGGGAGGTGGATGGGATTGCTGCAAAGATGTTGTCGAAAGAACTACAGGAGTTGGAGGCCAATCAATTGGTGAAAAGAACGGTGATGAACACAAAACCGATTACGGTTGAGTATGAAATAACGGAATACGGTAAGTCACTCGACCATATTATTTGGGCAATGGTGACATGGGGACTTAAACACCGTGAAAAGATTATGCATTAGCTGAGTAAAAGCCACAGATTGCCAAATTCATTTCATTTAAATTCGCGCAATCAGCGGCTTTCGTCTGACACGCGACCAAACAAAAAATGCCCAACCAAACCGGTCGGGCATCTTCTTTTCAAATAGTATTAATATTATTCTTCCACAGCCTCTGCTTCGGCAGCATTCAGTTTACCCTTTGCGAAGTTTTTGGCAAAGTCCATGAATACTTTATAAGCAGGAGTGAACGTAAACCGCTTATCGCTGGCACTGCGGTCGATGATATTCCTACGGTTCAGGGTTCCGAAGAACTGCCTACGGGCTTCACTGTTCTTGAGCTGGTTGTTGTTTTGAATCAAATCGATGTACGATGAGTTGTCGAGTAAACTATCAATATAATCGTATTCAAATTCGGCATACTGTATTTCTTCGAGGAAGTTTTTGCCTTCCTTATCCAGTTCGTAACATAACAAACCAAGGAAAATACAGATGTCGCGGCTCAGCATCTCCATTGTTTCTTCACTGATCAAATACGCATAATCCGATTTGATGTCGAGGTAAAACTCAAACGTTTCTTTGAAAAACTTGCCGTAAAAATCGGCACTGTTTTTCAATTCAATAAACTTGGCATCGGTTGCCAATATGAACTTGCCATCCAGCAAGTCACCTACTATTTCTTTATGATATCTAGGAAAGTCCATGTCGTTTAATTTTAATTTTTGGTACGCGTAAATTCATTTCTGAAGTTCTGATTACTTGTCTGTCGGCTGTTGCATCAAACTCAAGCTCTATCGAATCTTCAAACAAGAGAGTAGAGAGCGAGAAGAATTTTTCGGTTTCAATTTCCTTGTATTCGCTCTTCAATGTTTTGCCTGCCCATTCAAAGAAGTTTTTCACCGGCAACTCCTGTGTGAGTTTGGTCATGTATAAATCTTTATTGAAAATCCATTTATCACTTGCGTTCATGTCAGGTTCATCCAAATAAATTTCTACATTGGTCATGTATTCGTTTACATATTCCAACGCATTAAAGTACATGCTGTTGTTGTAAGGATAAGCTCGCACGGATTTCGGAACAAATGGGGTTTCCGATTTATTTGGGTTTTTAAGAAACTCAATCCATCCCGTTAATATCATCGATTCGCTTCTGATACGTTCAATCAATGGCAATAACTCGTTGGTTAATATTTTGGATTGCCTGAGCAAGTCATCATTGGTTTGCACCAAAAACGAATACAATTTTTCAAATTGTTGCCTGGCCAATTCATCCTCAAAATTCAAACGTCTTACGTTGATGTATTCCGAAATGTCGAGCAACCGGTTGGTGATAGAACTTTTATTTCCAACATCCAGAATGGTATTGAGTGGTGTAATGTAGTAGTCAATCCAGAAACTGGCTTTACGTACTTTTTCACGGTAGTCAATTTTATCGACATTCGATTTTAATTCTTTGGTTTCGCTGATTAAACGAATGGTGTTTTTTTCAACAGATTCGGTAAAATCGCGCACCTCACTGTTTAAGTCGGTAATGCGTTGCAATAAAATATTACGGTCCTTGCTAATGCCTTCTTTGATTTTTTTGAACAACGCTGTAATGGAGTGTTCATATTTTTCAATTGTTTCGGGCAATAAAGGCTTGAATTCACTTAATATAAATTCAAGCATCTTAAAGTATACCGGACGGATTTCGTAGTCGTTCTGGATCTTTTTGAAAAACTTGTATTCAACGAGTTTATTGAGAATATCGTGGTCGTGTTCGGAAAGTACTTCATTGAGTACCTCCATTCTTACCAATCCATCCTTTACTTGTATATCAAACAATTCCTTGATGATATCAAAGTAGGTAGAGAGGAAGTTTAATATGGTCCTTGGTTCTGTTCTCATATCCCTTCGGTTATACTTCCAGTTTCAGGTTTTTATCCAATACCTCACCATACGCTGCATTGGTCTTCTCGTTAATATTAATCTTACCTGCGTTGCGGAAGATGAAATAATATTTGCCAAAGCCAGGCACCGCATCGGGAGCAGCAAAAATAGGAATGAAGAAATGGTCCTTGCAGAAGCGCACCAACTCCGGACGATTTTGTTTATCAATGGTTGCCACCTCATCAATAAAGAGTGCAATCCTGTTTTCGTGATCGGCCAATGCCAACCGGTTGATGATGTTCATCACAATCACCAAACGAATCATCTTATCGGTTCCATCACTCTCAATCTGCTGTCCCAAATCCACTTGTTTGGTACTTCCTTTTCTGCTTAAGTGTAAGGTGATATCGAACAAATCATCGAACTCGATTTTTTGTCCGCTTTCCAAATAATGATCCAGCACTTTTAAGTTTTCACTGTTATCAAATTCAAACATCAGCTGTCCGCTGATTTGTTGGATTTGCGAAATCTTGCGCACCTCATCTACCAGTCGCTTGTTATCAATCAATTCAATGGTGAGTGATTCAATATCGGAAATACGGGTTTGTGAAAGTTTGGTGTTAAACTTATTGTAGATAAACTCCTTGAACTCCTCGTAACGCTTAAGCAATGTATAGGCAGGTGTTGCAAACTGTGCCGAGATACTTTCCAACAATGATTGTACGCTTCTTTCTTTGTCTTCAATCAATGCAACTTCTTCTTCTACATAACGGATAAAATCCATTTCATCGGCAAAGGTGCTTTGTAATTTATCACGCAGCTTTTCGAACAAATGGTCTTTGTTTGCTTTGAGCTGAATACGGTCTTGCCAGTTTAATTTGATTTTGTTGAACAACTGATCCAACGGCTCGTTGCTTTCAAATTCCTCACCGGCCAAACCAAGCTCATCAATCTCATGTTTCATTTCAATCAGGCGGTTAATCCGTTCCTGGCGTTTTTGTTTATCATCCAGCAAATCACGCAACTCATTACTCTTACGTGCAATGGTTTTAGCAATTACCTTTTGCTCTGTTTCAAATTTCTCTTTCTGCCCCATCAACTCATTCACTTCCGACTTCATCTTTTCTAAAGATTTAATCAATAAGGGTTTGTTTTTGATACGTGCCAGTTTTATTTTAATGGTTTCAATCTGTGCTTCAATAGCTTTAAGCTCGTTGCCCGATTTCTCCATATCCTTCACCACTTTCAACAACGCCTCCTGCTGGTTTTTGTCTTCCTTCAGTGCAGCCAGCTCGGCTTTCAACTCATCCACATTTTTAAAATCGCGGATCACAATGTTTTTAGAGATGTCAATCTTACCGTCAAACAGGTTGAGCTCCTGGGTGATTTTGTGAATTTGTTTCATCACCTGATCACCCGGCAAACTGCTAACCTGTTCGCTCAAAATAGAGTTGAGTAGTTTACGGTTTTCAACCGACCCTGAAATTTTATTGATGAGGAGGTTGCTGTAGTTTTTTACCTGCATGTCTACACGCGCAACCTGGCTGTTCAGGTTCTCAATCTTATTTTCAATTTGCTGGCTGTTCAGCTTCTGTAACTCAGCCATCGTCATGCGGCTTTCAATTTCCTTACGCTGCTGGTCGAAGTTAGCCAACTGCTGGTTCAGGATATTCACCGGCTCGTATGAATCAATTTCCTTGATTTCTTGTTCTTTTTCGGAGAAGAACTGAGACTTGGCATTAATCTCCGCTTCTTTACCACCAATCTTACGATCCAACTCCGCCTTTTGCGGAATGAGCTCTTCGTTCATTTCTGTATTCAGACGGCCAATGGCCTTGTCCTTATCATGAAACTGTACCTGCAACTCAGGTAAGGCGTTATTATAACTCTTGTTAAAGCCATAATATAACTCACTGATGATGCGCGATTTTGCGTTATACTGGCTCACCAACTCGCGGAACTCGTCAAACTCATTCTTTACCGATCTGAGGTTGCGGATTTCATTGTTCACGCGTTTCAAATCGTTAATATCTTTTTTGTTTTTCTGAGAGAAGTTCAATGTCTCATTTTCACGGTTATCTGCTATGATGAGGGCCTCTTTCAGGTTTTTATTAGTGATGAGCTTAGTATTGATAAGGTAACGGTAAATCCTCGAAAAGTTATTACTGATACCTTCGCTTTTTACACTGTCATCAAGCCACACAACAGCATTGTTCCGTTTTCCGCGCTGGTATACAAACTGAAACACTTCGCGTTTGTCTTTAAACATTTCAAGCGCCAGTCCCGAGGCAGCAATTTTTTCTTTTACTTCTTCAAACTTCAACAGGCGTTTGTCATCGTCAACAAAATACTCCTCTTTGTACTCGCTTTCAAAACGATAATACTCAAGGTTACTTTCATTATCGCGCTTTACAATGATGGAGTAGTATGACTTTTTAAATACCTCAAATACAATAAAGCTTTGGTTGGCATTGGGGAAATAATGGTGAATGGTTTCTTTGTCGCCCTTGCGGTTACCGCTAAACGACATTTTTTGGCCATCAATGATAAACAGGAAGTTCAGCGCATAGATGAGGGTACTTTTACCAATATTATTGGGCCCTACGAGTTGCAGGGAGTCACAATCATCCAGCCTGAGTTCGGCTTTTCCGTAAACTTTTGAATTGAGAATAATTAATCTGGTGAGCATGTAGTATTGCTTAATTAAAGGAGCAAATTAGGTATCCCGTTTCAGCAGTTATCTACCTTTTTTGCACAAGATGTCGGCAGTCGGCAGTCCGCGGTCCGCAGTTTTCGGTTTGCTGTTTGGGGTTCAGCTTACTAGCGTTCAAAAATCCGAATCTTAAAGCACGAAATTCGAAAGGATATGCAATAGGGTATTAGAAGATTAAGGAGCGATGTCATGCTGTCCCGCTGCGGGCGGGAGAAGCATAGCCTCCGGAATTCAAAAAAGAAAGATTTGTGCTCTATTGAGAATCATTTAACTGCAGCGTTCACAGCATATTGGCGCGCTGGTTGCACCACAGAAAAGAATTGAAAGTAATTTTCCACCCCCTCAAGGTGGGCATTAGTTTAAAAGCAAACTACTCTAAAATAGTAAAACTAAGGACTGCCCCGCAGAATAATATTCCTAACAATCGAAAACGGCAAACTTCGCCATGTGAGCTCCACGGTAAAATTAAGTATCTAAAAACAAACGCGTTACGAAAAAATAAATATACCTTACACCAATGCATAAGAAAACTATGTATTATTGCGTTAGGTATTTAACCAAACTGAATTATGATCTATTCATCGGAACTTATTAAAGGCACACTCAAAACCATTATTCTCAAATTGCTGAGGGAGAACAAACGGATGTATGGTTATGAAATTACCCAGATGGTAAAGGATATGACCAAGGGTAAAATTCAGTTAACGGAGGGTGCATTGTATCCATCGTTGCATGCGCTGGAGGCGGAGGGGATTATTGTTGCCGAAACGGAATATATCGGAAAGCGTGTGCGAAAGTATTATTCATTGAGTGCAGAAGGGAAGGTGCGGACTAAGGAACGCATTACCGAACTGGCCGACTTTATGGAGACAATGAAATTTTTGTTAGACATTCAACCTGCCAAAGGATAAATGTATACGTTAAGTGACCAACAGATTGATTTTATTCTCGATGACATTAGACGTAATGGCATTGAGCTGGAGGACCTGCAGTATAACCTCCTGGATCATGTGTGTTGCATCATCGAACGCGAGCTCGAAGCAAACGGAGACTTCGAGCACTTCTACCGGCAAACCATTCGCACGTTTTATAATCAGCGGTTGGTTGAACTGGAAGAGGAAACACAATCTCTGCTCACGTTTAAACATTATTACACTATGAAAAAGTTAATGATAGTCAGCGGTATTTTTTCTGCTGTTGTTTTTAGTTTCGGTATTCTTTTTAAGTTTAACCACTGGCCGGGGGCCAGTGCGCTTATTGCCGGAGCCATATTCTCTTTAAGTTTTGTCTTTTTGCCTTTGTACTTTACGCTTAAAATTCAGGAGAAACAGGAAACCAAGGATAAAGTGCTTGCCGGTTTAACATCGCTTGTTTGTATTGGTATGAGTCTTTCTGTTTTATTTAAAGTGATGCATTGGCCGGGAGCAAATGCGCTTGGTCTGGGATCGTTAGGGGTAATGGCGTTGCTGTTTTTGCCCGTGTATTTCATCACCGGTATCCGGAATCCCGATACAAAGATGAATACGATTCTTTCATCGGTACTCATTATTGGTGGATGTGGTTTATTCCTCACATTGGTGAGTTCACCTAGGGCAACACAATACAAGAACGAGGTGATAACATCCGGTTTGATGCGCAGCGAAATGATTTTACAAGGAGAATCGCGCATATTGAATCATATACAAAAGCATAGGTTGGCCGATGAAATCATCTCCTTATGTGAAACAATGAAATCGGAAATTGTATTGGAGGAAACAGGAAGCCCGGCATTGGCAGGCGATAATGCATGCAAGGCCGGATCCATCAATGATGGGTTGGCAGAAAAATATTTTGCAGGCGAACATTCATTACAACCCAAACTTGACGTGCTCATTCAAAAAATAAAAGAGTACAATCAGCAATTGGGTGATCAAAACCGGCAACCCGTTCCGGAAGAAATAATGATACTGAACAGGAATGCAACAACTGTTCCCGGTTACCTCCATAGTTTAATTCAAACCGAAATGTTTGTGTTGCAAAACGAAAGAGACTTGCTCGCAACGCAATAGGTTTCAAAAATATTAGCAATGGTTCTTAATTGTTGTTAATTGGTTTCGCAACCCCAAGACCCGACTTCAGTATTGAAGTTCGGGTTTTGTTGAGTAAAGTGACAATTTTGAATCTCTATCAGTACCGTAACTTCAAATTTACCCCAATGATGTTTGGCAGTTCTAATTACCTTACCTTCGCCCCATGTGTGAACGCTTCAAACAGGAATTAATTCCCAATCCAACCCTTTCATTTATCAGACCCAAAGCCACGGAAAACCTTACGCCCAAGCGTATTGTGAATGTTAGGGGAAATGCCAACATTATGCACGGTGCAAAAGGTGAATTGGTGGAAATGCCGTTCGGATTCAATAAAAAAACCAATACAGGTGAACGTTTTATGTACAATGCCCGTGCAGAGGGTGCGTTCAATAAAGATAATAAAGCAGATTACTCAGGTGAGATCGGTATTCACCAAAATGGTTGGGCTATGGAAGGTTTCTACAGCCATCGTGCTGTTGTTCCTGTTACTGCATTTGTAGAAGGTTCTGCCAAAAAAAGGTTAAAAAAACCTTATGATGTTTCCCTGAAAGATGTTCAGCAGTTTTATTTGGCAGCTATTGTAGATACGGATGTTGTTACGGGCAAATCCTGTTTTTGCATTATTACCTGCTGGCCAAACGAGTTGATGGTAAACGAAGTCGGTTACCAGCGCATGCCGGTTATTTTGCAAGAAGCAGATTTAAAAGAATGGCTCAACCCCGATGCTGATATTGAAGCCTTGTTACCCATGATGAAACCCTATCCTTCTGAGTTGATGGAAGTGGTGGAAACTGAACCCAAATAAGCAGAAAGTTCGAACACTAGAGTTTTCCCAGCCAGGTAGCAAACAGGTATACCCCGCCAATAAGGGCCAAAGCAACAAGTATGGAATAAGGATTCGCAAAGTTCACTGTCCATCCCATATTCGGATTTCGTTTGGGTGGAAAGATCCTTTTGTCATTTTTATTGTAATAAAAGATTCCCCATTTGTAATGAGTAGGGGAATGTTTTTCGTTGGTCATGGGTTATGTATTAAAATGTGAAAGTACAATTATATTTTCTTAGTCAAGAATAGAAAAGGATAGATGCTTACGAATCGCATTCGTAAGGTTAGTATGTATGGTAATATACGTTTGATATTGTTTATTTGCAGCTTAATTAATAACAAACCTTATGAAAAAACTAATTACCTTTATTGGTTCGGTTGGATTGCTATCCCAACTCAGTTACGCTCAAATTACGCTTACGTCAGCTATTGGTTACACTGTTGGAAGTTCTTATTCCATTCAACCTTGTACCACATCTGGAACATTAATAAATACCATATCTGCAAGTGTTTTTCTGTG
>JAZKEF010000017.1:84140-102696 GCA_040387195.1 Bacteroidota bacterium
AACATTGCCATCAGCTGCCGGTGCGAATGTGTCGGTTGATTACAGTGCATTTACAGCAAATGGTGCATTGCAAACCCAATCTTTCGTATCTCCGGCCGGAACTACTTTTGCATCAACATTCCCGACAGCTACCATTGCATCCCCGGTAACGTCAACACAAGGAAATCTCGGTTACTCTTATTATGTAGGCTCCGCTTCTAAAGTCGAAATGATTGGAATTGGCACCAACTCATATGTGATGACATTTTCGAACCCGAGCACTGTATTGAGTTTCCCAATGTCGTTTAACGATTTTGTTTTGGATACCTTTAAAGCAGAGTATACAGTTAACGGGATTCTTGTGAAAAGAAACGGAACCCTTGCAACTACTGCTGATGCCCACGGAACAATTAAAACGCCTGCTGGAACGACAGCTTACCTCCGATTGAAGATGAGTCAAATAATTGTGGATTCACTTTTTATGTCAGGAACATTTATGCAAACCTCAGTATCCAGTACACTCACCTATAATTATATGTATAATGGAAGCAGTGCACCAATTTTCTCTTACAGTGAAGTTACTACACCTCAGGGTTCAAACATTAGTGCTTATTATAACACAACCATTACCACCGGTGTATCGGAAACTAAGGGAAGTAATTTGTTAGGAGTATCGGTTTACCCGAACCCTGCAAAAAACACAGTAGTATTAACGGCCGATTTAGCAACTCAGGAAATGGTTACCATCAAAGTTATTGATATCACCGGAAAAGAAGCTCTCTATTCGGTGAAACAGTTGATGCAACAAGGGAACAATGAATTCCCTGTGGATGTTACAGCACTGGCATCGGGCTTGTATTCAATTGTTCTGCAATCAGAATCAATTGGAACAAAAGCGGTTAAATTTACTGTTGAATAACTGCAAATAAATTGTACAGACAAAGGCTGCATCGGACCATCGATGCAGCCTTTTTTTTATGGTTATATTTCAGATATGCGGCATCAAAAAAAGGAGTTACTTTTGCACCATGAGATTTGAGAAACATATATTTATCTGTGCCAACCAAAAGGCAGAAGGAAAGGCTTGTTGCGGAGTAGAAAACGGAATGGCACTGGTTGAAAAATTCAGGGAAGTACTGGCCGAAAAAGGGTTGAAGGGAAAAGTAAGGGCACAACGCTCGGGTTGCCTGGATGCCTGTACCAAGGGACCGGCACTGGTAATATATCCTGATGGAACGTATTACGGAGCAGTAACGCCTGATGATGTGGAGCGTATTGTAAACGAACATATCATTGGAAATACAATTGTGAAGGAGCTTGAGTTACAATACTAGCCGGTTGTGATTTGAGATTTACGAATTGAGAAGTTGGAGGGTAGAGGATGGAAGTTGGACGTTGGACGTTGGAGGGGCAACCCTGAAGGGGCGAATGGTTTTAATAGATAAATTTCAACTATGTACCTGTAACATAGAGATAATGACCGTTGATTCTTGTCGTCAGCCGCTTTGTAACTATTCAGTCAGATTCATATAAGGTGATACCAAAAGAGTAAGGCCCGAGTTATCTCAGTATAATTC
Source organism: Bacteroidota bacterium (assembly GCA_040387195.1). Lineage (GTDB taxonomy): Bacteria > Bacteroidota > Bacteroidia > UKL13-3 > UKL13-3 > UKL13-3. Next base: position 85,697 of record JAZKEF010000017.1, read on the forward strand.
AATCAGCCATGAACCTTTTTTCATTCTCCAAAAATGATCTTGATGAGGTTGTTTTTGAACACCGCAACAAACAATACGGTGCTTATGCCTTGCGCAAATCGTATGACGGACATCTTCTCAAAGCAACCGCCTCCTCTTTTGGTTTGCTTCTTCTGTTTGGATCAACTTTTTACCTGGCATCACTTTTCAGTAAACAGGTTGAACCGTTGGTTGAATCATTTGGTAAGGAACTATCCTTCGACAATAACCTGAGCAAAAAAATTGAAATCGTACCTGATGAACAATTGCTCACCAAGCTAGCTGTAAAAAATACCGATAACGGCCATTATCGTATCATGAAGGACCCTTTGGTTAATCAACGGCTCACTACACCTACAAATCCAACACTACCATTGAACCCTGTAGGCACCGATCCTCAACCCGTACCCGGAATTGAGCCGGGAATCATTGGAGGAACAGGGACTCTTCCCGCTGCACCGATCATCGAAGTTAAAACACCTGTTGCAACATTTGCCACCGAAATGCCTTCATTTGAAGGTGGTGCCGAAGCCATGGCTAACTTTATCAGGCATACACTGGTGTATCCGCCCGATGCCATGGAATATGGTAAGGAAGGCAAGGTGCTGGTTTCATTTGTGGTGCAAACCGATGGAAGCATCACGGATATTGAAGTGATAAAAGGATTTGGATTCGGAAGTGAAGAAGCTGCACAGAAAGTAATTGAGCGCATGCCTAAATGGATTCCCGGTAAACAGAATGGCAGGTTATTACCCGTAAAGTTAATACTGCCGCTGCACTTTCAGTCGCATTAAGTGTGTGGTGTAAAACAGTTAATATGTTATCCGTTAAGTGTGTTAGAAGAGAAATCAGCTAATAGTATCTGCATGATTTCCATAGTAACAAACCAACATAATTATCAGACTGCATATAACTCAACAAATATGTATTTTGCGGCATGTTTTCCGCACACTTAAAACGTATCATCGGCAGCCTGCCCGATAGTCCGGGTATCTACAAATACTTTGATGCCGATGGAGTGTTGATGTACATCGGCAAAGCAAAGAAACTGAAAAAGCGGGTGTCGTCATATTTCAATAAAACGCATGATAACCGTAAAACGGCAGTAATGGTAGGCAAGATTGCCGATATACAATTTACGCTGGTCGATTCGGAAATTGATGCATTGTTACTGGAGAATTCACTCATCAAAACATTCCAGCCAAGGTTTAACATCAGTTTGAAGGATGATAAAACCTATCCTTGGATTTGTATCAAACGCGAACGGTTTCCCCGTATCTTTTCAACACGTCAGTATATCCGGGATGGTTCAGAATATTATGGTCCGTACGCTTCAGGGAGCATGATGCATACTGTACTGGATACTATCAGGGGGTTGTACCCTACACGGAATTGCAACCTTGTGTTGTCCGAATCCAATATCACCGAAGGGAAGTTTAAGGCTTGCCTCGAATTTCAGATTGGTAATTGTAAGGCTCCGTGTATCGCTTTGCAATCGGAGGAGGATTATAATGCGGCCATCAAACAAATTAAAAGTATCCTGAAGGGAAATGTGGGGATAGTGGAGCAGCAACTCAAACAACAAATGATGCAGGCTGCTGCCGAACTTAAGTTTGAAGAAGCAGCCCTGCTTAAAAAGAAACTCGACCTGCTGGAAAACTACCAGAGTAAATCCACCATTGTAACATCTATACCGAATGATGTTGATGTGTTCAGTATTGTGAGTGACGATAAGTTCGCTTTTGTAAACTATTTAAAGGTATCAAATGGAATGGTTATTCAAACCCAAACCTTTGAACTGAAAAAAAAGCTGGAGGAAACTGCTGAAGAAATGCTGGAGTTTGCCATTGGCGAGGTGCGGGAGCAATACAAAAGTGTTTCGCGTGAGGTAATCATTCCATTCCCCCTCGAGCTTGAGGACGATCGGATTACATTTACTATACCCAAGACAGGCGATAAGAAAAAGTTGCTCGACCTTTCTCTAAAAAATGCCATTTATTACAAGAAGGAAAAATTGTCGCAATACGAAAAATTGAATCCGGAGTTGAAGGTCGACAGGGTATTAACCCAGATGAAAGAGGATTTAAGGTTAACCGAATTGCCTCGCCATATCGAGTGTTTTGATAATTCGAATATCCAGGGAGCATACCCGGTTTCCGCTATGGTAGTGTTTAAAGATGCCAAACCCAGCAAAAAGGATTACCGCCATTTTAATGTGCAAACCGTAGTAGGCCCCGATGATTTTGCCACCATGCGGGAGGTTATTTACCGAAGGTACAAAAGGGTACTCGAAGAAAACCAGCCGCTGCCCAACCTGATTATTGTTGATGGGGGCAAGGGCCAGTTAAGTTCGGCTGTTGAAAGCTTGCTGGAATTGGGTTTATATGGTAAAATACCAATCCTGGGCATTGCCAAACGACTGGAGGAATTGTATTATCCGGATGATGAGTTGCCTTTATATATTGATAAAAAATCGGAGACCTTAAAAATCATTCAACAATTAAGGGATGAGGCGCATCGTTTTGGTATTACCCATCACCGTAATAGGAGGAGCAAAGGTGCCATGCGTTCAGAATTGGATGAGATTAAAGGAATAGGAGAGGAAACCCAAAAAATGCTGCTTAAGGAACTGAAATCTGTAAAAAAGATAAAGGAAACAGATGTTAAGGTGCTCAAGGACATCATCGGAAACGCGAAAGGCCAGTTGGTTTGGAACTTTTTTCACCCCGAATAGGTGAGCATAAGCAACTCTTTTGTTATATTTGTCGTCTAGACAACAAACAATCAATTAACCAAAAATGAAAAAACTATTACTTTCTATTTTTACACTTGTAAGTGTAGCAGCCTTCGCTCAAAAAGATCTTCAAGTAACCTTACGTAGCCCGCTTACCGGAGCTATCATTACTAAAAACACACCCGTAACCCTAACAGCAGAATTCAAAAATGTTGGAATGGATAGCATTAAAGTAGAAGATACACTCAGAGTGCAGTTTTTGATCAACAATACCCCAATGAACTTTACCATCAACGGAAGCCAGGTATCTGTGTTCAGATTATCACATCCAACGATTTATAAAGACAGTTCGGTTTTCTTTTCTATTCCAAATGTTGGGTTCAATCCTTCAGCTGTTGATAGCGCAGATCTTTGTGTAGTCTTCGATCTTAGCTATGGTGTTAGACAAGATTCAAACTTGGTTAACAATATCAGCTGCAGTACTGTCTTGTTTGCTTTCCCAACAGGTGTACAGGAAAATGCTGAATTAATTAAGTCAATCAACGCATATCCGAATCCAGCAAACACTTCATTCACTATTACGATGAAATCAACAGATGCAACTGTTGAAGTAATGGATATTACCGGTAAATTGGTAAATACTTACCCTGTAACTATGGGCGAAGCTAAAATGGATGTAAGCAACTTCAGCAACGGAGTATACTTCTACCAAATCAAAACTTCGGCTAACGAAACTGTGAAATCAGGTAAATTCACTGTAAGTCACTAAGATTTATAATCATATTTAAAAGGCTGAAATCCATTGTGATTTCAGCCTTTTTGTTGAATAGGGGTAAAGATTTTGCTGAAAAAAGTTTTCCAAATGGAAAGTATGTTTATATTTGCACCCCACAAATCAATGGTTTTGTAGCTCAATTGGATAGAGCATCTCACTACGGATGAGAAGGTTTGGGGTTCGAATCCCTACAAGACCACGAAAGCGTTTCAGGCAACTGAAGCGCTTTTTTTATGCCTTCATTTTTTGACCTGTGTCAATGCTTTAACCGATCTGTTCGGGCAATTTTGTGCGATGGTTAGAGAACAACAACAAACATTATCCCTTTTTGGTGACGATTATACACAACGGGTTGAAAACGCACTCAGCCAGCTCAAACAAGGCAAAGGCATTCTATTGGTGGATGATGAAAACAGGGAGAACGAAGGCGACCTGATCTTTTCGGCTGAACATATTACCGAAGCTCAAATGGCCCTGATGATTCGTGAATGCAGCGGAATTGTATGTTTGTGCATCACAACCGAACAGGCTGACCAACTCGCGTTGCAACCCATGGTAGTTGATAATACCAGCCGATTTAAAACAGCCTTTACGGTTTCCATTGAAGCCCGTGAGGGTGTCACCACAGGAGTATCGGCAGCCGACAGGGTTCAAACCATCAGAACGGCTTGCGCACCCGAGGCCCAGCCGGACGATCTGGCAAGGCCGGGGCATGTGTTTCCTTTGCTGGCAGCACCCAACGGAGTACTTGCCAGAGCCGGACATACAGAAGGAAGCGTTGATTTGATGCGTTTGGCGGGGTTGGCACCACAGGCTGTATTGTGTGAGTTAACCAACGAAGATGGAACCATGGCCCGCTTACCGCAAATTATAACGTTTGCACAAAAGCATGCACTTAGTGTGCTATCGGTGGAGGATATTATTCAATACCGTACTTTCGTAACCGACTACTGATATGCATTCCCAACTCGCCTCATACATCAAACAGGAAATTCCGGTATCCGAACAGGAGCTTGACATGATACTTGGTTATTTTGTACCGGTATCGGTGCACAAGAATGAAATACTGTTAAACGAAGGAGACGTAAACAGCAAGATTATTTTTGTATGTAAAGGCTGTTTACGTATTTATTTTAACCAGGAAGACGGCCAGGAAGCCACACGTTACCTTGCTTTCGAAAACCAGTTTGCAACCGCTTTGGTGAGTTTTATTTCGCGCCAACCTTCATTTGAGTTTATTCAGGCTTTGGAGCCTTCTGATTTGTTATGCATTACCTACGATAATTTTATGCGCCTGCTGGAAATGATTCCAACCTGGGAAAGGTTTTACCGCCAATACCTGGAGAAGGCGTATGTGACCAATACCAACCGTTTAATGAGTTTTACAACAATGGATGCAAGCACCCGCTACGAAGAGTTATTGCTTCAAAATGCACAGGTTGTGGAGCGCTTACCAAACCGGCTGGTGGCATCATACCTTAATATTTCCCAGGAAACGCTAAGCCGCATCAAAGGTAAAAAACAAAAAAGCAGCTGATTAATCAGCTGCTTTTACTATTGGTATCAAATGCCTCACTCCGCAATCGACATTCCGCACTCCGCAATTCTTACAAGTGCATTCTTTCTTTTTTGCTTTGCAATACATCCTGCGATTCCACATGGTCCGGATCAGGTACGCAGCAATCTACAGGACAAACCGCAGCACATTGAGGTTCTTCGTGGAAACCAACACACTCTGTACATTTATTGGTAACGATATAATACGTATCCTCCGATTTAGGAGCAAAACGTTTGGTTACATCAACAGCTTCGCCATCCACTGTAACGGTACCGCTGAGGTTATTGCCATCAGCCCAGGCCCATTCCGCACCGCTTTCATAAATTGCATTATTCGGACATTCAGGTTCGCATGCACCGCAGTTGATGCATTCGTCAGTGATCATTATTGCCATATCTGTATAATTATTATGTTATTGTTTAATGATTACAAAATAAGTTTTGTTGATTTGTAACTCAAAGTATAATCATTCTAAATTAAAATGAATTTTCAACAACGTATAGATGCTTTTGTAAAGTTAGGACAGTTTTTTGAACAATCAATCACCGTAGCCGATCATCCTGTATTTTATAAGGCATACACTCAAAATCCATGGTTTACCATTCATCATATCAAACAATCGGTGCAGGCATGGGCCGATAATTTGCGCAGTTCCAAACTGAATGAATGGCTTGAAACATACACCATCCCTGAGCCCAGGCCTAAAACCATTGCCATCATCATGGCAGGAAATATACCATTGGTAGGCTTTCATGATTTGTTGTGTGTATTGGTAACAGGAAATAAAGCGCTGGTTAAGGTATCGGTAGATGATAGCACACTGATGAAATGGGTAATAACAGAACTCATTCAAATTGAACCAGGTTTCAGTTCACTCATAGAGATCTCTGAAAATAGGTTGCCTCAAGGCTTTGATGCAGTTATTGCTACAGGCAGCAATAACAGCAACCGCTATTTTGAATATTATTTCAGGGAGAAACATTCCTTATTGAGAGGAAACAGGAACAGTGTGGCAGTATTGACCGGCAATGAAACTCCTGAAGACATTCACAAACTGGGAGGAGATATCTTCACCTATTTCGGTTTAGGCTGTCGTAATGTGTCCAAAATATATGTTCCGAAGGATTATGATATCACCCAATTTCTGGATGGCATTGAATCCCACAATGATGTAATCAACCACCACAAATACGCCAATAACTATACGTACCATAAGGCCATTTTGCTCATGAACCTGACTCCGCACCTCGACAATAATTTTTTATTGCTCAAAGAGGATGAACGGATTGCTTCACCACTGGGCATGCTGTATTATGAACGGTATGATTCCATCGAAACATTGATGGAAACATTCAAACAAAAACAGTCGGAGATTCAGTGTATTGTAAGTAAGTCTGTTTTCCCGGGTGCTATTCCTTTGGGTAAAGCCCAACAACCGGAATTAAAGGACTATGCGGATGGGGTAGACACTCTTGCTTTTTTGCTGGAGTTAGCAGGATAAAAGCAAGATTCGCTCACTTTTATTCTACGTTTAGTGTCTTACATTTTGCAGTTTTCTTAAAGCTCCTTATGGGTAAAGATGTTTTGTACCAGTCCCGAAATTACCTGTTGCATGGGTTTCCGTGTATCCAGATCCGGGTTGATCTCTGTAATTTCCAATCCGATCAGTTTATCCTGTTTGCCAAAAGTAGTGAGCAGGTATTCGGCTTGTTCAAGGGTTAATCCGTCTTCTACGGGTGTTCCGGTGCCAACGGAATATTGGGTGTCCAAACTATCCACATCAAATGAAATATAAATATACTGGCAGTTGCGCAGATGTTCTAATGTTTGGTTGGCTACAATCTCAATACCCAGGGTTTTAATATCAGTTGGCCTGAAACATTTAATGCCTTCTTTGGTAATGATCTTTTCTTCTTCATCCTCCGTGCTTCGCAGGGCAATAAAAACCAGATCACGACCCTGAATTTTAGGGGTGATACGTTTACGGCCCAGTTTTTTCAATACTTCCCATAGATCACGGGTCATTTGTTTTGGGTCGTTTTTGCCCATTTCACGGTGATCGTCACCCATCAGGGCTGCAATGGGCATCCCATGGATATTACCCGAGGGTGTGGTATACGGACTGTGCAAATCGGCATGAGCGTCAATCCAGATCACACCTATACGTGCGTTGGCGTGGTAATCCTTAATGCCTGAAATAAGGGCGTTGGCACTGCTGTGATCACCCGAGATGATAAAGGGTAATTTATTCAACTTCAGGATGTCCTGAATATTTTCTACAATCTTTTCCTGAAAATTACGGATGTTTTCGATGTTCTTGCCGTGTGGCGTTTCCTCGCTGGGGGCCGTTTCATGCGGAGCCAGGCGGGTATAGTTAAATACATCAAACGCATTAAAATCTGCTGTTTGTAATTCTTGTAACAACGCCTGAGGTCCCTTTGCAGCACCTTTTTTTCCGGCACCAAAATCACTTTCTACGGTTATTACTTTAAATCGTTCTGCACGCATATATTAATTGAGTAGTCGGCTGCAAATCTAAACAAAAACGTCAAATCCGACCCATTTGGAGGCTTGAGGCTTGGCTTTCAGTAAATTTAAGTGCTTATTCGCATAGGAAAAAAGACCATTATGCCACAAAATACACACCACATTATGATGATTCGCCCGGTTCGTTTTACGTTTAACGAACAAACGGCCGAAAGCAACTCGTTTCAACAAGCTGCTGCTAAATCGGATGATACGCAAACTAAAGCACTGCAGGAGTTTGACGGGTTTGTGGATGTACTTAGAAAAAATGGGATACAGGTATGGGTAGTGGAGGATACTGAAGATCCACACACTCCCGATTCTATTTTTCCCAATAACTGGATTTCGATGCATGATGACAGTCGTATAGCCTTGTACCCCATGCAGGCCGAAAACAGAAGGCTGGAGCGCAGGTCCGATATTGCACACCACCTGGCCGAAACATTTACCATGCTGGATATTGTTGATTACACGGCTTCCGAAAAGGAAGAAATGTTTTTGGAAGGAACAGGAAGCATGGTGCTCGACCGGGAGAAGAAAATATGTTATGCCTGCTTATCACCCCGCACGCATCCCGCTTTGCTCGAGCGCTTTTGCAATGATTTTGGGTACAAGCTGATCACCTTTACCGCAACTGATAAACAGGGTAAACTGATTTACCATACCAATGTATTGATGTGTGTGGGAAAACAGTTTATGGTTGTTTGTTTTGATGCTATTCCTAATGAAATGGAACGTAGGATCATCCGAAGCTCTACTACCAAAACGATCATCGAAATATCGTTCGAACAACTGGAGCACTTTGCCGGAAACATGCTAGAGGTGGTCAATGAAAATGGTCAGCAGATATTAGTGATGAGCGAACAAGCTTATAAAAGTCTAACCGTTTCGCAAATTGCCCAGCTGGAGTTTTTTGTAAAGATTGTGATGGCTCCGTTGTATACCATCGAAGCCAATGGTGGCGGCAGTGCCCGTTGTATGATGGCCGAAATCTTTTTACCTATAAAAAAAGAAAACAGCATGCCAATGTGATTTCAGATGCGATGATGTCTAAATGTGTTGAACGATTCCAATTGCCAACAGCTAACAGCAAATAGCCAACCGCTATTCTACGCTTCTTGCCATATCACGTTTTACATCGCGTTCTTTTATGCTCTCCCGTTTATCGTAGCTTTTTTTACCTTGACCAATGGCAATTTCAATTTTAGCATAACCGGTATCGGAGATGAAAATCTTGAGTGGAACAATGGTCAATCCTTTTTCGGAAGCTTTGCTTTTGAGTTTTCGCAGTTCTCCTTTTTTGAGCAGCAACTTACGCACACGCATGGTGTCGTGGTTGTAATGTGAAGCTTGTTTAAAGGTGCCGATATTCATATTGCGCACAAATAATTCTTCGGTACCATCTTTTTTATGCGCCTTGAAAAAACAAAAAGCATCGCTTAAGTTTACATTGCCCTCGCGGATGGATTTTATTTCACTGCCCATCAATTGCATTCCTGCAGTGTATTTGGCCAGCAAAATATACTCGAACGAGGCACGTTTGTTAACGATGTGGATGTTTTGTTTGCTCATGAATTTGGTGCGCAAAATACAACAAACGCGGGGGATAGCCACAGATTATCACAGAAATTTTATGACGAAGTCGTCAGTTAGTAAATGCCACGGATTACATAGATTAATATAAAGAAAGCTTCTAACGCATTATTTTTATTAAAGAGTATTGATAATGGTATCTATAATTTATAGGATGCTTTGCGTCAATTTCAGCGAATGCTTAGTAATAAAATCTATGCTAATCTGTGGCAAATCTCATAAGATAAAAAGAACAAAGAATTGTATTATTGATGTTTAATGAAAAATGATGATTGACTTAAGAAGTGATACCGTAACCAAACCCACACCGCAAATGCTGGAAGCCATGATGCAGGCTAAAGTAGGGGATGATGTGTATGAAGAAGATGATACCGTAAATGCATTGCAAGCGCATGCGGCACGGTTGTTTGGAAAAGAAGCTGCATTGTTTTGTCCGAGCGGCACCATGACCAACCAGATTGCTATTAAGGTGCATACACAACCCGGTGATGAATTGATCTGTGCTGACAACGCGCATGTATACAAGTACGAAGGTGGTGGTGTCGCCTTTAACTCCGGAGTTCAGATTAAACAATTGGTGGGCGACCGCGGACGAATTACTGCACAACAGGTAACCGAAAGCATCAATGTGAATGATGTACACTTTCCGGCAACACGTTTGGTTTGCCTGGAGAATACCAGCAACCGCGGAGGAGGAAGTGTGTATTCGTTAGCCGAAATGCAACACATGGCCAGCGTTTGCAAACAGCACAATTTGCAATTGCATTTGGATGGTGCGCGCATTTTTAATGCCATTGTTGCCTCCGATTATGATGCTCTGCAGGTGGGAGCTTGTTTCGACAGTCTTTCTATTTGTTTGAGTAAAGGCCTTGGAGCACCTGTTGGTTCGCTGGTATTGGGAACCAAAGAGTGTATCAATAAAGCCAAACGTGTACGAAAAGTATTTGGAGGAGGTATGCGGCAGGCCGGATTTTTGGCAGCTGCAGGATTGTATGCATTGGAGCACCATGTGGATCGGTTGATGGAGGACCATTTGAAAGCCAAGTTTGTTGGAGATACATTGAGCAAACTTTCATGGGTAAAATCAGTGATGCCGGTAGAAACGAGTATTGTGATTGTGCAAACACATTCACCTGCCGAAGCCGACAGGATACAGGCTTCCCTGAAACAGGATGGTATTTTATGCGGACGGATTTCTCCGGATCAGTTGCGTATGGTATTTCACCTGGATGTTTCAAATAACGATACGGAATTGTTAACTTCACGTTTAACAGCTATAACCAACTAACTATCCGAAACATGAAAAAACTGATAATGTTTACAATGACAATAGGCTTTGGACTTGCAGTATATGCGCAACAAGGACCATCAAAAATGGAAAAGGCCGATCAAAAGATTGAGAAAAAACAGATGAAAGCTGCAAAGGAAGAGGAGAAGGAAAAGAAGAAGGCATCCAAAGAAGAATCAAAGGAAGCTAAGAAAGCAGCTAAACATGAAAATAAATACTACGAGAAAAAATGATTTCTTATAGCCCCATTTTGTATCAGGTTTCATTTCAATATTCCTGATTTTTAGGAAACTGCTATAAGATGAAAACTTCAGTAATAACTATCGTATAATTCTTAATTAATACTAAAATTGAGCAATCAATTAGGTATTGTACTTTTTTTGGATAAACTTTGAATTAACATAGTTTGATGCCCATATGAATATCATCCCCATTTCTACTTTTTATAATACTGATTCTATCTTACAAAGTCGCAGATTGACTCATGTTTGACTATACCTTTTATTACACAACAGGAGCTCTAATCAAAATGATATGATTAATACCACCGTTCTTCAATTGACCACACTATTTATGCTTTTAAATGTTGGGTTTTGCAGTTCCTGTAAAGATTCCGATTCTCCAATACCTATTCATCCCATAGAAGAACAATTACCTCCTATTACTACTACAGGTGCTGGGACATTTGGGTGCAGAGTGAACGGGAAAGTATGGGTGGCAAAAAGTAATAAAACAGGCTGGTCATCAACCTATGCATCAATAAGCAGGAACAATGATTTGCTAGTTCATATTTCTGGTAATATCCTTTTGGATAATAGTAGAGATGATTTGATTAATTTAACTTTTTTTTATGACTCAAGTAACTATTATCCATTATATTTAAGGAAAGACAATGTACCCGCCGGAAAGTATACTGATATATTAGCAAATAAATTTTGGAGAACCGATAGTTTAATAGGGGGGGGGGTAACTATTTCTAAACTTGACACATTGACACAGATTATATCTGGAATTTTTCAGTTCAGTTGTATCCAAAAAGAAACACAAGATACATTGCATATTACGGAGGGAAGATTTGATATGCATTATACCTACTAAATTATCAAATAAATGAATAATCACCATTTCCATCGTTAAAAATCTTGATTGTGGGTTATGTAATAAAGATTGACTCATGTTGTCCCTTAAGCGAGGCACACAGTATCAATAAAAAAGCGAATAAATATTACAAATAACCGAAGGAAGATTTGATGGTTATTACGTCTACTAACTTTTCTAACTATAAACCCTAAAACCCGAACTCTATGAAAAACGTAATGCCCTTTATTGCATGTTTTCTTTGGTCAATTAATATGCACGCACAAACCAATCGCCCTGTTCACTATGTTCCGGATACACCCTTGCAATCCGTTATCAACCATGCGTTTGCCCTCCTCAATACAAGCAGTATCACCAGTGGTGTTCTAATGGATAAATCAGCTAATATCGCTTCTGCTCCACTTTTTAACGGAACGAGCGGCTGTGCTGAAGCCAATATTGATGACTGGTACGCACTATATTCGCAAACCCGCAACGCCTATTTGGGTGGCATATCCGATATGCTCAGTGATGATGAATTAACAACCAATGTGCGGTATCAGAACTCCGAAGATCGTGTAAGTCTGGGGCTTATTTTTGCCAATTATCACAGGATTAAGGATCCATCCACGGCAACTGAGGGCTGGTTTACCTTTAACAATAAGCAACTTCATGATGTACCTGGAAGAATTGAAAATCCATACGAACAAAAGGTGCTGGTAGCAACTGCCCCATTAAAAACAAATAATGGTGATGGAGAAGTTACATTTATTATTCCATCGGGATTGGTATACAGCAATAAGGGTAGCTTTTCATTGCAGGCCGACTGGGGAAACGGAAGCGGCTACCAGAACATATCCCTTAACAGCGGTTACAATGTCAACTATACATCAATTGGTATTAAGAACATTATCATTAAGCTTACACAGGCTGGGGTAGATTATTATGCCAAAACCACTTTTACTGTTGATCAGGTATTTTCATTTTCCAATACTCTTGGTAAAAATTGTGTAGGGATCTGTTATGATGCTTTATGGAGCGATGTCAACAATACTACTGCCGAAGCTTATATTATTTATGCCAACGGACGAAGTTATCTGCAAAAACCTGTTGTTTTTATCGAAGGACAGGATGTGCTGGATGAATACAATTTTAAAGATTTGTTTAAGGCTTTAAGTGATAATAGACCAGAGGATCCAGATGTTCCTATTAATCAACTCATTACTAACGGTTACGATGTTATTATTCTTAACTTTAAGCGTACTGGAGAGAAAAGTATGCGCAATAACGCAGAAGTTTTGCGGAGGCTTATCAAGTGGATTAACCAGAACAAAACCGGGAATAATAAACTGGTTGTTGGAGGAATAAGTATGGGAGGGGTTATTGCACGTTATACATTAGCAAAAATGGAGAACGTGTATTGCGAAAATCATAACGTTGAAAAGTATTTCAGTCTTGACGCACCACACACAGGGGCTAATATTCCTCTTGGGCTACAAATTTTAACACAACAAGTGGATGCTCACTCTTATAGCCTGCTTGCAGATATAAGGAGACAAGCCAGAAGTATCGATGCGGTTTCTACTAAAGAGCTGTTAAGTTTACATGAAGCTAATAATGGAAATCCGCATGCCGAACACACATCCTTCTATAATGAACTTAAAACATTAGGGATGCCGCAACAATGCAGAAATGTTGCCTTTAGTAATGGAAACACATTCAATAACTCCAATTCATTGGGTAACGAATCTTACAATGAAGGAACTGAATTTTTAACGTATCAAAAACTAGCATCTCCAGGTGGTGATAGAACTTCTGCAGTCATAAAAATTAATGCAAATGCAGTGAGTACATCTTCAAATCAAAGAGTATTGTACCTATATCTGGGGTTCAGAATGGATTACGATTATTCATGGTATGTAAATTTGATTTTAGGAATAGATGATATACATGCGGATATGTTTGTTGCAAATGATAATTATACATATCAGGCAGATAAACCGTATGATTCCTCTCCAGGTAGTTATCTCAATACACAAGAAGAAATTGTAACAGGTATGGGTGGTACTACAAACGGACATAATCACCATTGTATTGTTCCTTCAACGAGTGCTTATGGAATAGAAACTACCAATCTAATGTATGGTCAAAATTACCAGAATATTGAATCGTCAAGGCTTTCCCCATTTGATGAGGTCTACGCCTCAAGTAATTCAGTTAATTACAGTCATCTGATATTTCCACCGTCAGCCGGTAATCAGTTAGCATTGGAGATTTCTCTGAGTAACCCTCATGAAAATAGTTTTTTGAATTTAACAAATGAAACATATAATATGTCCATGTACAGTTATGTAAAAAGACTTCCTAATACAAATATCAATAATGCTGCTGTATTACAGATTAATTGTAATAATGGAAGTAACTATGGAACGGGTAATATTCCTGCCCAAGGGTCAACTTTTGTAACATCAACATTCGATTGTAGTTCAACAATAAATATAAATGCTGGTGGAACATTGAAAATTGGAGATGGAAGCCGGTATGGAATAGTTGAGATTACGGTAGGACAATCCTTGGTCATTCATGAAAATGGTTTGTTAGACATTCGTTATGGATCAAAGCTTGTACTTGCAGGAGGCTCATTGGTATTTGAAAAAGATGCCATGATTAACTTGCAGGATTTAGAGTCAGTAATAGAAATAAAAGATGGTGGAAAGATTGTGATAGGCCCTGATGCCAAATTCAAGTGGACTGGAACCGGTTATATTAAGATTAATACTTCTCCATCACAAAAAGGTGTAGTCAATATTCTTACCCAATCGTCCGGTAATGGAGCTAGATTTGAACAAAGTGGAAGCATTGTCTCGGGGGGCTATAATCAAAAACTTATAGAAGTTATTGGTGGTTCACTAAGTGTTGATGAGAGCATAACAGAATTTAGGCTGATTGGAGGAAAAGTACTTATGGGTGTGGGAACAATATTTGATGTTGCTTCACCAATGTTTCTGGGGGGGATTAAAATGAATACGCCATCTACTGATAAGTTCAGTGGAATATGGGTATATGGTCAGCAAGAAACTTCATATTTAAGTTCATGTGTGATTGAAAATGCTGATGTGGGATTAAGGATTTTCACAACCAAAGGCAACGCAAACAAGTCAACCATTTATAATAGTAATTTTATCAATTGTGCGGCTGGAGTAGTATCATATGGAAAATCGGTGAATATAGAAGGTGGAAAATATTGGGGAAATAAAACAGGAATTTTTGTATCAGGAGCACAATCGAAAAGTTCAATAAAAGGAATTGAAGCATATGGTAACCGTTCTGCAATTGATTTTGTTGGTTCCGGTACCGGGGATATTTTGGAAGTAAAAGACGTTAACCTACATGCTAATAGTGCAGTCGGAGCATTTATGGTAAATAGCGAATTATTACCAACATGCAGCCGCATTTATAACAATTATCCCAACTCTAATCCTTCCATGGGAAGTAATATTCTTCTTCGAGAATATTCATTTCTGGATATTGAACCTTATGGAAAAAAAGATGGTGGACGAAATGATTTAGGCAGTGATAATTCAAACTCGATCGTAAGCTACAATGCTTCTGGCCTTTCTTTAAACAAGGGCCATTCAAACTTTATTTCACCCAATGGACTAACATTCTCAGGTGAGCTAATAGGGTTGCCGATTACGGCTCCTCCGTATATTTTTACTGCAAATGAGAATGTATGGAATCAAAGTGGTTTGGCTCCGGTATTGAATAGTGACTATTCTATAAAGTTTAAACAGGGTACCGGAAGTACTTTATATGATGCTTTAATACTCGATGCTGCACCATTAAGCAGTATCAGTAGCTATAGTTGTAATGGTATTCTTGATGATGAATGGGAGGACTGGGATAGTGGTGGGAAACCTTCAGAACTTATTGGAAGTGGCTGTTCAAAATTAATTGACGGAACACCAATTGATGCTAAGGTAAAGACTGGATTGATGAAGATGTATCAAGACAATCCTGATTATCCTAATGCGATAACAGATTTTACGGCGGTATTAACAGTGTCATATACAAGCATATTAACAGTTGAACCTCCGGCACCATTCGAGTTTGATTTGTGTAATAGTATCATTGATTTTGCTTATCGTAAAGCTAAGGAATCGCTTGCAAAGGGGATTTCAGATGGAAGTATATCTTCTGAAACAGAAATTACAGATCCTGTACAAGATATATTGGATGGACAAAATGCGCTCAAAGGTTATTATGCATTATTTGACGGAGGGCATGAAAAATATTTCCAAATCTCTTTGGATCAGGCATTGATATATAGACTAATAAATGATAGAGCAGAGGCTTTGGAAAAGATTCAGGCATTAAGAGATATTGCAGAAACAGAAGAGGAAAATGTATTAATCGATTATTATGAATGCATTATTTCAAATGAAATTGTGATTGCTACCAGCGAAGACAAACTTGATTATTTGGCAATTGATAATTGTCGAACATTATTAAATATGGATGCTGGGGAATTGATTGTCATTGGCGAAAGACCTGAAGACCCGATCTGGGGAGAAGTAATGGGTAAAAGAGGAACAAGTGGTGCAAGTCATGATAATGAAGTCAAAGCTCCTAAAAGAGGGAAAGATCATTCTTTAAATATATCATCCATAAATATTTACCCCAATCCCGCAAGCAATACAATTTTTGTTCAACTTCCATTAGATGTGCAGGTTTCCGAAATTCGAATTATTGATATGACGGGAAGATTGGTTTATACTTTTAATGGTCAAAGCTCAACTGGAATTCTTCCACTTCATGTGCAATTAGATAATGGAACATATTTTATTGAAGCAGCTAATTATTCAGAAGTCATTAGCCGTAAAAAAGTGATGATAGTTAAATAATTAAGAATGCACCTCACAACAAAAAAGGCTAACAATGCATCATTGTTAGCCTTTTCTGTAATAGGTATAGCTTAATTAGCCTTGGCCGGAGTAATCACGTCTTCCTTAATTGTCATATCAATTGCACCGCTTACTTTTTCTTCGAGCAAGGCAATATCCACTACTTCGAGCATATTGCTTACAAAGTGGAAATTCAGGTCTTTCAGATAATCAGCTTTAATATCTTCAACATCCTTGCGGTTGTTTTCACATAAAATGATGTCCTGGATTCCGGCACGTTTGGCAGCCAGTATTTTCTCCTTCACACCACCAATTGGCAATACTTTTCCGCGCAGGGTAATTTCTCCCGTCATAGCTAAACGTGGACGAACCTTACGTTGGGTAAATACGGAAGCAAGTGATGTAAGCATGGTAATACCGGCTGATGGTCCGTCTTTGGGAACGGCACCTGCAGGAACGTGAATATGCAGGTCCCATTTATCAAACACTTTCGGATCGATCTGTAAATACTCGGAATGTGATTTCAG
>JAZKEF010000017.1:102706-170528 GCA_040387195.1 Bacteroidota bacterium
CTCCGCCGCGTGACTGCGGATGAAGCCGAAGGCCGCGTGCGCCGATTCCTTCATCACTTCTCCTAAATGTCCTGTAAGTGTTAATTTACCAGCACCTTTAGTGAGTGAGCTTTCAATAAATAAAATTTCTCCACCCACGCTGGTCCATGCCAAACCTGTTACCACACCGGCAACGTCATTATTCTGGTAACTTTCTTTCTCCACGCGTTCAATGCCCAATACTTTTAATACATCGGTTGCTTCCAGTTTCTTTTTGGTTTTATCGCCCATTACTTTTTGTTTGGCCACATTGCGTGCCATCGCGGCAATTTGTTTTTCCAATCCGCGTACACCCGATTCACGTGTATATCCTTCCACAATTTTTTCCAATGCTTCATCTGATAAATCAAAATCAGCTTTTTTCAACCCATGGTTTTCTTTCTGTTTTGGTACCAGGTATTTTTTAGCAATCTGGATCTTTTCTTCCATGGTGTACCCGCTCAGTTCAATGATTTCCATACGGTCGAGCAAGGCTGGTTGAATAGAATCCAATGAGTTGGCCGTGGCAATAAACATTACATTTGAGAGGTCGTAATCAATCTCGATATAGTTATCGTAAAACGCGTGGTTTTGTTCCGGGTCCAATACCTCAAGCAAGGCAGAGGATGGGTCGCCACGGAAACTATTGCCTATTTTATCAATCTCATCCAATACAAAAACCGGATTGGATGAATTTACTTTTTTTAGGTTTTGAATGATTCGTCCCGGCATGGCGCCAATATAAGTCCTGCGGTGACCACGGATTTCACTTTCATCGTGCAAACCTCCCAATGCAATACGGGCATATTTGCGGTCGAGCGACTTTGCAATTGATTTTCCCAATGAGGTTTTTCCGACACCCGGAGGGCCCACCAGACATAAAATAGGACTTTTCATATTGCCTTTTAACTTAAGCACGGCAAGGTATTCGAGGATGCGGTCTTTTATTTTCTCTAAACCAAAATGGTCCTCATCCAATACTTTTTGGGCACGCTTCAAATCAAAATTATCTTGTGTGTAGGCATCCCATGGAAGGTCGAGCAATGTTTGAAGGTAACTTGTCTGCATCGAATAATCGGGAGCCATCGGGTTCATTCTGCGCAGTTTTTCAACCTCTTTCTTGAATGCGTTGTATACTGTTTCTGTCCATTGTTTCGCTTCACCGGCCTTCAGCATATTTTCTATTTCACGCTCCGGAGAATCCTGTCCCAGTTCATCCTGGAGGGCACGAATCTGTTGTTGCAAGAAGAATTCACGTTGCTGCTTATCCATATCCACACGCACCTTGCTCTGGATTTCATTTTTAAGTTGCAGTTGCTGCAATTCTTTTCCAAGGTATTCAAGCACCTTTTCACCACGGGTTTTAAAGGCTTCTATTTCCAGTATGGATTGTTTGCCGGCTACATCCAGGTTCATATTGGATGAAATAAAATTCACCAGGAACTTCGGACTTTCAATATTGCGAATAGCAATGCTGGCTTCCGAAGGAATGTATGGCGATACTTCTATTATTTGCAGTGCAATGTCTTTGATTGATGAAACCAGCGCGGTGAGCTCTTTGCCCATCTCCAATTTCTTTTCTGGCAAAGCGGTAATAGAAGCTGTGATATAAGGTTCGGTTGTTAAGCACTCATTGAGTTCAAAACGTCTTTTGCCCTGAATGATTACGGTAGTATTTCCATCAGGCATACGCAACATCTTCATGATGTGTGCCACGGTTCCAATTTTGTATAGATCGTCAAAGCCCGGATCTTCTATATTGGCATTAAGTTGTGTTACAACACCAATGCTTTTTTTGGCTTTGTAAGCATCTTTAATGAGGTTGATAGATTTATCACGTCCAACTGTAATGGGAATTACGACACCCGGAAATAAAACGGTGTTGCGTAACGGTAATATTGGCAGACTATCGGGCAAAATTTCCTTATTCATTTCGTCCTCTTCCTCTTGGGAAAGAAGGGAAATGAACTCCTGGTTATCGTTCTCATCGCTTATAAAGCTCTGAATTATAAAGGGATTGTTTTCGTTCATGTGTATTTCGTTCTGGTTTCGCAGTCCTGTTTGGATTGCAGGAGTCTACTATTTCAACCTTCATGCCAACGCGCCAAACTGCCTCAAGGGCTTTAAAAGGTACGTTTCATGGCATCCCACGACATTCCCAAGCATTGCAGAATCTGAGGGTCGGTAAGTGGTATTTGCTGTTTGTGAATCACCTTGATGGTTTCGTGAATGGCCCCCTGCATTTGAGCTTTCAGGAGTTCCACATCCAGTGTTTTAAAGATACCCTTTTCCTGACCATATTCAATAAATTGATTTAAGGGTTTGAGTTCTTTTTCGGTTTCACTGATAATGGATGCATCAATGAGTCCGCTGTACACAAACTGTTCTACAAAAATCATTTTCTCCGGAAAACGAAGGCAATAATTAAAATAAGAGAGCCACATGCTGGCAAAGGTTTTATAAAAGTCGCCACTCATCGCATTTTTGCTATCCAATAATACAGCAATCATTTCCTTTCGGGTGGCTTCATACACATCATTTACCAAAGCTTCTTTGCTTTTGTAATAGATATATAAGGTGCCGGTGGCAATATTGGCTCCTTTGGCAACATCAGCCATCTTGAGTCCTGCAAATCCGGTTTGTATCAACAACTTCATTGCAGCCTTGTGAATGTCGGTTACTTTCTTCTCATCTTTTACTTTGGGCATGGAGTCACAATTTGTTTCCAGACAAATGTAAACGCATTATAGCTAGATACCAACAGTGGGTGAATATTTATTCATTTACTGTTGGTGTGCCGGGAGTGAGTGGTTTTGCTGGCATTATGGCTCATTCGGTGGGGCATTGTTCAGACCCTTGGGCTCTTATTCATATTGAACCCCTTTGGGGTTCCGGTTAACTAGCTTCTCCTTTAGATACTTTCCGGTGTAACTTTCTTTGATGTTCACCAGGTCTTCAGGTGTTCCTTCGAATACCAGTTTGCCGCCTTTATCTCCGGCTTCGGGCCCCAGATCAATGACCCAATCAGCACATTTAATAACATCCATATTGTGTTCAATAACGATAATGGAATTGCCTTGCTTGATTAGCGCATCAAACGATGCAAGCAATTTTTTGATATCGTTGAAATGCAATCCGGTTGTTGGTTCATCAAAAATGAACAGTACATGGTCGCTGTTTTTTCCGCGACCTAAAAATGAAGCGAGTTTCACCCGTTGTGCTTCTCCGCCCGATAAGGTATTGGAAGACTGTCCGAGTTGAACATATCCCAATCCTACATCCTGCAAAGGTTTAATTTTATTAACGATGGAAGCCTCTTCAGTAAAGAAAATAATAGCTTCATCTACGCTCATATTCAACACATCGCTGATGTGTTTTCCACGTACTTTTACATCCAGGATCTCCTCTTTAAAACGGGCCCCGTTACACTCCTCACAAGGTAAATGAATATCGGCCATAAACTGCATTTCAATGGTTACTTCACCTTCGCCCTGGCAGGTTTCACAGCGGCCTCCATCCACATTAAAGGAGAAATGTTGTGGCTTGTAACTGCGGTTTTTTGAGATAGGCTGTGATGCATAAAGCTCTCGAATAGTGTCGTATGCTTTGATGTAAGTGATGGGATTGGAGCGGGATGATTTTCCGATCGGGTTCTGATCAACCATCTCAATTTGTTTGATGCTTTTGATGTTGCCTTCCATGCTATCATGTGCCCCGGTTTTTTCGCCATTGTAATTTCCGAGTTGTTTTTGCAAAGCAGGGTACAGAATGGTTTTGACCAACGATGTTTTACCCGACCCCGAAACGCCTGTAACCACCGTTAATACATGTAACGGGAAACGGGCTTCGACACCTTTAAGGTTATGCTGGCGCGCTCCTTTGATGGTGATAAAATCATTTGACTTCCTGCGTTTGTCGGGAACGGGAACTTCTTCTTTTCCGCTTAAATATTTTCCGGTAAGGCTGTTTTTGTGTTGGGTAACTTCCTTAAATGTTCCCTGCGCAATTAATTGTCCGCCATTGATACCCGCATCCGGACCGATATCAATCAATTGGTCTGCCACTTTCATCAGGTCTTCATCATGCTCTACTACTACAACGGTATTTCCTATATCCCTGAGCTTTTGCAATACACCGATTAGTTTTTCGGTATCGCGTGAATGCAGACCAATGCTAGGCTCATCCAGGATATACAAGGAACCTACCAGGCTGCTTCCCAAAGAAGTTGCAAGGTTAATCCGTTGTGATTCTCCACCCGAAAGCGTATTGGATAAACGATTGAGCGATAAATATCCCAATCCCACATTTTGCAGGAAACTCAGCCGGGCGGTAATTTCGGTAAGAATACGTTTGGCAATGGCTGCGTGTTGTTCACTTAGCTCCAAACCATCAAAATAAATTCCAGCGTCATCAATGCTCATCAATAGAATTTCAGAAAGAGATCGGTAATCACTCATACCACCTTTTTTGATGGCTGTATTTACCAAACGAACGTAACTTGCATCTTTCCGCAAACGAGTACCTTTACAATCGGGGCAGGTTGTTTTGCCACGGTAACGGGCCAGCATTACACGGTATTGAATTTTATAGGTCTGACGTTCCAGGTCTTTAAAGAAACCATTGATACCTTCCCATGTTGCATCGCCTTGCCACAGGTAATCCTTTTGTTCGGATGACAGTTCATGATAGGCTTTGTGAATGGGGAATTTACTTTTTGCACTCAGCTTGATGAAATGGGCTTTCCATTCACTCATCTTTTCACCTTTCCACGGAACAATTGCATCAGCATAAATGGATAGGCTTTTATCGGGTACCACAAGGTCTTCGTCAATCCCAATCACCGACCCGAATCCTTCACAGGTTTTACATGCACCATACGGATTATTAAAGCTGAAAAAATTAACATTCGGTTCTTCAAACGTAATTCCGTCAAGTTCAAATTTGTTGCTAAAGTTTTCATTGATGAATGAACCATTCTCCTGCACCACATGAATGGAACATTCTCCATGTCCTTCAAAAAACGCGGTTTGAACAGAGTCGGCCAACCGGTTTTGAAAATCCTCATCGTTGTGCATGATGGCGAAACGATCAATCAATAGGAACAATTTAAGAGTTGAGCTTTTGGATTTGAGATTTTCTGACAGGTATTCTTCTATGTCAATCGGTTTTTCATCAATTAAGAGCCTTGAGAATCCGTTTTGTAAATAGATCTCGAGTTGTTTCTTCAGATCTTTTTCGGGCACTATGGGTACAACCAGCAATACACGGGTATCTTCAGGTAATGCCAGCAGTTTGTTAACAACACTTTCAACGGTGTCTCGTTTCACTTCTTTACCCGAAACAGGGGAGAAGGTAACACCTGCACGTGCAAACAGGAGTTTAAGGTAATCGTATATTTCGGTAGTGGTGGCAACGGTTGAGCGCGGGTTGCGGGTGTTTACCTTTTGTTCGATGGCAATAGCCGGGGAAATACCATGAATATAATCAACATCGGGTTTGTTCATCTTACCCAAAAACTGGCGGGCATATGCGGATAAACTCTCCACATACCGCCTTTGACCTTCGGCATACAAAGTATCAAATACCAGTGATGATTTGCCTGACCCCGAAACACCGGTTACCACAGTTAGCTGGTTGCGGGGAATGGTAACATCTATATTTTTAAGGTTGTGCACCCTTGCACCTTTGATGACTATATCTTTGGTTTTTTGTTCGCTTTTGAATTTCATTCGTGCGGTAAATATACGCTTCAAAGAAAAGGATTTGGGCACGATTTAGTTTTACTTTTTGTACACCATCCTTCTTTTTGTCAAAGAATAAAAAACAGATAATAACCAGTCAGAATAAGCGTTAACGTGGTGTTTGTTAGATTTAAGTAAAAATTAAGATTTGTAATATCTAATTTTTGTCATACATTCGAATCAACATACTAAAAACACATTACCTAAAAACAACCACACGCTTATAGACACAATTCTACACTAATTTTTTTCTCTGAGTTCAACCTTTTAATAGTACAACCTATGAATGACCAGAAGATTAGTGATCAGGAATTGATCCGTCTGTATCAACAGGGTAATGAGGCATGCCTCGAAACTTTAATCAAACGTCACCAGCGCAATGTTTACACTGCAATTTATTTGCTTGTGCGCAACCGTGCCCTTTCTGAAGACATTTTTCAGGAAGCCTTTATCAAAATTATCAATACAATTCGTTCGGACAAGTACAACGAAGAGGGAAAATTTGCACCGTGGGCTGCCCGCATTGCGCGGAACCTTACGATTGATTACATCCGGAAGATGAAACGTGATGTAACCATTACCGACAGTGAAGGCAATGACATTTTCAATTATATTACCATTGCCGAAGAGTCGAATGAGGATAAGATCATCAGAAGCCAATCGGAGCATAATGTACGGCAACTGGTGAAACGCCTGCCTGAAGAACAGCGCCAAGTGTTGATCATGCGTCAGTGGGGCAATATGAGCTTTCAGGAAATTGCAGATGCCACAGGCGTAAGTATCAATACTGCTTTGGGACGTATGCGGTATGCACTCAACAACTTGCGTAAGATGATGGAACAACAGCAGGCAAGAGTTTAGCTCTTTAAATCAACCTGTTGTGGTTTTTTGACAAAATAATTGAAGCCCTTGGCAATAAGTTTAAGAATGAGACCGTTTTGGTAGTATATCAATCATTAATGTACCATTTCGCCTATGTCTGAAATTTACACTGCAAACGATTTAATCCGTTACATTTACAAGGAAACAACTGCTGAAGAGAATATTCATATTCAGCATCTTATCCAGCATAACCTGCAAGCAACGGAAGAGTACAAGGAACTGTTGAATACCATTGGTTCGCTTGAGCAGGTTTCGCTTGACGCTCATCCAACATCCATCCAACTGATTTTAGAGCATTCTCATCATCAGGCGGAACTTATTTAAAAACTTTTGATAAGTTGTTTTGATAAAGACCTCTACAGTTCATTCTGTAGGGGTTTTGCCATTTTTGGGGAAGTGCGGGGCTTCGGTGATACTCAGCCTGACAAGTAGCAATGGGGATCCCGATAGCTATCAGGAGGCAGTGAGCAAGAAGAAAAGTCGGCTTCGGCTCCGCACAGCCAACTGTTGGCCCAAAGGTGACTGATAGTCCGATAGACATTGGACGAAGCCAACGCAATAAATAACCCGCAACTTTCTCCTCCACATGCAGCTATTTTTGAAGAAGGGTTGTCAATACACCCAAACAGACACATACTGCGTGATGCATTGATTAAACTTGTTTACCATAAAAGGCAATTGCTCAAAGATGACTCAGAACTCATTAGGGAGTGTTTAGCTGAAAACAGAACAGCTCAAAACATACTCTACAATCGGTTTGCACCCAAAATGTTGGGTGTGTGCTACCGCTATGCCCAAACTATAGCTGAGGCGGAAGACATTTTGCAGGACGGATTTATCAAGGTGTTCAACAAACTATCCGCCTTCCGCTCTGAATCGTCACTGGAAACCTGGATAACCCGGATTATGGTAAATACTGCGCTCAATCATTTGCGCGGCACCAAAAAATTTAAACTGGAAGGCGATCTGGACCTGCTGGAAAACCAGCAGACGGAAGTAAGCTTTCAGTTTCACACCATGGATGTAAAAGTGGTGATGAAACATATACATGAATTGCCAACAGGTTACCGAATTGTGTTAAACATGTTTGCGATTGAAGGTTACTCACACGCAGAGATAGCTGCAGAACTCGGCATCAGGGAGAGTTCGTCACGGTCGCAATACCTGAGAGCAAAAGCCTTGCTTGAAAAAAGGCTTAATGGTTTGATGGAAATACCACAGTCGAAGTATGGAAAAAGATAAATTACCCGAATGGCTGAAAGGGCAGGCAACCCGGTTTGAGCTTACACCTTCGCAGGGGTCGTTTGACGTAATGATGCGCAGACGGGAAGTGCAGCGCAAACAACGCAGGCTGTTTATGTGGATAGGAATGGCTGCAGTTATGTCGGCTGTAATGGGTGCGGGAATATGGTTTGCCACATCCTCATCGGTATTAACGCCCGAAGCAGAACAAATGACCCATGCGACAATCGTTACACCCCATGCCCAAAGTGACAAATACACTGAAGCAAATGAGAAGGAATCGCAGATAACCCAACCGGAACCGGTGAGAGAATCTCCTGTTGTTTCGGATATTCCTGCGCCTGTTGTTTCCACTAAAACCTTACCTGTTCAAACAGATCCTGCGGTTCGTGCAGTTCATCCTGCAAGTCAATCAACACTACAAAAAGAAATCCAACACAAGGAGCCGTCTGCAACATATACCGCAACACCTTCATATAAAACAGCTCCGGCAATAACAACAGCTCCAGAAGTGACACCTATGCCGAAAGATGGTATAGCGGCTGTTGTTCAGTCTGATTCTGTTTCTATAAACATGCTACAAGATAGTACCCTTACCCAGGTGCCCAAAGATAGTGCTATGCAAACAGCAAGTGTTCCACCAGCCGAAACAGGGGTTGTTAAGCCGGCTGATAAAGAATCCTACTGGGCTATTGCCGGAGTATTTACGCCACAATTGATGAACAGCGTATACAATGCCAACAGCGATGCTACTCTAAGCTGGATGAAAAAGTACCTCGAGAACAGGGAGCAGAACGATAAAGCGTTGTATAGTTTTAATGCAGGAATCAAGGTGGAACGAGTGTTGAGTAAACACTGGAGCGTTTCGGCAGGGCTGCTGTATTCGATGGTTAAATTTGAGGAGATTAAGCTGCTTAATACGGTTGTTACGGATACATCCAAATTTGTAAGTCTTGCCGAGGCCGACAAAGCTAAGAAGGTTGTGCAGGTGGATCAAACCCGTTTTGATATTTCATTCTCATCTCTTGAAGTCCCCATGCAGGTAGGCTACCGGCTGCAACGTAAAAAGATGTACTACCAGTTAACTGCGGGAATGTCTTATGCCTATTTGTTTCAAACACGGTCCTTGGTTTTTGATCAAAAAGATTCGCTGAATGTGCACGAAACGGATGATGCAGGCAACAACCGCCTCACCCGGCATTCGTTATTAGTGCTGGGCGGAATCAATGTTGGGTACGAGTTTTCCAAACGACTGAGCTGCTATGCAGGACCGGTTTACCGTTACAGTTTAAACTCTATTTACAGCAAGGATTATATCATTCGGCAGCAGCCTTATTATCTTGGACTGGAAATGGGAATAAAATATTATTTTCGGTAAGCAGCATTTTGAAAAATGAAGTTGTCAAAGTCATAACCTAATACATTATTTTATGAAAAGAACAATTGTAAAAACCACCTTTTTATTGTTAAGCTTAGTAAGCTTGATAACCTTGTCGTCATGCGAAAAAGACAATCCCCGCGTAGGTGGAGGCGGTGGAGGAAAAGATCCTGATGAAACATTATGCACTACTTATGGAACCTTTACTAAACTAATGTGTGCTGTAAGTGTATACGATAATTACTGGATTAAAACAGATGACGGACGGTATCTTCAACCTTGTGCAACGGATGTGGTAACCTTATGTCCTTTCCCTATTCAAGAAGGAACGCGCGTTAAGTTCGGGTACAAAAAAATATGGGGTAAAAGTGATTGCGATGATAAATTTACCTGTCTTGCATTTGATGAACGTACGGTAGGAAGCACCAAGGTTCGCATTACCTGCTTGCAGATTATTGGTCAGCCGGATGAAAAACCATGTACCGTAACAGGTACCGTTGTTTCCCATACTTCCTGCAAGCTTAAGATGATTCAGGATGATAAGGGGAACATGATAGAACCGCAAAACCAGGACCTATTAAAAGATTATGCAAACGGTGCAAGGGTTTTGTATGGATACCAGGAAGTATTGACTACCGTAATTACCTGCACAGGAGCTCCGGGAGCGCAATTGACCTGCATCCGACCGATTATGATTAAATAATGATTACACTTTTCTAAATTAAAAAAGGGCTGTTTTGCGGAGACTATATATCAGTTACAGCAGATATTCATAAGTAGTTGATATTTAATTAAAAAAGGGGTTAACAATTACGTTAACCCCTTTTTCATTAAACAAAGCAACTCAGTCAATCAAAAGCCTTGTTGAAGGAAATGTTTACAATTTTTTATTTGTGAATAACCATTTGTGTACTACGTTGGTATTACAAGAGGTTTTGGAATTATTAACAGATAAAATCAATGCTTCTAATTTGATTGTTGTATACAATATTCAAAAAGTTTACTTTCTTTGATGCTGAGAAAAGAAAAGGCACTCGCGCCAACGAGTGCCAATGTAGAGGTGGATTAACTCATCAGTTTACCGAATAAAAGGATGAGCGCAATAATAAGGTCGATAATTTTCAGAGCCAACCTACGAGCTCTTTTCTGCGATTTACTGTTCATAATACATTAAGTAGAATTGTTTTGTTCTGCTTTGTTTCTTTCCATTTTGTTTGATTAATTATGGCTCGCGGTACCCAACAGGGCACACTTAATTATACAAGCTTGTGTGCAAGGTCGTTTATAGTTAATTATCTATCAAACTGCATTTTCCACATGAAATTTTCATCCACACCACTTCGCCTTGTTTTTCTGCCATCTTAATGTGTGCATAACATAAATTATTCACAAAAAGTTACAAGTTTGCCTAGGGAAAGTTGTAACTCGAATAATTTCAGAATCAATGGCTTGTCCTTTTTACAATACACTATCTAGGAGGTAATTTTTATGTTCAGTATATTCTGAATATGATACTTGAGGAAGTGTTACTTTTGAGTATAACAGCCTACTTCAATCCTTATGGAACCAGAAACAGATATAAGATACTGTGTAAGTGCATATTTCGACCTAATGGGTTTTTCTAGCCATTTAGAAGTCGGTAATGATTTAAGAACGAACATCGGCAAAGAAGCCATTAATAGATTGCGAAACTTGGAGAAAGTAATGCAATTAATAAAGGATGAAAAAGCTGCATTACCAGATTTCTATCCGCATTTTAATATTCAGAGAATTAATGATGCCTTAATACTTGTTATGGACCTTCCAAGTAATCTAACTCCTAATAAAGGAAAGATTAAAAAGAACACATTAGACCATGAAGATTTAAAAGATATCATAGATGAAGACGGCTTAACAGAGGAAGAAGTATACGAAAAGTATCATAAACTAATTTCAAAGTATGCTAGTGACTTAATTAAGTTTATTGGTCTTTGTGCAAGAATACATTTATATATAAACGAGGTAGAAAGTGCCAATTTTTCACCAGGAGTTAAAACAACAATATCTTCTGGCTTCAGATATAATTTCATTAATCAAAATAATGAGCCAGATTATTTGTCTGCGAACTTTTCCTTCTCTAATGCGTATTTAGCACAGGAAAAAATAAAAGGGACAGGTTTTTTTATTGATAACAGTCTTATTCAAATTTTATGTGCAAATAAGTTTTGTCAAAATTTATTTAGACGTGCCGTTTTTATTCCACAGGAGCATTTATTTGACCCGTTGAAAGAATATAAGGATATCCTTTTTACAGATAACGAATACAAAGAAAGTGTATTGATAGAGGTAATGCATTTTCGAAAAATTTATGTTTATCGGGAAATAAATAGTCTTATCCTTTCTTATTTTCAAATAGTAGTACAACTAGAGTCTGGATTGAGTGAAAACCCAAAAAAAACTAAGAAAGGTATTTATGCCAGTATTCGTAGAAACATAACCGATAAGGCAAAGCTAGATGAAGTAAGAAAAAGTCCTCTTAATGGTCTTGGATTGCTCGTTCCTAGTTTAGGAAGCGAAATAACTCTAGCAGAATATGTTGAGATTATTATTACTGGAGACTCAAATTCCTACAATGAAAGAAAGGAAGCTCAAAGGTTTAAGAATATAGTTACATCCAAACCACCTAAAAATAAAAAAAGCTCGAAATAATCGAGCTTAATTTTTTTTTTAAGGTGCTGTAACTGCTATATAGTCTCCTGTTTTGCAGCCCTTTTTTATTATTCAAACCCCAATGTTTTGATGATCTGTTCAATTTGCCAATCCTCAACCGGATTGTATTCGTTTTTAAGGTCGGCTGAAAAGACCCTTGCCAGGCCTTGCCAGTATAAGGCAGTAAAACCTCCGCGGTATTCTTTCAATAGTGTATAGGTGTCTTTGCCCGTTTCTCGGTGAATCAGTTTGATGAGGATTTTCCCTTGGCTTACCGTAAGGTTTACCAAATCATCCATAAACTGCTCTTTAATGGCTTCTTCGGTACGTTTAAGGTATTCTTTACGCGCTTTTTCGGTCGGAAGGTTTTGCAGGTTCTGTTCCATCATCTGAAACCGGAACCCCGCCATCTTTGCATAAGGCAACACTTTTTTTACATCCCTGATAAGTTTCTGGTAACGTTTTTCATATTCCGGGTCTTTCTGAGCCTCAACAATAAAAGGTGGCAGGGTATAATGTTTCATCGTATCCTGCTGCGCCATCAGTTTGCCGAAGGGCAGAATAAACAATATGCATATCCGGATATACTTCTTCATATGTAGGCGTATATGAAATAATGATGCCAATTTAAGCAAGGCCGGAGGGTTTTCTGTTTTTCAGAAACAGATAGATGGTACTCACCAGTCCGATAATAAACAATACGGTAGAAATAATTTCGGCCTGGGTAATAAACTTTGAACCGATATGGTAAGTAGTATTTACCCTGATTTGCTCGATAAGGAAACGCTCCATTCCATTAAACATTAAATAGATGCTGAATAACATTGCCGGTGTATGAATTCGCTTACGGATAGCCCATAAAATTCCAAAAATGGACAATGACATGAGTACCTCATAAAATGGAGTAGGGTATACGGGTTGCGCTAATTCGAAACAATGGCGTCCTTCACATCCGGGAATCGGAATGCCTTCGCCCACTACATTGTGCGGATAGGTGAAGCTCCACATCCAATCGGGTAAGGCTGCCATCCACTCGGGTTTGGGAGCAAGGTTTACAATGCCCCAGTCGCCATCACCACTCATCTGGCAACCGATACGCCCGATGCCATATGCTAAGATGAGACCCGGTGCAGCAGCATCAATCATGTGTTTCCAGTTGATTCCGTTTTTACCGGTGTAGCGTAATACGGCAAAAGCAGCAACGATTAAGCCTCCGTAAAAAGTAAGTCCGCTAAAAGATAACAGCGCCCCGATAGGATCCTGTGCAAAATCGCTCAGGTTTTCGAGGTTGTGAAAAATCTTGGCACCCAACAATCCGGTAACGGCAGCAATCAACAGGATATTTCCCATTAACTGGTAAGGATGCATCAGTATTTCTTTCTGTTCGGGTGCATGTTGTTTGGCCTTGTCATCATCTCTTTTGGTAAGCCAGTAAGCAATTCCTGCACCCAACGCTGCTCCTATAAAATTACCGCGGGTTGATAAGATGAATCCCTGAGTATCGTTTAACAGCTCGGAATAGTTTAACAATATGTCGAGCAATTTATATCCAAGTAATGCACCGAACACTATCTGAATGATATATTCCTGTATGGTAGCTCTTTTGTGAAGGGTGATGGTTTTAGGGAAGGGTTTGAGCAAGCCATTTTTTTCCTTGCGTTTCAACTCACTAGATGTTGCCCAGTAGGCCCCGATAAAAGAGAGCCCCATAAAAAAACCGAAGGTTTGAATAGGGAGTGGAATATAAATACCAAGCAGGTCATTGAGTAAATCGGATATGGTTGGATACATTGATTCGTTGAGATTTTGAGAATGCGAATAACGCTAAAATATGGCGGTTTTCAGTTTGCTGTTTAACGTTTGCAGTTTTCTGATTGTTGTATAGCCGCTTAGTTGTTTCACACAGCGGAAAATCAAAGCAGAACGGAGATTACGACCGCTCAGTCACCGCTGCATCACCCGTTGACTGAGCGGTCCGATAGTTATCGGACGAAGTCATTGGTTGCTCCATTCCGCTATCTGCTGCCGTGCTTCTTCTTGCGTGAGCGTTGAAAAATTGCGGTAACGGTGGTGTACATCTATGATTTCTTCGAGTGCTTCGGAAATGAGCTGCGTATTGTCCCATGTTTTGAGGTGTGTTAAGACCGTTTGCAGGCAGCCTTTTTTGTATGCTATTTGCCCGATTACATGAATGAGCGTGTTACGGACCCGGGCGGTTTTGTCATGTTGTAATTCCATCAGTAACGGTAAAATGTCCTGCGGATGTTTGCGTCCGCGCAATTCGATGCCGTGGCATATTTCCCTGCGGATTTCTTTGTCGGGATGGTGAAGGTATTCTTTGGCCCAGCTTAATACAGGCGTAGGATTTACTTCACCCATTTTTTTGATGGAACCGATAACGGCATTGCGTGGCGAATGGTGTGTATCAAACAACCCTTTATCAAAAAAGGTGCGGACAATGGTAAAATCTGTTTTACCAATCTCTCCTGCAGCATTAATTGCTGTTTGTCTTACACGGAAACTCTCCTGTTGCAATAGTTTATAAAGACGTGCAATGATGGCAGGTTGCAGTGTTTCATATTGTAAATACATTCTGCCGATGGATAGATAGGCTGATTTACGGATATAGGTATCTGCATCATCAAAATAGGCCATGGTTTTGCGGTAGCTGCCCGACTGAAGCTCCAGCAACAATTCATTGCTGATGGTAACAACAAGCGCTACACGTTCCGCTTTGGAGAGGTTATAAAAAGCCATTACAGTTTGTTGGGTTTACCGATGACTTTTTCCACCCGTTTCCGTTTGCTTTCTTTTTCGATTTCACCCAACCTGGCAGTGAGTGTTTTTATAAAGAGAGCCTTCTGTTGAGGCGTAACCACTGGTAAGGCTTGTTCGGCATACATGGGCAACTGGTTGGTGGGCGCTATCATCAACCGCTCGATGAGTAGGGTGAATGCATTTGTCGCATAGGTTTTAACGCTGCACAGTTTGATTAAAATGCCCACACAATGATCGTTGGTGATAACGGAACCTTTATCTGCAACGGCTATAATTTTAGCCAACGCACTGTATACCGCTTTGGGGTTTTCGGTTGTAATGGAATGTAAGGCCGTCATGGCTCCCCATTGCAAGCGGTTGTTTTTACTGTCGAGCAATCTTACAAAAGCATCTGCAAAACCCGCAACCAATATTGGGTTGAGCGTGCCTATTTCATATAGCACTTTGATGCAATCGCTTTGAATATCTGTGTTTTTATTGGCAAGGTTCTCTACCAATTCCTGCACTGCTCTTGTATCATTGGCAACCGCAACCTGTTTGGCCAGTTCCTGGTTGGGAACTTCGTCCCTGCGGTTGAGGGCAGAAGAGAGTTGAGTTAAAATAGTCATGTCAGGGAATCAATGCAGTTTGTCCGCTGCGCAATTTCCAACCGTTTTGTTGTTTTACCAAGAGCCCGGTTTCCACAAGGGTGAATGAAGATTCTTTTCCGGAAGTATCCACCATGATCGAATGGAGTCGTCCGGTATAGCTTGCCCATTCGGTATTGATGATGGAAATCCGGAGTGTATCAAAAGAGTTGTTGATGGATGTAAACATGGGCGCATTCTGCCTTAACACTGCCGCAACACTATCATATGAAATAGCTGCGGTATAGCCGGGTGGAACCCAGTAAAAATCTACCGAAGAATCAAGGTAAGCAAATTCAGCCATGAGTCCGTGTTCGCGGATGTCTGCATAATAATTGTCCAGGGTTTGTCTTACTTCCTGAGTTAAGGTTGCTTTTTCTGCTGCGGAGAGAGTTGTTGGTTGCTGTTTTTGTTGGGTGCAGGAGAGGATGAGCATCGATAATATGCAGATTCTACTATTCATTGTTTTTACATTAAATGATATGTTTAGCCACTGATTGTTACAGGTTAAATTGCAAAAAGAAGAAAATTTAATTCGTACCCAAACATATAATTTAAGCCTTTAATCAGTGTAAATCTGTGGCATTTTTCTGTGCAGTCTTAAAACAACCCTTTTTCCTTCATCAATTCTTCCTGGTCCTGTTCGCTGATATAACAAACGATTTTAATATCATTTTCAAATAGATTTAAAATATAATGAATGTCAAAATGGATTTCTTGTCCGGGATCTTTTGCAAACGTTGCGGCCCAGGTAACGGTGGCATTCAGGAAGTATTCACCGATGGGTGTGGATGCGATATTTTTCACTACCATATTTTGCATTCCGGCCTTTTTGTTGAAGTCAAACACCCCGTTTAACCAGGTTATAAATTCTTTATCATTGTTAAAAGAGGCCGATTGATCTTTTGTGGCAACCAGAAAGCTGGAAGCATAACAAGCGGCAATTTCCTCCGACTTTCCATTTAAGGATGCGAGTGCATACTTTGCAAAAAAGGTTTCAATGTGTTGCATGATTGTTCTTTGTACCGGTTGTTTTATTTATCGAATTGAATGGTCATCCAGGGCTTCCATGTCTTTCCGTTTTCCGACAACTCCCATTTGGCACGCATCGAATTTCCATCCTTGTGAGCTCTAAGTGTGGATTTCATCTTATCATCTCCAAAGGATAACACTCCCGGTTTTTCCAGCACAGCATACATGGTCATTGATGCACCCTGATTGTCGAAGGATTTCATAAAATAGGATTTGTGGCTTTGGTCGTAGCCGATGATCTCAACAGCTTCTGTTCTTTCGTTTCCCATAAAAACATCAACCCGGTGAAGGATGAAAAATCCTCCTGAAACCCATTCATAGGTATCCATTCCCCTGATGTTTTTGGAGGTGGCAGAAGCACCCTGTAAAATAGCACCTTGGGTATGCCATTTACCGATAAGGAAATTCAATTTCTGAAGTTGAACACTTGGTTTTTTGGGAGATGATTTTTTCTTTACCATTTCACCCCAAGGTAAAATAAATTTTCTGAAAACCATATAAATTCACTGTGGTAATCATGCCAAAGTATAGGTCCTTTTTTAGCCTAGTTGTTGTATTAAATCTATCAATTTGTCCTTCATAATAGGTTTAATGAGGTAATCAGTAACCTCGCTGATTGTTTTTGCACGCGCAATGTCGTCAGGGGAAATAGAGGAGGAGCAAATATAAATGGTAATCTTTTTTCCCATGGTTGGGTTTAGTTTGGTGTATTCTTCAAGAAACTGCCATCCATCCATTATCGGCATACTGAGGTCCAACAGGATAATTTCGGGTAATACGCCAATATTGATTTTGTTTTCTTTCAAAAAATTTAAAGCGTCCAAGCCGTTCTCGAAAACCTCTACCAGTTCAACTATCTTAGTTTGTTCAATTGCTTTTCTTGTTAAGAAAACGAAAATGCCATCGTCATCAACAAGGATCAGGGTTTTTATGCGGTTCATATATGTTGGTTTTTAAATTCAATAAAAAAAGTACTGCCCTTTTCGGGTTGGCTTTCGGCCCAAATTTTCCCATTCATGGCTTCAACCTGGGTTTTTGTCATAAACAAACCAAACCCTTTGGCGTCCGGATGCTTGTGAAACGTTTTACGGATTTTGAAAATGTGATCTTTATGTAATACTAAGTTAATCCCCAATCCATTATCAGATACCGATAATACTACTAAATCATTTGCTTCTTTTTTAGTTTTGATGGTAATAACAGGTTTCCTGTCCGGGGATTTATATTTAAGAGCGTTACTGATTAAATTGGTTAGAATACTTTCGATATATTTCTGCGGAAAATGGATTATTGGAGCAGAATGAAAGTCGAGTTGAATATCCGCTTCATATTCTTCAATTTGGGTTTCAAATCCCCTCAACACTTTTTCTAAACAATCCTCCAGCATTATCTGATCCGCTTTTATTTCAGTGTCTTGTTTCACTTGTATCGACTCCACTAATTCATTAAAAACGTCCATCAAATGATTCACCACGGGTTTTATTTTTACCAGCACTTCTTTACGTTCATCCTCGTCCTCACTCTGTTCTATATAATCAACCAACATGGATATATTGATTAAGGGTGCTCTTAAATTATGGGAAACAATATTGCAGAAGTCAACAAGCTGTGCGTTTTTTAATTCCAGTATATGGGCGTGTTCAATCGACTTTTCATTGTTTTTCTTAATCTGCTCTTCCCCTTTTTTTCGTTCCGTTATGTCGGACCTTATGGCAACATACTGGTAAGGTTTTTTATCCGTATTTAAAAAAGGTACAATGGTGGTATCAACCCAATAAACACTACCATCTTTTGCTTTATTTTTTAGTTCACCTTTCCATACTTTTCCATTGGCAATGGTTGTCCAAAGTTCTTTAATAAACTCTTTGGAGTGATGCCCAGAATTGATGATGCGGTGGTCTTTTCCTATTAATTCTTTAGCAGTATATTTTGATATGTTACAAAAGTTATCATTTACGTGGGTGATGATTCCTTTCTGATCTGTAATTGCTACAATTGCCGATTCGTCAAGTGCATATTTATAATCCGAAATTTCTTTTAAGGTCTTTTTAAGGTCTTCTTCTCCCTTTTTTCTGTCCGTTATGTCTGATCGAATGGCAACGTATTGATAAGGTTTTTTATCTGCATCTAAAAATGGGACAATAGTAGTGTCAACCCAATAAACAGTTCCGTCTTTTGCCTTATTTTTGAGTTCACCTTTCCATACTTGCCCATTGGCAATGGTTGTCCAAAGTTGTTTAATAAACTCTTTTGGATGATAGCCTGAATTAATAATCCGATGGTCTTGTCCGATTAGCTCTTCGGCAGTATATTTCGATATATTGCAAAAATTATCATTTACGTATTTGATTATGCCTTTCTGGTCAGTAATCGCAACAATGGATGATTCATCAAGTGCATATTTGTAATCTGTAATTTTCTCCATAACACTTCAATTCAGGGTGTAAAAGAATTAGCTAATAATACACTTATATAGCAAAATAGATGCTACGCTATTTTCTCTGGGTATGTTGACCCATTTGAGGGTGTTTATTTTAATATGTATAAACGGATATACCCAGCTAAATCAAAGTTAACTTAAATCTCGTTTATACATGCCTGTGAATGTAAATTGGTTCTTTAGTACCAAGGACTCAAATCCTATTGCTACTTGAGGCTCTTCAATATACACTTCCGGCATCATGAGTATAAGGGGTTTAGCAATAGGTAAGTGAATTATGCAGGCGTTCGTCATGAATTGCTCCCAAAGCACACTAAGTATGCAATGGAGGAACTAAACAATTATCTTGGTTAATAAAGAAATAACCTTCATTAAAGAAAAAAGACTCCCTAATAAAGAGTTCTCATCTTTAGCTGAAGAGTTTTGGCGCGAGGTATCACCACCCAAAAATTGCGGGCAATTTTTTGCCCTCCTGGGAGGAGGGCGGGTTCCTTTTATAAAGTTCTCAGGTATTCAAGCAAATCGGATTTGTCTTGCACCGTCATTTGCCAGTGAACACCAGTTTTTGCATTGGTACCATCACTTTTTATATCTTTATCCATGAAGCGGTAAAACAATTCTCTGGTATAAGGCACACTTATTTTTGAGCTGTCGGTAAGGTAACTCCATTGGATATTGCAATTCCTGATTCTGCTGCCTGATGGGCCATGACAGCCACTGCAACTTTTGAATAGGGTGATCTGGGAGTTTCTCTTGTCTAATAAAACTTTGCCCGATAGATTCCTGCCCGAACTGTATATGCTTTCGCCATTGGTAGGATATAACTTATTGGCACAGCTGCTGAGTATTCCCAGTTGCAGTAAAACAAAGAATAGGTACTGTTTCTGTTTCATATTTTTTTAAGCAAAGGGATGATCAGGGTAATGAATGAAGCAATGGATGCAAGGGTTCGAATGAAATGCCAGTTGTTCCAGCTTGTTTCAAAGTGCATTCGTATTTCCTGTAGCTGGTTTTCTGTTGCCGATTGAATATCAAAATCGCGTAGCATTTCATTGAGTGGAACATTGCAAGCTGCAGTTATGCCAAACACACCTATTGCATAGATAGTTGTTGCTGTTATTACATAAGGAAACAAATCATAGTTTCCACTTTTGTAAAACACATAGGAAGCAATAGGCAACACAATCAGACTTCCCATAAAACTAAGAAAGAAAACAGGATTTTGGATATACTTATCGATGCTTTGAAAACTCAACAGGTATTCCTTATTGCCCAAAGCTCCCAGACCATTGATTACCGAACATTGGTAACCGTAGAATAAACCTGCTAACAGGCCGGTAAGAAGGATACTTGTACCGTATAATAATTGATGACTGTTCATGATGTTATATTTAGTTGGTTTGCCAGAAGCCTGCTTGGATTGTTTTTTGAATGTAGTTATCAAAAGAACCCGGCTTTCGGTTTAGTACGAGTTCAATATCATGTTTCATGGATTCGTTTCTGCCGTCCATCACTTCGGTAAGCAAGTAGGATATCAATCCAATCAAATCTTGCGGAAGCTGATGCTCTTTTAAGATTGTTCGATATTCCTTAATGGGAACTTGTTTAAGGTGTATTTGCGATTGCAGAGCGAGGGATAATTTGCTTATTACCTCCTCAAATGAAAGCAGCTCCGGGCCGGTCATTTCATATACTTTGCCATCGTGTTTGCTGTTAGTAAGGGTTTCCACCACTACGTCAGCAATATCATCGATGTCTACAAATGGCTCTTTTGCTTTTACAGTGGGAATCACAAATTCTTTTGCTGCAATATCACCTGCCCACATGCCTTCACTAAAGTTTTGCATGAAAAAACTGGATCGTACAATCGTCCACGCCATTCCTGAGTTACGTATTACATTTTCGCAGGCAACAGCTTCGGGTTCGCCTCGGCCCGACAGTAAAACTGCCTTTTTTACTCCGGCTTTTTTTGCAGCCTGAGCAAAATTGAAAATGATAGCCTCTGAAGAGGGCAGTGCTATATCGGGATAAAAAGTGATGTACACTGTTGAGATACCCTCTAAAGCATTAATCCAACTTGCATCATCATGCCAATCGAAAGGGATGTCACTGTTGCGGGATGCGGGACGTACATCCACATTGTTCTGTTGAAGTCTGCTGAATACCCTGTTGCCTGTTTTACCGGTGCTACCGATTACTAAAATGTTGTCGCTCATGTTATTTGTTTAAATAATATGAGGCAAAATTCGGTGACAGCTACTTTTTAAAATTGAACAAATGCGACAAAATGATGTTGGACTGCTTGCTAACGTTTGAGCGTTACAACATCATGATAGGTTAGGGGTCTTTTTCTTAAACTTAGCAGGTGTTTCTCCTGTAAACGCCTTAAACACCCGGATGAAGTGAGACTGATCAGCAAAGCCGTTGCTATACACAATATCTGTAAGCTTTTTATAGTCCTTTAATGAGAGCTGTTCAAACGACTGTTGAAATTTAGTGATTTGAATAAAGTGTTTTACCGAAATACCCACCTGTTGGGTAAACCTTCTTTCCAATGTGCGGATCGTCATGTGCAATTTTTCGCTCAGGTCACTTACCGTTATGAGTGCTTTGTGAGAAAGGATAAGATGGATGGCTTCTTTTACGGAGAGGTCAAAATCTTGTTTCCGTTCGGTAAACGTTCTCCATAAAAGATCACTTATCACAGCTATTTGCTCATTAAGGTTTGGGGATTCAAGCAACGTTTGTTCAATAGCACACCATTCGGGAATTTGGTTGAGGTCATAACAGCCGTTGTTCAGTTCTTTGGCATCAACATGAAATAAACTATTAATGACGAAAGGGTAGAGCTGGAACACTACGATGGTAGAGCTGCCTTGAATGTGCAATTGGATAGGGTGGATGGTTTGCCCGTATAAATAAATAACCGGCATCTTTTTATTTTGTGGCTGCACCCATTTTCCGTTAGGTGTATTGTGAAAGGTGAGCCCCGGGAAGCCATCTGCAAAAAAAGGTAAAATGGTTTCTTTGGTGTTGTTGTGTTCCTCAAAAACCAGAATGTCTTTTACAATGAAAGAAATGGAAGGGTCGGGGAGAATGGTTTTGAAATGCATTGCAAGGGATCTGTTATGGTTTTGTGCCGTTGGTCACTTGTTTAAATTGGTTGTATTTGTGTACTGTTCAAATTTTATGAGGTCTGTCGTCTTGGCAACAAATGTTATAACAGCTTTGCGTGGTGGCGGATTACATGCACTAATGTTCACATATGCACTTCCAACGTCATAATGCAAAAGCCGCGTTAGTGTTCTGCAAGATTCGAATGGGCAATTGCCCAGTTGCCATTTGTCTTTTTGAACATATAAGAAACTAAAAGGCCTTCTATAGGATATTCAAGCTGCAGGCGCACTGAATTTGTCCCGCAAACCCAGTCTCCAACCACAAAGTAACTTTTAATTTGTCTTTGTTTGATTTCATCTTCTGTCATAATTATTACTTGTCTTCCAAATTTAATCACACCATTCAACTTGTTATGGTTGGCGTTGCCAAAGAACTGAAATACAATCTGTCGCCTAGAAGTATCAGAGTCTATATGATAGTATTGTTGAAGTTGCTGAAGATTAATTGCCAACTGAAAAATCTCTTTAAAATCCATTGGCAATAATTTATCTGTTTGGTCGCTTGTCTGCCCAAAACTAATAGGTTGCATACAGAAGAATAAGAATATTGAAGTCAAAAGCTGTTTCATAAATTTGTATCGTCTTTAAGATGAAGCCTAATGTTACCGCGCCTGCCGCTGGTGGCTATTTCGAGGATTAAATGGTGAAGCTAAGATATGCAAAATACGTAAACGAAAAATTTCAACATGCCATAGTAGCAATCACCGGTATTACTCCACGGTTTCATCCAAGTCAGATGCCTCAACAGCAGTTACTGTCGTCTTACGGCTCTTGTCTAAACGTATAGTATAAATGTCTCCCACGTCAGAGTCTGTATGCCCGATAAATGTCTTAAACGATATCGAAGTGTCTTCCGGATTGTATTTTAAGTCGTAGGGAGGTGTTAAAAAACCATTTAATCTTAAGTCGTCAGCCAGAGAGTCGA
This sequence comes from Bacteroidota bacterium, assembly GCA_040387195.1. Lineage (GTDB taxonomy): Bacteria > Bacteroidota > Bacteroidia > UKL13-3 > UKL13-3 > UKL13-3. The sequence goes on from JAZKEF010000017.1 coordinate 125,633, forward strand.
TGTAATCTGATTTGTCAATAACTTGTGCACTCCAATTCGGAGTGAACATAACATGAAATTCAATGTCATGATGTTTTCGAATCAGGAAAGAGTCATTTTCAAGTTCTACAGTGTCAATATAGCTTATGTTGTCTTTACAGAAAGAACCTATTCTACAGTTAATTTTTTCCGCGAAAGTGGTGTCATACCATATTTTAGCACTCCATGTCGGATCACATTTAATCTCTTCTGTTATAAATATTTTATGTTGTGCGACTTTGTCTTGTGACGATTGATTACTACAAGAGCAAGTCACCAATAGAAAAATGGCAATGAGAATGGTTAGTTTAGTTGATTTCATAACGTTCCCACGCCTTGCGCTGTTGCCGTTTGCGTAGGATAATTTGTCAACCAAGATAAAGTTTTATACGAACAAATAAACTTCAATTAAGTACTTTAACGGCAATGGCGCGAGATATGTTCAGCATTAACTCTGTCAATGATGTGCTTTGTCATGGCAAGATTTGCAGACTGAAACAAGCCATTCAATTGGTTCTTTTCCTATATTGTATTTAGCGTATCTCTTGTGATGTACTTGTGTCGCCTTGTCGCCACAAAATACGCAGCGCCAATTATCTCTCTTCAAGACAACAAAACGTTTTCTTCTCCAAGCATCTGATTTGAGATAGTCATTACGGTAATAGTCTCGTCTTTGTTTGCGTTTATATTCAAAGGCAAAATGTTTTAAAACAAATATTATTATTCCAGAAAGTCCTATAAGTAATAGCTCCATATTGTCGATATTTTCTCAACTCCCAATGAAATTTAAGATTTCCTGATTGGTGTCGTGTTAAATTTCCCACTTGTGAATAGTCTCCCTATGCCGACACATAACTTACTTATATACGGCCTAAATCAAAGATAACCGAATTCATACCTTATATCTTTTCATTCCCGAGCTTCTCAATTGTTTTCTTTGCCTGCGCCAGCCTGATCGCTTTGTTTTTCTCCACCAGCTTGGTTGTTGCCCATTTTTCGAGCCTGTGGTGCAGGGGAACAAGCAAAGCGGCAATCGCAACCAGCGCCAGCAGCATCAACGGAGGTGAATGATGGGTGATGCTTTCCAAAAAAGGATGCAGGAGCAGGTTCATGAACTCGAATACGATGAGCAGGGCCATCACACCAAAAATTTCGATCATTTTTACATTGGTAATGATACTCCTGCTGAGCAACAAAAACAGGATGCAAAAGCTAATGATGCAAAGGCCGAGAAGTACATATTGGATGTTTTGTTGTCGTTCTTCCTCAGCTTTCTGTTTCTGAAATTCGGCTTCCTGCCGGTTCAACTGCTCTTTGAAACTGATGGCCTGCATGGAACCGGCTTTTTCCATACTATACAGCGAGTCGCGTATGGATGTGGCCAGCCTGAAATATTTGTTTGCGCTATCCTTTGCCTTTGTTTCATCAAAACAGGTGTACAGGTGCTTGTATGACAGGAGCAGTTGCTGCCGGTTGTATGTGATCGTAGCCAGGTGCGAAGCAAGCCTTGCATAATGTAAAACGCTATCAAACTGCCTGGTGCCAAGATATGCTTCAGCCGTTACATTATAGATCAGGCTCAATTCATCGTTGTCAATATCAGATGACCGCGCATAGGTGAGTGAGTTGACAAGGAAGGGTAGGGCAACTGCATGATCACCCCTTGCAATATAATTTTGCGCGATGATGCTCAGCGCAACAGAAATACCGCGGGTGTCTCTGTACCCGGTGAAAATGTTCAATGCCTGCTGAGCGTAAACTAGCCCTGAATCCGTCATTCCGGCTTCGGCATAGGTTGTTGCCAGGTTAGTGTGGGCATACCCCAACTGGTGTGGGTTGACGATGAATGGAATCGACTTTTTGTTATAGGCCGCTGCCTCCGCATGGTTTTTGGCATTGCTATAGGCGGTGATGATGGTAATGTATGACTGCAGGATACCAATTGAATCCTGCTGTGCAGTAAACTTCTCGAGGATAGGAAATGCCATCTGAAGGGAGGTGACGTAGCTTCCTGTATTGGCCATTTGTTGCGCAATGAGCAATTGTACATGATCGGTTCCTTTTTCATCCTGTTGCTTCCGGAAGTACACCAGCAGGTCGAGGGCCTTCGCGTTAAATGAGCTGTCGCTGTAATCTTGTGAAAACAAATACTTAATCAGGCACCGTACTTTATCATAGGGTATTTTGGGAGCATTGTACTTTGCCAGGACACTGTCGGGCACAATGTATGCCTTCGAGGTGCAGCTAATGGCAACTAACAGGAAGAGGAGGAGTAGTCGTTTCATGTTTACATAGGTGAATCATAGCAACAATCCGGTTGCATAATCAATGATACTACATCTGCGAGTTAATTCCGAATATTGGGGTTGAATTCAGAAACAGCTGACCACTTGGGCAGGCGCGTATTAGTTGCTTTAGTTTATAATCTTGCTTATGATCTACTAAATTCAATATGAATTCAGAAGACTATGATTAGATCTTTAAAGCATCAGCAATTTTAGCATCAACTTCATCAAATGTTATTACATAAGCTCTCAAATCTGAATCCATCCAGTTAAGTATATTATAAATTTCCGTTTTTACATTTTGGGCATGAGCAAAGTCAATTGTTATATTATTAAAGCATATGGCTTCATTGTGATAAATCCTGTTTCGAAATTCTCTAATGTCTTTAAGTGATTTTGCAATATCTACCCTATCAATTATGCCTGGCTTAAGAGGAAAACAGCTCATCACGCGACCATTGATAAGCCTGTAGTGGCGAGGTTCGAAAAGACTAGTCCAAAAGCCGAATGTTTGCTCCGAAATAATTTTCCCCGGGGTAATTGTGCCTCTTATATTTGCTTCCGCTTTTAGAACCTGCTTTCTTAGTGTAAAGTTTGGGCCAAGAGAACGGTCGGCCATAAAGCCAGTCTTTTGGTTAATAATCCAAGCGGCATCACTATAGTGAGTCGACATTTTTTCATTGATGGAATTTCTGAGAAATGTTTCCAACAGATTTAGTATCGGATAAAAAGCTTGAGAAACCAATACATTTGCACCGTAAAGGCGTTTGGCTTTGTCTTGAGAGTTGGCACAGCTGACTAAATAACGGTCTAATCTGGGGGGTGAAACAAACTGCTCTAATCTTGAATATTCCATTTTTTCTAGGTTACTGTTGAAATATAATTTATTTTCAGTACATTTGTTGCGTAATGATTGGTCAAGCCTCCTCCCGAAAGGGAACGTAACCAACCAGAAGATATAAAGCCTCTAAGTAATTAGAGGCTTTTTTTATGTACTTGCCTTTGATTCTAATGGCAACCAACAGGAGCAGGAGGAGTAGTCGTTTCATGTTTACATAGGTGAATCATAGCAACAATCCGGTTGCATAATCAATGATACTACATCTGCGAGTTAATTCCGAATATTGGGTTTGAATGACCTTAACGTTCCCACGCTTGGCGTTCGTGCGGGATTTCGGAGCACAAAACTGTCAACCCAGCACTAAAGCCCAATTGGAAGACTGAACCTGAATTTACCACCTTCACCCCACATGACGCCAAACGTGTGTTAGCACTTCGCCCTACTTTTCTGTTGTGGTTGTTCGTTGTCATTTCGTGTTTGTCTTTGCGGGTTGGCTGGGTGGCTCTTTTGCTGTTTCGTGCTTGGCTTTGTGTCACTGGAAAAACTGCAAATGTGCCACCAAGTGCTTAGGTTAATTATTACTTGTTTTTACTTTCCCAAAAGTCTCTAGTTCCATAAATTTAGAATTAAATAAACTTGTTGGCATTTTCTTTTTCAATAGATTATGAAAATTTTCATCATGTGTTGAAAGTATGATTTGCTTTTTGTGATTAACAACGATACTTCTTAATAAATCAATTGTCGAAAGAATGTTTATGCTGTCCATTGATTGAATTGGGTCATCGATGAATATACATTCAAGTGGATTTCCTTTGTCGTCTTTTGCGTTTAGTGCCTTTGCCAGAAAGATGCTTAAACTCAATATATTTAACTGTGCTGTACTAAAATACAGATTAGGAATTATTAATTCGTCTTGCTTTGCTTGATAAACACAGACATTAAGTTTGGGCTTTATGTCTGAGAAATCACATTTAAAGGTTACAGTTTTGTAATCAGGGTGGGGGTCTATTTTCCTGTATAATTCATTTATCAATTTTTCATAAAAGAAAGAATCTATTTGTTGAGCTAAATAATCAGCTACACTTTTTAATTCATTATCTAATTCCTTAGCAATTTTATCTTTAAGAAAATCAATTCTCACTTTAGTGTATTTCTCTATAATTTTTGCCTTCTCATACTTCAAATAAGGTGTGACATTTTCCTTAAGTTTTGCTAAAAGATTATAGTCCTTTATCCTAAACTCAAACTTATTGACTTCTTCATTACTCTTCTTTTTTCTATCCTCTATAAACTTCGTAAACCGTTCAAGACTGTATTCTATTAATTCAATTCCAAGTTTCGATTTAACTTCTTGCTCAAAACCAGTTATTACCTTGATGTATATTTCTTTCGTTTTTTTGATTAGTTCATTTTGCTTTTGAACATCTTCACTTTTAAAGGAGTTTAGAGTAGTGTTAAGGTCTTCAATTTCTTTTTTCAAATTTATCTCTTTGTCAGCATTAGATTTTACACTACTTGAGGTCTTTGTTAATTCATCGATCAATACGTTTTCGTTGATTTCTATTTCAGGATAATTTACTTTAAAGAACTCAATAACCCTTTGATATAACGCATCTTTATAAAGCCTATCAAGTTCAGCTAATAACTTGGAGGACTTCTCTTTTGCATTTTCTGATTTCAATGATTCTGATACAACTGCACTTTTAAGTTCTTCATTCTTTTTGATGAATGATTCAAATTCTGATTTTAAATTGCTTAAAGAGCTTTGTGCTTCTTTTTCAAATGCTTCAACTGTTTTTCCGTTTAGTTTTAAAACAGTTTCATTAAGAGTTTTGGTATTTAATTCTATCTCCTTTGTGAGTCCCAATTTTGAATCATAATGTTTTTTTAAATCATCTAAAGTTGTTGAACGTTTTTTTTCTATTTCTTCCAATTTCTTGATTATTTCAGCTATTATTTTTTCTCTTTTTAATTTTATTGATTCATTTAGTTCATTAATGCTTTTATTTTTATCGTCTCTTTCTTTCAGTAAACTTGAAAGAACATTTGATAATAGTTTGTTGTCGGATATTTTTGAAGCCAAAAAACTAAACGATTCATATTGCTGTTCACATAAAGGACAAGCGTTTGTTTGACTTTTATTGACAATTTCTGAGCCTTTTGAAATAAATTGTTCGACTTCTTTTTGAAAGTTTTCACTTGCCTCTATTTTAGAATTGATTTCATTAAGGACTTTCTTTTCGGTTATTAATGAATCCTCAAATTGTGTAAGTTCGTCAATGATTTTATCATTATTTGAATATGCTTCATCGGAAACAGAAGGATAAACACCCTTGTTGATTTCTTGAATCGAAGTTTTGAGATTATTTATTGGCACTTCAAATAAACTTTTTTCCTTTTCTAAGCTTGTAATCTTCGCTTCTACCTCAACAAGTTTTGCATTTGATTCTTGTAGCTTTACATTAATGTTCTCAAGGCTTTCCTTAAGTTTCGGTGTTTCAGAAATTATTCTTTCTAAATCAGAAATTTGTTTCTGTATTGAGCTTTGTTTAGTGGTGTTTTCGCTTTCATTTTGTTTTAAAGCATTCAAACTTTTTGTTATTGCTAATAGTTGTTTTTTCAGCTCTTCGTTTTCTAACCTTTTTGCCGAAATTTCTTTGACTATTTTTTCATATTCTTTAAAGTCATTTTTTAAAGATTCATAGCTTTGTTTTTTTGTACTTAGTTCTTCATTTAGCTTTCCAAGCGAATCAATCTCATTTGTACACTTTTGTTTTTTATCAAATTTCTCAAGAATGGAGTTGTTTTCTTTGAGTTGTTTTTCAAGGTTTTCTATTTGACTTTTTGATTCAAAATATTTAGTCATTCCTTCAATTTCTTCATTACCTGCGAAGAAAATATCTAAATACTTAATGTGCTCATTAGCTTTTTTAATTTCAAAATCTAAATCACTCGTCCTTTCAGATATAGTATTTGAGAGGTTAAGAGCATCTGTTTCCGAATAAGATTCATCAATCTCTTTTAGATGCTCTCCTGCCTTGTTTAGTGAAATGATTTTTTCATTAACTTTTTTAAGAATATCCTTATCGCCTTCAAATTTCAATTCTAATTGAATGCCGCTTAACTCCTTTTTAAGGGTCTCAATCTTCTTGTGGTTGAATGCTATTAGGCTAGTTAGTTTTTTATAATATTCATCTATTTTTTTATCGCCAAAGTATTCGATGAATGTCTCATATCTTCCTTCTGGTTTATCTTCCTTCAAAAAAGCATCAATCCATTCTTGTGATAGGATAACTGTTTTGAATTCTTTGTTAATCGTTTCATTAGGATCGAATTTATAATCATATCCTGCTTTTGTTTTTGGTTTTTCGATTTTGGTTTCAATTGGAATTTCCTCACCAACTTTATATAGTTTGATGTACGATGTAAGGTCCTCAGCAGAGTAATTATTTCGCAGAAAATATTGTTTGTTATTCGATCTGATATTTCTCTCTGATTTAACCGAATTAAAAGTATCCTTTCCATTGCCTTTTCTTAGAAAACGGTCAATATTATTGGTAATACCGTATTCAACAGCATCATAGAATGAGGTTTTCCCAAATCCATTGGGTGCATACAACGAAATAAAGTCAGCACTTCTTCCATCTTCTTGACGTGTAAAATCAAATGTCCCATCTTTGGCTGTGTCATAAGCTCGGAACGCCTGTATTTCAACTTTTTTAAATTTCATTTTTGTAGATTTTTTCTATTGAATCCAATGTGTCTTGTAAATCATCATCATTCTTTTTGTTTAAGCTTAGCTTGTCTAATATCTTGGCCAGTGAAGCATTCTTTTTAAACTTTGATGATTGTTTATTCTCAACACCAATTTGCATATTGTCATTTGTAATATGTTCTGATATTAAAAGATTAATTTCTTTTTCCGTAATGGAGCTGGCGTTCTCAATTACAATTTTTCTGCTGCTAAACTTATTGTTCTCGATTTCGTATTTCAATTGCCTTTCAACATTTTCCTTTGATAGATAGAAAATATAAAAATTCCATCTTGCATATTCATCTTTAATCGAAGTCATGAATTCTGCTGCCAAGAAACTATTTAAATCCTTCCAAGTTTTAGCTAGTGCATCTAGGCTTGAAAATCGAACAAATATTATCGGCATAGTGCCCCCAAAAGATAGCTCTCCAACAATTAAATCATCTACTTGAAATAATTTTTCTATATCAGCTTCTAATTTTTCTATTTTATTGATTCTAAATGACTCCATTTGTTGTGTTTCTTAAAACTTCATTAGAATTTATGAGAGTTAATTGAGCGTATGCTAAAGCATTATTTATGATGTGAGATTGAAATTTGAATATATTCATAAGGCGTAATTCTTTGAATGGGTTTCTTACGGTGTTGCTGATATTGTCTTTTTCAAAAGGTGTGCTAATGTCCAGAATTATAAGTTCCTCTGATGAAATTTCTGTTTTGGAAGGTTCTGTTTCATTTGTGGCACAAATAACAATTGCACCTCCTTTTTCAATATCAGATAAATTAGTTTTATAAATGTCTTCAATTTTTTTAGTCCATTTATCCGTGTCAACAATAAATAACTTACGCTTTTTGTGTAATTCTTTTAAATCTTCCAAACTAATTTTGTTTAAGTTATGTAATTGGTTGATGGATAATATTTCTAAAAAAGAAAGCCATAGTTGTTTATGATGTATTATTGATTTCTCAGTTCCATAAATTAAAAATTGTTCGCCAAACATTTCTAAAATAGTTGTTGGTGAAAAGTCATTACAAAGTTCTGCTGCAATCCTTTTCAATTCATTTTGAATCAAGCTTCTTTTAGCGATTAGATTTGGTAAAGGAAAAATTTCATTAAGTAATCTTTCAAATGAAGCAATATATGGCGGGAATAACTTAGACAATTCATTTGCGTTTTCTTCTATGATTTCATCAAAGAAGGTTAAGGGCATAAAATCAATTCTTCCTAATTGTTCAATCCCATCCGGAGCTGACATTTGTTTTTGAATACCTGCAAGAAGGAAACAGCTATCTTCAATCTTAATTACTCCCCCTCCTGATTGTCCAACAATCTCGGTCCGGTTGGCGACCCTAGATAATTCCGCTTCTACATATCCATACTGTTTCTTGTTTTGGATTTCTAATTTATTTTCTCTAAATGAATATCCATCATTAATCCTGGACTTGGGATGTCCGCACAAATAATATCCATCTCTGTACTCAGAAGATAATTCATCTCGTAGTAATGAATCAATTTCTTCTACTTTTTGGACTTTTATGATTGCGGCATCTTTATTTTCATCAGAATGTCTAAAAGGCGTTCCAATAATTTGCAGTGTTTCATATATCTGATTATTATTTTCATCTAATGTTTGCCGAATTATTGATGGTGCATTATTGCCTGATATTACATGCTTTGCTGTTAGAACATAACTATATTCATCATCTATTGGTTGAAACAAGCAACCGCTTCCTCCTTCAACTTTTACAGTAAATTTTGGTAATAAATTTATTCTTGCCATTATTTAAAAAGTAAATTCGTTATTCTCCTTGCTTGTAGGTTTGAAGTTAGGGAAATCTGCATAATCTTCTTCAGAGAAAATTTGCTCGATTTGTTCAGGATAATTGAAATACACTGCACAATTACCATTAACTGATGCAAGTCTAGCGAGAAACTGTTTGTTAGGGTGAGCATGTTTGTCGCCATTAGTGCTTATTACATATTTGTTAGTTTTGATTAATTCTAGCATCTCTACACTATTATTTGCTTTACTGCCGTGATGTGAAATTTTTACCAACTCTGCTTTTAATGGCTTATCTTTAGAGTACCCTAATGCTTTCAATGAATTTAATACCACAGTTGGATGTGCATCTGCTAAGAAAACAAAGTTCTTTTTCTCAAATGTCATTATGAAAGCAATAGAACTGCCGTTATGAACGGCAGGGTCTTCTTTGAATTTATCTTTCGCAATATGTTCTCTAAGTGAAAGTTCATAGTCGTTTTTATCGGCTGATGTATCTAAAGATTCTGGCTCTTCTTTTTCCCATTTGCCAAGCAATAGTTTTAGTTTATCAGTACTTGGCGACAAAATTTTAAACTTAATGCCCAAATATTCAAAGTACTCTAACGCAACAACTATACTTCTGTCCCAAATTCCGTTTTCTTCAATGTAATCCTCAAACTTTACTCCTTGTCCAATACTCGTAAGAGTGCTTTCATCAGGAATCTCTAATAGATTTTCTGCTATTTCTTGTTCGTCAAAGTATTCTGAAATAAGTCTTCCTGAGTTAAACCAAACTTGTCCGATTATTTTATGTGCTTCTTTATCTTTTTCAAACCATTTCAACACACCTCCAATATGATCATCGTCAACATGGGTAAGTACAAGTAGGTCAATTTTTTCGTTATTTTCTCTGATTTTGTCAACGGTTTCTTTCAGTTCACCGTATTCAGGTTTACCGTTCTTGCCTTTCTGTAAGTATGATGCAGGCATTCCTCCGTCAATTAAAATGTTTCTCGTTTCTCCTCTCTCTTTGAACGAAATCAGGATGGCGTCTCCGTTGAATGCTTTTAAAAACTTAATTTTCATAGTTGTTATTGTTGCGGTTGGGTAAAATTAAATGTGCTGCAAAAGCGTGGGCTAGTGTGTCGGCTTGCAGCTCTTTTAATTTTGCGAAGTGTTGGCATTTTGTTTTTAATTTTTCTGTTCGTTTGTTGTCTGTCGTGTCGTCTTTTAGGGTGAGTGCTAACGTTTTGCGCACAGGCGCAGTTTGGGATTGGTGACCGAAATCTTTCAGGCTAAGACGAAGTTACAAAGAAACCCAAATGATCAACCTTCCAAGATGCCCAAATTGCGCTTGTGCGCTGTTAGTAGCCGTTTATTTGTTGAACTGTTTTTTTAGGAAATTCACAACCTTTTGTAATTGTTCATCATTATTTTCAATAAGATAATCTACGACCATTTCCACAATTTCACTTCTAGTTTTACCTCTTGCTCGTAATTCACTGTCAATACGATCGTACATTTTTTTGCCATTTTCATCCTTGAGATGATCTTCGCTTGCCTTATATTCAGAAATGATTTCGGTTAAACTCACTTTATGGAAAACATAATCGTTAAGTAGTCTAAAAAGCTTGTGGTCAACATTCTCACATAATTTAGATTTTAGATACTTTTCGAGGCTTTCGATTGGCAAAAAGTTAAGCGGAATATTATTAGAAATTTCTTTTTTTGCAATATACTTTTTCGCTTTTTCCTGTATATCGCCATCTAGAATTATTAAAATATTTGCTACTTTGCCGATCAAATTACTTGAGACAACTTCTTGCGCAAGATCAATAACGTTACTAAAACCTCCACATGGTAAAACGTGCACAAGCCTGTTGGAAAGCAAGCTATATTTCTTTAATATTCTTTTGATAATTGCTCCAGCTAAGTCATCTTCGACAAGTATAACATTATCATAACCGCTGTGATCATATAAAATTCGAGTTGCATACGCTGGGTAACAAGGATTTAATACTTCCATTGAGTTATCTAAATGCCTTTCGAGAAAGAAAATATTTTCTGGAGCAATACCACTTATTAATTCAATTGAATGGGTAGAAAAGTAAATTGCGTAGTTGTATTCATTGGATATTATTTTTAAAAAGGCAACCAAACGTTTCAGTGATGATGGATGAAGAGCGAGTTCGATTTCATCAAGAAAAATAATACATGGCTTGTTTAGGCTAGCACGCTCATTATTTCTTACATTTAATGAATTCAAAACACTTACTAAAAGATTTTCTCCCGTAGACATGTGAAATTGGCTGACACGTTTATCACCTTTTTGATAATAAAATATATTGCCGGAAAAACTTACGTCATCACCTGCATCATTACCGTTTAATTTGAAAAGTTTTTCGTAGAAATTTTTGTTATTATGAAGAATCACTCCGAGATTCTCGCGAATAAAGTCGTCGACTGGTTGGAGTTTATTTATGTTTACTAAGTCAAATTGTTTAAGCAGTTCGTAATTAGCATTCCGAAATCTATTTCCAAATATTATGCTTCCTTCATAAAAGCCCTTAATATTCATATCTCCGGTAGATTGGTGAGCCCAATTATTGTTCTTATTCTTTTTCCAGGATCTGGTTGCACCATTTAATTTGAATGATATTGAAGCGTCGGAATCCGTTTTCCCAAAATAATCGTGCATTCTCATCATAAAAAATACACTGGATGCACATGTAACCACAGTACTTTTTCCAGAACCGTTTTGACCAGTAATCGCGTATAAACCTTTGTCGATTGGTAGCGATATTTTTAAATTCTCAATAGATTTAATTTTGTGAATGGTCATTTCTAGTTTCATTGCCTTTACGATTATGTTTGTGTTAAATGGCTATTAACTTACTTATATGCGCTATAAACATGCGCCTATCGCTCCAATATGAGTAGATAGGCGCATGTTTATAGCGTATATTTTTACATATATAAACGAATATACCCGGCTAAATCAAAGATAACCGAATTCTCATCCCCTGTATCTTCAGGGGTGAAAATTGGTTCTTTAGTACCAAAGAAGTAAACCCGTGAAGTTTGTTAGTAGTTCCTGCCTTTGGCTGGATAAATCCTGCCTTTGGCTGGACAGATATTGAATTCATGGTGAGGGGGAAAGGCTATTGGGCAACAGTGGAGCTAACATGACTGCGGAAAAAGCTACTCCTGTTAAGGAAAAAACATAACCAGGTTAAAGAAAAAACATAACCGGGTTAGGAAAAAACATAAGTATTCGTGTTTGAAACAGAATCACTTCAGGAAAAAACATAAGCATTCGTGTTTGAAACAGGATTACTTCAGGAAAAAACATAAGTATTCGTGTTTGAAACAGGATTACTTCAGGAAAAAACATGAATGATTGACAAAAAAACATAAGTATTGGTGTTTGAAACAGGATTACTTCAGGAAAAAACATGAATGATTGACAAAAAAACATAAGTATTCGTGTTTATAACAGGAACACTTCAGGAAAAAACATGAATGATTGACGAAAAAACATAAGTATTCGTGTTTGAAACAGGATTACTTCAGGAAAAAACATAACAGGTTCAGGAAAAAGGTAAGAGCTTGAGGGAAGGAAACCGCAGAACAGAAAAACCGTCCCGCCATTAGCGGGATAAAATGTAAAAGGGGCATTATGCCAAGAGGGAACATTTATCCAGCCAACGGCAGGAGCCAAAAGCACTCCGGAAGAAAACCGCAGAACAGAAAAATGATAAATGTAGAATGTAAAAGGGAAATTCTGCTAAGAGCCAACAGTATCCTCCGGATGCTCAATACAAAAAGAGAAATATTTAAGCTCTTCCGCTTACCAGCGGGATCGAAATAATAATGAAGATCAAATAATAAATATTCAAAATGAATTCCGCCAAGAGCACTCCACGAAAGGAAACCGCAGAACCGCAGAACAGAAAAACCGTCCCGCCATTAGCGGGATAAAAGATAAAAGGGGCATTATGCCAAGAGGGAACATTTATCCCGCCAACGGCAGGAGCCAAAAGCACTCCCGGAAAGGAAACCGCAAAACCGCAGAACAGAAAAACCGCAAAATGTAAAAGGGAAATTCTGCTAAGAGCCAACGGAACGACCCGCATGATCAAACCCGCAATAAATAACCCGCAACCTAGTAAACCAAAGAAGGAACCCGCACGCGTACCACCATTTCTTCGTCAATATCCACCAAGGTGATGTCCTCAATCTCGTTTACCGAAAGAGGGTCGTACTGTTTTTTGACTTTAATGTAGTTGTCAGTGAAGCCATGCATGATGCTGCCATCGTTTTCAATTTCCCATAAAACGGGACGGGTGCTGCCCATGTACTGTTCGTAGAAAAACCTGCGTTTTTTGTCGCTGAGGATGTGGAGCATTTTACTGCGGTCGGCACGTTCGTGCATCGGTACCTTTTCGGCCATTTTATTGGCGGTGGTATTGGGACGCTCACTGTAGGTGAATACGTGGAGGTAGGAGATATCCAGTCCGTTCAGGTAGTTGTAGGTATCCAGGAAATCATCATGTGTTTCGCCCGGGAATCCTACGATCACATCCACACCAATGCAGCAATGCGGCATGAGTGATTTTATTTTGTTTACACGCGAAGTGTACAAGTCGGTAAGGTATCTTCTGCGCATGCTTTCCAGGATCTTGTCGGAACCGGATTGCAGCGGAATGTGAAAATGCGGAACAATGGTTTTGGATGATGCTACAAATTCGATGATCTCATCGGTGAGCAAATTGGGTTCAATGGAAGAGATACGGAGGCGGTTGAGTCCTTCCACTTCATCCAATGCTTTTAACAGGTCGAAAAAGGTTTCTCCGGTTTGTGCTCCGAAGTCGCCTGTGTTTACACCCGTTAATACAATTTCTTTAATGCCCGATTCAACTACTTCTTTGGCCTGTTTCACTACATTCACAACAGTGTCGCTGCGGCTTTTGCCACGGGCTAGGGGAATGGTGCAAAACGAACAGAAATAATCGCATCCATCCTGAACCTTCAGAAAGGAGCGTGTGCGGTCGCCAATGGAGTAGGAGGCGTGGTATTCGAGTACCTCTTTGATCTTGCCGTCTTTTATTTCGGCAACTTCTTTTTTGCGGGTATCGGTTAAGTATTCGCTGATATTGAATTTTTCGGCCGCACCCAGCACCAGGTCTACACCCGGAATGCGCGAAATCTCCTTGGGTTTAAGCTGGGCATAACACCCGATAATGGTAACAAAGGCCTGCGGATTGTGGCGCAAGGCTTCTTTCACAATACGTTTGCATTTTTTATCAGCATTATCGGTTACCGAGCAGGTATTGATAACGTAAACATCGGCACCTTTTTCGAAATCTACCTTTTGGTATCCTTCGTTCATCAGCTGGCGGCCTATGGTTGATGTTTCCGAAAAATTCAGTTTACATCCTAATGTATAAAATGCTACGCTTTTGTTCATTGCGCGGCAAAAATAAGGAAAAATGTAATACTATCTAAATGGGGAGAGGATGGAGGATGGAGGATGGAAGTTGGAAGTTGGAGGATGGAGGATGGAGGTTGGAGGATGGAAGTTGGAGGATGGAGGATGGAAGAGTGTCATGCTGTCCCGCTGCAGGCGGGAGAAGCAGGATGGAGGTTGGAAGAGAATGCAGGGTGCCTGAGCTCCGCATAGCGGAAAGAGTCGAAGGCAGCCGGACCGCTGCCGATGCGAGACTTACGCTGCCGTGGTTCTTAAGAAAAGATTAAGAATGGGGCTTTTGTTTTAGCTTTATATTGTAAGGGTAAAACAAGTAGCTCTGAATGTCGGGTCCCCTAAGAATTGTCTTCCTTTTTCTGCTGGTTGGTTTCGGCTTTACAAAAGCGGCCGGTCAAACATGCACAATGGTTATATCGGATACAAACTTATGTGAAGGTGCTACAACCGTTTTTTCGGTAAACATAACCGGTGGTAACACACCGGTTTTATACAGCTGGGATTTCGGGGATGGATTTCTGGCGTCTACAGGTACACCCGGACATACCTATACGGTTCCGGGAACATATCAACCAACAGTAACCATTTCTTTTTCAGGAGGAGCTACCTGTTCGGTAACGGGCGCTACCATCCGTGTATTTGGAAAACCGGTTTGCAAGTATGTCATCACTTCGGATGATTCACTTTGTTTTAAGGGAAATCAATTGTGTATCCTGGATCAATCGGTGCCCGGAGTTTCTGCTGCACCTATCAAAAGACGGGTGTTTCAACTGAGTAACGGGTATTTTAAAATGGACTCGTTTCCTTATCTGCCAACACTCTGTTATCAAAACACAACCGATGTAAATGGACATCTGTACTCACTTGTAATGGAAATTACCGATACCAACAATTGTGTGAGCCGTCTGTCGAAGGTAGATTCGGTGAGGCTGTTTCCTGAAATTGATCTGTTGTTCACTACGCATTTTGATCCGACATGCGGTGATATTCTGACCAAACTGGTGAATCAGAGTTCGACCTTGCGGTCAAATGTGAAGCAGTTCTACTGGGATTTTGTTGATGGACAAACCAACAGCACATTGTGGGACAGTGTCACCCATTTGTATGCCTATCCGGGTCCTTATGTACCAAGGTTGGTGGTGAAGGATTGGAATAACTGTGTTGACTCGTTCATTGGGTCACCTGCAATAAAGAGTATCATTCGTGATTCTTTGATTTACAATTCAGAGGCCATGAAGCAGTGTTTCAAAGGGCATTTTTTTACGTTTGCCACATTCAATCCGGGAGGAATACCTTATTGGAAAATTTATGATAACGCCAACAACCTGCTGTACCAGATTGATGATAAAATATATACGGATACCATCCGGTTCTCTACATGCGGAGAATACCGCATACACCTTAAGGTAGTGTTTCCCGATTGTGTTTTTGAAACGGACACCATTGTTTCTGTGATGGGTCCCAGGGCTATTTTTCAGGAGTTGGGAAATTCGCAGACAACGCTTCAGAATATTGTGCAATGCGAAATTTTTGATACGGTTCATTTTGTGAGTCCGTTTCCTTATTTGAGCTGCAACCATATGAACGGAGGCAAATATCATCTTTGGGATTTCGGAGATGCTTTTGCACCACCCTGTACCACCGACACTAAAAACGGCCTGAACATCGGGATGAATTGTAACTACTCGCTTGATTCAAGCTTTGTAAAACACAAATACAAGGAAGGGGAAGAATCCTGTTACCGGGCCTCTTTATACATTAAAGACTCCCTTACCGGATGCAGTCATTCGGAAACCTTATCACTATCACTATCCAAACCGGATGCCCATCCCAATCCAAACTCGTCTCCTCCGCGGATCGGACTTCATTTACCTTCTCTTATTGAGCAATGTTTATTTACCGAAATGCGGTTTGAGTTCTCTGATGTTTTGCCTGCCTGTTCATACGAAAAGGCCTGGATCAATTTTGATTCGGCATGTGGAAAGGATATGTGGGTTCTTGTTGATTCGGCCAATTTGAGGTTTTACGAGCATGACGGCTATCTTACAACATGCGATTCGAGTGGTTACGTTACCATGGGTTTAATTATCAAAAATGGTAAAGACAGGAACGGAAAGGATTGTTATGATACAGCCTGGTACCACCATATACTACGTTTGCTACCGATCAATGCAAATTTCGCTTACAATATTATTAATCCGTGTAAACCATATATAGTTGATCTGGTTCCTGACGACTCTATACAATACAATCTCAAAAAAGTGAGGTGGAACCGGTTTTCGTATTCCTACTACCTGGAAGATACAAGCAGGTTTTTTGATCCGCTGCTTACCTTTTATACCTTCGGTGATACGGCTGCCCAATATTTGGGAGCTACAGATTCGATTATTCATCGTAAGCGATTTGGTTTTCCGAGAGCCGGTGTGCATGGGCTGCAGGTGAATATGGAGAATAATTCCCAATGCTCGCAACTCAATTCCCAAACCATTGCGCTGGGATTCTATAAAAACTTTCATCCGTCAACCGTACTTACCTGCACTCATAATCCTATTGTGTTGAAGGATACCATCAGGTACTATAATATCAATTCCTTTAACCTGCTGAGCCCGGTTCCTTTTTGGAATATGCCTGCCCGCGCAGCGGCCAACAAGGAAAAAATATGGTGGGATATAGGCGATGGAAAGGGATTTGTGCACACCGGCTCACATCCGGTAATAACATATGAGAAACCGGGTACATACACTGTTACCATGATTGTACAGGATAGCATGGGTTGTTTGGATACCCTGGTTCGGGAAAACCTGATCCGGATTGTGGAGCTTGCTCCCCGGATTGGTTTGCTGCAATCTGCTTACTTATGCGCTCCGCAAATTGTGAAGTTCAAAGACCTCTCGCTCGTAACGGATTCAATAGGGGATACCGTGCCATCGGGAATTGATTGGGTGGTTTCCCGCTTATGGGATTTTGGAGACGGAACAGTATTCAGCACACTTCCGGACCCTGCCCATAACTATACAGGTAACAGAGTATTTACTGTTACCTTAATGGTTACAACCGGAGGTGGCTGTGTGGATACCGTGCAAACACAGGTAGAATTAAAAGGACCTAAACCATCTTTTGAAATATTGGATACGATGGGTTGTGAACCTTTCCAGGCAATATTTATCAATACAACCGGCAAACCACTGGAGAGCTGGACATGGTATTATGGCGACCCGGCCAATCAAACGTATACTACTACAAGTGACAGCAACATTACATTTACCTATACGAAAGCCGGAATATATACCATCAAAGTATTGGGAACAGATACAGTGTTTAATCCCAATACCGGCAATACCATTATCTGCAATTCCTTTTTTCCTGATCCGCTTACCAACCTGCCGGAACGCAAGGTGTATGTGTTGCCCACACCTCCCATGGATGTGGTGTTTAAAGACAGTGTATGCAAAAACGAACCGATGGAGCTGACAGCAACCGGAGATGCGGTGTATAAGAAACTCACCTGGATATTTGGTGATGGTGATAGCACAAAAACAGAACGCCCGGATACTGTTACCGAACATGTTTTTGCGAAAGCCGGTATGTATCGTTTTATGCTTGTTCCCATCAACAGTTCAGGGGTGGAGTGTGCAGATACCGTTCTGAAAAATATTCTGGTAACCGAAGTGCAAGCTGATTTTACCATTGACAGCAGCAAAACCCCGGCACTTGAGTTTATCAATGCATCAACAAATGGAGTAAGATATGAGTGGAATTTCGGGAAACCATCAGCCGGGTCAGGAAACCTTTCATCCGCATTCAACGGGACGTTTTATTATGGTACCGATACCGGAATGTACACTGTTTGCCTGATGGCATTTAACCTGGAAGACTGCCTGGATTCTATCTGCAAGGATATCCGGATTGTGAATGCACATGTTATTATTCCCAATGTATTTACACCTGATAACAATGATGCAAAAAATGATGCTTTTGATATTGACATAGCCGGTTTTACACAATATGAAATCAAGATCTATAACCGCTGGGGAACAGAAGTATATTCAGGCGATAGGGATGGGATCCGCAATGACGGTATTAATTGGAACGGTAAAGACCACAACATAGGAGCGGAGTGTGCTGCTGGAACATATTATTATGTGTTCACCTATAAACTGATTACCGAAAAAAACACAAAAACGGTACACGGAACAATTACGCTGATAAGATAGCGGGATGGAGGTTGGAAGGACCCTGAAGGGGTCCATTATAAATAAAAGGAAAAATGCAAGATATGTGTACACAAAATGAAGATAAGAGATCGGCAACCAACGGTCGCTGCTCCTGCGTTGGCTGAGCGGTCCGATAGTTATCGGACGAAGCCATCGCAAGCGAGCATCCTGTATCGAGCATCCTGTATCGCGCTCTTAGGTAAAATTTAACAGTATGCCACTAATTTTTCGTTTATATTGTCTTCAGAAATAACATTGACAGATGCGCCTGCTTCATTTATTATTTGTTTGTACACTCTATTGGGTCTTCAGTATGTCAACTGTTGCAGGGCAAACCTGTACGATTGTGGTTGCCGATACCATTTTATGCGAAGGAGGTACCACACCTTTTACGGTAAATACAACAGGGGGTACACCCACAGCATACAGCTGGGCTTTTGGTGATGGGTTTACAGCCTCTACTTCCAGTCCCAGCCATACCTATACTACAGCAGGAATCTATTTTCCAACCGTAACGGTTACGTTTTCGGGAGGAGCAACTTGTTCCATTACAGGTCAGCGCATCAGGGTATTTGCCAATCCATCTGTAAAGTATGTAATCACTTCAGACGATTCGTTATGTTTTAAGGGAAATAACCTGTGCATTCTGGATCAATCGACTCCCGGCACTTCGAATGCACCAATTAAAAAGAGGGTGTTTCAGCTGAGCAATGGTTTCATTCAGAAAGATTCCATTCCATATAGTCCGTCAATATGTTACCAGAATACAACCGAAATTTTAGGACACTTATACACGCTGGTGCTCGAAGTAACGGATACAAATAATTGTGTAAGCCGTTTGCAAAAACCGGATTCGGTGCGGTTGTTTCCCAAAAATCCACCTATCAATTTCCAAACCAATTATTCACCTACCTGCGGAGATATCCTGGTTAATTTTTTCAATACCACAACGATGCCGGTAGCCAATGTGAAACGTTTTCACTGGGACTTTGACAATGGCAAACGAGACAGTACATTCTGGAATGCAGTGGCACATCTGTATGCGAAACCCGGACCATATTTTCCCAAGCTGTATGTATGGGATCAGAACAATTGTGCCGATACAGGGTACTCAACCCATGTGGTGGAAAGCATTGTTCCCGATACATTGATACATTCCACTACGGGCATGAAACAATGTTTTGACAAGAACGAGTTCAGGCTGGCGTCCAAAAATCCTGCAGGCAGTTCTTTCTGGGGTATTTATGATGCTTCCAATAACAGGATCGATACCACAGTGTTGCCAAAGGATACGTTGGTGCTCAAGTTTAAAACCTGCGGGTTATACAGGGTACGACTCACCGTATACTTTCCGGATTGTATGTTCACAACGGATACCTTGCTCACGGTATTGGGCCCTAAGGCAATGATTCAGGATATTACCCAAAAGAGCACCACGATTGAGCATATGTCGCAGTGCCAGATCTTCGATACCATTTATTACAAAACACCGATACCGTATCTGAACTGCACCTATAAAAACAGCAGCATTTACCATTTATGGGATTTTGGTGATGCGTTTGCCCCGCCATGTACCACCGATACCAAACGGGGAATCAATGTGGGGATGAACTGTAATTTTTCACAGGATTCCATGCAGGTAAAACACAGGTATACTACAGGACGGGAGAATTGTTACCTCACCAAATTGTTCCTGAAGGATTCGCTTACAGGCTGCACCCACAACGACTCCACCTCACTTGCCCTCAGAGGTCCTAATGCACATCCCGACACTTTTTCCATTCCCAAAAGAAGAGGAATTTATACTTTGGGTGATCAATGTTTGCCGACAGCCATAACGATTAAAACGGAGGAAACACTTCCCCGGTGTTTTTATGAACGGGCATGGATCAATCCCGATTCGGCCTGCGATAAAAACAACTGGATTTTAGCCGATACATTAAGTACAAGGACATTTACCTATAACTATAGTTCAACCTGCGATCCCAACGGATACGTAACTATCGGTATTATCATTAAAAATGGGAGGGATGCCAATGGAAATGATTGTTATGATACGGCATGGTACCATCATATCATACAGCTTACCGCCATTAATGCAAATACAAAATACACAGTAGATCCCGGTTGCAAACCATATACCGTGAGGTTTACGGCCGAAGACAGTATCCAGCAGCAGCTGAAAAAAGTAGGTTGGGATTATGGTTCACGATCAGGGTATTTTGAAACATTTGTGGGGTACAGCCTCGAACACGAATCGCTGAGAAATGATACCGTAGGGCAGTTGTTTTCAGTAACGGACTCTATCATTAACGGACAGGTTTTTACCTTCCTGAAAAATGGAGTATATACCGTTATGACAACATTCACCACCCAGCAAGGGTGTGCGAGGTCCAATGCACAAACAGTTGCTGTGGGTTACTTTGCAGGGTTTCAGGCAAAACGTGTGAGTTGTTTGGGCGACAGTATCACCTTCCTGGAGAAGGTACAATATTACAGCAACAAATTTTTTGATCTGCTGGATCCCGTTGAGTATTGGAAACAACCGGCCCGTGCGGCAGCGGGTAAGGAAAAAATATGGTGGAATATGGGAGATGGAAAAGGGTTTGTTTACACCGGTTCCAATCCAAAAGTAAAATATGACAAGCCCGGAACGTATACCATCACCATGGTTACACAGGATAGTGCAGGTTGTCTGGATACAGTGGTTAAGCCTAATTTTATCAAGGTGGTGGAGCTGAAACCGAGCATCGGGTTGTTGCAAAATTCATATTTCTGTGCGCCTCAAATTGTTCAGTTCAAAGATTCATCGCGTGTTATTGATAGTGTGGGTGCATTGGTGAATTCAGCAAGTGATACGGTGATTACACGCCTATGGGATTTCGGAGATGGAACAGCCAACAGCATGTTTATTCACCCTGCACATAACTTTGTATCCAATGGCAGTTATACCATTACCCTGACAGCAACAACAAACGCAGGGTGTTCAGATACTGCACAGGTTGTAATAGACTTAAAAGGCCCGCGCCCCATGTTTGATATTGTAGATAGCATGGGCTGTGAACCTTTTCAGGTAACATTTATAAATACTACAGGTAAACCACTTAAAAACTGGACCTGGTATTATGGCGATCCCGCCCAACAAACATTTACCACTGCAAGTGATTCCGCTATTTCATTTACGTATACAAAGGCCGGAGTATATGATGTTAAAATTTTAGGTACCGATGAAATTTTCAATCCAAGTACCGGGAATACCGTTATCTGTAATGCGTTTTTCCCAGATCCTGCAACCGGTTTGCCGCAACGCAGGGTATATGTTTTGCCAACCCCACCATTGGATCTTGTTTCCAAAGACAGTGTTTGTCCGCATGATCCACTCACATTAACAGCCATTGGGGATACAGTGTATAAAGACCTGACCTGGATTTACGGAGATGGTGACACCCTCCGCACCTTGCGTCCGGATACTGTTGTTGAGCATACTTATAGTCAATCGGGTGTGTATACCATTATGCTCATTCCGATTAACAGCACCGGTTATGAATGTGTGGACACGGTGCGGAAAAATATTGTGGTGGCCGATGTACATGCCGATTTTACGATTGATAGCAGTGATGCACCTGAGTATACATTTAACAATGGATCTACTTCCGCAGTGAGGTATGTTTGGAGTTTTGGTAAACCTGCAGCTGGCCCCGGCAATCAATCGACACAAACGCATGGGATGTTTAACTATAACGATACCGGCTTGTATCATATCTGTTTGATGGCATTTAATGCTGATGATTGCTGGGACTCTGTTTGTAAGTCTATACATATTGTGGACGCCCGTGTAACCATTCCCAATGTATTTACACCCGATAACAACGATAATACCAACGATGCATTTGATATTGACATCATAGGGTTTACCAAATACGACCTGCAGGTTTTTAACCGCTGGGGAAGGGAAGTATATAAAAGTAATAAGGATGGAATCCGGAACGATGGGGTGAACTGGAATGGTAAGGACCAGAATGATGGAGAACCTTGTGCAGCCGGCACCTATTATTATCTGTTTACCTACAAACTGATCACTGAGCAAACGGAAAAAACCGTTCATGGCACCATCACACTTATCCGTTAAAATAAGACATTAGCCGAAAAACAAGGCAGCTTTCAGTTGAAAGTAGTTTATTTGTGGTCTATGCTTAAAAAAGAACGTATCCTCCTCATCACCTTAGCCGCAATTAACTTCACCAACATCATGGACTTTATGATCATGATGCCACTGGGGCCGCAGTTGATGCGTATTTTTGATATTACACCGCAACAATTCGGGTTGGTTGTTTCAGCCTATACGTTAAGTGCAGGTGTTTCCGGATTTTTCTCGGCATTTATTGTCGACCGCTTTGACCGCAAAAGTTTTCTTACCTTTTTATATACCGGCTTTTTAGTCGGAACACTGGCGTGCGGATTGGCACCAACCTATTCGCTGTTGCTTATTGCGCGCATCTTTACCGGAGTGTTCGGTGGTGTGTTGGGTGCACTTATTCTTTCCATTATCGGAGATGTGATTCCGTTTGAACGCAGGGGACAGGCAATGGGAATGATCATGGCCGCCTTTTCGGTCGCTTCCGTTTTTGGTGTTCCTTTCGGGTTGTTCATCGCCAACGCATACGACTGGCATGCTCCGTTTGTATTCCTTGCCATATGCGGCTTGCCGGTAATGTATATGGTGGTAAAGTACGTTCCAAGTCTCACGGCACATATTTACGAAAAAGAGAACAGGCCCAATCCGGTTGCTATTTTAAAGGGGATCACTTCCGATCCGAACCAGCGTAAAGCAATCAGTTTAATGATGATGCTGATGTTTGGTCATTTTACCATTATTCCATTTTTGAGTCCGTTCCTGGTAAGCAATGTTGGTTTTGAAGAAAGTCAGCTGGCTTATGTGTATGCTGTAGGTGGCGTGTTAACAATCTTTTCGTCACCCCTTATTGGTAAGTGGGCCGATAAGTATGGTAAGCTCAAAATCTTTACCATTTTTATCTTGTTGTGTACACTGCCCATCTTTTTACTTACCAATATGCCAAGGGTAGAGATCTGGATTGCACTGGCTGTAAGCGGAGCCTTCTTTGTGTTTTCGGGCGGACGTTTCATCCCGGCACAGGCTATGGTTACCTCTACGGTAAAGCCTGAAACACGTGGCAGTTTCATGAGCATATCTTCTTCGTTGCAACAACTGTCGGCAGGTGCTGCATCATATATAGCAGGCGTTATTGTGGTAAAACAACCGGGTGGAGAATTACTCAACTACAATTGGGTAGGTTTTATATCAATTGGAGCAACCGTATTGTGTTTGTTCCTGGCGCGCAGGATCAGAACTGCTGATGGGGCGAAGTTTTAAGATTACAGGTCAAGAATAATTCTGAGATTATCCTGAAGTTTTGTTTGCTGGTCTTTCGTTAACTTACCAAGTTTTGAGAGAAGTCTTTTGTTGTCTATTGCGCGTACCTGGTCAACCAGAACATCACTTAACTTGTCTAGTTGATTCTTGTTTAAATGAATCCTCAAAATATCAATATTCTTCTGAACATTTGTGGTAATAGGACAGATAATGCTGGATGGATGCGTGTCGTTTAACAAATCGGTTTGGATAATAACAACAGGGCGGGTCTTACCCGGTTCCGTTCCTTTTCCTGGATTTAGGTTGGCAAGCCAAATGTCATACTGCTTAATTTTCATCTAACAACATCTCAAATTCACGCAGAATATCCATTGATTCATTGCTGGTCAGTGCAGATTCCTTCGTTAGTTGATTTTTAAGCAGGCGTCTTTTGTTTACACGGTTGTATATGCTAACAGCTTCATTGATGTAGCGGTTCCGGGCTAAATGAAGTTTGGATGTGATTTCCTCGGCCTCGTTAAAGATGTCATCATCTAGTTTTAATGATAGTGTTTTCATAGCACAAAGGTATATATTAAAAGTATATACTTTTGTGTTTTTATTGAAAGTGATTTTTAAGGTAGCATAGTCCTATTTCCACGCATTCGCATTCCGGATATCCGATTGTTCGGTTTTAAATTCGGAAGTGAAGTGGAACTGAATATCGGGGTAATTATCCTGTGTCATCTTTAGTGCCCACATGCTATCCGCCAAAAACACCGGACGGCCTTCTTTGTCCTCGGCAATATTGTGGCGTTTGATGGTGTAGAATTTATCGAGTGCAGCTTTATTATCGGATGTAAACCAACAAGCTTTTTCATAGCTTAACGGGCGGAATGCACAGGATGCTCCATACTCGGCCAGCAAACGGAACTGGATTACCTCAAACTGAAGTTCTCCTACTGTACCGATAATTTTGACATTGCCCGGTTGTTGGGTAAACAATTGCGCTACCCCTTCATCGGTTAGCTGCTGAATCCCTTTTTCAAGCTGTTTGGTTTTCATCGGGTCCTTGTTCACCAGCTCCTTAAAAATTTCGGGAGAGAAACTCGGAATACCTTTGAAGTGAATCATTTCACCTTCCGATAATGTATCACCGATTTTAAAGTTTCCGGTATCGTATAAACCTACTACATCACCCGGGAATGCTTCATCAACAATACTCTTCTCATTGGCCATAAAACTGGTAGGGGAAGAGAAGCGCAATTTTTTGTCGAGGCGTGTATGCTGGTAAAACTTGTTGCGCTCGAACTTACCCGATACGATGCGGCAAAAAGCTATGCGGTCGCGGTGGTTAGGGTCGAGGTTGGCGTGGATCTTAAAAATGAAACCGCTGAAGTTTTTTTCAGTTGGTAGTACCTCACGCTCTTCGGTAACACGCGGACGAGGCTCGGGGGCAATCTTTACAAACGTATCCAGCAATTCCTGCACCCCAAAGTTATTGATGGCACTTCCGAAAAACACCGGAGCAAGGTATCCTTCGAGGTATAGTTCTTCGTTGAAAGGTTCGTAAACTCCTTCAATCAGTTCCACATCTTCACGTAGTTTACTGGCAGGCTTTGCACCAATATTGGTGTCCAGTGATCCGTCATTCAGGTCCTTGATGGCAACAATATCGCTGCTTATTTTGCTCCTGTTGGGTGAGAACAATTGCAAGGTTTGATCATATAAATTGTATACCCCCTGAAACGTTGAACCAACACCAATAGGCCAGGTCATCGGTCGGGTGTGGATGTTCAGCTCCTTTTCTATTTCTTCCAGCAAATCATAAGGGTCTTGTCCCTCGCGGTCGAGTTTGTTGATGAACACAATTACGGGGGTATTGCGCATGCGGCATACTTCCATCAGTTTGCGTGTTTGTTCCTCAACACCTTTCACACAATCCACCACCAAAATAACACTATCAACGGCTGTTAAGGTACGGTAGGTATCTTCCGCAAAGTCCTTGTGGCCGGGAGTATCCAGAATGTTCACTTTATATCCGTTGTATTCAAAACCCATTACGGATGTTGCCACCGAGATACCACGCTGTTTCTCAATTTCCATAAAATCGGATGTTGCCGACTTACGTACTTTGTTGCTCTTAACGGCACCGGCCGACTGAATGGCACCTCCGAAAAGAAGCAATTTCTCGGTGAGGGTGGTTTTTCCTGCATCCGGGTGACTGATAATACCAAATGTTCTGCGCTTGCGCAATAATTCTTCCTGACTCATACTGGCCGCGAAGATAGGAAGAATTGCGGATTTCGGATTGGGGATTTCGGATTGAAGGAAAATGTTTGCAGCGATGAATCGCTGATATGCTGGAAAGAACCCTTTGGGGATCAATGTTTATTAGGGGAGGATACGCTTTGGTGCCAACATAGAATAAGCAAATCGGAAAATAGGTCTACCCGTTGACTTAGCGGTCCGATAACTATCGGACGAGGCCAACAGCCTCCTCAGCGTTTTTTTAGCTTCCAGTTCACCTGGTACGGATAGGGTTCGTATATAACATTATCCTCATTGAGGGTGTAACCTTTGTCGAAGTCAATGCGGGCTTGTTTGAAGCAGGTTTGAGCCGGCTCTGTTTCTCCGAGGCATTCGTAACATTTGCCTTTGTAATACATAGCATCCGAAAATTGGGGATACATCTCTAAAGTCTTATCGAATGTTTGGATAGCGTCCTGAAATTTGCCAAGCTCGAATTGGGCAATACCCAAATAGAACAACTCATTGGGATGTACCCACGATGCACCTTTTTCCTTTTCAACAGTTGTAACCCTGTTGTGAAGCAGTTCAAATGCTCTGGTATACTCATTCAATTGCAGGTAACAAAGCGCCATGTAAAAAGGATACGGATGATCCATGACATAACCGTTAGGGTCTTTGCGCATGGATGCTTCAAAGTCAGAAAGGGCATCGGCATAGTTTTTTACAAAAATACATTTCATGTATGCCCGGTAATCAAGCCATTTCGAATCCAGAGCAACGGCTTTATCGAGGTTTTGCATGCCTATTTCATATTTACCTCTTTTAAAGTAAGGCATACCTTTTTGCTGCCACAAGTACGCAATGGTTGAATCGGCTGCGATTCCTTCATCAATATGCCGGTCCCATTCCTTGCTGTAATAACTATATTTCCATGCACCTTTTTTAAGGTGTTTAGTTAAGATGGAATCCTGCTTTGGGGTTAGGGTTTGCTGCGCAAAAGTGTGTTGATACACCATACACAGCAAACTCCATAAACATAGGGTAGTATATTGTTTCATAACCTTCCAAATTGGAAAATCGAAACTAGTAGATAAACAGGATGCTGTGTACTAATCTTTTCTTAAAAATTATAGAAGAGAATTTTATTCCGGTGATTTTCCCCAGTATGATAAGAAGGCTTTCTCTTCCCATTTTCCTTTTTCCAGATGGTACAAACGTCCGCCACCAAAGGATTCGCCTTTAACTTTGTGTTGCAAGGTTACATGCAGCAAACACCACTGTTTATCGCTGCTGAAAAGGGGCATGGAGAGGTAATAAAATTTGTCGGTTTTATATCTCAGGTTAAAACAACCCCAAAAGTCGGGATCAACTTTATCGCATGTTTCTACATCCGTATTATTGATCCAATTGATGGTTTTTATCTCTTCGGTATCAATGCCCAGTTCTGTTTTGTACCGGAGTTCTTTTTCAACGGTGGTAAAATAAATTTTCTCCTTCTCTTTGTTCCTCTGAATATAAGTGTGCAGTTCGGTAAGGTCTGTTTTACGGAAATACCTGTTACGGAAAATATTGAGTACCGGGATGTTTTGAGGATTGTACCTGTCACTCCAGTCACGGATAAAAGCCATCTGTTCTTTGCTGAGCATGTCCATGTGCGGCCCGGATTCATTAGTATGTGCAGGTTTCGGAGGAGTGGTATTACAGGCTAACAAAAAAAGCATACTCAGGAGCAGGAAGGATTTCATGGGTTTGGTTGTATTCATTTGTGAAATATAAAAAAGGTCGGGTATTTCGCCACAGATTATCACAGAATAATTTTCTGAATCCATCCGGGTTAAAGCTAAAAGCTAACATTTATCCAGCCAACGGCAGGAGCCAAGGCAACATGTCTTCACAACATATCAATTTGTTTCTGTACTTTCGGACAAAATAACACACCATGATAGCTAGCATCATAATACCACTGATTATCCTTATTGTAATCGGACTTTCGCTTGTAACCGTTCAACAGGGCACCGTTTCGGTGATTACCATGTTTGGTAAATACCGCAGGATATTGTATCCGGGTTTGAGTATGAAAATACCGTTTCTCGAAGTTGTATTTAAACGCATCTCCATTCAAAACCGTTCTATTGAGTTGGATTTTCAGGCCATCACACAGGATCAGGCCAATGTTTATTTTAAAGCGATGTTGTTGTATTCGGTGGTAGATAATAAAGAAGAAACACTCAAAAACGTGGCCTTCAAGTTTATGAACGACCGCGATTTTATGACAGCACTCATCCGTACCATCGAAGGTTCCATTCGTGGATTTGTGGCAACGAAGAAGCAGTCAGAGATCTTATTGTTGCGCAAGGAGATAGTTGAATCTGTAAAGGAAAGTATTGACCAGGGACTCGAATCATGGGGATACCACTTAATTGATCTGCAGTTGAACGATATTACGTTTGATGAAGCCATTACCAAGTCGATGGCACAAGTGGTGGCATCATCCAACTTAAAAGCTGCAGCCGAAAATGAAGGCCAGGCATTGTTAATCACCAAAACCAAAGCAGCCGAAGCAGAAGGTAACGC
Organism: Bacteroidota bacterium; assembly: GCA_040387195.1. Classification (GTDB taxonomy): domain Bacteria; phylum Bacteroidota; class Bacteroidia; order UKL13-3; family UKL13-3; genus UKL13-3. The sequence continues at coordinate 154,191 of JAZKEF010000017.1, forward strand.
CATCAAGATTTCTGCTGAAGCGGAAAAAATTGCAGCACAGTTACGTGGTCAGGGAGTAGCACTCTTCCGCAAAGAGGTTGCAATCGGTATGAGTGAGGCAGCACGGGAAATGCATTCGGCCGATCTGGATGCTTCTTTTTTATTGTTCAGCATGTGGACCGAAGCAGTTAAGAACTTTGCTTCAGATGGAAAAGGAAATGTGATTTTTCTGGATGGTTCGCCTGATGGAATGAACAGCACCCTCAAACAAATGATGGCGATGAATGCCAAAGACATGGCTCCTAAAAAATAACGCAACCGGATTTAAAAATAGAACAGCCCGTTGGATATGCATTGGAAGATGCAGGTCTGGCGGGCTGTTTGCTTGTACATGATTCTTGTTTTGTTTTGCTTTTAACGGGTTAATCCTGTGCTTTAATGACGTATATTTGCGCCCTTATACGCACGGCATACCATGAATCATTCTTCCATTCTTTCCAATTTTAACATCACCGAGCTCAACGAAATGCAGAAAGCAACGTTGGATGCCGTTGCCAAACCCAATGATGTGGTGCTGGTTTCGCCAACGGGTTCGGGTAAAACCCTCGCGTTTTTATTGCCGGTGTTAGCATTGCTGCAACCCGAAGTAACAGGAGTACAGGTATTGATCCTGGTGCCTTCCCGCGAATTGGCCATCCAGATTGAAAAGGTGTTTAAACAAATGGGAACAGCCTATAAGATTAATTCCTGTTATGGCGGACATTCGGTGCGCATCGAAGAAAACAACCTGCAACAGGCTCCTGCAGTCCTGGTAGGAACACCTGGCCGCGTTACACACCACATCGGTACTGAAGTATTAAAGCTTGATCACACCCATACACTGATATTGGATGAATTTGATAAATCGCTGGAGTTCGGGTTTAAGGATGACATGGAATATATTATCCAGCAATGTTCCAACCTGCAAAAAAGAGTGCTCACATCAGCTACCACACTTTCTGATATTCCACGGTTTGTTGGGTTGAAACAACCTGTTGCACTCAATTACACAACCAAACACGAAGAGCTCAAATCATCGCTGGTATTGAAAACTGTTACGGTTGAAGGTGATGATAAGCTGGAAGCATTGTTATTGTTGTTGGGTAAAATCAACGCCAAACAAGCTATTGTGTTTTGCAACCATAGAGAGGCTGTAAACCGTATTTCGGAACAGCTGGAATTATTGAAAGTAGCACATGGATTTTACCACGGAGGTCTGGAGCAGATTGACAGGGAGAAAACGCTCATCAAGTTCAGAAACGGAAGTGCCACCATTTTGGTAACAACCGATCTGGCAGCACGCGGACTGGACATTCCGGAAGTGGATGCTGTGATTCATTACCAGTTACCTGCAACGGAAGATGTGATGATTCACCGTAACGGACGCACCGCGCGTATGAATGCACAAGGAACAGCCTATTTTTTATTGGATAAGGAAGATTATATGCCGGAGTTTGTACCGGGTACTCCACAGGCAGAGTCATTACCCAAAAAAATGCAATCACTCAAAGCCAGTGAATGGCAAACATTATATATATCGGCCGGGAAAAAGGATAAAGTGAACAAGATGGATATTGTGGGTATGCTGTTGCAAAAAGGGCAATTGCAAAAGGATGAACTGGGCAAGATTGATGTACTCGACAAATCAGCATACGCAGCTGTTAAGTCAGCTAAAATCAATAAAACATTGCAGCTCATCCAATCCGAAAAAATCAAGAATAAGAAAGTGAAAATTGAGATTGCATCTTAAGTCGGCTTTTAACAATTAGCGATGACAAAAGAAGGTTTATACAAAGTGCACGGAGAAGCACAAAGAAAATGCGAAAGAAAAAATAAACATATAACAATAATTTTGTGAGCTCTGTGCTTCTTTGATTTCTCTTTGTATGAAAATAGCGCAAGAGACTTCATACAAAGTACAAGAAGAATAACAAAAATAAAATAAGCCGACAGCTAAAAGCGAACATTTATCCAGCCAACGGCAGGAGCCAATAGCCAAGGAATGAATAAAAAACATGAAACGTATAGCAGATTCAAGAAAACTATTTGGTGTAACGAAAGATGCAACCCTGGCCGAACTTAAGGTCATTTACAGGAATTTGGTTAAAGAATGGCATCCCGATAAATACAGGGAAACAGATACCTTGCGCGAAGAAGCCGAACAAAAAAGTCAGGATATCATCCATGCCTATCATTTTCTGGTGAGCATCTCTCCCGAAACACATGCATTAAATGCTGAACGGTATGCCGAAACCACCACGGAGTGTATGATGGAAGATTTTAACTGGAAAGGACATACCCTCAAAATTACCTTTCTGGATGGAAGCACATATGAATATTTAGGTGTGCCGCATTCGTTGTATACCAAACTTATCAATTCCAATACACAGGCCAGGTTTGTAAGAAGGCATATTGTGGGTGGAAACTTCACCTACCGCAATATCAGCAAAAACGCAGCAGTTAAGCTATAGGATTGCGGGACAGGGTGCCTGAGCTTCACGAAGTGAAATGGCCGAAGGCGCCCTGGGAAAGTAGGCAAACAGCATACACAATTAACAGATAGCATAATTAACACATTACCCAATGCCATTTACAAAACTAGGTTTACATTCATCGCTCCTGCCAGTATTGGAACAGCAAGGTTATACGCAACCTACACCTATTCAGCAACAGGCTATTCCTGCTATTTTAAGCAAGAAAGATGTGCTGGGTATTGCACAAACAGGTTCCGGTAAAACGGTGAGTTATGTATTGCCAGTGCTGATGAATATGCAGGGTAGTAAGGTAAAAAACCGTCATATACATACACTGGTATTGGTGCCTACTCGTGAATTGGCGGTGCAGGTGAATGAAGTGTTTCAGCAGTTTTGCAACGTGTTGCCGCAACGCATTCAGGCGATGGCAGTATATGGTGGTGTCTCCATTAACCCACAGATGATGCAGTTGCAGGGGACTGAGGTATTGGTAGCCACACCGGGAAGGTTGTTGGAGCTTATCGAAAACAAAGCCATACACCTTTCCGAAATTGAAACACTGGTATTGGACGAAGCGGATAAAATGTTGAACCTGGGATTTAGGGATGAGATGGAACAATTGTTCAGACTTATGCCTAAGGTGCGTCAGAACCTCTTGTTTTCGGCTACCATGCACGAAGGAGTGGAGGGTATTGTGAAACAACTCCTGCACAAACCCATTGTGGTGAGTATTGAAAACAGTTTTAATACCGATACAGACTTGATAGTGCAGCGGGCCTATTCGGTGATACCTGAGAAAAAGGGTCCGTTGTTGCGACACCTTATTCAACAGGAAAATATGCAACATGTATTGGTATTCACCTCATCCGTATACCAGGCCGATAATGTTGCCGATAAGCTGCGCAAAAATAAAATAGACGCTGTTTCCATTCATAGTAAAAAAAGCCAGGGAGCTCGCACCGAAGCATTGAGGGACTTTAAGTCGGGTAAGCTGCGCGTATTGGTGGCAACCGATTTGCTTGCACGCGGAATAGATATTCAGTTTTTACCTTTCGTTATCAATTACGAATTGCCCCGTTCGCCCAAAGATTATATCCACCGCATCGGTCGCACCGGCCGTGCCGAAAATCCCGGAGTGGCTATTTCACTCATCGCTCCAGATGAAGAACACCATTTCACCATCATCCAACAGAAGATGAAAAAAGTAGTGGAAGTGCTGGACGGAGAGGTAGAATTGTTTGCTAAAAAATAACCATACCATACGCCCGACTGTAAAGCAGTTGAATATCTCCGGAAACGAGACCGCGAAAAAGATCCGTTACTTGAATTCCGGGCAATGAATCGGCAATCCGCACCGTAAAAACAGGTAGTAAGCCTCAGGTTTTGATAATAAGCTACAACTATTTAATGCTTTGATTTTGAATGGGGTCGTTTTGTTTCACCCTCAATTCACCCTCCTTTTTTTGACCCTGATGCAGCCAAAGGGTGTCTTACGGTCGAACCAAATCAATTCATTATTATGAAAAAACTATTATTCATGTTAGCAGCAACATCCGTTGCTTCGTTCTGTTTTGCCCAATCCTATACTTTCAAAGCGGATGTTATGCCGTACGAAGAGATCACCGACCGGTCGATGGAGGATACCACGCTGGACAACTATTATCAGTTTCAATCAACCTTACCGGTGAAGATTTTTGGAAAACGCGTGGACGTAAATTTCACCGCAGGAACAAGTGCAGCTTATCTGATAGCGGGCAACGACAGTTTCAGTTATGCCATGGATCCACTGGTAAGCACCTGGTTTCAAAAGATTCCGGCTAAAAGCAGGTTGAATATCACAACTGTAGCAACCGCCTCCGATACGCAGCTGGTGGTGCAATGGAAGGATATGGGTTTTTACGGGCATCCCGGTACTGAGTATATCAATTGCCAGGTACGCATCTCCAAAGTTACAGGTATGATCATCTTTCATTATGGAAAGTCAACTTATGTACGCATGGCAAATGACAGTGCCTTTTCCGATCCGCAATATACCGGCCCTGAAATATTGCTGGTAAAGTTAAACCCGGACTTTACCAAAGTGATAGAGTTTAATACCGTTGCCGGTGATCCGGCTGCTCCGTATTTCACCACTCAGTTTAAACGTATGACCGGATTGCCAATCGAGAACCAGCGGTTTGTATTTACACCCAAAACTCCGGTATCAGTTGCAAAGGTAAGCGAGACAGATAGAATGATGCGGGTATATCCAAACCCTACAAATGGTCAATCCATTACCATTGAGGCGCCCGAAATACTTAAAAGCATTACGGTTAAAAATATGCTAGGTCAAATCTTGCATTTAGGAGCATCAGGGCTGGGAACAAAACAGGCAGAAGTAACCCTTGGTAACACCATACAACCTTTGTTGCTGGAAATTACACTTGCTAATGGTGAAACTATTGTACGTAAAATTACAACGGGTAACTGATTACCCTAAACTGTTTGCACCACAACAGGCAATGATATCCCAATGGCTAATGGCTTTTGGGATGATTGTTTGTTGTGGTGTATTATTGGTTTATGTGGGCATAGGCAAACCCTGGAAGCTCGATACTCCGGCTCTGGTATGGGCGGCTGCATGTGTGGCAGGGTTCATCTGTTACAAACTTGGTAAATTTCTAAGTTCACCGGCTCAACAGCCGGATACCCCGGAAAAAACCCGGTGCTGGAATCTCCTGTCGGTGCGTGAAGTAGAAGTTGCGGGGCTATTGCTGACCAACCTTACCAACAAAGAAATATGTGCCCGCCTTTTTATCGAATACAATACCCTCAAAACACATACACGGAGTATTTACCGCAAAACACAGTGCAACTCACGTATGGTTTTTATTCAGCGTTATAAAGCTTTACCTGATGAAACAACTATTTAAGTCCACTTTACTCATTGTGTTGATTGTTGTGGCGTATAAATGCATGCTGCAATTTGTTGTGCCATATCTTGGATACTGGCTTTATACACTTATTCTGCTCATTACGCCCGTTGTGTTGTTTATGATGGTAAGCAGGCTCCAGTCCACAACATGGAAGCAGCAGCTTCCTTTTCTCAGCGTGTTGTTTTGTTGCCTGAGTGTATCCATCAGTGCCGGGTTGTGTATTGGTATGGTCGATTATATAGTGCTTAAGTACCGATTGACTCTTTTCGGGACAGATGTTATGGAAGAACTGCAAACATCTTTTGCCGCGTTTATGTGGAGCTATGTTTCCTGGTATGCCGTTATTGGCGTGGTGTCGGGTGTGGTGGTTTGGTGCGTGCTTTACCTGAAAAAAAGTAAACAAAAGAAGAAAGTAGGCAAGGAAGAGTCCCGATAGCTATCGGGAGGCAGTAGGCAAAAGAAACTGCGGACAATGGACTGCGGACCTTTCCGCAAGAATTAGGTAATCTTATGGGCAGACTATGACAGTTGCTCGTTCCAGGTGTGGTAGATATGGTATTTGAGGGCATCGTAGTTTTCGTATTCCGATTCTCCGATGGCTAGGACATTCTCATCATGCAATATAATTTCCAACAAACTATTTGTGCCTCCGTCTCCATCCGAATCGGAGGTTAAATTTACTTTTACTTTTTTGATGTCGGTAAACGGTACAAAGGTTTCTTCTTTGGTAAATAATAACTGAACCCTAATTCCCTCATCTGTTACTTCAATGCTCCGGTGGTTTTTGTAGATCATATCGCGGAAATAACGCCAGGCTATCACAACAGTTAGCAAGGTATAGACAACTGGTGCGGGCCAGTTATCGGCCATCATAATAGCAATAATGCCCGAGACAGGCAAACCAAGCATGAGCACCGATCCGATGATGCCCAGCACCCAATACCCCGAACGGTGTTTACTTTTGATAATACTCTTCATACAGGTAAAATATGGACACAGGGGGTAAAGGAGAATTGGCTGCCGATTGCAACCATCTTCCAACTGCAATTAACAAAAAAGGACTGCTAAAACAATGAGGGTAAAGTTATTTTAATGGGGGATTTTGGTTTAACCACAGCGTTCGCTGTGATTATCACGCTATAGGCTGAAAGTCAAATGATTTATATATATTTATATATTTTCAGTGTTTCTTATATCTTGCAATTACATTCAGCAAAGTAATTGCTAAACCCAAACCCTCCAAACTACTCCTAATCCCATGAAAATCATTCTTACCTTTTTAATCAGCTTCACACTTACGTATTCATTGGTTGCTCAAACTACCTCTGAAGAACAAGAATCCTCAGGAGCAGAAGTTATTCGCAGATACGGTCTTTGTGTATTTCCCACGCGAGCTACCCGGATCAATGGTCTCTGTTTGGCATTTTCTCATAACAAACCTAGAAAGATCAACGGTGTCAATATTGATTTTCCAGGAGCGCGTTTTACAGAATATATGATATATATGATGTCAAGAGATATATACGCTGATCGCTTTGCTTCCGTAAATGGACTCACTGTTTCTTTTAATCCTATTTATAATAAAGTAAATGGTTTAGGCATTTTCATATTCATAACTGAAATATACACTTTTAACGGAGTTATTATTGGTACCTTAAATCGCGTAAAGGATATGCAAGGGGTTCAAATTGGTTTCACCAATGATGCTACAGATGGAAGACTTGTTCAGTTTGGGATACTTAATACAATTGCATCTAATCCTTATGGACTTCGGACATTACCAATACTTAATCTTAGGTTTAAGAAACATGTAGCCGACTCAACTGATAAGAAATAGGGCTGGTCAAGAGAATGCAGCATTCACTGCGTGAATATGCACGGGTTCAATGAAAGGAATTTACGTGGGCAATAATCAGATAAGGTTCATCAGCATATCCGGGAATAATCCCAGCGCAACTCATCATCATAAAAAATAGGCTAATAAACGATTAATAGATGGGTAAACTCATTCATTGTTTTTAAAACCAATTCTCTTTCTGGGTTCAATTGAAGGAGTAAGCAGTTGTTTGAGCGCTTCAAAAATGTATTGAATATCCTCTTCCTGTTTTTGTTGTGTCGAATCTTGCTTCAATAGCTTCTTTTCAATCTGTTCGATTTTTAGTAATTACCCTTTATTGTGAAGCAGTGCTTCCCGTATTCTGGTAAAAATTCTGATAATATGAATGTTTACTTCAATGGATGTCTCGCTATTAAGCACGCTCGAAAGCATGGCGACTCCCTGTTCAGTAAAAGCAGTAGGTGGTTTTCTTAAGCCCATTTTCTCTTTATTGGATATCACAATCTGTGATTTCCAATTATTAAGTTCATCTATGTTAAGTGAAGGTTTAACCAAATAGAATAAAAAAACGCCGCCCAAATCAATGAGCAGCGTCCTGAGAAAATATTAAATATATTAATTTCGAAATTCGAATTTTGGTATTCGAATTTATTGCTAAATCAAATTCATAAACATATCAGGGAACAACCCCAGAGCTAAACTCATGGCCACACAAAACACAGCCACCATCACATACACCGGAGATACCTCTATTTCGGTATCGTTACCTTCTTTGGTGTACATAGCCAGTACCACTTTTAAGTAGTAATAAGCACCAATCATGGATGCTACCACCGCAAGGAGGGTTAAGGTCATGTGTCCGTTTTGGATGGCTTTACTGAAGATGTAGTATTTACCCAGAAAGCCAGAGAAAGGAGGGATACCTGCCAATGAGAGCATGCTCATGGTTAATAGGGCTGCCAGCAACGGACTCTTTTTACCCAAACCATTAAAGGCATCAATACCCTCATTTTGCATGGCATGGAATACCGGAATGGCAACGGCAAATGCACCAATGGTGGCAAATGCATATCCTGCAGAATAATAGAAAAGGGCAGAAGCAGTTCCTACATATAAACTGATAACAGCTAACAACATGTATCCGGCATGAGAAATACCCGAGTATGCCATGAGTCGTTTGAAGTTGGTTTGGTGCAATGCAGTAAAGTTACCAATCGCCAGTGAAGCAACTGCCGCAATAGCCAAAGTAGAATCAACATAGGTTAAGGTTCCCAGGAAGCAGGTGGCAAACAAGCGGTATAAAGCACCGAAAGCTGCAATCTTCACCAAGGTACTCATGAAGGCGGTAATCAAAGCAGGGGAACCTTCGTATACATCGGGGCTCCAGAAGTGAAACGGTGCAGCTGCAACTTTAAACAGCATGGCAACCAGCATCAGCATCATACCTATATAAAACAACGGACTGATGGTTTGTGCATCGTGTGCCATGATATACTCACCGATTTTTTGCAGGTTAAAGCTGTTGGTTACCCCATAAATCAAGGCAATACCAAATAGCAAGAATCCCGAAGCAAAGGCACCCATCAAAAAGTATTTGAAACCAGCCTCATTCGATTTGGTATCGAAACGTTTGCTGCCGGCCATAATGTATAAGGAGATGGAAAGGATCTCAATACCCAGGAAGAGCATGGCCATATTGGAATAAGATAACATAATCAACGCTCCGCAAAGGGTGAAAATTAGGATAGCCAGGTAATCGCTGATGTGGTGTTGTTCGTTTTTGTAGTAGTCGGCAGATAATACAAAAATCAACAAACCGACAACAAGCACCAGCGCGCTGAATGCTACCGAAAAATGATCGATACGCACCATATCGTTGTAAAAACTGCCGCCCTGATTCCACTCCATATAGTTTACACCAAAGATGCCTGTAATGGCAATTACCACTGCAGGAATCAATAGCTTACGCAGGTTGAAGATCTCCGCCAAGAGGCAGAACAAACCAAGACATGATGTATAGATTAATGTGTTCATATTTTTTATCTGTCATACCCATCCATGGATGGGTTTTTATATCATTTTATTTGTCATGCGCATTGTCGCATGGTAGAGACGCATAATTATGCGTCTTTACGGTTAATCCCATGGGACACACCCATGGATTATTTTCCAATTGATTTACCCAAAATCAACTGCAATGCAGGTTCGGCAATATCGAATACCGGTTTAGGATAAATACCCAACAGGATAATTACACCTGCAATGACACCCAGCACAATTTTTTCGTTCCATTTTAAATCGGGGAATGAAGTGATGTGTTCATTTACGTTGCCCAACATGGTGCGCTGGAACATCCGTAACATATACACGGCACCCAGGATGATGGTTAATCCTGCAAACACCGATAACCAGGTATTGTATTCGTATACACCGAATAATAGCAGGAACTCACCAATGAAGCCGTTGGTTAACGGCAATGCTACACTTCCCAATACCACTACCATAAACAAGGTGTTGAACTTAGGGGCAAGGTTGCGGATTCCTCCAAGGCTATCGATATCCAATGTATTGGTCCGGTTGAAAATGATATCGGCACAGAAAAATAAACCGATAACGTTCACACCGTGAGCAAGCATTTGCACCACGCTACCCTGAAAACCTTGCATGTTCAATGCAAAGATACCTGCACTGATTAACCCAACGTGGGCAACCGAAGAGTAGGCAAGGAGTTTTTTGAGATCCTTTTGCATGATCGCAATAATGGATGCATATACAATTCCAACCACACATAAGGTGATGGCTAATGGTCCCCACTCGGCAACACCTGAAGGAAGGATCGGCAATAACCAACGCAACAAACTGTAAGTACCCATTTTGAGCATGATACCCGAAAGTAGCATGGTTCCTTGTGTAGGTGCTTCTTTGTAAGTATCGGCCTGCCAGGTATGGAATGGTACGATTGGAATTTTAATGGCGAATGCGAGGAAGAATGTCCAGAACAACCAACCTTGTTTGCAAGCGCAGATGCTTGCATTATAAAGGTCGCGGATATCGAATGATTGGTTTGGATTGTACCAGTACAACATGATAAATCCGAACAACATCAACAAACTGCCGGCTAAGGTATAGATGAAAAATTTTAATGTAACGGGGACGCGGTTTGGTCCGCCCCAGCGTAAAGCAATAAAATAGATTGGAATCAATGCAAGTTCCCAGAAGATGTAATACAACATCCCATCCATCGACATGAATACTCCATTCAATGCAAATTGCATTAACAGGATAAGGGAGAAATAACCTGCAGCACGCTCAATGGTTCTGTTGAATGCAGAAAGGATAATGAGTGGAGTAAGGAAGTTGGTTAAGGCAACCATCAAAAAGCTTAATCCATCCAATCCGAAATGGAGGCTGATCTTAGGATTGCTGATCCACTCGTGGAAGAAATAGAAAGCCTCGGCACCATGCTGTTTGTATACACAATACGCATAGGTGGTAATGGCCAATTGCCCGATGGATAATACCAATGCGAGTTTGGAAGCAAGCTTATTGCCTGCAGCCAGCACCAGTAATGATGCCAATAAAGGGAAACCTAAAAGGAGTAATGTTATCATCATGATATTATGCGAGCAACCTGATTACAAATAATACAACCATACTTAACACCATTGCGAAGATGTAGAATCCGGTGTTTCCGGTCTGGATCAAACGCGTGGCGCGACCTGTTATGCCAACGGCCCATGCTACAGCGTTTACCGCAAGGTCAATAATTAATTTATCTACTACCACCATAAACAAATCGGAAAGGACAAGCATGGGTTTTACCACCACTTTATCATACAACTCATCTACATAGAATTTATTCGAAATCCATTTATTCAACCCGGTTAAACTTGCTTCATCAGCAGGTTGTTCGCCTTTCTTAACATATTTTTGATACGCAAATACGATAGCTGCGATAGCTGCTAATCCGGCAAACGACATCAACATAATTTCACTGCTGTGAGACAACGCTTCATGCTCATGTAAAAAAGCTTTAGATGGTTCCGTAACAGATGAAAGGTATGTTCCGAATAAATGCGTGGCGTGAAAGACAGAAGGTAAACCCAATACACCACCAACTATGGATAACAAACACAGTACGATTAAAGGAATGGTAATAGTGAGTGGTGATTCGTGAATATGTTTTTTGGTTTCATCGGTACCACGGAAGGTTCCAAAGAAGGTGAGGTAAACCAAACGGAACATATAAAAGGCAGTGATCATGGAGCTGATGGAAAGGATTCCCCAGATCAATTTGTTTTGCTCGAAGGCATGCGCCAGAATTTCATCCTTAGAAAAGAAACCCGATAACAACGGGAAACCGGAAATGGCAAATGAAGCAATGATAAAAGTGAGGTAGGTAACAGGGATGAGTTTTTTCAATCCTCCCATCTTACGGATATCCTGTTCGCCATGCAATGCATGAATCACACTACCCGAACCCAGGAATAAACAAGCTTTAAAAAACGCATGTGTTACGACATGGAACATACCACTCGAAAAGGCGCCAAGGCCAAGTGCAGCAAACATTAATCCCAATTGCGACACAGTTGAATAAGCCAGTACTTTTTTAATATCGTTTTGCATTAAACCAATAACTGCTGCAAATACAGAAGTGGCAACTCCTACAACCAAAATAACATCAAGTGTATGTGGTGCCATCGCAAATAATACGTTGGAGCGAACCACCATATAGATACCTGCAGTAACCATGGTAGCTGCGTGGATCAATGCCGAAACCGGTGTTGGTCCGGCCATTGCATCAGGTAACCAGGTGTATAAAGGCAACTGAGCCGATTTGCCCATAGCACCTACAAATAATAACAAGGTAATAGAAACCAGCAGCATACTGTTAGGTGTCATCATTGCAGCCTGAGAAGCTACAGCTCCATATTCCAGTGTCCCGAAGTTGAAGAGAATAAAGAACATGCCCAGCAAAAATCCTAAGTCTCCGATACGGTTCATGACGAAGGCTTTTTTCGCTGCGTTATTGTATGCATCGTTTTTAAACCAGAAGCCAATCAGTAAGTATGAACACAATCCAACACCTTCCCATCCGATGAACATTACCAGGTAGTTGCTTCCCATAACCAGCAACAGCATGAAAAATATAAACAGGTTGAGGTATGTGAAAAAGCGAGTCACGCCTTCATCATCATGCATGTAACCGATAGAGTAGAGGTGGATGAGGAATCCGATTCCTGTTATCACCAACAACATCACAACCGTTAACGGGTCAATGAGGAAAGAGAATCCGATGTTTACTTTAGAAAAGGCGATCCATTGGAACAAATCAATGGTTACCGAACCGGCAGCATCAAGGTTCATGAAAACAAATACCGAGCAGATAAAAGAGCCAAGGATAACCAGTGTGGCCAACCAGCTAGCTAAGGCTTTGGGTATGTATTTGCCAAACAGTCCATTAATCAGAAACCCAATTAAAGGAAGGAGGGGAATGAGTATCCCCGGCATGATAAAGATTGAGTCGTGTAAAATTTGTTCCGTCACTGTCGTCTGTTTATTTGTTGCCGCTGATTACGCAAGTTCAATTGCTAAGTCTTTGGCTGATTATGTTACATTATCGCATTTAGCTTAATCCTTTAATTGGCGTAATCTGCGCTATATTCTTGCTTATCCTTTTAACTTACTGAGCACATCAATATCTGTACTCATTACATTTCGGTAGATGCTTACCAGCAGGGCAAGCCCAACAGCTACTTCTGCCGCTGCCACCACCATGATAAAAAACACAAATACCTGTCCGTCCGAATTGTTGCCATAAGCCGAAAACGAAACCAATAACAGATTCACGGCATTCAGCATCAATTCAACACACATCAAAATAATAATGGCGTTTCTGCGGAATAATACTCCGATCACACCGATGCAAAACAAGAACGTACTCAACAGTAAGTACCAGTTTTGCGGAATTGCTTGTAAGGTTATTTCTCCCATTTTTTAGCTATTGGCTATTGGCTTTTAGCGGTTGGCTGTTGGCTTTTAGCTTTGTTTTAATTATTAACATCTAACTATTCCGAACCCGATAAATCAGGACGTTAACTACTATCATTTGCACATCTGCATATCATCACATTTGCACATTTTATCCAATCAACTCTTCTCCTTCTTCGCTAATACCACTGCCCCGATCATTGCCGAAAGGAACAAGACTGACGATATTTCAAACGGCAATACAAAGTCGGTAAACAGTTTCATCCCTACATTTTGTACAAACCCGATTTCTGTTTTTACCGGCATGTTATAGTTTCCTAAATCACTTGATTTCATTGCAGCAATCAGTGTTAGGAATAAAATTCCTCCCGAAATAACGGCCGCAAACTTTACCCAGTTAATCTTGTGTTGTTCATTCTCTTTGTTCAGGTTTAACAACATCACCACAAAAAGGAACAATACCATTATAGCCCCTGCGTACACAATAATATGTACGATTGCCAGGAACTGCGCATTGAGCATGATATAGTGTCCGGCAATGGTGAAAAAGCAAACAATCAGCCACAGTACGCTGTAAATGGGAACCCTGGAAAACACCACCAGCAGTGCGCTGATGATTGATAATGCAGAGAGTATGTAGAACAAATATTGACTCATTTCTGTTAGGTTATTGCGGTGAGCAAGTATAGTGTTAGGTGATGATTTATGAAAACTCGTATTTCTTTTTACGCTTACTGATATCAACGCGTTCTTCAGGAGCAACACCTTCTACCAGTTTGTCTTTGCCGTAGATAAATCCACTGCGTGTGTATTTTGAATCAATCAGTCTATCTGTTAAGTAGATTGCGTCTTTCGGACAAGCCTCTTCACACAATCCGCAGAAAATGCAACGTAACATGTTGATCTCATATTTGGCAGCATATTTTTCTTCGCGGTATAAATGTTCTTCACCCTTTTGGCGTTCGGCCGACTCCATGGTAATGGCTTCTGCGGGGCAACTTACGGCACACAATCCGCATGCTGTGCAGTTTTCACGTCCTTGTTCATCACGCTTTAATACGTGAACACCTCGGTAAACAGAACTCACCTCACGGGTTTGTTCAGGATACTTTACGGTAGCCGCTTTTTTAAACATGTGCTTAAAGGTAATGGCCATCCCCCCAAATATGGCAGGTAAGTAGAGCTTCTCTGCCCAACTCATTTCCTTCTTTACAACTACTTTCGATCTATTGGTTAATTGCATTTTTTAGTTGATTAAGGGCTTCGGTAAACTCAGCCTGACATCTGCTTTATTTCTGATAATTCTTCATTAAAGGGCTTTGTCGACAATGCCATAAGCTACCGACTCAGCTGCGTCCATCCAATGGTCACGGTCAAAATCTTTCATGATTTTTTCAAAGGTCTGACCACAGTTTTCTGCTAATATTCTTGCGCCCAGTTCTTTGGTTTTTAAAATCTCGCGGGCCTGGATTTCGATATCGGAAGATTGTCCCTGTGCTCCGCCACTTGGCTGGTGGATCATTACTTTTGCATGCGGATAAATATACCGTTTTCCTTTGGCTCCGGCCGAGAGCAGGATAGAACCCATTGAAGCAGCCAGGCCCATGCACACCGTAGAAACAGGTGATTTAATGGATTTCATAACATCATATATGGCCATGCCTGATGTTACATATCCACCAGGACTATTGATGATAAAGCTGATTTCTTTACCCGGTTCAATCATATCAAGGTACAATAAACGATCGATTACATGTTGTGCAGTATCTTCATCTACTGCTCCCCATAAAAACACTTTACGTTCCGACAGCAATTTGCTGTCGATAAGGTCTTTTATTTTTTTAGTTTCTTCCATAGTGTTATTGCATAAAGGTCATCCATGCTCCGGTAGCAAGGATATTAATAATAGAAAGAGGAATAAGTATTTGCCAGCCCAGTTTCATCAGCTGATCAAAGCGGAAACGCGGGATGGTCCAGCGGATCCACATAAAGAAGAAGATGAAGAAGAACGTTTTGGCAAACAATACAGCTACACTAACGATGGCTGCAATATTTTGAGGCATGTCTAAACTATCAAGTCCAGGGAAATGGTATCCTCCGAAGTATAAGCAAGAGATTACAGCAGATGAGATGAACATGCTGATGTATTCTGCAAATAAGTACAATCCCAGTTTCATGGAACTAAACTCGGTATGGTATCCACCAATTAATTCAGTTTCACACTCTGCAAGGTCGAAAGGAGCGCGGTTAGCTTCGGCAAAAGCACAGATAAGGAAAATAAGAAAACCAAGTGGTTGGTACAGCACGTTCCAATGACCATACATTTGTCCGTCAACAATTTCACGCAAACTCAACGATCCGGTCATCAAAATGATGGCAACAATCGACATTCCCATAGCAAGTTCATAGCTGATCATCTGAGAAGAAGCGCGGATTGCACCCAGCAAAGAGTATTTGTTGTTGGAAGCCCAACCACCAATCATGATACCATACACACCAATACTGGCAATGGCCATAATGTATAAGATCCCGATATTGATATCGGCAACCTGCATGGTGAATTCCACACCACCGATATCGAATGGTTTGCCCCAGGGAATAACGGCACTCATCATTAAGGCGGTGAGCATAAACACGCACGGACCTAAAATAAATAACAACCTGTCGGAAGCATTGGGAATGATTTCTTCTTTGGTAAACATTTTTACACCATCGGCAATCGGTTGCAATAGTCCGAACGGTCCTGCTCTGTCAGGTCCTACACGGTCTTGCATAAATGCGGCAACCTTACGTTCGGCATAGGTGCTATATGCAGCAATACCCAAGCTCACCATAAAGATGATGCCAATAAGAATGGTTTTAAAAAGGATAGCTATTAACATTATTCTGTTATTGGGTTTACTTGGTTCAACGTTAATTCATTTGGTGTTACCAGGCTGCGGGCATAATGGTTGGCAGAAATTACCGAAGTACTTTCAATATCTCTTGGTCCCTCAATAGTCCAGTCGCTTGTTTTCTTTTTATCAAAACGGCAGGTATTGCAGATAAATTCTTCTACCTCGCCCCATTGATCCTTACGACCGGTTACGCGCAATACATCTTC
>JAZKEF010000017.1:170538-267144 GCA_040387195.1 Bacteroidota bacterium
CCACAATACCACTTTACCGCTACACTTATCGTTTTCGCAATTGCGGTGAGCATCCATGGGTTTGGTAAACCACACACGGCTCTTAAAGCGGAATGTTTTGTCGGTTAATGCACCCACAGGACAAACATCAATCACGTTTCCTGAGAAATCATTGTCAATAGCCTGTTCAATATAGGTTGATATTTCAGAAACATCACCACGGTTCAATACACCATGCACACGCCCGTCTGTAATCTGCTCGGCTGTTTTTACGCAGCGGTAACAAAGGATACAGCGGTTCATGTGCAACTGAATCTTGTTTCCGATATTTAACTTTTCAAATGTTCTGCGTTCAAACTCATATCGTGTTTTAGCCGAACCATGTTCATAGCTTAAGTTTTGTAAATCGCACTCTCCGGCCTGGTCGCAAATAGGGCAATCGAGCGGATGGTTGATCAACAGAAACTCTACCACACTTTTGCGTGCTTCAATTACTTTCGGACTGGTGGTGTTTTTTACTTCCATTCCATCCATAACAGTGGTACGGCAGCTGGCAACCAACTTGGGCATCGGGCGCGGGTCTTTTTCAGAACCTTTGCTTACCTCAACCAAACAGGTACGGCAATATCCACCACTTGTTTTCAGCTTACTGTAATAACACATGGTAGGAGGGGCAACCTCTTTTCCAATAGCACGGGCAGCATTCAGAATGGTAGTTCCGTCTGCTACTTCAATTGTGATTCCATCTATGGTTACTTTTGCCATATTTATTTTTTTAGCCGCGGATTACGCAAATTCATGCATGTTCTTTAGCTCGTTTATCTGATATTTTTTTAACCGAAGATTACACAAATTCATGCATCGCGTCTTTGGCTTAAATCTTTTCTTATATTCAATCCTATCAAATTAGTTTTGAATAATGAATCATTTCAATTAGCGTAATAAGCGGCTACAAACTACTGTATGCAGCAGCCGGATCCATATTATGCGTATGGAAATAATACTTTACATCTTTAATCTTATCACCATGTTTTACATGTTCTTCAAACTCGGCACGGAAGTGACGGATGGCACTTGCCACCGGCCATGCAGCTGCATCACCCAACGGACAAATGGTATTACCCTCAATCTTCGCCTGCAGTTCCCATAACAGGTCAATATCCTTCATGGTACCATGTCCGTCAACAATCTTATGCAATACTTTTTCCATCCAGCCTGTTCCTTCGCGGCACGGACTGCATTGTCCGCAACTTTCGTGGTGGTAAAAGCGGGTAAGGTTCCAAAGGTTTTTGGGAATGCTCACGCTTTCATCCATCACAATAAATCCACCCGAACCCAGCATGGTTCCTGTAGCAAATCCACCATCGGCCAATCCTTCATAACTCATGATGCGTGGTTCACCTGCTGCAGTTTTTAAAATAAGTTCGGTAGGTAAAATCGGAACGGAAGAACCTCCGGCAATAACAGCCTTCATTTTCTTTCCATTCAAGATACCACCACAATATTCATCGCTGTATATAAAATCTTCAACAGTAATGCCCATCTCGATTTCATAAATACCGGGCTTGTTAATATGACCTGATGCCGAAATCAGTTTAGTTCCTGTCGATTTGCCAATACCCACTGCAGCATAAGCATCGCCACCTTGGTTCACAATAGGAACAACAGCGGCAATAGTTTCTACATTGTTTACCACAGTAGGGCAACCATACAATCCTGCAATAGCCGGGAAAGGAGGTTTGATGCGTGGGTTTCCGCGTTTACCTTCAAGTGATTCCAGCAATGCTGTTTCTTCACCACAGATGTATGCTCCGCCTCCGGGTTGAACATATAAGTCCAAATCGTAACCTGAGCCTTGAATGTTTTTACCCAACCAACCTGCAGCATATGCTTCGGCAATGGCTTTTTCTAAAATAGCAATGATGTAATAGTATTCACCGCGAACGTAGATGTATGAAGTATTTGCACCCAATGCATAACTCGAAGTAATCATCCCTTCAATGAGCAAATGGGGCAGGCGCGACATCAGATAACGGTCCTTGAATGTACCCGGCTCCGATTCGTCTGCATTACATACCAGGTAACGTGCAACACCTTCGGGTTTGGCAAGGAAACTCCATTTCATTCCGGTAGGGAAACCTGCACCGCCACGTCCGCGAAGACCTGATTTTTTCACTTCTTCAACGATATCTTCAGGCTTCATTGTTTTGATAGCCTTTTCTACCGAAGCATATCCACCCTTGCTACGGTATACATCATAACCCTGAATACCCGGTACGTCAATATGTTCTGTCAGTAATTTCTTTCCCATGGTATTAGTAGTTTTCGATGGTTACAGGATCAAAGTAGGTCTTACGTGTATTCTCTTTTTTCAAACTATCCAACAATGTATCTACTTTTTCGAGTGTTAAACTTTCATGGAATTGCGATCCGCACATTAGCATGGGTGCAGTTCCACATGAACCTAAGCACTCAACGGTTTTAATGGTGAACATTCCATCTTCGGTTGTCTCACCTTCTTTAATGCCCAAACGTTTTTCTAAATGTTTCACCACATCTTCGGCTCCGCGAATCCAGCAACTGCTAGTACGGCAAACCTCAAGCAAACATTTGCCAACAGGTTTTAAGTTATACATCGAATAAAACGATGCCACTTCATACACTTCAATCGGTTGAATGTTTAAGATCGAAGCAACATAATCCATCACTTCCGGACTCAACCATCCGTCAAACTCTGCTTGTGCAATATGCAAAACAGGTAGCAGGGCCGACTTGTGTTTACCTTCAGGATAACGTGCCACGATTTTTTGAACCGTAGCCAGTGCCTCTGCATTAAATTTTATTTCAGTATTACTCATGTATCAATTCGTAATTCGTAATTCTCAATTCTAAATTTCTTTTTAGCCGTCCAACTCTCCGGCAATCACATTCATGCTGCTCATGGTAAGGATTGCATCACTCAGCATCGAACCTTTAATCATTTCGGGGTATGCCTGGTAATAAATGAAACATGGTCTGCGGAAATGCAGGCGGTAAGCTGCTCTGCCTCCATCACTCACTAAGTAAAATCCTAATTCACCGTTTCCTCCTTCAACACTGTGGTATACTTCTCCTTTAGGAACGTCTGTTTCACCCATCACTATTTTAAAGTGCCAGATCAATGCTTCCATACTTTTGTATACTTCTTCTTTGGGAGGCAGGTAAAACTCAGGAACCTCGGCAAAATGTTTGCCTTGCGGCATATTGTCCAAGGCTTGCTGAATGATTTTCATGCTTTCCCACATTTCTTCCTGGCGCACGCGGAAACGATCGTATGTATCGCCACCGGTTCCTACCGGAATGGCAAAGTCAAAATCCTCATATGAGCTGTATGGGTTCATCACCCGCACATCATAATCAATACCTGCGGCACGCAAATTTGGTCCGGTAAAGCCATAAGCCAATGCCCTTTCACCACTGATACCCCCAACGTTTACCACACGATCCATGAAGATGCGGTTGCGTTCCAGTAATGCGGTAAACTCATTGAGTGCTTTCGGGAAATCGCGCAAAAATTCTTTGATTTTTTTGTATACCTCATCATTGAAATCGCGCTCCAATCCACCAATCCGACCAATGTTTGTGGTTAAACGTGCACCGCAGATCTGTTCATAGATATCATATATTTTTTCGCGCCACTGAAACATGTACGTAAAACCGGTTAAGGCTCCTGTATCGGCTCCGATGATGGTATTGCAAATAATATGATCGGCAATCCGGGCCAATTCCATGATAATAACACGCATGTACTGGGCACGTTTGGGAATATCGGCACCAATCAGTTTTTCAACCGTCATATGCCAACCCATATTGTTGATTGGAGATGAACAATAGTTCATCCGGTCGGTTAACGGAGTTATCTGGTAGAATGGACGGTGCTCTGCAATTTTTTCAAATGCACGGTGAATGTATCCGATGGTTTGTTCGGTATCCTTGATGATTTCACCATCCATCTTCAACACATTCTGGAAAATACCATGTGTGGCCGGATGGGTAGGACCGAGGTTCAGGATATTATAATCCTCTTCGGTGCTTTTATTGGCCAGCGTTGAGTGGTGCTCGGCAAGTTCGTTTTTTATTTCGGTGATGTTGCTCATGGGTGTATTACTTACCTTCCAAAATATTGATCTTCTTTATCGGTACGTGTACCGTCTTCAAGCGGAAACTCCTTACGCATCGGGAAATAATCCATTTCATCTACATTCAGAATCCGTTTAAGGTTTGGATGACCTTCGAACAAAATACCAAAGAAGTCGTATGTTTCGCGTTCCTGCCAGTTGGCAGAAGGAAAGATGGAACTGAGCGTAGCAATTGTTGGATTTGCTACTGGCATAAAACATTTGATACGCAAACGCTGATTGTTGGTTAAGCTGTGCAGGTGGTATACAACACCGAGCTCAGCACCTGTTGCATCCGGGAAATGAATGCCACACAACGTTGTTAAAAACTGAAACTTGAATTCAGGGTCGTTGTATAACCATTGAACCACTTCTGTGATTTTATCTTTATGCAATACGATTGTAGCCAGTTCATAGGGAGTTGATTCATTATAAATGAACTCGCCAAACTGTGCACGCAGCCTGCTTAATAAATGGTCGTTTGTAATTTCGCTCATGATTATTCGATTCCGTATGAGGCCAGTAATGCTTTATATTCGGGAGAATTCCTTCTTCCTGTCGATTCATTTTTAGCCAGCTCCTGCACCTTCATTACACCATCAATAATCTGCTCGGGGCGGGGAGGGCAACCGGGAACATATACATCCACCGGAATAATTTTATCAATTCCCTGCAATACAGAGTAGGTATCAAATATCCCACCGCTGCTGGCGCAAGCACCAATGGCAATTACCCAGCGGGGTTCTGCCATTTGTAAATATACCTGTTTTAACACAGGACCCATTTTTTTTGCAATGGTTCCCGCCACCAGTAAAACATCTGCCTGGCGTGGCGAAAAACTAATACGTTCTGAACCGAATCGTGCCAAATCATAGTTTGATCCCATGGTGGCCATGAACTCAATTCCGCAGCATGAAGTTGCAAAAGGTAATGGCCACAATGAATTGGCGCGGGCAAGACCTACCATTTTATCAATGGAGGTTGCAAAGAATCCGGGCCCTTCAATGCCGGGAGGCGCTTGTACTATATTTATATCAGTTGACATACCAGATTAAAATTCAAATATTAAATGTTGAAATTCGAAAGTAAAGGCATTCCGCATTTTTGGCAATCCGAAATCCACATTTCTTTTTACTCCCATTTAAGAGCGCCTTTTTTGATGATATACGCAAAACCCAATAACAAAGTAGCTGTAAACAGCAACATTTCCATAAATCCAAAGGCGCCTAACTGTTTAAAGTTAACGGCCCACGGATACATAAAAATAACTTCCACATCAAACATTACAAATAATATAGCAGTTAAAAAGTACTTAATGGAAAAAGGAAGACGGGCATTGCCCTGGCTGTCGATCCCGCATTCGAAGTTATCGAGTTTCTTTTCACTTTTGCGCTTGGGACCAACAATATGCGTTACAACCATTGTTGTGACAATGAATCCCGCAGCCACCAAAAACTGGATAAAAATAGCTATGTAATCTATAGGAGTCGACATAGAGATTATGGTTTTTTGTAAGCGGCAAACTTACATAATTAATTGATTTTGCAATATGATTTTACCAACAAAACGAAGGTGAATTAGTTAATGGAATTGCGTACCCGCTGGGTAAATTCCCTCAACGCAACATTCACTTCTTTTTGTTCTGTTTCAACACGGGTTAAGATATCAATTGCCCCGAGTATATGGGTGAATTGTTCACCCTCGTCATCTCCTTCAACCTCAATGGTTAAGGGTTCACTGTTTTCCAGTTGCTGCTCTGCGAGTTTAAGCTCGGCAAGTTTGTATTGTTCAACCAGTTTTTTGATGGCAGCTATTTTCATTATAGGAGCTTTTTTACCAAATTTTCAACTCCTTCTTCCTTAGCGGTAGTATCAGCTGCCAACAATTGTCCATTTTTGAAAACGGCAAAAAACGGAAGATTGCTTACACCGGCCAGTTTACGGGATTCCGGGTTTTCTTCAGCATTCACATCCAAAAAGGTAATACCGGAGAATTCTTCCTTGTCACTCATTTTCTTGTATTTAGGCGAAAAGAGCCGGCAGGTTCCGCACCAGTTGGCAAAATATTTAACAACTACTTTTTCATTTTGTTGAATCAGAGCGTTGAAATCTGCATCAGTACTTACTGTTACCATATGGGATAATTATTTAGTCTTGAAACAGCGAAACTAACCTAAAAGTTTAGCACAAAAAAAGACAGAGCGTTGAGCCCTGTCTTTTTTTGTATATAAAATAAATCGGTTACAATTTGAAAGGAACAATTGATTGAAGGTTTAATCCAACGCCCACTGATGCTACATTGTATGCTCCAAAAGTGTAGTCTCCGTGAATGGTTAATACCAATAATTTTAAACGAATACCTGCTGTAGCTCTGAATCCTGAGATGTCACCACTGATGCTAACAGGATCAGTAACATTCATCACTTTTGCCGGTTTCAGGAATGAAGGGTCGGTAGGGTCGGTTGCTGCAGCTTGATCATTTGGAACTGTAACTGGGTAGTCTCCTTTAAGATCTAAATCAGTTGTCGCTTTTTGGTAACCTAATCCAAGGTAAGGAGTCAACGGACCCAGTTTTTTAGAAACAATCACGTTCAAAGTCCAAGCACTTGAGTTCAATTCAATTTTTTGGTTGTCGTATGTTTTTCCGGGATTCGCGTTGTATATGTTCGGGTCACTTTCAGGTTTGATTGCATTGTCGCCTGTAAATCCAACTTCAGCACTCATGCTGGTATAACCAAACATGGCTGATAAGTCAAACGGCATTTCTTTCATACCCGGTATCCATTGTTTGAAATCGTGTTTAACAGCAAAACCGAATAATCCAACTTTAACATCACCTGCATTAACGGTAGGAATAAAACGAATGCCAACTTCTGTTCCAAATCCAACACCTACTGAAAACTGTGCTGTAGGAACGGCAAACATATTTGCTCCTAAACCTGGAGGAAGGTTAAAGGTAGTCATAGCAGTATCATTTCCTGTAAATGGACTTTTTTCATATACACCTACTTTAGGTCCATCTTTATTTGTTCCGAAAATAGTCGGAGCTTCAGGATCTTCACCCGGCATCAAACGAATTTTTTGCAGTCCAAGTGATTGCACGTTGTAACTCAGGTCGGATGTAGGTGCAAAGGTTAAATTTCCTGAAATGGTAATGTCAAATCCCCCGATTCCGTGTGGTTTTGCGGTTTGAAACCAGCCTCCGTTTAATCCTGCTCCAAATGATTTAAGCATTGGCCCCATGTATGCATTCATTAAACTGTTTGCATCAGCGGTACCTGCTTTAATCAAAGCTCCGGCATCAGTTTGTGCCATGGATTGCAGCGTAAAGGTTGACAAGACGGTTGCCACAGCAAGCTGTCTAATTGTTTTGTAACTGTTTCTCATAGGTATTGGTTTAAAGTTTGTTTCGTATTCAAAAATAGTTTTAGGATTAGTAATTGCAAGTGGGTTTGGATAAAATACGCAGAATGTCGTAGAGATAACTCACCTGTTTTGCACATGGTTGATGTATTGTTTCTGCTTAGATGCGTAGCATTCATAGATATATGATATGTTTGTTGCCTCAAAATTTACCCGTAAAAGTGTTTATAAATATATTCAGAAATAAGCATGTACAGTTCGTATTACTCATAATTGCAGGTTGTTGGCTTATCTATCTCTCCATTCGAACCATCGATATCGAGGATCTTTGGAAGCGGATGGAAACAGGTAACTATCGGGTTGCATTTCCGGTTATGATGGTTTCACTGACAGGCTACTTTTTCAGGTCAATGAGATGGAAACTCATTCTGAAAAATATGCACGAACCCGTTGCATTACCCGATTTGTATGCCGCCCTGAGTATCGGGTATGCTGTTAATTTTGCAACTCCACGACTTGGCGAAATCAGCCGCTGCCTCATATTGCGCCAATCAGCGGGAGTCCCCATCGATAAAAGCCTGATCAGTGTATTCATTGAAAGGATGATTGATATTATATGTCTGGCCGCCATTGTGGCCATTGCCTCATGGATAAGTTTTGGTTCCCTTACTACTTTTTTGCAATCAGAAATCATAGAACCGCTTCTTAACAGTATCAGGAATAAACCCATACTTTTAATAATGACAAGTGCACTATTCATTCTCGCATTGGGTTATCTTGTCTATCGAAAGCTGAATACACATACCCGGGTAAAAATGATGGTTCAAAAAGGTTTAACGGCTTTTAAGGATGTGTTGCAAATGAAAGAGAAAAAAAGCTTTCTGCTGTATACCTTCATTATCTGGGGCTGCTATTTTCTGATGACCTACTTGTGGTTTGGTGTATTTGAAGAAACGGCCTCGCTGGGGTTGAGAGAAGCATTTGTGATTATGGCGGTTGGAAGTGTAGGGCGTTCTGTCCCTATTCAGGGTGGAGGTATGGGTGCATATCATTATTTAGTTAGCAACGTATTTGCTATCTTTGGAGTCTCATTATTAACGGGCAACGCCATGGCTTTTGTAATTCATGGTGCACAGATGGTCTTAACTCTTTTACTAGGCATTGCCGCCTGGATTTGGGTATTGGTAAAAACGGAAAAATGAACAGAAAACTCTTTTATACGGTCATTGCAGTATGCATGCAAACTTCAGTATTTGCTCAGGTAACCAAGGTAGGGAATGATACCTTGCTGGATGTTGCAAACTGGAATATTGAGTGGTTTGGGGATATAAGCAACGGACCATCGGATGAAGCATTGCAATATGCCAATGTGAAATCGGTACTAAAAAATACGGATATTGATGTGTGGGGACTGGAAGAAGTTTCGGATCCAACTACCTTCTCTACATTACTAGCCGATTTAGCTGTGTATGATGCAATCTCATCCACATTTTCACAAACACAAAAAACAGCACTTATCTGGAAAAAAAACAAGTTTGAGTTGGTAAGCTTTGGCAATGTATTAACGCAATCGACTTATAGTTATGATTTTGCCGGTCGCCCGCCACTTGAGGTTGTGCTTGTGAGCAAGGATAATAACATTGCAGACACGCTTTATTTTTATGTGCTGCACCTGAAAGCAAATACCGGAAGTCAAACCGAAAAAGTGGCTTCCTATAACAGGCGTAAAAATGCAGCAGCACACCTTAAAACTTACCTTGATGCCAACAGGATGAATCAGAAGGTGTTTGTATTGGGCGATTGGAATGATGACCTGGATGAATCAATTGTGTATGATAACGGGAGCTATTTGCCTACTCCGTTTTCAAATTTCCTGAACGATACAGCACATTATTTTTATCCGAGTCTGAGGCTTACAATGACGGGTGGGAAATCAACTGCAAGTTATAATAATATGATTGATCACCAGTTGATTACCAACTACCTGCGCGATTCGTTTTACATACCAAACTCATCATTGGTCATGATGGCAACTGCGGCTCAGGTGTCCGGTTATGCCAATACTACCAGTGATCACTATCCGATATTGAGCCGCTATAATATGAAGCGCCAAGTTAAACCCGGGCCACCTCCAACAGGGTTAATAGATTTATCCGGTAACCTTACAGTAAATATATTCCCTAATCCTGCAGCGTTCTCTATTCACATTGAAACAGCTGAACCATTAGCGCTGATTACGATGGTGAACAGCATAGGAGCAGTGGTGGCCGAAACCAGCAGTGCGGATATGGATGTAAGCAGTTTGCCCAATGGCCTTTACTTTCTACACGTTAGCGGTGCAGATGGGGTTGTAACCCGTAAGGTGGTTATTCAACACTAGTTTTTAGCGAACAAGTGTAATGCTTCCGTTTTGAGCGAAGGATTCGCCAGCAGTTCCTTTACAGGTAAGTACATAAAAATACACTCCAACCGGTACATCCTTGCCATTCCAGGCTTCGGCAAGATTGGTGGTTTCAAACACCAGCTGTCCCCAACGGTTGTAGATTTTAAAATCGGTAGTAACAATATTGATGTAATCGGGAATGATCTGATCGTTGAACCCGTCATCGTTTGGAGAAAATACATTGGGAATTTTTACGGATGAAGGACAACTGTTTCCAACCATAATAACGGTATTGTTCCTGCAATTGTTGGTATCGATTACACTCAGGTGAACAGCCCCATACCGGGTGATCGTGTATGTGCTCGATGTATCCGAATGGTTCCACAGGTAATGCGCGTAACTTGCTTCTGTTTCAAGCGGAATGTTCAATTCACAGGTTTCTATTTTTTCTTTAACAAGAATAACAGGACGCGGACGGGAGATGAGGGTAGCAGTATCGGCATGTACGCAATTATAACTATCAATGACAGATACCCAGTATTTACCCGATTTGTCAATTACAAGGCTGTTGCCCGATGAGCCATCACTCCAGCTAAAGGATTTGAGCAGCGGATTGGCCTGCAACCTGAATACAGAGTCTGAACATATTACAGCTTTATGGTGGTCGAGGATAAGTGGAGTAGGGAAGTTGTAGAGGTTAAAACTGTCGGTACTGTAGCAATGTTCGGCATTGGTTACTTTCACGCTGTAAAAACCGGGTTTTGTTTTTATAAGTATGTGTGCCGTATCTCCCGTATTCCACATCACCGAATTATCGGGATTTGCAGCATCAATGGCTACAGGTGTGCCTTTGCAAACAGTAGTATCATTGCGCAGGGAAACTGTTGGACGGGGTTTGGCATAAAATGTAATGGAATCAATATTGGTACAATATCCCTTATCGGTTTTAAGCCAGTATGTACCGGGTTGGTTTATCACTATAAACGAATCAGAAACACCGGTGCTCCAAGCAAAACTGTCAAGATTATGCGGAGAAGTGGTTAACACAATGGTGCTGTTGAAACAGTCGCTCACATCCTCACCGAATGAAAAAGGGACTTTAAGCTGTGTATGAATCTCAATGGTATCGCCCGACCAACAGGTGTTGTTTTCGGTTCGAACTGCAAAAATGCCCGGTGAATCTATTTGAATGGTAGCTGTACTATCTCCCGTGTTCCAAGTAAATTTTTTGGCATAAGGTGAAACGGCCTTTAAGTGATAAAGAGGATCTATACATACATTGGTATCATTGCCAAGGTTAACCAACGGCACCTTGTCTATCCTTACAGTTATGGAATCTTTGGTTATGCAGCCGCTTTTGGTTTGGGTAATGGTATAAGTGGAATTA
The DNA here is from genome assembly GCA_040387195.1 of Bacteroidota bacterium. GTDB lineage: Bacteria > Bacteroidota > Bacteroidia > UKL13-3 > UKL13-3 > UKL13-3. The sequence continues at coordinate 181,807 of JAZKEF010000017.1, forward strand.
TTATAGGCTGCAATATCTCTGGTAGCGTCTCCAGTATTCCACAGGTATGAAGTGGCACCGGGATCTCCGCTAATAATCAGCAGGGTGTTTTCGCAGGCAGCCGTATCTCTGGTAGGTTTTAATGGTCCTTCCAACTGAATCTTAACGGTATCTTTTACACTGCACAAGCCATCGGTTACCGTTACCCAATATTTCTCGCGTGCCGATGTGTAAATAGTAGCGGTAGTATCTCCGGTATTCCATTTATATTTTGTTGCATCATGCGTAGTAGCATTCAGTAAAAAATGCGCTTGTCGGCACAGAGCGGTGTCGGGTCGTAAAATCAGAGTGTCCATTGTTGATTTGAATACCAAAATGGTATCATAACCGGAACAGCTAAAGTCGGTTACTTTTACAATGAAAAAATCCTGCGTGGTGGCTGTATACGTAGGACTGTTTCCAACACCGAAGTTCAGACCGGAGGCGAAAATGTACCAATTGTAAGTATAAAAACTTTTGCTGTTTTTGGATTGCAATTTTATGTTGCGGTTAAAACAAATGGTTGTGTCGGGACCAAGATCTACAATGGGTTTACTGTTGCTCGAAATAATGATGGTGTCATAATTAACACATTGGGTATTCGACATCCTCACCCAATATTTTCCGGTATCGGATATGGTAATTACCGGGAATATTGCACCGCCTTTCCAAAGATAATTTGTGGCTTGGGTGTTTGTTGCATTCAATGATTTGGTGAATGAACTGTACTTACAGAATGTGGAATCGGGACCCAGAATATTTTCAACCACATTGTCGAATGTTGAACAGGAATCAATTAAAGCAACATCATCAATATAATAATACGCCTGATCGGCCTGTGATCCGTTAATGCTCAATACCTGGTCAATTCCCTCCGGCCCGAAACGTCCAATGGTAAGATACTTTTCACCTCCGGTTGCAATAAAACTACCCGATACTTTAGTCCAGTTTACCCTATCGGTAATATAAACCGCAGATTCAATTTGCGGAGTAACGCTAATCTCATTTGAATCATTTCTGGAAATGGCAGTGGTAGTAAAAGCTGCACCCATGTTTTTAACGGCATAACCCAATAAGCCGCTATCCGCCCTAGAGAGGTACATTTCAAAATAATAACGCCTGCCGGCTTTCAGCTTGTGCAACAATTCGGTTTGGATGTATTCCCTGCGAAACCCGGGATCTGTTCCCGGAACAGGCGCCCGGTATGCACACAACCCCATGTAGCCATCTCCTTGATATGGCATACGAACACCAACCCAGTTAGCTGGAACTGAAAGTCCGGTATATTTAGGACTGCATTTATTGTAATACAAACTTTTGCCGTGAGTCGGACGTTTCCATCCATCAGCATATGAAACCACATCGTTTGAATCGGTAACGTATAACGGACATTGGCGGTAGTTTTCGAAGTTTCCGTTAATCACCAGATTTGCCTGAGCACAGGAATCCTTTGAAATGAAGAATCCCCCAATTAAGCCTATAAAAAATACTATTTTAAAGGTTTTGTTCATTGTTAGTGTGCTGCAATATTATTGTTCAATCGGCATCCCTTCGTTTGCCCATCGTTTTATTCCTCCATCCAGATCCACCACTTTGCGGAATCCTTTCTGTTGCATGATCACTGCCGCATTAGCGCTTCTGCGTCCCGAAGCACAATATACATACACCGTGGTGTTCGTATCAAGCTTCAAAATTTCTGCATCAAACGAATCACCGGAAATATCAGCAAGAATGGCGTTTGTTAAATGTCCCTTTTCCCATTCAGCAGGAGTGCGCACGTCAAGCAACACTCCTTTTTCGGTGTTCAGTTGTTGGGTAAACTCTTTGGGAGAAGCAAGCACAATGCTACCACCACCGTTGTTTGTGTGAGATTGTTTTTGTGAACATCCGGTGAGTGCGTATAAAGTTGAAATAAAAAAAAGTAAAAATTTAACCATTATTTAAACATTGTTTCAATAGTACTGTTGGTTGAATTTGATTTATCAAAGCGCTCATCAGTAATGTTGTAAATATACACATCAGGTTGAATAATCATACGATTTTCTCATTCCGCCACCCCTAATGAATAATTGTTATTTAACGCTGCATAAGCACCATTAATCATATTTCACAGGGTGGTCTTATTTCAGGAGGGTCACGTTACCACTTTTGGTATGCGTTTCGTCATCCATGCCGGTATAGGTAACCATATACACATACATATCCAGATTCAGCACCGAACCGTTTACCATTCCCGTCCATCCGGTTTTCATATCGGTAGTCTCAAATAAAAGCTGTCCCCAACGGTCGTACACTTTAAATATGGCAGCTTTGATATTGCGGTAGGAAGGTATAAAAACTTCGTTGGTAAAATCATTGTTGGGTGTAAAGGCATTGGGCACATGCAACATGCCCGGACATCTGTTGATAATTTCGGAAGAGTCGGAATTGCTGCAATCATTGCTGTCGGTAACCTCTACCGTATACACGCCATATTGTTTGGCTCTGAAGGCTGTGTCAATTGAGCCATCCTGCCAAAGGTATTGTTTAAATGCACCGGGATAAAGCAAGGTGTCGGGGTCACATATTTTCATCAAGTGTACCATCTTTAAAACAGGCTTTTCTTTCACTTCCAATAGCATGTTATCTGTTGCAGTGCACCCGTTTGCATCAGTTACTGCTACACTGTATTGTCCATTTTCTTTGGTTTGTATAAATGAAGCGGTACTACCGGTGCTCCATGTATAACTTACAAATCCTACACCGGCATTTAACAGGTAATAGCTATCTCTGCACGTAAAGGTATCCTTTCCTAAATCAACAACCGGTGAAGTAAAGGTATCAAGCACAATCGAATCGGTTGTAGTGCAAAGGTTACTATTGCTTACAGCGACCCAAAAAATTCCGGGGGCATTTACAGTAATTGTTTGTGAAGTGGAGTCGTTGTTCCACAGGTAAACCGAACCGTCATTCTGTGCCGTTAAAAGCAGGGATGTTTCCTTGCAGAGTTGTTTGTCGGCACCAATATTTACTATCGGAACCGGAAGTTGCCCGATAACGATGGTATCGGAGGCATTACATACACTTCGTTTGATTTTCACCCAATACGTACCGGCCAGGGTTACCTGGAATGTATTTGCCGAAGAGCCATCCTGCCATAAATAAGTATCTGCTGTTGGTCCGGTTAAGGTCAATGGTGTATTCAAGCAATAATCTTTATCCGGCCCGAGAGAAAAGGTTGGTTTTGGAAAGGTGAACACCTGAACAGAATCGGCAACAGTACAAGCGCCCTTGGTTACTTCCACTTTATATTTTCCTCCTCCCGATGTTTTGAATGTAGCCAACGTTGATCCGTCATGCCATTTATACGTAGCACCTAATACAGAAGCATTCAGGGTGATTACACTGTCGCTGCAAACAAATGGGTTCGATCCCAGATCAAACACAGGAGGTGCCTGTTGGTTGAGTCGGAAAGTATCAGCAACAGAACAACCATTGTTGGTAACCATAACCCAGTAATTATCCGGAATGGAAAGTAAAACCTGTTGGGTATTTGATCCGTTGCTCCAAAGATAAGTTGCTCCGGAATTTTGAGCATCAACCAGCAATCCATTGCTGGAGCAGGTATACAAATCGGCCGGGAAGTTGAGCACCGGACCTACTTTGGCGGTTATCGTAATGCTGTCTCTCTGAATACAACTTCCCAGTGAAGCATCTACCCAAAAAATTCCTGCTGTATCGGTGATGATGGATGGTGTAGTTAAACCATTCACCCAAACATAACTTGTGGCTTGGGCACTATCGGCAACAAGCCTGGTGGGATGTCCCTTGCAAATAAGAGAATCGGGACCAAGAGAAAAATCCCTGAGTGCAGTACGGTGTACCCCAAGTGTATCTATGTTCCTGCATCCTTTGTTGTTTACTTCAAGCCAGAATGTTCCCGGTGTATCGGTTGTAATAGTGGCTGTTGTATTGCCCGTATTCCACTTATAAGTGGAATCGAGGGTAGAGGAGGAGAGTGTGAGTGTCTGGTTTTTACACAGAATACGGTCGGGGCCCAAATTGACAGGTGGTTTGGCCGCAACCGAAACAGTAATGGAATCGATTGCGCGGCAACCGGCATTAATGGTAAGCAACCAGTAGATACCGGATTGTGTGACCGTTCGGAAAGGACCAATAACCGTATTGTCATCCCAGGCATAAAAAACACTTCCAATATTTTTTCCCAATGTAAGCGACTGGCCGGTGCACAATGTTGTGTCTGGCCCCAGGTCCACTTTGGGCAACGGTCTGTATACTACATTAATGGTGTCGTAACGGATGCACATGCCCGAAGTTATTTTTACCCAATACGTTCCTGATTTATTAATATCCAGGTAAGGTTGTGTAGTGCCGTTGTTCCATAAATAACTTAGTCCGTTTGGTGTTGCTGCATTCAATCTTGTGATGGTGGTAGAATCGGCACATATCGACATATTCGGGCCCAGTATATCACTTGGAATATTACAATTATCGCCCAGGTACACATCATCAACATAATACCAGGCCGAATTCACGAAGGTAGGATTGCCATCGGGAACAGGGGTGTAATCAGCCAAACTGTATGGTGCAAAACTACCAATGGTAATCCATTCTTCTCCTCCCGAAGCCGTATATGATCCCGATACCTGCACCCAATTTGATTTATCTGTAATATAAGTTGGGGTAATAATTTGTGGTGAAAAAGGTTTGATAAATGTAGAGGAATTGGTGGTTGTTGTATTGGAGAAATACACACCAATTTTATTATGAGCCACGGTACTGATATCCGACAAACTCAGGTACATTTCGAAATAATACGTTCTTCCTCCGACCAACGGAGCAACCAAGTGATTCACAATATACCCGCGGCTACAAATGGCACATTGGGGTAAAAAGGACAATGCATAAGCTACTCCGGTGCGTGCAGGCTGATTGCCAAATACATTTGTGGGGACACCATAGTTGGGACTTGAGGCGCATGCGTTGAAATAAGCTACACCGTTCAGTGTTCCGTTATATCCACTGAACCAGTTGTTGGCAAGTGTTATCTGGCTGTTCACGTTGGGGCACGCAGATTTATCCTCAAAGCTTCCGTTTTGAACGAGGTTTTGTGACATAGAAGTGCATGGGGCAGCTACACTCAGAAGTACTAAAATCCTGAGCAGGTATTTCATTTACCTTGCTAAGATACATTTTTTTTAAAATTTCTGCTTTTCAAGTGGAAATGGGTATTTTAGCACACTCATGCAGATTACTTTTTTAGGAACAGGAACTTCACAGGGTGTGCCGCTCATAGCTTGCGATTGCATGGTTTGCACCTCCACTAATGAAAAAGATAAACGATTACGGGCCTCCATTTTGGTGCAGGATCAAGGATTGGATATTGTGGTAGACTCAGGTCCCGATTTCAGGCAACAAATGTTGCGTTGCGGAATTCAAAAACTCGATGCACTTATTTTTACGCATGCCCACAAGGATCATATTGCCGGCATGGATGATGTACGTGGATTTAATTATAAGATGAAATCAGCCATTGAAGTGTATTGCACCGAGGGCGTGGAGCATCAGTTGCGCCAGGAGTTTCACTACATCTTCAGCGATTTTAAATACCCGGGGATTCCCGAAATAAAGATTCACCATATTCATAAAGATGCCAATATGGATGTGAAAGGATTGGCTATTACGCCTATTGAAGTAATGCACTATAAGTTGCCTGTATTGGGTTTCAGGTTCAATAACTTTGTATACATCACCGATGCAAACTTTATCAGCGAGGCGGAAAAGGAAAAAATTAAAGGATGTGATGCACTCGTGTTAAATGCGCTGCGTAAAGAACAACATGTGTCCCATTTCAGTTTGCAGGAAGCGCTTAATTTGATTGCAGAACTCAAACCGAAACGGGCTTACCTTACACATATTAGTCACCAATTGGGATTGCATGATGAGGTGAGTAAAGAGCTTCCACCAAATGTGTTTTTGGCTTACGATAATCAACAAATAGAATGCTAATATGAGCATTCCCAATTCGTTCCATCAGCAATACCCGGTCATTGTCGCACTCTCTCAAAAGCTAAGTAAACGGGTGGTTGGGGCGGTTTTTGCCGATGCTTATACGTTGAGCAAAGATGAACTGGTTTTGGTTTTTCGACTTGTATCCGGACAGTTTTTTACACTCAGTATTCAGCAACAGTTTCAATCCTGTTTCGTGTTTTTCCAGGATGAAAAACCCGAACGGGTCTCCAATGCACAACCTTGTTTTGAAGCGATGTTAGATAAACATATCTTCAGTATTGAGCAACATCCGGGTAACCGTTCGTTTGCTTTGCACATCACACAAAACTGCCAACTGGTGTTTAAGATGTATGACGGGTTGGTGAACGTGCTGCTCTTTAAGGATGGGAAAGTCTCCGATATGTTTCGGGAAAGTATTTCCAAAGATTGGGAACTTTCGATTGATACGTTTGCTGCAAAAGGCAATGCAGAAGAGGTAAAGGCCAATCGTTTTTACATATACAAACGGGAACATCCGCATCCATTTTACCTGAGTATTTCGACACAGCCGGATACATTGGTGTTCGAAACAGATGATGTATTGGATGCGCTGAACGAGTTTGGTAAAGTATGTTTGAGTTATTACCGTTTTGCATACAGCAAACAACAACTGCTAAGCAAGTATACGGCCGAACGAACTAAACTGGAGGGCTTACTCAACAAGACCAGGCAAGGCCTTGCTGCCAAACAAACAGAGGCCACCCCTGAAGAGATTGCCAATATTATTATGGCCAATATGCATGCCATTGCGCCCAAGAGCAAACAGGTGGAGTTGTTCGATTTTTACCATAACAAACTGCTTATCATTAAGCTCAAAGAAGAGTTGAATGCACAGCAAAATGCAGCGTATTACTACCGTAAACACAAGAACGGAAATATTGAACAGGAACAGTTGATACAAAAGCTAAAGACAACAGAAGAACGTTTGGAAGAAGTAGATCGCCTTATTTCGGGTGTTGAAAAGGTGCACCAATACAGGGAACTCAAACCCTATCTACCTAAAGAAAAAGAAAAGAAACAGGTAGCGTTGCCATTCCGGCAATTTGAATGTGACGGTTTTTTAATTTGGGTGGGAAAAAGTGCGGCCAATAATGATGAACTCACCTTACGGCATTCGCACAAAAATGATCTGTGGTTGCATGCAAAGGATGTTAGCGGTTCGCATGTACTGGTCAAATGGAAAGCCGGGAAGGAGTTTCCTCCAAAAGTATTGGAGCGGGCTGCGCAGCTAGCCGCTTATTATTCCAAACTGAAAGGAAGCGGATTGGTTCCGGTGAGTTATACATTGAAAAAATTTGTTCGCAAACCCAAAGGAGCAGAGCCGGGACAGGTAATTGTAGAAAAAGAAGAAGTGTTGATGGTTGAACCCAGGGTGGAGGCATAAAAAGTTGCATTTTTTGCAACAAGGGGATAATGAGTTGCAACTATTGCAACTAAAGTGAAATGGAGTTGCAATAGTTGCAATATTTTTCCGATACATTAGTATAATACCGTAAGGAGTGACGACATGAGCGGCCTAGTTTTGTCCCACTCAATTCAATAATCGTATGAAACAATTGCTACTCATTTTTGCAAGTTTGTGTTGCCTGCTTGCAAAAGCCCAGGACACAACCGTGATACAAAAGAAATTTCAGGTTACACCGATGCCCGTGTTGTTATTTGATCCCTTTACAGGATTTGGATATGGTATCTTGGCCAACTTTAATTATTTACTCGGAGATGCCACCACCACACGGTATTCCAATTCGCAGTTTCTGGCATTGCATACCACCCGCGGACAAACAGCTGTCCAAACCAATCACCAGATTTTTTTGAACGATGAAAAATTCTTATGGCAAGGCAAGCTGCAGTTTTTGGATTGGCCGGAATACACCTATGGATTAGGAGCACGCAGCGGTGATGCCGAACCTGTAAAAGAACTGATTTCATACCGGGCAATAGAGCTTGAAGAACGTTTGATGTGGCGGTTGGGTAAGCGCAAGAATTTTATCGGGCCTCAATACCGCCTGTTTTCGAGCTGGAATCTGTCATCTGATATTGCCGACAGCATAAGTTTTTTTGAACAGAAGGCCATCGGTAATGAATCATTCATTGCATCTGGAATCGGACTTCATTTTATACATGATAGCAGGGATAATGTACAGAACGCATACTCCGGAATATACCTGGAATTGGCGGTAAATCCATATGTGAAAGTATTGGGCAGCACACAAAATTGGACCAATCTGCGCATTGATTTCAGAAAGTATGTTTCATTCTCTGCTAAAAAACAGCAAGTTCTTGCCACACGTATTTTATGTGAACAAGCAGTGGGAGAGGTTCCTTATATGCTCACGCCCATGCCCGGAAGGTATTTTGCCACCCGCGGATATGTGCAGGGGCGCTATCGTGGTAAAACATTTTTAAGTGCCGAAGCAGAATACCGTTGGCATATTTGGCGCGGTTTGGGTGCTGTTGCCTTCGGTAATATCAGTACTGTAAGCGAACCCGATGGAAATGTTCAATACCTCAATCCTGCTGCCGGAGCCGGTATCCGCTTAGCGTTAAGCAAAGCACAACGTATCAATTTAAGAATTGATTATGCACGGGGATTAAATGATAACGGAGGATTGTACTTCCATGTTACAGAGGCATTTTGATATGGAGTGTACTGGTAATAAGTTGACTGGATAATAGTGTTAGGTTCTGGTCTGATATCTTCCAACCTCCATCATCCAACTTCTATCCTCTAACCTCCACTCTCCAGTTCCTTCACCGCCAACCATGCCATCAATCCCGCACTTAGTTCCAAAGCATCTTCTTCAATATCAAAAGTCGGTGTGTGTACGCTAGAAGTAATGCCGCGCTTTTCATTGCGCGTTCCTAAACGGTAAAAGCATGCGGGCATCTCTTGCGAGTAATAAGCGAAGTCTTCGGCAGCCATCCATATATCTAAATCTACCACATTTTCGGCACCTACATATTCACGGGCTCCTTCTTTGGCTCTGCGTGTAACGTTTAGATCGTTCATTAAAAATGGGTATCCTTTGCGTACCTCAAATTCGCAGCTTCCACCCATACTTTCGGCCAATTGCGTTGCGGTTTTTACCATCAATACATGCGCCTCTGCTCGCCAGTCTTCATCAAGAGTGCGGAAGGTTCCTTCCAGTTTTACTTCATCCGGAATCACATTGGTGGCACCATTGGCAATCACTTTTCCAAAGGATAAAACGGATGGAATAATCGGATTAGCCCTGCGGCTTACCAGACTTTGCAATGCGGTAATCATATGTGCCATTATGAGCACAGGGTCAATATTGAGATGAGGCATGGCTCCATGTCCGCCTTTACCTTTAATGGTAACATACAGCTCATCGGTTGATGCCATATACAAACCCTCGCGAAACCCAATGGTTCCTGCTGGTAACAAAGGCATCACGTGTTGTCCGATGATGGAGGTGGCCTGTGGATTTTGCAACGCGTTTTCCCGAATCATAATAGATGCACCACCCGGCAGCTTTTCTTCTCCGGGCTGAAATAACAACTTAATGGTTCCTTCAAATGAGTCTTTAAGGTCGTTCAAAATCATTGCCGCACCTAGAAGTGAGCTTGTGTGTACATCATGTCCGCATGCGTGCATTACACCTTCGTTTTGTGATTTATAAGGAACGTCATTTTGTTCTACAATTGGTAATGCATCCATATCAGCCCGTAAGGCAATCGTTTTGATATCCGGATTTTTTCCTTTGATATGCACAACCAAACCTGTTTTGGCTTTGTGTTCAATATCGGTAATGCCCATCTCGCGCAGCTTATGTTCAACAAAAGCCTGGGTATTGTATTCCTGAAAAGATAATTCAGGATGTTGGTGAATATGCCTGCGCAACGATACCACATAAGCGTGGTTCTGTTTGGCTTTGTCTTTAATCTGCTTTAATAAACTCATGCTGTTCAAAAGTATCTATATTTTTAGAACAATCTAAAATGAAATTCGAAAGGGGAGAAAATTCGAAACTCGAAAAGAAAAATTCTTTTGCAACGGCCACAGTTAGGCAGTTTTTTATTTAGAAAAGTGTTCCTAACGACAATACGTTGTGTTTCTCTGTGCTTCTCCGTGCACTTTGTGTGAAATCCGCAAGAGACACTTCATTTCCACCCGCAGGTGCCTTCGGACATTCCGCTTTGCGGAGCTCAGGCACCTTGCCCACCTTCATTCCTTCATACATTTACTGGGAACCAAAAGTTAGCGCATAAGAACGATTAAATTGCGCTCCACCTTCAAGTTTCACAATGCCCTCTTTCCGGGAAACATCATCATGCCCCTCAACAGGGTCAGCATGGCCGCACCAGGGTTCCAAACAAATAAACTGTTGGTTGCCTTTAGGTGCCCAGATACCCATATGAGGAAACCCGGAGTAATTGATCCGGATTTTAAATGTACCGTTATGTTGTTTTAAAGTAAATTGATTCGATTGAAGGTTTTTAAAAACAATCGCATCATCATTGAACAGTGCAGTATTCAATTGTATAGTTGTTGGAGTAGTCAGTGCCTTTTTACGGTTTCCATTAAACAATCCTCCCGATAATAAATGACGTTCTTCAGTTTCGGCTTGTTCAAAGATAAGAGTGTAATCTGTGAGTTCAGCTGTTGGCAGGTTAAAACCCGGATGCGCGCCAATGCTGAAATACATTGATTGTGAATCGTTGTTAGTCACTTCATATAAACAGGTGAGTGTATTGTTTGTTAACTGATACCCCAACCTAAGCGTAAAGCTGAACGGATAAACAGCTTTTGTTTCATCATTGGAAGCTAATTCGTACCAAACCTCATCGGTTGTTTCGGATACTTTCTGAAAAAACTGATCGCGTGCAAAGCCATGCTGACTCATAGGATAGCGTTGCCCATTCACCAATAGGGAATTGTCTTTCAATTTTCCAACAATCGGAAAAAGGATGGGTGCATGCCGTGCCCATACTTCAGGATCGGCCTGCCACAGGTATTCAAATCCGGTTGTTTCGTCTTTGATACTGATTAATTCGGATCCCTTATCCGCTATCTGTATGCTGAGGTACTCATTTTTCATCTTCCAAATAAATACTAAAAAGTACTGATGGGAAAGTGTCGCCACAGATTAGTGCAGATTTGATTAGACAAGGTCAGTAAGGTTAATTAAAGGAAAAGGAGTCGTATACATTGATTCACCGCCAAGGTGTCAAGACGCAAAGTATCATGAACGTTCGCTTCTTGCGGCCTTTTCGGTATTTTATATACAACCATTTTTAGCAAAAAAAATGTGATAATCAGTGGTAATCCCTGCAAGCAGACAGTATTATGCTGAATTCTGCAATTTGATTTTTTCATTTTAATAAAAGCTATATCTTCGCCACCCTAAAATAATTTATATTAATCATGGGAAAAGGAGACGTAAGATCTAAAAAAGGGAAAATGAAAAATGGTTCATTTGGCCGTAGCCGTAACAAACGCGTGTTGAAATCAAAAAACAACAACACCAAAAGACCTGCTTAATTCACAAAGCAGCTCTGAATATGCTGCGGTGGTGAAATTGGTAGACATGCCATCTTGAGGGGGTGGTGCCGAAAGGTGTATGAGTTCGAGTCTCATCCGCAGCACTCACAATTAAAAAGTCCCGCGTTCATAATGCGGGACTTTTTTATGCATATTGCTTTCGCGGTTTTACATTCTACCCCGCTATAGGCGGGGCGGTTCTGCGGTTTCTCCTAAATTTTATACAGAAAAATGTAAAACACTGAATGTAAATGGGTTTAGCTTGCGTTATATGTGGCAGTAAACTCTTTGGCAAAATCTTCAAGCTTTACTTTCCCCAATACAGGCCTGTTGTTCCAGTAATCGGCTTCCACTTGTTTACTGCGCAAGGCAGCACCCATGTTCCGGTATCCTTTAGCTATTTCTGCACTCAGTCCGGCCTGCAACATGCCTTCGTAGCTTTGCTCATCCGTAAACTCTACATATGGAGTTCCGGCTTTGCCAACAGCAGCGCTTAACACTTCGGTAATTTCTTTCCAGGTGCGTTCGTCACCGGCAATGTATCTTACGTTATGTCCGGTAAACGAAAGATTTTCCAATTCTTCAGCAGCAACCACAGCAATATCACTCGGATGAACCAATACCATCTGATGATCGGCCGGCTGTGCACTTCCCATAATACCCGCATGTTTAATCATTCCGGCCTGTTGAAACAGATTTGTGATGAAATAACTCGGACGCAAAAACTTCGCGTGTACACCGGATAATTTTTCAATTTCACTTTCTAGGTAACCCAATCCGTCAATGGGGCCGGCACCTTTGCGCATATGTGCACCAATGCTGCTTAGCACCACAACATGTTTAATCCCGTTTGCAGTAATGGCAGCCACATAGTTTTGCGAAACCGCAACCTGATGCGCATACCAGTCAGTCACCCCAAAATGAGGTGGGATCATTAAGTACACGGCATCGGCTCCCTTAAACGTTTGGCTGATAAATGCCGCGTCTTCTACAGAACCCACAGCAGCAGTTGCTCCCAATGATTCGATGTTGGAAATATTACTCGCTCTTGAAGTGATAACGGTAACCGAATGTCCTGCAGCAACCAATTTTTCGGTTACGGGCTTGCTGATGTTTCCCAATGAACCTGTGATAATGTATTTCATATTTTTTGTTTGTTTAAATGTGGGACAAAACTATTTTTGTACTTACTTTTTATCAAGTACTTACTAAAAAGTTAGTGTAATGGCGATACGAAAAACAACATCCACCAATTTTGAAAATGAAGTGGAAAACAACAACAGATGTCCGGTAAACTTTGCCCTTGCCAAAATAGGTGGCCGGTGGAAGCCTCTTATTTTATACCAGTTGTCTGATGGAAAAAAACGATACAATGAAATTAAAAGAGGCATTCCGAATGTGTCAGAAAAGATGTTAATTGAAAAATTAAAAGAGCTGGAGAATGATGGTTTGATTTGCCGGAAAGCATTACCTGTAGTGCCTCCGCATGTCGAATATTCATTAACTGAAAATGGTCAAACGTTAACACCTGTTTTAATGGCTATTGCCAAATGGGGAACTTCACAAATGGCCTGATTTGATGCACTCTATAAAGAAAGCAGATTCCAATTTACCAACACCACAATGTATCCGGCATGATTCACTATTTCAGGTTTTCAGTTACCCTTATTTCATTTCTCCTAATATCCTGTTCACCAAAGATGCAGCACGTTAAAAACACCAACCTTAACACCATAAAAGCCAATTATCCCGGCAACGCCAAGCGGGGAGACATGTTTGTGAATTATGAAGAAGTGAAGCTTCCCACATTTGCAACTTTGATCAAATGGAAATCGAGCACTAATCCGCAAAAGGAAGAAAAGAAAAACGACAAGTGGTTGCCCACTGTGCTACCAAATGCCACATTGTTTACCGATAAACGGGACAAGCTTGTATGGATGGGACACGCAACATTCCTCATTACACTCAACGGTAAAAATATCCTGCTGGATCCGGTGTTTAACGATATCCCGTTTGTGAAACGCCTGGTGGGAATCCCTTGCGAACGAAGTGAAATTAAAGGAGTGGATTATGTATTGATATCGCACGGGCATTTTGATCACTGCGATAAAAAGAGCTTTCAAACACTGGCAGCTCAAAACCCCAATATGCAGGTATTTGCACCGCTTAACCTCACTAAGGTGATTAAGGGGTTCAATAAAAATATCAATATTCAGGAAGCGGGATGGTATCAGGAGTTTAAGGTAGATGATGAGTGGATTAAAATTACTTACATGCCGGCATTTCATTGGTACAAAAGAGGCCTTAACGATAACAACGAAATGTTGTGGGGGAGTTTTGTCATTCAGTATAAAGGTAAAACGATATTTTTTATGGGTGATAGCGGGTACAATACACACTTTGCCGAGATCGCTTCGTTCTTTCCGGATATTGATTATTGCCTGATGGGAGTTGGTGCATATAAACCTTCCTACATGATGAAAACAAGTCATACCTCACCGGAAGATGCCGTGAAAGCCTTTCATGATATAAAGGGTAAAACATTTATTCCGATGCATTACGGTACATACGACCTGGCCGATGAACCCCTGGGAGAGTCATTGCGCAAGCTGAATGAGATGAATGGAAAAGGAGAGATCAGAGGCAGATTCTTAGCTCCGGTAATCGGAGAAACCATTTTGCTTGATTAAGAGATCCGGATGCTCAATACTCTGACCCGATAGCGAAGAACATATTAACAGACTCCATCATTAATTGAGAACTAAAACTCCATTCGCATGGTATGATGCACTTTAGTAGTTTTCGCTCCTAAAGCATCAAACAGCGAATGCATCTTAGGATTAAAGTCGCCAATCCATGCAAGTTCGGAAGCCTTGATATTAGGGTATTTGCGCACGGCCTCGTACAGTTTCATGATCATGCCCGTTTCCAATCCAAGGTTTTGGTATTGCGGTACCACACCGAATACAATACCTCTTACACGATCAATCTTGCCAAAAGTTTTGTACCACAAAAACTTCAGTTTGGCAAACAAGTCCATTTTCCCTTTCATGTGTTTGAAGATCTGATTTACGTCAATCACATTGATGTAAAATCCGGCCGGTTCATTATTGGCATAAGCAAACCAGATAATATCTTCCACCATAATCGGTTTAATGGAACGCAGCACAACTTCCACACGTTCCTGGGTCATTGGGGAGAAATCAGCACGGTGTGCCCAGGCCTTGTTGTATATGGTCATAAAATCTGTGGCAAACCGCTCCAGTTCATTCATTCTGAAATGTTCGAAACGGTAAGCCGGATTATTGATTACCCTTTGCGAAATGCGGTTGAAACGTTCGTAGTTAAAATCCTGCATCGTAATCTCCGAAGTGGATTGTTCGATAATGGTTTTAAATCCATAATTGGTAAAATACGTTTCGTAAAATGGGGGGTTGTAATTTTCGAGGTAGGATGGGTGTTTGAACCCCTTAACCATCAAGCCCCAAAAACGATCGCGCTCCCCAAAGTTGATGGGGCCATCCATTCCTTCAATGCCTTTTTCCTGCAGCCAGTTTTTGCTTGTATCAAACAGCAACTTTGCAGCAGTTTCATTTTTTATGCACTCAAAAAAACCCATTCCCCCAATTTTACGGCCCAGTTGGGTAAAATATTTTTCGTTGTAAAAGGCAGCAACACGCCCTATCGTTTTTCCCTGTTCATTCACAAGCAGCCACCGCCTTGCATCTCCGTTCTTAAAATAGGGGTTCTGCTTGCGGTCAAATACCAGTTCAATATCATCGTCAAGCGGACAAACCCACTCATTATCACTTGAGTATAATTTGTGTGGTAAGCGTAAAAACGATTTGATCTCCTGTTGCGAAACAACCTCAATAATCCTCATGTGCTGCTGGTGTTGAAAGTTTTGTAAGATTCCGTTGGTAAGGTTTCTATTTGCTGCAATAAAATACTATTTTGCGAGTCCCAAAAATAAATAATTTTAACCACCTCTAACAGAACACTGATATGTTACAAATTGGCGACAGATTACCCGAGTTTAACCTTATCGGATTTGATGATAAGATGCATTCAAATTATGAGTATGCAGATAAATATGCCTTGGCAGTCGTATTCACTTGCAACAGTTCTCCAATCTCGCAGGCATACAGTGAGCGTTTGATTAAACTGTTTGAAAAGTACGAAGACGATAATTTAGGTATTATCGGAATCAACTCAAACGATGAAACACAGGTAAATGATGATAGTCTGGAAAAGATGAAACTGGCTGCCTACCATTTCAAATTACACGAAATTCATTTCATGTACTTAAAAGATACGGATCAAAGTGTGGCCAAACGATTTGGTGCCAGCGCCAATCCGGAAGTGTTTTTGTTTAATTCGAAACGCGAGCTTGTATACAAAGGAGCAATTGATGATAACTGGGAAACCGAATCGGGTGTTACAGGAGCATACCTGGAAGATGCAATCGAAGAAGCTTTGGATGGAATGGAAATTGATTTTCCGGAGATCCCAAGCAATGGTTCACCGATCATCTGGAAAAAATAAGATCTAATTTGAGAGTTGAGAATTAAGATGTAAGAGTTGAGAGTGAGAATTTGGTGCTTGCATCAAGTTCAAGTCATCAACTAAATGAATACCTCCGGTATATTAGGATACTTTTCCATTGAATAAAGATTTTAAAAACAAAGTAGTAATTGTTACGGGAGCTTCTTCAGGTATTGGAGAAGCTACAGTGTATGCGTTTGCTGCATTGCAGTGCAAAGTAGTACTGGCGGCCCGCAGCATTGAGAAATTGCAGACTGTTAAAACCCGTTGCGAAATCAATGGTGGCGAATCGCTGGTTGTGCAGTGTGATGTGAGCAAAGAAGCGGATTGTAAAAACCTGATTGCCGAAACAGTGAAACAATTCGGAACGGTTGATATCCTCATTAACAATGCAGGGATCAGTATGAGGGCATTGTTCAGCGAATTGGATATGCAGGTATTGAAACAGGTATTTGATATCAATTTTTGGGGGACAGTATATTGTACCAAATATGCTATGCCGTATTTGTTGCAGCAAAAAGGAAGTGTATTGGGTGTAAGTTCGGTAGCTGGAATTAAAGGTTTGCCGGGACGCACAGGATACAGTGCCAGCAAGTTTGCCATGAACGGTTTTATGGAAGCGCTGCGCATTGAGAATCGAAAAACCGGTGTATACGTGGGAGTGATTTGTCCCGGATATACAGCCTCCAATATTCGCAATACGGCCTTGAATAAAGACGGAAAGGCACAAACCGAAACACCTTTGGATGAAAGCAAACTCATGCAGCCCGAAGAAGTGGCAGCTGTTATGGTGAAGATGATAACACACCGGAAAGCAGAAGTAGTGCTTACCATGCAGGGCAAACTCACCCAATGGCTCAATAAATTTTTCCCGAGGTGGGTAGATCGTTTGGTGTATAATGTAGTCAGCAAAGAAAAGGACAGTCCTTTTAAATAATAGTAAAGATTAAGTGAAGGAAGAGCATCACATGGAACAAGAACTTAAACAACATATTTCAGCGGCTTTAAACAGTCTGTATGGTATCACAGAAGCAACCTTAGTCGTTGAACCCACACGAAGTGAGTTTGAGGGTGATTTTACCTTTGTTGTATTCCCATACTTGAAACAAAGCAAAAAAGGACCCGAGCAAACGGCCAATGATATAGGTGGGTATCTGCAGAACCATGTTGCACAAATCGCTTCATTCAATGTGATAAAAGGTTTTTTAAACCTCGTAATCAATAAACAATATTGGGTAAATTTTGTAGCGCAGCATTATACCAATCCCAATTATGGTTTTGCTCCTTCAAAAACAAAAGAGAAAGTACTGGTTGAATATTCATCTCCCAACACCAACAAACCTTTGCACCTGGGGCATGTACGCAATAACCTGTTAGGGTTTTCGGTAGCCAATATTTTAAAAGCAAATGGTTATGATGTAGTGATGTGTAACCTGGTAAATGACCGGGGAATTCATATCTGCAAAAGCATGTATGCATGGATGCAGCAAGGTAATGGTGAAACTCCGGAGTCAGCAGGAATGAAAGGCGATCACCTAGTAGGGAAATATTACGTTGCGTTCGATAAACAATATAAAGCCGAACAACAGGAATTGGTTGCCGGAGGGATGAGTGCAGAAGAGGCAGAGAAAAAAGCACCTTCCATATTGGCAGCACAGGAATTATTGCGCAAGTGGGAAGCTGGTGATACAGAAACCGTTGATGTGTGGAAGATGATGAACGGTTGGGTGTATTCCGGGTTTGATGTGAGTTATAAAAACCTGGGCGTATCATTCGATAAATTTTATTACGAAAGCAATACCTATTTGTTGGGTAAGGAAATAGTGCAGGAGGGATTGTCCAAAAATGTGTTCTTCAAAAAGGATGATGGTTCGGTATGGGTTGATTTAACCGGTGACGGACTGGATCAAAAACTGTTATTGCGTGGAGATGGAACATCTGTTTACATCACACAGGATATCGGAACGGCAGAGTTGAAGTACAAGGATTTTGGTGCTGAACGTTCCATTTACGTGGTGGGCAATGAGCAGGATTATCATTTTAAGGTATTGCAACTCATTTGCGAGAAGCTTGGCAAATCTTATGCAAAGGGGATTTACCATCTGAGTTATGGAATGGTGGAATTACCGCATGGCAAGATGAAAAGCCGCGAAGGAACCGTTGTGGATGCCGATGACCTGGTTGCCGAAATGATCCAGGCTGCCGAGGATACCACCAAAGCCCTTGGTAAAACAGATGGTTTGGGTGAAGTGGAACTGAATGAATTGTATCAAACCATCGGACTGGGAGCGTTAAAATATTTCCTGCTTAAAGTGGATCCCCGTAAAAAAATGTTGTTTAACCCGGCAGAATCTATCGACTTTCACGGGAATACCGGTCCGTTTATTCAATACACCTATGCACGGATCAAATCCATTTTACGCAATGCAGGTGTAACGGATTTTGCTGCAACCACAGGAGTAGTGCCGAATGATCTCGAGAATAAACTGATTCAAAGTTTGTATCAGTATCCGGCTGTAGTTGCCGAAGCCGGTAATGAATTGAGCCCGGGACTGATTGCTAATTATGTATATGATGTAGCCAAATCTTTCAGTCATTTTTACCACGAGTGTCCTATCATCAAAGAAGAAGATGCCTGCAAACGTAACCTCAGGTTCCAATTGTGCCAGATGACTGCTCATACCATTCAATCGGCATTTTCGTTGTTAGGCATTCATGTACCCGAAAGAATGTAGTATGAAATTACAACTGCTTGTATTGTTATGTTTGGTTATCACCATTGCCTGTAATCCTACGGGTAAGCTGGTAAAGGAAGGAGATGCAAAACGAGGAGCGGGCCTGCATGAAGATGCCAGTACTTATTATTACAATGCATTGTTGCGCAAACCCAAACATGCAAAGGCAAAACAGGGATTGGCAATTTCCGCCCAGCAGGTATTGAATGATAAGTTTACCACCTTTAACAAACTTGTGGTTGAAAACAATGTAGACGAGGCAATGAAGGTGTATAAAAATGCCGAGCGTTACAATGAAACGGCCCGGGCGGTTGGTGTAGAGTTGCGCTGGCCTACAGAGTATGATGAGGTATACATCGACATCAGGGCAGAGTATATCTCAAAGTTATATGATGAGGCACTGGGACTCATGAATAGCAAACGTTACGAACAAGCCGAAAAAACATTTGAGCGCATAGCCTCCCTGGATAGCAATTACAAGGGGATTACCGTGTTGCGCATCAATACCGTGCTGGAACCGCTGTATCAAACAGGTTTGGTTCAGTTAAATCAGGGTAAATACAAACAGGCATATCAAACCTTTACCAAAATAGTGCAGCAGGATGATGGCTATAAGGATGCTAAAAAACTTAAAGAGGAAGCCATAGATAAGGCTACCACAACGGTTGGATTGTTACCCATTCAGTATACCACCACTGAAACGGCACCTCTTCTAGATCAACTGATAAGCGAAAGGTTACTGCAACATTCATTTGCGTATGTGAAAATTCAGGATGCTGCTTATGTAAAAAAAGTACTCGACAACAGGGGATGGGGTAGTATCGGTGATGTTGCCAAGGCGGCCGAAGCAGGCAGAAACATTGGGATGAAATATGTTGTATTGGTTGAGGTGCAACAAATTGAATACAAGGAGAGCCCGGTTACCACCGAACAGAAGAACGCCTATGAAGCCTTTTCTGAAAATATCCTGAATCCATATACCGGAACCTATTCGGCAATCACCAAATTCAGAAAGGTTACCTATGACGATACCTATGAGCAGCGTTCGTACACAATGGTGATTTCGTATAAACTCATTGCTTCAGCCGATGGGAAGGTGATGTTAAGCGATAATATTCGTCCGTTCCTAAAGGACGAACAACACCAGCTTGTATATAAAGGCAATATTGCCAATATTTACGATGAACTTCCCAAAGGGAACTTCTTGCCACCTGTAAATGCAGCCTGGCGCGACTTGTTTACCAACGTAAAACGGCCGCCCCTCACCAAAGACCAGTTGGCCACCGAAACCCAGCGACAAGCAGCTCGCGAGATTGCAGGTGCGGTTTCTGCTTTTTTCAAGTAGTCTTCTAAGGAGCGGTAGTGCTCAATGTAAGAGTAACGTTTCAGCAGTATCGTTTTTATTCATATTGAGTCCCTTCGGGACTCTTTTAGTCCCAAAGGGACTCAATATAAATAGCCACCCCGGTGGCCAATTCCGTCACATCAACCTAACCTCAAACGCTATTTTAAAGACATTTTGTCTTTTAAAGTCGTTCAATAATGCACGATTTGAATACATTTAAGCCATAATGGCTTAAATGATGCATTGGTACAAGAGTTGAAACCAAGGGAGTATCACACAATATTTAACGTATGACACTTATAAAATTCAGACCAACCAGCACGAGAGAATTATTGAGGGATTCAATGATTTCGAGCAACATGATGAACGTATTTGATAACCTGTTTAATGAAACAGCTGCAAAATTTGAACGAAATGTATTCTTTACACCCCGTACGGATGTAATTGAAACAGCCCAATCATTTGAGCTACATGTTTCACTTCCGGGTGTAAAAAAGGAAGATGTAAAGATTGATGTTGATGGCGACAGGCTTACCATCAGCGGTGAACGCAAAACCAAGGAAGAAAACAAAGATGAAAAGAACCACTTAGTTGAAAGCTTCTACGGTAAATTCTCCCGTTCATTCAATTTGCCTGAAAATGTTGACAAACAAAACATTGGTGCCGCGTTAACGGATGGGATTTTAACACTATCCATTCCGAAGGTAGAGGTAAAAGACAACAAAACGACAGTTACCATAAAGTAATCTGTAAACGAAATTTGGGGGGAGCCCCAAGTGTTTCATAGGGTAAGAACAGGGCTCGGGTCGCAAGACCCGGGCCTTTTCTTTTATGGTACTAGGTTGAATGAGTTAATAAGTTAATGCCCTTACAAGGGTTCAACATTATTAAGAAGAATAATGTCCCCTTAAGGGCGTTAGGAATGTGCAGATGAGATGATTTGAAGATGTGCAAATGCAACAAAATGATTCGGGACGCTGTCCCATCATCCATTATCCGCATTTCAGCTTTTTCGCTTATATTTGTTGCCCTCTTCGGCCCGGTGACTAATTTTGTGTGCGTTTGGACAAAATAATATCACTTTATGTGGGCTAAATACTTGATAATTTAAAATAAAGGCCTACTTTTGCCGTCCTTTAATTATCCCAAGATAATGGCAACAAAGAAAAACACAAACGAAGAAGTTGTCCTAAACGACTATGAATCAGTGATTATTTTCACTCCCGTACTCTCAGACGAGCAATTGAAAGATGCTCTGGCTAAGTACCGTAACATGATTATCGAAAACGGTGGAGAGATGGTTCATGAAGAAAACTGGGGCTTGACTAAATTGGCTTATCCAATTAACAAGAAAACCACAGGCTTTTACCATATTTATGAGTATAAAGCCAACAACAGTTTTGTTTCAAAATTTGAACTAGCTTTCCGACGTGACGAGCGTATCATGCGTTTCCTCTCTACATCACTCGACAAACACGCAGTGATTTACAACCAGCGCAAGCGCAATGGCGAATTCAATCAATCTAAAAAAGACAAACAACAAGAAGGTAAGTAATCATGGCAGCACCAAACAAACAAATTAATCCGGCTATGGTGTTTAATACCACACCCGAGGTTCAACAAAAGAAAAAATACTGCCGTTTCAAAAAGAACGGAATCAAGTATATTGACTACAAGGATGGTAACTTCTTATTGAAGTTTGTGAACGAGCAAGGTAAAATTTTACCTCGCAGGTTGACTGGTACTTCATTGAAATACCAACGTAAAATTGCTTTGGCAGTTAAACGTGCCCGTCACTTGGCTATTCTTCCATACGTAGCAGATCAGTTAAAATAATTTAGAAGGAGGAACAAACAGATGAAAATCATTTTAAAAGAAAACCTGAAAAACGTAGGACAACAAGGTGATATCGTAACTGTGAAAGACGGATACGCTAACAACTTCCTGTTTCCCAAAGGTTATGCTATCATGGCAACTTCTTCAAACATCAAAGTTCTTGAAGAAAACAACCGTCAAGGTGCTTTGAAACGTACAAAATTGAAAACTGACGCAGAAGCAACAGCTGAAAAACTAAAAGACTTAACCATTACTATCGGTACAAAAGCCGGTGCTAACGATAAGATCTTCGGTTCGGTAACTCCGTTGCAGGTTGCACAAGCATTGAAAGTTCAAGGATATGATATCGACAGACGTAAAATCGAGTTGAACGATATCAAAACACTTGGATCTTACGAAGCTACATTAAACCTTCACCGCGATGTTGTAGTAAACATCAAAGTTGAAGTAGTTGCTGAGTAATACATAGAGATTGATTACCTGGTAAAAACCCGGTTCGTCACTTGACGGATCGGGTTTTTTTGTGGGGCGGGGAGCGTGGCTGTTAACTATTGGTAAAGAAAAATGCACCCACAGTAAAGTGCCAATGTCCCATGATGATTTGGAGGTGCAACAGCTACCGAATACAGTTGATAACAAAGAAAGCAACAGCGGAATATAAGCGGGCATCCTAAGGAAACAAGTCAACATCAGCCCAAGTACATTCGTCACATCAGCCCCCACATTTGTCGCATTTACACCCTAAGAAACCTGAAACACCTTCTATCTTTGCATTGCCAATCAATACCAAGCTGAAATTTGAAACAGTTCTGAATACTTAAATGTGGCCATGTATGCACTAAGTAGGATGGAAAAGAACTACTCTAAAAATTTATTTAAATAACTATTACAATTATGAAAAAGTTACAATTTAAAGTAAGCATCAATGCACCTGTGGCCAAGATTTATGATGTAATGCTTGGCATTAGCAGTAAATCAACGTATGAAGAATGGACTTTCTTGTTTAACCCTACATCGACCTATGAAGGCAGTTGGGACAAGGGAACTAAAATGCTATTTATCGGAGTAGATGAGAAAGGAGAAAAGGGAGGTATGGTTTCCAGGATAGTTGAAAACATTCCCAATCGATTTGTTTCGATTCAACATTATGGTCTTGTTCAAGCTGAAAAGGAAATTACAGAAGGACCGGAAGTGGAAAAATGGGCGAACGGATTTGAGAACTATACCTTCGAAGAAAACAATGGCGCTGTGACCGTAACGGTTGACTTAGATACCACTGAAGAGTTTTTAGATTATATGAACGAGACCTACCCAAAAGCACTCGATAAGTTGAAAGAACTTTGTGAAAAATAGCAATTTTTAAAATTGCTTAAAAACACAAAGAAATATGCACGGTCTCTAGCAGCACTCCTGCCTGAAATTGACAGTTCCGTTTTAACATGAGTTTTGTTTCGTATTAAGTCCAGCGGTAGCCTGTATTGCTGCTCTGAAATCACCTGCTTCTAATTCCCGGAAACCAAGATGTTCTTGTCCTCTAGTGAAGGGGAAAATGAGCAGGGGACTTTGTGTTCCTCAATAAGATTATTTTTTTATTATTATTGAATGAGTAATTAGCACGGCTCATCGAATGCAACACTGTTATCCAGTACGCTGTTGGTTGATAAGAATATTATTCTGGTTAAAGATCTGTATGGTTCGATACCCAATAACTTTTTTGTGTTTACCGCTCCCTCCATGCCCGCAATGAGTGCAAGTGTTGTGCTTGATATTGTGTATTACGTTTGTGCGATTGTTTTTGTATCGGGAGTCGAAAGTATCTTGTGTTCATCCATGGCTGATAAACTTGCCGGTAATACCAGAACACCGTTTAATCCGGATAAAGAATTTTTTGGTCAGGGTTTGGTGCAAATTATCACACCAATGGTTCAAGGATTCCCGTGCACCGGTGCATTGGCCCGAACGGCAACAAGTATAAAAGCAGGTGCACAAACACCATTGGCAGAATATTTTAAGGCTATTCTGAAATTAACGCTTGCGTATTTTTTAGCTAAATACCTTGAACTTATTCCGATGGCTTGTATTGGTGGGATATTGGTGTGGGTGGCAAGCAATATGATTAAACCATCTGAAATAAAAGAGATAAAGCATCTGGGGAAATTCGAATTCGCAATGATGTTGTACACAGCCGTAATGGTTCCACTTACGGATTTTTTAACAGGTGTGTTAACAGCCCTGATATTGTATGCAGCCGTTAAATATGCCTTCAGAAGGAAAAGTCACCTGCTTAAATAGTTGAGTGCTCTGAATAATGAGATGGAAGGAATGATGTCGTATGTAAGTGCCATTTTTAATGGTGGAATAGGGTGCTTTGATACAAAAAAACAAAGAGATAACAAGTGATGTTATGTGTGTATTTAATAGATCATTTTAAATAATTGAATGAGTTAACGTTTTCTGATTTTTATATTTAGTACTAATTTACCAGCCATGCTGCTTACTCAAACGATACCTGCATCCTATATCCTAAACAAGGTTAAGTATGACCTTATTTATGTTTTGATTGTTTCATTGTTTGTTCTCTTTATTACAGAACGTTATAAAGAAATGTTGCCGGAAATGCCTTTAACAATTCCTGCCTTCATTGGAACGGCAATATCCGTTCTGCTTTCGTTTAAATTGAGTCAGTCATATGACCGCTGGTGGGAGGCCCGAAAGGTGTGGGGAGCCATTGTGAATGATTCCCGCAGTTTCGTTATTCAATTGCAAACATTAACAGCAAGGGGAAACAACACGATTATTAAAAAAGTTGCATTCAGGCAAATTGCATGGTGTTATTCTTTGGGGCAATCTCTGAGGGGATTGGACCCTACAGAAAATCTGGAAAAATTCATTTCTCCCGAAGACCTTGCGGAATTAGAGCAACACACGAATAAACCCTTGGCACTAATTGGTATGCATGCGATTGATATTCAGGGCCTGAAAGAAAATGGCCAATTGGAGATATTCTCCCAACTACAATTGGACGATACGCTTGTGCGGCTGTGTGATTCACAAGGGAAAGCTGAAAGAATAAAAACAACGGTATTTCCGGTTACCTACCGACTCTTTCTGCATGGGATCATCTATTTATTTATTGTTACCCTTTCTGTTGCACTGAGGGATGTTGCCGGTTACTTTGAAATCCCCCTCTTACTTTTAATATCGGGAGCATTTTTGTTATTGGAAAAATCGGCAACACATATGCAGGATCCATTTGAGAACAGGCCAACAGATACGGCCATGACTGCGATAGCAAGAACTATTGAAATTAATATTAAACAACTGTTGAAGGAATCAGATATACCTTTGCCACATCAACCCGGAAAGTTTTACTTATTATAAATCAAATCTGAAAAATGAAAACGTTAACAAAAGAAATGCAAGCAGCTATTACTCCTTCAATGGCTTTAGATTTATTAACAGAAGGGAACAAACGGTTTATTAACAATCTAAAAGTGAACCGCAATCTGTTGCAACAAGCAAATGAGACCTCGGATGGACAGCATCCGTTTGCCGTTATTTTAAGTTGCATTGATAGCCGAACTTCCGCGGAGTTAATTTTTGACCAGGGATTGGGTGACATTTTTAGCGTGCGGATAGCAGGTAACATTATCAATGAGGATATCTTGGGAAGTATGGAATTTGCCTGCAAAGTGGCAGGGTCAAAGATTATTGTGGTATTAGGGCATAGTAAATGCGGAGCGGTAAAAGGAGCTTGCGACCATGTAGAAATGGGAAACTTAACGGCTCTGTTAACCAAAATACGACCTGCAGTTGATGATGAAACACTCACAAAAGAAAATAGAAACTCTACGAATGCCATTTTTGTTGAAAATGTGGCCGCCATTAACGTTAAGCGCACAGTTAAGTCGATTATGGAGCGCAGTCCGATTTTAAAAGAGATGATTGAAAGTGGACAAATTGGAATTGCAGGAGGGATACATGATATTACAACAGGTGAAGTTTCATTTTATTCTGAGACTATAAATCTGGGTTCTCAACGGGTAAATAATTGATTTTAAGTACTCGCAGCGCACTTGTTTTACAGTACATCCATTCGGATTCTTACCAAACGTTCTTCGGAAAGGTGAGCAGATGTGTAATATCCTACAGAGTTGTTAAGGTTTCATGATTCCCCCGGGAAATCTAAACACATCATTTCATGAAAATATCAAGAATGATATAAGTCCGTTTGATGATTTGGATATATACCATAGCGCCCATACATTTGGTAAAGGATGCACATTTGCATCCTTTAACATCCAATTAGGCGGTTAAAGGACTCAAAAGTTGCGCCTATATACAAGTTAGGCGTAATATTATGACAAAACAGAAACTATTATATTTAGTCCTTAGTTTGATTCTTTTCCTACTTGGATTTTTTATCATTAAGACATCTCAACTGTATAAAGAGAACTCCGAATTGAAAACTTTGTTAGCTAAGACAATTACTCCAATTGATTTGGCTAATTGGGAAATGCATGGAGCCTTCATCCGAATAAAAGACATTGGTTATAGAAGTGAATCTCCCGAGTATATAGAGAGATCGGAAAGAGTTGATTCTTTGTACAAACTTTTTCATTTCAATCCGGACGTAGACTCGACAACAATAATATCATTAGTAAAGAGCAAACTTCTACTACATGATACACTGCAAAAATACTTTGGCACTTACCCAATATGCGAGGATGGAATAGTCACAATGATGACTAATCAATTTTTCAGCCACGACAATCATTATCATTATGGAGACACTGTGAAATTTATCTTTTTAATGAATCAACATCTGATTGGGAACTCATATGAAATAGTTGACTTTGACAACAGAGATATTGCTTCAGTAGACAATAATAATATCACGTATAACATTCCCACACAAAGACTCATCACCAATGCAGACTTGCCTAAGGAGGTTAAGTTTAAATACAAGGTTATTGTGAGAAATACTTATTCTAATACGTTGGACACATTGAACTATTGGACTACATATATTGTCGACAAATAGAAATACTACGCCTAACAGCGCCCAGCCACTATTGCCGTTAGTTCGTTAAGTTCTAGTTTTCAGTTTCCGCAGTTTTATTATCTTAGCCTGACAATTAAACACTCCGCAAACGGCAACAGCGGCTGGCCGCGGAACGTTATAGGACAACCCACAATGAAACAACAAATTAGCTTTTACACATTCATTCTTCTTTTGGCAACTATGTTATCTGGTTGTTTGGGTGCCGGAACACATGGTTCCTTAAAAGGTTATAGATACCCTACAACAAAACAGAAATTGGATAGTGCCGTAATGTTCGTGATAAAAAACAATCCTAACATTTATCGTGATACGAATAATGTAAATTATATCATAGACCAGACTAATGGGAAAAACGACACTGTTATTGATAACTATTACAATGATGGTAAAAGCTATTTGACGATTAAAATTAAAACAGACAAGGGACAAAATGAATATACCTTTCGCTATGATGGTGGTGAGAAAGACTGGAAAACAGCAACAACAGCTGGGATTTTTATTTGCTACGCTTATAACGAGTTAGGGAAAGGTGGTAACGAAAGTAACGGAGGTGTTGACAGCAAAACGTTGCAATATTTAACAGACGTTTTTGAAAAAGAACTTGTACATAAAATCGACACACAATTGAACCTGACTCACAGTGAAACTGAATAGAAAACCCGCCCAAAACTATCAAAAGAACTTATGATAACAACAGACAATGCAACGTTTTTTGCTCCCGAACTGCACATTCCCAATGGGACAACCAACATAGATTTTTACTTAAATTTCGGAGCAACTGAAAACTTTTGTTTTCGTAACGATGACGACAGTATTCACGTGGCTGAATTGGAAATAGATGGAGCAATTTTTCACGTGCATGAAACCATGCGGGACGCTCTTGAACCACTAAGTGCAAAAGGAGTAACTTCGGTTATCGGTTTATTTGTTACGGATGTGGAGGCAGTAATGCAAAAGGCGATGCAGGCAGGAGCAACGGAAATTAATCCTACAACAGACCACGATTATGGGTACAGACAAGGAATGTTTAAAGACCCTTTTGGACACTATTGGCAAATACAAAAGAAACTATAACGGTTAGTCATTATGAAGTATATTCAATTACGAAACACCATTCATTATGAAAGAACTTGAAGATGCAGCTTGGTTTCCTCCATTATTCAGAAATTTCCAAACAGCATTCATCGGTTTTGTTGTGACCAGGTTTAATTTCTACACAACATTTTTGGAGTATCTTCAGGGATTGTCACTTGAAAAAAGAACGATGACAGATCTTTGTTCCGGAAGCGGGGAGCCTGCTATCAGTATTTTTAAGCAAAGCCGGTGTTTCAGCAGCCTTGTGCTTACCGATAAATACCCGAACGTAATGCAATCGAAAATGGATAGGGTTTCCTACTCTACACAAACTATCGATGTGCTTAAGATGGAATTTGAAGAAGGAACCTGTTATACCATGTTTAATTCCTTCCACCATTTTACAGATAAAGAGAAACGGCATATTGTTACCAAAATGCAGGCAAGCAGTGCGGGTGGCTTTTTTGTTGAAGTACTTGAACCAACAGTTATCTGCTTTTTAAAAGTACTTTTGATGACCACAGTGGGGAATTTACTGCTCACTCCATTTGTGCATCCCTTTTCTGTGAAACGCATTTTTTTTACGTATATCATTCCTGTTAACATTTTTACCATAACCACAGATGGACTGATATCGGTTTTAAAATCGCGTTCGGTCAAACAATACCGCAGGTTATTTCCTGAACAATCCATAAAAATATTGAGACTCAAAAGCGCGATGGGCGCTATTATTGTTATTCATATTTAACACGTACATGAAAGCTCTGACCATCCTTTGGAAATTTAGCCGACCACATACCATTATTGGTAGCATCATCAGCATATTTACGTTGTATACCATTGTATCCAGGCAACAAGGGAATGAAGACTTGTTGCTGTTAACAATCGCTATCATTATTGGTATAACCTGTAATGTTTTTATTGTGGGCATCAACCAAATTGCCGATGTTGGTATTGATAGGATTAATAAACCGATGCTGCCCATTCCGGCCGGAGTATTAAGTGTGGATGAGGCTAAACTCATTGTTGGAGCTTCGCTTTTGATCTGTTTAGGCCTGGCGTTATTCCTGAGCCCTTATTTATTTGCCATTATTCTGTTGGCCACAACCATTGGCTGGGCCTATTCCATGCCACCATTTTATTTAAAACAGCACCATATTACAGCAGCTTTAGCCATTACCACAGTAAGGGGACTATTACTAAACGCGGGTGGGTTTCTTGTATTCAATTATTTGATGAACAACTCGATTGAAATGCCACTGAATATCAAAATCCTTACCCTGTTCGTCATTATATTCACTGTGGTTATTTCCTGGTTTAAAGATTTACCCGATATAAAAGGTGATGCCCAATACCATATTCAAACCTTCGCTATTCTGTATTCGCCAAAGGCTGCTTTGATCATGGGACACGTGCTGGTTGGCGGAGCTTACCTGTTTACCATCTATATCAAATACCTCAATTATGTTCTTTCGGCTATACCCACTTTTGAAACCAAAGTATTGCTATACGGACATATGGTATTGCTCGTGCTTTTTGTGTTCAATGCTTTTTCCATTAAACTCCATGACCATTCCTCAGTTCAAAAATTTTACAAACGTTTCTGGTGGTTTTTCTTTGCCGAGTATTTGGTGTATCTTATTGCATATTCCTTTTAACTAAATAGTATCAGTTATGTAACTAAATTTACTTACCATGAAAAAGAGTCACAAAATCATCTATTGGGTTTCGACCATCTGGCTTGCTTTAGGTTTTATGGCAACCGGAATATTACAGTTAACAAAAGAAGAAGCGGAAGGAGCTTTGGCGCCTCCCGGTGTATGGGGCATCAAACAATTAGGCTATCCTGTTTACTTCCTCACCATCATAGCTGTATGGAAAATACTGGGAGTAATCGCATTGCTTGTGCCTAAGTTTCCCTTGCTGAAGGAATGGGCATATGCAGGCTTTTTCTTTCTGATGACGGGAGCGATATTTACGCACATGGCGACCGCAAGTCCCCTGGTTGAATTTGTTCCCTCATCATTACTGCTAACCCTCACCGTGTTATCATGGTGTTTCAGGCCTGCAGATCGAAAAATCAACCCGGTTCAACAATAAACATCATCAACGAATACGTTAACAATTCACTATGACAAAAAGTAACTTAATGGAAATGAACAATGTGGGGATCGTTGTTGCATCCCTTGATAAAGCCATTTCCTTTTTTACTGAAATCGGACTCACACTGGAAGGACGTGCAATGGTTGAAGGTGAATGGGCCGGACGTGTAACAGGACTGGGAAATCAATCGGTAGAGATTGCCATGATGGTTACTCCTGACGGACACAGCCGGCTTGAACTTTCACAATTTCTCGCCCCTCAAACCATATCAGACCATCGGACAGCTCCGGTAAACTCACTGGGTTATCTCCGTGTGATGTTCCGGGTCGACAATCTTGACGAATTGTTATCCAGGCTTGAGAAGCACGGTGCGGAAGTGGTTGGAGAAGTGGTGAACTATGAGAATATTTACCGGCTGTGTTACATCCGTGGGGTGGAAGGTCTCCTGATAGGATTGGCCGAACAGCTCGGCCATCAAACTGCAACAGATATGTTAGACAAACCCTGACAAGGAAGAGTTGTTGCTAAAAGTTGCACGACACGGATCATCCTTATCGTTTAATCCACTGTATTGCTAATCGACACAATTTATATCACCTAAAAGAGGAAAAATAAAGGCTAAGAAATTTGCGCAGTCAAATAACTGCATTATATTTGCAGTCGAATGGCTGCATAAAATGGAAACACGTAGAGATATATTTCAGGCAATAGCGGACCCCACACGTAGGGCAATATTGAGTTTGCTGGCATTTCAGGCAATGACCCCCGGGGCGATAGCGGAAAATTTTGATTCCACACGACAAACAATTTCAAAGCATATTCAAATCTTAACAGAATGCGAACTTGTAAAACAAGAGCAGAAAGGACGTGAAATATACTATCACTTTAATCCTGCAAAAATGAAAGAAGTGTCGGATTGGGTGAATCAATACCAACAGTTTTGGGAAAAGAAACTTGACTCATTGGAAAATTACCTGGCCAACCTTCAACAAAAGAAAAAATAGGAAGATGGAATACAATACATTCAGACTGGAAGAGAATATTATTATACATACAAGGCTACTTGATGCCCCAAGAGAGTTGGTTTGGGAGGTATGGACCAATCCTGAACATATAAAAGAATGGTGGGGACCAAACGGGTTTTCACTCACTACGAAATCGATGACTGTAGAACAGGGCCAAAACTGGGATTTTATCATGCACGGCATGGGGCGGGATTGGGACAACAAGATTGAGTATGTGGAAGTGAAAAAACCTTCGTTGTTATCCTACAAACATTCCGGTGCACAAAGCGAAGAGTACAACTTTACCGTTTCCGTTTCATTTGAAGAGGTTGAAGGAAAAACCTTGCTCACGATGAAATCGGTGTTTAAGTCGAAAGCCATTATTGAAGAATTGAACAGGAAGGTAAATGCCATTGAAGGCGGCAAGCAGACATTAAACCGGCTTGAAGAATATGTTAATCTATTGGTTAAAGAATGAGTACAGTACTAACAATAAACAACATTAAAGACAAAAGAATATGAGAAAAGTAATTTCATTTATGCACGTATCGCTTGACGGTTTTGTATCAGGACTAAACGGAGAATTGGACTGGGCAAAGGTTGATGAAGAACTATTTACTTATGTCGGTGACCGGATTAGTAAAGGTGACACCGCATTATACGGTCGGGTAACCTATGAGCTGATGGAGAGTTACTGGCCTACAGCAGGCGAATCGCCAACAGCCAGCCGGCATGATATTGAACATGCAAAATGGTATAAGCAAGTTCACAAGGTTGTGTTGTCCAAAACAATGAAAGACGAAGGACTGACGAACACCACAATCATAAGCGACAACCTTTCGGAAAGAATAAACGAACTCAAACAATCCGGGAGTGAGGATATCTTGCTTTTTGGCAGCCCCACAGCAACACACTCGTTGATGCAGCTGGGTTTGATTGACGGATACTGGTTGTTTTTGAACCCGATTATTCTTGGACAAGGTATTCCATTGTTTGTTGAAGCTAAGGATAAAACAAAACTAACACTATTGAATAGCCGGCAATTTGCTTCGGGGGTAATAGAACTGAATTATACCGTGGACAGTCAATGATTGCCAACTATGTTATCCAATTAATCTGTGCATCGCGATAGCTATCGGGGATGGCATTTTCTTGGAATACTTAAAGTTTGTATATTTAAACGACCATTTGTAAACAGAACTAACGGTTAAACATAAGAATGAGAAAGGTAGTTGCAGCAATCAATATGACACTTGACGGAGTTTTCGACCATACTGCCGTTGATCCGGATGAAGAAGTTCATCAGCATTACGCTGATCTGTTGCGTAAAGGAGGCATCGCTCTATATGGAAGAATAACCTATCAACTCATGGAGTTCTGGCGAGACCTGGCGAGAAATCCTTCAGGCGATGAAACGATGGATGACTTTGCAATGGTGATGGATGCTATTCCCAAAATGGTGTTTTCCCATACGCTGAAAGAATTAGATTGGGATAGTGCAACTATAGCAAATGAATCCATTGAAGAAGAAGTGCGCGCACTCAAAGAGCAGCCGGGTAAAGACATTTTGGTTGGTAGCAGGAGTTTAATCATGCAACTCCTGAAACTTAAGTTGATTGATGAATTGCAATTGTGTATTCATCCGATCATAGCAGGAGGAGGTATGCAGTTATTTGAAAATGTAAGTGACAGGACTCTTCTTGCACTTGCAAAGACGAAAACCCTGAGCAGTGGTGCCGTTATTCTTTATTATGAACCCAAAGAGGTATAAAAGCAGCTAAACACTTAATCAATTATATGAAACAACAACTCCTGTGCATGCTCACCATTTTACTTGCTGCGTGTGGACAACAGTCTCAATCGGGTGGCAGTGCTTCGCCTGAACATAAGGCAAATGTCAACGACAGTTTGCAAGCTTTTTCCATCACAACGGCAACAGCAGATAACTTCCTGAAAGCCAAAAAAACATACACAGATCAAACGCTTTATGATACGGCAACCTATAAAAAAGTGAATGGCGCTATCAGGTTACCGGTTGATGAAAAGTGGAGACCCTTTGTGCTGTTTACCGACACGTTGTTACATACGGACAACTCAAATATCAGGGAATACTACTATGTTGGACAATTTGATAAAATTGGATTCTACATTGTTGGAGGTAGTTTTTGGGAACATTCGGAATATTATCTCATCGACAAAAGAACCGGCAAGCAAACCATTACCTGGAGTTCACCAACCATTTCACCCAACGGTAAATTTATTGCGAACTTATCCATGATGTACGGACTTGAGGGTGTTCCCAATGGTATTCAGGTTTGGCGCGTGGACAGGCAAGAAAACAATCAGTTAGAACCTGTTTCATTGTCAAAATATGTAGAAATTGACCAGCAAATATGGGCACCGGATGACTTTGTTTGGGAAACGGATCATTCAGTCGTGTTACGAGTCGCTGGGGTTGATAAGTATATGAATGAAGATGGACAGCCGGCTGAAACCGACTTTTATTATTTGAGATTAAAACTACAGTAGGAACAGTTGAGAAACACCGAATGACAAAGCCGATTGTAAACAAAGAATTTTTACTTCAGAAAGTGGATGGGAAAGGAGGGTGGACGTATGCGCTGATTCCGGACCTTCCGCTTGAGCGAAAACCACGTTCACTCTGGGTGAATGTGAAGGGTAGCATAGATGATCATACATTTGAAAACCTGAAGCTGGCCAAGATAAAAGCAGGAGGATATTTTTTTCCGGTGAAGGCGGAGATCCGGAAAGCCATTCGGAAACAGGCGGGTGACAGTGTAAAAATTGTGCTCTTCGAGGATCACTCTTTGTTTGAAATTCCGGAAGAGATCATTGAGTGCTTGAAAATTGAGATGGATGCCTACAAGGCGTTCATGAAGCTCAGGGAATTTCACCAGAAGGAATTTATTAAATGGATTAGTTCAGCCAAAAAGGAAGAAACCAGAGTGGAGCGGATTAATGCTACGATTGATAAATTGCTGAGGGGAGGGAAGTTGGGGGATAGGGGATAGTTCATGGATCATGGTTTATAGATGATGGCGGAAAAGAGACTGGAAGATAGATGATCGAAATACATGAAGGCGAACGGTGACTGAGCGGAGTCGAAGCAATCGTTCGCCATTTACAAAACAATTATTCGACCGGAACATTCAAAATAAACCCTACACCAAATACATTTTCGATACTGATTGTGGGATCTTCTTTCAGATACTTACGTATTTTGGTGATGAACACATCAAGACTTCTGCCTAAGAAATAATCGTTTTCACCCCATAAATTATTGAGCAGTTCTTCCCGTTTAATCACTTTATTACGTTGCGTGTCTAGGTAGTACAGGATATTGCTTTCTTTCTCGGTAATCCGTTTCACCTTACCATCAATACACAAGGATTGGTTGGTATGGTCGAACAGGTATTTTCCGATTGTTCGGGTTTCTGATTTGGTGTTAGAGGATGTATCGGGCATTCTGCGAACCACAGCTTTTATTTTCCAAAGCAACTCTTCGGCATCAAACGGTTTGGTAATATAATCATCGGCTCCAAGGCCATATCCTTTCAGTTTATCTTCCTTTAATGTTTTTGCTGTAAGGAAAAGGATGGGAACATGTTTGTTCTTCATCCTTATTGCCGTTGCCACTGCAAATCCATCCATTTTAGGCATCATAATGTCCAGCAGGCAGATGTCGAATGTCATACCCTGAAACGTTTTGAAGGCCATCTCTCCATCTTTACACAATGTTACAGCAAAACCCTCAGCCTCGAGGTAATCAACCAGCAGGATGCCTAAATGGAGGTCGTCTTCGGCCAGTAATATGTTCGGTTTCTGTTTAAGCATGCGGAAGTGTAATGGTGAATTGTGTGCCTTGTCCTTTTTCGCTTTCAAGTTGAAGGGTTCCTTCATGAAGCTCTACTATCTTTTTTACATAGGCCAACCCAAGTCCAAATCCTTTTACATCATGCACATCTCCGGTAGGCACCCTGAAAAATTTAGCGAAAACCTTTTCCCGGTATTCATTTGAAATTCCAATGCCGTTGTCGGAAATAACAATGCGTATATGTGCACCTGCATCGGATGTTTCAATAGAGAGTTCCGGTGTGTTGTGCGTATACTTAAGGGCATTGTCGAGTAGGTTGCAAAATGTATTCAACAGATGTGTTTGGTCTGCAGCAACCATGTATTGTGCAGCATGGAGGTTCAACCGAACGATGCCCTGTTTGTGTTCGAGTTGAATCGCGAATTGTTTGAGAGCAGTGTGCAGGAGTGCATGGATATCCAATACTGTTTTGCGAATGGGAATTTCGCCCCGCTCCAGTGCCGTCATACTTAATACATGTTCAACCTGAATACGCAGCTTCTCATTTTCATCCAGTATGATTGCAGAGTAATGTTTCACTTTGTCTTCCTGCTGCAGCGTTGTTTCCTTCAGCATCATTTTGCCTGCCAACGCAATATTGGTTAAGGGTGTCCTGAGCTCATGGGTCATGTTGTTTAAGAAATCTGCTGTATGCTCCGAAATTTCTTTTTCCTTTAATAGCGATAACAAGGTTCGCCAAAACAATATAAGCACAATGAGAATGAGCAATACCGAGGTGATGAAGAGCGTGCCCATTTCCGCGATGATAAATTGTTTTTTATCGGGAAAAACGAGTTTGAGCTGGAGTTTATTTTTGCCCGACATATGTTCGAGCGGTTTATAATACGTGTTGGAGAAAACAGTAGGAGCACCGGGCTTGGCTACCTCGAATGTGTAATCAACATGGAAATTGTAAAACCGCATGTAATGATTAAACAGGGAATCTATTTTACGCACCTCGTTATTTCCTAAACGGGTAATATGTGAAGCTCCTGTTTGGTCCACCGCATCATTAATATTTCTGCAGGTTTCCGTATCGGAGCCAATATCTTCGGTAGTTCTCGAGAGTACCATATTGGCTTTCTCCGCAAACAGTTCTTCTTTAATGTTGGCAGTTTGTACAATCCAGTTCACCTGAATAATGAGCACTGCAATCAATGCCAATGAAGAGAGTACAATAAACAAATAGGTTCGGTTCAGTTTCATGAATGTCTCCCAAAATTAGCTCTTTTATAACCGATACAAACAGCGTTAACAAGATATTAACAAGCCAATAACTTCTCAGTAACAAAATATGGTAAACCGTGAAACTACATTTGTTAAGCAAATTTTATGTTCCTATCCGCTCCAAAAAATAGTATTATTACCTGCTTTAAACTTTTAACAGAATGAAATTAACCCAACAAACGGCAATAGCCATAACCGCTATTATCATTGCTGCATGCGGCACATCCAAAAAAAACACAACAGCCGATGTTCCACCGGCAACCCCGCCACCTGTGGTAGTAGCGAAAGCTGCCAGTGGTATTTATGCTCCTGGTGCTGAAGAGCTTGCAGCTATTCAGAAACAATATCCTGAGGTAACGATGGAGAAACTGAATGAAGGTCATGTACTATACGCCCAGGGTGCATGTGTAAATTGCCACGGAGCTAAAACCATTTATTGGTTTAATGAAACACAATGGAAAAATATCGTTGATGATATGGCCATCAAAGCAAAAATTACAGATGACCAAAAGGATGCTGTGTATAAATACGTGTTGGCTATTGTAGCAACGCAGCCTAAATAGTGTAACGTTTTTCGGTGCAGGTTTACTGGAATTTGGAGCGGAATCCAATCACCTTTTAATCCAATTGTACCCATGAAAACCATTCTTTTTATTCCGCTTATGCTCTTGTTTATCATACCCTGTTTTGCCCAGCAGGCAGGGTATGTTTACACAGGAAGATCCAATCCTTCGGTAAACAAGGAAAAACTAACTGCTGCTGTTTTTATTGATGATGTTGCTCCTGATCTTTGGAAACACATTATTCTTCCCGCTAAAGGCCGGTTTGAACTTGACCAGCGCACCAAAACGCAGGGGTATTATGCCTATCAAACACTTATTGATTATGTTTCGGTAACGATATCGACCGATAGTAAGGGCAGCAAACAGTCTGCCCAAAGTAAGGACGCCAAACTTACAGCAGAGCAAAAAAGTCTATTGTCAACTGTTCAGCATGGTGCCGATATCACTATTGATATCACCTTCAACTATAAAATTGCATCCAGCGATAGCAATGCAATCAAAGGGTTTCTAAGGGTTACGGCAGTTCCTGAGCAGGAAGCTGTGTTTCCGGGAGGCAACAAACAACTCACCGCCTATATACAGGAACACATTTTTAACAGACTTACCCAACCGGGAGTGCTGGAAAAAATCCAACGTTCGGTTTTGCGCTTGACGGTAAATGAAGATGGTCACTTAAGTGATATCAAACTCACTGGAAGAGGACTGGATAAAGAGACAACACAATTGGTGCTGGATGCAATTCGCAACATGCCCCGGTGGTTACCAGCTTCAAACGCAAAGGGAGTAAAGGTGAAACAACTCTTCAGGATACCGTTTGGTATGGATGGGTGTTAGGGGGAATTGAGAATTGAGGATTGAGAATTGAGAAGTATGTCACGCTGTCCCGAAAGCTTTCGGGATTATCGAAGTGAGACCGCCTTGCTCGAAACAAGAAAGATGATTGTTACCGGTTTTGCAGCATTTTGGCAATATACTTGCCGATGATATCAAACTCGATATTCACTTTTGTGCCGGCAGTTACTTCATGCATATTGGTATGCTCAAAGGTATAAGGGATGATAGCCACCGAAAAAATAGTTTGTTGGATATCAACAACGGTTAAGCTGATTCCGTTGATGCAAACGGAACCTTTGGGTACAATTAAACCGGTGTCGCTTTGTGCGGCTAATTCAAATGAAAATACCCAGCTCCCGTTTTTATCTTCAACGGAAATACAGGTAGCTGTTGAGTCTACATGCCCCTGCACAATATGGCCATCAAAACGTCCATTCGCTGGCATGCAGCGTTCAATGTTTACTTTTTGTCCTGTATTCCAATCGTTAAGAGTTGTTTTGAGCAGCGTTTCATCAATGGCGGTTACCGTGTATTGATTGCCTTCAATGTTTACCACGGTTAAACATACACCATTATGTGCTACACTCTGGTCAATTTGCAGCTCATGTGTAATGGGAGCAGAAAGGGTAAAATGTTTGTTGGTACCTTCGTTACGGATGCGTTCAATTACACCCATTGTTTCAATAATTCCTGTAAACACGTGTTGTTTAATTAGTCCTCAAAAATAAGGGAATATTTCGGAAGTAGGATTACCGATAGGGGAAATGCCTGCCACGATGTAACGTGGTGAAGATGTGCACCGGGATTGGAAGTTGACTGAGCTTCGCGAAGCGGAAAGTGTCGAAAGTAACCGTGGGTAGGCAGTTATTCCCGTATCAACTGTATTGTACCCCGGATGGAACGGGTTTTAAGTTCAAGCAGGTATTGTTCGAACACCTCACAGGTGTAAAAGTAGACTCCGTCTGAACAATCAGATTTACTATCCAGATCTTTACCATCCCAAAGAATATTGAGGTTATCGGTTTCATACACCATTTGGCCCCAGCGGTTGTATATCCTCAGTTTAATATGATCAATGAAACGGTAAGGGAAAGGTTTCAGTAAATCATTTTTGCCGTCACCGTTGGGTGTAAACACGTTCGGAATTTCGTAGTACGGACAGTTATCAATACAAACCGAATCAGTAAGGAAACTCTCATTGTTAAATGAATCGACTCCTGTTACGGAATAACAGCCTGCAATGGAGAATTTAAGTGCTTCGCGGTTATCAGTATAGTTAAGTGTCTGGCTGTTTACACCGGCAATTTTGACAAAAGGATCAGTAAAGAGTTTTTTGTAATAAATATTGTAGCTCACCACATCATCAGCACAAACGGGTTTCGGAATCCATGATAGTTTGTTGGTAGAGTCATTAAAGACATTGCAGGGAGGTGTTACCGTTAATAAAGGAGGGCAAGGGCGTACCGTGTCTAAAGGTATTCCGCAAATCTCCTGAGAATTATTGAGTAGTATAGAATTGTAGAATGAATAGGCTCCACGCGAACGGATATAATAACAATACGAAACACCATTAATCAGGCCGGTATCGGAAAAGGTTCGGGATTGTGTGCTTGCAAGAGAGTCAAACAAAGAGGTAACCGGATTTTTACGGTAAATGGTATACAGGTTATTGGTCCAGGGGACTTTTTCGATTACAGTCAGAATATTGGTATTGTCGGTTGAGTAGACCTTGGTATATATGGAAGCCGCGGTAGGACTCACATCCACAAATGCCGGAAATCCCAGTGAATCATACAACAATTCAATTTTATAAATGTATTGGTTGTTAAGGGTATTGAGATTGGAATCGGTGAGCGAAGAATCGCTGATTCCGGCAAAGGTTCCATAATCGGCTGTTCCGATTATGGTATAAGGGCCGGTAGAAGCGGGTGTATACACGGCACGTTTAAATACCAACCGGTAAGGAGCTTTGTACACAATGGTATCAAGTGTATCGGGGCGGATCCAGGATAGTTTCAATGCCCCGTTAATGGCATGGGTGGTTGTTACCGATGCTTCGATGATAATGGGTTTGCTGCGGATGATAATGTCGCATACTTCAATGGATGCATAACTCTCGGAGGCGGTTCCACCGATGATGGTACCATTGGCACTACGTGGTGGAAATACAGCCACGATGCGGTAACAATAGTTAACCAGTGGCGAGAGTCCTTCACCTTTATTATCATCATAAAAAGAAGTATCGGTTGTTGCAAATACATTACTTTTCACTTCACCAATCAAGGTAAATCCTGTTGATGCCGGAATACCGGTTTCACATGTTCCGTGGTTCCAGAAAGAACTATCAATGCGCCTGTATACTTTGTAGCGGTTGGCAAGCTGGCAAACATCCTTTGACCAAGAAA
The DNA here is from genome assembly GCA_040387195.1 of Bacteroidota bacterium. GTDB lineage: Bacteria > Bacteroidota > Bacteroidia > UKL13-3 > UKL13-3 > UKL13-3. The sequence goes on from JAZKEF010000017.1 coordinate 221,992, forward strand.
TACGGAAACCGTTGCCAAGCTGTTTGGTCTGCACATTTTGCGGAGCCGGTCCGTTTACTTTTACATCAAACGTAGTATATCCGGCACCGTTCGAAATTGCATAGTCATCTTTGGCTTCAATGGTTGTCTGGTAACCTGAATGGCGAATATGGCTGCAGTTTGTTTTCCATAAAAAATGCCCGGATGCTAATCCATTCGGTAAACCGGGATCCTGTTTTAATATTGCCGGGCTGTTGGGGACTTTAAATGGTGCCCCAAAACCCAGCAGGGTTATTTTCTGCACATTGATATCGGTAGCGCTAACTGGTATGCTCAGTGAGTCACCGGCCACCACACAGCGGTTGCTGATGGTTGTAAGTACCGGAATATCATTTATACAATCACGGATTCTGATTTGCATGTCCCTGATGACGAATCCAACCAATTGTCCGTTTCTGAACTCTGAAACCTTTACGGCAATATTGTATATTCCGGGTGCGATGGATTTTGCCCAATACAAAGTTCCGTCAAAAGGATCGATGGCAAAGCTATCGGAGGTGCGGGGTGTTTCATAATTGGGAACCGGATTGTTTGTTCCCTGTTTGGGAACGCTTAAGGTATACGCAAGGCTATCACCATCGGGATCATAAGCACCCGGATTGTGCAGGTATAAAAACTGCAGACACCCGTCTACTAAAGGAGGAACAGTGAGTATAGGCGATTGGTTATTGCCAATGGTGGAGCTGATCCGGATCATACTCTCCACGTAAAAAGGAGTATTGCCCGATTGTCCTCCGTTAATATTAAAAATGCCATCCACCCGGTTAGGGTCGGTAAGGCTGATGATAAACACTCCGTCTGACTGGTACTCGTGTTCGAACTCGTAGGTGTTTCGCTGGGCGGTTGTGCTTACTATAAATAAGCTTGTACGAGTTACGACATTGCTGGTACCATCGCCCCAAACGATGGTAACGGTTCCGGTAAACTGATTGGCTTGTGATTGGGGATCGGTATAGGTTGTGGCGGTTATCCGGTAACGCCTGCCCGAAACCTGAGCATATGTGATTTCCCCCGCGCGATAATGGCTTGCATAACAATCGGTGCCGAGGAGCAGGAATGTGAGCAATATGATATAGATAGAAATGTGTTTCAAGTGTGTTTCAGGGGAAATTTGGACTTTACATGGCAATATACAGAATAATAGATTACAAAATTGTAAAGGAAGTTGCATAAAAAATCCCGTTGCCAATATTTGACAACGGGATGGTTTGATTATCAGTTTCAGTTTTTTATTAAGCTGTAAGAGATGCTCCGAGGAACTCTCGGTTCATACGAGCGATATTGCTTAATGAAATTCCTTTAGGACATTCAGCTTCACAAGCTCCGGTATTGGTGCATGATCCGAATCCTTCGGCATCCATTTGTGCTACCATATTGAGGGCGCGTTGCTGGCGTTCAGGCGCTCCCTGTGGCAATAATGCCAGTTGGGAAATTTTAGCGGAGGTAAACAACATAGCCGATGCATTTTTACAAGCTGCCACACATGCTCCGCAACCAATACAGGCAGCAGCGGCAAATGCTTCATCAGCATTTATTTTTGATACCGGCAGGCTGTTGGCATCCTGGGCATTTCCGGTGTTTACCGAAATATATCCACCTGCAGCAATGATTCTGTCGAAAGAATCGCGGTCTACCACCAGATCTTTAATTACCGGGAAGGCTTTTGCTCTCCAGGGTTCTACCACAATGGTATCATTGTTTTTGAACGAACGCATGTGCAACTGGCAGGTAGTAACACCATTTAAAGGCCCATGCGGACGGCCATTGATAAACATACTGCACATACCACAGATACCTTCGCGGCAATCGTGGTCGAATGCTACGGGATCTTTACCCTCCACAATCAGTTGTTCGTTTAATACGTCAAACATTTCCAAAAACGACATGTCTTCTGAAACATTCGGAACGCTGTATGTTTCAAATTTTCCTCTGTCGTCATTATTTTTTTGTCTCCACACCTTCAGTGTGATATTCATATTTCCGCTCATTGTCTTTATAGTTATTGGTTATAGGTTACTAGTTGATTGGGAGGAAAACCGATTACCCATCAACTGTATTAACTTAATTACTTATTTATAGCTACGTTGTGCAATTTTAATGTTCTCGTATTTCAGCTCTTCCTTGTGCAGTTCCCACTCATGGTTGCCTTTGTTTTCCCAGGCTGATACAAATGCAAAGTTGTCATCATCGCGTAATGCTTCACCTTCTTCGGTTTGGTATTCTCCGCGGAAGTGGCCACCACAGCTTTCTTTACGTGTCAATGCATCCAAACACATCAATTCACCCAATTCAAGGAAATCGGCAACACGTCCGGCTTTTTCCAATTCAGGGTTCATGCTGTTGGCTTCACCGGGAACACGTACATTTTTCCAGAACTCTTCACGCAAGGCACGGATCTCATTGATGGCTTCTTTCAGGCCTTCTTCTCTGCGCTCCATTCCACATTTGTTCCACATGATCAATCCAAGTTTTTTATGGAAATGATCCACGGATTTGGCGCCATTTACCGACATCAATTTATCAATACGTGATTGTGCTTCTTTTTCGGCAATCTCAAACGCATCGTGAGTGGTAGGAATGGCTTGTGTTCTGATTTCGTTGCTCAGGTAAGCACCGATTGTATATGGAATTACAAAATACCCATCGGCTAAACCCTGCATCAATGCTGATGCTCCCAGGCGATTGGCACCATGATCAGAGAAGTTAGCTTCACCCAATGCATATAAGCCGGGCACGGTAGTCATCAGGTTATAATCCACCCATAAACCACCCATGGTATAATGCACAGCAGGGTAAATCATCATCGGGTTTTCGTAAGGGTCAACACCGGTGATTTGTTTATACATATCGAATAAGTTACCGTATTTCTCTACAACAACATCTTTTCCCAAAGCATTAACCTGTGCTTCGCTCGGATTGTGGATACCTTTTTTGGTAGCCTCAATACGGCCATAACGCATCATGTTTGCTTTAAAATCAAGGTATACGGCTTCACCTGTTTTGTTTACACCGTAACCGGCATCACATCTTTCTTTTGCGGCACGCGAAGCAACGTCACGCGGTACCAGGTTTCCGAAAGCAGGGTAACGTCTTTCCAAATAATAATCACGGTCTTCTTCTGCCAAATCGTTCGGATTCTTTTTACCTGTGCGGATGGCTTCTGCATCTTCTTTGCGCTTAGGCACCCAAATCCGTCCGTCATTACGCAACGACTCACTCATCAACGTTAATTTCGATTGATGATCGCCCGAAACAGGGATACAGGTTGGATGAATCTGTGTAAAACAAGGGTTACCGAAAAAGGCTCCTTTTTTATGTGCTTTCCATGCAGCTGTTACGTTACAGCCCATGGCGTTTGTTGAAAGATAAAATACGTTACCGTATCCTCCTGTACACAATAGAACGGCATGTCCGAAGTGACGTTCCAATTTACCGGTAACCAGGTCGCGGGCAATGATACCACGACATTTACCATCAATATTTACTACGTCCAACATCTCATGGCGAGAGTACATTTGTACAGCACCCATTCCGATCTGACGTTCCAATCCGGAGTATGCACCCAATAATAATTGCTGACCCGTTTGTCCGGCAGCATAGAATGTACGTTGTACTTGTGTTCCACCGAATGAACGGTTGCTCAGCAATCCTCCGTATTCGCGTGCAAAGGGTACACCCTGCGCCACACACTGGTCGATGATATTGCCACTCACTTCAGCCAAACGGTGAACGTTTCCTTCGCGTGCGCGGTAATCACCACCTTTAATGGTATCATAAAACAAACGGTATACCGAGTCACCATCATTCTGATAGTTCTTGGCAGCATTGATTCCACCCTGAGCCGCAATCGAGTGCGCACGTCTTGGTGAATCCTGAAAACAAAATACTTTAACTTTATAACCCATTTCGGCCAGAGAAGCTGCGGCAGCCGAACCGGCAAGACCCGAACCCACAACGATAATTTCCAGGCTACGCTTGTTAGCAGGATTTACCAATGAAACCGTGGAGCGGTATTTCGACCATTTGGTTTCAATAGGTCCTTCAGGAATTTTTGAATCAAGTTTACTCATAATAATATGTATCGTTAGCGTTGAAAGTTATTTGATAAATTCAAAATGCATTGCAATAGGCATCAATGCGAAGATGAACGGGATAATGATGGAAAAAGCTACCCCAATGCTTTTAATGGCGGGAGTATATTTTTTATGGTTTAATCCCAAAGTTTGGAATGCCGACTGAAAGCCATGCATTAAGTGGTATGATAATGAAACCATGGCAAGTACATAAACGATAACCACCCACATGTGTTCGAATACTTCTTTCATTTCATTAAACAGGGTTTCTCTACCGCTTGTGATTTCGTCCGTAAAACGGCTTACTACCCAAAAATGGCGGAGGTGAATGATCAAGAACATCAATAACAAGGTTCCCAATAAGCCCATTGAGCGTGAATACCATTTGCTGTTGGCTTTACCATCCTGCATGGCATATTTTACCGGGCGGGCCTGGTTGTTCTGGCTCCAAAGGCTGAATCCTTTTACAATATGTAAAATCAAACCAATGAATAATACAATTTCCATAGCACGTATGAGGGGATTGGTACCCATAAATTCGGCTCCTTCATTGAATAAATGTCCGCCATCATTAGCGAATATCAATGCGTTGACACCGCAATGAACCAATAAAAATGAAATCAGGAATAACCCTGTGAGGCCCATGATAAACTTTTGGCCGATTGAAGAACTAAACAGTTTGTTGATCCAACTCATAAGTAGATATTAATTTTTAGCGAGCGCAAATTTATGAATACCGCTATTTTATCCTATTTTAACAATCCACAATTGTTTATTTAAAATCTATCTAAACAGCTATGAAAAGCCTTATAGAATGGATAACTTGAAAACTTTTAAAAGGTTTGCTTTCTAATTCGTTTCAATTGTCACATTTTTGAAGCCGTTCATCAAAAACCTAAACGTATCGTGTATAAGCTCATTGTCAGATTGTTGTTTCTAATGTCGGCCGAAAAGGCCCATTATTTTACCCTTAATACATTCAAAATCCTACTGTTTATTCCCGGAGTGAAACAATTATGCCGACTGTTATTTTTTGTCGAAAAACCTGTACAGTTTTTGGGAATTACCTTCCCGAACAGGGTAGGATTGGCTGCTGGATTTGATAAAAACGCCCGTTACCTGGAAGAGTTTAAGGCGATGGGGTTTGGAAGTGTGGAGATAGGAACGGTAACACCAGTGGGTCAACCAGGAAATGACCAGCCCAGGTTGTTCAGGTTAATTGAGGATAAGGCCATTATAAACCGCATGGGTTTTAACAATGACGGAGCAGATGTGGTGGTGGAGCGCCTTAAAAACAGACCCGAGGGATTGATTGTGGGTGGAAACATAGGCAAAAACAAGGTAACACCGAACGAAGAGGCCCAGCACGATTATGAGGTATGTTTTGAGAAACTATACGATTATGTGGATTATTTTGTGGTGAATGTAAGTTCTCCCAATACTCCTAATCTTAGGGCCTTGCAGGATAAGGAACCGCTCATGAAGATTTTATCGGCACTGGTGAACAAGCGCAGGAGCAAGGCGGTACAGAAGCCCATCTTGCTTAAAATTGCTCCTGATTTAACCGATTCGCAACTGGATGATGTGGTGGAGATTGTAACCGAAAGTGGCATTGAGGGCATTGTGGCTACCAATACTACCATTAGCCGCGAGCAATTGCTAACCGCAAAATCAAAGGTAGAAACGATTGGTGCGGGAGGATTGAGTGGACAAATATTACATGCACATTCAACGCAGGTTCTGAAGTATATTAACCAAAAGAGCAACGGTTCTATACCCTTAATCGGTGTAGGAGGAATTCACAGTACCCAAACAGCACAAGCGAAGATAGATGCCGGTGCAACGCTTGTTCAGTTGTATACCGGATTTATTTATGAAGGGCCCGGTTTGGTAAAGCGGATTGCAGCCCTTTAATTTTTTTTAACAGCAATATTTTATGCAGCTCATACAATTTACTTCCGCAGCGCTTGCGGCTATCGAACATTATAAAACCACGCTTCAGATTCCGGCCGATCACTACCTGCGTGTAGGTATTCGCCAGAAAAATGAAACCAATAAAAGGCTACTCATTGCTTTTGATGCCAAAACGGATAAGGATAAACTGGAAGAGGTGCAGGGGCAACAAATTATTTACCATCCCGGAGAAATCTTCTTTTTTGCAGGAATGCAAATTGATTATGTAGAAGAGGAAGGCCGCAAAGGATTTACCTTTATTGAAAAAAAATAAGACTAACTGCAATTTGGGTATATTGCGGCTACTATGTTACGGATAATCACTCTATGTTTTTTTGTTCCCCTATGCGTGTTTGCTCAGGAAGAAGGGGAACGGTTTTGGTCCGGTTTTGTTGAGTATAACACCAATATCAGCAACAATGGAAGAATATTGTCCAGCGGGACTTACAGCAATGACCATTCTACCAGTTATTACCTGAATACAAGAATTAGCAAAGGTAAATTTATTTCCAAGGGACGGGCTTTTTCCTATGGTATTTTGGGGACAGTTAATTATTCCGAATCAGATTTTATTAAGATAAACGGAGATAACAGGTACACCATTTCCTATCAGTTGGGGGCTCAGTTTGGCCTGAGTAAATACTATGTTATACTTCCAAAATTTTATGCCACGGTAAATCATGATTTTAGTTATCAGTATCAGTGGAACGAAGGCAATGATGTATTTGCCAACAGTACCAACACGCATTCCATATTATACAGGCTCTCACCCGGCATGCATTACAGGGTAAAACCAAGATGGGGCTTACAACTCAATCTCAGTTTGTTCTCTTTAGCTGTAAGAAGAAGCCTTTCAAGTGATAGCCAAAGCCGGTCAGAAACACAAAGGATCAATGTGAACCTGTTTTCGGGCACCACCTTAGGTAACTTAACGTTTGGAGTATTATATTTCCCATTCCAATCTCAGCGAAAAAACACGAAATGACCTTTACCGAAAATATGAAGCTGGCTTTAACCTCCATTGCCGGCAATAAAGCGCGGGCAACTATTACGGCATTGATTATTGCTATCGGAATTATGGCGTTGGTGGGTATCCTAACAGCCATTGATGGTATTAAGGCTTCCATTAACAGCAGCTTTTCCAACATGGGAGCCAATACGTTTAATATTAAAAACAGGGGGAATAATGTGCAGTTTGGTGTAAAAGGGAAAGCACCTAAAAAATACCAAACCATCACCAAACAGGAGGCTTACGCTTTCATCGAACAATATTCCTACCCGTCTACTACATCACTTTCGGTAAATGCATCCTTTGCCAGTACGGTAAAGTATGGTTCCAATAAAACAGATCCCAACGTAATGGTAATGGGAGGGGATGAACACTATTTGCAGGTAGGTGGTTATGAAATAGCAAGCGGACGAAATTTTGGAGAAAAGGAAGTGGCTTCGGCAGGCAATGTTGCATTGATTGGTAAAGAGATAAAAACCAAACTGTTTAAAAACCAAAATCCGTTGGGAGAGCCCATATTTGTTGGCGGTGCCAAGTACAGGGTGGTAGGAGTTCTCAAAGAAAAAGGTTCGGCAATGGGTTTTGGAGGCGATCGAATTGTGATTGTTCCGCTGGAAAATGCACGACAGGTATTTGCACGTCCAAATATGAGTTTTGTAATTACCGTGGCCATTCAGGATGTTCCCAAAATGGAAGCAGCAGTTGAAGAAGCAGAGGCTGTTTTTAGAAGGGTCAGGCATTTGCCGGCTATGTCGGAAAATAACTTTGAAGTGCTGAAAGCGGATAATATGGCCAAGGAACTCATTGGCAATTTAAAATATGTAACCATTGCGGCCACTGTTATTGGTTTTATTACCTTACTGGGAGCCGCTGTGGGTCTTATGAATATTATGCTAGTGTCGGTAACCGAACGCACCCGCGAGATAGGGATCCGCAAATCCATCGGGGCCACTGCAAAGGTTATCCGCAGGCAGTTTTTGTTTGAGGCAATCGTAATTTGCCAGATTGGTGGCATAGGTGGTGTGATATTGGGCCTGGCCATGGGCAATGCCGTTTCCATGCTGATGAGCGGAGGATTTATCATTCCATGGTTATGGATTATGTGCGGTATTGTATTGTGTTTTGCAGTTGGATTAATTTCAGGTATCTATCCAGCAATCAAAGCCTCGCGGCTTGATCCGATTGAAGCCTTGCGCTACGAGTAACTTGTATTCGGCTTAGCCTTTTATTCCGCTATATTTGCGCCATGCAAAAAATTCCTCCTTTTAAGGATATGATTGTGTTTGAGGACGATCATCTTATCTTTATCAATAAACCCGCTTATATATCTTCGCTTGATGAACGCAACAGTGATGCCCCAAGTTTGCTGAGTCTTGCCAAACGTTACTGGCCCGAGGCACAATTGTGTCACAGGCTGGATAAAGAAACCTCAGGCATTATGGTTATTGCCAAGGATCCGGAAACGTATCGTACCATGGCCATGAAATTTGAAGCACGCGAAATTGAGAAATGCTATCATGCTTTGGTGGGCGGGAATTTACAGGTTGACCATAAATCGATTGTATTACCATTGAGTGTAACCAAAAAAGGATTGGCTAAAATTGATATGAAAGAAGGTAAACCAGCCGAGACAATCATTACCACTGTGAAGTTGTGGCAGCATTACTCGTTGCTGGAGTGTAAGCCTGTTTCGGGGCGTTTGCACCAAATCAGAATTCACCTTTCATCCCAAAACTTCCCGATAGTTGCCGATACACAATATGGCGGAAAGGTTCCCCTATTATCCAAGATGAAACGCAATTTTAAATTTGGTAAGTTTGAGGAGGAGCAGGGATTGATTAAACGTGTTGCCCTGCATGCGTATAAACTCGTATTTGATATTGAAGGCAAGGTATATGATGTAGTTGCCCCCTATCCCAAAGATATAGATGTACTGGTGAAGTTGTTTGATAAGCACGATAGCTAGATCGTTATGGACAAGGAAATATTATTTCAACTCTCCGAACTCGGACTTACCTTACCAGAAATAACTACTCCCGGAGGTTCTTACATATCGGTCAATGTTCGGGGTAATATTGTGTATGTTGCCATTCAGTTTCCGATTGTGAACGGGGAGTACTTTTACCTTGGGAGATTAGGAAAAGAAATTACAACTGAAGATGGATACAAAGCTATGCAATTAGCAGCTTTAAATGTGCTTGCTCAGATCCATATAAAAATCGGTTTCGAAAAAATAGAAGGATTGAACCATGTTGATGCATACTACCAGGCTGCCGAAGGTTGGGATGATGGCCCTAAGGTGGTAAACGGAGCATCCGACTTGTTTGTGCAGGTGCTTGGTGATAAAGGAATCCACACCCGTGCCATATTCGGGGTTGATGTATTGCCCCGTAATTTTAGCGTGGGGTTAACTTGTACGTTTACATTGTCCGGTTTTTAGCTATTTGATGTGAGCTATCGGCAAGTATTATTGGTCTTTACGCTGAGTCGACTGATACAATCCATTGCGGTATAATACCGAAATACCCTGCAGGTAATGCTGAAAGTCGGAATACAATTGTTTGCCTTCTTTCCCTTTTAAAACGATTGGACCTCCTATAAACGACAAAGAATCTATTTGATGATAGTAGTATTTTTTTGTGTTCATATCACAACTTAAGACCTGACCTTTTTCATTTTGCATATACAACATTTCGGCAGTGTTGCGGCTTATGGCAAATGGTTTAAAATGGTTGCTGAACACATTTTGGCCTATAAAATGATACGGTCCCTTGTAGCCGCTTTCCAACAACACAGTTGGAGCCAAATCTATTTGCGAACAGGTTCTGCTAAACACCTGCGGAGGTTTGGATGTATTGAGCAACAGTGCCGGAATATGAAACATTTTGTATTGTAAATGTTTGGGTTCGTATACCTCACCATGGTCGGCCACAATTACAAACAGTGTATTTTTAAACTCGGGATGTTTGGCGCATTTATCCAAAAAATTTCCCATTACATAATCCGTGTAATAAAATGTAGCTTCTTCCGGTTTCATCCGCTTTACTTCGGGATGGCTTTCGGCAAATTGGGGAGGAAGGTCGAAAGGAGCATGGTTACTGATGGTGAGAATAACAGAGAATTTGGGTTTTTGATTGGGTGTGCTCCAGATCATCGGATACGCTTTATCGAATAAATCCTCATCACACACGCCCCAGTTGTTTTTGAAATGAGAGGACGTGAAACTGTTTACATCGGAAATCTGTTGAATACCTCCTTGCGTGAGGAACAAATCCATATCATCATACTGCATGTCGCCACCATGGATAAACTGGGTTTCATAGCCGGCATCCAGTAAAATATTACCGAGAGAGTGAAATTCGTTCAACCCTTTTCTGCGGATCAAACTGTTTCCCAACACAGCCGGAAATCCTGCCAATGTAGATGTAAGACCTTGCTGTGTGCGCGATCCATTGGCATAACACCTGGAGAATGATACTCCTTTTTTGCTCCACTCATCATACCGAGGTGATAGTGGTTTGCCATGCAGGCTGCCAATATTGATGGCTGAAAAGGTTTCAACAATGATGAATACAATATTTTTAGGTTGGGTAGCAATGGATTTATTGTGTTTGCGCAAGGTTGGCCACCAAAGGGTATCATGAAACTCGGAAGGGTGAATGCTTTGTGTTTGAATGTGTTTGATGGCACTGCTGTCGGTTATTCCGGGAAAGATGGAAAGATCATGGTTGTAAATCCGGTTTTGGTCGAATGATTTTACGAACGTATACATGCCGTTTGACGACATCTGGTTGAGAAGTGATGAAGTAGAATAGGAGGTAATATACCACAGTGGCATACCGTACAACAAAAATGAAGTGCCAACAAAAGTGACAATAGTTGCCGAAAACCACAGTAACGGTTTTTCATACCGCGGCAGTTGTTTGGCCATTTGTTTTTGGTGCCACCAAACAAAAGCATACATCAGCAACGCAAATACAACGAGCGCTTTTATAAGCGGAAAACCCTTGTATAACATCGGAAGTACAATGTCGAAATGATTGATTACCTCCATGGCAAGCGCATTCATCCGGGTGCCATATTGCTTAAAATAAAATATATCGGCCAGGTTGGTGAAGAAAACGATGGCAATAGAAGTATTGAAGAGGAGGTAAAAAAAGCGAAGGTATTTTTCACTGAAAATTTTAAAAGGACTGCTCAATAGAAAGGAAACGAGCAACGACATTGAAATGGCATTGGAGTCCATTATTAGGCCTATTAAAAAGCACAGAAAAATATCCATACCCGGGTTTTGCATGGCTTCATCATAATAGTAGAAAAAAAAGGCACCGCGCAGCAAGCTTAGTATCAATAGCGCAGTAAAGTAAAGTTTGAGTAGGTAGAGATAAAATATTTTGTTCATGGCTTGTTGGAGTAGATGTTATCTAAAAGTCACACCATCGGGGATTGATGTTCCACCGGAAAGCGATGGATCCATTGAAAGTTTGTGATTCAAAAACAGGCAATGCGCTTGTTGTTTTTCGGTAAGCAACCTGTAGGTCGATAAACATATTGTGACGGAACATATAGGAAACAAGTATCTCTCCTACATAAAGCGTAGTGGTGACTCCCTGCCCAATCACATTTCCATATTCACGAACACGGCTATAATAGCTGAGCCTGATATCACTTCCCCAATTGCTTCCATTGGTATCATTCCCGTATGTCGTCATCATCATTTTAGAGGTAATAAACAACTTGTTTGTTGGCTGATACCTTATTATGGCAATACTCTCTTTGAAATTTGCTCCCAGTGGATGTGCCATGTTTTGATTATAGTTTGCATAAGCATTCAGCCTGTTGTAGGAAGTATACATATAAGGGCGTACACGGTTGTATTCCAATTGCAGGTCTAAATTACGGATGCCCAAAACATCTATATATTTTACTCCGGCCTGAAATGCAGTTTTGTTGCCCCACCAGTCTCTTTTTCCAAGCAACTCATCAAACACCAGTTCCGAAATGGCAACTTGTCCGTAAAGTGAAAAATGTGCTAGGAAATTATACTTCCAGTCAAGACCTAAAATTGCTTTATCGGGACTGTTCAATCCATTTTCAATCGGTTTATAAAAAATAATCGGGTTGGCATACTGCATGTCGAATCCACCATTGGCATATCCACTGTCGCGTTGGAATGAAATGGTTTGGAACAATCCAAGGTTAAATTTTTTAGTTAGATTAATGCTGGCATGTGTGGTGGCAAAGTAGTGCCGCCTGGGATAAAGACTCTGAGTGGGCGGCTGGTAGTCGATGAGTTGTCCCCAGATATTTGAGTAATGGACTTTCCAAATACGGGTATTTACCCTCAAAAAAAGCACATCGTGTGCAAAGTCCGACATGGTAAGCGAACGGTAACCATTTCCGAAAAAGTTACGCCCTTGTCCAAGCTGGATATCAAAATATTTTCCGGCCTGATAACTCACATACCCGCTAGCCAGCCAATAGTTAAATGTTCGGCTGTCGCTTGTTTTTAAAAAAGACTGGCCCGGAATAACTTCATATTTGTCATAAAAAGACTGATTCCAGGAGTTCAGCTTTTGGATCTCGTCACAAAATTGGGTATAAAAGGAAAGATTTTCGCCAATTTGGCCTCTCATTTCAAATCCCCTGTTATTGAGGTATAAAAGTTCCCCCTGTGCGTTATCATATTCAAATTTTTGGTATGCAATTGGGTTTACCACCAATTTAAAATCAGGAATCACCGCATCATACACCGCTGCCTTGTGTTTATACATTCCTGTGCGCCATACACTTTTTTTACTGAGGGTGTTTTCTGAACTACTGTATTCGAAATTATCGTTTTGCAAATAGGCAAGATTGAAATAATCCTGCCCGCTAAGTTTTGCGGAGCTTATGTTAAAGCTATCAACGTATGACGCAATGCTGCTGCGTTTGTATGATTTGGTAGAGGTGGTAAATTCGGCCGGGGTTGCAAGGCGTCCCTGTTTAATCTCCATTCTGTCGAGCACATGTATGCTATACGAACCTAACGGGATATAAGAACCTTGGCCCAAAACGGTTGTCGACAACAGGATAATCGGAATGAAAATTCGGAGTTTATGCATGATTGCAAAAATGCTTTTTTATGTGGTGAATCAAAATACTTATTTTGCGCTACCATGAATGAACAGGAAGCTACCATCCGAATGAATGAGTTGATAACCGTTATCAACCGACATAACTATAATTACTACACATTATCAAGGCCTACCATCAGTGATACGGACTTTGATTTTCTGCTGAAAGAGCTGGAAGCGCTAGAGCAACAATATCCAAATCTGGCTAAGGCCGACTCTCCAACCCAACAGGTAGGGGGAAGCATTACCAAGGAATTTGCACAGGTAAAACACAGATACCCGATGATGAGCCTTGGGAACACCTACTCGGAGGATGAGTTGAAAGAGTTTGATGAGCGGGTGCGTAAGAGCATAGGGCATGAAGTGGAGTACGTGGTGGAGCTTAAATTTGACGGACTGGCCATCAGTATTTCATATGAAAACGGTATGATGGTAAGGGCTGTAACCCGGGGAGATGGCGTGCAGGGTGATGATGTAACCACCAATGTGAAAACCATTAAATCCATTCCGCAGCAATTGCCTGCGGGGGACTATCCTTCATCATTTGATATCCGCGGAGAAATTTTTATGCACCGCAAAACGTTTGATAAACTCAATAACGAATTACGCAAAGAGCTGGAAACAAAAGGATTTGACGAAGAGGAAATTAAAGAGAAACTCTATAAGAATCCCCGCAATTTCGCCTCGGGTTCTTTAAAACTGCAGGACTCCCGCGAGGTCGCCAAACGACCGCTCGATTGTTTTTTGTATTTCATCTATGCCGATAAACAGGTGGCGCACACACACTATGATAGCTTGCAAAAGGCTGCAGCATGGGGTTTTCAGGTAAGTGACCACTACAAGTTATGCAAGAGTATTGATGAGGTGATGGACTTTATTCATTTTTATGATACCGAAAGGGAACACCTGAGCTATGAAATAGATGGGGTTGTGATTAAAGTGAACAGTTACGAGCAGCAACAGGAGTTGGGCTTTACAGCAAAAAATCCACGCTGGGCCATCTCTTATAAATACAAGTCGCAAAACGCACTCACCCAATTGCAGAAAATAACCTATCAGGTTGGTCGTACCGGAGCTATTACACCTGTTGCCAACCTCACTCCTGTGGTACTTGCCGGCACAACTGTGAAACGAGCGAGTTTATACAATGCTGATGAAATTGAACGTCTGGATTTACACGAAGGGGATTGGGTATACGTTGAAAAAGGTGGAGAAATCATTCCCAAAGTAACGGGAGTAGAGTTAAGCAAACGGCAACCCGATGCATCAAAGTTTGTATATGCAACAACTTGTCCTGAGTGTGGCACAACCCTCGTCCGCAAAGAGGGAGAAGTGGTTCATTACTGCCCGAATGAAACCGGATGTGCTCCGCAACTTATTGGGAGGATTGAACATTTTATTGGCAGGAAGGCAATGAATATTGATAGCCTGGGAGGCGAAACTATTGCAGGATTGTATCAGAAAAGCCTCATAAAAACCTATGCCGATTTGTATGCATTAACTCAAGACCAACTGCTGGGACTGGAATTTGAGACCTACAATGAAAAAAAGGACCAATGGGGTAAACGCTCCTTACAGGAAAAGTCGGTGGTGAATATGTTGCAGGGAATTGAAGAATCTAAAAAAATGCCCTTTGAAAAAGTGCTGTTTGCCTTAGGTATTCGTATGGTGGGCGAAACGGTAGCTAAAAAACTGGCTAAACATTTTCTCACCCTCGATAAACTGATGGCAGCCGGCAAGGAAGAAATAGCGGGCATTTATGAAATTGGAGAAAAAATTGCGGATAATGTGGTTCGTTTTTTTGCAGACACAGACAATATGAACATCTGCGAACAACTCAAAAGGTATGGACTTTGTTTAGAGGTGGTGGAAGAAGAAGGAGTGGTGCGTACAAATGTACTCGAAGGAAAAAGTTTTTTGGTGTCGGGTGTTTTTTCAATAAGTCGCGATGAACTTAAGAAAATGATCGAACTCAATGGTGGTCGCAATATTGGTAGTATTAGCAAAAGCCTGAATTACCTGATAGCGGGAGATAAAATGGGGCCAGAAAAGCTCAAAAAAGCAACAGATCTAAATGTTCCAATTATAGGCGAAGAAGAATTCATGAAGATGATTGGAGTTTAGATAATCTCACCATGACAGAACTTCTTCTTACGAAGTGGTCTCTATTCTTTCAGCGAAGCGGTCTTTTCTATTTCCACGAAATGATCGTCCCTCTTCTTCGACAATTCAAGTGCAGTCTTTCGTATTGAAATGGCAGTTTGATGTACTTCCCGCAAAAATTCAATATGAAGTTGCTTATTTTCATATAGTGTAGGCATTCCTCTGAATAATACCGGCAATTCTCTTCCCGCAATTTTTTCGTAGGTCTCTTTCAGTACAAACCAAACCGAACGCAATTGTTTGAGCTGTTCCGTGGAGATGTTTTCATTTGCTTCCAGTTGATAGGAAAGGGTTGAAAGGTAAGAGGTGAGTTGGTTGTTGAGCACCACCAAACGATACAAAATATCGGCCTGTGATTGTTTGCTTTTAGGCTCGGAAAGCATGCGTTGAAAGGCTGTTGTAAGATGAGCTGAATTTACGTAAAGCCCTTTACGGGAAAGGCGGTAGGCGGATTGCGACTCAGGGTTGTATTTACTTCGTTCCACAATTTTTCCCAGGTAATTTACATTTGATTGTAACATATCAATCACAGCTGTTTTGAGTTGGTAAGACTCCCATGAAGGGAATACAAAGTAACTCCCTAAAATAGCAGCAACCGCTCCTATAAACGTATCGATGATCCGTTCCCATGCAACTGTTGCATCATTAAAGTTGGTTGTAAAACTGAATACAATCAAAATGTAAGGAGTCATAAACAATACACTTACCACGTATTTAATACGGATAAAACTATACGACAACAGCATAAACACCACCAGAAAACCAAACCGTGCAGCAGTTGCCGGAAAAAAAGTAAGTACTGCCAACCCAATGATACCTCCGGTAACAGTTCCAATAATCCTTTCAACATTCCGTTGTTTGGTGAGGCTGTATCCAGGTTTTAGAATTACAATGATGGTAAGCAGAATCCAGTAACTGTGTGGACCTTCAGAAACCGTAAGGGTAAATATAAAAGCACACACACACACAATGGCCACGCGTGCTGCGTGCCTGAAATGATTGGAAGATACCGATAGATTGGCACGAAACAGACTCCAGTCGATCATCTGGCTATCTACAAAACGCGTAAACTCCTTACTGCGAGTTTCCGGCAGCTCAATTGTCTTGTTTTCGAATTCGTAGATCCGGTGAAGCCTGTACGCAATATTTCGCAGGTTGATAAGGATCCGTTTTAATACCAGTACATTGATACCTTCCTTTTCTGCAATGTCCATCTTTGACTTCAACAGACTCAGACGTGGCAAAAAGTCGTGAATGGCTTTTACAGGCTGGTGGTTGTGCAGTCCTTCTCCGATATGTTCCAGTTCCTCGGCAAACTGAATGATAATTTGGTGAAACAACGGTAGTATCTGTTTGCCTGCAAATTGTTCCCTGATGTGTTCATATTTGTAATGGGTGGCATTTACCTGTTCATACAAATCCACCAGATCCACAAACGTAAGCATCAATTTGCGTCCATTAGGAGACGTATCACGAAGTAATTTGCGGGTACGGAACAAAATGTCCCTTACATTTTCCTGGTGTTGATTAACGATTACCTGTTGTTCAAGTACCTTCTTATATGTTTCATCTATGTCAATCGATTCATCATAAAAGTTAGCCTTAATACGCACAAAACCAGCAACCTCCATTATGCATTCTCCTAATGTTTGCTCGGCAGGGCGATAGGGTAATAATCCTTGATTGGCAATGCTCAACAAAAAATACCAAACACCTCCGGCAAGAATATAGCAGGCATATAACAACGTTTGTTGCCAGGAAAGTTGCGTGTCAATGCCCAGTATCATAATGATTAGTACCGATACACCTATAGCTGCAGCCCGTGCACCAAAAATATTAAGCATAGAAAGCATAAAACAACTTGAGCCAATCAGTAAAGCGAGTGCCCATGGGTAAGGTGTGAGCAAGCCGGTAACCATGGCCATCACAAAACTCAAACCGATGGTGATGAGCATGGCATTTCTTCGGTGATCGGGGGGGCCGGGATTGTCGGGAATACTGGCGCCTAGTGCTCCTAACGAAATGGCAATACCTACTTCGGTATAATTAAAATGGAAACAAATAAGGGAGGGAAGTAAGATGCCAAGGGTAATACGAAATCCGTCACTGAAATACTGACTGTATAAAAATTGTTTGAGTCGTTTGGATGATTGCTCGATGGAACTGGGCATGTATTACTGCTTGCGTTTCGTATTCAAAAGTAGGGGTTTCGCTTGAAAGTGGTTCGGTAAAGGGCAAAAAAAAACATGCTCCCAGAGCATGTCTTTTTTTTCAACAAATAGGTAATAATGTAATATTATATAACACTAACGTTAACTGCATTCATGCCACGTGGACCTGATTGAGTTTCGTAACTTACTTTGTCGTTTTCGCGGATTTCGCTTTTCAAACCTGATACGTGAACGAAAATATCTTTTTCGTTGCTGTCATTTGGAGTGATGAATCCAAAGCCTTTCGTTTCATTGAAAAACTTTACTGTTCCTTCTTGCATTGTATTTTGTATTAAATGAGGCCGCAAGGTAGGTGTAATTAATTGGTAAGCAATCTTTTTCTTTTAAATAATCAGATAAGTGACTTTAATCATCGTAATTTACAGCTACTTAAATATCCGGAATACCGGTCGGGATGGTTCATTCTACAAGTACTGACAGACACGTTATCCTGTAAGTGAACAGATTTTGTTGCTTCTGGAATATTTTAGTGTGTTACGAAACTCACAGGACGTAAAACGTCTATTTTAGCGACAACAACTTGCTTTTTAGTGGCAACAATCTTCATCTTTGAACAGATAGATTGCTTAAAGTTTATTTAAATGAATACAGAAACAGCACCCGGTATTGCCGAACAACCATTATTGTTAAAAGCACTTACCTCGGTTATTCAACCCCTCACCGAAGCGGAGTGGAACGCATTTGAAAAAGTATGGATGCCATTTAAAGCCTCACGTAAGGAAGTACTCACAGCAACAGATGATACTGAAAAGTACTTATACTTTGTAACCAAAGGAATCCAACGGGTATTTTATTTGGATGACGAAAACCGGGAAGCTACGCTTGTATTTACCTACGCACCTTCATTCGGAGGTGTACTGGATTCCTTTTTATTGCAACAACCATCCAGGTATTATTACGAAACATTAACCCCATCAGAGTTTTTGCGTGCTTCTTTCAGCGATATAAATGTACTCATGCAACAATACAGGGGAGTGGAGGCGCTCATCCGCAAAGGAGTTACAGCTGCCACATCGGGAGTGTTGGAACGTTTGGTGGAGTTGCAATGTTTTACAGCCGAACAACGTTTTCGCAAATTGTTGCAGCGCAGCCCGCATATTTTGCAATTAATTCCTCATAAGTACCTGGCCAATTACCTGGGAATGGATCCAACCAACTTCAGCAAGTTGATGAACAAGGTTAAAATATGAATGATGGGGGCAGGCAAATAAGAACCAGTAAGTTTCAAATTCAATAATCTTGGTATTTACCAAGAACAGATTGTTGGCAACACCTCACCTTTGTTGCTGTTAAAACAATCAAATGAGTATGAACAAACAACGAATGTTAAAATGGGGTACAGCAGGCTTTATTGGTTTATGTGCCCTTAGTCTGTTATCTGTTAGCCTGATGGCCTTCAGCAATCCCCAATCTGTAATGGACCTGGTGTCGGTTACACTCAACAATACCGATGCATATAGTTCCATTCGGGGAGTATACGGTGGTGCAGGAATGGCCATGGTGCTGTTATTGGTTTATCTTATCCGCCATGATCGGCAAATTGCTTTATTGTTTCTTTCGCTGCTATGGGGATTGTATGCACTATCGCGGTTGATTACCATTTTTGCAGAAGGACCTCTTGGCGATTTCGGCTTAAAATGGATTGTAACCGAAACAGTGTTATGTATTATTGCAGTTGTATTGTTTGTTCTAAATAGGAAACCGGCATCTCAACATGACTGATCACACACTCAAATTGCTGCAACAATAGGAACAGCAGGTAGAGCAACATTTGCAAACCGCAATACTTGTTTTTCAGAATGCGGATGAAGCGCAACTGGCGCGGCCTGCCGAAAATGGAGGGTGGAGTATTGCACAATGTTTGTGGCACCTTAATAGCTATGGCGATTATTACTTTCCACTCATACAGGAAGCCATGCAACATACATTGCAGGAGGTTTCCGGATTTAAAAGCGGATGGTTGGGTGCGTATTTTGTTAAAATCATGAATCCTCAAACAGGGAAACAAAAATATAAGGCGTTCAAGGACCATATACCACCTGCAACAATAATGGCGTATGATGAAGTAGCCCGGTTCATACACCAGCAGGAATTATTATTGGGTTATCTCAAGCAGGCACGG
Source organism: Bacteroidota bacterium (assembly GCA_040387195.1). Classification (GTDB taxonomy): domain Bacteria; phylum Bacteroidota; class Bacteroidia; order UKL13-3; family UKL13-3; genus UKL13-3. Next base: position 241,698 of record JAZKEF010000017.1, read on the forward strand.
CACGCAGATTTGAATAAGCGGCTGCCGGTTTCCATTTCAAATCTTATCAGGCTTAAACTAGGAAATGTATTTCAGTTTATCATTGCACATGATGAGCGCCATGTACAGCAGGCGTTGCGCAATGTTGAAAAGGTAAGTGCATAAAAAAATCCCACCGGTAAAGGTGGGATTTTGAACAGCTGTTTATCCATTAGATAAACAAACAGGTATTAACTAAATCAGGGGTTACGTTAACACCTCAGTGGTGTTTTAGTAAACAAATATTTTTTGATAGTTACCCGAAGGGAGTTGCAATACATAAATACCTCTATCCAGCGAAGAAACGTTTAGGTCAGTTCCATCACTACTTGTTGCAACAGGATTTCCGGCAAGGGTAAACAATGATGCAGAACCCATATGCGAGATGTTATGGATATGAATGGTTCGTTGTTCGGCATTGTAGCTTACCTGCTCCTGTGCAAGTTCCTGATTGGCTGTAAGCACTTTTGAATACTCAAATGCACCATTGAAATCAACCTGCTTGATGCGATAGAAAAGATTGGCTGACGAAACGGATCTGTCTGTATACAAATACTCCGTTGGTGAATTGCTGTTTCCTTTCGACTTCACTTTTCCAATCACTTCCCATTGTGTTGCATCTTCGCTGCGTTCAATTTCAAAATGGGCATTGTCTATTTCACATGCTGTTGTCCATTCAATAGTATTCACATCACCTTCGGCTTTAACACCATACGACATCCATTTTACAGGCAATACATTGGATGAAAATACTTTGACGTAAATCCGGTCTCCCGAATTGGTTCCATCACTATTGGTTGAGTTTACAGCCAGATAAAAATTGATTCCACCCATGGTTGCAGGTGTGGTGTAGTTAAATGTCCATGTTTTGGTGGCAGTAGGAGCGGACGTACCACTTGCCGAATGACTCATGTATTGCCTACCGGATACATTGGTTAATTCAGTTTGTAGACTGGTTACAGCCATGGTTCCTATGCTTAAAGAGGATGCGGTAGCCAAGGAAGGTAGTGCAACAAGTTCAAATCCGTATTTAGTACTTGTCGGATTAGAAAATGTTAGATTGAAGGAATACGTAGTATTAGGTTGAAGAGAAGATAATGCCACTGAAGTAGTTAACGTAATATTGTTCCACAATGTTCCGGACGTTATGAGGGGAAATGAAGTATGGCACGCTGTACATTCAGATTCTCCGGGAGCATTCGTCATTCCTGGAGGGGGGGCGCTGCTTGAATAGGTGAAGGCAAGTTGGCCGGTAATGAGGATGATCGACAATGTGAATAATGTGAGTACGGATTTTTTCATATGTTATATTTTTACTATGTGTTTGTAAACACCCATGTATAAACAACAGGGGTGTATACAGACGGGGTTATGTTAATTTAGTAAATAAATATTTTTTGATAGTTACCCGAAGGTAATTGCAAGAGGTAAATGCCTCTTTCGAGTGAGGATACATTGATATCAGTTCCATCCTCGCTTGTAGCAACAGGCTTTCCGCTCAAGCTAAACAAGGTTGTTGAAGCCATTTGTGTAGCATTGTGAACCTGGATCAACCGTTGTGTTGCATCGTATGTTACATATTCCTCCGAACCTTCTTTTTGACTGCTCAATATTTTAGAGTATTCAAAGCGGCCGTTAAAGTCTACCTGTTTAATACGGTAAAAACTGTTTGCTGTCGATTCCGATTCATCCGTGTAACTATAATGAGTCGTTGCATTTGTGTTGCCTTTCGATTTCACCTTTGCAATCACCTCCCATGATAGGGCGTCCGAACTTTTTTCTATTTCAAAATGACTGTTATCAACCTCACAGGCAGTTGCCCATTTGATATGAAAACCGTTGTCTGTTGGTGTGAGTCCATATGAAAGCCATTTTACCGGCATCACCGTTGATGCAAATATCTTAGCAAAAATCTGGTCACCTCCAAAGGTTCCGTCATTATCGGTAGAGTTTACAACTACGTAAAAGTTGATTCCACCGGTAAAAGCGGTCGGTGTGGTGTAGTTAAATGTCCATGTTTTGGTAAAGGCAGGAGCACTGGTTCCAAGTGCCGAGTGGCTCATGTACTGTCGACCAGTTTGCACATTGACTTCTGTTTGCAAACCGGTGGCGGTGAGGGTTCCAACACTTGCCGTAGCGGCCGTGGCTCCTGATGGCAATGCCACAAGCTGGAATCCATATTTATCACTTGATGGATCGGAAAAGGTAAGGTTTAGGGTATATACCGTGTTGGGCAATAGAGAAGTTAGCGGAACTGTTGTTGTTAAAGTGATGCCATTCCACAATGTTCCTGATGTAGCAAGGGTAGAAGAGTGACAGGAAGTACAATTGCTATTTCCCGGAGCATTGGTCATTGCTGACGGAGGAGCGCTTCCAGAATAGGTGTAGGCAAGTTGCACGGTAATGAGTAGTAAGGCTAATACGAACGATAGTAGTACTAGTTTCTTCATAATTAGGGTTGGTGTTTAGTATTGGAAAGATACCAAAATTGTACATACAACCAAATTAAAAAACTGTTAGGCGATATCTAAGAGGTATGCTTTTTGACTTTTAACACCACCAACTTGCTTGTAGGCGTATTGCTTTTTTCGGCAACGGAACCAATCGGAACCAGCACATTGGTTTCGGGAAAGTAGGTTGCCGTACATTGTTCGGGGATATTGTATTTAACAACGATGAAGTTGTGTGCCACCCGTTCAATGCTGTTATGGTAATTATATAAATCCACAACATCACCCGGTTGTAAACCTTGCTTGGTAATATCTTTTTCGTTCATCAAAATTACCCTGCGTTCATTGTAAATGCCTCGGTAGCGGTCATCCAGGCCGTAAATGGTGGTATTAAACTGGTCATGCGTGCGGATGGTCATCATCATCAGTTCATCATCGGCCAGGTGGTTTTGCGCAATAGGTGCAACATTAAAATGGGCTTTCCCACTCAAGGTGAAAAATTTTCCTTCACGGGCACCGTTCGGTAAATAGAAACCTCCGGGTTCACGCACACGTTTATTGTAATCCGTAAATCCATTGATGGTTCTTTCAATGTCTTCACGGATATTATCATAATTGCGTTCGTACAGGTTCCATTCCACCTTACTGGCTTTTCCCAAAGTTGCTTTCGCCAGCCGGCACACAATTACGCTCTCACTCAGCAACCGGTCGCTAACAGGTTTCAGGTTTCCCTTGCTCATCTGAATCACACCCATGGAGTTTTCGCAACTGATAAATTGTTCATCCCCATTGGCATTGATGTCTTTGTCGCTGCGGCCATACGTTGGCAGTATGAGGGCCTCTTCACCGGTAATCAAATGGCTGCGGTTAAGCTTTGTGCTGATGTGAACTGTGAGCTTGCAGTTACGTAATGCATTGGCCGTAAAAGTGGTATCGGGTGTTGCCGATAGAAAGTTGCCACCCATGGCTATGAATACTTTTCCTTTTTCGGCATGCATTTTTTTAATGGCGTCCACTACATCCAAACCGTGTTCGTATGGAGCGTTGATATTAAAAACGGCATTCAGCTTATCAATAAATACCTTGGAGGGTTTTTCATAAATGCCCATGGTTCGGTCTCCTTGCACATTGCTATGTCCGCGAACAGGGCAGGTTCCTGCTCCGGGTTTGCCAATGCTGCCTTTGAGCAATAACAGGTTTACCACTTCTTTAATGGTGTCCACAGCATTTTTATGCTGCGTTAATCCCATGGCCCAGCAGGCAATGATTTTATTTTTGTATTTAAATACTTCAGCGGTTTTTCGAATATCTTCTTCCGATATACCGCATGCTTCGCTTAACTCTTGCAACGAATACCTGTCGAATGTGTTAACCAGTTCATCATAACCGGAAGTGTGTTCCTTGATAAAGGTTAAATCAAAAATACTTCCAGGGTTACGTTGTTCATCTTCCCACAACACTTTTTCTACGGCTTTGAGCAATGCCAGGTCACCATTTATTTTTACCTGTAAGAAGATATCTGTAAGTCCGGCTTTGATTCCCAACACACCATTCAGTTTTTGCGGATTGTTAAATCCAACAAGCCCGGTTTCGCGCAATGGGTTCACCGAAATGATGGTACATCCGTTGGCTTTTGCCTTTTGCAAAGCGGTGAGCATACGAGGGTGATTGGTTCCGGGATTTTGTCCTAAAATGATGATCGCCTCTGCTTCGTAAAAATCTTCGAGCGTAACGGATCCCTTACCAATGCCAACAGTTTCGTTGAGTGCGACACCGCTGCTTTCATGGCACATGTTGGAACAATCGGGCAGGTTGTTGGTGCCGAATTCGCGCACAAACAATTGGTATAAAAAGGCTGCTTCATTGCTTGTTCGACCGGAGGTGTAAAAAATACCGTCATCGGACGAAGGCAGCTCTTTCAGGTTTTTTGCAATCAACTGAAAGGCATCTTCCCAGGAAATGGGTTGATAGTGGGTTGCTCCTTTAGGTAAATACATGGGTTCGGCTACGCGACCCTTTTTCCCAATTTCGTAATCGTTGAGCTGTGATAAATCGGCAACACTGTGTTCGGCAAAAAACTTAGCCCATAATGCTTTGGTGGTAGCTTCTTCAGCAACTGCTTTGGCGCCATTTTCGCAATACTCGGCAATGGAAGAGCGTTCATCATCCGGATCGGGCCAGGCACAACCCGGGCAATCAAACCCGTCTTTCTGGTTTACTTTGAACAGGGCCTTGGTTCCACGAATGGGGCCCATCTCGCTAAGTATATGTTTTACGGAGGAAATTACTGCCGGAATACCTGCCGCAACCTCCTTAGGTTCGGTAAGTTTGATATCCAGAAACGTTTCGGGATTTTCGGGATTGGGTAGTTGCTCCTTTGCCATACCTCGAATGTAAGAAAAAAATTGAGAATTGAGATGTTGGATGTGAGAAGTAAGAGGATAGAAGTGTTAGAAGGTGGAGGGATGTAATTCCCGACCATAAAGGGGGCGAATATGCATTAACCTCTAAAAGGTCACCAATAAGTACCAAATATAATTCTGAATAAACCCGAAATCACTCGCGATAGCTATCGGGACCGATAGCTGCAATCAATGGAGCTATTGTGAAACGGTGCTTAGCTTTTTCATACCTACCAGTTCATCGTATTTGTACTGGAGGTTGCGATGGTATACCAAAATGAGGTATTCGTTTTCAGTGTTGGAGGAGCTGCCTTCCAGCGAAACCTCATCCGGCTGGCCGGTGGTTTCATTTTTAACAGCAAATAGGTATTCGTAGCGACCTTGTTTGAGTTGCACTTCCAGATCGTAACGTCCACGGTTTTTGTTGTAGTACATTTTATACTTGGGCAATAACTTCCAGTCGGTAAACTCTCCGAATACATATACATCGCCATCCTGAATGGGGTTCATGCTCATCAGGTAAAAATTGACCCATGCATAATCACCATCAAAATCGCCATTGTTTCCATCCTTGTTTGCCAGAATCCTCCGCCCGTTATTGTCGAGATACTGGAAGTATTGTTTGGAACCGCGCGATTCATCATAGTTGAGTATAACATGGTAAACCGAGTCGAAGGTTTTGCTTCTTACATTCGGACTAAGCGTGCGTAAACTTCTGAAATCAAAAAAGCGGAATTCATTTCCACCGGGAAAAATGGCCTGATCGAAGGAGTTGTATTGCAATACATTGTCGGCAATAAACTGTGGTTTGAGTCCGCGTATGGCGTTGTCCCAGCGTCCGTTTTGGGTTATCACCACACTCACATCACCAAAAGGGTTAGGAATATTATAGCCTTTGTAGTTGATGTTAAACTGAAGTTCCTGTTTGGTAAAACGGTATTGTGCAAGTGTTGCCGGCTGTACTTTGCCTTCAATAATTACATTGGGATTCATCACCATCATCCTGCGGGTCAATACCAAATCCTCTTCATCAAAATTACGGAATACTTTTAAGAGATAGTTTCCCGCAAGGCGAGGTTTCATATTCTCGTTGGGCAACAGGAGTGTATAATGTACATATTTTACATAGGTATTGGTCGAATAACGGTAGTCGTTGATATTATCGAACGTGAGACCGTTGATGTATTCGTTTTGTCCCAGTGGAGTAGGGTTCCAGTTTGCATCACAGTGGGTGAGCGAATACTGAAAATACTCATTCGTATTGCCCAATACATCGAACCCCAGTTGCAGTTGCTCACCGGAGTTCAGGGTCATCATCGGAAACCGGTCATCTACACCTGCTTTACTAAAAATTACACTTTGAACCTTCTGATCATAAATATAGTTATCAAATACGAGGTTCTGAGCAAAGGTTTCGCTTATGCCAAACAGTAGAATTAAAAGTGAGGTTATTCGAATCATGCAGACAAGTTAGGTATTTTGTTCTAATTCCATAATCTGGAGAAAGAGCTGTTCATATTGTTGTTCCGTTTCAGCTAAACGTTTCTTATCAGCTTCGTATTGTTTGTTCAACTCCATTGCCTTTACTGTATCTTTCATCAGTTCGGTATCGGCAAACTTCAATTCCGTTTGTTGTATTTGCTTTTTCAACGAATCAATTTGAGGTTCAATGTCACTCAATTTACGTTGCAATTGCTGGATCTGGTTTTTATTCGATGGGGCTTTGGTTTTTTCTTCCTTTACCACCGGTACCACTTTTTCTATTTTGGGAGCAGGTTGCGATTTACCCGATTTCAGTTGTTCCTCTTCCTGTTTTTTTCTCCAGTATTCGTATTCGGCAAATGTTCCCGGGTATTCTTTCAGCTCTTCGTTTTCAATCCACCATATTTTATTGGCAACATTGTTCACAAAATAACGGTCATGGGATACTACTACGAAGGTTCCTTTGTATTGTTGCAATGCCTGGGTAAGGATGTTGATGGAGCGCATGTCCAAGTGATTGGTCGGCTCATCCAATAACATGAAATTGGCTTCCAGTAAAAGGGTTCGGGCAAGTGCGACACGCGCTTTTTCTCCTCCCGAAAGCACTTTTATTTTCTTAAAAACCTCATCACCTGCAAACAGGAAACAACCCAATAAGGTTCTCAACTCGGTGTCGGTACGTTCACCGGCATGTTGTTGCATTTCCTGCAAAATTTCGTTTTCAATGTTCAGAGATTCTAACTGGTGCTGAGCATAAAATGCTTCAATTACATTATGTCCTCGTTCAATTTTTCCTTCGTACGGTTCTACACCGGCAATCATCCGCAGCATGGTCGATTTACCCTTTCCGTTGGCACCAATCAGGGCAATTTTGTCTCCACGTTCAATCTTTCCAACAGCATTGGTTACAATACGGATATCCGGAAATGCCTTGGTGGCATGATCCACTTCAACCACTACCTTACCCGATTGGGTCGACATATTAAAGTTGATATTGATTTCGCGGTTGTCATCTTCAGGAGCATCAATACGATCGAGTTTATCCAATAACTTTACACGTGATTGTGCTGCTGCGGCTTTACTGGCTTTAGCTTTAAAGCGATTGATAAAGGCTTCCTGTTGTTTGATATATTGTTGCTGGTTGTCGAACTGACGTTGCTGTAAGTCCGAACGCTCTTCTTTAGCCGAAAGGTAAAAAGAATAATTCCCAGAATACTCTGTAATCTTTTGGTTGGCAACTTCTACAGTTTTGGTAATCATCTTATCCAAAAACTCCCTGTCGTGTGAAACAACAATAACAGTTCCTTCGTATGACTGAAGATAATTCTCCAGCCATTCGATAGTAGGTAAGTCCAAGTGATTGGTAGGTTCATCCAGCATCAGCAATTTAGGGCTTTGCAGGAGCAATTTGGCCAGCATCACACGCATACGCCATCCTCCTGAAAACTTCGTATAAGGCTGTTGAAGTTGGGCAGTAGTAAAACCTAGTCCTTCCAATACCTTTTCGCATTTGTGGTGAATATTGTAACCATCCAATGCATCAAACTCGGTTTGCAGGTCGCTGAGTTTGTTCAGCACTTCATCCGAATAGTCGGTTTCCATTACCTTCAGGATCTTTTCAATCTCAACCTCCAGATCTAGTTGGCGTTGGAATGCACTCATGGTTACCTGTAAAATACTCGCGTCACTTTCAAAGGAAAGCTGATCCTGGTTTAAGAAACCAATGGTAAGGTCTTTGGGCTTGGAAATAGAACCAGCATTGGGTTTATATTCTCCGAATATCATCCGCAATAAGGTGGACTTACCCGTTCCGTTCATCCCGATCAAACCGATACGTTCGTTGGGTTTTATATGCCAGTTTGCGTCACGGTATAATGCCCGTCCGCCAAATTCAAAAGTTATGTTATTTAATGAAATCATAATGAGGGGGCGAAGGTACAGTTTTAGGTTCACTGTTCACAGTCTTCGTTTACCATGATGATGTGAATAAACACAGGAATGTAGGAGAACAAAGGGAAATCGCTCAAAAAATGGCTTAATATATTTGATAATCAAGCTCCAAAAGTTTGTGTGTGCAAATTACCGAACAGTGTTTTACTTTCGCACCCTCAATAGGAAACCATGAAATTTTATAATCTATTAATTAAGTATCGTTTTTGGCTGGGTCTGGCAGCACTTGTTTTGGGTGTGGTAGCGCAACTATACGTTGATATCTGGACAGCCATCATTCTATATTTTATCTCATTTGTTGCCATCTTAACGCATTTTATTATCGGTCCGCTAAGATTGGTGCAGGAGCCGATGGAAAATGGTGACGTTGAAAAAGTACAACAAATCATTGATTCGGTGTGGTTTCCGCGGTTGCTCATTAAACCTATACGAAGCAGTTATTATACATTGAAAGCCAATATGGATATGGCGTCACAAAATTTTGAATCGGCAGAGGTAAACCTGAAAAAGAGTGCTTCTTTGGGTTCATCCATGAATGAAACAGAGGGAGCCAACAAATTACAACTGGGTATGTTGGCCATGCAACGAAGCGATTACAAAACAGGCGAAAAGTATGTAAAAGAAGCCCTGAAAGCCGGTTTGCCTGATAAAGAAAGTGAAGCGATGGCACACCTGGCAATGGTGAATGCCTATTTGAACAGGAGAGAGTTTAAAGCTGCCAAAGACTTTTTCAGAAGAGCAAAAGCCTGCAAACCTAAACAGGAACAAACAGTGAAACAGATTAAAGACATGGAAAAATACCTCAGCAGAATTCCGGGTTAAGCGATATTGATTGATAAAAGAAAGCCGATGCACGATTAAGTTGTATCGGCTTTTTTATTGTGGTTGGCTCCTGCCGTTGGCCGGATAAATGTTTGCTCTTAGCTCTAAGCGGTTGGCGGTTCTCTAATTCCATTATCTCATCAGTCCTTAATTTTTCCAATTTACACATTCTCTCTCCAACCAATTATTTTACGTACTTTAGTTGGACTAAAACCAAATAGCATGCAAAAGCTACTTTTTATGTTGCTCACCACGTGTTCGCTCTCGCTTGCTGCTCAATCATTGAAGGTGATGACCTATAATATCCGCTACCATAATCACAGCGATGGTGTGAATGGATGGAACCACCGAAAGGAAAAGGTAGTTGAGCTGATACTGAAAAGTAATCCTGATGTATTAGGTGTTCAGGAAGCATTGCATAGCCAGATGAAAGACTTATGCAAACTGTTGAAAGACTATGCTTACGTGGGTGTTGGGCGCGAGGATGGAAAAGAGAAAGGGGAGTATGTGGCAATTTTTTATAAAAAGAGCCGATTGAAAGTTGTGAAGAGTGGTTCGTTCTGGCTTTCGGAAACACCCGAAACTCCGGGTAGCATGGGATGGGATGCCGCATGTACGCGCATGGCCACCTGGGCGGAGTTTGAAGAATTAAATACGAAGAAGCAGTTCCTTGTAGCCTCAGCGCATTTAGATCATGTTGGAACTCAAGCCCGACTTCAAAGTATGTTTAAGTTGAAAACGTGGTTTAGTGCGTATCCATCCAAAAAGCCGTCAATTTTATGTGGCGATTTTAATTTTGAACCGACCGAAGAACCCTATCAGGCATTTTTTAGTCAGGAAGAAAACTGGAAAGATACCCGCCCGGCAGCCAATAAACAAGGGACTTACTGTGGATTTGAAAAAGGGAAAATGGAGTGCAAAACAATTGACTATGTATTTGTAAGCAACGAATGGAAAGCAGAAAATTTTGATGTGCCACAAGACAATAACGGAACATATTATCCATCCGATCATTTACCGGTAGTGGTTACAATATCGTTGCAGCCATAAGATAAAGGAGATTTCACTTTTGTGAACCTTATGGAATTTTTGTGAGCTTAGTGGTAAAATTGAATATTCATGAATAACCACAAGGTGCACGAAGCAAGCACTAAGTACTAAGTACACAATAGGGCATATTAACTATCGGGAATGAAATAATAACCATTAACTCAATAACCAAATAATATTAATGCAGCGTCCGTTGCATTCCTGAAGACTAGGCCGTTGCTACCGCTGCGGTTAATTTAGAATGCCCAAAAGAAAGACAAGAATATTTTTATCCTATAATTCCCAATTCAAATCCAATAACCATTAACCCAATAACTTCTTTACTTCTGCTTTTCGTATTGCTGTACGTCTTCGTAAAAAAACTCTAATTGTACGCCCGCCATTTTAAACATGGCTTCGCTCTCGCCACCTGAGTGGTATTTGCGCTCGCATACCACACGCGTAATGCCACAATTGATAATTAACATCGCACATACACGGCAAGGTGTCATGCGGCAATACAATGTTCCTCCATTAAGTGATACGCCATTTTTAGCAGCTTGACAAATGGCATTTTGTTCGGCATGTACGGTGCGAACACAATGTTCGGTAATGGTATCATCTTCATGAATCATTTTTTTCATTTGATGTCCCACATCATCGCAATGCGGTAATCCGATGGGAGAACCTACATAACCTGTAACCAATAACTGGTTGGCGCGCGCAATAACACATCCGCTGCGGCCGCGGCCACAGGTGGCACGTTTGCTGATGGCATCCATCACTTCCATAAAATATTGGTCCCAACTGGGGCGGATATATGCTGTTTCGTTTGGCGTAGTCATGTTTATTTCGGTTTATTCATTTTATTTCAACTGTTCAAGGGCAATATCAACTTGTTGGTACAACTCATCAAAGGTACCATCGTTGGAAAAGTGACAATCGGCCAATTTCATACAGGCTCCCACATTTTGTTTGTTCGGATCATCGGCCGTCATTTCACGTTCTTCATTCTCTGCAAAGGTTTCAAAGGATACCATATCTGTTTCGGAACCCCGCTTCACGATCCGCTCGTATCGTGTTCTTCGGTCGGCATCAACCGAAAATAAGGTAAAACCTCCTTTGGCTCTCAATCCGGTAATTTCGCCAACAGTGCGGATACTTTCGATGATGCAGTTTCCTCCGTGTTGTAACGCTTCATTAAACAACTCTTCAGCAATGAAGCTGGGTTTGTTGTTGGCACGTAACTCGTTAGCTACAACAACCATCGAATCACGGTTTACAGGCATTCCACGCTGTTCTATAATTTTGATGAGATATCCGCGCACCGAATAGTGTTTAAACCCATGGCGGGAAGTTAAGTAGTCAACAATGGTCCCTTTGCCTGCACCAATTGTTCCGGTAATACCTATTATTTTCATGGCATCCATTTGTACCAAGATAAGAAAGGAAATGTGTTAAGCAAATAGAATGTTTTAACAATTGAGATTAAAGTTGATGGTTCATAGATCATGGTAAAAGAGGAGATGCCGCTATCACTGAAAGAGGATCGAAAGAATATCTCTTTAGTGAGAATCTTGTGCATGCTTAGTGCGCCTTTAGGGGTAAAATTGGATATTTATTTATAACCCACAAGGGGCCATAGTTTACACGAAGAATACTGATGGAAAAAATCAATTAATCAATCAATCAATCCCCAACCATTCCTTCGCTGTTTTGCTCAACATCTGTGCTTTTTGTTCCGTGGTAAGGTCCTGCATCAGTTCAATAAATTTTCCATGTTCCAAATCGCCCAACGGGAATGGGAAATCACTTCCCAACGCAATTCGTTCGGCACCGAATAGTTTCAAATTATACCGCAAGGCTTCTTCATCATGCACCAGACTATCGATGTAAAATTTCTTTACATATTCATATGGATCGGCTACATGGTTGATATTACAAAGGTCGGGGCGGGCATGGTAACCGTGGCTTACGCGACCAATGGTATGCGGGAAACAACCACCACCATGTGCAAACATTACACGCAGTTTGGGGAATTTGTCAAATATCCCCCCGAAGATCATGCTGCAAATGGCGCGGGAGGTTTCGGCAGGCATACCCACAAGCCAGGGTAACCAGAACTTTTTCATTTTATCCTGTCCCATCATATCCCAGGGATGTACAAAAATGCACATGCCCAGTTTTTCGGCTGCCTCATAAAACGGATGAAAACGCTCATCATCCAGGTTCATGTCAAGGATATTGGTAGCAATTTCTACACCGGGTAAATTCAACTCATGTTTGCAACGATTCAATTCTTCTATTGCCAATGCTGTGTCCTGCATAGGTAGGGTTCCAAGTCCCACAAAGCGGGTAGGGTAATCACGTTGGATTTGCGCCAAATGGTCATTGATATACCGGCTCCACTCTAGTGTATGTGCAGGTTGTGCCCAGTAATAAAACAATACAGGTACGGTTGATAGTGCCATCAACTGCACATCATGTTTATCCATATGCTGGATAATAGCTTTAGGGTCCCAGCATAAATCGTCAATAGCACGGAAAAAAGTACCATCGGCTTTCATCATATTGGCCCGGCCGGGTTGGAAATGGTCTAAGTAAATAAATTCATCACCATAACCATAACGTTCTTTCAGGTTGGGAATAAATTCGGGAAGGATATGTGCGTGTACGTCTATTTTAGTGTAGTTCATAAGCTTAGTTGATAGATCACAGTTCATGGATCACGGTTGATGTTGATGTGAACTAAGACGGGGATAAAAATATTGAATTTAGCGGATTATTCTTTCACCAGTTTTTGGTTTACGATGGTTCCCTGACCCAGTATGCTGTAAAAGTATAAACCGACAGGCAGATGCTCTGTATTCAACATCGTTTCTCCTGTTTCAATTGTTTGTTCAATCAACAGTTCACCTTTAATAGAATAAAGTTTAAAGAGTAGGGGATTGTAATTGCCGTTTACGAGCGTAAGTCCGTTTTTTACAGGATTGGGAAATACAGATATATTCAGATTTTTCAGTGAAGCCTCTTTGGTACCGACATTTTCGGGCCATGGAGTTCCCCATATTTGTGATCCTTTTTTGTAATAAACCAGTCTGCTTCCATAACTGGAAGAAACAGTCCAGGGTCTCATGTAAGATTCATAATAAGGCCCGGCTCCTTTTATAAAGGTAAATAGGGGAGCATATTCATCAGTGGCATTCAAGCATGTATCATTTATACGAGTGAGAACAACCGGAACAAATGACTTTTTGCAAAACAGATTGTTATCATTTGTCATAAAAAGAATCTGAATATTGTTGTCGATATTTTCTGTAATTCCTGGTTCATGATTTAAAAAATCGTAGAAAACTCGAGAGTACCCTTTCTTAATCGTATCAATTGTTGTAACAAATGTTGTAATCATGTTTCTGAACATTGCTGTTTGCATGCGTCTGGAACAAACAAACACCATTGAGTCACCGGTGGTTTTTTTATCGAGGACCTTTAAGATAATCAAACTTGTGTCAGCAGAATAAACTGAACCATTATAGTTGTTTTTGTATGCAATCTCATGAAACTCATCTCCAATGTTTATTGCAAATACACTGTCTAAAGTTAAATTTTTAACACCTGTCTGGATATCCTTAGCCCCTTTTAACTCAGCTGTATCGGGGAAGGAAAGCAAGCCGAATTGTTCCTGCGGGAAATTGAAAAAACTCACGGTTTTAATCAATCCGAAGGTTTTACTTAGTTTAATAGCGCCACTTTTATAGTTAGTAGAAAGCGCTTTTCCGGTCGTATCTGTAGACGTTATCGTAAATACTTTTACGGAATCGAGCTTGTCAAACCAATTCATTAATTCGGTCTTTTCATGAGTAATAATATATCGTCTGTTTTTCTTGGTATAAGCGATCCAGCTGGTTCCAGCTAATGTGTTGGTATATAATACTACAGGATAATTCTCGTAGTTATAAAATATAATGCATGTATCTTGTACAACCTTAATGCTTTTACCAAACCAGCTATGATTTGAATTCAAGCGACACTGTCCGGTTGAGTATGTTGATTGCAAATTTTTTTGAGTAAGGAAGGTAATATCTCCATTTTGGACAGAACTGTCGGTTACATATCCGGAAAATATTTTACGGGATCCTTCATAATAATTAACTCCGGTACGGTTAACAGGAAACCAATTTTGCGCAAACAGCGATGATGATAAGGCAGAAAGCAACGCGATTAGAATGAGTTTTTTCATAGGGATTATTTGGTTAATGGTTCACAGTTCATGGATCATCGTTTCAGTAGTCAGTTCGAATAGCGGGCGAGGGCAATGCGTTGCGCGTATCGAGAACGGTTTTAAATTTGAGTTCTATTCTAATGAAACACTTCTCGATACTGCTCTCTGCAAAGGCCGCCCTCCCGATAGCTATCGGGACACTCGAAGTGACGGAGTTCTTCATAATTAACAATTCCCGAAAGACCTTGCCATAATTAACACTCCTCACAAGACAACTTCCCGCTATGAACCATCAACTAAACTCACATAAACCGCGGATCACTTTCCATCACATGCCCGCAGCTTTTGCAGGTACGCAACTCCTCTGAGCTGTAAAATTCTTTGAAGCGCGGAAGGAAATCCGTTTCAATATCAATCAATTCAAACTTGTATTCGTGGAGTTTGTTATTACATTTTTCGCAATACCATTGCAAGCCGTCTGTTAAACCTTTTCCTTTGCGCACGCGTTCTATCACAAGTCCGATGGAACCTTCGCTGCGTGCAGGGGAGTGTGGTGTAAAGGCCGGGCACAAAAACATATCACCGGGACCTAATGGAATATCAACGGCTTTGCCATCATCCTGAATGCGCACATTGATGTTTCCTTCCAACTGGTAAAACAGTTCCTCTGTTTCATTGTAATGGTAATCTTTGCGTGCATTGGGGCCGGCAACAATCATTACAATATAATCGGATCCTTCAGGGTAAAGGTTTTTATTGCCAACGGGTGGTTTTAACAAGTGACGGTTTTCTTCAATCCATTTATTAAGGTTGAATGGTTTTCTGACTGCCATAGCTGCGATAATTTTAGTGGCGGCAAGTTAAGGTTTTTTAGCAATTATGCAGACAGTGTTAATACTGTTGATTACTTAATTGTGGTGTTTATTGCGGTAAGTATTATTTCTACAATTCTGAAAACGCGAGGGAGGAACTATCGACAATTTGCAGATTCAATCAAATGAATATAGACAATTCACAATTTGCCGTGCAAAACAATCAGCAGCAAAAGCAATGAACATAACCTGCAAGGACTTACTTCGTAACCATATTTGAGAAAGGCTACTGGCATTTCTCAAATCGCAACATCACAAATCTCAATTAACAATGTCATCATTCAAAGTAAAAGGCGGTAAGCCACTCAAAGGAGAAATCATTCCACAGGGAGCCAAAAACGAGGCACTGCAAATTTTATCGGCCGTGCTGTTAACTCCAGAAAAAGTTACGATCTCCAATATTCCGAACATCCGTGATGTGATGAAGTTGATTGAATTGCTGGGGGATATGGGTGTTACGGTAAACAAGGTTTTGGAAGATACATATACTTTCGAAGCCAAAAATGTAAACCTTGAATTTTTGCGCAGCGATGACTTTAAGAAAAAGGGCGCTGCACTTCGCGGGTCCATTATGATTATCGGTCCGATGCTGGCACGTTTTGGTGTGGCATATATTCCGGAGCCGGGTGGAGATAAGATTGGCCGCAGACCGGTGGATACGCATTTACGCGGATTCGAAGCTTTGGGTGCAACGTTCGAACATTTGCGTGAGGACCGTTTTTATAAAATCAATGCACAAAACCTGAAAGGTGCCTATATCATGCTGGATGAAGCATCGGTAACGGGTACGGCCAATATTCTTATGGCTGCTTCGCTGGCAAAAGGAACCACACAAATTTACAATGCCGCATCGGAACCCTACCTGCAACAGCTTTGTAAAATGATTAACAGCATGGGAGGGAAGATCAGTGGAATTGGCTCAAACCTGCTTACCATTGAAGGTGTTGATTCATTGGGTGGCTGTTCGCACCGCATGCTTCCCGATATGATTGAAATAGGGTCTTTCATCGGTTTGGCCGCAACTACCAAATCGGAAATTACTATCAAGAATTGTTCGATCCCAGATCTGGGGGTCATTCCATCCGTTTTCCGAAAAATGGGTATTGAGCTCGAATTTAGGGGAGATGATATTTTTGTACCTGCCCAGGATAGTTATAAAATTCAGTCACTTATTGATGGTTCTATTCTGACTATAAAAGATGGAATATGGCCTGCATTTACGCCCGATTTGATATCCATTGCCCTGGTAACGGCAACGCAGGCCAAAGGCAGTGTGCTTATTCACCAGTGGATGTTTGAAAGCCGACTCTTTTTTGTTGATAACCTGATTGATATGGGAGCCAAAATTATTTTGTGTGACCCGCACCGTGCTGTGGTTATTGGTTCCAACCGCGAAACCAGTCTACGTGGAATCACCATGAGTTCACCGGATATACGTGCAGGAGTGGCCATGCTGATTGCGGCATTAGCTGCAAATGGAACAAGTATGATCAATAATATTGAGCAGATTGACCGTGGTTACCAGCATATAGACGAACGGCTGCGTGCCATTGGTGCCGATATTACCCGCCTTGATTAAAGAGGTTGGTGGTTTGAAGCTTAAACTGCATTTTTGCAGCGTGTATAAAATAGCCTTATCCTTAATAGCGGTCATTGGTTTAACTGGTTTTTCCAATGAAAAAATACAACAGGTTCCCATCGAGAAAGCACCTGTATTTACTGCTGTTTCCTTAACAGGAGATACCGTTTCCATTGAACGGTTAAGAGGCAATATTGTACTTGTCGATTTTTGGGCATCATGGAATCAACCCAGCCGGAAAAATAATCAGACAACTCTCAAATTGTACGAAAAATACAGGGCAAGCAGCTTGCGCAAAAAAAAGAAATTTATTGTGGTACAGGTTTCTTTGGATACCCGGGAAAACCTATGGCGCACAGCCATCATCAAAGATAATCTTTATTGGAAAACCCATATCTGCGATTTTAAAGGATGGAGCTCTCCATTCGTAGCACATTATCAATTTAAACGTATTCCTACCAATATCCTTATTGATACTGCAGGGAATGTGATTGCGCGCGATATCTGGGAAAGCCGGTTGGACAGCGCCCTTGCTGTTTGGATGCCTTAGTCCTGTGTCAATATGACACAAAACGGGGGCTGGCAATGAATTTGAAAAGATTGAAGTGCGCTAAAAATATAACAGCAAAAAAATAACGACAGAAGTATATATGAACGAGCAAAACAAGCATGAACACAGCACCGAACCCGTAGTGCAGGACGAAGCGAAGGACATTACGAGCCCAACGGCAGATGAAATAAAGTCAGCTATTGAGGAGGATCTTCAGACATTAAGTGAAAATGAGTCAGCAAAAGACTGGGCAGCCGAATTAAAGGCAATGGAAGATAAATATTTGCGCTTATATGCCGAATTTGATAACTACAAGCGCAGAACGAATGCCGAACGCATTGAGTTGTTTAAAACAGCCAATCAGGAAGTATTGGTTTCTCTGCTACCCGTATTGGATGATTTCAGCCGTGCATTAAAAGCCATGCAAACCGCCATAGAAGTAGCACCTGTAAAAGAAGGTGTAGAGTTGGTGAATAATAAACTTACCTCCATTCTTACAGCCAAAGGATTGAAAGCAATGGAGTCTGTAGGAAAACCATTCGACAGTGAGTTTCATGAAGCCATCACCAATATTCCTGCACCTACTGTAGACATGAAGGGGAAGATAGTTGATGAAGTGGAAAAAGGATATTTTTTAAATGATAAAGTGATCCGTTTCGCTAAGGTAGTAGTGGGTGAATAATTAAAGAGATTAAGTGATTGGGTGCGATGTCATGCTGTCCCGCTATTAGCGGGAGAAGCAAGACCCCCGGAAAGTAAAAGAGAACTTAGATTTTCGATAAACAATAAAACCGTGAACGTCAAACGAAAAACCGTAGACGGAAAACGACAAACGTAAAATGGCAAAAAGAGATTATTACGAGATATTAGGTGTTGCAAAAGGGGCATCTGCCGATGAGATTAAAAAGGCTTACCGGCAGATGGCTATTAAGTTTCACCCTGATAAAAACCCGGGTAACAAGGAGGCTGAAGAAAAATTTAAGGAAGCAGCCGAAGCCTATGAAATATTAAGCGATACTGATAAAAAAGCGAAGTACGATCGTTTCGGACATGCCGGAATGGGAGGTGCTTCCGGAGGAGGTTACGGTGGTGGACATATGAACATGGACGACATCTTCAGCCAGTTTGGTGATGTATTTGGTGATGGGGGCAGTCCGTTCGAATCATTTTTCGGAGGCCGGAGCGGTGGAGGCAGACGTCAGGCGGGAGTGCGCGGAAACGATGTACGCATCAAAGTGAAAATGACCCTGCAAGAGATTGCCGCAGGAGCTGAAAAGAAGATTAAATACAAACGCATGAAAGTGGCCGAGGGGCTTACTTTTAAAACCTGTACTACCTGTAACGGAGCCGGTCAGGTTCGCAGGGTTACCAATACGTTTTTAGGTCAAATGGCTACCACTTCGGCTTGCCCGATGTGCCATGGAAGTGGTAAGACTGTAGATAAGCGCCCTGCCGGAGCCGGACCGGATGGTTTGACTCCCATCGAAGACATTCTTACAATTAACATTCCTGCAGGAGTTGCCGATGGCATGCAGTTAAGCATGAGTGGTAAAGGAAATGCCGGACCAGGTGGAGGACCTAACGGAGATCTGATTATCCTGATCGAGGAAATTGAAGATCCGATCTTGAAACGTGACGGACACAATATCGTATATGACTTATATATTTCATTTGCGGATGCAGCGTTGGGACTCAGCATGGAAGTGCCAACTGTTGACGGTAAAGTGAAAATGAAGATAGACGCAGGAACACAAGCGGGTAAAATCCTTCGCCTTCGAGGTAAGGGAATTCCGGAACTGAATAGTGCTTACCGCGGTGATCAGCTGATTCATGTGAACATCTGGACTCCGCAGAAGCTCACCATTGAGGAAAAAGCAATGCTCGAAAAACTAAGGGAAGCAGAGAATTTTAAACCACATCCGAATAAAAACGATAAAGGTTTTTTTGAACGGATGAGAGAATACTTTAATTAGGTTTAAGTTAATTGTTATTGAGTTAATTGTTATTAGATGGGAATTAATCTGTGTAAGTATAATACAACTTTGAAAAGGCGCTTAGGCGCCTTTTTTGTTGGCTTAAGCCATTAAACTCATCTAAAAGTGATAAGAAATTCCAGCATTATAGAGATTAAAGTTTTCTGTTGCCACACCTTTATCATTAGCCCATCGGTAAGGATTATAAAAAGAGTAAATATAATTGAACTGATATCTGGTTATACCTGCCTCAATCTTCCACTTTGGAGTAATGGTGTATTGAAAGGCGTAATGAACAATAGAGCAACCACCCAATTGCTCTTTATCCCAATAATAAGCTTTATCCAACCCTCCCTTTATAGTTTGAACCAATTGCCTTGCTGAATCTAACTCTGCTGGGTAAATAGCTGATACACCTGTTCCGATTGCTTTTCCCAGTAAACTAAACGTGCCGGTTAATGTCAGTTTTTGGTTTAAATGAAGATGTAAACCCAATATCAGATCAATGCTGGCCCTTACTGAATATTCGTTACCGGTGGTAGTAATGTGATTACCCCAAACAATGTTTGAGGTTGGTTTGTGAAACAGGGTTATCTGTGGGCCTGCAACTATTCCAAGAACTCTTTTTTCGTTATCAATAAAAACTTCCTTTTGCAAAATAAAGGATAGCGCTTGCTGTTGTTTTCCATACTGAAAAGACAGACCAATATTTGCGTGATGTTGTTGTGCATGGATTTTAAATGATGCACACAGTAATAGAGTACAAAAAAAACGCTTCATAGTTGAATAGCAGACGGAAAACGTATTGTAAAAGTTGCAATAGACAATACCTGATAAGTAAATGAGCAGATTTTACAACAACGGTTTTTTTATACGCTTACTATTTCGGTTATTTGATTGAACTAAATGCCACTCATGAATATTCTTGAAGTAAAAAATGTTTCGAAACAATATGCTGCCCACAAAGCGCTAGATCAAATCAGTTTGTCGGTACCTAAAGGAAGTATCTATGGATTGCTGGGACCGAACGGTGCCGGAAAAACAAGTCTGATTCGAATCATAACACAGATAACCCAAGCCGATGAAGGTGAAGTGTTTTTTGACGGACAAAAACTCCATCCCGACCATATTAAACAAATTGGGTATTTGCCCGAAGAACGCGGGTTATACAAGAAGATGGAAGTAGGGGAACAGTTGTTGTATTTTGCTCAGCTTAAAGGATTATCAAGAGCGGATGCATTGGTTAAACTGAAGGACTGGGTCGAAAAATTTGAAATAAAAGGCTGGTGGAAAAAGAAGGTTGAAGAATTGTCGAAAGGAATGCAGCAAAAGATCCAGTTTATAGCAACCGTATTGCACGAGCCGCAATTGATTATCCTGGATGAGCCGTTTTCGGGTTTTGATCCGATCAATGCAAACCTTATAACGGATGAAATATTGAAGCTGAAAGAAAAAGGAAGCAGCATCATTTTTTCAACACACCGCATGGAATCAGTGGAGCAGCTGTGTGATCATATTTCACTCATCAATCAATCCAGAAAAGTATTGGATGGCTCCGTTCGTGAAATCAGGGAGCAGTTCCGCACACATACATTTGAGATAGAACATTCCTCGCAAACATTGGTTTTACAACAGGGTTTTGAATTGAAACAAACACATCCAACCAAACATCAATCCTATATATCACTCGTTCAGGTTCCTCCGGAATCTGCCGGTAATGCTTTGTTACAACAACTTATTCCACAAACCGTTGTCATTCGGTTCGAGGAAAAATTGCCCGATATGCAACAAATATTTATAAATGTAGTGAGTAAAAGTGTTTCGGAGAATAGGGTGGCTGCCGGATATTAACAGCTCTTCCTGAATTTGTTCTTTACCGGCCTACACTTACATTTGCGCAAAACCTAAATACATTTCTATGTCAAACAACCTGGATTATATTAACGCCCATAAAGAGCGTTTTCTGAATGAATTATTCGACCTGTTGCGTATTCCTTCCATTAGCGCAGATCCTGCTTACAAAAACGATGTACACAAGGCAGCCGAATTTGTGAAAGACAAAATGATTGCTGCAGGTGCGGATAAAGTAGAAGTTTGTCCAACGGCCGGTTATCCCATTGTATATGGTGAGAAAATAATTGATATTTCGTTACCAACCGTTTTGGTTTATGGTCACTATGATGTGCAACCAGCAGTTCCACTCGAGTTGTGGGACACACCTCCGTTTGAACCAACCATCCGTAAAACTGCGGTGCATCCTGATGGTGCTATCTTTGCAAGAGGATCGGCAGACGACAAGGGGCAGTTTTACATGCACCTCAAAGCGTTTGAATTGATGATGCAAACCCAAACACTTCCCTGCAATGTAAAGTTTATGATTGAAGGAGAAGAGGAAGTGGGTAGTTCGAATTTAGGTAAGTTTTGCATCGATAATAAAGAACGCTTGAAGGCAGATGTGGTATTGATCAGCGATACTTCCATGATTGCACATGATGTACCTTCCATTGATACCGGATTGAGGGGATTGAGTTATGTGGAAGTAGAAGTTACCGGACCTAACCGCGATTTGCATAGCGGTGTATATGGTGGTGCTGTTGCCAACCCGATCAATATGCTGGCAAAGATGATTGCATCCATGCATGATGAAAATAACCATATCACTATTCCCGGATTTTATGATAAAGTATTGGAATTAACACAGGCCGAACGAACAGAATTGAACAAAGCTCCGCTTGATTTAACCGAATACAAAAAAGATTTGGCAATTGATGAAGTTTGGGGAGAAACCAGTTATAGTGTATTGGAAAGAACAGGGATTCGTCCAACGCTGGATGTAAACGGAATTTGGGGAGGATATACCGGTGAGGGAGCCAAAACAGTTTTGCCATCAAAAGCATATGCTAAAATTTCCATGCGTCTTGTTCCCAATCAAACCAGTGAAGAAATTACAGCGTTGTTCAAAAAACACTTTGAGAGCATTGCACCCAAAGGAGTAAAGGTGGAAGTAAAACCTCACCATGGTGGCGAACCCGTTGTTACACCAACCGACTCCAAAGCATACATTGCTGCGGCCAAAGCAATGGAAACAACCTTTGGTAAGAAACCAATTCCAACTCGTGGAGGAGGAAGTATTCCGATTGTTGCCTTGTTTGAAAGAGAGCTTGGACTTAAATCGGTACTAATGGGTTTTGGTTTGGATAGCGATGCGTTACATTCTCCAAACGAACATTATGGAATTTTCAATTACTTAAAGGGAATCGAAACCATTCCATATTTCTTTCAATACTTTTCAGCATAAAACAGGGGCCGTTTAACGCCAAGTTAATGATGGTTAACTCAAGCTTTTTTTCATTAGATGCATTTTAAGTGTATTTAAGGTTTGTAGAATTAGAACTACAAGAAAATTTACTGTATAGTATAAAGCACTGAACATTAGTATGAATAGAGGGGTTTGCCATATGGTAACCCCTCTTTTTTTGTATAGCAAACTGTGGTGAATATTGAGGAATTAATTATTAATATTGTGTAGCACCCATCCTTAGAAGGATAGTCTGCGTACAGTAATATAAAACAAAGTTTAATCTATATAAAAATCATGAAAAAAACAATTACACCATTATTGTTTGTTGTGCTGTTTCTGGGTACGCTTATGGTACGTGCGCAGATACCACAGTACGTTACCGGAGTTTTACCCGCTACTGCGGGAGGAAACACCATTCCGTTTTATTATACGGGAACAGGTTGCCGGGGCCAGCAACTGTATCCGGCTGGTGCATTTGGAGTAGTTCCAACGGGAATGGCCATCAATAAAATTTATTTTGCTTCTACTACAAGTGGAAGTCAGTTGTATTCCAACTTTGAAGTTGGATTGGGACAGCCTAATGTTGCAACCCTTACAACCACTTATGAAGTAACAACAAAAGTACTTAATGAGATCAATTATACACTTACGAGGGTTGCCAACAGCTGGTTTGTAATAACATTAACAACCCCATATATATTTGACCCAACATTACCGTTGGTTATTGAAATTAACCAGTTAAATTCAGGTGGCGCGACTCACTCTTCATTTGTTCAAACCACAATTCCAGGTACTGCGCGAAACTATTCTCAAGCCTATAACTCAGCAACTGCGGCCGGTGCCGGTGCTTATATGCTCTATTTCGGGTTTGATTTAACAACAGCTTCCAGTGGTGGAGGTCCTGCTACGGTTCCTCCAATTGCCAGTTTTGCCTATACTAAAAGTCCAATGGATACAGTTTGGGTATCGAGTCCCCGTACCATGGTAAACACAAGCTCGGGAGCAAGCAAAAGCTATTGGGATATTCTTGGTTTTAATGCGGTAACTAAAAATGGACCTTATGCAGCATTCCCTGAAACCCGCACTCCTAAAACAAGTGACGGCATTAACGATGTGTTTATTGATACCATTAACAATGCAGTAAATTTCAGGTATACTTACCCCGACAGAGGATTTTACCGTGTAAAAGTAACAGCACTGAACAAGTTTGGAACGGATACTTATATTGATACGATATACGTAGATACACCGGCTACTAAACCTAAAGCGGATTTCTTTTCAGACAAACGTATAGTTGGTGTGTACGATTTTGCATCCATGTTTGATTTAACCAATAACGGACCGGTAAGCTGGTTCTGGTATATCAAACCGGGTTACTACAATCCGTTGGCACCATTCTTTAACAGCTTCTCGCCAAGTGCCGGAGCACAAAACCCAATCCTTAACGCAAATGAGGGTGGTTTGTTTGATGTATGTTTAGTAGCTACCAATTATCGTGGTACGGATACTATGTGTAAGCCAGGGTATGTCAAAATTATTTCAGGGTATGAAGTATGTAAAGGTTCCTCTACCGGAAAAGATACCATAGCCAGAGAAAATGAAGGTTCAGCAAAACTGTATACCGTTGGAGGTAAATATGTACCAAACCTGATCGGAACCTGTTCAAAAGGATTCACCATTGCCACCTGTTCCGATACTGCAACGTTATTCATTGATCGTTTCAGAATGCGTTCGAATGTTACTGCCGGAGTATCCGATAGTTTACTGATTCGTTTAGGAAGTTCAACCGGACCAATTCTGGCCCGTATGGGTGGAACAATATTACCTGCTGCTTTCAGCACCATTAAGGTACCGGGAGGTATTGCTTATCTTCAAACTATCATTGCCAATCCGGGCAGTGGAACGCCTCCTGGTGATAGCGGTTATGTGGTAAGATGGAATGCTCCACCTGCAAGCTACGGCAAACCGAATGCATCATTCAATATGCCCGATACCGTATATGACGGATATACTGTGCAGTTTGTAAATACCACTACCGGAAAAAATGCATCATATGCATGGGATACCAATGGTGATAATGTGTTTGGAATTGATAATCCGTCATCAGGAGTTGATTCCATCAATAAGAACCCAACAAGAACATTTGCAGTGTTCGCACCTTATACTGCTAAACTTTGTTTAAAAGCTTTTAACTGTGTGGGCTCGGATACGTTCTGCAAAACTATTCAGTTCTTACCTGTAGCTGCAACACCTGCAGCAGACTTTACCGTAAACAGAATAAAAGGATTTACAACCGACACGTTCCGCTTTACCGATGAAAGCCAAAACGGTCCGAACAAATGGACATGGTCATTTGTACCAAACAATGTGGCATACCTGAGCGGAACCAATGCAAATTCGCAAAATCCGATCTTGTTGCTCAACAGTGCCATCAATTATGATGTAACCTTAACCGCAACCAACCAGCAGGGAAGCAATACCAAAACGAAACTGGCATTTGTTAGTGCCAATGCCTATGGTAACCCGGGATGTTCGGGATGTCCGATCAGTAATGGTCAACCATACTTGCCGGGTTCACTTGATCTGGGAATTACCCGCGTAACATTGGCGGATATGGATACTACGACTGCATTAAATACGCCAATCTATCATGCATTGTTTACGGTAAAATCAGCTAATGTTTACCGTGGGGTAACGTATACTCTCGCTACCGCGCGCCCAACGGCAAACGACCCGATGAGCACCAGAGGCTGGATTGACTTTAACCGCAATACCAATTTTGGAGATGAGGCAATTG
>JAZKEF010000018.1:0-320 GCA_040387195.1 Bacteroidota bacterium
ATCCTCCATCTTCATTGATGGGGGATTTTTTTTTGCCCCTTATCATACTTAATACCTGATTTGAATTGATTGAATAGGCAAAAAAATACCGGTATCAGTTTGATTGAATACCGGTATGAATAATCGAATTGCGTTTTAACTAAACGGAAGCAGAAGATATTTTCTCCAACTTTTGTTTGTTGAGGATCTTGATTTTTTTACCATCCAATTCAATGAGCTTATCATGTTTGAATTCTGATAATAAACGTATGATAGTTTCAGTGGCAGTTCCCACAATATTTGCAATATCTTCTCTGGGCAATGTTATATGAATCACTCCA
>JAZKEF010000018.1:330-30456 GCA_040387195.1 Bacteroidota bacterium
CATCTTCGGCCTTTTCTTCCGAATTGAAGGTTTGATGTAAGAATAGCAATGTTTCGGCCAACCGTTCCCGCACACTTTTTTGAGCTAAACTTTGAACGCGCTCTTCCACCACACCTAAATCATGGCTAAGGGCTTTGAGCATCTCCTTACTGATTGCCGGATTTTCATCCAGGATTTTCATGAATACATTACGTGGAATAAAACAAGCTACGGCCTCTTCAATACAAATAGCAGTAGCTACAAATGGCTCGTCAGCAATTAAGGCCCGGTAACCCAGGAAATCACCTTCCTTGGCAAATCGAAGTATTTGTTCCTTCCCTTCGTTATTTGTTCGTACTAATTTGAGAACACCTTTGCTGATATAGAATATACCCTGAGGAATATTTCCTTCATGAAAAATAACCTGCCCCTTCTTAAAAATACTACAGGTTTTGGATAATAGAATTTCATCCAATTGAGCAGGTGTACAGTGTTGGAGAAAACTGATGTTTTTAACATCACATAATAAACAACCGGGATGTAAATGCTCCATGAACTCTTGTTTTAGTGATTCGAAAATAGCGTATTTATAATTGTGCAGCAACCTTTGATTGTACCCATTTATTGAAATTGACAGACTGTGACTCTGTAAATACTTGATTTTTTGTTAATTCACCACTCTCAAAATTAATGGTACAGCCAATAAGATAAGTAATCTCCGATAACCAGTGTTGATATTGACCCTTACCCCAAATGAGCTCTTTGAAATAGTTATCGAACGATCCTTTTCCATATTTTTCCAGCAATTGTTTGTAATCGTTTTCTGTATAACCCTTGTCGTGTTTATAATACTCGTTGTATAAATCGAAAAGTACATTATTAAGGGAAAACGCTCCTTCGGATTGGTTAATAATGAGGATATCGGCAATGAAAGCAGCCAGCATACCTTCTGTATAAATCGAGACTTTGCGTCCATATACTCCGGGAACATACCCATCCAACCAGGTATCAAATGAAGATTCGGCAACCGAGTAGTTAAATCGGCCTGGGTTTAACAGGTGTTTCAACAAGTCTCCCTTTAAACTTTCAGTATATTGTTCCCATGACCATGCTCCACTTCTGAGCAACATGATATCTCCGTAATAGGTAGTGATACCTTCATATACATATCCAAGTGTTGAATAATTCTCTTTCGTAAAGTCATAAGGTAACATATCCACCGGGCGGATACGTTTGATATTCCACAGGTGGAAGAGTTCATGAGAACTGATGGCCATAAAGGAATCGTAAAATTCCGCCTTGTTCCAATCCTCGGCAGGCCCCATTGCTATTACGGTTGAATGCAAGTGTTCAACACCATGCCGGAATGGTGCAGGTAGAATATGATAAAGAAAATGGTAATCCCTGCAAGGTAAATCGCCAAATACAGCAACCTGTTCGTTGCAGTATTGTTTGGTTTCTGCAATCATCTTGGGCATATCGGAATATGGAGTTCCCTGAAACCAAAAGTGTATAGTGGATGTTTCGAAGCCTTTCGTATTGGCAGAAACATCAAAACTATAGTGCTGCAATGTGTTGCTTGCTATCAATGGACTATCAGCGAGTAAATCAAAGTTTTTGGCCTGCATGGAATGTCCGCTCACCGGTAATTGGCAGGCAATGTTATAATCCTTTGGTAAGTCAAAATGGAGAGTATATTCTTCATCCATTCTTCCCTCAACATACATAAAACAGTTTACTGGATTTATATACAAGAACTCCTCGGAAACAAAGCTGGCTCCAGCATCCAGCTGATTGGCATAATATTCATATGATACAATGAGGGTGTGAATATCATGGGTTTGAACCTCCCATTTGTCCTTTACAATTTTGTGAAAGGGAACCGTATTTCCATGTTCATCGCTAATGGAAAAATTGCGAACATTCTTAGCGAAATGCTGCAGTTCATATCTACCCGGACGCCATGCGGGAAGTTGAATGTGCAATATGTCCTGGTGGATATTTTCAATTGTCCAGGTTAATTTGATGAAATGATTTACGGTATCGAGAATCGAAATGTGATAATGCATGTTCAATATTAGAATTTATCTGTGACACCCAAGCCAAAAAGTGCGAAATCGTACTTCACGGGATCTGTGGGGTCAAATTTTCTGAGGTTTTCGGTCAGCTCAATGGCTGCTTTCCAGTCACTTTGTGTGCGATGGAGCAGTCCTAATTTAGCAGCAACACGTTGCACATGTAAATCCAGCGGACAAATCAGTTGAGCCGGTTTAATGGTTTTCCAAATACCAAAGTCCACACCTGTCTTATCACTTCGAACCATCCATCGCAAATACATATTAATGCGTTTGCATGCCGATTGCTGAAGCGGAGATGAAACATGTTTGAGTGTGCGGTGTGGCACGTCCTCCATCGAAAAGAACAATTCTCTGAATCCATTCAATCCGTTTTCAATAGAAGGGTCTTTTGCCTTTAACTTTGAGGTAAAAGCAGATTCTAGAGACTCATGTTGTTTGTACCAATATTGCAGAAAAGAAACAAAATAGAGTAAGTCGGTATCATTGAAAGTGCGGTGTTTAAAGGCCAATAATTTTTTCAAATCACGTTCATGATGATTACGTATAAAATCATATGGAGCATTGTCAAAACGTTCAATGAGGTTTTTACATTTGTTAATGATGGTTGGCCTTTGTCCCCATGCAAAAATAGACGCAAAAAACCCCATAATCTCAATATCCTGTTTTTGTGAGAAGAGGTGTGGGATGCAGATAGGGTCATCCTGAATAAACCCGGGTTGATTATATATCCGGTATTGTGTGTTCAGAAAGTCGGCTAAATCAAAGGATGGTTTTTTCACGATACGAATTAAGCATTTGTAAAGAGTAAACCGTTTATGTAAGTGATTTTGTTTTTAGGAGCTTTTCGGTTTGATTTGCTTCTCTTATTAATCACATTATGAATATTAAAAACATACTTATGGTTTCAGCCTTAGGTGCATCTGCAATGATGTACAGTTGTAAAAACGACAACAAGCAAGGCACTCAGTCTTCAGAGTCAAACTTTGAAGTAGAATGCGATCGGTTTGCTGATTTGCAGGTATTGCGTTATCAAATACCGGGTTTTGAGGAACTCACTGCTCAGCAAAAAGAGCTGGCCTATTATTTATACGAAGCGGCCAATTGCGGCCGCGATATGATTTATGATCAAAAGTATAAATATAACCTTACAATACGCAGAACCCTTGAAGCCATTTTTAATTCATATAAGGGGGAAAAAAGCGGAACAGAATGGGCAGGGTTTGAGACCTATTCAAAACGCGTATGGTTTAGCAATGGAATTCACCACCATTACAGCAATTTGAAATTTGTACCTGAGTGCAGTCCCGAATATTTCGAATCGCTTGTGAAAGGTTCGGATGTTACACAGTTACCATTAGACGGAAAAACAATCGATGCGTTTTTAGCCGAAATGAAGCCTGTTATGTTTGATCCTAAAGTGGGTGCCAAAAGTGTAGATTTAGCTTCGGGTATTGATAATGTAAAAGCATCTGCGAATAATTTTTATGAAGGAGTATCACAAGCAGAAGTTGAAGCATACTATGCGGCCCGAATGAAAAAGGATGACTCAATGCCGGTTTCATGGGGATTAAATTCGAAGATGGTAAAAGAAAATGGGGTACTTGCTGAAAAGGTATGGAAATCGGGAGGTATGTACGGTGCTTCAATCGATAAAATTGTATACTGGTTAGAAAAGGCTGTTGGTGTTGCAGAAAATGACAAACAAAAGAAAGCGCTGACATTGTTGGTAGCGTATTATAAAACCGGTGATCTGAAAAAGTGGGATGAATATAACATTGCCTGGGTGGCTGATGTGGATTCGCGTATTGATGTGGTGAACGGATTCATTGAAGTGTATGGTGATGCAATTGGTAAAAGAGCATCATACGAATCAGTGGTTTCAATTAAAGATATGGAAGCAACCAAACGTATTGCA
The DNA here is from genome assembly GCA_040387195.1 of Bacteroidota bacterium. Taxonomy (GTDB): domain Bacteria; phylum Bacteroidota; class Bacteroidia; order UKL13-3; family UKL13-3; genus UKL13-3. The sequence continues at coordinate 4,303 of JAZKEF010000018.1, forward strand.
GCAATTGCCAAAGAAGCTCAATGGTTTGAGGACCATTCTCCGATTATGCCTGATCATAAGAAAAAGGAAGTAAAAGGAATTACAGCAAAGGTTATCACTGTTATTCAGGAGGCCGGGGATGCTGCTCCATCTACTCCAATTGGAATAAACCTTCCGAACGCGAACTGGATTCGCCAGCAGCACGGTTCGAAGTCTGTTTCATTGGGTAATATTGTTCATTCTTACAATAAGGTGGCTGCTAAAAGCCCTATGTTAAAAGAGTTTGCCGAGAACGAAGCACAAATTAAGCGCACGCAGGAGTTTGGTGCATTAGCAGGAGATTTGCATACCGATATGCATGAAGTAATCGGACATGCATCCGGAAAAATCAACAAAGGGGTAGGAGACCCGGATCAAACGTTAAAAAATTACGCAAGTACGTTGGAAGAAGCGCGTGCCGATTTAGTTGCGTTGTATTATGTATTGGATCCAAAGTTGGTCGAAATGGGAGTCATGCCTTCATTGGATTGTGGTAAGGCTGAGTATGACGGATACATTATGAATGGTTTAATTACACAACTCACCCGTTTAAATATTGGAGAAAATCTGGAAGAAGCTCATATGCGTAACCGCCAGTTGAATGCAAAATGGGCTTATGAGATGGGTAAAAAGGACAATGTTATCGAGTTTATTAAACGGGATGGCAAAACCTATGTGAAAGTGAATGATTATGATAAACTGCGTATATTATTCGGTGAATTGTTGAAGGAGATTCAACGCATTAAATCGGAAGGTGATTTTAAAGCAGCAACTGCATTGGTTGAGGGTTATGGTGTAATGGTTGATCAGGAATTATTGAAAGAAGTAAAAGAGCGGTTTAATAAACTGAACGTGGCAGCTTATAAAGGATTTATCCAACCTCGTCTGACTCCTGTAATGGAAGGCGAAAAAGTAGTAGATGTAAAGGTAGAATACCCAAGTAACTTTACAGAAAACATGCTGAGGTTAGGAAAGGAATACTCCACATTACCTAACAAGAACTAAAAATTAATCTTTGTATAGAAAATAGGTTGCCAGTAATGGTGACCTATTTTTTTATATTTGTATATAATTTTAACCCATATGAAGTATTTTATTATAGCATTTGCAGCCATCATCGTTTCTGTAACAGAACTCAAAGCCCAGTCATTCGATATGGGTTTGAAGGCAGGATTAAATTTCAGTTCATTGGACCATAAGCTGGATAGTCAATATTCCGGCACTGCAAGTGCCAATGGATTTGTAGGAGGAGCCTGGGCGAGAGTTGGATTCTTAGGTTTTTTTGCACAGCCCGAGCTATTGTATTCTCAACGAAAAGGAGCTTTCACCAGCACCCTAGATGGAACTGCTGTTATAAATACCTTGTCATATATAGATGTTCCTGTTATGCTCGGATATAAGATTGCGTTTGTTCGATTCAATGTTGGACCGAATTTTCAATTTTTGCTTGATGCGGATCAAAAAGCATCCGATTTGGCAAAGGATCCCAATTTTTCAAAGGATAATTTTGAGTCATCATCTATAGGTTTTCAGGCAGGAGCCGGAATTGATTTACTAAAACTGTCAATTGACTTAAGGTATGATGGAAATTTCAGCAGTATTGGAAAAGAAATTACAGTAAATGGTACCAAATATGATTACAGTACCAGACCCAGTATGTGGCAGCTCACCCTTGGATTTAAAATCTTTTAACAGAGCATAAAATAACAGAGCACCTTCGGGTGCTTTTTTTATGGCTGATATTGTATGCATCACTGAGCATTTTAGCAGATATGTTTAAAACACTCTGAATAAAAACCATTCTTTCCACTTTCATGGGAGATACAATAGCAGGAGTTTTGCTATACATAAACTTAACTACGAACCGTATGAATATGAAGAGATTGATTTTAGCAGCATTTGTTTTGCTGTTTGCTCAGATAGCCATGGCACAATTTGAACCCAAATCACCATTGAAAGAGCCAAAAACATTTAATGAAAAATCGTACAATTTTTTCCTGTCGAAGCGCATTAAAACCAGCATGCATCAAAGAGATTCATTGTATGACCTTGTTGTTGCATTTAATAAGGACACAACATTAAGGGGAAAAGAATACCGACATTTAGATTCATTGTACAAAGCGCTGGTTGCAAAATATAATGATTGCTCAGAAAAAAACAACTCCCTGAAAGCACAGTATGCAGAAATGAATGCCAAATACAATGAGCTGATGAAAAGAAGTCTGAGTGATGCTGAACGGATGAATGCAGCGCTCAAGATTAAGGCGGAAGAATTGGAAGCAAGGGAGAAACGTCTGGCAGAGTTGCAGGGCATCATCAACAGACAGGATTCTTTACTGAATGCATTGAATGAAGTGGTGAAAAAAGCACTCCTTGCATTTAATTCAGATGAAATTAGTGTAGAGATGAAAAATGGCAAAGTGTATGTTTCGATGAGCGATAAGTTATTGTTTAAATCGGGAAGTGCTGCAGTTGAAGAAAAAGGTTTGGGAGCTATCAAAACATTGGCAGAGGTGTTGAACAAAAATACAGATATCGATGTGCTTATTGAAGGGCATACCGATAACGTTCCGATTAAAACGGCAAAATATGAAGACAACTGGGCTTTAAGTGCTGATAGGGCGTTAAGTATTGTAAGGTTACTGAGTGTGGAGCACAAAGTAAACCCGAAAAGACTGGAAGCTGCAGGTCGTGCAGAGTTTTATCCCAAAGCCTCCAATGAAACAGCAGAAGGACGCGCTAAAAACCGCAGGACAGAAATTATCCTCTCACCCAAATTGGATGAATTGTACAAGTTGATTGAAAAAAATAGACGCTAGGAAAAGAGCAATAACCAAAACGTCCCGGTTTACATGAAGTAGGCCGGGACGTTTGAGTTAGAATCAATGTGATTTATAAAAGAGATAACTGGAACTTAGTGCTGTCAATGTATTTTTCGTTCGAATAACGATCATGATACAAAGCAGCGTTGATGTTTTGATTTATTTCCGGATTATTATTGATGTAGATGAGTTTCACATCATTTCCGGATTCGTACATGAGTTTGTTTCCTTTGCAATCGGTAATGGTAAATTGAGAATTGCCTTTGGGGAATTTTCCATCTAAATAGTTCTTGGCAATATGACGGTTAACAAGCGAAAGTTGCTGCGGATCGTTAATGCTGATATGAAAAGTAACAGAAGCCATTTGTTCATTGATGAAATTATACAAAACGTTAGATTTTAATCCGAGCACCATTCTTTTATATAAAATGCGGTCATGTTTGATTCCTGCTGTTTTGTACCTACGCAGCAACGATGGTTTTTTGTATTGATTCAGTATGTCGAAAAGGGTGATAGCCGCATCCAGGTGGCTCGTTTCCAATCTTACCGTTGTTTTAACCTCAAACGCGCTGTTAAACTTCAACCTGCTTTTTAAGGTAGGCAAGGTTTCTTCATTAAGGAACGTGCTGTTACGTTTGGTTTTCCAATTGAACGGCTTCTTCGAGAGAAGAAGGTAGCTTAAATAGGTTAGTCTGTTCAATAACATGATGAGTGGCTGTTTATAGAAACAAATTTATAGAAAGCTGTTTCTTAAGCAAGAGCTTGCTTCATCTTACTAGCTGTAAATGAATCTATAGTGCATAAATATTTGATAATCAAATATTTAAATTTTAGTCAAAAGTATATATTTCTAATAATAGCTACTTAAATCGTTTTTTAGACAGCTTACCACAATAGCTCTTTCTTGAAATTTTCAGCATCTGAAACAACTAAATGAGGAAGCAGCAGACATATTGGGGTTGTTTCTGCTCGCTATTGTTCCTACCTTTGGCGCATGAATTCACCCATGCAAAAACACACTTCCGACTATTTTATTGAATTGGAGCACCATTACGGAGCTCATAATTACCATCCGTTGCCTGTTGTCATCGACAGAGGTGAAGGGGTGTTTATGTTTGATGTAGAGGGGAAGCAGTATTTTGATTTTTTATCAGCTTACAGTGCGGTGAATCAGGGCCATTGCCATCCGCGTATTATCAAAGCCCTTACCGAACAGGCCTCGAAACTGACACTTACCAGTAGGGCCTTTCACAACAACTTGCTGGGTGAGTATGAAAAGTATATTACATCTTACTTCGGGTATGATAAGGTTTTACCCATGAATACAGGTGTGGAAGGAGGAGAAACAGCCATAAAACTAGCCAGACGTTGGGGATACAATGTTAAGGGCATCCCTGCCAACGAAGCAACCATTGTGTTTGTGGAAGGGAATTTTTGGGGAAGAACAATGGCTGCTATTTCATCATCCAATGACCCGAGTAGCTATGAAGGATTTGGGCCATTCATGCCCGGCTTTACGTTAATTCCTTACAATGATTTGGGAGCGCTGGAGTCTGTTTTGAAAACGAATTCTAATATCGCAGCATTTATGTTTGAACCCATTCAGGGTGAAGCAGGAGTGGTAGTTCCACACGAAGGTTACCTGAAAGGTGTAAGGGAATTATGCTCACAATATAATGTGCTAATGATAGCAGATGAGGTTCAGACGGGGCTTTGCCGTACCGGAAAAATGTTGGCATGTGATCACGAAGAGGTAAAACCGGATATGGTTATTTTGGGTAAAGCGCTTTCGGGAGGAGTACTGCCTGTATCGGCTGTATTAGCCAATGATGAGGTGATGCTAACCATAAAACCAGGTGAACATGGGAGTACCTATGGTGGAAATCCATTGGCTTGTGCTGTGGCTACCGAGGCACTTAAAGTTCTGGTTGATGAGAATCTTGCAACGAATGCAGAGAAGATGGGAGTTGTTTTCAGAGAACGCATGGAACACTTGAAAACAAAAACAACCCTGATTGAAACAGTACGAGGAAAAGGGTTGTTAAATGCTATCGTTATTAAGCCTTTTGGTGAAAATAAAACAGCTTATGACGTATGCTTGGCCATGAAAGAAAACGGATTGCTGGCAAAACAAACACATGGTGATATTATCCGATTTGCTCCTCCGCTTATAATAACGGAAAAGCAGATTCATGAAGCGTGCGATATTATTGAGCAAACAATTTTAGGTTTGCACTAAAACAAATCAGACCTTGTTATACGTTATATCATAACCACAAGGCAAATTGCTTTGTGGTTATTTTGTTTTATACACTTTATACATGCAATACTTTACTTCGTTCAACCCTTATACACTTTCCCAATTGGCGGAATATCCTGTGGCAACAGCTGCAGAACTTGAGCAGGTACTCAACCGTTCAACCAATGCGCAGCGTCACTGGAAACAGACAAGTATCAGACACCGTAGCGAATTGATGATGCAATTGGCAGGGCTTATTCAAACCAATCATGAAGAACTGGCAACGCTGGCCACTTTAGAAATGGGAAAAACCCTTGCAGAGTCGAAACTCGAAGTGCTGAAATGTATTACCGCTTGTGAGTATTACGCAACACATGCAGAACGTATACTGACACCTGCAGTTACCATTCATTCGGATGGACGCGAGGTAACAACTCAACTGGAGCCATTGGGTGTAGTGCTGGGGATTTTTCCATGGAATTTCCCTTACTGGCAAATCATTCGGAGTGCCATTCCGGTAATTATGGGCGGAAATTCGATGATTGTAAAACCTGCTGCCAATACCCCTCAATGTGCACTGGCATTACAATCATTATTTGATAAAAGCGGCTTGGGCAATGGCATAGTAGAAACAATATTTGCTGATGAGAACCAGATAGCGGATATGATAGGAGATTTTCGTATTAAAGCGTGCACCCTCACCGGAAGTGAAAAGGCCGGTTCGGCAGTGGCATCGCAGGCGGCACGTTATATCAAAAAATCGGTACTCGAGCTTGGTGGCAGCGACCCATTTATTGTACTGGAAGATGCCGACCTTGATTTGGTGATGGCCAATGCTGTGAGCGCACGTTTTCAAAACAACGGACAAAGTTGTATTGCTTCTAAAAGGTATATCGTTCATAAAGCACTGGCCGAAACATTCACCCAACGATTAATTGCTGAAGTTTCGAAACTTATCGTGGGAGATCCATTGGAAGCCGAAACAAATATCGGCCCGTTGGCCCGCCTTGATTTAAAAGAAAGACTGGCGCAACAAGTGGGACAATCTGTGAAAGAGGGGGCGCAGGTTCTTTTTCAATTACCGGTTCCTGATGGGGAGAGCTGTTTTTATCCACCAACAATCCTCAGTTATATTCCTAAAGGTAGTATAGCTTACCGGGAGGAATTGTTTGGTCCGGTACTGGCACTGTTTGTAGTACATTCAGCTGAAGAAGCCATTGAGTTGGCTAATGATACCGAGTTTGGGCTGGGGGCGAGCATATGGACGCAAAATGTAAAACGGGCCAAGGAACTTGCTATAAAAATAGAATCGGGACAAGTGTTCATTAATGCAGTTACCCGTTCCAATGCTGCTTTCCCGTTTGGGGGAGTCAAAAAATCAGGATTTGGGCGGGAAATGGGCGAATGTGGCTTGAAAGAATTTTGCTCAGTGAAAACCATTTGGGTTTAATGGGCTGTATATAAAAATAGTTGGCTGTTTTAGATAAACGGATTACCTTTGGATTGTCAAAATGAAACCAAAGAACACTATTTTAGTCGTAGAAGACGAACATATTAATCGTGAGTTGCTGAAAATCCTATTGGAACACCAATATGAATTAACATTTGCTGCTGATTTTGAAACAGCAAGTGATATTATTAGTATCGGAACATTTGATTTGATCATTACTGATATACGTCTGGGAAACCGTTTGGATGGGATTGTGTTACTTGAACAAATCAGGAAAAACAGCCGAATCTCAAAAACACCTGTAGCTGTTTATACAGCATCGGATACCAGCATTAATCAGAAGAGTTTTGCTGAAGAAGGATTTGATGGGTTTATCTCTAAACCTGTTGTTGAAGCGGAACTCAGGACAAAAGTTGCCGAACTGATCGGGATGTCAAAATAGATCCCACAGAAACATTCCAAACCACATATTCAGGTAAAACAAAAACAACACACTCATTGCTATACAAAAAGTAATGAGTACTCCGATTGTTTTGCCGGCTGCATTTTTCCCTGCCTTAAAATAACTCTTGGTGAGTTTCTCACTCAAGTCATCAATCCACATAAACGCTGGATAAAGCACAAATGCTGTAAGCAACATTCCTATAAGTGTTGCTTTTGCCGGATGGGTGAGGTGTTTGTACTCTAACAAATAGGTAGTTACCTTGTCGTTAATGAGGTTTACACAGAGAATCGAAATTATAAAAATGCAAAAGTTGACAAGCTTTTTGTTGCTGAACATGCTGCAAATATAGGCTTAGCTGTTGTTTTGCTTGAAACCGATTGATGGTTTTGCCGGAATAGCGTTATAGTCAATCACAAACTCTTCCACGTCTTCTAGTTTTAATTCATGAATCATATCTACTGTTCGCAATTCCGGTTCAATTTTAGCCAGGCGTAAATGCTGGTTTTTGATTGATTCCTCAATGATCTTGCGAACATTACGTGCATTCCCAAAAAACTTGTTACGGGTCTTGGATAAAAACTCCATATATGATTGTAGATGGTTAAGAGCCGGCTGGTCGGCAGTAATACTATTACCGGCCAGCATTTTTACTGCAATCTCGTAAAGTTCTGTTGCGCTGTAGTCTTCAAACAAATATGACCTGTCGAAACGCGAATGCAAGCCCGGATTGGATTCAAGAAATTGTTTCATGTTATCGGTGTAACCGGCAACAATTACCACCAATTCACCACGATTGTCTTCCATACGTTTCAGGATGGTTTCGATGGCCTCTTTTCCAAAGTCATTCTCACCACCTTCACTCAAAGCGTATGCTTCATCAATAAACAACACACCACCCATCGCCTTGTTGAGTATTTCATTGGTTTTTAAAGCGGTTTGTCCAACGTATCCTCCCACCAATGCCTGTCTGTCGCATTCCACTAAATTACCACGCTCTAATATGCCAAGTGCTTTGTAGATCTGCGCCAGCAAACGTGCTACAGTTGTTTTTCCTGTTCCAGGATTTCCGGTAAACACGGCATGCAATGAGAATGTTTGGCGAATATCGCGACCAATCTCCTTATAGAAACGAACCAGTTTTACCAGTTCATCAATTTCATTTTTGATGCTTGTTAAACCAATCATTCCGTGTAGCGTATTCAGAGCAGATTTTAACAGTTCTTCATCAATCGGAATATCAGCGATGTCGCGGTTTTTAGCGTTAAATATTTTTTGAATATCCAACGCAGTTATCATGGACAAATCTTCTTTGCTCAATTCATTCGGATTATCGGTTTGCATGATGCGCAATCCCATGTTCATTTTGCTCTCATCAATGAGAGAGTTGACGTAACGGGCATTTCCAAAGGTTTTGTCGCGTTCGCGATAGGAGTCAACCAATTTTTTGTATAATAGTTCGCGTGCCTCAGGATTAAATATGATCGAACGTTTTTGAGCCGTATAATCGGCAATCAGCATCAAATCCTGCGGAGTATAATCAGGGAAATCGTAATGCATATTGAAGCGGGATTTTAAACCGGGATTTGATTCCAGGAAATTTTCCATTTCCTCGGGATATCCGGCTACGATGATGGACAAATCGCCATCACCATCACTCATTTCTTTTAATAAAATTTCGATGGCTTCTTTTCCGAAATCTTTAGAGTCATCATTTTTACGGGCAAGTGCATAAGCTTCGTCTATAAACAGGATACCACCTTTTGCTTTTTTGATAATCTCTTTTGTTTTTGGGGCTGTTTGCCCAATGTATTCGGCAACCAAATCGGAACGGTCAGCTTCTACTACATGACCTTTGCTCAATAAGCCAAGTTCATGGTAAATTTTGCCGAGCATTTTTGCCACGGTTGTTTTACCTGTACCGGGATTTCCGGTGAACACAGCATGAAGGTTTATTTTGTCAGTATCCTCAAATCCTCTTTCCTTGCGAAGTTTAATGAAATTGAGGTAGGTGGTATATTCTTTTACTTTTTTCTTAATCGAGTCAAGACCAATTAAATCGTCAAGCTCTTTGATGGCAACACCAAAACCATCTTCGGGGGTAGCCTTTTGTGATGGACGTTCGGCCAGTTTACTCTTAGGTTTTACCGGGGCCCTTGGTACATCTTTTTCATCCACAAATACCTCACCTACTTCAAAAGGAACCGTGGCAATAATCTGATCCATAAATACGATATCTACCGAGTAAATATCATTTCCCCAGGTTCCTTTCTGATCGGCTCCCCAACCAATGGTACATTCAAATTGCAGTTCCTTGGTGTTTACCTGAAATATTTTGTCAATGCTACCTTTAAGCTGTCCGCTATGGGTGCGGAAGTTAAAAAACAGTTCGCAGGCCCATTGGTCTTTATTTTTAACAAGGTTTTCGGCTAGCAATTCTACCCATACATACCGCGTATCTTTTCCGCTGAAGGCCTCTACATACTTGCGGTCTTTTTTCAGGACATTGGAATCCGGTCCCTCGTACAGGCGGATGTTTTGCGTGTTAAAAAACGGATTCACGGTTTCGGTAACCACCCCCTGTTCTTCTACATGAAATATTTTTTCGGAAACAAACACATTGTCGATCCAGGCTTCCCAGCGGTAGTTACCGCTTTTCCAGTATGCACCGGGAGTTTTAACACCCCACCCTTCCCTTACAAATACAATATTCTCGTCCTTGCGAATGGTGCGGTCGGCAACAAGACTGCATATTTCAGTACCATCAATATTATTTACACATTTGAGGTTAATCCGAACATCCCAATCCTGTTCATCAAATAATTTATTGAAGAAAGAGAGTTCGCAATAAATAAACGTGCATTCAGCCTCATCATAAACCAGGCGGTATTTTTTCTCATTATTGGCCAGCCATTCAGTAGAGCCAAATACTTTGAGGTCTCTGAACTTATAATTGGTGGGTTTTTCTTTAGCCATGATTGGTGTATATTAAAGGTAAGTTGCCTGTTCAAATACGATGCTAAGTTTACAGATAGATTCGATAAATTGACTTATGGTTGAGTCACTGGTTCGTAAAATTCATATAATCAGAAAAATAGGTTTTACACAAAACGGACGGGCAAAAGAAAAAGGTATAAAAAAATAAAAATAAATAAGAAACACTTGCCTTTTACGAAGACATCCTTACATTTGCACTCCTTTGTAAGGAGAAGGAGAGGTGCCTGAGTGGCCGAAAGGACATGTTTGCTAAACATGCGTACTGGAAACGGTACCGAGGGTTCGAATCCCTCCCTCTCCGCAAGAAGAGAAAAAGATACTATCGGGGTGTAGCGTAGCCTGGTATCGCGCCACATTTGGGATGTGGAGGTCGTAGGTTCGAATCCTGCCACCCCGACAAAAAGCTCAGTTCTACATGTTGTAGAATTGAGCTTTTTTTACGATGCCCCATTTCGTTTATATTCTTCATAGTTCAAACTGAACAAGTATTATGTTGGTTTCTTTGGTATATTACTTTCCTTCTTGGAGGTTAAAGCTGGCTAATAATGTTTCCCAATTTTGGCAAAAACAAACCTAAATTGCGCCTCCGTTTGTTATAAAACCAATGACTACAAAAGAAGATATTCTCAAGGCACTTTCTACCGTTCAGGAGCCTGATTTACGTAAGGATCTTGTTACACTAAACATGATTCAGGATATAGTGATAGAAGGTAAAACTGTTACGTTTACCGTTGTGCTCACAACCCCTGCCTGTCCGTTGAAGGAAAAAATTGAAGCCGATTGTATTCAGGCTATCCATGAGATGATTTCTCCATCTATACAGGTAAAGGTGGAAATGACAGCCAACGTAACCTCAAATCGGATGGATAAACTGGTACTTCCTGGTGTGAAAAATATTATAGCGGTGGTTTCAGGAAAAGGTGGTGTGGGCAAAAGTACTGTATCAGCTAATCTGGCTTTGGCACTGCATGAACTGGGTGCAAAGGTTGGTTTACTGGATGCGGATATTCACGGGCCATCAGTGCCCATTATGTTCGGTGTGCATAATGAAACGCCCGATATGCGCACGATAGAAGGAAAGCAACTGATGGTACCAATTGAACGTCATGGCATTAAACTACTGTCGATCGGGTTTATGATTGACCCTAACCAGGCGGTGGTATGGCGCGGACCAATGGTTTCATCAGCCCTGCGACAGTTTGTAAATGACACGGATTGGGGAGAATTGGATTATTTAATTTTAGATATGCCTCCCGGTACAGGAGATATTCACCTTACGATGGCGCAAATTGTACCTGTAAGTGGGGTGGTATTGGTAACCACGCCTCAGGATGTGGCATTGGCAGATGCCATGAAAGCTGCTGTAATGTTTGAAATGTTGCCGAACAAAATACCGATGTTGGGTGTTGTAGAGAATATGAGCTGGTTTACCCCGGCTGAATTGCCTGAGGCTAAATATTATATTTTCGGGCAAGGTGGAGGACAAAAAATGGCCGATAAAATAGGGGTAAGTCTGCTTGGACAAGTTCCCCTTGTGCAGGGGGTGAGGGAAGGCGGAGATACCGGAATGCCGGCTGTGCTGGATGATAAGAATCCGGCCAGACAGGTGTTTTTAACAATAGCAGGACACGTAGCCCAACAATTGGCCATTGTAAATTCCGCTAAAGTGGAATCGGCTTAATTACAACAGAAGTAGTATCTTCGAACTGAAATGAACATGACAGAACTGGAACAAAAAATCGAAATAGCCCTTAACAGCATGCGCCCCTTTTTGCAGGCTGACGGTGGTGATGTGGAGTTGGTAGAAGTGACAAAGGAAATGGAAGTACGCTTGCGCCTGAAAGGAAATTGCAGCAGCTGCGAAATGAGCGGCATGACGATGAAAGCAGGAATTGAAAATGGTCTTAAGAGTGCAATCCCTCAAATTACCAATGTGGTTGCCGTAAACTAACCGGTTTCCAACACTACATTTCAACCCTTAATTTTTACGGTTCATCTTATCTGTTTACCTGTTCATCCGAACAAGTTATTTCCATAGGGGATATTCATAGCATCTTTGTCCTATGAAATATACCATGCTATGAACAGAATATTATCAATCACCACTACATTATTAAGTGCAGCAGGAAAGGTTTTGGATTACACTTTCAAAACGGTGTTTTATGTTGCATGTTTTCTTTTATTCCAAGAATCGGTTTTTGCCCAGCAAGGCACTCAAATTATTAGGGGAACTGTAATTGACCGCGAAAGCAAGCAACCTTTGATTGGAGCTACGGTAAGTGTTTCAAATGGAACATTCATCGGTGGAACAGCTACTGATGCGGAAGGGAATTTTAAAATCGAAAAAGTTCCATTGGGACGCAAAAATGTAAAAGTCACCTATATCGGTTACGAGGCGCTGAACTATCCGGATGTGATGGTTACAGCCGGCAAGGAGGTTATCTTGAACCTCACCCTTGTGGAAGCCGTTAACCAAATGAATGAAGTAACCATTTCTTACGACCGTAAAAAAGATCCTACGGTTACCAATAATGAAATGGCCACCGTAAGTTCCCGTTCCTTTAATCCGGATGATACCAAAAAATATGCAGGTGCGCTAGGTGATCCGAGCAGGATGGCGGCCAATTTTGCAGGAGTAGTTTCGGGTAATGACAGCCGTAATGATATTGTGGTAAGAGGGAATTCCCCCAATGCTATGTTGTGGCAGATGGAAGGTGTTAATATTCCCAATCCCAATCATTTTGGCGCCAGCTTTAATACGGGTGGACCGGTGAGCATGCTTAACAGTAATAATATAGGCAAGAGTGATTTTTTCACCAGTGCTTTCCCTGCACAATACGGGAATGCCAATGGAGGTGTTTTTGATCTGGTGTTAAGGGAAGGGAATAATGAAAAGCGTGAGTTTTTGGGGCAAATCGGATTTAATGGTTTTGAAGTGGGTGCAGAGGGACCGTTTTCTAGAACATCAAAGGCGTCTTATATTTTTAACTATCGCTATTCAACACTTGGTTTGCTGAGAAATGTTGGTGTGGATGTGGGTACTGGAGGGGCAACACCCTTGTATCAGGACATGAATTTTAAAGTAAGCATTCCAACTAAAGGTAAAGGAAAAATAAGTCTCTGGGGAATGGGGGGCTTCAGCTCGATTGATTTATTGGGAAAGGATGTTGACACCAATGGTTTAAATTTTTACGGGCAAGTGGATCAGAATACCATACCACGTTACAGAACAGGGGTTACCGGTGCAAGTTATGAGAAGAGTTTAACCGTAAAAACATGGGCTAAATTTACACTTGCTGCAAGTCACAGTTACAGTGATTATTATATTGATAGCCTGGCGTTGCCTTCGGATGAGATATACCGCAAGGCAGAAGGTCATTTTCAAGATAATAAATACTCGGCTGTGTTAAATGTTACGCATAAGTTTAATGCAAAAAATTCCCTGAATGCCGGTGTTACCAATGATTTTACCGAGTTTGATTATTTTAATAAAGATGTATACAATTTTGGAACCATTGATAGTGTACGTGTGAACCAACAAGGGAATGTAAATCTTACACAAGCTTATGTTCAATGGAAGCATCGTTTTAATGCGCGTTTTACAACCAATGTGGGTGTTCACTCTCAATATTTAAGTGTAAACGAACAAGTGGTATTCGAACCAAGGGTGGGATTACGGTATGCTTTAAATGATCAGTCAAGCATCAATGCCGGTTATGGTTTGCATCATCAAATGTTACCGGTGTATAATATTTTTGTGCAGAACGCCCAGGGCGAGCAAACCAATAAGACACTTGATTTTACCCGCTCGAATCATTTTGTATTGGGATATGAAAACATGTTTACCCAAACATTAAAAATGAAAGTTGAAGTTTACTACCAATACCTGGACCAGATTCCTGTTAACAATTATCCGTCATCGTATTCGAGTGTAAACGTTGGAGCAGCTTTTGAACCTAGCGATGAGAGCAATTTGGTAAATAAAGGAACCGGAGAGAACTATGGAGTAGAGCTCACGCTTGAACGGTATTTCAACAAAGGATTTTATTTCCTGATTACGGGTTCATTGTTCGACAGCAAGTATAAAGGAAGTGATGGAGTGGAACGCAATACAGCATTTAATACCAGATACGCTGCGAATGTGCTGGCAGGAAAAGAATTCAAAGTTGGAAAAAAGGGAACGGTATTGTACACCAACTTAAAATTTACAACCATTGGGGGTAAATACTTTACACCGGTTGATTTTGCAGCATCCCAACTAAGAGGAAATGCTGTGTACGACAGAACGAATGCTTTCAGTGAGAAACAATCTGCGTATTTCAGAATGGACATGAAGGTTGGTTACCGTAAGGATTTTAAATCAAGCTCTATGGAGTTTGCCATCGATTTTCAAAATATTACCAACCATCAGAATATATTCAGTCAGGGATATAATAAATTCAAAAACAACATATCCTACGAATATCAGCAAGGGTTTTTTCCGGTTCCTACATTCCGGTATACATTTTAACAAGCGTGCATGATACCGAACAGAGGTGTCATGCACGTATTCAAAATTAGCATTATCTTCCCTTTTCATATGGCGTTTAACTCAAAAGCAAGTCCGGGCATTTTTAATAAGAAGGATATTGTCATCAGGCATATACTGATTGCATTACTGGCTTTGTTTTTTGGTACAGTTGGAAAGGGTGCGGAATCGCATGAGGATATTTGGCGGGGAATAGCGTCTTCATTTGTGATGATTGCAATTATTTGGAACGGGAATATTCTGTTGATTGATCTTATCGACAGGGATTTGAACTGGGACAAACAACTGCACCTAAAGCTCATTCTGAGTGGAAGTATTGCTTTGGTTTGGCCCGTTTTTGTCAATTATTTTTTCAATCTTACATTGTTTCCGTTGTTCCACGGCCATCCGTGTAATTTGCAATCGAAGGAATCCATTACCTATTTAATTATTAGTGTAGCCATCACCCTTTTTGTGAACAGTGTATTTGTGGCCATAGCATTTTTCCGTTTCTGGAAAAGCACCATCAAGGAAAAGGAAGAACTTAAAAGAGAAAGTCTTTCGGCCGAATTTGAGACATTAAAAAATCAAATCAACCCTCACTTTTTATTCAATTCATTAAACACCCTCACGAGTCTTATTGAAGAAAACCCTAAAACAGCAACGGATTTTGTTCAGAAGTTATCAAGCGTATACCGGTATTTACTCACGCAAAAGGATAAAGAAACAGTTACCCTGAGAGAAGAAGTGAATTTTGTACGGTCGTATATTTACCTGAATCAAATCAGGTTTGGTGCTAATTTACAGTTTCATATTCATATTGATCAGGCATTTTTGGAGCGAAAGATTGTTACGCTATCTCTTCAAATGCTTATTGAGAATGCGATTAAACATAATGTAATTTCACAACAACATCCATTAGCCATTAGTATAGGCATTCACCGAGGAAAAGTTTTCGTTAAGAATAACCTGCAACGTAAAACGGTGATGAATGAAAGCCATGGAATAGGGTTGAACAATATCATTCACAGGTATAGTTTTTTGACTAAAGAGGAGGTTGAGATTGTGGATGATGGGATTGTATTTTATGTATCGTTACCACTTTTGCATAACACCAATTAAGAACCCACATTGTATGAATATAGTGATTATAGAAGATGAGGCGCCTGCATTGGCGCGAATCAGGAAGCTGGTGAAAGAAGTGGATTACACGATTAATATACTCGCCACGGCTGATAGTATAGAATCAGCAGTGGTGGTATTTGAAAAGTATGGGCAGATTGATTTTGCGCTGATGGATATTGAATTAGCGGACGGGCAAAGTTTTGAAGTTTTTAACAGGGTAACCGTAAAGTGTCCTGTGATTTTTACGACCGCTTATGATGAGTTTGCACTTAAAGCATTTAAAGTAAACAGCATTGATTATTTGCTCAAACCCATTGATGTGGAAGATTTGAAGCGGGCCATTTCTAAATTAAAGGTATTGAGGTCGGCACAAGTGGTTCCGGATTATAAAACTGAGCTGCAAACATTACTCGCTGGATTCAAAGCAGAATCAACATCCTACAAAAGCAGGTTTCTCATCAAAACAGGCACCAGACTGATTTCAGTGCCCGTTGAGCAGATAGCGTATTTTCAGGCAGCCGATAAACTGGTGTATGCATATACAGATCAAGGGAATAAACATATTATCGATTATACCCTGGAAGAGCTTATGAAGGCACTAGATCCGTTAATATTTTTTCAGTTGAACAGACAGTTTGTTGCGAATGTAAAAAGCATACAATCTGTTCATACTTATTTTAATGGTAAACTTAAACTCGAGTTAAAACCAAGTTTTGCAGAGGAGGTAATAGTAAGCCGCGAACGTGCGGGGGAGTTCAAACATTGGCTCGACTCATAAATCGACAATTTTTAAGATAGAGCAGCATAAAAAAACCGGCACATTCATTGAATGTACCGGTTTTTTTATTTGAGGTATGGATAGTTATTCTACCACTACTTTACTTGAGAATTCATTTCCGTTTGCATCCTTGATGAGTACCATGTACAATCCTTTGTTCATTGAAGTAAGATCAACATTCACTTCATTCGAGTCGGTTGTTTTGCTGTAAACAGTTTTACCTACCACATCCATTACCTGAACAGAAGTAATTGAGGTAGTCGTTTTATTAGCGATGGTAAACATTCCTTTGTTAGGATTCGGATAGATAGATAGATTGTTGTTAGTACTCAACTCTTTAATACCGGTAGCACAAATGCCATTCTCAATAACGTTAATCAAACGTTGAACAGAAACGGCTTTGTTACCTGAAGGGTCAGTAACACTATATACAGCAAAGTAATAACCAGGTCTTGATACATCTACTTTTGACAGGTCAATGTTTAATTCGCCCTGCAATACTGAGTCTGCATAATAGTTATCTCTGATTTTAACACCAGGTTCATTGAATGCCTTAAAGCGGCATACTTCAAATGGATTGCTTCCCAGTAGTTCAATTTCAGGTGCGATACGATCTACTACCTTCACCAGACGGGTTACTGTTGCGGTGTTGCCAGCTCCATCTGTTGCAGTATAAGTTACAAGGTAATCCCCTAATAGGTTCATGGTTGGCAATCCTGTTCTCACAGTTGTTACATTCGGGTAATAGTTATCGTTTGTTGTTACACCCGGATCATTAAATGAAGTATATACATCTACTGTCAATGGATTTGGTCCTTCAAGTGTAATGGTTGGTGGTACCAGATCTTTCACCACAACAGTTACATAGAATGTAGGAGCGATGTTACCAGAGCCATCTACTGCATTGTAAATTAAACTGTAGCTACCCGGTATGCTCGGGTTGATTACACCTGTTCTAACAGGAGTGATGCCTTTCCAGTAGTTATCCATCACGGTAATCGGATCCATGTATGGCGTTCCTACCTGATGGCTGATGCTGATGGTTCCTGCATTGGTTACGATAGTTGGTTTGGTTGTATCCATCACAACTACTTTGCGTTGTTTGGTGGTATTAAATCCAAACTGATCAGTAATTGAATAGCTCACTAAATAAGTTCCCAATGCTGAAGTATCAACCACACCTGAGCGAATAATCTGGCTGGTGATATTTGAGCCGGTATTGCTCATTGCTGTTGCTCCCAACTCAACATAACTGTTGAATACCTCAATGGCAATGCTATCGCTGCCGATCAATGTTAAGCTTGGTCCGGTTTGGTTAATTTCAACCTGAACGGTTCTGGTAATGGTATCTGAATTGTTACCATACAAATCTGCCGCAATGTATTTCAATACATAGTATCCGACTTTAGTTGTATTCACAAAACCAAATACCTGGTAACGGCTGCTGATATCTCCTTCGAGGTTATCAATTGCGATTACTCCTTTTTCAATGTAGGGTTTGTTTACTTCTACTTTTTCAAGACTTGATCCTTTAAGGGCAATGGTTGGTTTGTTCAAATCTACTGCAATGTTGATTCCGTATTCTTCAAAACAACCCAGGGTTGCAACCTTGTCTGTGATAGAGGTATTGCCATATGTTACACCCACTCTTAAACGGGTGTTTCCTATTGGTGCATTTCCGGGTACGGTAAAGGTTCCGGTTGTTACGGCTTTAAACTGATTGTTTTCACTGATGATGGTTTCAATTGCCTCATCTCCAAAATTGGTATTGCGGTTAAAGTCAATCCAGCCTCTTGTACTCATCGGATCATTTGCTGTTGGTCTTGCAGTTGCTAGGGTATAAGTTACACCACGGTATAAATTAGCAGATTTTACACTAAACAATGCATGGTATATCGGAGTGTTTAATGCTGTGGTTGTATCCATATCGGCCAATGTTACGCGGGTAATTCCCAAATCAAGAGAACCCGGCAAGTATGGTTGGCCACCGCTGATTGGACATCCTGAACATCCGGGATTACCAAATGCAATAGCGCTTGTATAACTAAATTTAGTGATGGTATTGCTTCCTTGCTGGTTGGTTGCTGTTAAGGTAACGTCATAGTTAGTTGCACTATTCAGTAACAAAATAGGATGTTGTGAAGTATTGCTTGTACCGCTTAAGTATGCTACATTGTTTGGTACAAATGTCCATAACCATTGGTTTGGTCCATTTTGACTCAAATCGGTAAATCGGAAGGTGTCGGTTGTAAATCCGCTGGTTCTGTTTACGGTGAAATTAGCTGATGGAGTTGCCGCCACAGGCAGGAACTGAATTGTTTTACAGAAGGTATCAGAACCCACACAGTTGAATGCTTTTAAACAAATATTGGCGGTGTAAGGGGCAAACACGGAGAACATTCTTGTCGGGTTTTTTGAAGTAGAGTCAATTCCTGATGTAGGATTGTCAACTCCAAATACATTATCACCATTGGTATCCCATGCATATGATGCATTTTTTCCTGTTGTGGTATTGATAAATTGCACAGTGTATCCGTCATAAATGGTATCCGGCATATTGAATGATGCATTTGGTGTGCCATAGCTTGCAGGTGGTGCGTCCCATCTTACTACATAACCGCTATCTCCCGGAGGTGTTCCACTGCTTGGATTGGCAATGATTGTTTGAAGGTAGGCAATACCCCCTGGTACTTTAATGGTGCGGAAAGCTGCAGGTACAACAGTTCCTCCCATGCGGGCAAGTACGGTTCCTGTTGCACTTCCTAAGCGAATCAATAAACTATCCGATACTCCTGTGGTAACATTAGCCCGCATTCTGAAACGATCGATGTATAACGTTGCCGTATCCGAACAACTTGCAATGGTAAATCCTTTTAAACAGGTTCCGATTAGGTTTGGTACATACGTACCACCAACGGTATATAATTTTGCAGAACCTTCATTTTCTCTTGAAATGGTATCTTTTGCGGTTGATGATCCTTTACAGACTTCATAACCCGAAATGATTTTGACATATCCCGGCTTACACATGGTATCTGTTCCGCGGTAGTTGCTTGCAACCAAACATACATCAAACAAACCTCCTTCGTTGGCGTTTATGATAGGATTTTGAGCCCCGGCACTTGGTGAAAAACTATTAAAGAAAGGAGCCAATGGGTTATAGTAACCCGGCTTTAAATACCAGAACCAACTTATGGGACCATTGGTTGTTAAATCGAACATTGTTGCAAAATCGTATACTCCAACAACTCTTTTATCTGCAAAGAAATCTGCGGTAGGTGCCATAGACGGTGTATCCACATATATGGTATCAATGTATGTGTCGCTTCCAAATTTATTTACTGAGGTAACTTTTAATCGATAAAAGCCTCTGTCGGGGAATGTATATTTGAAGTTAACAGCGTTGTTAATGGTATCAATAAAAACATCGTTGATGCCCTGACTTGTTTTTGGAGTACGCACTTCGGGCACTGCAGCATATGGGCCATTTTTAGTTACCGCATTAAAGCCAAGGATATCCCAGTAGCTTTTATCGGCTCCCGAACTTGTGTTAACCATGGTGCGTGGATTACCAATCCAAACAGTATCCATTGGGTTTTTAGAATAAGCAAAACTTGCAATTGGTGGCACTGTGGCAGGACCTGATCCGGCAAGAACAAAGTTGATTTGCATGTTTGGTCTGTTCGAACCCTGAGAAATGTTTGTGAGCGATCCTACACCGCAACCGGCACCACCATCCATATATGTACCGTATACAGATTGGAATGTGGTAGTAGTAGCATTCACTGTTCCTCCACCTGTCCATGATGCGTTATCATGACAAACTTCGATCACGATATTATCAACATCGTTATATAAAAACGGAGTTGTAAACGTAAAGGTATTCCACCCGATTACAGGGGTAAAGGGAGTAGGTGCAACCCAACAAACAGTCCATACGGGAGTTGCATAACCCGTTAAAGAACCCAATGGGGTATGGCCAATTTTGATAGTGTATCCGGTTAACGGAGGAGTAGGAATGGTTGTTGAATTAAAAGCAAGGGTTGTAAAGTTACCGGCAGTAATTCCTAAGCCATTCAGTTCGGATTTTAAAACTAGGTACTGAATTTTAGCATCTTCCCAGGTTGTGGAATATGGACTTTGCCCACTGGTTCCTTGAGCAACGGTACCTGTTCCGATGGTAATAAGTTGTGCCTGCGACTGCAAGCCGATGAGTAGCATAATCCATAGTAGAATGTGCTTTTGTTGGTGTTGTAGATAACATTTCATATACTGTTTCGATTATTAGATGGCGAACTGAAAAGACTTAATTTTTATGAAAATAGGGTTATTTGTGAGGAATAGCAAATATTAAATTTTAATAAGATTTACCTAAAAAAATAGATGAGTAACTACAAGATTACGGTTTAATAAGATAAAAGGTTGGGATGGGTCCGTGTTTTGGGATTAAGGTGTTGAATATAAGTATATTGTAACACATGGGGTTTCGTGGGGGCAAGAGTCGGGGGAGGTAGGGGATTTGTGATTATCAAAAAATTAAATAACCGACCTACATGAACATGTAGGTCGGTTATCCATTAAAAATGCATCCGATTTTATAATATACCCACAGGATTAATTGACTATTAATTTTTGAGTAATGGCCCCTGTAGCGGTTTCGATGCTTACAAAATAGATTCCACGTTTGAGTCCTTCCGTTGCAAAGGACACTTCTCGGTTATTAGCGTATTGTTTTAATACCACTTGTCCCAGTTGATTCGAAACAACAACCGCTTGTACTGGTTCACTGTATCTGATGAAAACAATATGCGATGCAGGATTTGGGTATAATTCAAATGATGCCGGAGTAGCAGAGGTTTGAATACCGGTAAACATTTGACGGGTAATATAAATAGGGTTACTGTTTGAGTATCCTGTATACGAACCCAATGTTGCGCGAACTTTCCAAATGGCTTTGTAGGTAACAAATGGATTAAGAATTAAGAGATTGCTTAGTGCCATCGAAGTAAGTGAAAGCAATGAATCATTACCTGCATTCATGGAAGGGATTTCAAACACCGGTGTCGTAAAATTCCCGGGAAAGGTATCCAGCATTAAGGTATATGTCGCTGCTGTGCTGCTAAATGATTTTGCTTTTCCCCAGTTGAAAGTAATCATGGTTGTTGTATCCGACAATATAAGTGTATCGTTGGCTTGCGGAGCTATCAGTGTAAATGAACCAAGGGTATCCGGTAAAATGATGTCCCGCACTGTTCTAGGTAAAATTTGATAACCATTAAAAGGAAATGGGGCATTAATAGATGAACTTACCTGTCCGCCTACTCCAATAACACTAAATGTTTTTGTTCCGGGTACCGCTTTTCCGGGAAGACCGCTACCCGTTGTAATACGCACAGCAATGGTATCAGAAGTTCCGTCTACAACACATTGGTAGGTTGTTGCAAACCATGTGGTTCCGGGCGAAGTCAGGAATTTTACCTTATTCACTTGTAACAGATTGTTTTCTGTTGTTTCGTTGAGTGCGGTAACGATGTCGGGTGATTGAATGGTTTTTCCGGTTGCCTTTTTAGATAAAGTATCGATGGTGATACACAATAATCCACGTGTGGTGCTGATGCTTCCCTGCACTTCAATGCTATCTCCTTCTGTCACGATATAAGAGAAAACGGGGCCGTTACTGATAACGGTAATTCCTCCTGTTGCATCACGTAATAAAAACTTCAGTCCAGAAGTAACCTGATTTGTGCCGTAGGTAACGCCTCTTAAAGTTACACGCACTCCTAATGAGTCGGGATTTCCGGTTATCGCGTTGGTGGTATTCACTGATCCTATAGTTACTGCGGCTGGAGCCGGTAAGGTGGTTCCTGCTGCAGTAGCTGCAACCGAGTATACAGAATCCACATCTCTTATTACCAATATCAATACTTCGTAGTTTTTGCTTTGAACGAGATTGGTAATGGTTACAAAATTGGTATCTGCTTTAAACACACAATAAGCAAGTGGGTCATGTTGGTATTTGGTACCTGATCCTAAAGCCGGGACTGCAAAGTAGATTGCTTGGGGTCTGGTTGGGGTTCCAACATTGATAGCATTGTCTGATTTAACAAAAACCAATGTAGAATAGCTGCTGTTTACATACCCGGCAGGTTTGGTCCATGTAATTTTGGTAGATGTTCCTGATTGTCCCACCACACTGATAGACGTAACAGGAGCGGAAGCTGTTCCAGCAGATGCGGTTTTTGCTGATGAGTACAATGAATCGCCCGCCCGTACAATATAGGTAACCATAAAATAGGTAGTTGCCGGTTGCAAACCTGAAACGGTTACTGTTGTTCCCGTGCCTTTGTAAATGCATTTTGCAGCAGTATCATTTTGAAAGGAAGTTCCATTGGCAAAAACAATATTCGCTGTGTATTGATTTGGATTGAGATTAGGAGCACCCTGAGTAACGGTGGAACCTTTTTTGAGGAAGACTAAAACAACATCTGCAGTATCGATAAAGGAAGAGTCTTTGGTCCATGTTGCCATTGCAACAGATGTTCCATTGGCCTTGAGCGAAACGGCTTTGAGCGGGAGCGGAGGTAACACTGATCCATAAGTCTTGCCATAGGCGGTTGATTCAATCGAGTAAACAGAATCCGAGGATCGCACCACATATACCAAAACATGGTAGGTTGTATCGGATAATAATCCTGTAATGTTTACGAAGTTACTATCCGAATTCATCACACATCTGGCAAGCGAGTCATGCTGGTATAAAGTGCTGGTAGATGAAAAGTCAGAGTTGGCCGTATATCCTGATGGATTTTTATCAGGATGCACTACTGTTTGAATAGCATTCTTTTCCTTCAAAAACACCAATGTGGTCATTGTTGCAGGATTATAACCAGAAGGCCTTGTCCATGCAGCAGTAGCCGAAGTTTGACCGGTGGGATTGATATTTAATGCTGTTACGGAACCCGGTTGTGATGTGGTTGCAACCACACTAAAAACCAAATTGGAATAATAGTTGGAATCTGAGGATCGCACAACGTAAAAATTTGCATAGTATGTTGTTCCAATTAAGAGCCCGGTAATCGAAACTGTATTGCTATCTCCGTTATAAATGCACTTTGCAGTTGTATCATTTACAAACCGCGTACCGTTTTGCGAAAAATCCTGATTTGGAATGTATATGGAGGGGTTTGCGTCTATAGTTCCTTTGGGTACAACGGTTGTTGTTTGTTTCAAAAACACAAGCACCGTCATATTGCTATCAATATAACCGGCAGGTTTTATCCAACTTAATATTGTACTTGTAAATGAAGTGGTGGTAAAAAATGCTGATGTAACAGGTGCAGGTTTATTGGCTTGTGTTGTTCCCAATCCTGCAACAGCATTGGCATACACTGAATCGTCAGTACGAACAATAAATACAGAAAGATAATATCCGGAAGCAATTGTTAGTCCTGATAGGTTCACTGTATTTGAATCACTGTTCAATACACATTTGGCAAGCGGATCATTTTGGTATGCTGTTCCGCTACCAGAAAAGTCAGTGTCGGCAACATACACTGATGGATTAACGGTAGGAGTCCCAATAGTTAGCGGACTTGTTTTTTTGAGGAAAGCAACTGTTTGCATAGTTACGGGGTTATAATCACCGGGTCTGGTCCATGAGAAAGATAATGTAGTGAAACCTGTAGGAATAAATTGAATGGCATTTGCGGGAGCAACCGGTCCGGGGGCACTGCTTAAAACATCCGGCCATGAACGTCCAACATGGATTCCATCTATCAAGCAGTTTGGTGTTCCTGTTCCCTGGCGAAGAAATACGCGCGAAATGTCAGATGCATCACCACCGCTTGTTATTATACTTTTGGCATCAGCTGAAGGCAATGCTGATGTTGTTGATGGATTGATCCAAAGTCTCACACTGTCATTGTTGTTTCCGGTAACAGTTGAATATGCAAATACAATGAGTGTTGTGCTATCAGCATTCAGATCTTGCTGAGCAAATGAAATGAAGTTGGCAGTATTACCTTTTATTCCCAATTGATAGGTATTTCCTGCGGAACCCTTGCGGATATACAAACGCGAAAACTGGGCGGTTGAGTTTGTAATGAATCCTGTAAAATAATCAGGAGTGGTAGTGTTGGGATAAGGTGCTAATCCGATGGTGTCGGTTACTTTTACCAACAATGCACAATAGGTTGTTCCTGTAATTTGGGCAGGGAATTGGCGGTAAGCATCTTCCGCAAAGGCCGGTGTATTAACCATGGAAATACTATTGCCGATGCCCGATGATCCGTATCCCGTATAACTTAATCCTGTTGCAGGCACCATTAATGGAGCACCGGCTGTTGCCAAAGAGATCCAATTGCCTCCGCTTACATTGGCTCCGGAGAGTGCATTGGTGAGAGCTCCTGTTTGGTAATTTACATTTTCGTTGAGTAACGTTTGCGCATTTACAGATGTTACAGCAGCGCTTATCAGACAAAAGAAGAGGAGTGATTTTTTCATGAAGGGATACATTGTTTTTATCAAAGTAACACATTTAGACAGCGAATCGGAATTAAAAGTCTTTTAATGTGGCGATTTGAATACTTCATAAATAGGCTGTTCGAGGTTATCATTTATGCATTGCAACATGTTGATGTATGCTGAAACATAAACATGATTTTGGCAATAGGAAAGAGGTTTGTGTTTTCTTAATGAACCGTTAAAAGTGCAGTGTTGACGCATTCTTAAGAAATTATTAGTAATACCGTATTGTAGCTTTGACTCATTAAATCACAAAGCTATGGCCCCAATTGTACACACTCAATTTATGACTCAATATCTGATGAATCCGATACGAGTTTTTTGTTTCTTCATGCTCTGTAGTATTCCTGCATGGGTAAATGCTTCTCATGTTGTGGGAAGTGATATTACCTATAAATGTACCAGCACTCCGGGAGTATTTGAAATTACCCTTGTGTTTTACCGCGCATGTGATGGTATTGCACTTAATCAGTCAGCCAACTTTACCGGTTGCTTATCCTGTAGCACAGCATGTACAACCTCTCTTCAATTGTTTGGAGCAGATCCGAGTTGTTCATCCACCAATTTCGGGACTGTAACATTAAGTCTCGATAATGTGCGGGATGTAAATCCCAATCCGGATTGTCCGAATGCCAAAAATACCTGTAATAATTTAGGTTGCTACACAGGTGATCCAGGCTCCTATACACCGGCTGTAGAACGTTATGAGTTTAAAGGATTTGCCAATATCGGCCCCACATCAGGTATTCCGGCTTCATGTTGTAATGTACGTTTCTCTTTTAATGTAAATGCACGAAACGGTACCATTAATACGGGTTCGGCTAATCAGAATTTTTACATGGATGCCGTTGTAAACCGTTGTTTATCGGTAGCACCATGTAACAGTTCTCCTACATTGGAGAACGATCCATTCGCGGTAATGTGCGGAGGCGAAAACTATATATTTAACAATGGAGCCGTTGATCCGGATTTAGATTCGTTATCATACAGTTTTGCTCCTGCACTTATCGGCTTCAATACTTCTGCTACATATAATCCTCCATTTGCATTCGATAGACCGATGCCATGGTCAGGAGCTGCAACTGCAGAGTTTCCGGGCGGGATCCGTTGCGATCCGTTAACCGGGGATATCTCTTTTACTCCCGGTAATGCCGGTGGTCAAAATTTTACCGGAGTAATGGCCATTGAAGTAAAACAGTGGAAAACCATTGGAGGAGTACCAACTGTAATCGGGGTTACCCGAAGGGATATCC
>JAZKEF010000019.1:0-162166 GCA_040387195.1 Bacteroidota bacterium
TTGTTTCATGCTAAATACTGTTTCTAGACCAAATATAGGATTTTGACTCACTAAAAAAAATTATTCTTCACCGTAATACTCCACATAGTTGCGTTCGGTTTCTACCAACCTGATACAATGCAACTTTCCGTTTTCGATAAACGGCTCAAGGCGTTCCCATATGGCTACCACAATGTTTTCGATAGAAGCCAGCTGTCCTTTCATAAAATCAACATCCTCATTGATATTCATATGGTCCAGTTGGTCCACCACCTGTTCCTTGATTACCAGTTTCAATTTTTTCAAATCCATTACCATGCCTGTATCCGGATTTGCGTATCCCTTAAGGGTTACGTACAAATCGAAATTATGCCCATGGTAATTTTTATTGGCGCATTTCCCGAAGAAGGCCTCATTTTGCTCATCGCTCCATGTAGGATTGTATAAACGATGTGCAGCATTAAAGTGCTCTTTACGGGTAATATATACGAGTTTTGGTTTCTTTTCCATCTACTGCTTTTCCTGATTGAAGCGGCAAATATACAATCCTGCTCCATTTCTTACGAACTGATTTCCATCACGGGAGCCGAAAATTGGCATTATTGCTTATTTTTGGGCAAAATATCCTTAACAATGATTGTAATTACAGGAGCTGAAGGCTTTATCGGAAGTTGCTTGGTTGCCCGCCTCAATGCTGACGGCTATAATGATTTGGTACTGGTGGATGATTTTAGTGATGGAGAACGTGCCCTGAACCTTACAAACAAACAATATACAGCCAAGGTAATGCGTACTGACTTTTTCAACTGGCTCGATACGCACGAAAACCAAGTGCAATTCATCTTCCATATTGGCGCACGTACCGATACGACTGAAATGGATGAGGAAATTTTTAAACTGCTGAACATCGACTTTTCGAAAACCTTATGGAATAAATGTGTGCAATACGGGCTTCCACTTGTGTATGCCTCATCAGCCGCCACTTATGGTGAAGGTGAAAACGGGTATGATGACGATGAAACAAAACTGGATACCCTTAAACCGTTGAACCCCTACGGTCGCTCGAAAAATGAGTTCGACAAGTGGGCACTGAAACAGGACAAAAAACCTTTTTTCTGGGCCGGTTTGAAATTTTTTAATGTATATGGTCCCAATGAATACCATAAGGGACGCATGGCTTCGGTAATCCTGCATGCCTTCAAACAAATTAACGAAACCGGAAAAATCAACCTGTTCCGTTCGCACCGGGATGATTATAAGGATGGTGAACAAAAGCGTGATTTCATTTATGTAAAAGACCTTACGGATGTGTGTATGTTTTTGATGCATGACCGCAAACACAGTGGGTTGTATAACCTTGGAACAGGAACGGCCCGCACCTGGAACGACCTGGCCAAAAGCATTTTTACGGCACTCAACAAACATGTGGTTATTGAGTATGTTGATGTCCCGGCCGACATCCGCGACAAATACCAGTATTTTACGGAAGCAACCATGCACAAACTGGCTGCTGCGGGATATACCAAACCGTTCACCCCCATTGAAGAAGGCGTGAAGGATTATGTTACCAATTACCTCATGGAACACACCTATTGCTAAGCATGTTCAAAAAACTATCCCTTACCTATACTCATTACACACTGCTGCTGTGCCTGTCGTTACTATCGCTGGCAGCACTTACGTGGATTGAGCAACGGCAGAATAGCAATTTAGACAAACAACTCGCGCAGGCATACACCCAGGCACAACAAATCATTATTGATAAGGAGGTGAATTGCATTAACCTGCTGCAAAACCAACTTTCGGATACTGCCAACTTACAGCGCAACTGGAGTTCTTTTATGGAGATTGCCGAAAAGGAAAATCTCCTGGTGCATGTATATAAAAACGACAGCCTGCACATTTGGAGCAGTAATGCCATCAATACGGAATCCATTTATCCGGCACTCAAAAAAGGCGCTGGGTTTGTGCAGGCCGACAACGGTTATTATTTCTCCTACAAACAAAGCAGGGGTTCGTATACCTACTTATTTTTATACAATGTAAAAACCGACTACCCCTTCCGCAACCAATATATTGAGAATGCATTTGATAAGGAGGTTGGGTTTATCAAGGAGGGATTTATTCTTACCAAACCGGTAGAGAATTTTATAGACATTCATGACCTGGCCGATAACTATTTGTTTTCCCTGCAAATATTTTCATTTACCGAAAAAACACCCGCATGGTTAATTTCCTGCATTTCCCTTATCCTGTTGTGCGTGGTTATTTTCATGCATATCATTACCCGGCATTACATCCGCATATATTTATGGACTACCACCTTGGTGTTTGTGGCCTTATGTGTATACCTGCGCTGGCTCAATGTATTTTACCACATTCCCGAATTTATATACGACCTCAAATTATTTGATCCCCAAATTTATGCATCCTCGATATGGTTTCCATCGTTGGGTGATTTGGTTATGAATGCGGCAATTGTGTTGTGGTATTTCATTTTGCTCGAAACCAAAACATCGGTAAGTCATAAACAATCGGTTCATTCAACCATCGAGTATTGGGGGCGCCTGATTTCCTATCTGGTATTGTGTTTTATCAGCGCGCATATTGCCATCTCCTTCATCCGAAGCCTCGCCATCGATTCCCAGATTTCATTCGACATCAACAATGTTTTCTCTATCAACTTTTTTACCTACGTAGGGCTCATTGTGTGTATCCTCATATTACTGAGCATCTATTTTATTACCCGAAACTTCATCCGGTTTCTAAAAACCGCCAAACAATATACGTATGTTACCTATGCTGCTATCGTTGCCGCTTTTATAGGATATGCCGTGGTTGTGCATGTATGGCTTGAAAAAGATCTGTTTCACACCATCATCACTGTTGTTATGTTGGTTACCTTTTTCATTTTTAAATCTCTCCGGCTTAAACTCAACCGTTTCCAGCAATACTTCTTTGTTATTTTTATCATAGCCTTCATTTCATCTGTGAGCATCAATCATTGGTTAAATGTGAAGGAAATTGAAAACAGGAAGTTGTTTGCTGCCAAACTGGTTTCCCAAAACGATATTACCACCGACTATTTTCTGCGCAATGTGGAGAAAAAAATCGTCCACGATGAATACATCAAAGATTATTTCAACAATCCCATCATTATTAAATCGCAATTTGAAAAACGCATTCGCCAGCTTTATTTCACTGGTTACCTGAGCAAGTTCGAGGTGCGCATCCTTGATTATGATTCGCTCGGCTATTTCTTCAAACAAAAAAATGACTATACTTTTCAGCAGATCAATAAACTCTATAAATCAAAATCGCTCGAAACCATTAACAGCCATTTCCGGTATCTGCAGAATACTGCCGAAGTAAAAGGGTATCTGGGAAAATTTGAGATCACCGATAACAAACACAAGGCAGGTTACATATTCATCTTACTTCAACCTAAACTGATTCAGGATGAAAACCGTTTTGATGAATTGCTGATTGACGGGTTCCGCCAAAGCAAGCGCAAAACCTTTGACTATTCGTATGCAGTATACAAGGATAAAAACCTTATTTACCAGAGTGGTGATTATCCTTACCGCATTAAAAACACCTGGGGCGAAACGCAAAACACCTTCAAGTTTTTTAGCGAGAATAATTTTGACCATCTATTGTATACGGATACCCAACCGCTTACCATTGTGGTGAGTAAAACCAGCGACTCGCTGCTGCAAACCATTGGGTTGTTTTCGTTCATTTTTACATTTTGTACCGTTACCCTCATCCTTATTTTGTTTGTGTATGTGGGACTAAACACCCAATTGATTCGCTCCTGGAAAGTGCTCAATACGGGTGTATTCATCCGTTTACGCGATGCATTCAACCGTTTGCTGATGATTGACAAGCCGGATATTTTATACATCCGCACGCGCATTCAGAGTTCCATCATCTTCATTGTATTTATCACCCTACTTTTTACGTCTTATTTTACCATTACGTTTATCACCCAAAAATACAACAACAGACAAACGGAGCGGTTAATGAAAAAACTGCGCAATGTGGTGATTACGGTTGAGAATGAAAACATCAAGGAGTACGACTTTAACAACAGCAGCGAACTGGGTGCATTCATCAATCAAATAGCCGATTTTTACGATACGGATATCACACTTTTCAGCACGGATGGAAAAGTGATGGCTTCCAGCATTGCCAAAATTTACGATGAGGGTGTGATTTCACCCATGATGCACCCCAATGCATATTACCATTTGCAATTATTGCGCGAATCCCAGTTTTCGCAAAACGAACATATTGCACTGCTTCAGTTTCAGGCAGCGTACGCTCCCATTTTCAAAAACAAATCAGAGGTGCTCGGGTATTTGCAGCTGCCATATTTTAGTCAGCAAGCCGATTTGCTCACCGAAATTTCATCCATCATTGTAGGGTTTATCAATTTGTATGTGGTGTTGTTTATCATCATCGGGGTAATTGCCTATTTAGTTTCCCGTAATATCTCCTATCCGCTTACCCTTATTCAGCAAAAACTTTCGCGCACGGTATTGGGAGAAAAGAATGAACCCATCAGCTGGCACCGCGATGATGAGATAGGGGAACTGGTAAAGCAATACAACAGTATGATAGCGCAACTCGAAGAAAGTGCCCGCAAGTTGGCCGAAACGGAACGGGAAGGTGCCTGGCGGGAGATTGCCCGGCAGATTGCACACGAAATCAAAAATCCGCTCACCCCCATGAAATTGAGCATCCAGCATTTGCAGCGTGCTTATAAAAATCAGGATGCCAATATTGAAGATAAACTCAACCGCACCACCAACCTGCTTATTAACCAGATTGACACCCTGAGTGAACTTGCCAATGAGTTTTCATCCTACGCCAAAATGCCTGCACCCAACTATGAACCCATATCAGTGCAAAATGCGTTGGAGGAAATCATTTCATTGTACAGCATGAATACCGAAACAGCCATTACACTTACCTGCAATGTAACCAGCGAGCTCTTCTTCGACCGCTCCTACTTTAGTAGAAGCATTGGCAATATCATCAAGAATGCCATACAGGCCATTCCGGATGATAAAGCAGGAACGGTTGAAGTTACCGCAACGGAGGATACTGAAAACATAGTTGTTATCGTTAAAGACAACGGCAGCGGGATGAGCAGCGAACAGGCCGCGCAGATATTTAAACCCTATTACAGCACCAAAATAAGCGGCATGGGATTAGGGCTGCCTATTGTAAAAAACATGATTGAAAGCGGCAACGGCACCATCACATTTACATCTGTTCCCGATGAAGGAACCACATTTGTAATTACCTTACCCAAGCATACTGTATAAATGATTCGTATTTCCGTTTGGTTGGTTGCAGTATGGACGTGCCTTACAATAGCGCAGGCTCAATACAGCGGAAATACCAGAACCAAAAACATCCTTATCATTGCCGATACCCTTTCCATGGATAGCCTAACCATTTTTAAGGGAACAGTGAAGGTGTTTGCGGGAAATGTACAATTAATTGAAGACCTTGATTACAAAATAGATTACCAACATTCTGCTTTTATTCCGTTGCGTATTGCCAAAAATCAAACCGTTACCGTTAGCTACAATGTAATGATGCTTCCTCTTGGAAAAGAAGTCTCCCATAAAAACAGGAACATCATTCAACCTTATTTTCAGGAAATCCGAAACCCCTATTTGTACTCCACCGAAAGCAAAACACCCGAGTTGTACCAAAGTGACGGATTGAAGATGAACGGAAGTTTGTCGCGCGGATTATCCTTTGGTAATAACCAGGATGTGGTGGTCAACTCGAATTTAAACTTGCAGTTAGCCGGTAAGTTAAGCAATGATATTGATGTGCTGGCAGCAATCAGCGATGAAAACAATCCTATTCAACCCGAAGGAAACACACAGCAATTGCAGGACTTCGATAAGGTATATATTCAACTGAGTAAAAACCAAACCAAACTTACCGTGGGTGATTTTGAAATGACGCGTCCGCGCGACAGTTATTTCATGAACTATTACAAAAAGTCGAGGGGTATTCAACTCTATTCATCGGTGAAGACGGGAAAAAACGGGACACTTTATTTTGGCGGAGAGGGCGCATTATCCCGCGGAAGATTTGCCCGCAACATCATCAACGGGATTGAGGGAAACCTTGGCCCCTACCGGCTTTCGGGTACCAACGGAGAATTGTACATTATCATCATTTCGGGAACAGAATCGGTTTACCTTGACGGAGAAAAACTCAAACGCGGGGAACAGAATGATTATGTGATCGATTACAATACGGGTGAAGTAACATTTATGCCCAAACGGATCATTACACAATACAGCAGGATTGTTGTAGAGTTCCAGTATTCTGATCGCAACTATGCCCGTTCGGTATTTCACCTCAACACGGAATATGAAACCAAAAACTACCGCATCCGTGCCAATTATTTTTCGGAACAGGATAGCAAAAACCAACCCTTCCTGCAAAACCTCACTGATAGCAACAAAGCGATTCTGGCCAATGTGGGTGATGACATCAATAATGCCTTAGCTCCTACTGCCATTGCAACGCGGGAGTTTTCAACCAAAAAAATCTTATACCGCCAGCTCGATACCCTGGGTTTTACCGGTGTGTTTGTATACACGGACGTTCCGGAAAGTGATTCCATATTTTACGAGGTGCGTTTCAGTTTGGTGGGGCAAGGTAATGGCGATTATATACAGGCACAGTCATCAGCAAATGGACGAGTTTTTCAGTGGGTTCCTCCTGTTGGCGGTATCAAACAGGGAAGTTATGCTCCTGTTATATTGCTGGTAAGTCCAAAGAGCATGCAGATGTATACTTTGGGAGTAGATGTGAATGCCATTCGCAATACATTAGTGAGTGTGGAGGTGGCACGCTCGGAATACGATAAAAACCTGTTTGCAACTAAAGATAAAGGCAATGATGCAGGATACGGAGTGAAACTTTCCATAACGAATGTGATTCCGCTGCAGCAACTCAAAGAGAATGCATGGAACATTAAAACCGAAACACAGTATGAATTTGTGGACCAAAATTTCAGGTATGTGGAGCGTTACCGCAATGTGGAATTCGACCGCACCTGGAACCGGCAACTCACCAACCAACCCACTGCCGATACGGGTTACAATGAGCATATTGTTTCCCTGCGTACTTCGTTAAATAAACAATCCTTTGGCAGTACTTTTTACCAGATTGGCTATTATGACCGGGCCGGATTATTCAATGGGTTGCAACAACTCACCGGAACGTCCTTTCGTTTTGGCCGCAATATATTTTCGGGAGATGCAGAATGGATTGATACCAAAAACAACACGACACTTACAACGCTCCGGAATGATGTAAAAAGATATAAGGCCGATTATGCCCGCGAATTGTTTTTCCTCACCAGTGGTGTACGGTACGAATATGAAGAGAGCAATTACCGCAAGGCGCAGGATTCACTTGAAAGGGGGAGTTTTGCCTACGGCCAGGTTACCTTTTATACCCGCAACACCGACAGTACCAATTTGCGCTATGGCGCTCAGTATGCACAACGTGAGGATTACCAACCCAGGCTCAACCAATATGACCTCGCTTCACTCTCCCGCAGTGTGAATGCGAATATGGAATACACTCAAAAAAACTTTAATAGGTTATCGGCCAACTTTACATACCGCGACTTTGAAGTGCGAGATACCAATTTCACCAAGCTCAAACCCGAACGCACCATTTTATCGAGGGTGGAATATGATTATGCCTTTTTAAAAAGAGTGTTTACCGCCAATACTTATTATCAGCTGGGTTCGGGACAGGAATTGAGAAGGGATTTTCAGTTTGTGGAAGTGCCTTTCGGGCAGGGTATTTATGTATGGAAAGACTTTGATAAGGATGGAACACAAGCGTTGAATGAATTTGTGGTGGCATCGTTTTCGGACCGGAACCAGGCAAACTACATTAAGGTGTTTTTGCCTACCAACACAACCATTCGTACCAACTCCAATCAGTTTAACCAAACCTTAAATATTAACCCCAATGCGGTATGGAACAACCAAAGAGGAATGAAAAAATTTGTGTCGCGTTGGAACAACCAAACCGCCTTGCGTATTGACCGCAAAACAACGGAACTGAGTACTTTCGATTTTGTGAATCCCTTTTTGCTGGATGTAACAGACAGCACACTGATATCGGTTGCCTCCATCATCCGCAATACCTTATTTTTTAACCGTTCCGATCCTACTTTCGGGTTCGACCTCAACTTTCAGGACAATAAAAGTAAAACGTATTTAACCAATGGGTTTGACTCGCGTGCAAAACAGGAAAAAGGAATCAACGTTCGTTGGAACTTTACTACAATGCTGGGTATTACAATAGGGTACACCTATGGTAACAGGTTATACAGTTCCGATTTTTTTACAGACAACAACTACAATTACCTGTTTGATGAACTCAAGCCAAGGCTCATTTTTCAGGCCTCGCGTAACCTGAGGGCAACCTTATTATATACCTATTTTGAAGGAAACAACCGGGCCGATTTAGGAAACCAAAATGGAAACAACCAGGAGTTTGGAGCTGAGCTGAGGTACAATATCGGAAAGCAGGGTGTGCTCAACAGCAAATTTAGTTTGTATAAAGTTTCATTTGATGGTGATATCTCCAGTCCCTTGGGGTATGATATGCTTCAGGGATTAACCATCGGCAATAACATGATCTGGAATATCGGGTTCCAGCAACGGTTATCCAATAACCTTCAAATCAATGTGAGCTATGACGGACGAAAATCGGAAGGACAACCGGTGGTAAACATTGGAAGAATGGAAGCCCGGTATTTGTTTTAGCGAAGGTGAAATGTTAGTTGTAGGAAGTTTTTATCCCAATAACATATTAACCAATCAATATCATTAACATATTAACTATTCAACACATTAACATATTAACTCAATAACTAATAACCTATTTCAACTCAAATGCTCCCGAGCCAATGCGCAATCCATCGGCAAATAACTCCAGTTTGTAGTTGCCCATTACGAAATCGTTTCCTTTAACCCAGTAGATTACTACATCCTGTGCAGCCTGAGTAAAGTCAATGGTTTTTTTAGTGGTATACAATGCTTCCTGACCTTCAATTTTAAATGTTCCCGAGCCCGATAGTTCATTGTATAATGTTGTCCCTTCGGGACCGATAACTTTCATATAAATATCCTTAGGTCCTGCATCGGCTACATAGTTTTCTTCCAGTTTAAATGAAACCTTCAGTTTTTCCAGTTGCGATACCCTGCTAGTTTCGCGCTCTTTACCGTTGCCTCGCATTTTAATTCCGGTGACAAACAATCCTGCAGTATTCAATTTCGCTCCGATGGCGACTTTATTGTTGAGCTTGATATTTTCCATATTCAAGTCCTCATTCTTGCGCTTCTCACGGTCTACAGTGCCACGAAGGGAAGAGTTTTCCTTATTCAGGTAGGTAATCTGCATGCTCAGTGAATCAATCTGGTTGAGGTACTTCCGTTTGTAATACCTTAACTGATCCACTTCATCCAATACCTTATTCAGCTGGTCGCGGGTTAAACGTCCCTGGCGCAACAATACTTCAATCCTTTCGGCATATTCCTGCAATGAATCATTCTTTTCTTTCAGGAAAGCATCCAGTTGTGCATTCTGGCCTTTATATGAATCCAGCTCGGTAACAGTTTGGCCTAACACCTTCTCTAATTCTACTTTCACCGAATCCGTTGCAAACAATTTTTCCTCAGTATGAACCAGCTTCTTATCCGTAGTAAAATAGTTATACACGAAAATGCCATTCAATGCTAATAGAATGATAATGACGATAATATAATAGAGGCGGCCTGAGTTTCTTTTTGTTTCTGGTTCCATACTGTGGCGCAAAAATAGGTTTATTTTTAAAATCACCTCATAATAACGTTTCCACAAGCATATTTTATTACTGGCAACAAAGCTGTTTTTTTATAGATTTGTCGCAAAACTCACTCCATTGGAAATAGAAAAGATTTATATAGACGGCCCGCTGATTATTAAACCTAAGGTTTTTACCGATAGCAGGGGTTACTTTTTTGAATCCTTCAGTGCACAATTGTTTGAAGCAATCGGAGTGAATGCCAACTTCGTTCAGGATAACCAGTCGCTGTCTCAAAAAGGTACTGTGCGCGGACTTCATTTTCAGGCCGATCCTCATGCACAGGGAAAACTTGTACGAGTGGTTCAGGGTGCTGTGCTGGATGTAGCCGTTGATATACGGATAGGCTCTCCTACCTACGGAAAACACTTCGATATTGAGCTTACAGGCGACAATAAAACGATGTTCTGGGTTCCTCCGGGATTTGCGCATGGCTTTTCAACACTTGAAAACAATACTATATTTTTATACAAGTGTACCAACTTATACCATAAAGCCTCCGAAGGAGGAATACACTGGAACGATCCCGGCTTAAACATCGACTGGAAAGTGGATGAAGCCATTGTTTCTGAGAAAGACCAGTTATTACCTTCATTAGACCGCTTTGAAAGTCCATTTACATATGAATCAAAATAGTGAAATATTAGCCCTGCTCGGCAAGTTAGAAGAGAAGTACCAAAAAAGCGGGCAGGATTTAAAGTCCTACCTGGAAGGATTGCTGCATGCCGATTATCTCAATTACTGGGATTATGTGCAGGTGGATACACTGCTATCATTGCAGAAACCACGCACGGATATTAAGGATGAGATGATTTTCATAATCTACCACCAGATTACCGAACTCTATTTTAAACTCACCCTGCATGAAATGACACAGATTGCAGAACGCAAAGACACCATTACACCGGAATTTTTGATTGCCCGCCTGCAGCGCATGAATGCCTATTTCCGCAACCTTACCTTATCCTTTGAGATCATGATCCAGGGAATGGAAAAAGAACAATTCCTGCAGTTCCGCATGAGTTTACTCCCGGCAAGTGGTTTCCAATCGGCCCAGTATCGTATGGTGGAAATTTGCTCAACCGATTTTTACAACCTGGTGGACAGGGACCACCGCGACCACATCAAACCAACGGACGATTTCGACACTCAATACGAATACATCTATTGGAAAGCAGGAGCTACCGAACTTGCAAGCGGCAAAAAAACCTTGACGCTTACCCAGTTTGAAGAACGTTACACCGACAGGTTTAAAAAACTTGCCAAACAATACATGGACAGTAACCTGTGGGCAGTATACAAATCAATGTCGGCAGCCGACCAACAAAATCCGGAACTGATCAACGAATTGCGCAGTTTTGATGAGCATGTGAATATTCACTGGCCACTGGTACATTATAAATCGGCTGCACGTTACCTGCAAAAAAATCCTCAGGATATTGCCGCAACCGGTGGAACCAACTGGCAAAAATACCTGCCTCCACGTTTCCAAAAACGCATCTTCTACCCGGAGTTGTGGAGCGATGAAGAAAAAGATACCTGGGGAAGAGCTGCCTTTGTTTCGCAACCTTAATACAAGCTTTAATAGAAACGCCTTTCCGAAACGGAAGGCGTTTTTTGTTGCGCAACTTCCCCCTACCAATTGTTACAAGGACACTTGCTATTTCAAAAACTGCTCTGCTACTACTAAATCTTCAGGCGTAGTGATCTTGATATTCCGGTAATCACCATCCACCAGATGAATGGCCGTTCCTGCAGCCTCAAGCACCCCGGCATCATCGGTAAAATCGGTATGTGAACTTTGTGCATAGGCACGTTTAATGAGTGTGCTCTGAAAGGTTTGAGGTGTTTGCACCAACCGGTAATACTCACGGTTCACACTGTGGTTATCTTCATCATCAATGAGGCGTATGGAATCTTTGGGACGAACAGCAGCAACTGCATTTCCCTTCTTTGCGGCAGTATCAAAAGTTGCCTGAATGACCATTTCAGAAACGCATGGCCTTACCCCGTCATGAATAGCCACCAATGTTTGTTCGGGAATCACCGCCAGTCCGTTTTGTACCGAATGAAACCTTGTATGGCCTCCTGCTACAACCTGATGCGGAATGGTGAATGCATGTGTTTCACAAAGCTGTTGCCAGTAGCTGAACTGGTATTCGGGTAATACCACTACCAGTTCACATTGTACCTGGTAAAAAACTTGCAGGGTATGCATTAAAATGGGCTTCCCTGCCAGCAACAAAAACTGTTTGGGCATCTCGGCTCCCATACGGGTTCCGTTTCCTCCGGCTACTATCAATGCGTATTGCTGCATACAAAAAGAGTCGGCCTGTTGAGCCGACTCTTCAAAGATATATTTTTAAACGATTATCAGTTATGGGTTGACAAGGTGATTGGTTGATAAAGTCAATTCACTTCGAAACTGCATTTAGATTTTTCGAATTTCGTGCTTCGAATTTCGATTTTTTTCTTAGATAATCAACATGGCATCACCATATGTAAGGAAACGGTATTTCTTCTTCACCGCTTCTTCATAGGCCTGCATCAACAAATCATATCCTGCAAATGCTGCATTCATCATCAGCAAAGTTGATTCAGGTGTATGAAAATTGGTGATCATACAGTTGGCAATGCGGAAATCGTATTCAGGGAAAATAAATTTATCGGTCCAGCCACTGGTTACATTTAATCTGCTGGTTGATGATACCGAAGATTCGATGGCTCTCATTACGGATGAACCTACTGCCACAATCTTCTTTTTCTCATCCAATGCACGGTTAACCACACGGCTGGTTTCGGCAGGAATATCGTAATACTCAGAATCCATTTTATGTTTGGTTAAATCCTCAACTTCCACCGGACGGAAAGCACCCAGTCCATTGTGTAAGGTTACCTCCGTAAACTCTGCTCCTTTAATCTCCAAACGCATCATCAGCTCTTTGGTAAAATGCAGGCCTGCAGCCGGAGGAGAAACGGCCCCGATGTTTTTTGCAAAAATAGTCTGGAAACGTTCGCGGTCATTTTTCTCAACCGAACGGCCCATGTATTTAGGAATAGGCATCTCGCCCAATTTGTCAATCAGTTTCCACAATTCTTCATCACTGCCATCAAACAGGAAACGGATGGTACGTCCGCGGGAAGTTGTATTATCTACTACCTCTGCAACAAGTGTATCGTCACCGAAATACAATTTATTACCCACACGGATTTTACGGGCAGGATCAACCAACACATCCCATAATTTCATTTCCTTGTTTA
Organism: Bacteroidota bacterium; assembly: GCA_040387195.1. Taxonomy (GTDB): domain Bacteria; phylum Bacteroidota; class Bacteroidia; order UKL13-3; family UKL13-3; genus UKL13-3. The sequence goes on from JAZKEF010000019.1 coordinate 13,154, forward strand.
ACTCACGTAACAAGAATACTTCAATCTTAGCTCCTGTTTTTTCTTTGCTACCGTACAAACGGGCCGGAAAAACCTTGGTGTTATTGGTAATAAACACATCGCGGTCATCAAAATAATTGAGGATATCGTTAAACTTTTTATGTTCAATTTTTCCGGTTGCCCTGTTAAGTACCATCAGTTTTGAATCGTGGCGCACATCAGTAGGGTGCTTGGCAATAAGGCTTTCGTTAAAATTGAACTTAAACTGTGATAATTTCATGTGTCTTTAAACCGTTTTATTTAGATCTTTTAAGAGGCCATTTTCCAATGCTGCATACTTTCCGTAAGATATGCCCTCTATAAAAAAATTTGGAAATGCAAAAGTATGCTAAAATGGGAAATTAACAACCCCATAAACAAAAGCGGCTGATTCCCAAAGGATTCAGCCGCTTTTCGGTATCTTTTTATCTTCTGATTATCTGATAGCTCCCTGGAAAGCAGGGTTGCTCCAGTAGCTCATGAACTCAACGTCTCTTGTAGCTTTTTCTCTCAACTCGGCATTCATTTGGATGGCGCGGGTTAAGTTAGTGTTCATTACATCCTGATTCGACATGCGGGCTCCGGCAATTGCACGGATATAGTAGCACTCCCATGTCATTTCTTCAGGCTTCATGTTATCGATGGTTGTTTTTGCATCGGCAGGACTTCCGTTTAACAATTGAGCCAAAGCAAGATTAAAATCTTTTTTATTTGCTTTGTTCAGGTTAGAAACTGCTTCGGAGTAGTTTCCTTTTTTGATTGCAATTACACCAACACCGTAGCTAGGGTTTCCACCTTTAGCAGTAGATGCTTTGTAGAACTCGCTTGCTTTATCATAATCTTTCAAGATTAAATACGCATTACCCAGGTTGGTTAATACTGCCGGGTTCTCAGGAGAAAGTGTGTTAGCTGTATTTAAGCTAGCTAAACCCTCATTGGTATTACCCATTGCCAATTGTACTGCACCTAAGTCGTTGAAGCCTCTCCAGTCTTGCGGGAACTTAACGGTCATTGCTGTATAGATCTGAGCTTTGGTAGCCAAATCAGGAGTGATTGCAGCTAAATGCAGCAATTCAGCTTCGTTTAATGTTTCAAGCTTGGTCATGTTGGCTTTCAACTCATCATCCGATTTTAATGGTTTTTGACCGGTAACAACCAATTCCGAACGTCTCAATGCAGGCAATAAGGTGTTTTTGGTAGCTTCCCAGAATTTAGGGTAGTTACGTTTGATCAACCCTTCTCTTTCTTCATCGGTTACCGATTTGTTACGGATGATGTTTAATACACCGTCTCTATCAGCGTGCATAGAAGCTGCCACCGCTTTATCATAACCTGCCCAGTCTTCTGCAAGAGTATAACCTACTTTCAATGATTGATCGTTTACTTCTGTGAATCCTAACTTTTTCAATTCTTTCTTGAAATAGTTAACAGATGATTCAGAACGGCCTTTTGATAAATTTTCGTTGCGTGACAACTCTCCGTCAGGTGATGCAAATGCATTTACAGAAATACCTTTCACTACCCAGTTTTTATCCGATTTCATCAAACCTTTCAATTCGTTAATCTGTGTTTTGTTATCAAACAATCCTTTGATTTTAAAACCGGCATTAAACTTGGCAACATCTTTAGGGAAATAAATATTTACTGTTTTATTCTCCGGTGTTGATGTATAGTTATCGGCATCAAACTCCATGCTTCCTGCTCCGCTTTTTGCCAGCAATGCAGTAGTCATTGTACCTTCTGCTAATGCTTTATTTCCTTTTGCAGTTGGAATTTCTTTGTATACATCTCCTGCTTTCACCGAGAAGTTAGGATACAATGTAGTACGCTCCAGATCCGGATTATAAGCAATCTTTTCTGTGTAAGTTACTTTTCCACCGGTTTTAGAATTGATGGTAATATCAGTACCGGTAGCCTTTTCACCACCAATGGTAATTGCTTTCAAAGGCACATCACCTTTAGGAGTGCTAAGGTATGGCTGAAACTGAAGATTAGCCTTAGGGTTAATCGACTTCGCAGGAACATTTCCGCTGATTGTAATCTCGATACTGTCGCCTTTAAGTTCTAAAGGGTTAGGTGTAACGGTGTAGTTGTTATTCAACATGTTCGTTTTCACTCCGCAACCGGATACGATTGCTGCTGTAACAAATACGACTGAATAAAAAATCTGTCTGAAATATCTCATATTTATATAGTTTTGCAGTGCAATTATACAGTTATTTTATTTGAACTGAAATTTATCACCATATAATTTTTTGAATATTGTACATCATTAAGATAAAAGGGAAAGCCAAGATTCCGGATTATGTTCAATTACGTGATGATAACTTCACATTGATTGCCTATTTTAGAACAGACAGACCAGAGAGAGCCCTTGATAAATGCGGGCTTACCGACAAAACAGCCGACATCATGGCATTTATTCAGGAGATGCCATTCGGCAAAATGCAACAAATAAACTTATAGATGGAGCACAAAACAGTTATTGAACTCAATGACGTTCAGGTATTTCAAGGACACAACCTGGTACTTTCGGATGTTGATATTAATATCAAAAAGGGTGAATTTGTATACCTGATTGGCCAAACCGGGAGCGGGAAGTCCAGTTTATTAAAAACGCTGTATGGCGAACTTCCTATTGCAAAAGGCGGAGGAACGATTGCCGATATGGACCTTAAAACGATTAAACCGGCACAAATTCCATTTTTAAGAAGAAAGCTTGGTATTGTGTTTCAGGATTTCCAGCTGTTAACCGACCGCACAGTATATCAAAACCTTGAGTTTGTGTTGGAAGCAACGGGATGGAAAAATGAAACCGAAAAGAAAACCCGGATTCATGAAGTACTCGAACTGGTGAACCTGAAAACGAAAGACTTTAAAATGCCTCATGAACTTTCGGGAGGCGAGCAGCAACGTGTGGTTATTGCCCGCGCATTGCTCAACCATCCGGAAATTATCCTGGCGGATGAACCAACAGGAAACCTGGATCCGAAAGTAAGTGATGACATCATGAACCTGCTCATTCAAATCAGCAACAACGGAACAGCTATTCTGATGGCAACACATGACTACCGGATTATCCAAAAATTTCCTGGAAAAATCCTACGCTGCGAAAATGGTATTGTTGGCGAAGTTGCCGCTGTTCCTACCTTTTAAATCAACGCTTTTAATGCCTGAGCATTTTGTTCATTGTTGAACTGCACCTGCAATGCACTTACCCTTTGTGCAATCATTTTTGCGGTGAAGGTTTGGGGCATTAATGCCTGAATCTGATGTATCATTTCATCAGCAGTATTAGCTACCGCACACAATGATTCCAATCCGGTGTTGGCCACCATGAGTTGATTGGCAAGCACAAACCGCCCCTGATACAACACGTTGATCAATTTCAATTTGATACCTGTATTTTGAAAAGTAGGCAAAATATTGATATGTGCCTGCTGGATGAGTTCCGAAATTTGTTCGGTGCTCAGGTGGTCAAAAATTTTGATATGGGTATGAGGTTCTGCAAGTGCTTTCAACATCGATGATGGTTTATCACCCACAATGTAAAATGGAATATTGAGTTGACTGAAAACATGTTCAACCAAAAACTTCGCAGCCTCATCATTCTCCCCTACACTTAATTTCCCATGATACATAATATAACGTCCCTTCCCTTCCACCGATGTAACCTCATTGTTGGGATGAAATGCCGGAACATATCTTGTTTGTTTGAATGCCGAACTTAGGTAAGCCTGATCATTGGGCGAAATAGCCAATATCAGATCAGCATGGTTTAATACCTGCTCATACTCTTTAAGGCGCTGCGATTCTTTGGAGAAAAAATATTTCTTGAAGAAATTCCGCTCTACTTCCTCCAGTTTTTCATAGTACTCATGTTCGATATTGTGCATCCTCACAATCTTTTTGCGTGAAGCAAGTTTGGGATGACTTAAGAAGTAACAGGTATGCAAACCTTCAAACAAAATGGGGTGATTATCCTTCAGCAAATTTTGCAGCAACTCTTCACTGTTGCGCGTGTTTACGATATAAGGTAAACTTCCCACAAATGGATTCACGAAGTTTCTGCGTTGGTAGTAATACACCTTTTCACAAAACGGATTCAGCTCCCTTGCCGGTTTCCGCCCGTACTCAAAAGCATGCAGGTATATTTTAACACCGGCTGCGTGCAGATGCTTGAGTTTGTAAAATACGTCTATCACACCTCCATAATTAGGCGGATAGGGATTATCAAACGATACGATATGCAATTTAACTGAGGACATGTTGGTATATTCGGATTAAGGTTTGGGATTCGGACTGCCAGTTATATTGTTGTCTGGCTGCTTCACAATCGCGTTGCAATTTGCTGTATCTGTTCCGATCCTGCAATAGGTCATTTATCGTATCCAATAATGCCGGAGTTGTGCAATCAGTTAATACCGCTACTTCATGAGTTTCATTGATCAGTTTGTACTCCGGAAATGGTGCACATACCTGGGGTAACCCTGCATGCATGTAAGCAAAAAACTTATTCGCCAGCGAGTAGTAGTAACTCAATCCACGGTTCTCCAGGACATTTAAACCAATGGTTGCCTCTGCAAGCAAAGCCGGTAACTGTTCGGGTTTTACATATCCTAGAAACTTTACCTTATCTGTTACATTGAGCGACTGCACCAATTGTTTCAGTTGATTAAGCATGGGACCTTCGCCAGCAATATGCAAGTGTGCATTCAATAGCGGCATTGCACCTATCATCTGTTCCAAACCCCGTCCTTCATTCACATCGCCCTGATAAAAAATAATAGGTAGAGGTTGTTCCTTGTGTGGTATTACAACGGCAGCTAATTGCGGAACATTCCGGATGATTTCAAACTTTTTGAAATATTTACCGGTAAAAATTTCGGCCAGCGACTGGCTTACCGTGTATGCAACATCAACCTGCGGAATGCATATTTTACCTACCATACCCCAAACAGCCTTTGTCAGTTTGCGATTATATACTTCGGGGACTTCGGTAAAATATTCGTGTGCATCAAATACCAATTTTTTGCTTCTTATTTTCGAAACCAGCGTATGGGGCAAGATTGTATCGAGGTCGACAGATGAAAGTACTTTTGCCTTGCTGAATAACACATAAAAAAACAAGCGGACATTAAACTCAATGTAAAACAGCTTTCCCTTGGTAAACTTGCAATTTAAGCGTGTTTGTTTGTAGTTTTTAGAATCGAGGGGAGCAGAGTGTTTGAGTGTTCGTCCCACCAGTTCAACCTGGTATCCGGCATCGGCAAGCGTACCACAAATGCGCATCATCCGCTGATCATACGACAGATCATTGGTAACGGTAAAAATGATATCGGTTGCTACTTTTTCCACTCCAGTTGTTGTGTTGAGTTGTAGCGCAATTTATCGTTATCCAGCAAATAGCGAACACTTTCAATTACTTTTTCGGGATGATAGTCGTTAAGGGCTTGCACCAGTTCATCCAACAACAATGGTTGTTTACCAGTATATTCTTCAATGCTGCTCATCATCCTTGCAAATTCATCATTGGTCAACTCTATTTTTTTACGGATCAAACACACATCACATACCCCACAATCTTCGCTGCTGTATTCATCAAAATACGAAACTATCTTTTTGCTTCTGCATACTGCACTGTTTTTGGCATAGTCGAGCATGGCTTTCAGTTTTTCGGTAGCGGTTACTTTCCGTTTTTGCAACAACGACTTTCTGAAATCAATCGTATCTGCATCCACCCTATTGTGAAGGAAGGTAAGCTGTGGCTGATCCTTTTGCGGCTGATAATCAATCACACCTAACTGATGCAGTTGAATAAGTTGCTTGCGCAGTTGTGGTTCGTCACGTTTCTCCCGTTGTGCCAGCAATTTTTCGCTGATTACAATATACTGATCGAACACCCCTCCATAACTTCTGAGCAGCAATTTAATAAACTCATCCTGATGCGGATGTTCGACCTGAAACTTATACAACAGACCCTGCCCCATCAAAAATTTTATTTTGGACGGTTCGTAAAAACTTTCAGTAAGGGTAATCAGATCTGTTTGTTCCAGAATTCGAAGAGCGGGATAAGCGACTCCGGTTTCGATATTGAACTTTTTTACAAAATCGATAATATCGAAATCGAAACTCCGGTCTACATTCACACCAATGGGAATCTGGTAATAATTGCACAATGCCTGATACACCCGCCTGATGTCTTTTTCGGGAGGAAAACTACTCTCGAGCCGCTTTAAGGCCTCCAGTTCATCAGAGTGGTTAAACAACAATACAGCAAACGATTTGTGCTCATCACGTCCCGCCCGCCCTGCTTCCTGGTAATAGGATTCGAGCGATTCCGGCATTTCATAATGCACCACTACCCGCACATCGGGCTTATCAATCCCCATTCCGAACGCGTTGGTGCAAACCATAATCCGCGTTTTGTTCTTAATCCAATCTTCTTGCTTTTTACTCCTTACTTCATGCGGCAAACCTGCGTGGTAATAATCGGCACTGATTCTGTTTTTACTCAGCAGGTAAGCGATTTCCTGAGTTTTTCTCCGGTTGCGTACATATACCAATCCACTGCCCGGTACTTTTGATAAAATATGCAGCATGCGCTGGTTTTTATCTTCCGAATCATTCACCACATACGCAATATTTTTGCGCGTAAAACTTTTCACAAACACATTCGGTCCGGGAAAATGCAATTGGGCCTGAATATCTTTCACTACCTCGGGAGTGGCTGTAGCCGTAAGTGCAAGCACAGGAATACCTTTGAGCATTTCGCGTATTTCAGCAATCTGCAAATACTCCGGTCTGAAGTCATAACCCCACTGCGAAATACAATGCGCTTCATCAATAGCCAGCAATCCGATATTCATTTGTGAAATGCGTTCCCTTACCAAATCGCTTTTTAGCCTTTCGGGTGACAGATACAAAAATTTGATATCGCCATGAATACAGTTGTCGAGTGTGTAGTTGATTTCGCGGTAACTCATTCCTGAGTAAATAGCCACTGCCTTAATGTCTCTTTTTTTGAGATTCTCCACCTGGTCCTTCATCAGTGCGATGAGAGGAGATACCACAATACACAATCCATCTTTGGCCATAGCAGGCACCTGAAAACAAATGGATTTTCCTCCTCCCGTGGGCAACAAAGCAAGCGTATCTTTCCCGCTTAGCACCGACTCAATAATGTCTTGCTGTAAGGGTCGAAACTCGTCAAAGCCCCAGTATTGTTTTAGTACTTCGTGAATATTCAAAAGTTGCGGGTTATTTATTGCGGGTTGCGAGTGAAAAGGTAGAGATTACATCTTTAGCCAACTACCCTTTTGATTCTTTCATTGATTAAAATATTAAGTATTATTTCGAAATTCGAGCTTTAATATTCGTCCCTTTTTATACTATTACTCCATCCTTAATGGTCAATTTCCGATCCGCACGGTTGGCCAGTTCTTCGTTGTGTGTTACAATGACAAACGTTTGTTTAAATTCATCCCTGAGTTTAAAAAACAGGTCATGCAGTTCTTGTGCATTTTTGGAATCCAGGTTTCCGCTGGGTTCATCGGCAAGTAATACGGACGGTGCATTCATCAACGCCCGGGCAACAGCCACACGTTGTTGTTCCCCTCCTGAAAGCTCTGATGGTTTATGTTTTATTCGTTCACTTAATCCTAAATACTCGAGTAGCTCTTTTGCCCGTTTCTCAGCAGCCGTCTTAGGTGTTTTGGCAATCCAGGCAGGAATACACACATTTTCGAGCGCGGTAAATTCGGGCAATAACTGATGGAACTGAAACACAAACCCGATTTCCTTATTGCGGAAAGAGGACAGGTTCTTTTGTTTCAACGTTGTAACGTCCGTTCCTGCTATCGAGATATTTCCGCCATCAGCCTTGTCAAGTGTTCCGAGAATCTGCAACAATGTTGTTTTCCCGGCTCCACTCGCACCTACAATTGATACGATCTCACCTGCTTCAATATGCAGGTTGATTCCTTTTAATACTTGCAGTCCATTATAACTTTTAACAATTCCGTTGGTCCTAATCATGTTGTGGGTTGGTTTCCTTCACACCCTTGATGCGAAAGAAACCGCATTCAAATTGGTGATACAAGGTATCTAAAATAAATCTATTATTCATATCTGCTTCGCGTGCATATTTACACGTCATAAAATAAGCACCTTCTTTTAACCGGATATCATCCGTTGGGATTACCTTTCCTACACCTCCGCTCCATAGCGAATTCTGTTTGAAATAAAACTCAACCGGAAAATTCACTTCCGAACTTACCATCAGCAAAGTATCCTTAAATTGCAGTTCCTGTCTTACCGAACGAATGGCTTCCCTTACATGCTGTGTTTGCTCCGGAGTATGATTACGCTCAACAATGATTGCATACGGGTAAACAAACAATACAGTGAAAACAACTGCAATCACCACCTTTGGCAAAGGTTTTACCTGCTCGCGCAAAAGTAGTATCCCTACCCCTATTACACCTGCGATGATTGGATATAAAGGAGCATCGTACCAGAATAATTTGGTGAAAGAAACACCCAACATCACCGAAATGCTTGCCAAAACCACCAACAAAAAAAGCCCTAATGTCCGCAACCTACTCTTGATTGCAAACACAATCATTAAAGCAGAAGGAACCAACAACCAACACCAAAGCACCAACCTTTTGTTGTTCCAAAACTGATCATAATAAAACCAGAAACTACGCGGCTCCGGATTGAGAAACTCCTGACGTTCGATCCTTCCCAAAAACTCATAATGAATCACCGTTTCGATATAGCCCGGTGTAAGCAAATTGCGCAGCACATAATACCCCGGAACCAGAAGGAGGAATATTGTTATTCCAATATAAAACCACTTATCCGACAGCAACAGCCTCACTTGTTTTTGCAAAAATGTCCATAAGATAATACCCGGTAAAGCTGTAAAACCTGCAATTCCTTTAGTAAGACAAGCAAAACTGAATGCCATAAAAAATGCCATTAACCACAAACGTTTCCGTTTCGTTTCGGTTTCCTGCGTATAGAAATAAAAACTCAATACATATCCCAATATCCAGAAGGCCAGTATCCCGTCCGTGTCGCCTGTGCGGGCAATATGTTCACCTACAAACCCGGTACTTGAAATGAGTATCAATGGCAAACATAACGCACCCCATGGTTTGGAGGAAAAGCGGTAAGCTGCAAACCAAAGTAACAATGCGGTGAGCAATCCGAAAAAAGCAGATGCAAAACGAACGCCTTTTTCTGTAAATCCAAAGGCCTTAACCCCTGCCGACATGCACCAGATGGCAAACGGAGGTTTGGTATTGTACAGGTCCGGCTTGCCCAGTAAATAAACTTCGATGGGGTTTCCCCGTTGCACCATTTCCAGGGCATTGAGCCCGTAACTCGACTCATCCCATAGGTTCATATGCTGATAACCCAGGTGGTGAAAAAAGGAAAGGTAGCTCAACACCAGCAATACCAGCACAGCTGCAGTTTCATGTTTGCGGTTCCGTATGAATGAGTATACCATGTTTGGCAATGTTAAGAATGAATATTGAATATTTAAGCTCGAATTTCGAAATAATACAGAATAATGAAGGGTGAATAAAGAACCACCGCAACAAGAAAAACAGCAAGCATAACCGTCCAACATCCATCTTTCCAACCTCCAACCTCTAACTTCCAACCTCAAAACTACCTTTGTTTTCAATCCATGAGCATATATCGAAATTTTGCTTGCTAATGCATATTAGACCCCTTCAGGGCCTTGCCTTTCGATCCATCTTCCAACCTCCAACCAGCAATCAACCAATTATATATCAATATAATCCACCAATCATTTCCAAATCCCATTATAAATCCTATTTTCGCACGCAAATTTTCTGAAAATGAACATACACGAATATCAAGCAAAATCAATTTTAAAATCATTTGGCGTAGCTGTACAAGAAGGTATTGTTGCCAATACTGCGGATGAAGCTCAAGCGGCTGCATTAAAGTTAAAAGAACAATTCGGAAGTGATTTCGTAGTGGTGAAGGCCCAGATACATGCCGGTGGTCGTGGAAAAGGAACAATTGAAGGTAAAGACCAGCGCGGTGTGGCTGTTGCCAAAAATGCTGATAAGGCAAAAGAAATTGCAGGCAATATGTTGGGCGGAACGTTAGTTACCATCCAAACAGGACCTAAAGGTAAGTTGGTAAGTAAAGTATTGGTAGCGCAAGATGTTTACTATCCGGGCGAAAGCGAAACCAAAGAATATTACATGAGTGTAATGCTGGATCGCTCACAATCAAAAAACATCATTGTGTATTCAACTGAAGGTGGAATGGACATTGAACATGTAGCTGAGCATACTCCGGAGTTGATTCACAAGGAAACAGTTGATCCACGTGTTGGGTTGCAAGCTTTCCAGGCGCGCAAAATTGCTTTCGAATTAGGTTGCGAAGGTGAGGCGTTTAAACAAATGGTGAAGTTTGTTACCGCATTATACAAAGCATACGACCAATCGGATTCAGCTATGTTTGAAATCAACCCGGTGTTGAAAACATCTGATAACAAAATTATAGCCGTTGATGGTAAAGTAAATATTGACGACAACGCATTATACCGCCACGCTGATTATGCAGCCATGCGTGATACAGCTGAAGAAGATCCAACAGAAGTTGAAGCAAGTGCACACAACCTGAACTTTGTAAAATTGGACGGTAACGTAGGTTGTATGGTAAACGGTGCCGGATTGGCAATGGCTACCATGGATATCATCAAACTTTCGGGTGGAGAGCCTGCTAACTTTTTGGATGTTGGAGGTAGTGCAAATGCTACAACGGTTGAAGCCGGTTTCCGTATCATCCTGAAAGATGAAAACGTTAAGGCTATTCTAATTAATGTGTTTGGTGGAATTGTACGTTGCGACAGAGTAGCTCAAGGAGTAGTGGATGCATACAACTCAATTGGCAATATCCCTGTTCCTATTATTGTGCGTTTACAAGGTACCAATGCCGAAGAAGGAAAAAAATTAATTGACGAAAGCGGATTGAAAGTATACTCTGCTATCGTATTAAAAGAAGCTGCTGATTTGGTACAACAAGCTGTTGCCGGTAAATTGTAAATCGAATTTAATTTAACTCTTTTAAAAGTCTCAATCATTAAGTTGATTGGGACTTTTTTATGGCTCCGATATACCATTAATAATGGTATGTAAGTGTTACATATATTAAACGATTTACCCCTGTAAACATACATTGGCTGATGGTGCCGGATTAATCCATATTCTTGTGATAGAGAGAAAAGTATTTATGGTTTTCTTTCCTATCTTTGTTCTAAAGGAGCCCCTAATGAAATTCAATTTATTCCTCATACTCATTGTGTTAAATGGCTTTCTGGTAAAGGCCCAGCACTTTTCCAATGGTATTGTTTTTCCGGGTAGCGGAACGCAACAAATCATCCAAACTTCTATTGATAAAAAAGGAAATCAATACTTAGTAATTTTATACGATAGCAGTTTTACTGCCGATAGTGTCGGAGTACCCGTTATAATTCAATCAGGCAACCTATCGGGTGGAAGAAAATCATATGCCATTATTAAGCTTGATTCAACCGGAAGGTATGTGTTCCATCTTCGTTTTCACTATCGCAGAGGAGTCAATACTCAGCATCAATCTATAAATTTTGATGAAAATAATGATATGTATTTCTTTTTCTCCCCCCTCTTGGGAGATACAGTAGAAATGTTTGATGCAGTAAAAAGTCCCCATTCCCTATTCAACAAAATACGACCGGGAATAAGTTCAATCAGTTGGATTAGCTATACCCTATGCAAAATAACAGAAAATGGTCAGTTAAGCTGGGTGAACACCCTTACTTACCCTGATTCAATGCAACCTTTGTTAACGGGAAAGTTGATCTATTTTACTTCAGGTCAAACAATCGTCAATCATTTAAACGAAATAACAGTGCATATAATGCACCCCGCACCTGTAAATAATCTGTCAGATACGTTGCATATTACACATAGTAATGGTATTGAAACAACCATGTTGGTAAAAGATGAGGATGTGCTCATTAAGTTTTCCGCAACCGGCATTCTGGTGTATGCAGTTGAACCATTTAAACACAAATTGCAAATACACACTGATCCTGTTTTCAATCGTATTTATAAATCGGTAACAGATGGGCATTACACCTATTCTATCAATCGATTTTACCTTTCCGCAGCTGATACATTCAGGTGCAGAACTCCCATCCCTATGAATACGGGACAAAATTTTTTACTCATTAAGAGTGATGAGCATGATAGCATTGTTTGGGCAAAATTAATTGGCCGGGGGGACGCCCATAATTTTGTATTAGACTATAACAATCGCACGCATGAAATTGCCCTCGGATTTACCTGTCTTCCATATGATTTTGTTTCGCCCTATAATCCATATTATTTCAGTTCGAATTTTTACGATTTTCTGATCGCAAAACTGGACACTGCAGGCAGTGTTAAATGGAGCAAGATGTACATAGGAAATGATGTAGACGCCATAGCTGCTCTCACATATAACCAAATTACGAACCAACTACTTGTAATAGGTAATACGAGCAGCACCGATCTGCAACTAGATGCATTCAGAATTACTAAAATTGTACCGTCCACTCATTTTGTGGCCATAATAGATAGTACAAACAATATTGTTTCCACCCAAACCATTCAAAGTAACAGTTTTGATCTCTTTTCACGGGGATCTAATTTAATACTTGGCATACCCGTAACGGATCAAAAGGGGCATACATTTATTCCGGGTTGGTTTAGTGACAGCATTATGTTACCCTGCAAAACATTAAAATCGCCTACAGGAACAATTGACGGGGTATTGTTAACCTTCAATACAGTTATTCCGAAGGATACAGGAGTGTGTACCAAAATGATTTCCCCCAGTGGCAGGTACGTTTGGGATTCTTCGGGTGTTTACGTGGATACACTCTTAACGCAGTTGGGTTGTGATAGTATCTTGCAATTCCGGGTTACCAAACTACAAACCAAGAGCGTGCTCGACACATCCGTTTGTTACCGCATGACCTCATATAGCGGCAAATACAATTGGGATTCCACAGGTACTTATAAAGATACAATACCCAACAGCAAAGGTTGTGATAGTCTCATTACTGCTCGTGTCCGGGTATCTCATTCGCGCTCAAACATTGATACAAGCGTATGTACAACATTCAAAAGTCCAAGCGGTAAATTCTTCCTCGATTCTACCGGTACTTTTTATGATACCATTCCCAATTACCGCAATTGCGATAGCATTCTTAAAATTAAGCTCACGGTACTCCGTCCAAAGAGTATCATAGATACATCATACTGTCGTACCTACATCAGCCCAAGTGGCAAGTTGAGCATCAACACTTCCGGAACCTACACCGACACACTGCTGAACAGCAACGGTTGCGATAGCATTATTACTATCAGGTACACCCAATTAATATATACAGATACACTCCGCATTACAGATTGTAAAAGCCTGACAAGTCCGAGTGGTAAATATATCTATTCCCTTACAGGTCAATATTATGATACCCTTGCTGCCGCGCAAGGATGTGACAGCATTATCGTTGTTTTATATAACCGCAATTCACTCTCAGGTATCCTCAATAAAAATACCTGTACTTCATTCACCTCTCCCAGTGGAAAGTTTATTTACCATTCATCGGGAACGTATTCGGATACTGTTCTATCATCAACAGGGTGTGATAGTGTTGTTACGATCCAGTTATCGGTATTTCCATTAAAAGTAGAAATTTCAAAATCAAATGACGTTTCCTGTGATTCTTTATATACAAGTCTGACAGCAACACCGGGAAACTTCTACCTATGGTCTCCGTCAACTACGTTGACTAATGCAACTATTTCAAACCCAATTGCAACTCCTCTTCAATCAACCACGTACAAAGTTGTTGTTAGCGACAGCTTGGGCTGTACCACTATTGACAGTATTGAAGTAATCGTAAACAAGCAAGAAACCATTCAATCGCTGAGCAATGTTTTTACACCCAATAATGATGGAAAAAACGACTGCTTATCATTGGAAAGCATAAGTGGATTTAAGCAAGTAACGTTTACTGTTTTTAACCGGTGGGGAGTACTTGTTTTTACTACAACCAATCCTGCCGATTGTTGGGATGGAACAGCCAATACAGAAGAGGTTCCTTCAGGCACCTACTTTTTCTCCGTAAAAGGAACATCTTTATGCGATATTGAGGTTGAGCAGCATGGCACTATTACGCTGATTCGTTAATTCTCAGATATGTCTTTCGAAAACGGAAGGCGTTTTTTATTGTCCTGTTTTGTACTTTCGCTTTTGATTTAAATCCAAACACGATGCAATACAAAGCCAAAAATGTAGACGACTATTTGAATCAATTGCCAGAGGACAGAATCGTACCAATGGTAAAGCTACGTGATACCATACTCAAAAATATTCCCAAAGGATTTTCGGAAGGTGTTGGATACGGTATGATGGGGTATTCGGTGCCTCATTCCATTTATCCTGCCGGCTATCATTGCACCCCAACGGATCCACTCCCGTTTGCCGGAATTGCTTCTCAAAAGAATTTTATTGCACTATACCATATGGGTATTTACGCTGACCCTAAACTACTGAAATGGTTTCAGGAAGAATATCCCAAACACTGCAAAACAAAACTGGATATGGGCAAAAGCTGCATACGCTTCAAAAAGCCCGACCAGATTCCGTTTGAGCTGATTGGACAATTGATGCAAAAAATGACGGTGGAGGATTGGATTACCCTTTACGAAAAAAACCTTAAACGGTAGCTTGTTATTGAGTTAATGGATTATTGAGTTATGTATGACCGATTAATTTTTTGCCTACTGCCTACTTTATTCCTTGCCTACTTCTTCAGTCCGCTTTTCTTCTTATGAATTTAATGGAGAATTAATCATTTTCGTTGGCTGAACTGCCTTAATTGCAGCTTGTACAAAACTGCATGGTCATTTGCGCAATTAGCCGTATATCGAAACTCATTGGAAGAAAAAGAACTCATATCTGCATTGTGTGAAGGTCGCGAAGAGGCTTTTAAAGAGTTATTCAAACTTTTCTCCGATCGTATCTACAATACCGCTCTGAGTGTACTCCAGCACCAGGAAGACGCTGAGGATATTACACAGGAAGTATTTGTGGAAGTATTTCGTTCCGTTAAAAATTTCAGGCAGGATGCTTCCCTGAGCACCTGGATTTATAAGGTAACTGTAAGCAAATGCACCGATCACCTAAAAAAATCGAAGGCGAAAAAACGGTTTGCCTTTTTATCCTCCCTGTTTGGTGACGACAATGATTTGCAGCACGACAAACCGCATTTTGAGCACCCGGGCGTGCTTATGGAACACAAGGAACACAGCAAGGTATTGTTTTTTGCCCTTCAAAAACTTCCCGAAAAACAACAACTGGCCTATACCCTCGCCAAGATTGAAGGCCTTTCTTATGCCGAAGTTGCTGCTTCCATGGGCACTTCCGTTTCCTCTGTTGAGTCTTTGTTATTTCGGGCTAATGATAATTTAAGAAGTTTATTATCAGAGTATTACAAAAATAATATCCAAGGGGGCGCAAGAAGTTTGCTTTCCTTTCTTCTAACACTGTAAACCATGGCAAACAGAAACGAACATATCATTGACGAAACGCTGAAAAGCATTGACGGAATGAAACGTGCCGGGGCTTCTCCTTTTTTGTACGGCCGGATTATGGAACGTATGAAACAACAATTACCGGCACCGGTGTATTATACCGGAAAGGTTATTCTCCGGTTTGCGTTGGCTGTAATGTTGGTTGCTTCACTTAATGTGATTTCTGTAAGAGTCTTAAAAAAACAAACCAAACCACAACCCCTGAATGAAGAAATGGAACTTCAACGGATGGCTCAGGAATATTTTGGTTTCGAAAACACAAACGGTTACATCTATTAATCCCAGGTATCATGAAAATTGATAAAATAAAATTACTGACCACCCTCGTTGTATTGCTGTTGTTAATCAACATTGCAACCATTGCAGGAATATGGAAGCTGATTGACCCGCATACACTAGGCCTGATGCCTCCTCCACCACCCAGTCCGAAAGAGTTTATCATCAGCAAACTTAATTTGGATGAAGAGCAACAAAAAGTATTTGAAGAATTACGCAAGGAACATTTTGAACAAATGCAGGGATTGCAGGAACAAATAAGGGAGGAAAAAGATGCCATGTATGATTTGCTGAAAAGTGCGAATCCGGATACCACCCAAACCTATTTACATATTGCCAAAATTATGCAAAGCGAGGAGCGCCTCGAACGTATTACGTTTGATCATTTCAGGAAAGTACGTGCCATATGCAATGAGGAGCAGCAACAACATTTCGATGCCATCATTGATCAGGTAATGCGCATGGTAATGAGGCCTCCCCGCCATGGTGGGCCTAATGGACCGCACAGAGAACCGGGACCTCCTGAACATATGCCACTGCCTTAGTTTTGTTTAACACCACGCTTCAACTAACTACTCATTATGAAAATTTTAAAAAACCTCGCACTCAGCGATACCGGATTTGTATTTAATCCATCAACAGGAGACTCTTTCTCTGTAAACCCAATCGGGTTGGGCATTCTTAAGGATTTTAAAGACGGAAAATCGGAAGATGATATCAAAAAAAGAATGATGGCCGAATACCAAACGGACAAAGAAACCATCGAAAAGGATCTGTATGATTTCATGAAGATGATTGAACAATTCAACCTTACCGAATATCATGAGCAAGCGTAACCTTACCATTGCGGTAACTGCTCTGAATAATATTGACAGTCCGGGCCCCGGGATTCCGGTAATCCGAGCATTAAAGGATAGCAAAAAATTCAACGTACGCATTATCGGATTGTCATACGATGCACTTGAGCCCGGCATTTATATGCACGACCTGGTGGATAAAACTTACCAGATTCCATTGCCATCGGCAGGGCAGCAAAGTTTACTTAATCGCTTGGAATATATTCACAACATCGAAAAAGTTGATGTGATCATTCCCAACTTCGATGCCGAACTTTTTAACTTTATCAAACTTCAGGACACGTTGAAAAAAATGGGCATCCATTCTTTCCTGCCAACACTTGAACAGTTTGAAGAAAGGCATAAATGGGCTTTGACAGAGTTTGGTACCAAATACCATATTCATGTACCCAAAAGCAAAATGATAAACAGCATGGCCGAGATTCATACCCTGGCGTATGAGTTTGGTTATCCGCTGGTGGTAAAAGGAAAGTTTTACGATGCATCGGTAGCATACTCTCCGGATCAGGCCCTGGGATATTTTAATAAAATAAGTGGCAAATGGGGCTTGCCCATTATCATTCAGCAATACACTCAGGGAACCGAAGTAAACCTTACAGGAATCGGTGACGGAAAAGGGAACCTGATAGGTGCAGTGCCGATGCGCAAAACATACATCACCGATAAAGGAAAAGCATGGGCCGGTGTGGCGCTCGATGATCCGAAGCTGATGGATATTGCCCGCAAAATGGTGAAAGGAAATAAATGGCGCGGAGGATTTGAACTCGAGATGATTCGTACCGACCGCAATGAATATTACCTGATTGAGATTAACCCACGTTTTCCGGCATGGGTATACTTAGCCGTGGGGGCCGGACAAAATCATCCGGAAGCACTGGTGGAAATGGCATTGGGTGATGAGGTAAAACCATTTACCACTTATGAATCTGGAAAAATGTTTGTGCGGTATTCATATGATCAGATTGTGGATCTGAAGGAATTTGAAACCATCTCAACCATGGGAGAATTATAACAAGCCTGTTAAACAAGAATAATTACAACTACTATGTCGAAGAAGCAATTATATGAACGTCCTTTAATACAACGCATCAACACCGGATTGATGAATAAATTCGGGACCAAAACGGAATACGCTCCGGTAAGCCATATTGATGGATTTGCAGTAAAGGATTTAATCACCGAATTCGGATCTCCGGTATTTGTGCTTAGTGAACAAACCATCCGTAAAACTTACAAGGAAGCTGTGCGCGCTTTTAAAACACGATATCCCAAAGTGCAGTTTGCGTGGAGTTACAAAACCAATTACATCAATGCCGTATGTAATATTTTTCATCAGGAAGGTTCATGGGCGGAGGTGGTTTCGGGGTTTGAATACCAGAAAGCCATCAACAACGGTGTTCCGGGAAACAAGATTATTTTTAATGGACCTGATAAAACGGATGAAGATTTGCGCAAAGCCATCACCAACAGCTCTCCGATTCATATCGACCATCTGGATGAATTATACCGCCTTACCGAATTGGCGGAAGAGATGGACAAACGTCCGAACGTTGCCATTCGGGTAAACATGGATACCGGAATTTATCCGATGTGGGACCGTTTCGGATTCAACTATGAAAACGGACAGGCGTGGGATGCCATCAATAAAATTATTTTGGGCGACCGTCTGGAGTTAATCGGTGTGCATTGCCATATCGGAACCTTCATGTTATCACCGCAAGCATATGCAACAGCTGCTTTCAAACTTTCGGATCTGGCGTTGGGTGTTAAGAAAAAATTTGGCAAAACCATTCAGTACATTGATATGGGAGGAGGATTTGCATCTAAAAACACATTGAAGGGTTCCTACCTTCCGGGAAGCGATACCGTACCCACAATTGATCAGTTTGCAGAAGCTATTTGCACGGCCTTATTGAATGCCGGATTTGTAGAAAAAGATTTGCCTTTGTTAATCCTGGAAACAGGAAGAGCATTGATTGACGAAGCCGGATATTTATTGGGAAGTGTAATTGCAAATAAACGGTTGAGTGACGGACGCAGAGCTTCGATCATGGATTTTGGTGTCAATATTTTATTCACCGCTTTCTGGTACGATCACAAAATAAGTCCGGCTCAAGAGTTCGGATCCTATACCGAGGATACTGTAATGTATGGTCCGCTGTGCATGAATATTGATGTGGTGCGCAGTCAGGTAACATTACCCCCTTTAAAAAAGGATGACCATGTGGTGGTGCATACAGTGGGTGCATACAATATGACACAATGGATGCAGTTTATTTCCATGCGCCCGTCTGTAGTCTTACTTGGTATTGATGGTAAAGCTCATTTAATTCGTTCGAAAGAAGGTCTGGAAAACATTGAGATGAACGAAGTGATGCCTGAATTTTTGAAACAACACCAACTTGCAACTACAACTGCAACGGCTAAATCCAATTAACCGCATTATTGAAAAACTATTTGAACATATACGGAAAAGGATTTATCAATAGCTACTCGCAACTATTCTTTGCCGACAGCAAAGTATTTGCATGGTTGCTGTTGTTATCGTCATTCGTAAATCCCATTACAGGATTGAGCGGAATGACGGCAACAGGTGTTGCGTTGTTATTTTCGTATTGGATAGGACTCGACCGCCAGCAGATCAGTTATGGTGTTTACAGCTATAATGCACTGATGATTGGTCTGGTACTGGGCGCTCAGTATAACTTTACCCTCGGATATTTTATCGTACTGGCTTTCGGATCGGTATTGAGTGTATTGATGGCTGTGTGGTTCAGCACCCTGCTCCACAAATACAAACTGCCTTCCTTAAGTTTATCTTTTCTCGTAACCCTGTGGCTTATTACCATCGGGTTGCGGTCGTTTAACAATGTGGAAGTAAGTGAGGCCGGTTTGTTTCGGATAAATGAATGGTATAGTTTGGGAGGAAGCTCGATGGTGGAGTGGATGAATCGCATTGAACAATCGGGATTACCCGAATTTTTAGACGTGTATTTAAAATCACTCTCAGCTGTTTTCTTTCAGTACAATATCATTTCAGGGATCATCATTCTTATTGGGCTGATTATCTGGTCGCGAATTGCATTCTTACTGTCGGTGTTGGGATTTGTAATCGGTTATCTATTTTACTTTAGCCTTTCCGGAGAATTCTCTCAGCTATACTACAGTTACATCGGATTCAACTTTATTCTCACCGCCATTGCCCTTGGTGGTTTTTATGTGATCCCATCGCGTTCGTCCTTTGTGCTGGCCATTATTGCCATGCCTATTATTGGCATCTTCATCAGCGGATTCAGTGGGATGTTAAGCATCTATCAATTGCCTTTATATTCCCTTCCTTTTTCGGTTACCGTAATTTTATTGATCATGCTGCTGAACCAACGTGTACATTTTCAGCGGCTCATCCTGGTACCATACCAATATTTCTCACCCGAAAAAAACCTGTACCATTACACCAATAATGTTTCGCGTTTTCAAAACAGCAAATTATTTACCATCCGGCTTCCCTTTTTCGGAGAATGGTTTGTATCGCAGGGCTACGATGGAAAAATTACCCATAAGCAGGAATGGCGTCACGCACTCGACTTTGTGGTTGTAGATGAAACATCGCATACCTTTAAACTTCCAGGTGAGGATGTATCCGATTTTTATTGTTACAACCGGCCCGTACTTGCCCCTGCCGATGGATATGTGGTTGAAGTTTTGGATGGCATAGATGATAATGTAATTGGCGAAAGTGATATCCGGCACAACTGGGGAAATACCATTGTAATTAAACATGCGGATGGCCTGTTCAGCAAACTCTCACATCTCAAAAAAGAAACCATAACTGTTCGGGTAAATGATTATGTAAGATCGGGCCAGATTATCGCAGCTTGTGGAAGTTCGGGACGTTCTCCTGAACCGCATTTGCATTTTCAGTTACAAGCCACCCAATACATCGGTTCGGCAACACTTGATTATCCATTGGGCTATTTTGTTTCCCGCGCCAACGAATCCTACTCGTTTCATGAGTATGATGTGCCGCAGGAAACCGCACATATCCACCATCCTATCCAAACGCCTCTATTGGCTGATGCATTTCATTTTATTCCCGGTCAGAAAATAAAAATGGAAGCTGTGCATAGCACAGGACAAAAAGAAATCGTTCAGTGGGAATGCCAGGTAAATGCCTGGAATCAGTCGTATTTACATTGTGCCAAAACAAATTCGTATGCCTATTTTGTAAACAATGGAACATTGTTTTATTTCACCGAGTTTTACGGCTCCAAAAAATCACTGTTATTTGACTTTTACCTGGGGGCACAAAAAATATTGTTAGGCTACTATCAGGATATGAGCCTTACCGATAGTATTGCTGCTCCCAAATTTCATGCACCATGGGCCTTGTGGTTGCAGGATATGATTGCTCCGTTTTACCGGTTTATGAAAGTGCATTACCAATCTACTTTCAGCACACTGGATAATACGTATGCCCCAAACCATATTGTTATTACCAGCAAAGTACAAGCCTTGCTGGGGCAATATCCTTTGAAACAAAAAGACTATGAACTAACTTTTTCGGATGGTAAGCTTAGCCACTGGAAGGTACTAAAAGATAACCAACAACTACTCGCCATTACATGCTTAGATACATTACAGGACTAATCGCATTTCTATACGCAGGAAATAGTTGGGCGCAGTTTGACCGGCAACAGGTTGAACTGGATTCGCTCACGTATGCGCAATACCTGCAGCAGGACTGGAAAAATTTAGTTACTACCACCAGCAAGGCTATCCACAACGATGCGGATTTTCCATTGCTCAATATCCGTGCAGCCATTGCGTCTGCTGCACTCAACAAACCTTATGATGAGCAATATTATTTACAACGCAGTTACCGTGACTTTCCTAATGATCCGCTCACATTATCCCTGTTGTATAACAACTACCTCAACATCGGACAATATCCGCAGGCATTGCGCATTAACAAACAATTGCAGCAGGATAGCAGCCTTAAACAGTATTATCCAAAACGACCCCCTATACATTTAGCGGGAATTGAGGTCGGATTCAAACGAAGCAGCGATTCTTCTTTATACAAACCATTGATGTATGCTCAGGCAGGATTGGGCTTCAGGGTAAAGACTATTGCCTTTTACAATGCTTTCAGTTATCTAACCCAGGACTGTTACTATGGACGGATGCAACAATACCAATATTACCTTTCGGCAATGATCCCGTTAAAGCGCAACTGGACCATTGCTCCTGCGGTTCATGCATTGTATTACACCATACAAAGCACCATACCCGGACTGGATGCGAATAAATTGAGCGCTACTCCTTTTGTGTTGGGAATAAATACAAGCAAACTGCACCGGAATTTTCAGTATCAGCTGGGTGCTTACTATTCTACCTTAAATGACGAAAACCAATTGCAGTTGCAACCCGGCATTACCTGGTTTCCGTTATCCGGCAATACCCTGTCGCTGAATGTAACCGGAAATTACCTTACCGAGAACGGCTCCTTCACCACATCAGCAACGGCAAACGTTATGCTCAATAAATATTTCAGTCTTACGGCCGCATACCTCAATGCCAATACCCGGTATTACACCGAACAGAATGGTTTTTTGGTGAACAACTCCTATGATATTACCGGAAGCCGATATGTTGGTATGCTGAGTTTTCACCCGACTATAAACTGGACGGTGTATGCCGTATACCTGCGCGAAACAAAACGGGAAAGCACTTTCGATATTCCGTATAATTTTGATACCGGTGTGCTTGGAATCAGACGAACTTTTTAACACTTAACTACTCATGAAACAATTTGTACTCTTTTTATCTATTCTCTTCAGTGTTCACCTGCTGTATGCACAAGATGCACTGCAAACTGCATTCGAGCAAAGTTATGCCCAGGAAAAAGTGGGCAATTATGCCGGAGCAGCACACAGCATTGGAGTGGTGTATAATCCCAAAAGTTATGAGTGCAACCTGCGTTTGGCATACCTTAAATACATGAGTGGCTCTTATCTGGAAGCAACAGGCTTGTATCAAAAAGCCATTGCACTCATGCCTTATTCCATTGAGCCGCGTTTGGGGTTTGTGTATCCTGCTGCTGCATTGGGAAAATGGGATGAGGTGGTTGCACAGTACGCTGCCATCCTTAAAATAGAACCCAAAAACAGTACTGTCAATTATAAGCTCGGAGTGATTTACTACAACCGCAAAAAATATACACAAGCTTATGCGCTGTTTGAAAAAGTAGTGAACCTTTATCCTTTTGATTATGACGGATTGCTGATGTATGCATGGACCAGCTACCGCACCGGCAAATTAACACAGGCAAAACTACTGTTCAAAAAAGTACTGCTCCTCTCTCCGAATGACAAATCGGCTCAAGAAGGTTTATCACTTATTAAATAACCGTAAGGACGTCATATCAACATAATAACTCACCACTATGAAAAAAATATCCGCTATCCTTTTGTTTACCTGCCTGTCATTAACGGCACTCTATGCACAAAGCGATAAGGTCTTCACAGCTTACGCTACCAGCCTTGAATTTGAACGGGCAGGCGATTACAAATCTGCCATCTCAACTATGAGTAGCGTGTATGATTCGGCCGACTATGAACTTAATCTTAAAATGGGATACTTACATTATTATGCAGGTACCTATACCGAGTCCTCAAAGTATTATAAAAAAGCAATTGCCATCTTGCCTAAATCAGTTGAAGCAAGAATGGGTTATGTGTACTCCAGTTCGATGCTCGAAAAATGGGAAGAAGTGAAACTGCAATACAAGGCAATTTTAAAAATTGATCCCAACAACAGTTTTGTAAACTATAATATGGGACTCATTTATTACAACAGCAAAGAATACGCTGCCGCCTACAAACACTTCGACAGGGTATGCAGGTTGTATCCGTTTGATTATGCCAATATGCTCATGTTTGCCTGGTGCAATATCCAAATGCACCAGAATGACGAAGCCAAGGTATGGTTTAAAAAAGTACTCCTCTTGTCTCCATATGATAAATCGGCATTGGAGGGATTAAAGCTTACGCAGAAATAATTGACGCGAGGCTTTTAGTTTATAGATCAAAGTTCATGGTTCATGGATGGTATTTAGTAAAGACCAAATGGTACACTCTCCATTGCAGTTGCAAAACTTCAATCAACAGAAAAAGTTGATTATGGATAATCCATAAACCATGAACTGTGAACCATCAACTGTACACCATGAACTGAAAACTGCGTTTTTTCCCTCTCACTTTCCTATATTCGAAGATGCTTCTGACGCTTCATCCAGAGAATCCAAATCCGCGCGACCTCAAAAAGGTGATTGATACCCTCAACAGCGATGGGGTTATCATTGTGCCAACGGATACCATTTATGCCATGGCCTGCAAACTGGATAGTAAAAAAGCCATTGAACGCATGGCAAAAATCTCCGGCAAAAAAGCCGAAAAAGTCAATTTCTCGCTGATCTGTTCCGACTTATCGCATATAGCCGACTATACCTCCACCATTGATAAAGCTATTTTCAGGCTGCTCAAGAATAATTTACCCGGACCATTCACCTTTATCCTCAAGGCAAATAATAACGTTACCAAATTTTTTGCGGGCAATAAAAAAACGATCGGGATCCGTGTTCCCGATAATGCCATTGCACAGGCCATCATACAAGAACTTGGCATGCCACTGGTGGTAAGTACTATTCACCATGACGATGAAATTGTGGAGTACATGACTGACCCGGAAGAAATACAGGAAAAATTCGAGCATCAGGTTGATGTGGTAATTGATGGTGGTGCAGGTGGAAATGAAGCCTCTACTATTATCGATTGTACCGGAGATGAGCCGGTGGTGGTACGTGAGGGAAAAGGTATTATTAATGACTAACCACTCCTGAAACCGGCTACCCGACATATCGCAATTGTGTGCAATGGCAAATCAGGAAAAGGGAAACCATTGAAACTCCTGCCCTTGCTGGAACACTACATCACCCAACAAACGTTTACATTTCACTCCTATACTTCAACGTTACCAGCAACCCTCGAAGGGTACACAGATTTGATCATCATGGGTGGAGATGGCACGCTCAATTATACCATCAATCATTTTAAACATATTGATATTCCAATTGGCATGATCCGCTGTGGCACGGGCAATGATTTTACTGAATTGCTGTTTGGCACCAAAACCATGGAACACCACTTTGCAACGGCTGTATCCGGAACACCCAAGCCGGTTGATGCCGGCATCTGTAACCAACGGCTTTTTCTAAATGGAGTGGGTATTGGTTTTGACGGATGGGTGGTAAAAAAACTACTGGCCAAAAAGCTGTTTACCGGAAAGGCCGCATATTATAGTACCGTTATCAGCCTGTTGTTGTTTTACAGGGAACAACGCGTAACCGTTACCACACCCAAAGGCGCACATGCATTTTCGTTGTTTATGCTTTCGGCTGCCAATGGTAAAACATATGGTGGCGGATTTAAGGTTGCTCCCAAAGCCTCACACACAGACGGACTGCTCGATATCATCTCCGTTAAAAAAATTTCCCTATTTACCAGACTGAGGTATTTACCCGTAATAGAAAATGGGAAACACCTCGACCGGCCACTTTCTTTTTTGGACTACGAACAGGCCGGGGAGTTAACCATCCATTCGGACCAACTCCTTCAGGCGCACCTTGATGGCGAATACATGGTGGCAAACTCATTTGAAATAAAGATATTGCCCGGCAAATACCTGATCCGACAATAACATGAATCCAGTTTTAGTAGAAATATACAGAGCCGGTGTACTCGAAAGTTTTCACCGTGGGGTAATATGTGTTGTAAACGAACGTGGCGAAATCATCTTCAGTACAGGAGATACCCAACAGGTATGTTACCCCCGCAGTGCCATGAAGTTGCTGCAGGCTATTCCATTGTTGGTGAATGGTGGAATGAAAAAGTTTGGATTCACGCTGGAAGAAATTGCGGTGATGTGCGGTTCACATAATGCCGAACCCGAACACCTGAGAGTTGTTGATTCCATACTGCAAAAAATTGGGTTGGGAAAAGACGCGCTCAACTGCGGACCACAATATCCTTCCTCCAAGCGAGATGCCAATATGTTGATTAAAGCCAACCAGAAACCGCATCATATACACAACAATTGCAGCGGTAAACATGCCGGAATGCTGGCCGCCTGTGTGCTGATGGGTTGGCCAACCGAAAATTATATTGACCCGGAACATCCCTTGCAACAAGCCATCATGGATGCATGCAGTTTGATGTATGAATACCCTAAAGAGCAAATGGTAACTGCATTGGATGGGTGCTCTGCTCCTATTTTTTCCGTTCCCGTATACAACCAGGCTTTGGGTTACAAAAACCTGGTGAGTCATTCCCGGTTGCCCGAAGATGTACAGCAAGCCTGCAAAACCATTGTGGAAGCTTTGAGCAGTTACCCGTTTATGGTAGCAGGAACAGGCCGCTATTGTACCGACATGATGCGCATTACGGCTCCACGAATTATTGGCAAAACAGGGGCTGAAGGCATTTTTTCCATGGCATTCACCGAACAAAAACTGGGTGTTTGTATCAAAATTGATGATGGTAAGATGTTACCTCAATACAATGTAGCGCAGGCACTGATTGAGGCAAGTGGATTATTCACCAATAAGGAACTGACACCATTACATCATTATGCCGAAGCAGAGCTGACCAATTTCAACAAACTCATTACAGGGAACATCCAACTAAAAAAAGACCTGTTTGCAACTTTCCGGGTTTAGCTTCCGTCTGATTCTTAATTAATTTCCAAAATTTTAGTAAACACCTTTTTATCCCTAGATGAGAACTGGCGAAAACTGAACATCTAATCAGACTTGTTCAGTTTTTTTCAATTTATAACAGCTTGATTATTATATTTATATAAATATTGTAAGCTTCTTTTCTAACCTCGGCCAAACAACAGGTGTATATAACGGTACACAAAATTGACTACACTATGAAAACTTTACTCCCAAAATTTTTATGTATCATGTTACTGGTCATGTTCTCTGCACAAATAGCCAGAGCTGCGTGTTCGGCCTCCTTTACCAGATCCATTAGCGGCCTCACAGTTACATTTACCAATACATCCACGACCTCGGGAACAGTTCCCTCGGCAGTGCATTATAACTGGTGGTTCTCTGATGGAACATCTTCCACACTTAAAGATCCGGTTAAAACCTTTGCAACCAGTGGCTCAAAAACTGCTTATCTGAGTATTTATGACTCCTCTACACATTGTTCCTCTTCTTATGTAGATACCTTTATTGTGGTAGGACTCGGGGGCGCTTGTGGAGCAAATTTTACAAAAACGGTGGGTATAAGTGGCCTGACTCTCACTTTCAACAATACTTCTTTGAGTACGAACGGAACGACTTCCGGTTTAAGTTATTACTGGTACTTTAGCGATGGAACATCTTCTATGTTAAAAAACCCGACCAAAACATTTGCAACCGGTGGATATAAAACTATCCAGCTTACAATCACAGATAGTGCACAGGGATGCTTCTCAAGCAAAATGGATTCAATAGTGCTTACTCCTTCATCAGGCGGCACTTGTACAGCCAGCTTTACTAAAACCATTTCGGGATTATCCGTAGCATATAACAATACCTCCACTTCCTCGGGAAGTATGCCTTCTTCAGTATACTATTACTGGTATTTCTCTGATGGTACTTCTTCCTCATTAAAAAACCCCGTAAAGACTTTTACAACCCCCGGAAGCAAATCTGTCATGTTAACAATTTATGACTCCTCTACATCCTGCACCCATACTGTGACAGACACCCTATTGATAAGTGGCTCAGCTTGTGCTGCTCACTTTACTGCTACAATAAGCGGACTCAATGTAGGATTAGTCAATCATTCACTCAATACAAACGGAACAAATGCAGGATTATCGTATTACTGGTACTTCAGCGATGGATCCTCTTCAACCGCAAAAAATTTAGTTAAAACATTTACTACTATCGGATATAAGACTATTCAGTTAACCATCACGGATAGTTCCCAAGGTTGTTTTTCTACAATGAATGATACTATTCTGCTTCCTGTAATAACCAATTGTGCCGCCATTTTCACTAAAAGCATAACAGGCCTTACAGCTACTTTCACCAATGCATCTAAAAATAATAACGGCTCTGCTGCGGGATTGTCCTACAATTGGTACTTTAGTGACGGTACTTCTTCAACACAAAAAAATCCCGTCAAAACCTTTTCTTCAGCAGGTATCAAGGTGGCAACGCTTTCCATTTCTGATTCAAGTACTGGATGCAGTTCTTCTAAAACAGATTCATTCTTTGTTGCAACATCTGCTTGTGCTGCTTCTTTTACTAAAACAGTGAGTGGCTTAACTGTTTCATTCAACAATACTTCTTTAAATACGAATGGATCAGCATCCGGCCTTCAATACCTATGGAATTTTGGAGACGGGACAACTTCTACTCTCAAAAATCCTGTTAAAACTTATGCAACAAGTGGTGTCAAAGTTGTTCTACTTTCTATCAGCGATAGTTCACAAGGATGTTTCGCAACCAAAACAGATACTATTATTATAGGTGCATCAACAGGATGTCAGGCTTCCTTTCTGTTTCCATTAGTAGGACCACTTTCTATTCAATGCACAAGTACATCAACGAACAACAACGGAACAACTTCAGGACTTTCTTACTTATGGACATTTAGCGATGGAACAACTGCTGTCGGAGCGACTGTGGCAAAAACCTTTGCTTCAGCAGGAGTTAAATGGGTCAGGCTTAATATTGGAGACTCTGCAACCGGATGTTTTGCATCACGCACAGATAGTTTTATGTTAACTGCTCCGAGTAGTTGCGCGGCTTCGTTTACCAAAACCGTGAGCGGACTTACTGTTTCGTTTACCAATACATCGCTCAATACAAACGGATCATCAACAGGGCTCAATTACCTGTGGAACTTTGGTGACGGAACAAGCTCAACACTCAAAAATCCCGTAAAAACATTCTCATCCGGTGGTCCGAAAATAGTTCAACTTTCCATTTCTGATAGTTCACAAGGATGTTCTGCAACAGCATATGATTCGTTGTTCCTGGTACCTCCCCCTCCGCTTTGCAGTGCAAGTTTTGTCCTGGCTGTTGATACTACTACACCGTTCCATTTCTTCCTGCTTAACACCAGTATTATTCGTACTACCTCAACATTCTATTGGAGTTTTGGAGATGGCGGATCATCAACACTGATGACACCAACACATACCTATGCCAATTTCGGGATCTATTATGTATGTCTTACCGTTGCCGATTCTATTTGTACCAGCACTTACTGCGATAGCATTGGAATGGATTCAACAGGCAAACTATTGAAACAGGGAGCATTTGGTTTCCAGACGCTCGACTTCACTACCCTTTCTACCGCAACCGGAATAGCAGAAGTTGGAGCGTTACCTGAATATTCGATTTACCCTAATCCGGCAAGCGCAGATGTGCATGTTGATTTCAACCTGAAAACTGCAACCCATATAACCTACCAGCTAACCGATATCACGGGTAAGGTTGTATTCTCACAAACCATAAACACGCCTCCGGGGCAACATTCGGAAACAATCGATATTGGTTCACTCAAACCATCGATCTATTTCCTGAATATCATGTCGCCCGAAGGAAGTAAAAACTACAAACTGATTAAAAACTAGATATC
Organism: Bacteroidota bacterium; assembly: GCA_040387195.1. GTDB lineage: Bacteria > Bacteroidota > Bacteroidia > UKL13-3 > UKL13-3 > UKL13-3. Next base: position 42,692 of record JAZKEF010000019.1, read on the forward strand.
TGCATGACAGAAGCTGAGCTCATAAATGGATGTATTGGGAACGACAGACGGTGTCAAAACCAGCTCTATCGCCAATACTTTCCATTTATGAGCAAAGTTGCCATCAGGTATTACGACAATATCGATGATGCCGTTGCAAGCATCAACATGGCGTTTCTGAAACTCTTGCAAAACCTGCAACACTATGATTCATCTTATGCATTATCAACATACCTGGGACGAATTTTAGTGAATACTATTCTGAATGATATTAAAGCGCAAACCAAATACAGCTTATTGTTTTTGGAAGATGATGCAAACGATTATGCTTTTGAATTCAGTATTAATGAATCGGAACACCAGTTGGCCTATGATGATCTGATTAAAGTGATATCCTGCCTGCCTGCGCTTCACCGCAGTACTTTTAACCTCTATGTGATTGATGGATACAATCACAAGGAAGTTGCCGAAATGCTGAACATATCCGAAACACATTCCAAATGGATTGTGCATGATTCAAGGAAACGGATCATGAAAATGTTAAGTGAAATGAATCAAACAATGATGAGTTTAAGAAAGGTCCTGTAATGAAAAAGAAAGATTTAAATACGTACATCAACGATAAGCTGGGAGAAGGCAGTGGCATTCCCTATAAGGAGGAATACTGGGGTGATATGAATACGTTGCTCGATACCAATATGCCGACTACCAATGCTGCTGCTCAAACCGGAACAGCTGTTGCCAAAGGTGCCGCCACCGGCCTAAAACTTGTATCCATTGCTTCCATTTGTGCCACCGCTTTTACCGTATCCGTTTTGTATACCAATATGTTTCCCCCCCATACAAAACTCGCAACAACAAGTGTTTCTTCATCTCAAATAGAAACTGAAAATACTTCACCAGCACAGTCTCCTGAAAAAGGAATCACTCAACAATTCCCTGAAAATAATACTATAAGTGAACCGCTAAACAACAAAGCAGGGGATCAAAAAGATGCTCCTCAAACTTCAGTATCTTCAACCGAAATCGCTGCAGAAACTCCGCCTATCTCATCCGACTTTTTAGCTCCTGTTGCCGCATCAAACCCTGAGATGCCTATTACATCGACATCTGCAGTGATACCTGATCAACCAAACCTTGCAGGCAACAACCAACCAAATGAATCGGTCGCGGGATCAACACAGTCAGAGTCAACAGATCATAACGTTAAATACCGTTCTATAGATTTTGTTTTGCTGGCTCCTGCTTCAACAACTACCCCAACTGAAATTAAAGATGTAACCACCCGACAGGCCGCACTTATTGCTTATCCTAACCGAAACAGATTCATACAACATATTGCCGTTTCACCATATGTTGCATATATCCATGAATCGGATAAACAAACCTTCAGGAAACAAAACGCTGAATATATTCATCCTGTTCAATCACATGTTGCATTTGGATTAAACGTGGAATGTGGAAACCGGCAATTTGCTGTAAGAACCGGAATTGGCTTTAGCCAAACCAGGCAACAAACAACAGTAGAAACAAGTACTGATGTATATAAAGTTGATACTAATTATGTGATAGTGAATCCAAATTATGGAACTACCCTCTCGGGCAAACCTGTTGCCCTTATACAAAGTCAGTTTGATTCAAGTGTAGTTGCAACACAGGTTTCCTCTTATGGAGAAGGCACCACTTACCAATATCTTACCATCCCGCTTACCCTGCAATACCGGGTGGCTCATAAACGATTTTTAGTTGTGCTTGAAGGTGGAGCATTGCACCACTTCCTGATTTCACAACAAACCAACACTCCTATTCAACAGGCGAACTCCGAAACCCGGTTACCGGTTAACGGATACAGCCTTCAACTCACCGCAGGTAGTGGTTTACGGTACGCTCTGAGCTCAAAATGGGCACTTGGCATTCAGTACAATTACAACCTGAACCCCTCAAGTGCAAACCTTCAGTTCCTCAACAACGCACACGTTGCCACATTGATGGTAACCCACACCATCAGGTAACGTAAGGAATTGGAAAATCGGTAGGTTAGATCGATTAAAAATCCGAAAGCAGCAATGCTCTCGGATTTTTTTATGTCTTTGGCTTAATGGGTGTTGGTAGTTAGCTTTTAGCTATTGGGAAGTTATTCGTGGTGTATTGGTGTATTGCTCAAATACAGCATACAGCTCATTTGTGTTAGCTTAATGAAACATCTGTACTTCTTATGTATATTGAACCCTTTAAGGGTTCCGATTCTTTCATCATCCAATCCGCACATCTTCTTATTTGCACCACGCTCAATCGTGGTAAGCATGTATTTAGTTGATTCCCCTGAACAACCTGTTCCAACGAACTTTGCTGATGCCCTTCCCGTTGGTATCCCAGCTCATCCAGATAAACAATGCTTTTCCTACGATATGATTTTCGGGCACAAAGCCCCAGAAGCGTGAGTCTGCCGAATTATGACGATTATCTCCCATCATAAAATAATAATTGTAGGTAAAGGTATACTCTGTGATTTCTTGTCCTTCAATGAAAAAACGATTACCCCGCATTTCAAACGTAGGATTGTCTTCGTACTCTTTAATGGCTCTTTCGTACATCCAATAATTGATGGTATCAAGTTTAACCACATCTCCTTTTTTAGGTACATAAAGCGGTCCGAAATTATCTACATTCCATCCTAAACTTTCGCGGTGGGGGAAAATATAATTTGCATACATGCCTGCAGCCTGAACGGATGAATCTACAGCAAGCACATTGGATTGTTTGCGCATGGTTTCGCGGGAATCCTTGGTAAGGAAAATCTCAAAATCTCCTTTATCAGATAATGCACCACCTTCGGTAATATCCAGATCACGCAACAACTTCTGCCCAAAGCCGGTACCATCTGTTTTTACATAATATTTGTATTGCATTTTTGGTGGATTTTCAGCTGCAACTCCATTAATAAATACCTGCTCATTCACTATGGTAATAGTATCTCCGGCTATGGCCAAACAGCGTTTAATATAGTTTTCCTTCTTATCTACCGGTCTTCCGTTTTCGTATGGATAATTGAATACCACCACATCATTGTTTTTCACTTTTTGAAAACCGGGCAACCTGAAAAAGGGCATGCTGAACCATTCGGTGTATGATTGCGTTCCGATTAACGGCATCGTATTGTGTGCAAACGGAAACGAAATAGGAGTCATCGGTGCACGTGCTCCGTAATTCACTTTACTCACAAATAGAAAATCGCCAACCAATAATGATTTTTCCATGGAAGAGGTAGGAATGGTGTACGCTTCAATAAAGAAGGTACGAATTAATGTGGCTGCTACAACTGCAAAACCAATGGCATCAATCCATTCGCGTGCTTTTGTTTTGCGCGGAAAACGGTGAGCCCAAACATAAAACCCGATAATGGCTGCTTCAATAACGATAAAAAAGGAAACAGTGGTGAGAATTGCAGCTCCGGCAAAAATGGTCATTACCAGAAAAAAGAAAAAATTAATGCTGCTCATGAGCCAGAAATTTCTGCGCTCTTTCTGTTCCATTGTACTCCAGAATCGTTGTGTTAAACTTCCCTTTTTAGGTTCTTCTTTAGTTGTCATGTATTTCTTTTTATAAAACGATAAAACGCATCCCAGCGTTCATTATTACGAGTTTGTGATGAATGGTTTGTGGTATTGTTGATTGGTTAATATGTTGAGTGGATTCCATTAACGAATAGCCTAATAACTCAATAACCAATTGCAAACGGCTAGAGGTTCAAAATATCATCCATGGTAAACAATCCTTTTCTGCCCTGAACCCATTCGGCTGCCAGCACAGCGCCTTTTGCAAATCCATAACGTGATTTTGCCCGGTGGCTAATTTCAATCTCGTCAATCATGGATTCATATTTTACCGTATGGTCTCCGGTAACATCTCCCACTCGTTTCGACTCTATCAATAATTCATGCGGCTTTACACTTTGTGCAGGCATATTTTCATTGTACAATAACCTGGCTTTCCATTCAGTCTTCACTTTATTTTCGGTAAGGATATGCGATACCAACGATAAGGCAGTCCCACTTGGGTGATCTTTCTTTTCGGTATGATGAATTTCCTCAATCATCACATCATAATCATCATGCTCGGCCATCATTTTCGCCAAAATCTTATTGAGTTTGTAAAAAATATTGACCCCAATACTAAAGTTGGTTGAATATACCATCGATTGTCCTTCATGAAGGCAACGGTTCTTTATCATATCAAACTGATCATACCAGCCTGTGGTACCAACAATAATGGGAACTTTAGCTTCAAAACACTTCTGTATATTGTCGACCGCGGCCGATGGCATACTGAAATCAATAGCAACATCTACATTTTGCAGACTGATTGGCATAAAATCGAAGGCATTTTCCATGGTAACCTTGTACACAATTTCATGCCCTTTGGCTGTTGCAATTTTTTCGATGGCTTTACCCATCTTTCCATATCCCAATAATGCTATTTTCATGCGTGGTTGTGTTAGAGGTCAGTTGTTATTTAAGTTTAAAGGTTAACTGAACACCGCTATAGTTTATAGGTCCATTCATTACAAACTGTGGCTGGATGTTCAAAGATAAGTCTTCGCTTACATTAAAATCAAAAAAATGTGCCTCCACGGCAGCATCAACAATTTGCAATGCATACAATAGTCCGAGCCCGATATAACACTGGTCGCGTGCATCACGGTAACTGTTGCGAATGGATCTGAGGTTTGCCACATCAAGGTCAAACCGGGGATTGGTTACCGGAGCATCGGGATTCAATACCCTGAACTTATAGGCATTGCTGAAATCCTGGTAGTTTTTGTTGTAAAAAACGGCACCGTATACCAATGCCGCTCCACCACCATAAATTACCGGAACTTTCCACCACCAGTTTTTGCGGTTATATACCTGTCCGGCACCCGGAAGGAACAATGAAAGTAATGTTGCTGTTTTGGGTGAATGTTTTCGGGGACCAATACTATCGGCCGGAGGGACCGCTTGTTTAACCTCGGGGGTAATAATTGCCTGATCTGTAACTGTATCTTTTGTGAGCGAAACGGAAGTATCCCTTGGCGCATTTAAAGGCAGTTCCGGTTGTTGTGCAACAAGCTGAACCGACCACATACAAAGTATACAAAATAAAAATGCCCTCACGCCAAACTGAATGGTATGAGGGCAAATATAGGTATCCTAGTTCAGATTTTACTAATCCAGCATATCCAAAATACGCTGTAAATCTGCCTGTGAGCGAAATGGAATTTTAATTGCTCCACGGCCTTTATCATCTGATTTAATTGAAATCCGGGTATTAAACTTATCGGAAAGGTTCTGCTGAAACTCTACCAGCACTTCTGATTTTTTTTGTGCTGCAGGCTTCTCTGCTTTTTTTGCAGGTGATGCATTGGCTTCGCGGGCAAGGCTCTCTACGTCACGCACACTTAGTTCGTTTGATAACATTTGTTCGAGCATCCACTCCTGCTTTTGCGGATCCTCCACATTAATAATAGCACGGGCATGCCCCATCGAAATGGCCTTTTCCTTTAATGCCAACTGAACAATTTCAGGTAGTTTTAACAACCGGAGGTAATTGTTTACCGTGGTTCTGTTTTTACCTACCCGTTCGCCCAACTCATCCTGTTTCAAACTGCATTCGTCAATCAACCGTTTGTAGCTTAGCGAGATCTCAATCGGGTTTAACTCTTCACGTTGAATATTCTCAATCAATGCCATTTCCAGCATTTCCTGATCATTCGCTACACGCACATATGCCGGAATTTTAGTTAATCCTGCAATAATGGAAGCACGGGTTCTGCGCTCACCGGAAATGATCTGGTATGTATCATAGCCCATTTTACGAACCGTGATGGGTTGAATCACCCCATGCACCCTGATGGATTCTGCCAATTCGTTTAATGCAACCTCTTCAAACTCGGTACGCGGTTGAAAAGGGTTGGCTTCAATCTGGCTGATCAATATTTCACTGATCGAATTCGCAGGTTTCGACTCTGTGGTAGTTACATCTGTACTTGCATTTTCCAATAAGGCACTTAATCCACGGCCCAATGCATTTCGTTTCGGATTACTCATTTCTCTTTCGGTTTATGTTGGCTATTGGCTGGTGGCCTTTAGCTGTTAGCTATTTTATTTAATTAGAAACATTTACTCATTTAATTCAACGACTGTGGCTCAAACTGTTGGTTCAGCTTGGTCATTCCGTTTTTTTGCAACAACTCCTTGGCGAGGTTGAGGTAATTCACAGTTCCTTTGCACTCGGCATCGTGTGATATTACAGCTTTTCCAAAACTCGGAGCTTCACTCAAACGGGTATTACGCTGGATGATGGTGTCAAACACCAATTGCTGGAAGTGCATTTTTACTTCTTCCACCACCTGGTTGCTTAAGCGTAAACGCATATCATACATGGTGAGCAGCAAACCTTCAATTTGCAAATCGGGGTTCAATCCTGATTGTACAATTTTTACGGTATTCAACAATTTACCCAATCCTTCCAACGCGAAATATTCGCACTGTACCGGAATGATAACGGAGTCGGATGCGGTTAAAGCATTGGTGGTAATCAAACCCAATGAAGGAGAACAGTCGATGATGACAAAATCATACTCCCCTTTAATTTTTTCGAGTGCATGTTTCATGATACGCTCCCGGTTAGGAAGATTAATCAACTCAATTTCAGCACCTACTAAATCAATAGTTGATGGCAATACATCCAAACACTCAAATTCTGTTTTAAACAGGGCTTCCTTTGCCTGGGTATCATTAATCATCACCTCATATAATCCCAGTTTCACATTTTGCGGATCAAAACCGAGACCTGAGGTTGTGTTGGCCTGCGGATCGGCATCCACCAAGAGGGTCCGGTATTCCAATACCGCTAAACTGGCTGCAAGATTAATGGCCGTAGTGGTTTTACCTACGCCCCCTTTTTGATTTACAATCGATATGATTTTTCCCATAATGTATATTTTCCCGTAATTGTTTCACGACATGTTTTCCGTGGAACAACTTTTCGCTTTTCTATTTCTTCAAAGTACGAGAAAGGAAACTTGGACTTGTACACCACGTATCAACATGGGTGTTGATAGTTTTAAGGGTTACATTTTAGATAGTTACAGCTGACAGATAGAATTTTCTTGCTTATGCAAAAACATCCCAAATCACCAAAGCCGCTATAAGTCAAATATTTATTGCACTTTCGTGAAATGAACAATTTTGTGCGCATTTCCCTACTTTTAGCATCGGCCACTTTTATTATCATATTCTCCGGAATATGGGTGGGCAATAGTAAGGTTTTCTGGAGTGGCGATGAAACCATTTCGTATTTATGTGCCACGGGTAATCAGGAAAATTTCAATTCCGTGGCCGCACAAACCTTAGAGGAGGCTGTAAACACGACAACCTGGACAAACCTGCTTTCGATCAATGAGCCTTATTGTTTTCAAAGGATCGCCAATGAGCTCTCCTTGTCCGATTTGCATCCTCCCCTCTATTTCTGGCTCCTGCATGTTTACCTGCTTAAGTTTGGATACTCTTTATCCGCGGGTGTTTTGCTCAATATTGTGTTGCACCTGCTTTCGCTAGTTGCATTATTTTCACTCACCCGAAAACTCTCTTTCACACCCGTTGCTGCTGCTACCATTTGTATACTCTGGGCCTTGAGTCCTGCCGCCCTCAGCGTTGATTTTTATGCCCGCCAGTATGCACTGTTGGGATTGATCCATTTAGTATATGCCGGTTCTTTTTTATCCTGGATGCAACAACCTACCAAAACCAATATTCTCCTGCTGGTGGTTTGCTCCACGCTTGGGTTTCTTACACACTACAGCTTTGTATATACTGCTGGTGGTTATTTCATGTTTGCCTTATTCCACTATAAAAAAATAGGTCTCAGCCATATTGTTGCCCTGGCCACTACCTATATTGTTGCGGGGTTATTGCTCTCGCTCCTGCATCCGCATTTTGCACACCAGTTTCAACTGCAGCAGCAACGTGCACAATCCTTTGAAGCCATCAAACTTATTGCCCGTGCCGGAAAAACAGTATTGACTTTCTGCAATTTTTTTGTACCTGTTTTATTGCTTAAACAATTGCTTGTAAGCATCCCATCTAAACTGCTGTTGGTTCTGGCCGGATTGTCTTCCGCAGCGCTCGCCTTATGCGGTTGGATGATGCGAAACAGGATTCGTAATCTCCTTCTTTTCATCCGATCATACACTCTTCAAACCATATCCTTCCCGGCATTCATCGCTTGCTGGATAAGTCTTGTAACCATCATTCCCTACTTATTATTCATTACTCCATTCCACTCCATGGGTGCTCAGTACCTGGTATGTTTATACCCGTTTATGGCCATTCTGTTATTTAAATTGATTGGACAATCACAACCACAAATCATAATTTTCTGTGTTGTACTACTGGGTGGAAGCTGTCTATCAGCTTATATGTTCAGCGCCAAACAAACCTCTTTTATTCCATTGCGTGAACAGGTGCGTGAGGCGGGATATATTGTGTGTGATAAAGGAGACCGCAGAAACATCGGGCGGATAATTCCTTACCTGCAACAGGATAAAACCATCCTCATCAATGCACAGTTGAATGTGCAGACAATCGATACGGTTACAACACCGGCATTGATACTCATTTCAACATACGAAAAACCTAACGCAGCATTAACCGCAGATCAACAGTATTACGACTTTGAAGACTGGGGAGGATTTGTGGTAGTGCAAGGGTCCGGAAACGCTGCTAACTAAAAATTAGCGGTTGGCTTTTCTTCTTTTTACTTCCTTGCTGATAAGTGAGAGCTCCCTTCCCGATTGTCCTTTCACAGAAGTGTTCTCGGCTGCTCGCCTGAATAAATAAGGCATTACGGATTTTACGGGACCATAAGGTAAATACTTGGCAACATTATACCCGGCACTCGAAAGATTGAAGCTGATATGATCGCTCATACCGAACAATTGAGAAAAGTAAATGCGGGTATCGTTGTTTGCAATATGGTGGGTGTGCATCAATCCGGCCAGTAGTAGGCTGCTTTGTTCGTTATGGGTACCTGCACAAATACTTATCCGGTCTATTTTTTCGACAGCGAATGTTAGTGCTGCATTATAATCCTTGTCGCAACTTTCCTTATCGGGTTGAATGGGGTTTGGGTATCCCATTGCCAGAGCGCGGGCTGCTTCTTTTTCCATGTATGCTCCACGTACCAATTTTACTCCCAAATAGTAATTATGTTTTAATGCATCTTCGTAGCTCTGCTTAAAATATGCAAGCCTGTCGTGACGGTAGAGCTGAATGGTATTGTATACAATTGCGGTTTCCTTGTTAAACTTCAGCATCATCTCACGTGCCAATGCATCGATGGTATCCTGAATCCAGGTTTCTTCAGCATCAATGAATAAACGCACTTTATGGTCATACGCCCTGCGGCAAATACGCTCCACACGGTCTTTTACCTTATCAAATTCTGACTGTTCCGCTGTGGTGAGCGGTTCTTTAGCATTAACCTTTGCCAGCAAATCAAAACGTGCCAACCCGGTAACCTTGAATACGCAGAAAGGAATCTGCGGGTTATTGTGGGCTTTATCTATCGTTAATAAGGTCTCGTGGGTTGTATGGTCAAATTCTGTTTCTGCTTCTTTTCCTTCAACCGAATAATCCAGGATGGATCCGATACCATATTCATGCAAGTGCTGCATGGTAGGAACACATTCTCCAATCGTTTCTCCTCCACAAAATTGCTTGAATACCGTTGCCTTAATAATTCCGGTAATAGGCAGGTGAATCTTGAATGCAAACTCCACCAATGGCGGGCCCATTTTTACCAGCCAGTTGTATCCAATGGCCTTAAACAGGTAGTACGAGCGCCTCAAATCGCTGTTTGACTTAGAGCGAAAAGCGATTTCTGTGTTCTCAAGACTCAGATTAGTAGCGGATTGTACGGTTGCTGCTTGTGGCATGTAGAATGATTTTATAGAAATTAACTGAAAAACATCAAATTTGTTCGCGCAAAAATAAAATTTTGAAGGAATACTACTTAAAAGATTTCAGTATTTATATTGGTAATGACGTATTCGAGCTATTGCTTGAAAACCTCATTGAGCGCTCATACTCCAAAGTATTTGTGTTGGTGGATGAGCATACCGAAAAATTTTGCCTCCCTGCGCTTACAAAATATTTGTTCGATATTAAGTTAATACGGATACAATCGGGAGAAGAACATAAAAACATTTCCACAGCCCAGCAGATTTGGGATGAACTGCAACGCGAACATGCCGACCGTAACTCTGTACTGATTAACCTGGGAGGCGGTGTTGTGGGCGATATTGGCGGGTTTTGTGCTGCTACGTTTAAACGTGGAATGGACTTTATCAATGTCCCTACTACCTTGCTGGCCATGGTGGACTCATCCATCGGGGGCAAAACCGGCATTGACTATAATGGTGTAAAAAATGCCATTGGTGTGATTACCCAGCCCAAGGCTATTTATATCAACCCCGATCTGCTCAATACACTTCCCAAAGAAGAATTGCTGAACGGTTTTGCCGAAATCATCAAACACGGGTTGATCCTCGACAAATCGTACTGGGAAAAGATCATGAAAACCGGATTTGACGACCGGGTGAAAATAAGCGGACTGATTAATGGTTCTATTAAACTGAAGCTGGATGTGGTAAAAAAAGACCCACATGAGGTATCGTACCGCAAAATTTTAAACTTCGGGCATACCATCGGACATGCAGTTGAATCGTATTCCCTGAAACATGACAAAAAACCTCTCAAACACGGAGAGGCTGTTGCCATCGGAATAATATGTGAGGCTTACCTTTCCAAGATCATGCTTGATCTATCTAATAAGGACCTTCGGCAAATCGGAGAATTTATGTCGCAGTATTTTCCTAAATATTCGCTGCGTACCATTCTCTCACCCGAACTGATTGCAATCATGCGTCAGGATAAAAAGAATGAGAATGAAGAAAGCATCAATTTTACCTTGCTGCGTAAAATTGGTAAGGGTTCGATAAACCATGTGTGCAGTGAATCGCAGATTGCCGCTGCACTCAACTATTACGATGGATTATGAACCGAGTAAGGGTTTCGCATCCTGACTCCCTGCTGCATGGAACCATTCGTCTTCCGGGTTCCAAAAGCATCAGCAACCGTGCATTGATTTTACGGCAGGTTAGCAACACCCCTATTGAACTTCACCACCTCTCCACTGCCGATGATACGGTTCTCATGCAACAGGCATTGCAGCAGCACGGTGGAACCATTCACCTCAAAAATGCCGGCACCTGCATGCGTTTTCTCACTGCCTATTTTGCAGCTACCGAAAATGCATCCGTAAATTTATTATGTGATGAGCGCATGGAGCAACGTCCAATCGGTGAACTGGTGGATGCACTCCTGCAACTAGGTGCGGATATCCAATACCTGAACAAAGAAGGTTTTCCGCCACTGCACATCAGCGGAAAAAAGCTTAAGGGCGGTACCATTCAAATCTCTGCATCGGCCAGCAGCCAGTATGTAAGTGCATTGATGATGATTGCACCGTTGTGCGAAGAAGGCTTGACTATACAGCTTACCGGAACAATCACCTCCCTCCCTTACATCGAAATGACAGCAAGAATGATGGCGGAAATGGGTTGGCATGTTAATAAAATTCGAAACTCGAAACTCGAAATTCGAAAGAAATCCCAATTCTCAAATCCAAAATCTCAAATCTCAAATCTCTTTATTGAGCCTGATTGGAGTGCAGCAAGCTACTGGTACGAAATGGCTGCATTGAGCAAGGAGTGCAATATCCTGCTGGAGGGTTTACGATTGGATAGTTTACAAGGTGATGCAGTCATTGCTGAACACATGAAACTTTTCGGTGTATTGACAATACAGGAAGAAAATGGAATCAGACTCAGGAAAGAAAGTCGGGAGGAAGTTCGAAATTCGAAACTCGAAATTCGAAACAATCCCCAATTCCCAAATCTTAAACCCGAAATCTCAATTCTCAATTCTCAATTCTTAAATCTCAACTCCTCCCCCGATTTGGCTCCAACGATTGCAGTAACTGCTGCTGCGTTAAACATTCCCCTTACATTAACCGGGTTACAAAATCTGGTCATCAAAGAAAGTAACAGACTGGAGGCACTCCGCGCAGAGTTAACCAAACTTGGGTTTGACATAACGATTACTGATAGCGAACTGGAGGTGGTGAAGAGTCAATGGTCAGCAGTCCGCAGTCCGCTGTTGAAATCCGAAATCCCGAATAAATCCGAAATCACAAATCCGAAATCACAAATTCTTACTTACGGTGATCACCGCATGGCCCTAGCTTTTGCTCCGCTGGCTTTGGTGTGCGAATCCATAACAATTGAACAACCCGAAGTCGTGGAAAAATCCTATCCACATTTTTGGGAGGATTTGCAGTGGGTTGGCTTCCGGTTGTAAGATCCTATCAATAAATATCGCTACTTGCTAATCAAGACTTTTTGATTCAAACAGTTTTCGCCCTTACCATTCAAGATCCGGAGATTGTAAAGTCCGGTTTCTACTCCCAGGGTGTTTATACTGATCTTTCCTGTATTGAATGTTGAATATTGTATTTCGTTCCCTTTTCCATCAATTAACTGTAGCGTATAGTTTCCTTCTTCCAGGTTAACATGAATGATATTGTCAACCGGAGGATTGGGAAATGCCCTGGCGTTTTGTTTAACCAATGCCGGAACGGTTACCTTTTCTGAACGGTCATATTCACAAAGATTCACCACATTTATTCCTGAGCAGATCCAATCAGCTAATGCTCTATAGCGTGAAGATGAAAAGAGTGAATCACTGCCTTCAACCACAAAACTATATCCTATACCGGTGGGCAATGATGCAATAAAGCGGTATTCTATGGTCGCCATTCCGGTAATCGTATCAATGGTAACCGGGATTACACTGTCAGCGTATACGGTACCGTTTTTATCTCTGATCTTTACGGACATAATTGTTGTTGCCGGTTGGCAACTTACCTGATCAATCTTCAACTGAATATCTGTATTAAATGTTGGTTTTGACAATTCTTCAACGAAGTGTAACCCATATTTCACCCATGCTATGGCACGAGCTGTGTATATGGAAGGTCCGATATCCCAGGAACTTCTTTCCGCAATGGCAATAAATTCAGTATACTCTTCACTGTTCATCTCCCTGTCACCATCGAGCCTAACCGCAAGGAGGATTGAAAACACACGTATGTAAAAATATTCATAATCAGTTTCAGGAAGCATCGTTTTCAGTATGGTGAGTGCCAATACATCTTCTCCCATTGTCACAGCATTTTCCATATCAATAAGCTTACTCATAAAAACATCGTCAACTCGTCCCAAACTTTTAGCTTCCAATTCTTTGTCACGTCTTTCCTGCCAGGTGAATGGATCCTCTTCCGTTGACACTGCCGTTAAAGTGGTTGAGCCTGAATAAAAATGGTTGGGGCTGGTGGATTCGGGCTTTGCCTGGGTGATTACAAACTGCATACATGCAATCAGTAAAAGTGTAATTTTTCTTTTCATAGCAGGGTTTATTTGTTACCCTCTAAGGTACAACAAAAAACAGAACCAATCAATTAATTCTTCCTGAACACAAATGCAAACAAAAAGAGATTGCCCTTCTGAGGCAACCTCTCTTATAAATGATAATCGTATAGAATCTCTTTACTTAAGTGAGTTCTCGATAAACTCGAACTGACACCGGTTATTGATAAAGAGGCCTCGATAAAGCCGAGCTGACACCGGTTAATGCACCACACTCACTTTAACCGTGGCTACAACTTCCTGCTGCGGACCAAGAATTCTGAGGATATACAAACCCTGTGGCAAAGCAGATACACTCATCGTTTCGGGAGTATTGGTTTCTTTGAGTACCAGGTTGCCGGTGGTGTTATACAACTCAATGGAGGAATAGGGTTGTTTGCTTTGAATGGTTAAGGTTGTGTTTGTTGGATTGGGGTAAATAAGAACACCCATGTTTTGTGGAAAAGGTGCAGGTTCAATTCCATCTCGCAACTCACAACCCGGAATGAGACAACCATTTATATCAACACGGATTAACCAAGCATCCATAGATCCATATTTGGGTATGGTATCATGCTTACTACCGGTCAGGAAAAAACCACCCTTACAGGCAAAAACATTATAAAGATAATTGCTGGCTCCTGTAATAAAATATCTTGTCCAAACTTCTCCCCCGGAAGAGTTTAATTTCATCAAAAATGGAATACTTTGTTTTAACTGCTCATTTATAAACAATGTATCTTTATATCCCAACACATATAGATGTCCCTTTTCCTCAATAATATCTATAAATAATGCTCTCCGTTTTAAAGAATCTAAGTAATTCATTTTATTAAAGTACTTACGTTCCCAAATGAGATCCCCGTTTTCTTTAATTTTTCTCAGATAAGGATTATTTTCAATAAATCCGGCTAGGACGTAATTGCCATCTTCAGTTATAGTGGCATCCCTAAAATTAGTTTCATTATTTACTTTATGTTTAAACCAAATGGTATCATATAACTCATATCCTGGCCCCGTTAATAATTTTTGCCATAAGAGATTTCCGATGCTATCAATTTTAGCATACCACAATCTCTCCGGATGTCCAACCCAAATCAATTCGGAATTAGCATTGGGAACATACACCCCATTATGAAACTCCTTGCCTGCCAAAAGGAATCCCCTATCAGGTGTTTCAATTATTTTGCTTACGAGCATATGTAATTGTGGATATTCTTTAACACGGATTACATTTCCAAGTGAGTCGCTCCAAAACAGATAAATGGAATCCTGATACTTTCCGTTATACAAGGCATAATTCAAGAATGTGCCATTGAAAGCCAAAGTTGGATGACTGAATGATGGTTTACTATTAGGAATATAATGATACTTAATATTAAAGGTTCGAAGAGTATCGGCTGTATTCACATCTACGTATATTCCTTTGGCATACTTCCCCTTTCCATTTAATGCCGAATCCAAATTATTATATGAGGCAATCATAAAATACTCGTTTCCTTTTTTAATTATTGGCTGGGCATAAATAAATTCCTGATCTTCATATGAAAAAACATGTCCGTTTTTTTTATTCCCTTTATTATCCAATAGATTGAAATAAAGCCTCCGGTTAAAGGTGGAGTCTGCTGCAAATAAATCTTCTGTTTGGCAGGTGAGTAAAGTAAATGAATCTTGTACTTCTGCCTCCTGTAGTATTATTTCCCATCCCCCATAATCGTCATACATACGGTCAAATTGAATATTCTGTGCCCTTACATAATTTGTAAAGGCACAGAATACTGTTAATATGAAAGTGTTTAATTTACACATGTGGATTCACTACTCTTGCAAGTTAATTAATTATAGATAGAACTTTCAGCGGTGAACCTGAGAGCTACAACACCGGTTAATGCACCACACTCACTTTAACCGTGGCTACAACTTCCTGCTGCGGACCAAGAATTCTGAGGATATACAAACCCTGTGGCAAAGCAGATACACTCATCGTTTCGGGAGTATTGGTTTCTTTGAGTACCAGGTTGCCGGTGGTGTTATACAACTCAATGGAGGAATAGGGTTGTTTGCTTTGAATGGTTAAGGTTGTATTTGTTGGATTAGGATAAACAACGATCTGCCGTGAAGCAGATGGATCAGGATCCTTTACTCCTGTATGAATATAGTTTCCATCTTTATCCATTTTTACAAGGTACATTTCATTGTATCCCGGTTCATACCCCAACGATTGCGTGTGCAGGTCACTTATGCCTGCGGCAATATACCCTCCTCCGGGCAACTCCTCCACACTTAACAAACCCCAACCCCGTATGCTTTTCACCCACTCAACGGTAAAATTGCTATCTATCTTTACGAGTTGGGTGGAAATAATAATATACCCGTCATCCTGCGTTGGGCTCATGCATGCAATATTGTAGATGGTATCACTGAAGTATACAATTTTTTGAATATTCCCTTCAAAATCCATCTTTAGAACACAATCTCTAGACAAATGACTCTTTGTTCGTTTATAAACAGCGGCACAATCAATTAGTTGCTGGTCTTCATTCAACATCATTGAATATAGCCCTAGGTGGTAAATAGTATCATTCAATATGCTGTATACCTGCGTCACATTAAAATTAGTGTCTAAGTGACACATAAAATTGGTATCAATGGATAATGTTCCTGCTGAAACAACCGCAGCATGTGTTGTATCATTTAATTGGATAAAGTTAATAAGGGAACCCACTGAATAATTAGCTTTGGAAATTCTTGGATGGTACAGTTCTTTCCATTTTTTCATACTCAAGTCAGAATCAATTTCAACCAAGAGTGGTTTAGCTTTACCCGTTCCTATATTATCGGTGTATCCATAAATAAAATAGGAATCAGATTTAGTTTTGTTTTTAATAAGACCATTTGGTGCAGAGATCGGACCTCCCTGAATTAACTTTTCCTTTATTAGTTGCCCATTCTTATTGTATTTACCTACCCGGATATTGCCCATAGAACCTGGTAATCCGGCTGCGGTATACCCTACTATCATGATATTGCCGCTATCCATTTCTACTGCATATTTGTCCGGGTCTCCATCTGCAGCATATCCGGTATCATTAACCCAAAGAACATTACCACAGGAATCTGTTTTTACCAATACAAGATCTGATTCTTTTAACCCAAAATAAAAGGTATCCTTCCAGGCGGCACTGTAACTCAGGTATCCTCCATCCGAAAGCAAGAGTGCCTTGTTTTTGGGTGCGGGGTAATAGGGAAAATAATGCTCAAATGTACATTGGCCCAAAGCACAGTATGTTAAACACAATTGAAATATGATGAACAGGATTTTTTTCATGGTAACTATAAATACCGATTGGGCATATACCCAACCGGCATTGTCTTTTGGTTAAGATTAATGCACCACACTCACTTTAACCGTGGCTACAACTTCCTGCTGCGGACCAAGAATTCTGAGGATATACAAACCCTGTGGCAAAGCAGATACACTCATCGTTTCGGGAGTATTGGTTTCTTTGAGTACCAGGTTGCCGGTGGTGTTATACAACTCAATGGAGGAATAGGGTTGTTTGCTTTGAATGGTTAAGGTTGTATTTGTTGGATTAGGATAAACAACGATCTGCCGTGAAGCAGATGGATCAGGATCCTTTACTCCTGTATGAATATAGTTTCCATCTTTATCCATTTTTACAAGGTACATTTCATTGTATCCCGGTTCATACCCCAACGATTGCGTGTGCAGGTCACTTATGCCTGCGGCAATATACCCTCCTCCGGGCAACTCCTCCACACTTAACAAACCCCAACCCCGTATACTTTTCACCCACTCAACAGTAAAATTGCTATCTATCTTTACGAGTTGGGTGGAACTGATGATATAACCACCATCCTGCGTGGGACTCATGCATGCAATATTGTAGATGGTATCACTGAAGTATACGATGTTTTGAATATTGCCTTCCAAATCCATTTTGAAAACACATTCCTTGGGTGAATCCATCTTAGAGGGTTTATATGTACCATAACAATCAAAATGGCTTTTATTCTTACTTAAAATCATATCGCTAAAACCGAAATTATAGATTGTATCCTTATGGGGTATAATAGACTTCTTTACTGAAAATGCAGAATCTAATTCCACCAGATATGCTTTACCATCATTCATTGTTCCCAAACTTGCCATACAATAAATGGTATTACTATCGGCTATGTTTACGAAACTCAAGCCACCTGATGTTATAGAGTCTTTATTCGTTAGTTCGCTGTATTGGAATTCTTTTCCCCTTTTAATATTTAAATTCCCATCCAATTCAAACAACAATGGTTTTGAGATTTCAGTTCCGACATTATGTGTCCATCCAGAAACTAAATATGAATTAACCTTAAACGTGCTTTTTACAACACCATTTGATATGGAAATGGGGCTTCCTGGTAATAGTTTTTCTTTCACCAATTTCCCCTTCGCATTGTATTTTCCTACCCGGATATTACCCATTGACCCTGGTAATCCGGCAGCAGTATATCCTACTATCATGATATTGCCACTGTCCATTTCTACAGCATACTTATCCGGGTCTCCATCTGCAACATAACCGGTATCATTTATCCAAACCACATTACCACAGGAATCTGTTTTTACCAATACCATATCTGATTCTTTTAACCCAAAATAAAAGGTATCCTTCCAGGCGGCACTGTAACTCAGGTATCCTCCATCCGAAAGCAAGAGTGCCTTGTTTTTGGGTGCGGGGTAATAGGGAAAATAATGCTCAAACGTGCATTGGGCCAATGCACAGTATGTTAAACACAATTGAAATATGATGAACAGGAATTTTTTCATAATAACTATAAATACCGATTGGGTATATACCCAACCGGTATCGTCTTTTGATGATTATGGTTTAATTAAGATACGTTTGGTTTCTAATAAATTACCGGCATGATCAGATACCTGTATCAAATATACACCGGGTTTATAATTATCCGTTGTCAATACAGCTCTTTGTGCATATTTCTGTGTGTGCACATTTCGACCCATTATATCATACACGGCAACTGTATGCTCCTCTTTTGAGGGAAGCATAACGGTTACAGATTCCTTTGCCGGATTGGGAAAAACAAGTACTCCTGAATTGTCAGCGCCCTTAGGGGCATTCTTGTTCCCGAGGGTGTTTGCCGCCTGTTTGTTCCCAGAGTTACCCAATATTGCATTGTTACACAAATAAAAAGTATTGCCCTCATCATCCATCCAGTCGGCTAAGGTTTGTAATTCGGGCGAAGGGTAATTGCCATCATCAAATACAAATGTATAGCTAACATTTGACGGTAATGCGGCCACCATATCCCCCGGAATGAATACAAAGCCTTCGTCATCCACACTTAAAGGAAACTCTTCCTGTGTATATACATACCCGTCCTCATTCATCAGCCGGATACTGAAACCTTCGGGGATTTGCCCGATACATTCTTCACCGTACAACTGAATTCCAATATTACCCGGATTCCGGTCATCCATATCAATATAATGCAATCCTTCCTGTTGCCACAGGACGGCTCGGGCTAAAAAGATGGAAGGACCTGCTGTATAAGGATCCTGAGAGGCTATGCTTTTGAAATAGGCCACTTCCGGACTATCCAATACACCATTGCGCTCCAGCCTGGCAGGTATTAAGATCTGGTATAACTGAATATAATTCTGCTCATATACAATATTGGATTGCATACCGGTTACAATACCAAGGGCGGTGGCATCCTCGCCTAAACTTACCAATTCTTCAATATCAATGATACTATGGATAATCGTGTTGTGTACCAATCCCTCTTCCTTTTGCTGGCGTTCATACTCGTAGTGAAGCTGCCAGTTGTAGAGCATATCATTGGGAAGATTGGGCTGGGTGTTCGGGTTGGGATATACGATCTTGGTTCCACCACCTCCATCACCGGGTAAGGGTTCAATATTGCATAGATCGGGGGCCCCGAATTTACGGATACAACTGATGGATGGCGTACAGGAAGGTGTGGGTTCAATTAATGTGGTTGGGTTGGCATTCATGTACCACTGGTTGGCGTTGATGTAATCGGTAATATTGGTTGTGGTTGAAGCAATCCTGTATAAATACAATTCCAGGTTTTCCTTCGCTGTTTTGCTGTACGTATTATCCCGCGACTCTACCAACGGGATACCATGTGTTTGCCCGGAAAGGCGCATGCGGTAATCCTGCAGGGAGATCCCATTGACTCCCCGGATAAATGTATTGCATTTAAAATCATTCCCTAGACCAAAATAATCGCCCCGGATCCCCCTTCCGGCTTTAAGGATATTTTTATGGAGCAAGGTTTGCTGTGTAAAATTGCTGTAAATAGCTGAACTCCTCCACTGTGTTCTCTGGGTGCTGGTAATATCATTCACGGCTGCAACCAGTCCCCTGTTATTGCCCAGCAACATCCCACTGTTATAATGGCTGCTGTCGGGAACCGGAACATAATTGGCGTGCACCGTCATGGTATTGTGGTCTATATCCGAAATGTCTGGTCTTGGATTTCCATTTATTAGATATCGATCATCATATCTTTTATCCATTTTCTGATACCCAGCTATATTATATGCCCTCACACCAAAAGCTACATTGGTCATGGTATTATCATTAATCCGGAGCATCTGGTAATTAGTACCTGTTGTTTTAACTCCCGGCTCCATTATGGTAACTGCAGTGGGCCTTGATTGCTGGTAGAGGGGTAACCCTTGAATGAAGTTGGTATTGTCAAACACTTCATCATGGATTTCAATTTTAGAATTATTGAAACTCCCCGAAGTTCCTGCGTTGTTATTCAGCAAAATGGCACTCTGTTTAAAACGGAAATAGGAGTTATGGTAAAACAGCAGGGACCTATCCTTATTTTGGTAGAGTTCAACAGCATGCTTTTCTGCCCGGGTTATGGTGTTATGAGAGAATTCTACATTTGTTTGTCCCTTTGCATACAGTGCCTGGTTGATATCGGTGAATATTGCATGGTCAATATGCACCTTAGCATTCCGGCCTTTCATATCCACATAAATGGCTATGCTGTTGCTTCCGGTGATATTCTTAAAATCATTGTTATCAAATACCCTGAACGGAATTCCGGAAGAATAGATTGCATATTTTCCGCCTTCAAATTGATTGGCATCTATCAACAAACTGTTTGCTGATGAACTCACAATATTGCCACCCAACTCTATGCCTGTTGTACCGTATTGCAGCAAGGTTGGAAATTGTTGCCCGTTTTCAAAGATCCTTAAATACTGCGTGTGCAAAAACTTGCTGTTCAGGATATCAAGTCCGGTTGTGTTATAGGGATTGTAATCTAATATTTTGATGTGCGTGATATTCCTGTTAAACAGGGTATTTAAAACGCTCACTTTTGCCTTTCCTCCACTTGCAGTTATAGCAGTACGCGCATCGTATATTTCATTCCATACCGCTGTACCTGTCAAATCGGGCACAAGGATAATTTTACCCGTCCCTACAACCTGAAAACCATCCCACATTCCGGCACAATCAGCGGCTTGAAATGTTGAACCATACAACCACAATTCCATATTATCACCAATAACGATCTTGGCATCCTGTGCCATGGAAAAATTCATTTTATTGAACTTATAAACCGTAACCAAAGGAGTTTGCCCCACAGGTGTTGGAGTTCCGATAAATGACCAGGTTCCGGTTACTTTAATTCGGTCTCCCGAAGTATTGAAAGGATTTGATGTTTGTGTATAAGAAATCGGACCCGAATGATCTTCAGCCATGAATAAATCTCCAATATCATAAAAATCGATTACTGTATTATCATACTGTTCACCATCAATTTGATCAGGTAGTGCATAGAATCCCCCATAGTAGAATGTTGGTTCCACGTCAATATGCGAAACGGGAACAAAAGTATGTGTGCTTAAATTAAGTCCATCAGAGCCATTATCACTAATTGAAGTATGATAGGATGCATATATCAGTCCGTTTCGTGCAAGCTCAAGCTGGGAAACCCCGTACTTATTTGAATTGGGAATGTATTGAAACGGGCTCGATATTGGAAACAATGATTTCCAATAGATACCATGATCCCCCGTTAAGCCTCCGGTAGTCACATACAGTGAGGTTCCCTCGGGTCCGAATTCAACGCCACGCATCAAAGATGAGTTTACCGTATTTGTTTGCACGGTAAAGATGTTATCATTACCTGTACCGGTTGCCAAATCACCTGTGGCAGGATTCAAGGTAATCATATCATACTCTTGTGTAGTAGTTGGTGGATCAAGAGTTCCCCATAATAAATATACCCCATTGGACGATATATCGGCTTCCCTGGTACTAAATTTAAAAAGAGGATTATTGCTTCCATCAAAAACAACTGATGCTGCCGAAATCCCATCATTACTTCCATTTAAATTGGATAATGTAATTTTTCTCACTTTGCCCGAAACCCAATAAAGGAATCTATTTTGACCACTCACCTTGGAAACGGCCATTCCTCCATGTCCCCAATTACCGGTATTAATTTCCGGACTCCCTGACGCAAGATCTGCCGGAGATGAAGTAGCCAAGACTCTTCGAACTCCTGAGCCATCTTTTACATCCGTTGCTGTAATTTTTCCCGTTTGGTTATTAATGGTTACAAGCTTTGCAAAGAGAAACAAACGTCCAAATGATTCCAATTTTTCAGCAATTGTATAAAAAACATAATAGTGTTTAAGGCATGAGTTAGCCGTTTCTATGCAAGGCACAATCGGGTATTCACTATTGAGATCATACTGATGTGGTGTTTGGAATGGACTGATAACAGGATCCAAATCGGCTATGCTTTTCCCAAAGGCATCATAAATTTTCCAATCGCCAACATAAAACAACACTCTGCCTTTACTATCATAAATACTATTTTTAGGTTTAAAACCTGATGGCAGAGGGGCATCGGAAATTGTTGGTGTGATTGATGAATTGGTGCTAAAAGAAATATTTTTACCAGATAAGGACCATTTTTGTAGTTGCGTTTGCCCAATGGCATTTACCGCCAGCATCCATGCGAGCAGCAATAAGAGTTTGTGTTTGTTCATAGGTTCATGAGGTGTGTTGAGTAAGTTTTAAATATGAAATGATAAAAGCAACAGACGTATTCTGTACATGCTTCGTTGCATCAAGTAACAACCAATTAATTCGAACTTCCTATCATTACTCCTATAATTGGTACTTTAGTACCATGAATTTGGTTCTTTAGTACCAAGAAGGATTCACCAAATACATCGCAAACCAATTTCATTTCAACTAATTTCCAGAACATCATCCCTTAATCCCACTCCCTTCCTCACTCTCTTCCCATTTCTTTCTAATTCCCTCCATTATTCAGTTATTATTTCGTATTTCGTGCTTTCATTATTCTAATTTTAAAAAAAGGCATGGCAGGCAATTCATTCGGAGAACTTTTTCGCATTACTACTTTTGGAGAAAGCCATGGTGTAGCATTGGGCGTTGTGATTGACGGATGTCCATCCAATCTTCCTTTGAATGAAGAGATGGTATTGAAAGAGCTTGCCCGCAGAAAACCTGGACAATCCTCCATTACCACCGAACGCAAGGAAGATGAATCGATCGAAGTGCTGTCGGGAATATTTGAAGGAAAAACCACCGGTGCTCCTATTGCCATTGTGGTGCGCAACAAAGACCAGCGTCCTCAGGATTATGATTTATTAAAAGATGTATACCGCCCTTCGCATGCGGATTATACGTATGAACAAAAATATGGTATCCGCGATCACCGGGGAAGCGGAAGGGCTTCGGCAAGGGAAACCGTTGCCCGGGTAATTGCCGGTGCTATTGCCAAACAGATTCTATCCGGTTACGGGATTTCGGTTACAGCTTATGTTTCGCAGGTTGCACATATCAAACTTGAAAAAGCTTATACAGAACTCGACTTATCGCTTGTCGAACAAAACAGTGTTCGTTGTCCGGACCCAACAACTGCGCAACAGATGCTCTCGCTGATTGAAGAAGTAAAAGCCGAAGGCGACAGTGTGGGTGGAACCATTTCGTGTGTAATTACAGGAACACCTGTTGGATTGGGCGAACCGGTGTTTGATAAACTGCATGCCGATCTTGGCAAAGCCATGCTCAGCATCAATGCTTGTAAAGGATTTGATATCGGCAGCGGATTCGAAAGTATCACCATGAAAGGCAGTCTGCATAATGATGTTTTCCTGTCAGAAAACAGTAAAATAAAAACAGGCACCAATCACTCAGGAGGTGTTCAGGGAGGCATTTCAAACGGGGAAGATATTTATTTCCGCTGTGCGTTTAAGCCTGTATCCACCATCCGCAAGGAACAACAAACCGTTGATACACATGCACAAACAACCACACTGAGCGCTACGGGCCGTCATGACCCTTGCGTATTACCCCGCGCGGTTCCCATTGTGGAAAGCATGGCTGCATTGGTGCTGGTCGACCATCTATTGCGATACCAAGCTTACCATTGATTTTACAAGGCGCAACCCTTGAGATGAATTATGTCATCTGTATTTTATAAATAAACGCCTTAATTTGCTTTTCACTCTGCGTAAGAGTGTATTACAATTATTTAATCTGAATTATGTTTAACAAATTAACTGCACTGATGTGCCTGGTACTATTAATCAATGTTTCATCTGCACAGCAGGTTATTCCGTGCGCAACAGATGAGCTCCATGTTCAACAAATGCTTGTTGATCCGATGGCAAAAACAAGAGAGGATCAGGCTAACATCGCGCTCAGAAACCAGGTATCGTCATTGGCAAAAAAAGCCAACGGTATCATTTATATACCCGTGGTTTTTCACGTCATCTACAACGGTGCAAAAGACAGCTCCGAAAACATCTCACAATACCAGATCATGGATCAGATCCGCATCCTGAATGAAGATTTCAGAAGGATGGAAAACACAGCAGGATTCAGCACGGATGCTGCATCGGTTGATATGAAAATAGAATTCCGCCTGGCCCAGTATGACCCGAATGGCGCTAAACATGACGGAATCAACCGCATTAACAGCACACTTACATCCGATGCACGCGACAATGTGAAAGCATTGAGCTACTGGGACAGCAATAAATACTTAAACGTTTGGGTGGTAAAATCCATCAATGCCGGATTTTCGGCAGGTCAGGGCATTGTTCTGGGATATGCTCAGTTTCCGTGGGAACGCGCCAGCAGACCTACTACAGATGGTGTAGTTGTGCGCTCAGACCAGGTAGGGGTTGTGGGAAGCGGACAAATTTCGCAGGGAGGAAGAACATTGACACATGAGGTTGGACACTGGCTTGGGTTATACCATACTTTTCAGGGTGGTTGTGTAGGTGGAACATCCGGCAATTGTGCCGCACAGGGCGATCAGGTGTGTGATACGCCTCCTGTTTCTACTTCAAGCAACGGATGCAATGTAGGCCAGAACAGCTGTACCAACGATATTCCCGATATGCCTGATATGATTAGAAACTACATGGATTATTCGGATGGAAGTTGCATGAATACGTATACCGTGGGACAAAAAAACCGGGCATATGGATTCCTTTCCCTTTACCGCAATACTCTTTATGGCAGTGGAGCCAACAATATTACCTATTCAGGTATTGCAGGTGATGGAAGTTATATTACAGTTCCGGCATCTCCATTTACTGCGCCCTTTGAGCTTAGTTACGAAGGAGCTTCATTTACCAACAGCGGATGGAAGCTGAACAATTTCGGTAATCCGTTAAACGGATGGCAAACAAACACTACCGTTGGATACAGTGGTGGTTCATCAATATATATGCGCAATTTCGCCAACCCACTTGCACGTGTGAACGGTCGTGACGGATTTGAATCACCTGAGTTTAATTTAAACGTACTGGCTATGCCTTATGTTGAGTTTCAATATGCATATGCACAACGTTCGACTGCCAATAATGATTCCCTGATTCTATTTATCAGCAATGATTTTGGGATGACCGAAAAACGCATTTTCGGAAAAACAGCTGCCGATCTGGCAACTGCAGGTGCTACCACCAGTGAATTTATTCCAACTGCAAGTCAATGGAAAAAAGTATCGATCGACTTAACTGCATACCGCTCGTTTACCCATGCACGTTTCCGTTTTGAATTTGTAAACAGACGCGGAAACAATGTGTATGTTGACGATTTTAAATTGACCAACTGGCCTGCAGGATTGGAAGATGATGTGAAACAATCATTAGACTTCAGGTTATTCCCTAATCCGATTACAGGAACCGGTACCCTTTCATTCGACCTGAAACAATCGGGACCGGTTTCCATTAAATTGTATGACCTTGCCGGTAAAGAAATTTCAACGTTGGCAAATGAAATATTTTCATCTGGAAAACAAGAACTTACAATCTCAGCTGCGGCACTGAAACCGGGAATGTACCTAATTCGTTTTGAAAGCAATACAGGGGCGTTCAGCCACAAATTATTGATAAATTAAGAATTTCCTATGATGTTTGGAAACTGTTAAGTTCATGCTAAACAGTATAAAAATAGTATACTCGCACACTTATTACAGTTGAAACGGAGGAAAGAACATGACTAAAAACTTAGTAATTGTGGAGTCGCCTGCCAAGGCCAAAACCATTGAAAAATTTCTTGGCAAGGATTTTACGGTACGTTCGTGTTATGGCCATATCAGGGATCTGGCCAAGGGAGACGATGCCATTCAGATTAACAATAACTTTAACCCCATATACGAAGTATCGGCTGATAAAAAGGCCATTGTTGCGGAGCTTAAAAAATTATCAAAAGATGCCGACTTAATCTGGTTAGCATCCGATGAGGACCGTGAAGGAGAAGCCATTTCGTGGCACCTTTCGGAAGTACTTAAACTGGACGAATCCAAAACCAGGCGCATTGTTTTTCACGAAATTACCAAACCTGCTATTTTAAAAGCGATTGAAAATCCGCGTAAGATCGATAAGCATTTAGTAGACGCCCAACAAGCCAGACGTGTATTAGATCGTTTGGTGGGTTTTGAATTATCACCTGTACTCTGGAAAAAAATTAAAGGCAATTTATCGGCAGGCCGCGTACAATCGGTAGCCGTAAGGTTAATAGTGGAACGCGAGCGCGAAATCAATGCATTCTCCTATTCATCGGCATTTAAAGTTACGGCTAAGTTTAACGTTGGCGGTAAACAAATGGAAGCCGAGCTGGGCAAACGTTTTGACACGGAAAAAGAAGCGCAGGCTTTTTTAGAAAGTTGTAAAAATGCGGGTTACGTTATCAACCAGCTTGAAACCAAACCTGCCGAAAAATCTCCATCTGCTCCCTTTACCACCTCTACCCTGCAGCAGGAAGCGAGTCGCAAATTGGGTTACTCTGTTTCGCAAACCATGCAGATAGCGCAAAAGTTATACGAGCACGGATTCATTACCTATATGCGTACCGACTCGGTGAACTTGTCCGAACTGGCCATTACCAACGCAAAAGAAACCATCAGCAGAAATTACGGTGAGCGTTATTCCAACCCCAGAAGATACACTACCAAAAACGACAGTGCGCAGGAAGCCCATGAGGCTATCCGCCCCACCTATTTTGAAAACCAGAATGTGGATGGAACGGCACAGGAAAAACGATTATATGATTTGATCTGGAAACGTGCCATTGCTTCCCAAATGAGCAAGGCGCAAATTGACCGTACTATTGCTACCATCGGAATTTCCACCAATGGAGTGAGTCTGGTTGCAACAGGTGAAGTACTCACCTTTGACGGATTTCTGAAAGTATACATGGAAAGTTCGGATGAAGAAGGAGATGATGACAACAGCAAAATGTTGCCTCCGTTAAAAGTAGGTGAAAACCTGAACCTCATGCAGATTGATGCCATCGAACGTTTTACACGCCCTGCTCCAAGATATACAGAAGCAAGTCTGGTAAAAAAACTGGAAGAGCTGGGTATCGGTCGTCCTTCGACCTACGCGCCAACCATCAGTACCGTTCAAAAAAGAGGATACGTTGTGAAAGAGGACAGGGAAGGAAAGGAACGTAAATTCACTTCGTTAACCCTTATCAAAAACGAAATTAACCGTGAGGTTGGCAGCGAAAAATTCGCTACCGAAAAATCAAAACTGTTCCCGAGTGACATCGGAATGATCGTAACCGATTTTTTATCGAAGCACTTTGAAAACATCATGGACTATAATTTTACCGCATCGGTAGAAAAAGAGTTTGATGAGATTGCACAGGGACAGATGCAGTGGAATAAAATGATTGAAGCATTTTATACTCCCTTTCATAAAGAAGTAGCCAAAACCACCGAAACAGCGGAACGCCAGAGTGGTGAACGGATGCTGGGCATAGATCCTAAAACGGGTAAAAATATTTATGCCAAAGTGGGCCGCTTTGGGCCGTTTGTGCAGCTGGGTGAAAACAGTGATGATGAAACCCTGAAACCACAATATGGCAAATTATTGCAGGGCCAGCGTGTGGATTCCATTACATTGGAAGAAGCATTGGAGTTATTTAAACTGCCACGTACCATTGGCGAGTTTGAAGGCAAGGAAGTATCGGTGAACATCGGGCGTTTTGGTCCGTATGTGAAGTGGGGAGAAGAATTTATTTCGTTGCCGAAAGGTGAAGAAATTATGGAGGTGAACCTCGAGAAAGCCATCGAAGTGATTAATGCCAAACAAACTGCAGAAGCTCCGGTTGGCTTGTTTGATAACAAACCAATCACCAAAGGCAAAGGTCGTTTCGGACCATTTATTAAATGGAACGATATGTTTATTAACGTACCACGCGCTTATAACCTGGATACCCTCACACAGCCTCAGATGAATGAGCTGATTGAGAAAAAACTGGAGAAAGAAGCCAACCGTTTCATCCAGCAATGGCCTTCCGAAAAAATTTCGATTGAAAACGGACGCTGGGGTGCTTTTATCCGTTTGGGTAAAAACATGATTAAGTTGGGGCGCAAAAAAGATGGTGAGAAATTCACCAACGAAGAACTTGCAACCATTTCCCTGGATGATGTGAAAAAGATGATTGAAGTGGAAATGCCGGATGCCTTTAAAGCGAAAAAAACTGCCGCGAAGAAAGGTGCTGCTAAAGGCAGTAAACCTGCTGCGAAAACTGGTACTGCTAAAAGCAGTAAAGCTGCCCCTAAGAAGGCTGCTGCGAAAAAAACCAAATCCTAATTGAGTACTTAAGGTATGTTGAGTGACAAAGAAGTTTTATCGCTGATTTTACTGCTGGAAGATGAGGACGAAGAAATTGTGCAGCATGTAGAACAAAAACTTCTTTCGCTAGGTGCAGATGTGATTCCTATCCTGGAAAATGAATGGGGAAATATCAACAGTGCCTTGCACCAGCAACGCGTTGAAAATATCATTCATAAAATCCAGTTCGACCATCTGCTGGAAGAGTTGCGCAACTGGAGTAAAAGCGAAGGGCAGGATTTGCTCGAAGGACTTTACATCGTTGCCAAATACCGTTATCCCGATCTGCTCAAACAATCGCTCATCAATGAGATCGACCGCATCCGTTTGGATATCTGGCTGGAGATGCATTATGATCTGACGGCTTACGAAAAGATCCGCATCATGAACCATGTAATTTATAACGTGCATGGATTTAAAGGCAATACCGACCAGTACCATGACCCCCAAAACTCTTTCATCAATAATGTACTGGAGAGCAAACGTGGTAATCCCATCATGCTTGCGGTGGTGTATATGCTGGTAGCACAACGACTCAATATTCCCATTTACGGTGTAAACCTGCCCCAACATTTTGTATTGGGATACCGGGAAGAATCCATGGGCATCAATATCAGCGATGCGTTTAGCCAGGGTTCGAATATTGACCGCCCCGGAGGCAAAATCCTGTTTTATATCAATGCCTTTAATGACGGAGCTGTGTTCAGCAAAGCCAACCTTGAACAATTTTTAAAACAAATTCAGATAGAACCACGCCTCGAATTTTTTGAAGCATGTTCCAATGTAGATATCATCAAACGTGTATTGCGAAACCTGGTGGTGGCTTACGAAAAAATAAACAAACCATCGAAGGTAGATGATGTTCACCTGATGTTATCAGTGCTCGGTGAACCACCACTAGATCATTTTGAGGATACCACACCCGACAATGACAGGTTTGACGATGATGAATAATGGGCCTCGTGCTCTATGATATGCATTGTTAGTCATGCCACACATTAGCACAGATTAAATTGAAAAAATCGATGCTCAACTGAATAGTTAGTGCTTATAATTTCCACTGCCTTTTGGGAAGAGTCAATTTCGCAATGACGCGAGGGCATTGTTTCCCGCTTCCCGCTGTTAGTGGGAAATAACATTACAAAAGACTTTTCTCAACGTTAACTTCGCATCATCCCAATTTATTTACTTAATTTCAATTTAATCTGTGAAAATCTGTGGCATATAGTTTCCGCTGCGAACGCTGTGTTCTTCTCGCTGTGACCGCTGCGGTTAAAAAAACAGCTGACCATAAACGGAATAATCATTTTAGATTTTTTAGCTTTCCACTTAATCTGTGAAAATCTGTTGCATATAGTTTCCGATATATATCTAAGTTAGTACATTCGTATGCAAACACTACTCATCTATCAGGTTGAAAACAGCATTCTATTTTCTTTTATTGGTATGTATTTCGCTCCATGCAAACGGCAGTCAGTATGAATCCATAACTGACAGTTTAACTGCACAACTTCAACAAAAACTTCCTGATACTGTCCGCATCAATACGCTCACTGCACTTTCCAAACAGTTGCGCAACCGCTCCCCTGTTCAATCTTTCTCCTATGCGCAGGAAGCGTACCAGTTATCCATTCAGGCCAACTACTCCAAAGGAATGGGATACTCTTCGGACATGTTGGGTGTACTGTACCTCAGTTTTGGCGATTACAAAAAAGCATTGTACCATCATTTTCAATCCCTCAATATTTTTGAAAAGCAAAAAGATGTGAGGGGCATTGCATTTACATATAACAATTTGGGTGCAGTGTATTCCCACCTCAAAAATTACCCCAAAGCCAAAAGCTGTTACCAGAAATCCATCGACATCAAATTGCAAAACGGACTGTTTAAAGAAGCCAGCAGTTCCTACATTAACCTTGGTAATATAGCCATGTACCAAAAGGAGATTGATGAATGTATCCGATATTATATGTTGGGATTTACCAATGCCAAAAAATTTAACGATCAGCAGAACATCACTATCGGATTGATGAATTTGGGAGAAGCATATTTCGACAAGGGCAACATTCCGCTGGCACTTGGCTATTACCGGAAAGCCCTTGCAAGGGTTGTGCAATCGCAGCAACAAAACTTTGAAGCGCAGATCTATTTTGCATTGGGAAAAATATATAACCAAACCAAAGCGTTCGAAACCTCCGAACTATATTTCAACAAGGCACTTGCCATCAGCTACGCCAACAATATCAGTCCGCTGCGGTTAAACATTTACAAGTACGCTTCGCAGATGTACGAAAACAGCGGGCGCTTGAAAGAAGCACTTGCCATGAACCAGCAGTTCATTGCCTTAAATGATAGCATGTACAATGAGGAAAGCAGGCAAGCCATCAACGAGATTCAGACACTCTATGAGCTTGAAAAAAAGGAAGAACAGATCAAACTGTTGAACCAGGAAAAAGAGATCATTTATTCGCGTGAATCAAAAGAAGTCATTCTCCGTAACTTTTTTATTGTAGGATTCATCCTCATTTCCATCATTGCATTTGTATCTACCCGCAGCATTTTCCGGAAACAAAAAACCAACAGGTTATTGCAACTTAAGAATACCAAAATTGAATGGCAACGTTCCGAAATTGAGCGTACCAATATGGCCCTGCAGGATTTTAACAAAGAACTGCAAAAGGAAAATGTGGTGGCGCGATATGAAACACTGAAGTCGAAATTCAATCCTCATTTTTTATTCAACAACCTCAGCACCTTATCTGCCTTGATCATTCAGGACCCCAAACAGGCGCTTCAGTTTGTATCCAAATTTTCAAAACTGTACCGCTCCATCATGGATCATGGAAACGATCAGTTGGTGAGCATCGAACAGGAGCTTGATGTAATGGCCAACTATATTTATTTATGCAAAATGAGGTATGCCGAATCATTAAGTGTAACAACCGAAATAGACAGCCGCTATAAAACATCACTGATACCTGCATTCAGCCTGCAACTGCTGGTGGAAAATGCGGTGAAGCATAATATCATCAGCAAGGACAACCCCCTTGTTGTTACTATCTATTCCGAAGACGGGTACCTGTTTGTGAAAAACAATTACCAGTCCAAGATAAACTCCGAACCTTCATCGGGTTGGGGGCAACAAAGTATTATTGAACGTTACAAACTTATTGGCGACAAGGTACCTTCTTTTGGTGAGCACAACGGATGGTATGTTGCCAAACTTCCATTATTATGACAGGTATGAGATGTATTATTATTGAAGACGAAATCCATGTAGCCAATCACCTCAGGTATCTGTTGGGACGGTGTAATATGGATATAACTGTGGAATGTATTATCGGCTCCGTTACCCAATCCATATCGTGGTTAAAAGCGAATAAAACCGACCTTATCTTTATGGATATCCAGTTGGAGGATGGAAGCAGCTTTTCCATTTTTGATCACGTTCAAATTGATACGCCCATCATTTTTACCACCTCATACGATACCTATGCGCTCGAAGCCTTTAAACGGAACGGCATCGCTTACCTGCTCAAGCCAATTGACCAGGAAGACCTGGAGGCTGCACTCCATAAATATTCGCGCTGGTTCTTAAACAATGATGCTTTTGTGGATTTGGCTGCTATTGCTTCTCCTTTTCAGAAACGCTTTTTGGTGCAACTCCCCACTACCCTGCATTCGGTGGAAGCCTCCGAGATTGCCTTTTTTTATGTGCAGAACAAACAGGTGTTTTTGGTTACCAAAGAAGGACAGAAATATCCGTTTGACAATACACTGGAACTGTTGGAAAAAAGGCTGAACCCGGATTCCTTTTTCCGCATCAACAGGCAATTCATTATCCGAAGGGATGCCATCTCCGAAATGCATACCGAAACGAGGGGCCGGGTAAAAATAATTACTGCTCCCCAATCCAAGGATGAAATGATTGTAAGTATCGATAGAGCTATTGAGTTTAAAAAATGGTTGAATCTATAGAAGAGTAGCTATGATTGTCGCGAGAAAATATCTCCCGCTGATCTCGCAGATGCCGCTGATTATTTCCGTTTAGTGTTTTGATAAACCTGTCACGTTAGGATGTGTTTTAAAACAGCCGACACCTGTTTTTAATTCTGTTTCAACCTATTTTAAAATACCTTTTTGCTAACTTAATTCAGTTTCAACCTATTTTAAAATACCTTTTTGCTAACTTAATTCAGTTTCAACCTATTTTAAAACACCTTTTTGCTATCTTAATTCAGTTTCAACCTATTTTAAAACACCTTTTTGCTATCTTAAATTCAGTTTCAACCTATCTTAATTCACCTTTTTCCTATCTTAATTCAGATCAAACCTATTTTAAAACACCTTTCTACTATCTTCATTCAGGTTTGTTCTCTACACAGTGTCAGTTAATGTTGCATGTAAAACACAATTAATTATCAGCGCTTTACATATGTCTCATCTCCTATACTTACTTTAAAACTGAGGGGTAAATCATCCCCCACTCAACGTTAGTTTTACAGCAATAACTCAAGTGACATATTACCAATTTCAGGAGCGGGTTAGCCGTTATTCCTGCAACATCTGAAAGAGCCATTAATTTCTTTAATTGGTACTATATATAAAGCCATTGCACTTTCAGCAGGCTAAAATGCACTTTCGGTAGTTTTGGCTTATTTCTATTCACCTCTGTTCCATGAAGTTCGTAAATTGTAGGAAACTTATTTAACCCATTATGATGAAATACTACACCACTACTACATTAAAAGCGCTCTTTTTTCTCTGTACCTTTGGGCTTCTGGCCTTTTCAGGTTACTCGCAGGGAATTCCCGAACTTATGTATTACAGGTTCAATACACCGGGTCCTATTGTACAAAATGAATCGCCCGCTGCAACCCTTGCAGGAACGGCTGCTCCAACTATCCTTGGTACCACCATTACAGTTGGAGGAGTAGGATTAACGGGAACTGCCCTTAACGGAACAGGGGGAACAACCAGTGATTATATACCTACAGGCTGGAACACCAGTTTGGTAAGTACCGACTGGACTGTTAGTTTTTGGATGAATAATTTTCCAAATGGTACCGTTCTGTGGTATCTTTTTGGTGATGCAGGTAATTTATTCAGGTGTTTTGTGAATGGTGCTCCGGGGTCGGGCAACATCCGCTTAACCGGAACCGGTTTACCTACTGTAGATGTAACAGCTGTTACAGGTGGTGTGAATGTTCTTCATTTTGTGAGAACCGTATCGCCCAACGAAATTAAAGCTTACAAAAATGGTGTATTGTTCAGCACAACAGCTATAACAGGAACACCAACTGTTGGTACCGGACTTAGAATTGGGTCTTATACCAGTGGTTCTGCTATCTCAGGACAATTGGATGAATTCAGACTTTATAACAGGGCATTAAACGCTACCGAAATCGGGCTAACGTGGAACAAAACACTAGGCAGCAAGGGAGGCAATGATGCAAGTATTTCACAAATGACATCCGCTCCTAAGTTTTGCGGCACTTCCCAAAACGTAAGTGTTAAGCTTGCCAATATGGGAAAAAATATAATCGCCAATGTAAATGTTCACTGGGAGTTGGATGGGACACCTCAACCTTCTTTTACCATTACCAATCCGTTAGATACATCAGGCCATCCTACCAATATAAGTGATACGATTTTAAACCTGGGAGCGATCAGTTTTGCACCGAACCAAACCAGAAATATTGTTATCTGGACCGCACTCCCGAATGGCGTTGCCGATACCCTTACCAGCAATGATACCTTACGTATTGTGCTAAGGCCCGGCTTAAACGGAACGTATACCATAGGCTCTACCTCTCCCGATTTTACAACCTTTAAAGGTGCAACCAATCTCCTAGACTCGTTTGGAAAATGCGGTCCGCTCACCTTTGACGTTACTTCAGGTGAAACGTTTGTGAGCCCTCCGATCTTTATTACAAATTACGACTCGATTACCTTCCGCAAATTCGGAACGGCTGCCAATCCATTGGTAGTTGGAACCAACGGTTTGGGTACTACGGATGCGGTATTTAAAATTGCCGGAAGTAAAACCATTCAGTTTGATGGAATTGATGTGGCAGATAATATCAGCAATACCACAACAGTTTTACAGATGGAATACGGTTATGCTGTTATGAATTTTGGAGCTACCAATGGTTCATCCAACAATATCATCAAAAACTGTAAGGTTACCCTGAACCGTACCAATACGGCTACTATCGGGATTCTTCAATCAGCATCAACAACAGGTGCCGCTGTGGCTGCAACCGCTCTCACCGGTGGAAACCACAACAACCGCTATGAAAATGTAAAAATTGAAAATACCTATAAAGGAATTGGCCTAATAGGAACTGCCGGTTTCCCGGATAGCAACACAGTAATTACTTCAGCCAACGGAGATACCACAATTGTTGGAGGCAATACTGCAAATGATATTGGAAACGGAACACCTTTGATTTATGGTATCAGCGCTGCCGATCAGAAGAACGTGGAGATCTCAAAATGTCTGGTTCGCAATATCACCAATACCGGAACAACAACTATCACCCAAGGCATTTTTATTGATAATGGATCTACTACAGTTGACTATGGAACCGCCAGAGTTTGGAATAATACGGTACACTCGGTTTTACGGAATACTACCAGTACATCAACAACAGGTGTTGTTCACGGAATACGTATTGATGTGTCGGCAACTGCCTCGGCACGTGTTTGGAATAATGTTGTTTATAATATTAATAATATTAATCCGGCTGCAGTAACAGCTGTTCAAATGGTAAGAGGGATTTCATTTGGTGCAACAACCGGAACAGGTACTGCAGAATTCTATAATAACAGCGTTTCTATTAGCCCTGCAACTTTATCCAATTCATCATCTGCATTTTGGAAAGACAAAGCAGGTATTGTAACTGTTCGAAATAATATCTTTTCCAATACGTGTGCTGCACAAACAGGTGTTGCAAAACACTATGCATCCTTCATGAATGTAGCACCTATAATAGCATCAAATAATGTTTATTATGCACCCAACGCAAATGGATTTGTTGGATTTGCAACTTCCGACAGGGCAACACTTGCACAGTTTGCAGCTGCCATTTCAACCGCTGCACCTACAGATGGAAATGACCCGGGAAGTGCCAATGCCAATCCGAATTTCAGCAGTGCAACCAGTTTGGATTTTGCAGCAGCAACACCTGCAGTTAGCAGTGGTACACCTATCACTACTCCGTTTGCCATTACCACCGATATTTTAGGAAACCTCAGAAGCACCACCGCTCCAAGTGTGGGTGCATATGAAACCACACAACCATTATTTGACAGTGCTGCTCCGGTTATAACCAATGTAATTGCCATGAACAGCGCCACACCGGTGGTGTATGCAACTATTACCGATAACAGTGGAACAGCAGTTTCACCTAGTGTGCAACTTTGGTACCGTGTCGGTACATCCGGCTCTTTCAGCGGACTGATCCCGGATAGTATTCCGGTGGGAAGCATGAACGGAACCTATAAATGGGGAGCATCATTTGCTGCCTTACCGGCCGGAAATTACCAATTCTATATTGCGGCAAGGGATGCTGCAGGTGCCGGATTTAATATTTCGGTGAACCCGATCCAGGCAGCTACCTTTACCAGTTTTGGCATTTCTGATCCGGTGAACTATGCAACAAATCCTGATCCTGCGGTGAATACCCGTACATTCATCAAACTCACTACCCTTACTGCGGGAACCTATACCGTTGGTCCATCAGGTACGTATCCAAAATTAACGGATGTAGCAAATGCCTTAAACAGTACCGAACTTACAGGTAATGTTGTGTTCGAACTTCAGGCAGGTTATGACGGAACAACGGGTGAAACATTCCCGATCGTATTCAACCAATTCGGAACATCGGGCGGTAACTGGAGGGTTATTATTCGCCCTGCTGCTGCGGCAACCGGGCTGCATGTAAGGGGTTCGAATGCTACTACCCTGATTG
Organism: Bacteroidota bacterium; assembly: GCA_040387195.1. GTDB lineage: Bacteria > Bacteroidota > Bacteroidia > UKL13-3 > UKL13-3 > UKL13-3. The sequence goes on from JAZKEF010000019.1 coordinate 79,410, forward strand.
ATTTAAACGGAGCCAAACGTATCACTTTTGATGGCAGACCCGGAGGTGTGGGAACATCCAAAGAGTTAAGCTTTACCAATACTTCCAATGCAGGTCCTGTTGTTCGTTTTATCAACGATGCACAAAATGACACGTTGCGCTACATCAATATTGCGGATAGTACTACAGCAGTTGCCAGTGGAAATATTCATTTCTCAACCACTACAGGAACACTGGCAAGCAGCGGTAACAGCAATAACTTAATTGACAACTGTTCTATTAACGGATTAGCAAATACAGCAAACTGTATCTACTCATCGGGTAGTGCAGCACCAGCAGACAATAAAAACAATACCATCACCAACTGTAACATCTTCGACTTCTTTGTAAATGTAGCAGGAGCTGTAAACGGAGTATTGCTTGAAGGTGGAAATGCCTCATGGAATATCGGAACAACCGGAAACGGAAATAATTTTTACCAAACTGCAACCCGCAACTCTACCTCCATTCCTGCACTTACAGTAGCGGTTGGATTCAGGGCTATACAGATTAACGGTGCAGCCATTAACGGCTGTTCGATTGTTGGAAACAGAATTGGTGGTAATATTCCGGGAATCCCTGCATCTACTTTTATCATTGGAGACAATGTGGGAGCTACGGCTTATCTTTCTTGCTACATGAGAGCCATTGATCTGGCTGCCGCAGGAACAACTACGGTAACTTCCATTCAGGGAAATACCATATCGGATATTACCTTATACACTGCCATCAGCGCAGGTTTTGCCGGAATCCACTGTTTAGGAGGATGGGTGAATACGGGTAATCTTGCAGCTAATACAGTTGGTGCACCAACCGGAATAGGTTCAATTAACCTGTTTTACAAAAACACAACAAATGGTATAAATCTCTATGGCATTCGTTATTCAGGGCCGACTACCGGATTGATTCAGAATAATTTTATTGGTTCTATAACCGTAGAGAATGCAGGTGCCGGTACTATGCAATTGCTTTGTTTGTATTTGAGTGGAACATATAGCAGTGCTGTTACTGTGTCAAACAATTTGATAGGTAGTTTAACCACTGCTAACAGTATAAACAACACCAGCAGTTCTGCTCAGGCTGTAAACATAATGGGCATTGTAACCAGTGCTGCAAGCGGTGCTACCATTAATATTACGGGCAATACCGTTATGAACCTCTCGGCATTCTATACTATAAATCTTACTACCAATGGGCTTAAAGGTATTTACATTACCGGTGCATCTTCAGTTGGTACTAATGTTTCAGGAAATATTGTTCGTAAACTTTATTCTGAATCTACCAACCCCGGAACTGACCAAACGTCTGCCATTGTCGGGATTAGTTGTGCTGCTTCAGGTGCCGGTACTCAAACCATTTCAGGAAATACCGTATCAGCATTGGTATCAGGTGCCGGTCCATCCGCAATTAATGTTGTGGGAATTTATTATGGGTCCACCAATACGGCAGCACTCAATAGGATTGAGCGCAACCTGATTCACTCTTTGAGTGCTTCACCTAGTAATGGATCTGCTTTGGTTTCGGGAATTACCCAGGGTGCAGGTACTGCCAAACTGCTTATTGCAAACAACATGGTTCGCCTGGGACTTGACTCTACAGGTGCCAATGCAACCGGTCCGCATTTTATTACCGGAATCTACAAAGCATCAGGCTCTGCAAACAACACCATCTTCAATACCGTTCATATCGGTGGCACAAATGTATCGAGTGGTGTTTCCAATACTTATGCATACAGAAGCATTGGTGCGGGTGTTGATTCCTTGCTCAACAATATGTTTATCAATACACGTGCCAATGCAACTTCCGGAGGTATCCATTATGCAATCGGTTTGGGTTCTACAACAACACTTACCATTAACCGCAACTTGTACAATGCAGGTGCCGCAGCGCTCGGACAGTTTAACGGTATTGACCAGCTTAACTTAACAGATTGGCGCACTGCTACTGCACAAGATTTGCAATCGGTAAATACAACCGTAAACTTTGTTTCGAATACCGATTTGCATCTAACAGGAGCATCACTTGGTAATACTGCATTTGTAGGAACACCGATTAGTGGAACCACCATTGACTTTGACGGACAAACCCGCCATGCAAGTTTCCCTTATATGGGTGCTGATGAAAGTCTGACGTTCCCGTTACCGGTTGTATTGCTCAACTTTACAGCACGTATTTCTAATGAGCATAATGTATCACTGAACTGGGCAACTGCATCGGAAAAAAACAGCAGCCATTTTGAAGTAGAACGTTCTGCTGATGGTAAACAGTTTGAATCCCTTGCAAAAGTGGATGCAGCAGGTAGCAGCAATATGGTGCGCAACTATGCTTATGCAGACGAAACAGCTCCATTGCAACAACACAACTTGTTGTACTACCGCTTACAGATGGTTGACCTGGATGGTACAACTGAATACTCTAAAGTAGTTTCGGTAAGTGTGGGAGATGAAATTGCAGTAACGGGTTTACAAGTGTATCCGAATCCGTTTACCAAAGAAGTATCTCTTGTTTTCGAAAGCACTTCGGATGCAAATATGCAAGTTGAAATAAAAGATATTACCGGAAAATTGTTGGGTACATTTAATCTGAATGCAAAAGCAGGTAAGAATACCATTCCGGTTGAAAACATCAGCAACTTACCTTCCGGATTTTATTTCATGACGGTGAATCTTGATAACACAACACAAACGATCAAGTTGATTAAAGACTAACGAATAATAAAGAAGTGATTCATGATTTGTAATGACCATCCGTTAATCGTCAACAGCTTTTAACCACAGCGTTCACAGCGAAAGAACGCAACGTTTCGCTGCGTTAATCGTTGCGCTCGCTGCGGTTAGCTACAGATGTGTATTTTATGCTAAACTACCTGCGAGGAAACTTTCAGGTAGTTTTTTTTGTCACGATTAGGTATGCAATTTCTTAACGAAAATTAAAATTCTCCCTTTCGGTAATCCATTTAACACCCTCGGCATTTTTAGTAGGGGTTTGATTGGGGGCTCGTTGTCGTAGCCGTAACTTTATACCAATTACTAATCGTACGTTTATGACAAAATCATCACCCCTGCGCAAGCATTTTTTTCTATTGCTTTTCGCTGCAATCAATTGTATTACTGTGGCTGTGGCACAAACACCCATGTATGCTAAAAACGGATCCGGCACCACGGGTAATACCATACCCTTGAACCAGGCATCACAAAAAACCCAACTCCTTTATGCACCAAGTGATTTTGGTACCACTCCCATTTCGGGAAACATTACCAAAATTTATTTTCGCAACTCGGCTGCCGGTGCTGTGGGAGCTTATACCTCTTTTCAAATCCGCATGATGCAAACGGGAGATCTGGCATTTCCCTCAACCTCTTACTACACTACAGGATTCACAGTAGTTCACTCGGCTGCCAGCCAAACGGTAACTGCCAATGCAACTGCAGGTGGGTGGTTTGAAATTATCCTCAACTCTCCATATGCATATAACAACTCACAATCACTGGTAGTGGAAATTCAATATGCGAGTATGACCACCGGAATCAGCACCACCACTTCGGTAAGTACAGGTCGCAATACCAGATGTTCGGGACAAGTATTAACGGCAACTACCGGAACAGCCAGTACCACTCAGAATGATTTTGGAATGGATATATCGGCAGGTGTGTGTACCTCACCGCCAACACCGGGAACAGCTACTGTGGCTCCTGCAAGTTTTGTGTGTACCGGAACCACTGTTACACTTAATTTAACAGGAAATACAACAGGTGGCGGACAAACATACCAATGGCAAAAATCTGTTACACTTGGTGGAACATATACCGATGTTGGTCCTTCATCAAACTTTTCCAACTTTAATGCTACCGTTACACAGGATAGTTTTTACAGATGTGCGGTTACTTGTGCTTCATCCACTACCTTCTCCACTCCTGTTTCGGTTACGGTGAATCCGGGATTGGCAGCAGGAACCTACACCATTAACTCCGCCCTTGTAACGGGTGGAACAAATTTTCAAACCTTTGCCGCAGCATTAAATGCGATGACTTGTGGTATCCAGGGTCCGATAGTGTTTAATGTGGATGCTGCAAGTGGTCCGTATACCGAACAAATCATCATTCCACAAATCAACAATACATCGGCTACCAATACGATTACCTTTAACGGAAACGGGAGGACAATTCAATTTACACCCGTTTCAGCCAACCGGCATATCATTCGTTTGGATGGTGCCGATTATATCACACTTAAAAATCTGCATATTGTCGGACTTGCAACCGATTACGATTGGGGTATACAGTTAACCAATGGTGCAAATTATGATTCGATTGTAAACTGTACCATCAACATGTCGGCCAATACCAGTACCACACAAAGTAACAGTGCCGGTATTGTGGCTTCGGGTTCCAATACTACAGTTACTACAGCAGGAAATTCAACAAACAATTTAGTGGTACAAGGATGTTTCATTAGCGGAGCTTACCAGGGTATCATCCTCAATGGTGCAAGTGTAACAGCACGTATTACCAATAACCAGATTCTGAACAACACCATTCAGGATTTTTATGCCAATGGAATAGAGCTTACCAACAATGACAGTGTTGTGGTTGCCGGAAATAATATACACCGTACTACCCGAACAGCAGTTACCACTTTTGCAGGAGTTGAACTTGGAGCCGGAAATAAAAGGGCCCGATTGTATAATAATAAAATACATAGTACACATACTGCAGCAGCAACCCTTACAGGTGCAGCATACGGAATTTATGCCAATGGATGTGATGCACCATTGGATTCAGCCAACCTTGTTTATAATAATGTAATCTATAATTTTAACAGTGGTAGCGGAACCATCTATGCATTGTACAACAGTTCCAGCGATGGTGTGCATTATTACCATAACACAGTAAATCTTGACTATTCAGCTGCAACAGCCGGAGTAACAAGAGGATTTTACCAAACAACCCTTGCAAGTGATATTGTTTTCAGAAACAATAATATCTCGATAACACGTGCCGGAACCGGAATTAAATACTGTGTGTATTTGAATACTGCCACATCAACCATCACTTCTGATAACAACAACCTTTATATCAATTCTCCTACCAGCAGCAGTGCAGGTGTAGGTTATTACTCAATTGGCTACCCAACCCTTGCCGATTGGAAACTGGCCAATTCAAATGCATATGACCAGTTCAGTAAAAGTGTTGCACCTGCCTTTGCAAATATTGCAGCGGGCGACTTTACCGCAACAGCTCCTTTATTAAATGACTTTGTAACGGCCGTACCACAAGTACCAACCGATATTCTGGGTGTAACAAGAGGCACAAATACCGATGCCGGAGCTTATGAGTATATTCCGGGACCATGCTCCACTCCGATTGGCGGAACGGCTACTTCCAGTGTTGTATTACCGGCTTGTGCTGGAAATTTATTTACCCTTAACCTTGTCGGGAACTCTATAAATACAGGCCAAACGTATCAGTGGGAATCATCAAGCACCATTGGAGGAACATACACTCCAATAAGCGGACAACTCACCGCAGCTGCGTTTCAAACATCTTCAACCACCAACAAATTTTACAGATGCGTGGTAACCTGTGCAAGCACTACCAGCACATCCACTTCATCTTCGGTTGAAGTGCAAGTAAATGGATTGATGGCAGCAGGTACATATACCATCAATTCGGCATTGCCTCTTGGCAGCGGAAACTTCCCAACCTTTGCTGAAGCTGTGAATGCACTTAATTGCGGAACAACCGGGTCGGTTATTTTCAGCATTGCCAATGGTACCTACAGCGAAAGGTTTGATGTTTCCGTTTGGTTAACCAACGCTTCCGATTCAATCGTGTTTAAATCGGCAGGTGCCAATAGTGCACTTGTTACGATCACCTCCCCATCAGGAACTGCAGCCATACTCAATTCTGTTGTAAGCATTCAGAAATCAAGAAACATCATCTTCAGGGATCTCACGTTTACGCGTTCGGGAACTGCTGCAAATTCATCTGTAATTGAGATGGACAGTACCCGTGGTGTTCAGTTTTACAATAATATTTTTGTTGGTCCAACTTTTACCGCTACCAATACCACCGGAACACAATCACATATCTTTTCAACGGATGCAAATACAGAAGATAGTACGGTTATTATCGGTAACACCTTTACCAATAACTCCAACGGACTTTGGTTCTTCAGCAATATTGACAAACCTTCCAGAAAAACCATTGTTCAGGGAAACACCTTTAACAATTCTTACCTTTCTATTTTCCTGAAACACCACAATGCCATTTCGATTACCAACAATACCATTCAACGGAATGCAGCGGGTACTTTTGATTATTATGGAATGAGTCTGGAAAACTGTGATTCATCGGCAACGATTACACGCAATACGATTTATTACAACCGCGGTTACGGAATTCGCTTGCTCGGATCGGACGGTCGTGTGGGTTATCCGAACAGGATCTTTAACAATATGATCGGAGCAGATCAAGGGACAGGAACAGCATTGAGTTATGGAATAAGCATTGAAAGCAATTCAACATACAATACTGCATACACCGACATCATGCATAACACCGTTATGGTAAACGGAGCAAGCACCACCGCAGGCAGAACAATCAGCAGCGCGGGTGTAGCAGCATCACAGGCCAACAATATTCGCATATTGAATAATATTCTGGTAAATAACGGATTGGGTTACGTGTATTATTTCCCTGCAAATGCCCTTTCTACCAACAACACCATTGACAGAAACAATGCTTATACAGCAGGTGTAAATATTGCAACCTGGAACAGCACAACCGGTATTCCATTGAAGCCACAAGCGGCATGGGTATCGGCAAGCGGCATGGATTCCTTTTCGAGCTTTGTACCGGTAACATTTGTGTCGGCTACCAACCTTCACTTAGCATCAGGCTCAACAACCGACTTCAATCTTGCTACAAATATTACCTCACTTATTACAACAGATTTTGACGGAACCGCAAGAACCGGAACCTATTTTGTAAAAGGTGCACATGAAGCTTCGGTATTAACTGCTCCGGCAGTTGCAGATGCAGGTGTATGGACGATTGAATCCATTCCGGCAGTTACGGCAACCACAACATACAATGTGAACGTTAAAATACGCAACAATGGATTTGTTCCATTAACATCAGCAGATATTAAGTATGCTTTAAACGGAACATTTGCAGGTTCTTTCAGTTACACAGGAACATTGGCACCGGGAGCAACCACCAATATTCTGGCGGGAACCATCAGTCTTCCTACCGGAACAAATACGGTATCGGCCTGGACAGAAAACACCAATGGAACTGCAAGTGACCTGAATAAAAACAATGATACGGTACATGTTGGAACTATTACATCTCCTCCGTTAAGTGGAACATATACGGTTGGACCAACCTTGGATTTTGCAAATCTTACAGCAGTTTCAAATGCGTTAAGAACAAAACTGATCAGTGGTAATGTGACTTTCCACATCGACCAGACTTATACGAGCACAACCGAAACTTTCCCGATTCGTTTTTCATCACCAACCGTGTCAACATTCCCGGTTACCATTATGCCGGCACCTACCGCTACGGCAATTTTAACTGTAGGTACTCCTGCTTCGGCAGCACAACTGATTGTACTTGACAGTACCATGGGAATGACATTTGACGGTCGCGCAGGAGGAACAGGCACTACACCGATCTGGACCATCAGAAATACACAAACAGCATCTACTTACGGTGCCGTATTTCAATTCCTCAACGGAGCACAATACGATACGTTACAATACCTTAAACTCGAAAGTCAATCCACCAATACAACAAATGGTGTGGTACAATTCTCGACTTCCACTCAGGCATTTGGCAATAGTCATAATACCATTCGCAACTGTATCATCAGTGACCGTACTGATGTAACTGCTGCAGGACCATACAATGCCATTTATTCAGCAGGAACAGATGTAAGCAAGAACGTGCACAATACCATCAGCGACAACACCATTTCTAACTTCACCAATAACGGAATCAACGTTGCTGCAACAGGTAATGGCGACAACTGGATTATCTCGGGGAATCAATTTTATTACAACAGTGCCAATCTTCCTGTTGCCACAGCTGCTCAAACAGCAATCAATTTCATTCCGGCTGACGGATCGAGTGGGCATACTATTTCATCCAATACCATCGGTGGATCTTCTGTGAATGCAGGTGGTACAGCCTGGTCGAATTCGGGTGCCAATCTTTTTGCAGGAATTATTGTAACCGTTGATAGTATGTCGAAGACAACTGTGTCAGGGAATACCGTCAGTAACATCAGCAAAACAGGAACAGGTGCAGCTTCGTTTGCCGGTATCCGGATTATCAGAGGACGGATTGAGGTTTCGAACAATACCATTGGTCACCCAACCACAGCAAACAGCGTCACCAATTCGGGAACCTCGTTTATGTATGGAATCGAACTTCAAAATACACTTGGAACATCCGATACTGTATCCGTAACCGGTAACACTGTTGCCAATATTACCTCAACAGGTATTAATGCAAATGACCGTGTAAGAGGAATCAGTTTTGGGTTTACAGCAAGTGTTACTCCCCTCCTAATAATGAACGGCAACACAGTTCACCACCTTAAAACAATGGGAACTGCAACCGGATATGCTGTTGATCTTGCTACGATAACCGGGATCCTTGTTTTCCCATCAACCTACAAACCTGGTTCGCGTATCAGCAACAATATTGTTTATGATATTGATGCCGCAAAAGACACAGCACTTGCTACGATGAGTCTCGGAATTGCAGCATCCAATTTCTCCGGATCCATTTTCAATAATACCATCTACAACATCACCAACAAATCGATTGCCCCGGCCGGAGTGAACACTGCGGTTGCAGCCGGATTGTATACGCGCTTTTTAAGCAGTTGCGAAGTATATAACAACATGATCAGCTTAAGTGATAATAACCACTCAAGCTCAGCTCAGCTGAATGGAATCTTGATTGCAGGATCAGGTGGTGGTACGCACCAGTATTATTACAACAGCGTAAACATTGAAAGCACATCGGGTTTATTGCAAAGTTCGTTTGCTTTCCACAGAGGTCAGAACAATGTAGCTGCAGCATCTGCTCATCCGATTAACCTGCGTAATAATATTTTTAAAAACACTTCATCAGGAACTGTTGGCGGACATTATGCAATGGGTATTGAAGATACGGCCGTGATTGTTGCCGGTGTTTCCAACTACAATGTTCTGAAAACATCAGATACTACAAAACTGAACTTGTGGGGAACATCCACCTATAACCTATCAAACTGGCGCAGCATTACTACGAATGATGTAAACAGTAAAGCTACGGATGTAAGTTTTGTAAATCCAGCGACTGCCGATCTACACGTAACAGGAGGATCTATTGGCAACCTGTTATTGTCGGGAATTACGATTGCTACTATCTCAAAAGACTTTGATGGGGAAACACGCAATTCGGTACCTTATATCGGGGCTGATGAAAACGTTGCCAATCCGCTCCCGGTTACATTGGTAAGTTTTGCTGCCAGAAAACAACAGATGAATGTTGAGTTGAACTGGGCAACAGCAGGAGAATATAATGCCTCGCATTACGAGATCGAACGCTCGACTGATGGCGTAAGCTTTGCGCAGGTTTCCATGGTAAAAGCAAATGGTACAACAGGTAAACTTATCCGCTACCAATATACCGATGCGGAGATTTTAATGAAGCAGGATCCAACGTTATACTACCGTTTGAAAATGGTTGATAATGATGGCCAGTTTGAATACTCAAAAACTGTTTTGATCAGTAATACAGATGAAAATATGAACCAAAGCGAGATGGTGGTTTATCCTAATCCGTTTACCAATGAGGTAACCGTTTCGTTTGAATCATCCAACGCTTCAGATCTTAAACTGGAAGTTGCTGATATAACCGGAAAAATAATTGCTACGTATCACAAACCGGGTATGGAGGGAAATAATCTTATTACGCTTTCAGAGCTCAGCGGCTTGAAGGCAGGATTGTATTTTATTTCCATCAGTAACGGAGAACATACACAAAGCAGTAAATTGATGAAGCAATAAATCTTAAACAAGATCCTTAAACTAAACGCTTCCATTCTTCATTGAACGGAAGCGTTTTTTATTTGAACCTGCACCTGCATTAAAAAAGGGTTGCTCCACCTTTGTGAAACAACCCTTTCATTGTGAAGTATTTTTCTGATTACATGAATATGGTTTGCTCTCTATCGGGCCCAATTGAAATCATACTTAATTTAGTATCAATCTGCGTTTGAACATAGTTCATATATTGTTTGAATGTATCAGGTAAATCATTGTATTGGCGGATACCCGTTAAATCTTCTGTCCAGCCTTTGAAAGCTTTGTACTGAGGATCAATTACCGCATCTGCAATATTAAAGGGAATCTCTGAGGTAAGGGTATCTTCAATTTTGTACTGGTCGCATACCAATACTTCTTCAAATCCGCTCAGCACATCACTTTTGGTGCAAATCAAATCTGTTACCCCGTTCAACATGATAGCATATTTTAAGGTAGGTAAATCCAACCAACCTGTTCTGCGCGGGCGACCGGTTGTTGCGCCAAATTCAAATCCCAGTTTCCGCAACTTCTCTCCTGTTTCATTTTCCTGTTCGGTTGGAAACGGACCACTACCCACACGTGTGCAGTATGCCTTAAAGATACCGTATACTTTATTTACCTTTTGCGGGGCTACACCTAATCCGTTGCAAACTCCTCCGGTGATTGTATTTGATGACGTAACAAACGGATATGATCCAAAGTCGATGTCGAGCAACGTACCTTGTGCTCCTTCTCCGATAATTTTTTTCCCTTTGCTCATCAAATCGTTAATCATATACTCCGAACTGATGATGGGGAATTGTTTGAGAAACTCAACTGCTTCAAAAAACGCAGGTTCCAACTCCTCCAGGTTATATTCAAAATTAAAACGATCCAGGAGTTGCTTGTGGTTGGAAACCGCTGCATTGTATTTTTGTCTGAAATTTGGAGCCAGGATATCACCGATGCGCAATCCGCTTCTGCCAATTTTATCCTGGTATGTAGGACTTATTCCACGTAATGTCGAGCCTATTTTATGTTCACCTTTATTTGCTTCACTTGCAGCATCCACCAAACGATGCGTAGGCAAAATCAAATGTGCTTTTTGTGAGATGAACAAATTTTTAGATGGATTGCCTCCTGATGAAGCCACCTTTTCAATTTCTTTTTTTAATGTAACAGGATCAATCACCACACCATTACCAATGATATTGATGCAATGCTCATGAAAAATTCCTGAAGGAATGGTATTCAACACATGTTTTTGTCCGTTGAATTCCAAAGAGTGTCCCGCATTCGGACCACCCTGAAAACGGGCTACCACATCATATTTCGGTGTAAGAACATCTACAATTTTACCTTTCCCCTCATCTCCCCATTGCAATCCTAATACTACGTCTATCATTTGTTTTATGTTTATAAGCTGCGGGCCTCTTAGCGATTGGCTTTTAGCTGTTGGCTATTATTTCTATTTGTTATTACCGGCCCGATAAATCGGGTGACTACTCCTTATCAACTAAATTAACACGATCAACCCATCACCTTTTTCTTCTGACACGTTAAACACACTCCCTTTTCATCACGCTTGGGATTTCCAAACAGGTGAAGCGAATGTCCGGTTACGTCAAACTGCAACAGGTCGCCCATGGTGCTTTTAATTTGCTGAATACGCGGATCGCAAAACTCAAGGATTCGTGCACATTCATTGCATATCAAATGATCGTGCTGGCGGAAGCCATAGGACCGTTCGTACAAGGCGAGGTTTTTACCGAACTGATGCTTGGTTACCAAACCTGCATCCAGTAACAGATCCAGTGTATTGTATACCGTGGCGCGACTCACCCGGTAATTGCGGTTTTTCATGTGTACATATAATGTTTCCACATCAAAATGCTCCTTGCTACTGTATATCTCGTCCAGTATGGCAAAACGTTCCGGAGTTTTACGCTGCTGCTTTTGCTCCAGAAACTGTATAAACAGATTCTTAACTTCCTCTTTTACAGCAGGTGAAACTTGATTTGATGACATGCGGTACGACTTTTACGAGGTGCAAATAAGGCTATTTTTTAGGAATAATCTGAACATTTTTCTCACTTTACCAACTGCTGTGCATCTTCGCGGCTTACTTTAATGAGCGGGCTGGCTGCTTTAATTTTATTCATCAATTCCTCGAGCTGGTTGGTATCGAATACCTCGAGTTCAATGGAACCCTCGAACATGCCTTCCTTGGATCCTACATGAATGGAATGCATATTGATTTGCAACTGTTTGGATATAATATCAGTAATGGTACTCACAATACCCACACTGTCAATTCCATTTAACTTGATATGGGTAATAAATGCCCGTGATTTGCTTGCGGTATTTGCCCATTTGGAACGGATAATACGGTAACCGTAATTACTCATTAAACCAATAGCATTCGGGCAATTGGTGCGGTGGATCTTCACCCCTTCTCCAACGGTAACAAAACCAAAAATATCGTCACCCGGAATCGGATTACAGCATTTTGCAAATGAATAGGGCATATCAATATCATCTCCCAGCACCACCGCATCAGAAGCAAGATTCGGATTGGGTTTGGATGATGAGTTGGCGCGGGCTACACGAGCCTCCGCTGTTTGTGTAATCTTTTGTTGCTTAACCTGCTCCAGGATCTTTTCTATATCGAGCTCTTTCTTCTCCAGCTTTTCGTTAGCCACACGGTAGTATAGCTCGGCAACAGAGGGTAACTTAAAGTAGGTGAGCATATCGGTTAATGCTTCGCTGGTAAAAGGAATTTTATCCTGAGCAAACTTCCGCTCAATGATTTCTTTACCCATCGAAGATGCCCGCAGTTTCTCGTGCTTAAACCAATCCCGTATTTTTGATTTAGCCTTGGCTGTGGCTACAAAATCCAACCATTCTTCTTTCGGACTTTGTTTGGTAGATGTGAGGATTTCCACCTGATCGCCATTGGTGAGCTTAAAGTTTAACGGAACAAGTTTATTGTTCACCTTCCCTCCTATGCATTTTGAACCCAGCTCCGAGTGCAGGTCAAACGCAAAGTCCAGAATGGTGGCGTTGGTAGGCAGCTTGCGTAAATCCCCTTTCGGTGTAAACACAAATATTTCATCTGAAAATAAATTCAGTTTAAAATCATCCAGAAAATCCAGTGCATTTGAGTCGGCATTTTCAAGGATTTCCCTAACACGTGCCAGCCACTCTTCCAGTCCGTCACCACTTTGTTGTGCGGCATCTTTATCCTTGTATTTCCAGTGCGCGGCATATCCCTTTTCCGCAATTTCGTCCATCCTGCTGGTTCGGATCTGTACTTCCACCCATTTACCCTGAGGTCCCATTACGGTAGTATGGAGCGATTCATATCCGTTTCCTTTCGGGGTCGAAACCCAGTCGCGCAAACGATCGGGGTTTGGACGGTAAAAATCTGTTATGATTGAATACGCTTTCCAGCAATCCGATTTTTCATTCTCAAATTCGCTGTTCAGAATTATCCGAATGGCAAACAAATCATACACCTCCTCAAAGGGAATGTTTTGCTTTTTCATTTTGGTTAAAATGGAATGGATGGATTTGGGACGACCTTTGATTTCAAAAGTATATCCTGCCTCACTCAAGGCAGCGGTAATAGGCTCAATAAACTGTTTAATATACCTGTTGCGTTGTGTTTTTGTTTCCTGAAGCTTATCCTTTACAAAATTGTAATTATCGGGCTCCAGGTATTTGGTAGCCAAATCCTCCAACTCCGTTTTGATGGCATACAATCCCAAGCGATGGGCCAACGGTGCATATACATACTGGGTTTCGGATGCAATTTTGAGCTGCGATTTCGGACTCATGGAATCCAACGTTCGCATATTGTGCAGCCTATCGGCCAGTTTAATCAAAATCACCCGCACATCATCACTTAAGGTAAGCAGCATTTTCCGGAAGTTCTCTGCCTGCATGGATTTATCCTGTTGGTCGAACACCCCCGCAATTTTGGTCAATCCGTCAATAATTACTGCCACCTTATCTCCAAACTGCATGCGGATATCTGCAAGTGAAATATCAGTATCCTCCACCACATCATGCAATAAAGCACATACCAGAGAGGTAGTTCCCAACCCAATTTCCTCGGCACATATCTGTGCCACGGCCAGCGGATGCATAATATAGGGTTCCCCCGACTTCCTCCGCATGTTCTTATGGGCATTCAACGATAAGTTAAAGGCCTCACGAATGACCTTTTTATCCCCTTTTTCAAGGTTCCGCTTCGATGCCTTTAATAAACTTCGGTATGCTTTTACGATCTCTTTATTCTCGAGTTCCGTTTCGGTCAACGCCTTCATAAATATTATCTCCCAATGCAAAAATAACCATTTCCAGCCCAATGGTAACAATCCTTCACGGCTATTTCGGAACTATTTTCGAACTGATTGTGAGTACTTTTTTCAGTTTTTTTGTGATTTATAAAAAAAGGCATACATTTGCCGTCCCTTAAGCGCATGTGGCGTAATTGGTTCCCGATAGCTATCGGGAGTGCCAGACTTAGGATAGCCAATTTGTCCTATTTAAATTACACCATTTGTCAATGAGAAATTTGCGCATGTGGCGTAATTGGTAGCCGTGCCAGACTTAGGATCTGGTGCCGAAAGGCGTGGGGGTTCGAGTCCCTCCATGCGCACTTAATGTAAAACAAAAAATAAGACTGACTCGTCAGTCTTATTTTATTTAAAGCAAAACAGAACAATGAACGTAACAATTGAAAAGAAAGATGCATTGAACGCAACGATCGCGGTAAACATTAGCAGTGCAGATTACGCTCCCGAAATTGATCAAAAGCTTAAGGCTTATCAGAAAAAATCCAATATCCCCGGTTTTCGTCCGGGTACTGCCCCTAAATCGATGATTGAAAAAATGTTTGGAACAAGCGTATTGCTTGAAGCCGTTAATGCAGCTGCTTCCAAAGGATTGTTTGAGTATATCGATTCAGAAAAGTTAAACATCTTAGGCCAACCGGTATTAACCGATGACAGCAAGATAGACGAACTAAACAAAACTGCCGACTATACTTTCAAATTTGATATCGGGTTAGCTCCCGAATTTGAACTGAACGTTTCCGATAAAGATGCGTTCACCCGTTACGAGGTTACGATTGATGACGCCATGCTGATGGATGAAATTGAGCGTATGCAAAGACGTTTCGGTACGTTGACTGACGAAGAGGTAGTGGGCGATAACGATATCATCTACACCAAAATGAGTGAGCTTGACGAAAACGGTAACGTTATCGAAGGTGGTGTAAACAATGATTCAGTTCCGGTATTGATTTCATCCATTAAAAACGATGCCATCAAAAATGAATTGATGGGTGCATCAAAAGGAAAAGAAATAGATGTGAATGTTTTCGATTTGTTTGACAACCACGAAACCGAAATTTCTCATGCATTAAACATCAACAAACTGACGGTTGCCGATATCAGCAAAAACTTTAAACTGGTAATCAACGAAATTAAACGTAACGGTCTGGCTGAAATCAACAAGGAATTGTTCGACAAGGCATACAGCGATGGAAGTGTAAACACCATTGAAGAATTAAAAGAGCGTATCAAAACTGAATTGCAGGCATACTTTGGCGGACAAGCAGATCACTTGTTTGAACATGAGTTAACTGATAGTTTGGTTGCGAAACAAAACATTCAATTACCCGATGCATTTTTAAAACGTTGGTTGATCGACAGACATGCCGATAAATTCAACACAGAGAACGTTGACCAAAACTACGAGAACGAAGCACAATACTTACGCAACCATTTGTTTGAAGAAAAAGTACTGAGTGGTGCAGGTGTAAAAGTAGAAGAAGTTGATATTAAAGCTGCAGCAATGAACTACACACGTGGTATGTTCGGAGCATACGGCAACACAGGATTTAATGATGAAATGCTGGAAAGCATTGTAGGACCAAGCTTAGCAAAAGAAGACTACCGTTCGAAAATGATTAACCTTGCCGTATCACAAAAAGTACGCGAAGTATTGAAGGCAAAAGTTTCGGTGAATACCCAAATGGTTACTTCAGAAGAGTTTTTCAAAATTGTGGCTGAACACAACGAAAAACACCACGCACACAATCACTAAGAATTAAGTGTATATAATTTGAGAAGCCTCAACATGCAAATGTTGGGGCTTTTTTTATAGCTCTTGAACTGTTCTCCAGTTAATGTGCATCACCATCCAAAATGCCATCGGTAATCTTTTTACCTTGAAAAATAACATGTTCAGGAGAGGCAATACATGGAAAGAACTCATCTGATTGCTGACCAGTTTTTTCTATCGTGTCATTATAGTAATAGTGAAAATTCATTTCCGCTATTGTTATCTCAACAGGAGGTTTCAGTCGCTCCACAGTTCCATTTATTCCCAACATTCCCTTAGGATAAAATACGGTAGCCTTATTCAAGTTAAACCTATCCTGATAAATAAATGTATATGCTAAACCTGCCGTTCGAAGAAAAATTGCAGCCGTTAATAATGTTGTAACGGCAATTCTGATACCACGATTGCTGACTTGCTCGTAAAACTGCAGGTGAATACAGAAAAACAAAACGTAAAATATAGCTGCTACATATCTGAAGTCGGGGGCTGTTAGCAGCCAATAACCCAAAGACAAAAAGAGTCCGGTTACCAATACCATCTTTTTACTTTTGAATGACTTCCCTATCCGGTTTTGTTTAAACAAGCTTGCTCCAATTATCCCAACTAATGCTGTAAGATAGAGGCCAAAATGAATCAGGTTTATTTTAATTGCACCAGTATCTCCAATAATTCGTACCCTGTCATTCCATTGTAGCATAAACCAACGCGGAAACCACTCCGTAAAAGACTCATTTGCACTTTGGAGAACGTTTATCTTAGGAGATCTGCCAGAGCCAATGATTGACTGGAACTCAAGTTTAACCTGACCGCTATCAACCGCCCATGGAAGTAAATCGGAGTATAATGGTGGATAAGGATAGATCAGCTGACCACTCATAAAAACGCCACGAATGAACCAGACTCCTGGTATTAGAATCAATACACAAAGGATAAAAGAAAATTCACTCTTCAATGAATTTCTATAGATATATAATATAACAAGGCTAACAGGAAATATGGAAAGTTTTATTGTCATAAGATAACACGCTATCATCAGAAAAAACCTTGATTCCTGATGCGTGATTTCTTTTTGCAGGTACAATTCAATACCAAGAAAGGATGTTAAAATATAAATCGCAAAATCAGGCCCTGGGCTTGATATGTTAACCTTAAGAAATGTGATACTGAAAACCATAAAAAAGGCCCCACACAGAGCTAGATATCGGTCTTTTCTGATGATTACTTTCTCAAGAAGATAAGAAACAAAAAATATGAGTAAAATATAATTGAATACATAAAATGCAGGTTTATGAGGCAATACAGTTGTAGCAATCAGCGTGAACGAATTAAAGTTGAATCCAATTTTAGGATATAGGTTACCGATGCCTTTAATCAACGGATAGTGTTGAAACCATCGCACCGATTGGTTATAGTATAAGTAAGCGTCCCAATGTGCTACTTTCGCAATAAGATAAAAAGCAAATAGAAAAATAAATAAGGCTAAGGTGACAATTTTCCATTTTGAACGAAGTTGCAGGGGCGGATATTTTTTGAATGACCCGACTAAAACAATTGTAGTTATCAACAATGTAGACACCAATACAATGTATGTTAAAGGTATAAAAAAATGCAACGCACTACATAAAGTATTGTAACTAACAATTCCAATAATGAATATTTTGTGGTAGTCCTTTTCTTTAAAAAAAAGACGATTCACCATAAGTCCAGAAAAAAGGAAGGTAAGAGCAGCAATTATGCTCCAGATTAGTCCTAGAATCATCTGTAATTAATTACTGTCATTTATTGAGCATTTAAAATATACAAAAATCTTTTTATTCCTTATTCTTTGAGTTCATTACAATCGTAACCGGACCATCATTTACCAAAGCTACGTTCATATCGGCACCGAAAATGCCCGTTTGAATGGGTTTGCCTAAATCGGTTTGCAATTGTGCTATCATTTGTTCGTATAAAGGAATAGCAATCTCCGGCCTTGCTGCTTTGATGTAAGATGGTCTATTTCCTTTTTTGGTTGATGCATGTAAGGTAAACTGGCTAATCAGTAATATCCCGCCATCACCCTCTTTTACGGAAACATTCATCACTCCCTCAGCATCATTGAAAATCCGCAGGTTCACCATTTTTCCGCTGAGCCATTCTATATCTTCCTGCGTATCGGCATCTTCAATACCCAGCAAAATCATTAGCCCTGCGTCAATCTTACCATGTACGTTTCCGTTGATGGTAACCGATGCCTCACTTACACGTTGGATAACTGTCCGCATTACTGGAAAATATCTTCATTGTTTAAAATACTCAGGTAACTGGCATACCGCTCCTCACGGATACGGCCTTCCATCACGGCTTTCATTACCACACAACCCGGTTCATTCACATGCTGGCAATCGTTGAACTTACATTGCCCTACCAACGCTTTCATTTCTTTGAAATAATGTGATACCAGTCGCTTATCAAAATCAACTACACCCAATTCCTTAATTCCGGGAGTATCGATGATATTCCCTCCGAAAGATAATTCAAACATCTCTGCAAAAGTTGTAGTATGTTTTCCTTTATTGGAGTAGTTGGAAATTTCACCTGTTTTCAGATCAAGGTAGGGTTCAACGGCATTGAGCAATGTAGACTTACCCACACCTGAATGTCCCATGAACAAGGTTGTCTTATCCTTCAGCAATACTTTTAACTCTTCGATGTGAACCTTTTCAGTAGCCGAACACAACAGTACTTTATATCCAATGTTTTGGTAAATGCCCATCGTATCATCCAGTATTTCCTTCAGTGCTTCTCCGTACAAATCACTTTTGTTGAATATGATAATCGCAGGAACATGATAAGCTTCGGCCGTGGCTAAAAAACGATCGATAAAACCCAGCGAAGTTGCAGGCTGAACCAACGAAGCAACAACAATTGCCTGATCCATATTGGAAGCCAGGATATGTGTTTGCTTGGATAAGTTACTTGCTTTGCGGATAATGTAATTTTTGCGTTCATGGATTTTATGGATTACCCCTTCTTCCCTTCCTTCCTCCATTTCAAAATCCACCACATCGCCCACAGAAACAGGATTGGTGTGTTTAATTCCATCCATCCTGAATTTCCCTTTGATGCGGCATTGAATATATTCTCCGGGTGCAACCCTTACACTATACCAACTCCCCGTAGACTTAACAACTACACCTTCCATTATGCTATTGATTTATGAATACTATATCCAGCCCAAACAGCCATCAAACCAAGTATATTACTTAACAGGATATAACTTCCTGCCTTCAAAAATTCCTTATGTTGAATAAGGTAAAACGACTCTGCACCAAAACTGGAGAAAGTTGTAAAACCTCCCAATATACCGGTGATGATAAACAGCCGGTAAAAATCTTCCTGGGGTGTGGTAAGAAACGAAAACACGAAACCAATCACCAAACAACCCACCACATTCACAATGAGTGTGTGAATAGGAAACGCTAATGAAGGTTCCGGTTTAAGCCAAACAGTGACCGCGTACCGAAGCAACGATCCGATGGCGCCACCCAATGCTACCCATAATATTGATTTCATGTATGAATGATTCTTAAGCTGGTAAGAGAAGTCGGTCAACGATTTGAATTATGACCTATTTCCTGCTGCTAAGATAAGAAGATCAGATAAAAATCTGGCCCTCATCGTCACCAAATGTCAATTGTTCATCGTGAGCCATCCTGTAACAACTCATCCACGCCATCAACGCATCTACATGATGCCAGGTAGGTAATTGTTCTACCGGGACATTAACCGGAAAAAAGCGGAGCAGGTCTATCACAAATGAAGACAACAATTGTGGATCTTTCTTATTGTAATACATTTCCAACCCGAATTGTTTTACAAAAGCTGCAGGATAGGTTTCAAATAATGGAATTTTAAAACCTGCGCACTCCTGCTTCAGTTTGATTGCCCGTGCAGTGAGGCCTCCCATAAACATAGGCGACATTGCTTTGAGTTCTTTATCAACCGCCCGGTAAAAAAAATCGGAACCCTTCTCCGGGTGTGTGTATACCACAGGCAATGTTAACGGAGCATCAATGGTGGCAAACTCAGGCCTTACTCCCGAAAGAATAGACAGTAAAAAAGTATCGGCATCCTGTTTACGGTTGGTACCGATAATATCCAATTGTGTTGGGGTCTTCCCAAAACATATAACCGTAGTACCTGCAGTTTTACTGCCAAAATCAATTCCAGCCCACATGTATTGCCTATGTTAATCTTTGTTAGTCACTTTGTTCTTTGCGCAAACTTTCGACTCCCTGCCGGTGCCTTCGGCTTTTCCACTTCATGGAGCTCAGGCACCTTACTCCTCCTCATTATTTAATTTCATATATCTTAGTCGCTTTCTTGCATCCCTAACTCCCCTAATCTCCTTATCCCCTAATACCTTAATTCCGAATCCACTCATTCAACACCTCACAGGCCTTGTTTGTTTTAAGGGGTTGGCCTAAAACAACTTAGTCATTTATCCGTCTGATAAGTACTAAAATAAACATAAAGCCCGCAGAAAGTTGTAAATTTAACTTATAAAAGCCACTCACTTTGAAAGCAATTATTGATTTAGGCACCAATACCTTTCATCTGCTGATAGCCGAAATAGAACATGGCGCTATCATTGAACACCGTAAAATTCAGATCCCTGTTAAAATTGGAGAAGGCGGTATCAATGAACAATACATTGCACCTGCAGCCTATGAGCGTGGAATGAATGCGTTAAAAACTTTCAGGGAAGCACTCAACGAGTTTGGCATTCACGAAATCACCGCATTCGGTACCTCAGCTATTCGTGATGCATCCAATGGTTTAACCTTTATCAATGATGCAAAACGATTGTACCAGATTACCATTGAATCCATCTCCGGAGAATATGAAGCTGAACTGATTTACCGGGGTGTACAGCATTCCTTTGACTTACCCGATGCCAATGTGCTTGTAATGGATATTGGCGGAGGAAGCGTGGAATTTATTATTGGCCGGAAAGAAACCATTCTTTGGAAGCATAGCTATCCACTGGGAGCGGCACGCCTTATCGAACGTTTCCATAACTCTGATCCTATTTCGGATGTGGAAGTCGTTTCGTTGCAATCATACCTGGTACATAATATCAAATTGCTTCGCGATGCACTCCTGCAATTTCCTGCCGAAATCCTGATTGGCTCGGCAGGATCATTTGAAACACTGGTGGAGGTTCTACAAAAAGATTTGCATAAACCTGTGCTCCACCTTGGAGATCATGCTCAACAGATTTCTCTTGATGATTTTAATGAATTCGTGGAGCTCATTACCTCACGCAATGCAACCGAACGTGCAGCTTTAAATGGCATGGCCGATTTTAGGGTTGAGATGATTGTGGTTGCCACCATACTGATGGATGTGGTCATCCGAAGATTTGAAATCACCCGCCTCATTGCATCCCAATATTCGCTTAAAGAGGGAATGTTATTTAGCTAATTTCTTCCAGCAAACAACCCTCCGAGCCTGCCGCCATTACAATATGCTATTCTAACCTTTTTAAATGGTCATATAATTTACTTACCGGCAAACCCATTACATTGTAAAAACAACCGTGTATTTTTTCAACGGCTATATATCCAAACCAATCTTGAATACCATAGCTACCTGCCCTGTCGAAAGGTTTGTAGTTTTTAATGTAATGCCAGATTTCGGCATCCGTAAGTTTTTTTATGAATACTTCGCTGCTATCGTAAAAAGGAATGATATGGTTATGTGTGCGCAAACAAACACCTGTATATACCATATGCATGGTGCCGCAAATCTCCTTTAACATTCTAAACGCCTCTTCCTCGCTTTCGGGTTTATTCAATACATGATTGTTCACCCAAACAATCGTATCTGCGGTGATCAATACCTCATCTGCACCAATAGGCAACGGGTATGCTTTTGCCTTTTTTTCTGCTAAGTATAACGCTATTTCTTCTCCCTCCAACTCAAGCGGAAAGGATTCGTCCACCTCATATGTTCTTACTTCAAACGGATATTCAAGTCCTTTAATCAGTTCTTGCCTGCGGGGAGATTTAGATGCCAGGATTATTTTTTTAGTCATTCCTTATTGTTAAAATTCTATTTTCAATTTCTCTGCTAACAGTTTCAAATCTTCAACCACTTTATCATTCAAAGGGATTCCACGTTGGGAACGCTCCGCGTAAGCAGCAAATTCAGGCTCTCCCGGAATCACAACCGGAACAGTTGCATCAATCGGTTCAGCTGTTTTAAAACGGTCGATCCAATTATCCAGGTGGGCTTTAAAATCAGTGGCCGGTCTGAACGCATCGATGCGCATAGCTCCAACAAAATGTCCGATTCCTTTTCCCGGTTGGTTTGGTACCGGATCCAAAAACGAAACAAACGGAGGCACCCACGGACCATAATTAGCCCCGGATAATACCGCGCTGAAAATATCAACCACTGCACTTAAACCAAACCCTTTATGTCCTGCATTGGTATCACCACTTCCCAATGGTAATAAGATCCCTCCATCCTTCAGTGCATTCGGGTCGGTAGTATCATTTCCATTTTTATCCATGATCCATCCTTTGGGCACTTGTTTGTTGGCACGTTGAGCTATTTCCAACTTACCGTTTGCTGCCGTTGATGTTGCCAAATCAACCACTACCGGTTGGTGTTTACCCGCAGGAAATACATAACACATCGGATTGGTACCCAACATCCTTTCTTTGGAATGTGTTGGCGCTACCAAAGGACTGGCATTGGTCATGGCTATTCCAATCATATCGTGTTCAACAGCCATCATAGCATGGTAAGCTGCAATCCCAAAGTGATTTGAATTTTGAATAGCAACCCACCCGGTTCCAACTTGTTTGGCTTTATCTATTGCAAGCTGCATTGCTTTGGGGGCCACAGTTAATCCCAACCCTCCATCTGCATCGATGGTTGCAGTTGATGGCGTTTCATGAATGACTTTCCAATCCGGATTCATCTTTGCCCTCCCTGCTTCATGTAATCTTACATAACCACTTAAACGTGCAACGCCATGCGAATCGATACCCCGCATATCGGCAGTAACCAATACACTGGCTGCAAGCATTGCATCATTTGTGTTCATCCCGCAATGTTCGAACACATTTTGGGTAAATTGTAGCAGTTTATCTTTAGTGAAATTCATCTGTTCATTGGCTTTTGGCCATTAGTGGTTACCTTCATATAACTCCGGATGTGGTGCTTCCTAACCCGATAAATCGTGAGGTTACAATTGGCACATTTCTTCATCCAACTTATTTCCCATCCAAAATAATCGGTGTGTTCCCTTTGCCCATAATAATTACTTTGGCATTCGGAGATTTTGCTAGTTCCAAATTGGCTTTAATCATTTCGTATTGCAGTTGTTTGTCGCTTAGTCCGGTGCTTATAATTCGCTGATAGTCTGCTATACCTTGCGCCTCCACCCGTTTTCGCTCTGCTTCCTGCCTTTCCTTCTGCAATACGAATTGCATTTTTTGCGCATCCTGTTCAGCATTTATTTTCGATTCGATGGTAGTTTTTACAGATGATGGTAATGTAATATTTCTAACAAGTAACTGTTCCAAAACCAGTCCACGCTTTTTAAAGTCATCTTCAATGCTTTTAAATATCCTTCCCTGAAACTCATCACGTTTGGATGAATACAATGAAACAGCATCATAATACACAGCGTTGTCGCGAATCTTTGTGCGCGTTAATGGACGTACAATTTTATCAGTATAGTCAGCACCGGTTTCCCTTAATAAACGTGGTGCTTCTCCCGGAACTAAACGGTACAAAACGGTTAAATCAATTGTTACTTCCAATCCATCCGCTGTCAGTACTCTAATTGCATCATCCCCGCTCTGAGCTCCTTCATCATGAATTCCACTCATGGTATAATTCTGCGTCTTAATATCAAGCCGTTTCACATCCACAACCGGATTTATAAAATGAAGTCCACTGCTTAATACATCATCCTCTACCCTTCCAAACAATACCTTTACTCCAACCTGGCCCGGTTCAATTTGCTTAAAGCAAGACGTTGCGATGCCGATAACAATGAGCAAGAAACCAACACTACGTATGGCAGGAATGAACTTTTTGAAAGCCTCTGTTTTGGTCAACACAACTGCACTTACAACAACGAAGAGCAGTCCTAAAATAATTAAAAACATATTGTTTGGTGATTATGATTAATGGGTATTTGAATGATTGTTTTACTCTTTCAACAAAACGAATTTTCATCTTTTACTATTCCGGAGGCATGCTTCGATATCCCGAAAGCTATCGGGACAGAATGACAAAACTTCTTTCAACAAAGCGGCCTTCCTTTTCGGATTTCTCCCGATAGCTATCGGGATCGAATTTCTTTCAACGAAGCCATCTCTCCCATTATAACCCTTGCGCCAATACATCTGCAATATGCAACACTTTTATTGGCAGGTTCTTTTTCTTTATTACGCTATCCAGTTGCAGCAGGCATGAATAATCGGTTGATATGACATACTCTGCTCCGGTTGCCTGTATATTTTCAATTTTCTGTTCGGCTAAGCTCACCGAGATTGCCTCATTTTTTACTGCGAATGATCCGCCAAACCCACAGCATGTTTCGCAATCTTTCATCTCTATCAACTCCAATCCTTTTACATTGGATAATAACTCACGCGGTTGCGATTTAATCTTGCATTCGCGCAAGGCACTGCAAGAATCATGGTATGTGGCTTTGCCGGTAAGAATAGACCCAAAATCTGTCACCTTCATTACATCAACCAAAAATTCGCTCAGTTCAAATGCTTTTTTTTGCAGTTGTTTGAATTTATTATGGTACGATGAATTCTGAAACAATAAGTCATACGAATTACGCATCATTCCTACGCAGGATCCTGCACAGCATACCAGATTCCGATTCGGGTCAAACTCCCTTAAAAACTTTTCGGCAACTTCCCTCGCATCATTCCAGTGTCCTGCATTAAACGCTGCCTGTCCGCAACATGTTTGCTCTACATTATAATTCACCTGGCAACCTGCTTTTTCCAACACTTTAATCATGTTAAAAGCGGTTTCAGGTCTTAGCTGATCTATAAAACACGGTATGAATAAATCTACTTTCATCTAAGGGTGTAAGGTCTTGAAATTTTTGATACGTGCAATAAAAAATAAACCTGTTAAAAAATACACAGCCAGTGCCACAATAGACGCACGCATATCTCCTGTAAGTTGCAATAACAACCCGTAACTGAAAGTTCCCAATACAATAGCCAGCTTTTCGCATACATCATAAAAACTAAAATACGATGCATGATTCGGTGTGGTATCCGGAATAATTTTAGCATAGGTAGAACGAAACATTGATTGGATGCCTCCCATCACAAACCCTACCAACACGGCCAATCCATAGAATTCATTCGCTGTTTGCGTAAAGTAGGCAATCCAGCAAATCATTATCCAGATTATAATCATGATGATTAGGGTGTAAATGTTTCCGATTCGTTCGGACAGTCGCGAAAAAAGCCATGCTCCAAGTATCGCAATCAACTGAATGATTAAAACGGTTCCGATCAGTTGTGATGTTTGCAGATGTAATTCCTGCGAGCCAAAAATTGTAGCCACATACATTACCGTTTGCAACCCCATGCTTACAAAAAAGAATCCCCACAAATAACGTTTAATATGACTGTGGCTATTATGAGATTTGATTTCAATCCATACCTTTTTTAGCTCTTCAAACCCTTTACTCAATGGTTTCTCCAGTTTGGTAGCCAATGCTTTTCCCTCAGGTAAGTGTTTAAATGGAATCTGAGCCCAGCCGGCCCACCATAACCCAACGGAAACAAATGACAAACGACTGGCAACTCCTTCGTAATATCCTTTGGCATCGTTGAGTGCCGTTTCAGCATCTAATCCCGGGGTTGCCGCCATCAACTCTTCCACTTTGCCCTGCACAGGAAACAGTAACTCCGGAAACATAATCATTACCAGGTTAATGATAAGCAATAATACACTACCAATGTAACCCATCGAAAATCCTTTTGCACTGATACGATCAAACTGGTCTTCGGTTGCAATTTCCGGCAGAAAGGCGTTGTAGTAAACAATGCTTCCTCCGAACCCTACGAGTGCAACTATAAACAATGCTACTCCGAATAATAATGTTGTTGATGTAAAGAAAAATAGCAGGGCACATGCAAGCGACCCCATGTAACAAAAGAGTTTCAGAAAACTTTTTTTGTTCCCCTTGGCATCGGCAATCCCCGATAATAAGGGGCTTAATAGGGTGACCAATAAAAATCCAATGGATAATGCATATGAATACAATGCGGTATTCAGAATCTTGCTACCAAACAATTCAATGTAATATGGACCTTCAGCAGTACTTCCAGTAGCAATAGCCGCCTTTTTGCTCATTGCTTCAAAATAAGGGGGAAATATAGCGGTAGCAATGGTGAGTGAGAACACTGAATTAGCCCAATCATACATGGCCCACGCATTAATTACTTTTTTGTTATTGAGTGCTGGTTCCATCTATTTTATAACTATTGAATTGGCAATTAAACCGAATGCCTTAATAAAAGCATTATAAGTCGGAGGCTCACAAGTATACGTTATGATATATGCTTTACCTTTCTCCACCAATATAACCTGATTGTACTTTAAAGCATAAATTCCCTGTTTACCCAAATAAACAAGCATGTATGCATCCCGTGTACCCAGTTTGATTTTTTTTGATTCGACCTCTTTGTAGTCTGTAATCATTTTACGAATCATGGGTTTACACATCACTCCATATTCTTCGGAGGTTACTTCATTGCCCTTTAAATCTTCAACCAATACATTCACATTGTCATTAAACACATCTGAATCGTGTTGCCGCCCCGTTAATACCAGAAAAGAAACACCCATCGGTAATTCCTTACTCAGCTCCCAATCTTGCGGATAACTTATTTCAAATGATTTATCCTTTGAAAGGAATTTTTTGGTAGGTGTGGTTTGAGCCATTACTATGCTTGTGCAGGATACAACCAACAGAAAACTCAGGAGCGTTTTGTTCATATACCGCAAATTATAGCAAAACTCCGACAATTGCGCAGTGTGCTAAAAAGGTGGAAAAATAAGTGGCTAGCGCACAATTAGTTTTTTCGATACTTCACCTGATTGTGCTCTGATTTTCAGGAGATAGATTCCTTGCGGAAGATCTATGATATCCAGAGGCGAGTTCGGTTTGGTATTAACCCATGCCGCAACTTCTTTCCCTGCCAAATCATAAGCCTGTATAAACAATGTATGGGAAGAAACCTGAAAAAAATCTTCAACAGGATTCGGGTATACATCAATGGCTGTTTTCCCTTTAACATTTATCTCAATGCCTGTGGTAATGCCATCAAACAGCCAATCATAACAAGCTCCGAACTCCCGGTTCCAAAACCATTCGCTATGTTTTCCGTCTTCATGTGTTACCAGTTTCAAGTCCAAATCAGTATGTCCTTTGGTTTTGAGAAGATCAATCATTGATTCCATGTCCGGAACCATATCCTGACTTTCCGTTGTACCCGACATAAAATAGAATTTCAATGTCCCATTTTTAGGTTTGTTTTCAACATAGGTATACAACGAATCGCTGAACCAAAATGATGGTGAAAAAATGCCGGCTTTGCTAAACACCTCGGGATAGGTAATGGCTGCATAAAATGAAATTAATGCCCCGAGTGAACTTCCTGCTATCGCGGTATATTCTCTTTCCGGTTTAGTGCGGTATGCTGAGTCAATATAATGTTTAAGGGTTTGAACAATAAATTCGCAATAGGCCTCTCCCTGTCCGCCACCGTATGTTAGGTTCTTATATGCAGAGTATTCATCAATCCTGGTTGAGCCACCATGGTCTATAGCAACCACAATACAACCTTTATCTCCGGCCTTTTGTTTCGTGCTCAGCGTTTCATCCACGGCCCATTCACCTGCATAAGAAGTAATCACATCAAACACATTTTGTGCATCATGCATATACAATACCGGATATCGCTTTGCCGGTTGTGAAGTGTAGTCATTGGGTAAGTAAATCCATACTTTTCGCGTTCTGTTCAGTTGAGGGATATAAAATGAATCGCTTATAATTTTCACATTGGCCAATGCTGTTGAGGTTAGTGTGGTTGTACCCTCCCATCCATTTACAACTACATTAATCAGCAGATTGGTAGCATAGGTAAAAGACCTGTTTCCAACGGGAGCACCTGTTATTGTTCCTTCTGCAGTTTCCCAACTGCCCTGTGTTATTTTAAAAGCTCCACCACCTGTTGCAGCCGGTAATTGGAGTTCATAGTTGCTTCCTACTTTGGTAAACAGAAATGCTGAATCGGCCGGATTCCAGTTATTGAATGTCCCAGCGGCAAAGAGGTATGGGTTGGCCGGAGTATTGGTTGGTAAACTTGTGATACGCAATGTTACCTGAGCAGTAGCACTCAAACACATCATTGTAAAAAGTACAATAAAAAAACGCATACACGAATGTATGCGTTTTACAATCTATTTGTATGTCAAATATTAAGCTGCTTTCAGGCTTTTTAAACGGAGTTGGTCAATTCTTGCATTGGCAATATTTAATGTTACATGCAATTCATGTACATTGTTTGTAGACGGCATATCATACATATAATCCATCATTACCGCCTCACAAATACTTCTTAGTCCACGTGCCCCCAGTTTAAACTCGAATGCTTTCTCAACAATCAAATCAATTACATCATCATCAATGGTGAGTGCTATTCCTTCCATCTCAAACAACTTAATGTATTGTTTCATCAATGCATTTTTAGGTTGTGTTAAAATGTTTTTCAAGGCTCCCCTATCCAGTGGATTCAGGTGACACAAAACCGGCATACGACCAATGATTTCTGGGATCAGGCCAAATGTACGTAAATCAGCAGGTGAAATATACTGCAGGAAGTTTGCCTCTTCGGATGTATCCACTTCAGGCCCCATTGAGGTGAAACCAATTGCCTGCGTCTGCAACCTGCGGGCAATAATCTTATCAATACCTTCAAAAGCACCACCGCAGATAAAAAGAATATTTTCTGTATTCAGCTGAATCATCTTTTGCTCCGGATGTTTACGCCCACCCTGAGGCGGAACATTGGCAATGGTACCTTCCAGAATTTTAAGCAATGCCTGTTGCACTCCTTCCCCGCTCACATCACGTGTAATGCTTGGGTTATCACTTTTACGTGAGATTTTATCAATCTCATCCACGTATACAATTCCGCGTTCCGCAGCTGCAACATCATAATTAGCCGCCTGCAATAAGCGTGATAAAATGCTCTCCACATCTTCTCCAACGTAACCTGCTTCGGTAAGTACAGTAGCATCGGCAATGCAGAAAGGGACGTTCAATATTTTAGCCAGGGTTTTAGCCAATAGTGTTTTTCCTGTACCGGTTTCTCCCACCATCAGGATATTTGACTTCTCCAGCTCTACTTCATTCTTTTCCGCTTTGTGGCGCAACCGTTTGAAATGATTGTATACCGCCACCGCCAGTACTTTTTTGGCTTCATCCTGCCCAATCACATATTCGTCCAGGTGTTCCTTAATCTCTATCGGTTTCAGGAGCTTCAATTCGGGTTGCTGCGATTTAGATTCTTTTTTCAGATCTTCATGCACCAACTTGAACGCCTGGTCTACGCATTGATCGCAGATGTAAGCAGATATCCCCGAAATCAAAAATTCGGTTTCCGCTTTGTTTCTGCCACAAAACGAACAAGTATCATCATTAACCTTCTTAGCCATTATTTTTTCTCTGTAGGTTTGTTTTTAATTAATACATCATCAATCATTCCATAGGCCTTTGCCTCATCCGCAATCATCCAGTAATCGCGGTCACTATCGGCCTGAACCTTATCAAAAGGCTGACCAGAGTGGGTTGAAATGATATCGTATAGTTCCTTCTTTAACTTTTGAATCTCGCGAGCAGTGATTTCAATATCGGAAGCTTGCCCTTGTGCACCTCCTAAAGGCTGGTGAATCATTACACGTGCGTGTCGCAAAGCGGTACGTTTTCCAGCAGCTCCCGCGCACAATAATACGGCACCCATAGATGCTGCAAGACCTGTACAAATGGTAGCAACATCGGGGTTCACCCATTGCATTGTATCATAAATTCCCAAACCGGCATATACTGAGCCTCCCGGGGAATTGATATACATCTGAATATCCCTGCGTGCATCTTGTGAATCCAAAAACAGCAACTGGGCCTGAATGATATTGGCGACATAATCATCAATCGGCATTCCCAAAAAGATAATACGATCGGCCATCAAACGAGAGAATACGTCAATCTCTCTAAAGTTCATCGGGCGTTCTTCGATAACCGTGCGGGTCATGCTTTCTACCGAACTTTCAATAAATGTATCAACCTTCATGCTGCTTATACCATGGTGCTTAACAGCGTATTTTCTGAATTCTTTTCCGTCAATCATATTGTATGTTGTGTTTAGTCAAAAATAGTAAATGCTCGGAAAGCGTCAATAGTTTTGCCAAAAAGAAATATTATGACAGATATGCTGTAATGGCAATGATTTCCTGTCATGGAAAGGACAAAAAAAAACCTCAACCGAGGTTGAGGTTTTTTCAGATTCTTAATATTCCCAGAGATCGTGCTCTTTTTCGAACAGATCGTTTTTGATTCGCTCTGATTCCAACATGGCAGCAACCTTGTTATCTTTAAACTCTTCGTAATCTTTAATACGGTTGTCGTATTGATTGGCTTCCTTGGTAATGTAGCTGCTGAATAACCGCTGTTCGAACCAGTCGTCAAACGTTACACGGGCTGCATCATTTTGCCTGTTAAATACTTCCATGTTCACCGTAATATCACGTAAATCATTCCTGTCAGCATCTTCAGGTGATTTATGGTATTTTAATACACATAAATCCTGCTCTCCCAATTCTAATCCACCCACTTTTGGGCTGAACTGAGGTGCGATAGCAATGATCCTTACATACATTCTGGACTCCTTTTTGTCAAAAATCCAATCTTCCAATACGCGGTATTTTTTGATTTTATCTTCCGGACGGAACTGAGATGGAATGGTATCCAATCGGGTGATAGTAGGGTCTTCAGGATCAATCGGTGTTTCTACATAGTCTGTATCCGTACCTTTTCCCAAAAACTCTTCAATTGTCATTACGGATCTTAGAGAGTCATCTACATATGGAATTAATTTACCCTCTTTAACAGCGTTATACAATACAAGGCTCAATGGATTTTTAGGCCATTGCATACATTGGTTTTGCTTTTCGCGTACATCAATAATACGGGTAACACGTTTTGCCCAAAACACATCCGCTTCACGCAGGTATGGCCATGGAACTACTTTCCGTTCCTGAACAGCCTGACGGGTATAGATGAAGTCATCATATACTCCCTGAGCTTTGACGTTGCTTAGGCAACAGATGGTTATGATAGCAAAAAATATCTTTTTCATTGTTTGGTTACTTAACTTCTAACGATAATGAAGCAGGAATTACAACTCCACCTGCAGGTCCGTTAGCTTTTACCTGCAATAAAGTAATACGATCTCCCATTCTTACATTGGCCAATACGGCTCTGATTTCAGGAGATACCGTTTGTGATGTTCCTTTGTATGCACGTCCATCTCCTTTTTTAGGTTGGTATACAATGGTATATTCAAATGGAGTGAACTTCACCCCTTCAAACGCAAAATCTTTCAGGTTGGCAAATACAAAAGCCGCTGATTTCAACACCCCTGCCGATACCGGACCACTTTGCTCGATAGAACCCAACATTGGCATTGGTTTAGGAATCGGACGTACACGGTATTTTTGAATGCCCATCTTTTTCACTGAACCTTTGGGATCTTTCACCGAAGCTGTAATTTCTACCTCTTTTGCAGTACCCGTTACTCTCAACAAGTATGTTCCGGCTTGTTTATCTTTTGATAATGTTCCACCTGCACTGCAAGCTACCTGAACCTGATTAGCAGAATAACCCGGAACCGATACCGAAATTGGGTTATCCAATCCGATGTACACTACGTTCATTTTGGTAGCTGAAATAACAGCCAAAGGTTTTAATGCAGTGAAGCTTGACTTAAATGGATAGGTTTCAATTTTACCGCCTGAGCGTTTGGTTGTAATCACACCACTGTATTCAATCTCCCCTTCGCGGGAAGGATTCACGGTGTATTTACCAACACCGTTTTCTACTTTTACTGTTGCACCACCAACTTTGATATCAGCTTCCTGACGGGTTGACGCTGCAAGGAAGATATCAGCTGAATATTCGCTTCCGATGGTAATGTATGTTCCGTTGTTCGGAATAACTTTAGCCTCAAAGTTTGATACGATTACGATATCATCTGTTAATCCGGCTTTCAAAATATCCAGAACCTGTGATTCTGTATTTTTGATATCATTTACTGTTTTAGACAGCAATGCAACAACCGCTGCCAAAGGAGTGTGTTCAAACATTTCTGATTGCCATGTTTGGGTAGATCCCTTTTCTGTCTGTGTAGTCAAATCACTTTTAACCAAACCTTGTTTATCCTTTGGTAATACCCCGATAAGTTTGTCACGTGTTTCTTCGATTTTCTTACGCAAAGCCTCGCCATTTGCTCCTCCATCCTTTACGATTAAGTAGTTGGCATGCATTTCGATATTATCCGGTCTAAGCAATTCTTCATCGGCTATTCCTTCTTTACGACCATCGGCCTGTGCTATCAACAAATCTTTTAATTCAGTAACATATTTGGATGCATCATCTGCAATTTTTTGAACTTGCAAAGCTTTATTGTGAATATCCGTTCCGATTGCATCACCAGGGTTTTTCTCATGGTATGATGAAATGGCTTTTAAGCTAT
The DNA here is from genome assembly GCA_040387195.1 of Bacteroidota bacterium. Lineage (GTDB taxonomy): Bacteria > Bacteroidota > Bacteroidia > UKL13-3 > UKL13-3 > UKL13-3. Next base: position 112,494 of record JAZKEF010000019.1, read on the forward strand.
TCATATTCTTTTGGTCTACATTCACACCCGCCTTATCCATACTCACTTCCACCATGTGGAATGCTTTCAAGATCTCAGCGGATACGTTCAAAGCGAGCATTGCTGTTAACACGAGGTACATCATGTTAATCATCTTCTGCCTTGGACTTATATTTCCTCCTGCCATTTTGTGTTATTCTTTATATTTAAGTGAAAAATCTGTTCCCGAAAGTGTATGAATTAGTTGCTTGTACGATTAACGTTCATAGCAGCAAGCATGTTACCGTAAACGTTATTCAATGCTGTAAGGTTACCAGACAATTTACCGATTTCGTTTTTGAACGTATCAGCTTCTTTTTGTGAATCAGCTAAGCTGTTTACCACTTTAGAAAGGTTACCCACAAATTCGTTGATTGATTTCAGGTGGTTGTTTGACTCAGCAATTTCCAACTCATAAACTGAGTTCAATGAAGCTAAGTTTTTAGTCATTTTCTCAACCTGAACTCCGTATTCTTTCGAACCTTCCGAAGCACTAACCATAGAACCCATAGCTTCTACAGCCTGATTGTATGAGCTGTTCAATCCCAATACTGACTTAGATGCTGTTTGTACGTTTTTAGCATACTCATCTGTAGCAACTGCAGCTGAAGAAAGATCTTTTAGATTATTTACGTTATCGCTTAATGATTTTAAACCATTACCTAAACTTCCGATTAACTCAGGACCAACTTTTGCTTCTTCCAGCATTTTATCCAATTGCTGAGAAACGGTTCCTTGGCCTTTTGATTTTTTGCTTGATTCTGATTCGATACCTGCAAATTCAGGATAAACCAATGACCAATCGTATTCTTTATGTGGTGGTTCGAAAGCTGAGATAACAAAGATGATTACCTCTGTACCCATACCTAAAATCAACATTGGATCCGCACCCGGCCAGTGTTTAATCTTGAAGAGTGCTCCAAGAATTACGACTGCCGCACCGATACCATAAACTTTCGCCATGAAGTTTTTAAACCCTTTGCTTTCAAAAATGCTCTGTTTCATCTTAATGTTAGATTTTAATTTTTTAGTTAGTTAAATTGATTGTATTGTAAAAAGGTAAGCACGCCAGTGAGTAGGTGCTGTAGGTTAGTTTTTATCTCTGTTGGAGCGGCCGATATAACTCATTACGCAACGGAATCCGGTGTAAGAGTTTGCGCTATCCTGGTATTCGTAAGTTCTGGTACCGCAGTTAATAAAGTGTGCGATATCTTTCCATGAGCCCCCGCGAATAACTTTACGTTTTAATGTTTCAGGCTCATCAGATTTAGCATCATATTGATAATCAGGATTCAAATCATGTGAAAACATGTTGCCTGATTCTGCATAAGCAGAAATGGTCCACTCAGCTACATTACCTGCCATGTCATATAAACCGAAGTCGTTCGGGAAATAAGAAGATACTTTTACAGGATACAAACCACCATCCTGCATGTAATCACCACGCATTGGTTTGAAGTTGGCAAGTGAACATCCTTTTGCATTTTTTACATAAGGACCACCCCATGGGTACATATTTTGATCTCTGCCTCCACGGGAAGCATATTCCCACTCGTACTCAGTTGGTAAGCGGAAGTCGGTTACAGTACTTTCTTCCAGATCATTATAGAATGAGTTCAGGTAAATGGTTCTCCAGCGACAAAATGCTTTTGCCTGATTCCAGTTCACCCCTACTACCGGATAATCATCATATTTCGGATGCCAGAAGTATACCTGTGTCATTGGCTCATTGTATGAATACGTGTAATCACGCATGAACACCAATGTATCAGGATAAATTTTCTCTTCTACTACTGATTTATATTTACTTCTGTTGGTCTCATAACCCGGTTTTCTGTGTAAACGGGCTGCAGAGCGCAGGTCAATACTTTCGTATTTGTAGATTAACTTTCTTACGTCAATCTGCTTCATTCTGTAGTATGTTTCTTCCTGATTGTAATACAATTCCTTGATTGCATCATTTGATGCTACATCCTCAGGCAATATTTTTGCTTCATAATTCAGGAAATGTTCTCCTGTTTCATCATCCGTAAACCAGTATGCTTCGGCATTTTGCTCTCCCAAACGCTCTCTAATCATTGAATCGAGAACAGCTTGTACAAACTGGCGATACTCATTATTCGTAATTTCTGTCTCGTCCATATAAAATGCCACGATGGACACTTGTTTGTTGGGGGAAACCTGAGCCATCGGAACGTCCTGCTCATTTCCTCCAATATGGATGGACCCTGTTGGCACATATACTGTACCGTAAGGTTGCGGGTGAAACCACTGCGGGCGTCCAAGAACACCGGTCAATTCACCTTTATCTCCTGTTGAACAAGCCACAATTGAACCTGCTACTAGGAAGAGTAATATCAAACGAATACTTTTCATCTTTGTTACTATATACTTATATTAAGTAATGCAAATCTATAAAATGTTTTAAACTACGCAAGTTTTTTTACCCTAGACTGATAATGATAACGTTACAGGCTTCGGGTTATTATCTTACAAGAAACGTGGGGTTAATCTTGGAACAAGCTCCTTTTCAGGTTTAGGGTTAAATTTCGGCATAAAGCAATATTTCAATACAATTTCATGGGAACCTGTACTGTAACTGATGATATCACTTGTGGTCAAATCATATGAGTACCCCAATTGCAGACTTGATCTTTCTCTTTCGAAAAACCTGTAGCCCACCAGCACTACAACCGCATCACCTGTACGGTAACTTAACCCTCCACGGATCTTATTGTTGTACATTACCATTGCATTGATATCGGCCGTGGTTTTAGCCAAATCTGTTTTTATCAACAAATTGGGTTCAATAGCCAATGACGGGCTTAAGCCGTATGATGCACCTGTCATAAAATAATAGTGCAGTTTCATTGGGTTATTGATGTTTGCGTACTGCACATTGCCCTGAGTTAAATGGCTTGCAGATGCTCCTGCATAAAAATCATTAAACCTCCAGAGGCTTGGCATGGTATAGTATAAACCGAAATTAAAATCGGCTGCATACCCTGAAACATCTGATCCCGGAATAAACGGGTCACCGGACTCTAAAGGATTAAGTTTGGTTCCGGCAAGAGACTTTTGCATCACTCCTGCTCCAACACCGGCTGCCAATACACTTTCGTTTTTGAAATGATACCGGTAGGCCAATGATAACATCGGGTTCACGCTAACCTCAAAACCCAACTGATCCCTGGTAATGTTTAATCCTGCACCAAATGATTTTCCGATAGGTGCATTAATATTTGCAAGAAAGGTAGTTGGAGAATATCCGGACTTGTCATTTCCGAAACCCAGCCATTGCGAACGGTAAAGTCCCGTTGCACAAATTTTGTCCTCACTTCCTGCATATGCAGGGTTGTAAGTAAGCTTGTTTAAGAAAAACTGACTGTACTGCGCATCTTGCTGCGCTTTCAAGCCGGCCATTCCTCCAAAGAGTGATAATACGAGTATGAGTTTTTTCATGTAATTGGGTTACAAAAAACAATTGTTTTATGAATAATACAACTATAATTTTTAATGAGCATTTAATAGTAAAATAACTCAATTAAAAAGCCAAGTTAATGAAAAGAAACTAAAAAAGAAAATTCGTTTTACTTTTTTTCTTTGTTGTGTGCATCGATGAATTTATCGAGTGCCATACTCATGGATGGATAAATAGGCGAAGGAGCTGAAATGTTTACTTTGAGTTTTGCCTCTGTAATTGCCTTGGCTGTAGTGGCACCAAAGGCTGCAATGAGGGTTGCATTTTGTTTGAACTCCGGGAAATTTTCAAATAATGAACGGATATCGGCCGGACTGAAAAATACAATGATATCGTAATTTACATGGGTTAGATCCGACAAATCAGATGATACAATACGGTAAATAAGCGCTTCTTTAAAATTGAATTTGTTCTTTTTCATGAACTTTTCAATCTCCGGTTTGCGCCAATCACTGCATGGAAATAAAAACTTTTCGGTTGGGTGGTTTTTAATTACGTTGAGCAATTCGGTTTCGGTAGCTTTTCCTGTAAATACCTTGCGCTTGCGTACCTGAATATACTTAGCCAGGTAATTGGCTATACTGTCATTCACACAAAAATATTTGGTTTCGGGTGGCATCTCTATTTTGAGTTCCCCGCATAACCTGAAAAAATGATCAACCGAGTTGCGTGAGTTTAAAATGATAGCCGTGAACTCAAGAATATTAATTTTCTGTGTTTTGAAGTCCTTATAGTGAACCGGAGATACCGTAATAAAGGGACGAAAGTCTACTTTCAAATTATACTTTTTGGCAAGATCGAAGTAGGGAGACTTGTCGCTTTCCGGTTTCGGCTGTGATATAAGTATACTTTTGATTTTTGCGTTTTTCAAATTTGAAAGTTGTTTAGAAATTTAACTATTACGAACCACGGCACGATTTCCAGCGCGCAAAGATAAATAAATAAATATATTCTTGGAAAACTGAAGAATCTATTGCTCAATAAGGTGATTCGGACAACTCTGTAAATTACACTTATAAAAAATACTGCCACTACGGTTTGTGCTATAACTGAGCTCCATATGGCATGATGGTAATAAACTGTGAAGATGATTAAGGGAAAAATAACCAATGCTAAAAAATTATTCACAGAGATGGTATTGGACACAAAACCGATCCCCAGCTTTTTCATTTTGAGCAAAACACCCAATAATGTATGCATCAAAAACTTCAATAAATAAATTCCGGTGAGGATGAGCAGTACCAGTAAAAACTGTAAAAAATAATTTGATGTAACTAAAATATTACGTACTTCAAGCTGGTCATTGATGAACATTGCAGCAATAAAGAGGTAAATGGCAAACAACTGCAGGATGACAAACCCGAAAAAAGAGCGCTGATCTTCCCATATTTTGTCGCTCAGCTTTAAGTTAAACACCGAAAGCATGAATACCCTGAAATTATTGGGGTTGGCAATCCTAACAAATGAAATATAGATAAATACAAAAACAATCACCCAAAACTTCCAGGGTTCATTGTAGCGGTCGCGGATTTTAATTTCCTTTACCGTTGGCAGGTTTCTCCTGGCTTCTGTTTTGGCGTAATAGGTTCCCACAATAAACTGATAGGGTTTAACCATCATCCGCAACAGGCTATCATTTGCAATACTATCCAACAATCCAAATCCGGAACGTTTGTACATGCGGGTAAACAAACTATCGGCTTTTAATGAATCGGCTACATAGCTGGTATCGGTTGAAAACAAGAACGTATCGGGTTGTTGGCGCTGTTGCACGAAAGAAGTATTTTGAGCCACCACTGCAGTACCCCATAACACACACAAACCGAAAAGCAATTTACTTATGTTCATCAAAAATAGTTAACGTATCCGAAGTGAACCTTGGCTTTATTCAAATCAATCTCATTGTTCAACTCCTTACCTATTGCGTAATACAGAGAAAACACTCCGGCAGCCGTTTCAAAGTTAAATCCCGCCCCAAATCCATATGGAGTGTCGGATAAAACCGGAGTACGAACCGTGTTGCGATAATACGCACCATTCCAGAATAACAACACATTTGAATTCTGACGGAGCAAATAACGCCACTCCAAGTTTCCAATGATATAGCTGCTTGCAAATATAGCCTGCTCATCAAATCCTTTTAACGTACGTATTCCACCAATTCTGAATAACTCGTTCACAAATAAGTTTTCTGCTACAATATGCCCGCCATTAACCAGCACCCTAATTGCCGAACGGCCGAATACCGGTATATAATATTCGGCATAACCCTGAAACCTGTATTGCACGTAGTTCAACTTAAGGGAATCATAAAGTGAATATTGAGCGCCCCTGCCATCCGGAAATTTGAGTGCATCAATGGTTGGGTTACGGGTTATTTTTTTTATCCCTACTCCACCACTCATCTCAAATGAATACCCTTTACGGGGATTAAGGTAATAATCAAGACGGGTTACTTTGGCACCAATTCCGTATGTATTATTGGTCATGTCGGCTGCTGTTGGCAACGTTCTCAACTGTTTTATTTTATTGGTGTCAACCGTAATAAGGGACGTTGACTGAATGCTGTAAAACACCTTGATATAATCGGTTCCCACAAACCGGTACTGGAATCCAAACTCATTGCGTACATCTAAAAAAGTAGTATCCTGCTTGAGCAAATTAAGTTCATAATCGAGGGCGATATTGGAATTGAAAATATACGGGTATACAAATTTTATTTTCAGATCCTGAGAGTTCCCTAAAAAACTCCGGTAATTCAGATCCAAGCTTTTTCCGCTTTCAAATAAGTTCTGCAATTTAAGGTTGGCTTCTCCGGTAATCAGCAACCTGCTGCTGTTGCTTCCTGCCTCTGTATTGGGGGCAAAACCAACTATCCCATCAATACTGCTGGCTTTTCTATTATCGATGGTAAGCAACGGCATAGCCCTCTTGTTGTAAAAATATACTGCAGAAGGACGCACAACTTTCAGAAATGGCAATTGGCTGATGCGGCTTCCCGACAACCGGATGAGCTCTTCATTGTATGGAGCGTTGGGGTGAATTCCGAGGTACCGGTAAAGGTATTTTTTTTTGATGCGGGCATCTCCGCTGATGTCAATGGTATCGAAGAGTATCTGGTCATACTGCTGCAGATTTACTGCAGCCTGGATTCCCTCACTATCTGCCTCGATACTATCCAGCCGGATGCTTGCAAACGGATAACCATTGTTCTCCAAAAACTGCAATATCCGCTCGACACGTTTAGAAAACTGCCCGGGGTCAACCATTTTTCCATTGAATTGTTCTTCCCTGAACCCCGCACTGCTCATAATATCCACCGGAAGGTTTCCCCTCCGGAGTTTGACCCATTTATAACTTTTACCCGGATTAAGACTTGCAAAAATAGTGTCGCTGCGTTCTTCAATAGAAGTATATCCAGCATTCAAAAAGGAAAGTTCATTGGAGCGTACCAGCACTGCTGATAACTCCTTTTGTAAGGAAAGGCTATCCTGATGAAACGATTGGTAGTTGGTATTTTTTTGAATAAATAGGCCATTGGGGCTTTGCGGAAAATGGACCACCAACGTAACTGAACGCTGCGCATACAAATGCACGGTACAGATTAGTAATAAGGATAATTTAAAATACTTTTGCGGCAGCACTTTTCAAATTAATTAATAATTGAGCACAATATAACGATGGCAGGCATTTACCTTCATATTCCTTTTTGCAAACAAGCCTGTCATTATTGCAATTTTCACTTCAGTACTTCCACACAATACCGGCAGGAGGTTATTGATGCAATGGTTGCCGAGATGATTCTGCGGAAGGATTATCTCCAACAAGAAGAGATTGCTTCCATTTATTTTGGAGGAGGCACTCCATCATTATTAACCCGGCAACAACTTGATGTTTTGTTTAACACTCTTCACAAACATTTTAGTATTGCCCCCCAGGCTGAAATTACCTTTGAGGCAAATCCTGATGACCTGAATGCTGCTCATATTCTCGAACTGAAACAAACACCCATCAACCGGTTCAGTATAGGTGTGCAATCGTTTTTTGATGAGGAGCTGGTTTGGATGAACCGCGCCCATAGGGCCAATGATGCTGTCGGGGCTATTCAGCGGGCTCAGGATGCGGGGTTCAAAAATATAACGATTGATTTGATTTATGGATCCCCTACCCTTACCAACGAAAAATGGGAGGCTAATCTGCAGCAGGCTATCAACCTCCATTTGCAGCATATCTCCTCTTATTGCCTCACAGTTGAAGCCAAAACTGCACTCGACCAATTTATCAAAGACAGGAAATATCCGGTAATGAGTGAAGAGCAGGCCTCTGCTCAGTTTCGAATATTGGTTGATACGCTGGAAGCAAATGGATTCGAGCAATATGAAATTTCCAATTTTGCGAAAAACAAGCAGTATGCCGTCCACAATACCAACTATTGGAAAAACAAGCTGTATCTTGGATTAGGACCATCTGCGCATTCCTTCAACAAACATTCTCGTAGCTGGAATATTGCCAACAATGCAAAGTATGTAAAAGGTATTGAGCTCGGCAATCCGGATTTGGAAACAGAACAATTGTCTGTTGAAAACAGGGTAAATGAATACATTATGACAAGCCTTCGCACCATTTGGGGATTTGACCGCAATTGGTTCAGACAGGAGTTCGGAACTGATATGAGCCAGAATATAGAGGCTGCTTTTCAGGAAAAAATCACGAACGGTTTAGTTGAAGCATCTGACTCCTTCTACAAACTCAAACGAGCGTCCCGTATTTTGGCCGATGGCATTGCGAGCGACCTGTTTATACTTGCAAAGGATTAATTAGAATACGGGCTTTACAAACGAACCGTTCACCTCTTCGATATACTTCAATATTTTATCCCTTCCTTTTTTCTCAACTGCCGATGTTTGAAATACGGGAGGCAACACTTCCCAGTTTTTGAGCACCTCATCAGTGAATGCCTTCATATTTTTAGCCCTCATGCTTTGGTTGAGTTTATCAATCTTGGTAAACACAATGCTGAATGGCACTTCCAGGTTTCCGAGGAAATTTAAGAACTCGAGATCACTATCCTGTGGGTCGATGCGAGAATCTATCAGTACAAACAAACACTGTAAGTTTTCTCTTTCCTTCAGGTATTCCTCAAGTGCATGCTCCCAGTCTTCACGCATTGTTTTGGATCTGCGTGCATAACCATAACCCGGTAAATCTACCAGATACCAGTTATCGTTTATGATATAATGATTGATGGTGATGGTTTTTCCTGGATTAGCTGATACTCGTGCCAGATTCGGCTTATTCACCAACATATTAATCAGAGAGGACTTTCCGACATTGGAGCGTCCGATAAATGCATATTCCGGTTTATCGGGTTTAGGGCAATCCTTTATTTTTTCGGCACTCTTTACGAATACAGCTTTTTTAACATCCATTACTTACTGTTAAATTTAAATTGATAATAAGGTTTACCAGCATACCTGAAATAAAGCACCCCCCTGGAGGCATTTACCATTATACTATCACCGGCCGAAGTTACGATTGTATTTACCTTATAAAAGGTTATGTGTTGCAGCACCACCGAATCTTTATACGAAAAAACCGAATCACCTATCAATGCGATTGGCAGGGTTGCTGCAGTGCCCTGAACAGCTAATTCACAACTATCATTATGCTTCCAGAATGTAGCCAGGAAATTAATTCCCGTTCGCAAATCCCTAAATTTAGCCTGCATTCCATTGTATGCATCTACATCTGCCGGACATTCAGGATTGCCTTCCACGGTGGTTGTTTTATATGTATTGAACGATAATACCGTGTCGGCATAAAACAGGATGGTATCAAAGCTATTGCTCACAAAACCAATGGTATCATTATCCTTGTAAGGAAATTTATCTGCCTGTTCGGCTGTAAAGCTGAAGGTTTGCTGCACTGCCTGATTGCGGCAAGGTGCATCGTAATCACCTTTGCATCCCAACAATCCGGCAACGGTTAACACGCAGGTATAAAAAATCTTCATTTGGCTGCAAAGTAAATCAATTTGACAATGGTTACATGATTTCGATTATTTTTGCGCCCACTTATACCGAAACGTGAAAGAAGTAAAACCAGATCAGGCTGCTGCCACAAGCAAAAAACAACAGGTAGAAGAAATGTTTAACAGCATTGCTTCACGCTATGATTTTCTGAATCGTGCGTTATCAATGGGGATTGATAAGGGTTGGAGAACCAAAGCTATTCGCTCCCTTAGTGATATTCAACCTAAATATATCCTGGATGTAGCCACCGGAACCGCTGATTTAGCTATTGAGGCACTTAAGCTGAATCCGGTAAAAGTAACCGGAGTAGATATTTCGGCCCAGATGCTCAGGGTTGGGGAAGAAAAAATCCTGGCCAAAAATCTGACAGATAAGATTGAACTTGTAAAAGGGGATTCTGAACAGCTTTTATTTGCTGATAATACGTTTGATGCTATTACAGTAGCCTTTGGCGTACGGAATTTTGAACATCTGCAAAAAGGCATTGATGAAATGTACAGGGTACTTAGGCCGGGTGGAAAAATTGCGGTTCTGGAATTCTCTAAGCCAAAGGCATTTCCGTTCAAACAAATATATAATTTCTATTTTAATACTATATTGCCAACTTGGGGAGGATTGATAAGCAAAAACAAAAATGCTTATGCTTATTTACCGGAATCGGTACAACACTTCCCTGAAGGAAATGAATTTATCGCTTACCTGAACCGTGCGGGTTTTAAGGAAGCCAAGTCGGACACTTTAACTTTTGGAATTTGCAGTTTATACACCGCCATCAAATAATCCTGCTGTTGCTGGTAGCAACAATTACAGGAGCTATAGCTCAACCGAATAAAGAGCAATATGATAACAAGTGGATTCACTTTGGGTTTTCGCTCACGATGAATAATGCCTCTTTGCGCGTAGACCCAAACTATTCACGTTACATGCATGATAGTTTGCGTGACGTAAAACAGAGCTCATTTCCGGGAATCGGACTGGGTGCTTTAGCTAACTTCAGGCTTAGTAAATCGTTTGATATCCGGGTAATGTTCCCTCAAATTTCCTTTGCGCAACGTAACCTAACCTATCAGTTTGACGGGTCTCAAAAAATAGTCAAAATCGAATCGGCCTATTGTGATGGGTCTCTTTTGATAAAATACAAATCGGCCCGGAGAAAAAACATTAGAGCTTATGTGATAGCGGGTGGGAGAATGAGTTATGATCTGGCTTCAACACAAAATCAGAATAGAAGTAATAACAGTCCTGTGGTTTCGCTCATGCCGCTCACCTACGGCTACGAAGGAGGATTTGGGTTAGACATTTATTTCCCATATTTTAAACTCTCGCCAGAGCTTAAGTTTTGTAACACCATTTGGAACGCAATGTATAGAGATGGTTACGTATATACTGAGGCCATCAATAAAATTACACCTCAAATGGTTGTTTTCTCTCTTCATTTTGAATAATGAGATTTAACTTACTTCACCAAGACCAGCAGAGTAAAGCACGTGCCGGTGTTCTTGAGACAGGTCGCGGACCTATTGAAACGCCCATTTTTATGCCGGTTGGAACCCAAGGGACAGTAAAAAGTGTTTCCCAAAAGGACCTCAAGGAAGACATAAAGGCTCAAATTATATTAGCAAATACCTACCATGTATACCTGCGTCCGGGGCTTGATGTTGTAAGTAAAGCCGAAGGCATTCACCGATTCATTAACTGGGACAAACCCATGCTTACTGATAGTGGAGGCTATCAGGTATTTTCGCTTGGGGCCATGCGTAAAATAAAAGAAGAAGGTGTAACATTCCGATCACATATCGATGGCTCAAAACACTTTTTCAGTCCTGAAAACGCAATGGACACGCAGCGTACCATTGGTGCAGATATTGTAATGGCCTTTGATGAATGTACTCCCTATCCTTGCGATTATGAATATGCAAAAAAATCAATGCACCTTACACATCGCTGGCTAAAACGTTGCATTGACAGGTTTGACGCAACCGAACCATTATATGGTGTGGAGCAAAATTTGTTTCCGATCGTTCAGGGAAGCACTTATAAGGACTTACGAATTCAATCGGCCGAATACATTGCCGAACAGGGGCGTGCAGGGAATGCCATTGGCGGTTTATCCGTGGGAGAACCTGCAGAAGAAATGTATGCCATGACGGAATTGGTATGTGGTATTTTACCAGCAGATAAACCCCGCTATTTAATGGGTGTGGGAACTCCGGAAAATATTCTGGAATGCATCAGTTTGGGAATTGATATGTTTGATTGTGTAATGCCAACCCGCAATGCCCGCCATGGGCATTTATTTACCAGCCGCGGCATTATCAATATTAAAAATGAAAAGTGGAAAACAGACTATTCGTCCGTAGATGATTTAATTACACCTGACTATTCAAAATCCTATCTGCGACACCTTATTCACTGCAATGAAATGCTTGGCGCGCATATTGCAAGCAAACAGAATTTAAGCTTTTATCTTTGGCTTGTAAAAGAGGCTCGCAAGCATATTATTGCAGGAGATTTTTCAAGCTGGAAAACTCAAATACTCAAACAAATTACTGTAAGATTATAGCAAGATGAAATTGCTCGACTGGTATATCATCAGAAGGTTCTTACTCACCTTTATTTTTGCCTTGGGCTTATTTTCCCTCATTGCAATCTTTATTGATATATCTGAAAAAATTGATGATTTCATTCGAAAAAAACCGCCTTTAATGGCCATCATTTTTGATTATTATATTTATTTCCTTCCCTGGTTTTTCGGCATGTTTGGTCCCATTTTCGTATTTCTCTCTTGCATTTTTTTCAACTCAAAGCTTGCTCAGAATACCGAAATTATTGCCATGCTGAACAGCGGTATGAATTACCGCAGGTTTTTACGCCCTTATTTTGTTTCAGCATCAATTTTAGCCTTTGTCTTTATTGTGCTTAATACCTGGGTGATTCCTATCAGCGATAAACACCGGTATGCATTTGAAGAGGAGTGGATTAAAGAGAAGAAAGTAACCGAAACACAAAACATCAGGGTGCAGATAGAACCGGGCACGATGATGCATATGGAGTCTTTTAATTACCTTGATAGTATTGGGTACAATTTGTCGATGGAACGTTTTGAAGACGGAAAGTTAACGCAAAGAATATTTGCCAACCGCCTTATCTGGAACCGCCAAAAACAAATGTGGTCGCTCGAAAATTATCAACAGCGTTTTTTTGAAGGCAGTACGCAAAAGGTTTATAAGGGGATCATTAAGGATACCATTTTACCTATTCAACCTTCCGAGTTTATTGTCAAAACCCAATACATCTCTTCGATGACCAATCCTGAGTTAAACGAATATATCCGTAAAGAAAAAGAAAAGGGTTCACCGCACATCAGCAAATATTATGTAGAATTATACAAACGTACGGCCTCCCCTTTTTCCTTTTTTGTACTCACCCTTCTTGCAGTTGGTGTATCTTCCCGCAAGTCAAGAGGCGGAACAGGTGTTCACTTAGGGGTTGGTATTTTTGTTACTTTTGCATTTCTGTTATCCTCGCAGGTATTTAATACATTCGGAATTACCAATGTGATGCTTCCGGCTGTTGCCGTTTGGATTTCCAATGTTCTCTTTATGCTCATTGGAATATATGTGGCCTATACTTCACCCAAATAAACAAGGCCAATGAACAAAAACCTGCAACTTCATCTGATTATCTTAATTTGGGGTTTTACCCCTGTTATCGGAAAGTATATCAGTTTGCAGGCAGTAGATCTGGTATGGTGCAGACTTATTGTAGCTGCAATCAGTTTGTATGCTTATATACGGTATAAAAATATTTCGTTACAAATGAACCGCAGGCAGTTGGGTATTATATTTGGCATGGGAGGAATTGTGGGTATTCACTGGTACTTTTTTTACCATGCCATCAAAGTTTCCAATGTATCGATTGCTTTATCGGGATTTGCAACCATGACGCTGTTTGCAAGTTTGCTGCAACCTGTTTTATTAGGCAAAAAATTTTTCTGGGGAGATCTACTCTACGGTATCTTTATTCTAATCGGGCTTTCTGTAATTCTGGATGCCGAACATTTTTATATAACCGGAATTGTATACGGTGTGTTAGCTGCATTAACAGGGGCCATCTTTGGGGTATACAATGGTAAACTCATCAACAGGCATGAAGCAAGTTCGATTACACTGTTCGAGTTTATGGGGGCATTTGTATTGCTCACCGGAATGAAATGTTTCTCGGATGACCCGTTTATCCCAACGGTGAGTATGAGTGATGCCGGTGGATTATTGCTGCTGGGTATTGTTTGCACCACACTGGCATTTACCTGGAGCATCCATATTTTAAAATATTTTTCTCCATTTACTGTTATCATCACCAATAACCTCGAGCCTGTATATGGAATTATTCTGTCTATTTTGCTGTTCGGCCAAACAGAAGTGATGTCGAAAGGGTTTTACTTCGGAACAGCAATCATTCTCTTAAGCGTATTTACCTATCCGGTAATTAAGCGCAAATTTTATCCTGACGACACCAAATTGCCTCCTTTTATTGAACAGCCATAGCAATTTATTTTCTCACAATATTACATTTGTGTGAAAGCGTAATCAATATGAAATTTTTTCTTTCTGCTATACTTTCAGGAATTTATTGCTGCGCAATTGCGCAAACCGGATTTCAGTACAAAACATCTCAGCATATTTCACCTGTGTCACAAGTAATCGATATGCAGTCGGGTGCCTCAGACTATGATCCAAAACTGGTGTTGATACAGTCGGCACCACAGCCGTTATCGGAAAATGGGCAACGCAAATTCAACCTTGATGCGCAACGGATGTTAATTGCCAAACATTACCCCTCATCCAAACACCTTTCTAAAAATGTTGTTCCCGTACCATCCGTTCTAAAAAGTTTTAATGGAAACATTACACAGGGAACTCCCAATGACAATGATTTGGCTATAAGCAATGGTGGGTATATTATCAGTGTGGTGAATGCCAACCTCAATATTTTTAATGACACCGGTAAATCCATACTGGGCAGATCCCTGTCTTCGTTTGCAAGTATATTGGGATCGCTTAACCGTACATACGACCCCAGGGTGATATATGATCCAAAGGAAGATCGGTTTGTCCTAGTTTTTTTGCAAGGAAGCACAAGTGCAGACACCCGGATTATTGTAGCTTTTTCACAGAGCAATGATCCTACCCAAAAATGGAATTTTTATACCATCCCCGGCAACGTAACAGGGGACTCTACATGGAGCGATTATCCGATTTTATCGCTCAGCAATGATGAATTGTTTATAACTGTAAACAGGGTCAAAGACAATACACCTTGGCAAACCGGATTTGTAACATCCTATATCTGGCAATGTGATAAAAAAGCTGGATTCACCGGTCAGCCTATTAATCAGAAACTCTATAATAACATTACCTACAATGGAAAATCCGTTTGGAACATTTGCCCAGTGAGGGGAGGATCAACTGTATATGGACCTGGTATGTTCTTCCTGTCCCAGCGTCCGAGTGATTTACAAAACGACACGGTGTTTTTACACGAAATAACCAATACCAATGCATCGGGTGCAGCCACACTTACCCAAAAAGTATTGCATACGGATATCACTTATGGTTTGCAGCCTAATGCCATTCAACCCAATGGAAAAAAACTTCAAACCAATGATGCACGTGTACTTTCGGCTATGTATGAAAACGGATTCATTCATTACGTTGGCAACACTATTGATACCTCGCTTTTTGTGCCGGCTGTGTATTACGGTATTGTGAGCAATGTATTTGGCCCCACCCCATCGGTTAAAGGAAAGATTATAAGCTACGACAGCATGGATATCGGCTATCCATCCATCTCATATATAGGAGGCGGCACTGGCGACAATAGTACCCTGATTACTTTTTCACATGTATCTCCAACCTTATTTCCCGGCACATCGGCAGTAATAACTGATCGTTTTGGTAATGTTTCGGGTCCGGTATTTGTTAAAAAGGGTGACAATAGTATTTCCGTATTGGCCGACAGCGTAAACAGGTGGGGCGACTATTCCGGAAACCAACGTAAGTACAATGAATCAGGGGTAAGTTGGATTAATGGCTCATATGGAAACAGCAATGGCGATAACAGAACCTGGATTGCCCGGTTAAAAAGTAATGATCCGCTGCTGGGACTAGCAGAAAAATCAGCAAGCCTAAGCAATGCTCTTGTATATCCAAATCCAACCTCTGCATATGTTCAGGTTTGCTTTACAATGGAACAAACACAGATAGTAGACTTTGAATTATGGGATATGAAAGGAAACCGTGTGGCTCCATTATTGCATGATAGAGCCAAAGCCGGTACCAACCGCTTTAGTTTCAGAACAGAAGACTTAGCCTCCGGAATCTATTTGTTAACCATTAAAAACAATGAGCATGTACTGTTTCAGCAAAAAATTGTGGTTCATCACTAGTGTGATAATTCTGGTATGTGTAAGCTGTAAAAGCAAGGAAAAATCGGCAGGCAAAGAGCCGGAACCCAGAGGAATAGAACAACCTAAACCTGTTATGGAACCCCAAACAGACTCCCTGAAAAAAGTGCTGGACGAACAACGGAGGCTTAAAAAAGGACAATAAATAAAAAGGGGGCATTTTCATGCCCCCTCATATGCAATCATGTCAAGGGTTTGTTTCATAGGAAATGTCTTCATTTCTTGAATGCAAGATGGTTCTCAGATGGTTCTTATAACAGCACAAATGAGAAAATGAAGCTTTCCAGTGAGATTTTGTACAATATCAATTAGAATTCGCAAGGATTATAATCCCAAGAGTTCCATTAAAGCGTTTCTTCTGCGTATCGATACTTCAATACGGAAGCCATTTTCAATTTCGATGTACCCCGATTTCCCCTTTATAAATTTCTCGATTTTTCGGATATTTACGAGGTAGGAGTTATGGACCCTAAAAAAGTGCTGTTCGTCCAATATTTCTTCATAATATCCCAAATTTTTTGAGGAGATGATTTGCTGTTTATTGGATAGGTGGATGGAGGTATAATTGTTATCGCTGTTTAAATACAGAATATCTGATGTGGGAATAAACTGGATATCCGTTAGGGTGGGAATAGCCAGCTTATCAAATACGGTCTTTTGTTTGAGGGCATTCCTGAACTGGGTAAACTGGTCGGAAGCAGTTGCCTGTGGTTGCTGCTGGCTTCTTATCCGGCTAATTGTTTCGGTGAGTTCATCATTATCGATGGGTTTAAGCAAATAGTCGAATGCTGCATATTTAATCGCTTTTAAGGCAAAACGATCATAGGCGGTGGTAAATACAATCTTAAAGTTTATATCGTTCAATTGTTGCAGCAATGAAAAACCGTCCCCCCCCGGCATCTGAATATCCAGAAACAACACATCCAAGCTATCCTTGTATTTGCGGATGCCGGCCAATCCGGTTTCTGCCGAGTTTGCCGTCTCCACCACCCTTACATCCTTATGGTAATGCTGTATCAACAAAGATAGGGTATCTATACATCCTTGTTCATCGTCAATAATCATTGCTCTAATTTCATTCATTATAATAAGGTATTATAAGTTCTACTTTAGTTCCAACGGCCATACCGGTGTCATTGTATAAATCTGATATGGTTACTGCATTCTCTACTTTCAATTTATCTCTTAATAATAGCAATAATCGCTCATTGGTATATTTTATTCCTGTTGACTCATATTCTTTACCTGAAAAATCCTGTTCTTCCTTTACTTTAACCCTCCCTACTCCGTTATCTTCAATAGTCACGTTTAAACAATCCCCTTCACGTTTTTCGAACCTTAAGGTCAACTCTCCTCTGTATTTAATCCCTGTAATGCCATATTTAATTGCATTTTCCACAAAAGGTTGAACAACGAGTGCCGGAATAAAAATATCAGACGGGTCCAACTGCTCATCAATATGTTTTGTTACTTTAAACACCACATCAAATCTCAATTGTTCCAATTCAATATAGGTATCAAGAAACAATAATTCGTTTTGAAGTGTGAGATGCTGCTTATCGGAATACAACATAATCCAGCGCAACAATTTTGAGAACTTTGCAATGTATTTATTTGCCTCCAGCGGATTTTTTTCAAGTATGAATTTTTGAAACGAATTGAGCGTATTAAAAATAAAATGAGGGTTCATATGTAGCCTCAATGCCTTAAGTTCACTATCCAATAAAAGTGTCTGCATCCTATTGCGCTCTTTAACCTGATTTACCCTCCGTATGATAAGCAACAGAATGCCTAACAATATTATGGAAACAGCTGAAATGATAAACTCCAACCGCTCCCAAAAAGGTTGCAGGATATTGATGTGAATCTTTGCCGGATTTACACTCCATAAACCATCCACATTTCTTGCCCATATATTAACTAAATACTCATCAGGAGCCAATGACCCTAACTGCAATACTTTTGATGATGAAACACCATAAATGGTACGGGTTCTTTTACCTACAATGGCATATTTGTATTGCATATTTTTTGCACTACGGATAGAAGGACTATTATAGGTAATTGTGATGTTGTTTTGGGTAAACGGTAGGGTATACGAATCATGAATGGTCGTGTCTTTATTATTAATCTGAATCCTGTCCAATACTACTACAGGTGAATAGTCTTCAGTTGAGGATGCCTGCTCCCGAAAATAGGAAACGCCCTTATTGGTTGCCACATATACTTTACCTCTGTCAAACAGTATATCATTTACTTCTTTTGAAATTAACTTATCCTGCCCGGTATAGTTAATCACCTTGATAATACTGTCTTTCTTATCCAGAATGATCCTGCTTATCCCTTTATCTGTGGCAACCCATAATTCACCATTATGATAATACAATTTGCTGCAATAGTCCGATAAAAGCATCTTATCCGACCCATAAAAATACCTTTTCCCGTCATACTGTTCGATATAAATTCCTTTATCCGGTGTGCTAAAAAAAAGACTGCCCTTTGGAGTCTCAACTATGGAAGAAATTGTAGTATTGATAATGTGGTAATCAACACTATCCGGACTAACAACGTACATTTTGAAAAATCCTCTTCGACTGGCATAAATTAAAATTGAGTCTTTTAATGTGCCAATAAATCCGTTCCCTTGCTGTTCCCTTTCCGTCAATTTCCTGAGTGCGGATTTCGGATTACTTTGATACCAAAACCGAAACGGTTTAGAGTGATAGGTAGCTCCATTATAGGAATAATATAGTTTATTGGCTCCCAATAAAGGATAATACCCAGTAGGGTTTACAATTTTTGAAATAACCCGATTGGAGATATGTAAAAATTCATTGCCTTGTAAAACCAAATAAATTCCATCCTCATAACTTGCGGCTTTGTGAATAACAGCAAATTGAGCATACTTATTGAGGTTCCAGTTTTGTTCCATTTTACCATTCTCGATTAAGGCCATTTCTCCCTTTTTGGCCACCGCATAAATCGAACTTCCCTGTTTGCACAAAAAACTTACTCGGTCATCCTTCAACCCTTCCTCCTTGGTAAAATGCAATGCGCTGATATCGGTATAAAAAATCCCATTCTCACTGGTTGTACACCATAATATTCCTTCCTTTGATATAAATAAACCATAACAAACAGCATTATTCAGGTATCGGATCAGCTTAACAGTTCCGTTACTTTCTTTCAATTGTTTTAAACCACTGGTTGTACCAACCCAAAGTATATTTGACAAGGTATCTTTATACATGCAAATAATATCTTCACCCTTGGTACTAGTCAATTTCCGAAATTGAACACCTTTATCTTTGGTACGTTGCAAGGCAAACAACCCAATGGTGTTAAATACATATATACTTCCGTCTATTGTTTTAAACATTCTTGATGCCCTAAAAGTGTAATTGGTTACACTTTGCATTAACCAGTTTTGTTGTTTTGCAATTATATCAATACTACCTATTCCTTCTGAAGAGCTCACAAAATAGTGCCCTTTGAAATCCTGACAAATGGTAAAATAAACCGGGGTTTCAATTGGAGCTTTTATTCTAAAAAGTATTTTATCTAAAAATCCGGTATCAGAAACCTGAAAAACAACACCCTGTCTACTCAACCCTATCATCTGGTGAGCATCATTCTCTATAATCCAGGCGATATCAAAAGGTAATTTCACCTGCCTGCATTTGCCCTTGCTCATATGAAACAGTTTAAAATCAATTGTAATTATCCATAACTCATTTGAAGATGATTTACAGATGCGGAATGCCCCTCTGCCTGTATATCCATCCCGATGGCTTAGATTGAGAAACTCCATACCATCGAAACGTGATACTCCTTTATTGGTTGCTATCCAAAAATACCCATTTTCATCTTCTGTAATATCAAATACCGTTGAGCTGGTCAACCCGTCATCTATACCCAGATTTTTGAAGTGTAATGTTTGTGCTGACAAAAAAGACACCTGGCTCAACAGCAGGTATAACAACAATGTAGTGCATGATATTTGTGAAAAAAAATCCGAAAGGGAACCCGGTTTCCCTTCAACAAAATCGGATTTACTGTATGAGTATAAATAACCGTTTATGCTATTCATTGTAATAAGGTATAATCAATTCAACTTTTGTTCCTGAAGCCACTCCGGCAGGGCCGTATAAATCCGTTATGGTTACTGCATTCTCTATTTTCAACTTATCTCCCAATAACAGTAATAATCGCTCATTGGTATATTTGATGCCTGTGGACTCGTATTCTTTACCTGAAAAATTCTGCTCCTGCTTCACTATATTTCTTCCTACTCCATTATCCTGTATCGTAACCATTAAATAATCGGAATAACGCACAAAACGCAACGACAACTCTCCCTGATAATCTATTCCGGTTATGCCATATTTGATTGCATTTTCAACAAAGGGCTGGATAACCAAAGCCGGAATTAGAATGCCAGAGTTCAGCAATTCATCATCAATGTCCTTCACCACTTTAAATACCTTATCGAATCTCAATTGTTCCAATTCAATATAGGTATCCAAAAACAAGATCTCAGCCTCTAATGTGATATGCTGCTTATCGGCATAACTCAATATCCACCTCATCAGTTTTGCGAATTTTGCGATGTATTTATTCGCCTCCAGAGGATTTCGTTTCAAAATGAACTTCTGCAATGAATTGAGTGTATTAAATATGAAATGAGGATTCATATGCAACCGCAGTGCCTTCAGTTCACTGTCAAGTAATCTTGCTTCTATTTTATTGCGTTCCTGTATTTGCGCTAATCTTATCCAGGCAAATAAACCTATTGCAGCTAGTGAAAGCCCGATTACAACCACAATAAACCACCAGGTTTTCCAGAAAGGGGGCAAGATCTTTATAAACAATTTTGCCGGTTTTGCACTCCAAAGTCCATCAATATCCCTGGCCCATATGCTGATTAAATATCCATCAGGAGCCAAGGCTCCAAGTTGCAGCATCTTCGACTTGGAAATTCCGGTATTGACTATTGACTCTTTGCCAACAATAATATATTTATAGAGTGCTGATTTCGCATTACGGATGGAGGGACTGCTGTATGTAATTGATATATTATTTTGAAGATACGACAACTCAAATGAATCCCGGATGGAAGTATCTTTACTGTTAATCTGAATGTTCTCAATAATCACTTTGGGAGACCCTTTACTCACGGTATAGTTTTCAGGAAAGATGGCTATCCCAGTATTACTGGCCACATAAACTGATGATCTGTGAACCAATAGATCATTCACTTCGGAAATGTTAAGTGCGTCATCCATCGTGTAATTCGATATCCTTACTACACTATCCTCGTTGTTTAAGGTGAGTCTGCTTACACCCTTACTGGTAACGACCCAAACATTCTTACCGATATTTACCAATTTAGAACTGAAATTTGACAGCAGTCCCTCATGCTCGGTTAAAAAGTAAGATACATTCCTGCTTCTTTTGATGTAGATGCCCTTACCTTGAGTACTAAAAAAGAAATTACCCCTATGTGTTTCTAAAATTGCGGATGCTCTGGCACCTAAATGGTGTACAGTTAGCCGCTGCCCGTTTACAACTCCATAACCCTCTTTGGTAGGATAATAAAATGCTGTATCATTTATGATAAGCAATGGTATGTGGAATACAACATTCTTAGGAATGCTCTGACTTCGAGACATCTCAGAATCTTTATTCACTTCATGCACTACTCTTTTATCAGCCCCCTTTCTTATTTTGCTGTTATCCACGTAATAAAATTCCTTAAATCCAAAAACCGTACGAAAGCCCATTGGAACGGTCATTTCAGACAACTTTCCATTGTATATTTTTATAAACTTGTCAGGATATGCAGTCACATAAATAGAGTCACCTGTTTTGGCTGCGTTTTTAAAAACTGGAACATCATATATTTTAGTAAGCCTGGTTGTGTTCACTACCGTATTATTATAAACCAGTCCTAAATCACCATTTAATGAAGTTGAGTAAATGGTATCTCCAATATTGTTCAGAAATTTTACTCTGTCACTCAAAAGCCCCTCTTGTTTGTTAATGTTTACAGAGCGTATATTGGTAAAAAAAACTCCAGATTCAGAAGAAGTGCACCACAATAAATCCTCACTCGTTTTGTGAACATTAAAACAATTGACGTTCTGCAAATACTTTTCGGGTATGGTTTTATGTTGTCCCAGTTTGTATAAACCCTTGTATGAACCAATCCATAAATCCTGTTTGGGTATATCCTTCCATATACTTACTACCTCCCCATATCTTTCATTTAATACAAGCTTAATACGCCATGAGTCTGCCTGACCAACAGTAAGCTGAAACAACCCTTTATGTGATGAAATAAAAAACTGTTGATCGGTTGTTTTGAATACTCTTGGTATGATAAAAGAGCTGATATGATCCTCTTCCAATATTTGTTGAATCTTACGGGTTTTAAGATTGCCAATAAAAACACCATCACTTTTCCCTACTAAAAACCTGTTGGAATCAATGCTGCAAAACATATAAGCCCTGGCTATGTTGGATACAAAAAATTTATTTACGGATTCAATTCTATCCACTTCATTAATGGTGTATAATGTGCCTCCTCTGCTGATAGCCGTTACCCTGTTCCTGCTGTCCTCCGCTATCCATGCAACATCATCCTTAAGCTCTATATGGGTAAACTTTCTGTTTCGATAATTATATAGTTTAAAATCGATGGTTATAAACCACAGACTGTTATCCTTTGCTTTAAACATCCTGAATACCCCACGAGCAAATGTACCTTCTGCATTATCCATTGATACCATGTTGCTGCCATCATACCGCACCACGCCTTTATCAGTTGCAAACCACATATAACCGCTTGCATCTTCTAGCATATCAAACACAGTGGACCCCGGAAGACCTTCGGTGGTAGTTAAGTTTCTAAAGTAAAAATGTTGTGCCTGAAGTTCCTTCCCCAGGATGAGGAGCACACATAAAAAAAACAGCCTCATCAACGCTTGTAAAAAAATACTTGTTTGATGGGGCTGTTTCACAAAGTGAAAATAATGTTCTAGCTGATAATGTCAAAACCAACGTAAGGAATAAGTACTTTGGGTACACGGATTCCTTCGGGTGTTTGATTATTTTCGAGGATGGTGGCGAGGATGCGCGGCAATGCCAAAGCACTTCCATTTAAGGTATGCACCAATTGGTTTTTGCCATCCTTGGTTTTATAACGGCATTTTAACCGGTTTGCCTGAAAGCTTTCAAAATTGGATGTTGAGCTTACTTCGAGCCAACGTTGCTGTGCTGCACTGTATGTTTCAAAATCGTATGTTAATGCAGAAGTGAAACCCATATCGCCCCCGCACAAACGGAGAATGCGGTATGGCAATTCCAATTGTTCCAATAATCCCTGAACATGTTTTACCATTTCGTCTAAGAGTTGATATGATTGTTCGGGTGTAGCAATTTGTACGATCTCTACTTTCTCAAACTGATGCAAACGGTTTAGTCCACGAACATGCGCTCCCCAACTTCCGGCTTCACGTCTGAAACAAGGTGAGTATCCTACATTCTTGATCGGCAATTCTTCTTCCTTCAAAATTACATCACGGTAAATATTGGTGATGGGAACTTCGGCTGTAGGAATCAAATACAAATCATCAACCTGTGCGTGATACATTTGCCCTTCCTTATCGGGCAATTGTCCTGTTCCAAAACCACTATCTGCATTTACTAAAAACGGAGGAACAATTTCTTCGTAACCGGCCTTCATAGCCTGATCCAAAAAGAAGTTGACCAACCCTCGTTGCATACGGGCGCCTTTTCCGCGGTAAACCGGAAAGCCTGCTCCTGTAATCTTGGTGCCCAACTCAAAATCAATGAGGTTGTATTTGGTAATTAAATCCCAATGTGGCAAAGCTCCTTCAGGTAATGCAGGTAAGTCGCCATGCTGGTATACATTTACATTCTCTTCAGGAGTTTTTCCTTCAGGTACAATTTCATTTGGTGTGTTGGGAAGTGTTACCAGCTTATTGAATAACTCTTCTTCCAGAAGCCTGCTTTTTTCTTCCAATGATTTGGCATCCGCTTTCAACTGAGATGTTTGCTGTTTCAGTACTTCTGCTTCTTCCTTTTTGCCACTTTTCATCAGCTCTCCTACCTGCTTGGCTATTGTGTTCGCTTCGGCCTGATTGGCTTCCATTTGCTTTTTGGCAACCCGTGCCTTTTCATCAAGAGCCAATACCTCATCGATAACAATTGCAAAATTCGGATTGCGTTTGCTTATCCGGGCTTTTGCCTCAGCAGTTTGTTCTCTTAAATAATTTAATTGTAGCATTGCAGTTTGCAGTTTATGGTTTGCAGTTTATGGTTTGATGTTGAACCGAAAACTGTAAACAGACAACAGGTTATTCGTTGATAATTACTTTTTCCATTACATCACCCTGACGGATAGCGTCAATCACATCCAATCCTTCCACTACCTTACCGAAGCAAGTATGGTTTCCATCAAGATGTGCGGTGTTATTGCGGCTGTGGCAGATAAAAAACTGTGAGCCCCCTGTATTTCTTCCTGCATGTGCCATCGATAATACACCACGGTCATGGTATTGGTTTCCTCCGGTTAACTCACAATCAATTTTATAACCCGGACCACCATTACCAATGCCATTCGGGCAACCACCCTGAATTACAAAATCAGGAATCACACGGTGAAACGTTAATCCATTGTAAAAGCCACTCTTGGCAAGTTTCACAAAATTTGCTACCGTATTGGGTGCATCCTGATCATAAAATTCGATTTTCATTACACCTTTAGCTGTGTGTATTTCGGCTGTTGTCATGGTCTTTGATTTTTAACGAGGTGCGAAAATAAGAAAAACCCGCTATTTTTTCTCTTCTACCTGAAACTTACCCTGCCACTTTGCCCTCACAAGGCCCAATGGCCGCAATAAGCGCTCAATTTGCTATATTGCAGGCCCACCATCCACGATATTGTGTTATGCAGCATGTACCTCACCTCATTACTGATTTAGCATTAATCCTTTGTTCGGCCGGGGTGGTAACTTTGTTGTTTAAACAACTCAACCAACCGGTGGTACTAGGGTATATTATTGCCGGGTTACTGGTTGGACCAAACTTTAACCTGTTTCCCAGTATTCTTGAAATAGAAAGCATCCAGATCTGGGCAGAAATTGGGATTATTTTTTTACTATTTAGCCTGGGTCTCGAATTCAGTTTTAAGAAGCTTGTCAAAGTAGGGAATACGGCTTTAATTACCGGCTTATTTGAAGTGTCGGCTATGCTGGCCATAGGCTATTATCTAGGCATTTGGATGGGCTGGAGCAAAATGGACAGTTTATTTTTGGGTGGTATCATCTCTATTTCATCAACTACCATCATCTTCCGTGCTTTTGATGAACTAAACCTTAAACCCCGAAAATTTGCAGGAATCGTCATCGGAGTGCTGGTTATCGAAGATTTGGTTGCCGTACTGTTACTTGTGGTACTTTCAACGGTGGCTGCTACCAATAGCATTGAGGGTGGTGCCATGCTAACTGCTGTATTCAAACTCATCTTCTTTCTTATATTATGGTTTGTAGGAGGTATTTTTATTCTTCCCAGCTTTTTTAAACGCGCACAAAAATTGTTGAGCGAAGAAACATTACTTATTGTTTCCATCGGACTGTGCCTTGGAATGGTACTATTGGCCGTTCAGGTTGGATTCTCTGCTGCTTTGGGTGCATTTATCATGGGTAGCTTACTGGCCGAAACCACACAAGCAGAGCGTATTGAACATGCAATCAAACCTGTAAAAGATTTATTCGGGGCCGTATTTTTTGTATCGGTAGGTATGTTGATTAACCCAGCTGTGTTAATAGAATACAAGTGGCCGGTATTGATACTTACCTTAGCTGTGATAATTGGAAAAACAGTCAATGTTTCGGTTGGAGCGTTGCTTTCCGGACAACCCCTCAAACAAAGCATACAGGCCGGAACCAGTATGGCTCAAATTGGGGAGTTCAGTTTTATCATTGCTACCCTGGGGTTAAGTTTAAACGTAACCGGAGAGTTTTTGTACCCTATTGCCGTAGGCGTTTCGGTAATCACCACTTTTGCTACACCTTACATGATACAATTTTCCGCCCCCCTGAATCACTTTGTAGAAAGCCTGTTGCCTCCCAAATGGAAAGAAAGTTTGAACCGATACAGCAAAGGGGCGCAGCATATTAATACCGAAAGTCATTGGCGCAATGTATTGCAGTCCTTTGTTCAAATCGTATTGATCAATGGAGTGGTGCTGATTGCCATTATTCTATTGTTTAAAAACATGGTGGAACCAGCCATGTGGGTTGGCGGAATTGCAGGCAGTGCCATTACAGCTATGCTGGCTTTAACTATTATGGCTCCTTTTTTATGGATGCTCACCACCAAAAAAATCAACAAGCCCTCTTACACCCAGCTTTGGATTAACAAATATAACCGGGGCCCGATTATTGTTCTCGAAATCCTGAGGGTAGCTGTTGGGATTGTGCTCCTTGGCTTCCTGTTCCTGCAGTTATTCTCCACCTTTACGGCCCTCCTTATTGCGTTTGGAATCATGATTATTTCCGGATTTATTTTCTCCCGCAAACTGCATGCATTTTCAATACGGATCGAAAACAGGTTTTTACACAACCTTAACCTGCGTGAAAACATGAAACCCAATAATACTAAAGTAGATAACCTGCTTCCATGGGATGCGCATCTTGCCTATTTTGATATCGACATTGACTCTACCCTGGTTGGAAAGCCCTTAATTGATTTGGCGCTCCGGGAACAATATGGAATTAACCTGGCACTTATTGAAAGAGGCGACAGGATGATCATGATTCCGGATAAGAATGAGAAACTTTTTCCATTCGACAGGATTGCAGTTATTGGTACGGATGAGCAGATACTCACATTTAAAAATACCATTGAAACGGCAAACAGGGCTCAGGTGTTTGATGAGTCGCGGGGAGAAATTACGCTCACGCAAATTCTTGTACACCCCGGATTTCCGTTTCTGGGAAAAACAATCCGTGAAAGTGATATCCGCAATAGGGTAAAAGGCCTGATTGTGGGTATTGAACGCAACGGACAACGGATTTTGAATCCGGATTCAAGTATGACGTTTGAATTGGACGATGCATTGTGGATTGCAGGTGACCGAAAAAAAGTGAAACAGATGCTTGCATGATGCATTGATTTTCAGTTAACAAACCATTCACTACTGTTTGTATTTTCCCTGCCTGCCCTTTTGAAGGAATGGAAAACAGAAAACTTGAAACATTTTCCTATTTTGCACCCGAATTACACAACATGTGAAACAAGCTTTAAGGGTGCAAACAACCAAAGCATCGTACCGGCATGTTCCAAATGACATTTAACAAACACTAAAATTCACATATATGAATTACGATTTAATAGTTATAGGTAGCGGCCCAGGAGGTTATGTAGCAGCCATTCGTGCGAGTCAGTTAGGATTAAAAACAGCAATTGTTGAACGTGAAAATCTTGGAGGTATTTGCCTTAACTGGGGATGTATTCCCACCAAAGCCCTGTTAAAATCAGCTCAGGTGTTTGATTACATTCATCATGCCGCTGATTATGGTATTTCTGTATCAGATGTCAAACACGATTTTAACGCAGTAATTAAACGTAGTCGTGGTGTGGCTGATGGTATGAGTAAGGGGATTGCCTTCCTGATGAAGAAAAACAAAATTGATGTGATAATGGGTACAGGTAAGCTTGCCGCTGCAGGTAAAGTGGAGGTAACAGATGCAGCCGGTGCTAAAAAAACATATGAATCCAAACATATCATTCTTGCAACGGGAGCACGCAGCCGCGAGTTGCCGAATATCAAAATTGACAACAAAAAAATATTAGGTTATCGTGATGCCATGGCCATGGCTAACCAACCCAAATCGATGATTGTAATGGGTAGCGGTGCTATCGGGTGTGAATTTGCATACTTCTACAGCGCCATGGGTACTAAAGTTACCATCGTTGAATTTATGCCAAACATTTTGCCGATTGAAGATGAAGACGTTTCGAAAGAAGTAGCTAAATCCTTCAAAAAATCAGGCATTGAGATCATGACAGACTCTTCGGTAGAATCTGTAGATACAAAAGGAGCAGGCTGCAAGGTAAAAGTAAAAACAAAAACGGGTGTGGTTGATCTTGAAGCAGATGTGGTATTATCGGCCATCGGAATCCAAACCAATCTTGAAAATCTAGGATTGGAATCGGTAGGTGTAAAAAGCGACAAAGGGAAAGTATTGGTTGATGACTATTATGCAACCAATGTAAAAGGAGTATACGCCATCGGAGATATCGTTCATGGACCTGCTTTGGCCCACGTTGCAAGTGCAGAAGGGATTATTTGTGTTGAACAGATAGCAGGACATCATCCAGAGCCGCTTAACTATGGAAACATTCCTGGTTGTACGTATTGCTCACCCGAAGTTGCGTCTGTTGGTTATACCGAAAAAGGAGCCAAAGAAGCAGGTTACCAAGTTAAGGTTGGTAAGTTTCCGTTCTCGGCAAGTGGCAAGGCAAGTGCTGCCGGAGCGAAGGAAGGATTTGTGAAAGTAATTTTTGATGCCAAATACGGAGAGTTTTTAGGTGCGCATATGGTAGGTGCAAACGTTACCGAAATGATTGCCGAAATTGTGGTAGCACGTAAGCTGGAAACAACAGGAATGGAGATTATCAAATCGGTTCATCCACACCCAACCATGAGTGAAGCTATTATGGAAGCTGCTGCTCAGGCATACGGAGAGTGTATTCACTTATAATCTTTACTTACATATTGATATATTAATATAAAATCCGAAGTTTTGTAGCTTCGGATTTTTTTATGCGACAACTGCTCCTCGCCATATTGTGTTTCCTGTTTTCATTTGTTTCAGGACAAACGGAAAAACCTTCGCTGGCGAAGCGTCTTTTTACGCGCGCGCCATATGATACGAGTTATGTTGCCAGTTATTATGATCATTTTTTACATGTAACTGCTTTGGGAGTGTTACAGAGCCATGATATCGGAGTAAGCAATGATCGGGATAAGGTAAAGATCAATTTTGCACCCAATACGGCTTTTCGTTTTGGGTTTGGACTGGATTACCGCTATTTCTCGCTGGAGTTTTCCCAAATCATCAACGCCATTGATGCTCCCGATCCTAAAAAAGGAAATACCGATAACTTTAGTCTGCGGCTGGGAGTTACCGGCAGGCGGCTATTGGGCAGTATGCTCATCCAATCCTACCGTGGTGTGTATATCACCAATCCGCAACAGGTATTTCCCAATTGGAATATCAATAACCCTATTCCATTGCGCAGCGACATAGTGAGTGAGGTGTTGCTGGGGAGTTTAAATTATTTTTTTAACCACGAGCGGTATTCAACTATGGCATCGTTGTGGCAAATTGACCGGCAAAAAAAATCGGCCGGTTCCTTTACTGCAGGAATTACTGCCAGCATTGCACACCTTAAAGCCGACTCATCTTTTATTCCGCTGGAGCTTACCGCGATTACCAATCCGGGTGAACGCCTCAAGGAAGGATATAATTACATGGTAGGTCTGAATGCAGGCTATGGATACAATTTTATATTTCTGAAAAAATTTTTCATTAATGGATTAATTATTCCTGGGATTGATTTTCAGGTTAGCCAATCTACCAATGTAAACGATTCGAAACTTGCGTCACGTCCCGGAATAGGATATCATGGTGACTTACGGCTGATTGCGGGATATAATGGCAATCGATATTATGGCGGGGCTCATTACTCTAATTATTATATCGTAAACCGTGTAGAGGCTGATGTTGATGTAGACATGTTTAACGGATACATCAGGCTTTTTATCGGAAGGCGTTTCGACCTTACCCCAAGCCATAAGAAAAAGTGACGATTCCGTTTATCTTTGACTCATGTTGTTTAAAAGTCATGTTTACAAACCGGCACATTCTATAAGTTTGCTGCGCAGCGGAAGCGATTATTTCAACAGGATTGAACACTTAATTGACAACGCCCGCTTTTCTATCCATATTCAGGTATACATTTTTGATCTTGACCAAACAGGAAATATTATTCTGGAGAAACTTCGTGCTGCCGTGCGCAGAGGTGTAAACGTATATCTTGTGGTTGATGGGTATGCCTCACCACATATCACCGCATCCGTTATTCAATCATTAAAAGCCGAAGGTATTTTTGCCAAACGGTTTGCCCCTTTCCATATTAAGTCATTAAAGATTGGAAGACGGCTTCACCATAAAATTGTATTGGTGGATGACGACATCGCAATTATCGGGGGAATTAATATTGCGAATAAATACAGCGGCTACGATAAGCATGCACCCTGGCTCGATGTTGCAATTGAAATACAAGGAAAAATTTGTGCCGATGTAAAAATCATTTGTTATACCCTATGGCCAAAACGAATCCGGAAGAAATGGAAAAAAAACTTCATGCCGGCCAATAGTGAGGGGGATTATTCGCAGGTCTGTATTTCTCAGAATGATTGGTGGCGCAGGAAAATTGAAATCTCCAAAACTTACCGTGATATGATCAGGGAATCGAAAAAGGAGTTCATCTTAATGGCCAGTTATTTTTTGCCGGGTTTCCGCAAACGATTGTTCCTAAAGAAAGCTGCTGAAAGAGGTGTGAAAATAACCGTCATTCTGGGTGGCCTCAGCGACATTCCTTTGTTAAAACCGGCTATGCATTACCTCTATTCTGTTTTATGTAAACATGACATAACCATTTACGAATGGGCACCTTCCGTGCTACATGGAAAAATGGCCATTGCCGATGGACATCTTACTACCGTAGGATCCTATAACCTCAATGCCTTAAGTGACTACGGAAGTCTGGAATTGAATGTGAATGTGGAGAGCACAACGTTTGCACAAAGCTCTACCGCCTTTATTGAAAACATCATTGCAGAAGGATGTGTACTCATTCAACCAACCCAATACAGGTATAAGGCTTATTCGCTATTGCATGCTTACCGTTTTATCTGCTTTCAACTGCTGCGACTTTTATTATTTGTGTTATTCGTGTTGATGCGCAGAGACCGGATGAAGAACAAACACTTCTGATTTGTGATTTGTGATTGCCGATTTGTGATATATTCTCAAATCAACTGCTTGCTATGTTCTTTTGAATCCACCTGTTCAATTACTTTTTCAATCTTTCCTTTCTCATCAATTACAAATGTGGTGCGTAAAATACCCATATACTTTCTGCCAAAAAGCGTCTTTTCTCCCCACACTCCATATGCATTGATAATTGTATGATCCTCGTCAGCCAATAGTGAAAATGGGAGGTTGTACTTCTTAATAAATTTAACATGCGACTTTACTGAATCGGCACTTACTCCCAATATTTCATACCCCTGCTTTTGGAACAACTTATAATTATCGCGCAAGTTGCATGACTCAACCGTACACGTTGGTGTATTATCCTTGGGATAAAAGTACAATACCAATTTTTTTCCCTTATAATCCGACAGAGAAACAGGTTCTCCCTTTTCATTGATGCTTTTAAATGCAGGAGCTTTATCTCCCGGTTTTAATGTGGTAGCCATATTTTTCTTTGTTATATCCGATTGTGATGCTGATAGCAGCATCTTCCATATTGTTAACATTCCGCCCATTTTTACTTCACAAAAGTTACGTCTTTCTTTACCACCGTTATATTTCCTTTTCTGTCAATAACAGTTATTACTGCTTCTTGTTTTGTATTGAACAGTGTTTTTTCATCAAACAAATAGGTCAACAAATCATTTTTGGCATCATAATCGGTAAGCACCCATTTTCCGTTAAGTGTCATTTTATACGATGCAATGCCTGATAAGTTATCTTCCATCCTGATGTTCATACCTAAAGTGTCTTTCACTTCTCCTTCTTTGTTGCTATTGATGATCTTAACTGTCGGTGCAATTGAGTCGGCAACAACCAACACGTTGGCAAAAGTGCTGGTGCGGGCTGTTACCCATCCGTTTCTATCGGTATCATATCCGCCTCCAATAGCCGAAATATTTCCGGTATGGCTGATGCTTGCAAGCAATAATTTATCCTTTACCAGCTCTCCATTTGCATCTATTTTAAGTGAGATGGATATCGAACTGTTCAACGGTGTAAAAACATCCTGGATCTGGTGAGTAAGTGAATATGCGAACTTTTCGGCAGGCAGTATTTTATAGGCAAAGAATAGGGTATCGTACAACGCTTTGGGAGGTACAGTGATATCAGCGTCCCTTGTCCTGAAATTATTATTTCGTCCCGGATAAAACGTTGCTACAAAATTGGGATTAAATTTCTGAACAAAAGCTGCCGGTTTGGTTTCACCTTTCAGGTAAAACCTGATGGAAACCGTGCGACCACCCACATCTGTTGCCATTATTATTGCTTCGTGCACTCCGCTATCACGTGGTAGTTTATATCTTCCTTTATTGCGGAGGTAGTTGTAAATAGCTATGCGGTTTCCGTCATCCTTAAAACATTTTTGAACCCTAATCTTCGATTCTTTGTAATGCGGATAGTCAATATGTACATTAATGCTGCGCGAGTCATCAAAACTAAAACGATCCATCTTGTGCTGATACATCTTTTTTCCATCCATCGTCCACAGCAGTCCGTAAATACTGTATTCTGACTGTGTATTGGTAAGGTAATCGTAAGCCTCGGCCCCAACACCAATATAGGTTCCCGCAATACGGATTGTATCCAGACAGGTAATCACAGAATCGGGACCAACCAGTGTATTGTTTGGCATAATATCAATTGAGGAAATCACCACCGGACGATTTGCATCCAATGAATACACAACTACTTTTTTGATTAACGGACCGAACATATCGGCTCCTTTAATACCGAATAATTGCGGATTAATAACCTCTTCTCTTTTGGTATCACGTATTTCAAAATGGAGATGCGGGCCCGTACTTCCACCACTATTTCCACTCCTCCCGATAATCTGTCCTTTGGTTACTTTAAGCTTTCCGGTGCCTGGAAAATGATCAAAATCGAAATGTTCCAATTCATATTGATACCGTTTGATGTACATGGCCAGTTCTCCTTCTGCCTTTTGCAAATGTCCATACACGCTGGTGTATCCATTGGGATGATTAATATAGATGGCTTTACCATAACCGTTGGATGCATATTTAATCCGTGATACATAACCATCTGCAATGGCATAAACCGGTAAGCCTTCCTTTTCATAAGTGCGGATATCCATTCCGCTGTGAAAATGATTATCGCGTAAGGAGCCAAAAGGTGCACTCAGGTATAATGGAGTATCCATCGGACTTTGAAAATAGTCTTTGGGATAAATTGACTGACTTTGCAACTGAAGTTGTGCTACGAACAATACAAAAAACAATAGCGTCTTTAACAAATGCATAAGGATTTCAGGTTACCGGGGAACGTAAAGGTATTCAATTTTACTAAAACCATGTTTCAAAAAAGAAGCTGCGCTTAGGTCCGACTCAATTCGGAAGTCACTTCAGCAGCTATCCCTCCCTTTTTCAATGATTCCCATTCCACGCTGTTGTCAATATCCAACTTTTTGCGAAGACGGGTACGCACATTGTGTACATATTGAACAGATACTCCAACAACATTGGCAATCTCTTTGGGCTTGTAGCCGTCAATTGATAAAATGAAAATCCTTTTCTCGGTAAGATTTGCGGTTTCGGCAAAATCAGGAAAACGCTCAAATATCGTTTGGTGATTATCTATCAACTTATCAGCCAACTGAGGTTTATCTTCAATTCCAAGCCTGCTAAGTTCTTCAATTTCCCTTTTTACATCCTGCAATGTTTCCTTATCCTCAGAAGAAATTAATTTTATTTTTTTTCCAAGATCCTGCGCCTTTATTACAATCAGTTGCGAGAGATTTACAATTCTGCTGTTGAGTTCTTGTTCCTTAAGTAAATAATTCTCTTCAGCCTTGATAAAACTGATTTGATCCAGGGCATAATCAAGTTTTGTTTTACGGTATGAAAGCGCAAACAACAATGCAATAATAAAGCTGATAAGTATTCCCAATGAAAGTATCCATAAGTATTTTACATAGGTCTTTTCCTTTTGGGTTTGTTCAACCTTGAGATTTGCTATACTGATGTCTTCCTTCAGTTTACTGAGTTGGTTTTTCTCAGAAAAGTCTGCATACCTTAATGAATCACTGATTTCATCAAATGCAACATCGTATACCCTGCTTTTTTCAAGAAGTTGATATGCCAATACTGTATTTCCCCTTTTGTATGCGATGAGTGATTTTAACTTATTGGAATGGGATGCTGCTTTAGGATTATCCTTCAATTCTACGGCAAAATTCTTCTCCCACTGCAGCAGTGTATCCATAGGAAGGATTGAAGGATTTCTGTCGATAAGAATGTGGAGGTGAGGAAATAATTCGGAAACTGCGGGAACATAATTTACACCAATCCAGTCGCTGTGTTTTTGAACAAGAGCTATTGCTTCGGACGGATTTTCTTTAATCATTTGATTCAGCATGGCCCGCAGATAGTGTACCCTCAAAACATCATAAATTTCGTCCGGTTTAAATTCAGAGTATACTTTACGTGCTTCTTTCCACCTGTCCATATTTTGCAGATGCAGTATCCGATTCAGGAAAAATAACTGGTGTGAATAAGGATCATCTTCTTTTTCCATCTCGTCTATATAAATGTTCCACAAAGAATCTGCTTCCTTAAATTTATGTTGGGCTGCTAAAATGCTGGTAATATTATTAATAAGCATTAAAGGGGTATTGTCTTGTCGCTTGGAGGCCTCGAGGGCAACATTAAAATAATAGGACGCAGCACCATATAAAAGGTGGTCGTAATAATAGGTTCCCAAATTGATCCCGAACGTTGATATGTATATATCAATTTTTTGGGTGGTAGCAAACAGGTATCCCTTTGTCATGTAAGTCTTGGCAGAATCCTGATTGCCCAAATGGTAATTCGCATTTCCTAACGTGTTATAGATATTACCTAAACTAATCGCATTGGTTCCTTCTACTTCCTTTTCTGCATCCTTTGCCACTATCAGAGCTGAATCTGGTTTATTTTCCAGCAACAGGATACTTGCCTTGTTTGACTTAATATATGACCTGGCAACCCTGTTGTTATCCTTTTCTGCTCGCTTCTCAAAATATGTTGTTACCCGTGCATACTTATCTGTATCACCTGAATAATAAGCCTTAATCTGTTCCCTGGCTGTGGCCATCTCGTATTTACCTACCGGCAATTTATCCAAGGCTTTATACAAAGAATCCGACCCTGCTGTACCGACAAATCCTCCAGAATAATCGCTCATGTTGCTAAGAAAATAAACGGATAGTCCCACGAGTACTATTGCACCAATAATGGCCCCTTTGATTCTGTTTTTTTTCATAATGGTATTTTACTTTTCTGTTGAATGTTAGTTAAACAAACTTGGTGAGCTATTATCATTAAACAATATTACATCAAAATGTTAGTAATACTTTCTTATTATGTTAGCGGTGTTATAACTATTCCTAATACCCTATTAACAATGTTAACATTTTCTAACAAGTACTCATTTTATCATGCTTTGGTAAAATTAATACTCCGTTAACCTCGACCATCAGATTACTTAAGCGCCAAAAAATACTTTATAAGCAGGTGTTTAACTTTGATGAAATTAAGTCTTTTCGGATAACAGTATAAGTGGCTACCTAACATTTCATAACCCGTCCTTGTAACCTCTCTCAGACCCTTATTATACGCGTACTTTAGCTGTATCATTGTTCAGGATGATAGACGTCATCCTGTGTCAATAATAACCTTGAAAAACTAAAGACCTGAGATGAAAACCAACCCAGTAAGAAAAGCAAACAAACAATTCCAAAACCATGTTTATCAGCTATTTACTTCTTACCCCCGGTTAGTAAAACACAACAATGGTCTGGACCTCTACTCTCCGCTCATTTCCGGCTTAACTGCCGGAAATGAGCTTTTTTCTCAAAAAAGGTCTGATCTCTCATCTTTCAAAATTTGCAATTCGCACAAAACCAATACTATGTATACATTTTTACGTACCCTTTCGGTATTTCTCTTTTTTGTTCTTTTAACCGGATCATCGGTTATGGCACAAACTCCCGGGATGATTATTAAACCCGCTACCGGTGGTGGCAGTTCCGTTCTGGATCCTAATGGAGATGGTTATGTTTCCGCCAAAACAGGTGGGGTTCAACTTGGCTTTACTACTCCTCCCAATGATGACATTATCCAGAGTGAGATTCCTTACAGGGAAATGGTAAAACCGGATCCTGTTGGGGATTTATTGCGCGGACCGACCGGTGCTTTCAGTGAAATTGTGGGTGTTGATGCTGCAGGTAGCAATGCCATGCTGAATTACAGCGATGGTACCAATATTTTATACCGTTACCGTATTGACGGTTATGCCCCGAACTCCAAATCATATTCGATTCTGATGGATACTGATGGAAAATTCGGATTTACGGGAACCAATGCCGACCCTAATGCTGTGGTGGGTAATCCGGGCTTTGAAGCGGAAATCGTTTTGTTAACCAACTTTCGGGTTGAAGCTTTTAACGTGGATGGGGTTTCGTCAGGTATTTTAGTAGCAAGTTATAGCTGGAATACAAACTGTCAGCAATCAATTGCGGTAACAAATGCCAGTGGTGATGCTGACTATTTCTTTGATTTTTATCTTCCATTGTCGGCTGTTTCTTCTCTTTTCATCCCATCAACGCCAATCCGTTATGTGGCATTAACTACGATGAATCCTCATCCTGCAATGGGTAACAATGCTGTATCGGATGTAGCTGGAGTTACCACTGGAAGTGCAGATGCAAGCTTTGCAACAATTATCAGTGCTCAAACACCAACTGTTCCGGGGGAAGCCGTGCTGGATCGTTCCGTTTGTCCTGTTATTAATGCAGTCAGCCCTTCCAATACTACCATCACCGGCACTTCAACGGAAGCTTCGGGCACAACGATCCGGGTTTATGTTTACCAAAGTGACGGGGTAACCCTTGTCGGAAGCGGAACAACAACAACTTCGGGATCATCATGGACAATCAATGTATCATCACTGAGTCCTTCGGTAACATTAGCAAACGGACAAATTGTGAAAGCAACGGCAACGGCAACCGGTGAAGGAGCCTCGTATGACAATTGCAGTACAAAGACTGTTTCGGGTTGTGCCAACTCCACATCAACAAGTGGTGTAACGCTTACTCAAATAAGTGGAAATAAGGGATACACAGTGGCTAATTCATTTCCTTCAGGAACAATCATTACCTGGTATAATTCCGATTATACTTTGGCAATGTATCCTGATAGAAGTGGTTCAGCAGTGAATATTGTAAATCCAGCAACTACCTCCGGAGCAAGTCAAACAATCAGTTTTGCAACCCAACAAGGACAGACCTTCCCACAAGGAGTATATTATTTTACCTTTCAGGAACCCGGTAAATGTGTTTCACCTTATTTGCAGGATTGTCAATATAGTACTGCCGGAACATCAGTTACACCAACCATAACTACTTCTCCAATTACAACTGCAACCACATCCATTACCGGAACTTGCGGCTCATCAAGTGGAACCATTGTGAACTTATTGATTAATGGAGTTTTACAAAGAAGTACAACCGTTATAAGTGGAACTTCATGGACATTTAGCGGGCTAAACTTAACAACCAATAGTTGCGATACCATTCTGGTAACATCCGGAGATGCAGGAAAATGTCCCTCACCTTCCGCATCTGTTCAGGTGTCTCGTTTGGCAACTAAACCGAGTATCGTGAGTACCGGATGTGCAACCACACTTCCGATTACTTCCATTACCGGATATTCCAATGAAGATGACGGAGCAACGGTAAGTTTGTATACTCCAAATACTTCGGGTACCTTGTTAGGTACATCAACAGTCAGTTCGGGTATTTGGACGGTAACTGGTTTAAGCTTATCGGCCGGAACTATTGTAGTTGCTAAGGTCACGGCTGGTCCATGCATTTCAGCAGGGAGTGCATCCGATCCATTAACCATTACAGCCCAAACGAATTTAACTCCTTATACCATTTCGATTACAGCTCCCACAGAGGGACAAAGTTCTGTTAGCGGAACGATTTCCGGTGGAACATATAACACTGTATTAAAAGCGTATATCGATCAAACTTTATTGGGTCAAACAACGGTAACCGGTGCAGGTACCTGGACAGTGTCGGGTTTGCTCTCAACAGATTTATATACTTCAGGAAAAATAAATATTACACTTACAACCGGTACCAATTGTGAAA
Organism: Bacteroidota bacterium; assembly: GCA_040387195.1. Classification (GTDB taxonomy): domain Bacteria; phylum Bacteroidota; class Bacteroidia; order UKL13-3; family UKL13-3; genus UKL13-3. The sequence goes on from JAZKEF010000019.1 coordinate 150,787, forward strand.
GTGCGCTAAGCACAGATTCTGCCATTGTACGTTGTTTAAATCCATCATCGCCTACGTATACAGGAGGAAGCATTTCATATTGTATCGGAGGATCGGAAAGTGTTACCATTACGGGAACACAAGCGCTTACCGTGTATCAATTTGTGGATAGCAACGGAACAGCAGTGGGACCATCGGCAATTGGCAATGGGGGTAGTGTTACACTTTCATCGAATGCATTATTTACGGATGTAAAACCTGTATATGTTAAAGCATATAAATTACTTAATACTACCTGTGCCGTTACAGCAAGCACTCCTATCTATTTTGAGGCAACCAAACCAACACCAACTGTTACCTTAACAAGCACTGCGCTAACCGTTTTACAATCGGGCTCTGTATCGAGTGTTAATTTACCATTCTCTGCAAAATCAAGTTCACCATCGGCCGATTCTGTCTCAATTACCTATGCCATTGCTGCGAGATCTGCCGGATTTACAAATGTATCTTCAACGGCATTGGCTTCAGCACCGGGGAATATTGCTTTATCGGTTGCGGCCAATACAGCAATCGGTACATACAGTGGAACTATTACTGTAACAAGTACTACTCCACTCGCCTGTTCCCGCAGTTATGATTTTACGATTACTGTTTATTCGGCAGCATCTGTACCGGTAATCAGTACACAACCTTCGAATGCCACCATCTGTTCGGGTACAACAACAACCTTATCTGTAACTGCCGTTAATGCTACTTCATACCAATGGCAATCGGCAACGGCAGGTTATTCAGGACCATACAGCAATGTTGTTGGAGGATCGGGAGCAACTACAACAAGTTATACAACCCCATCCTTGACAACCAAAACATATTACAGGGTAATCGTTACCAATGCAACAGGAAGTATTACCAGCAATGCCGCAACGGTATTTGTGAATCCCACACCAACTGCGGGAGCTATTACAGGAACAACAACCATCTGTGCAGGAGCTACTCAATCCTATAGCATTGCTGCATTATCGGATGCAACATCATATACCTGGAGTTACAGTGGAACGGGTGCAACATTAACTCCGAGCACCAGTAGCGTATCGATAACTTATGGACAATCGGCTACTTCTGGAACATTATCGGTGACCGGGAATAATGCATGCGGAGCAGGTGCGGCTTCAACGGTATCAATCACCGTAAACCCTGCTCCTTTCATTACAAACATTACACAGAACACTTGTAATACAACTGCGTTTAGCGTTACTCCGGTAAACGTTACCAATGGTATTGTTCCATCTAGTACAACATACAGCTGGTCTGCTCCCGTGGTTACTGGCGGCATTACAGGTGGTGCTTCGGGAAGTGCGGCTAGTGCCATTACCGGAACATTAACCAATCCCACAACAAGTATTCAAACAGCAACCTATACGGTAACACCTGTAAAAGGAAGTTGTACCGGCAGCACATTTACGGTAATCGTAAGTGTGAATCCAACGATTACCATTACACCAACAGCAACCAATTTGTTATGCAGAGGTATAACTGCAGGAAGCATCAACATTGCTGTTTCGGGAGGAACACCGGGTTATACTTTTACATGGAGTAAACTCAGCGGATACAGTGCCACAACACAAAACATCAGTTCTCTGGATACGGGTACTTATAACCTAACAGTTACAGACAGCAGAAGTTGTACACAAACTTCATCAACCACCATTACTCAACCAACTTCGATCATTATTACACCAACTGTTACCAATGTATTGTGTAATGGTAACAGTACAGGTGCATTTTCCATTTCCGTGAGTGGCGGGACAACTTCTTATAGTTATTTATGGAGTGATGGGTCATCCTCTCAAAACAGAACAAACCTGGCTGCAGGCAGCTATAAAGTAGTTGTAACAGATGCCAATAGTTGTAAGGATTCGATTACACAATCGGTAACTGAGCCAACAACTATATCAGCTTCGGCTTTGGGTTCAACTATTTTATGTAATGGAGGAACTTCCACGATAACGGTGACCGCAAGTGGCGGAACGGGGTCTTTAACTTATAGTTTAAATGGAGGTTCATTCCAGGCGGGCAATACATTCAGCAGCCAATCAGCATCTGCAACACCCTATGTTATCACCGTGAAGGATGCAAACAATTGTACACGAACTACGAGTGTAACGATTACCCAACCGGCAGTATTGAGTCTGAGTACATCGGTAACAAATGAAACCTGTCCTGGAACAAATGACGGTGCAATTAACTTAACAGTAGCAGGAGGTTCTACACCATACGGATATGCGTGGACGGGAGGTGTAACAACGGAGGACCGAACCGCGCTCACCGCGGGAAGTTACAGTGTAACAGTAACCGACACGAATGGTTGCAGTGCATTGGTCTCAACAAGTATTACTGCCATCAATCCTAATCCTGTAACCCCAACTTCAATTACAAAATAATGCAATTGAACCACTCAACACCCAACCAGATGAAACCTACTTCTACTCCATATCAATCAACTGCAATGAGAACACGTTTACACCGAACGGTTACTTCGTTTTTGAGTCAGACAAAACAATATTCTGTTCAAAGAATTGTAGGTCTGGCTTTGCTTTTTTCAGGGCTCATTGCAACTACAAACTTGCATGCTCAAACGAGGGTGATAGATTCAACTTCAGGCAGCAAAAATTTTAATGTACCTAGTGGAGTTACTAAGGTCACGGTGCAAACATGGGGAGCTGGTGGTGGTGGTGGTGGTTCCACCGCTAACAAATATAGTGGAGCCGGTGGTGGTGGTGGTGGTTATTCGTTCAGTAATTCTGTACCTGTAACATCGCCTACTACTCCGTATGTTGTTGGTGCTGTCGGATCAGCCGGGGTTGCTGCTTCGGGTGGGGATGGAACAGCCTCAAGCTTTAACGGAGGATTAACGGCCAATGGTGGAGGTGGAGGTGCAGTAGGTGCAGGAAGTGCAGCAGCAGCAGGAGCCTTAGGAACAGGTCTCACTAACAATGGAACAGCGGGAGGTGCAGGAAGTAGTAATACCCAAAGTGCGGGAGGTAATGGAGGAACAGGTGGTAATGGAGGAACAGGTGGTACAGGCGGTGCTATCAATACCAGTGCAACAATTATTGGCACGACTCCGGGTGGTGGTGGTGGTGGTGCAGGTGACAAGGCTACCGGTGGAGGTGCTGCCAACCTGAATGGAACAGCCGGTGGAAAAGGGCAAGTAATCATTTCTTATTTTCAACTTGCCAGTACTTCAGCAAGTACTATTTGCCAAGGTGCTGGATCTGTTATAACCGTATCTGGTATTACTAGTCCTACTAACAGTTTAGTTAATGCTACATATACTATTTATTATACCCTAAGCGGTAGCAATGCCAGATCTGAATCGGCAACCATGACTATTTCAAATGGCTCCGGGTCTGGAACATTTACAACAACTGCATTAGCTAATAGTGGAAGTACTAATCTGAATATTGACTCCATAACCGCTACCATCAATACAATCAACTACACTACAGCATATAACACTTCGGGTGATGCAAATAACAGACCGTCTATAACCGTTAATGCTATTCCAACAGTTACTTTTGAGGCTCAGCCTGGTGCATCGGCATGTGTTTCGGCTGATGTTACATATACTACTCAATCGGGTCAATCCAATTATTTATGGACATTCCCGGGTGTATTAAACACCGATTATTCTATAACTTCAGGAGGTACTTCTGCTGATCATACGGTTACGTTGAAATGGCTGACAACTGGAAGTAAAACGGTTACCATCAACTACACCAGCAGTGGTTGTACAGCAGCCAGTGCTACTTCATCAACTGCCACAACAGTGTCTGCGCGGCCAACAGTTACGTTTTCAGTAGAACCGAGTACATCGGTTTGTTCCAATACAGATGTAACATATACTACACAAGCGGGCCAGTCAAACTATGCATGGACTTTCCCTGGAGTGTTAAATACTGATTATTCTATCACTTCAGGAGGTACTTCATTACACAATACAGTAATCTTAAAATGGTTGACAGCAGGAAGCAAAACTGTGACTATTAATTACACCACCAACGGATGTTCCGCTCTTAGTGCAACATCCTCCACTGCAACAACGGTAACCGCCCGACCAACCGTTACATTTACCGTACAGCCCGGAGCATCAGCATGTGTATCAGCAGATGTAACTTATACCACGCAGGCAAGCCAATCAAGTTATGTTTGGACTTTCCCAGGTGTGTTGAATACTGATTATTCGATTACATCAGGTGGTACTTCATCAGACAATACGGTAACGTTAAAATGGCTAACCACAGGAAGCAAAACGGTTACCATAAATTATACAACCGGTTCATGTACAGCCCTAGTTGCAACCTCATCAACGGCTACCACCGTGAATGCACGACCAACAGTTACATTCACGGCACAACCTGGGGCATCAGCCATTACCGGAACAGATGTAACATATACAACTCAGGCAAGTCAATCGAGTTATGTGTGGACATTCCCAGGTGTGTTGAATACAGATTATTCGATTACATCCGGTGGTACTTCATCAGACAATTCGGTAACATTAAAATGGCTCACTACCGGAAGCAAGACAGTTACCATTAATTATACAAGTAGCGGATGTACTGCGCTTAGCGCAACATCATCAACATCAACTACGGTAACAGGATTACCAACCATCACTCTTGGGTTAAACCCAACAGTGTGCGGAGGAATTACTTCCGTTAACTTGCCGTATATCTCAACTACGAATAGCCCGAATAAATATAGTATTGTTTGGGATGGTGCTCCACTTGCAGCAGGTTTCGTCAATATTACCGACTCAACATTACCCGGTACACCAATCGTTCTTGCTGTTCCTTCGGGAGCTGCTGCTTTAACATATACTGGTACATTAACGGTTAAGAACAGCACAACAGGTAATTCGAGTATAGGTTATGCATTCTCGGTAATTGTAGGTAGGGTTACAGTAACACCAAATCTAACCCAACCTACCTGTTACGGAGCAGGAAGTATTTCTCTTACAGTAGGTGGAAATGGAACAGCACCTTACTCATACGACTGGGCTGACATTACCGGAACAAGCAACTCACAAAACCGCAGCGGTTTGCTCGCGGGATCATATACAGTAACCGTAACTGATATAAATGGTTGTAGTATATCATCAGGCTCACAAACATTAAATGCAGCCACAGGTTGTGATGGATTGAATGTTTGTAAATCGGATGCAGCTTCGAGATTATCTGTTACACCGGATCCGAAAAACGATACGTATGCATGGACAATTATTGCGGCTACGGATTCAACAAGTTATACCAATAAAATTTCGGCAGGTCAGGGTTCTCCAAACATTACTATTAACTGGACAACCGTTCCGGCAGGAGCATATATTGTAACAGTAGTTGCTGACAATGCAAGCTGTATTGCTGCGGCACCTAAAACCCAAGTAGTATATGTTACGGAACCAACCGTGTCGGTTACAGCAGACGCGGTGTGTACAGGAAGCACTTTGAATTTATATGCAAGTGGTGGAAGTACTTACTCATGGACAGGTCCGAATTCGTTTACCAGTCAGAGTTCAAATCCATTAATCTATACTGTATCGGCATCAAACAACGGATACTATGTGGCTACGATAACAGATGTAAATGGTTGCGAGAAAACGGATAGTGTGAGTGTAACAGCAAAAGCAGTACCCAGCATTTCAGGTTCAAGCATTACTGCCGCAAGTTGTGGAGCATCTACGGGAGCCATTAATGTAACATCAACCGGAGGAACTGCGTATTTGTGGAGCAACGGAGCTACTACTGAAGATATCACAAGTGTACCATCCGGAAACTATACCATTGTTGTAACCAATGCAGTAAGCTGTACGGCAACTGCAACCTATGCAGTGCAAAACGGAAATGGTCCTGCTACTGCAATTACTTCGTCAACCAATGTAGGATGTTTTGGTGCTTCAACCGGTGCGGTGAATATTACCGTTACAGGTGGAACGGCTCCATACACTTTTGCATGGACAGGGCCTAACGGATATACATCTACCAGCGAAGATCCAACCGGGCTTGCAGCAGGCAATTACAGTGTAACGGTATCAGATGCAGGAGGTTGTACATCTACGGGAGCTGTATCAATTACACAGCCTAATGACATTCAAACCGAAGGAGTATCTACTCATATCAATTGTAATGGTAGTTCGACAGGAGCAATCAATATTACAGCAAGCGGTGGAACAGGAGCCTTTACTTATGATTGGCTGGACACTACAGGAACGAGCAATGCAGAAGACCGTACTTCATTAGCAGCGGGTACATATACTGTTGTTGCCATTGATGCCAATGGTTGCAGGGATACAGTAAGTTTCACCTTAACGCAGCCAGCATCAGCCTTGGTAGCTACACCTACCATCAGCAATGTAAGTTGTAATGGAGATGATGACGGACAAGTAACCCTTGCAGTGTCTGGAGGAACTTCTCCTTATACTTATTCATGGACAGGACCAAGTTCATTTACGGCTACTACTAAAAATATTTCGGCTCGTATTGCAGGGTCATACAGTGTTACGGTAACAGATGATAACGGATGTACTTTCTCCTTAACAGCAGGGACAGCAGTTGTAGTTACGGAACCAACTATTTTAAATGCAGGCATAGCCAAAAGCAATGTTACATGCAGTGGTGTTTCGGATGGTACCATTACCTTAAGTTCTCCAACCGGAGGATATGGAACATACCAATATCAACTTGGAACAGGCAGCTGGCAATCGAGCGGTAGTTATGCTGCATTGGATTCGGGAACGTATACCTTAAAAATCAGAGATGCTGCACATACCGGTTGTATTGTTTCATTAACAAGTCAAACAATTACCAAACCGGCTGTATTATCCGCAACGGTAAATAAAACAAACATTACCTGTAATGGCTTAACCAACGGAACTATTACTGCAAGTTCGCCAACCGGAGGAAATGGAACATATCAATACCGTTTAAATACCGGAACATGGCAATCAAGTGGAAGCTTCACTTCATTGGCAGCCGGAACCTATAGTGTACAGATAAGAGACTCTTTGCAATCAGCATGTGCGATTACATTGGGAGATCAAACCATTGTTGATCCTTCAGTTATTTCCATTTCAGGGGCCGTAACCAACATCAATTGTAACGGTGGTTCAACTGGAGCTATCAATATTACAGCAACAGGTGGAACGGGTACATTAACATATGACTGGGGAAGCGGAGTAACAATAGAAGACCGTACCGGTTTGACAGCAGGAAGTTATTCGGTGACAGTAACGGATGCTAACGGTTGTACCTCATCAACGAGTTTTACCATCACGGCTCCTTCGGCTTTATCACTCTCAACAAGCAAACAGGATATCTCCTGTAATGCGGTGAGTGATGGAAGTATTACCTTAACAACAAGTGGCGGAACATCTCCATATACTTATGCATGGACAGGGCCTGCTGCGTTCACATCAACCAGCAAAGACCTTTCATCGTTAACCGATAGCACATATACGGTAACGGTTACAGATACACGCTCTTGTTCAACTTCAACCTCTGTTGCGATTGTAAGACCATTGACCATAACACGTTCGGTTGCAACGGACAGTGTTTTATGTAATAGCGGTGCAACAGGAGGTGTAAATTTAACTTCAAGTGGCGGAACAGGTGCTCTCTCATATCAGTGGAGCAATGGTGCTACAACAGAAGATATAGACAGCGTAGCAGTAGGAACATACAGTGTAACTATTACAGATACCAAAGGATGTACTTCAAGCATCAGTGCTACAGTGGTACAACCAACGGCATTATTGGTAAACATTGATGTGACCAATGTTACTTGTTTTGGAACATCAACGGGTGCTATTACATTATCTGTTTCAGGAGGTACGCCAAATTATACTTATGATTGGGCTGATATTGGAGGAACCAGTAACACTCAAAACCGCACAGGTTTAGCAGCAGGATCATACAGTGTAACTATTACAGATGCAAAGGGATGCAGCCAAACATTTAATTTAACTGTTACCACTCCGGTAGCATTAACTGTAAATGTGACCACCACCGACAGAAATTGTTTAACAGCAAACGGATCGGCAACGGCTGAAGTTTCGGGAGGTACTTCTCCTTATACTTATGCATGGACAGGAGGCGGAACAACTTCGGGGATTTCAAGTTTAACCAATGGAACCTATACTGTAAATGTAACGGATGCAAACGGATGTACAGCTTCAGATAATGGAGCGGTTAGCATTCCTGCATGTTCACCACCGGTAGCCATTAATGATACTTTTACAACTGCGTTTAACACTCCTATTGACAATGCAAGTGTTGCCGGTAATGATAGTGATCCTGTATTTTCCGTACTGAATTATACGTTACTCTCAAGTCCTACCGGAGCACAGGGAACAATTAACTGGAGTTCGAGTAATGATGGAACATTTACCTACACACCTAATGCCACTTTCACCGGAACGTTTACACTGAATTACCGTGTTGTAAATCCACAGGGTGTGGCTGATACTGCTTCCTTCACCATAACAGTTGTTGCATTACCAACTACTGCTACCAATACTTCAACCCAATCAAGCTGTATTACGGTAAGCAACGGACAAGTAACCTTAGCAGGAAATACACCAAGTGTAGGAACAGGAACATGGTCGGTAGTAAGCGGACCAAGTACTTCGGCTGCTCAGTTCAGTAATGTAAATAGTCCGACCGCAACTTTTACTCCGGCTGCCGGAGGTGGTAATTATTTTGTTCGCTGGACGATTACCAATGCTCCTTCACCTGCATCATCTGCTGATGCTACCATTACTGTTGATTCAGTAATCACCAATAATACCATCAGTACTGCACAAACTATTTGCCAGGGATTGGCACCATCCGCCTTAACCGGAACTACACCAAGGGGTGGAACATCCGCAGGATATGAATACAAATGGTTGTCATCAACTACTTCGGCTACTGGAGGGTTTGCAACAGCCAGCGGAACCAATGATACTGCGGGTTATGTACCCGGAACATTAAGTGTGAGTACATGGTACAAACGTGTAGTTATATCAGGGGCTTGCGGTAATGATACGGCTGCAGCGATTAAAATTACTGTTAGTCCGACAACTGTTGGAGGAACCCTTGCCGGAGCGGCAACCGTTTGTTCGGGAACCAATTCAACCAACCTTTCCTTAAGCGGACATACCGGATCAATTGAAAGATGGCAATCATCAACGGCACCGGATTTTTCTGCAGGTTTAACCAACATATCGAACAATACTATTTCTTATACTGCTACCAACTTAACAACTACTACTTATTACAGAGCGATTCTAAAAAGTGGTGTGTGCGATTCGGTTGTGAGTGCAACGGCTACTGTAACTGTGCAATCAGCATTGGCTAATAATACCATTTCGGGTACTCAGACTATTTGTTCGGGAACAGCTCCTGCCTCATTAACCGGTTCAACCCCAACAGGAGGAAACGGAACGTATACCTACCAATGGCAAACTTCTGCAACAGGGTCTGCCGGAACATGGAGCAATGACTCAACAACACAAAGTATCAGTCCGGGAGTATTAACTTCCACCACTCATTACAGAAGATTTATTACATCCGGAAGTTGTACCGTAGCAGATACATCGGCAGCAACAACCGTTACAGTGAATCCATTGCCAACCATCACCATAGGATCGGTTGATGCAGTGAATGGAGCAGCAACCAGTTTTAATATTGTATACTCAGGAACAACCAACGGAGCAAATCAATATTCAGTTACTGCCATTGCAAGCGCCTTACCTGGATTTTCCAATGTGAGCTTTACTGCTTTAACAGCAAGCCCGATTATCGTTTCCATTCCGTCAAGTGCAGGTGGAACATATAGATTTGTGGTCAATGTTAAAAATACTACGACAGGATGTATCTCTTCAGGAGATACAATTTCTCTTGTAGTAACCAATTTATATGCAGGAAGAATCGATACCGCACAAACAATTTGTTCGGGCAATGCACCGGCAGCTTTCACCAATGATTCGCTTGCAACCGGCAGTGGTACCCTTACCTACTTCTGGCAACAATCAACGGTATCTGCTGTTTCAGGATTTAACAATATCGCATCCGCCAATGCAACAACATATACAAGTGGAACCCTAACCCAATCAACCTGGTTCAAAAGAGGTGTTACGAATGGCACCGATAGTGCATACACAGATGCTGTTAAAATTACTGTGACTCCTCGTCCAACCATTACAGGAACTACTCCGGCAGCAAGATGCAGCACAGGCACTGTTACATTGGGAGCAACTGCCAGTTCAGGAACTCTTAACTGGTATTCGGTAGCTACAGATGGAAGTTCATTGGGAACAGGAACAAGCTTTATCACACCAAGCATCGGCACTACTACAACTTACTATGTTGATGCTATTGCAAGCGGATGTACAACAGCGTCCCGCAGTGCCGTAGTTGCAACCGTAAATAATATTCCATCGTTAACCGTTAGTAATTTCAGTCCGGTTTGTGCCGGCACAACCAGCACAACACTTACCTACTCAGGTTTGGTGAATGCTCCTAACCAATATAGTATTGATTGGAATGCTGCCGCCAACACTGCGGGTATGAGTGATGTAAGCTGGACTGCATTAAGCGGAGGAATTATCAATGTAACCGGTTTGGTTTCCAGAAAAGGATCATATGTTGCATCTGTCCTGGTGAGAGATAGCATTACAGGTTGCCAATCGGATGTGAGCAATGGACGTACTGTTCAGTGTGATTCTACAGGTGAAAACGGATCCGTTACCTTAACAGCTCCGGGTGGTGGAAAATTTGTAGCTATCAATTTTGCAAGTTATGGAACACCAACCGGAAGTTGCGGAGCATTTGTTACCTCATCGTGTCATGCACCTGCTTCACAATCGGTTTCTGAAGCCGCTGCTTTAGGTAATAATAGTTTCACAATTGTAGCCAATAACACCATATTTACCGACCCATGTGGCGGAACACCTAAAAAATTCATTATAGAAGCTGTTAGTGTTTCACAAATTCTAACTATTGATACAACGATTCTTACCAATACCATCACTGCAGGTACACAAACGATCTGTTCGGGTGCTACGCCTACTTCATTGACAGGCTCTACTCCGACTGCAGGTAACAGTGCTTCTTATACATATGAGTGGTTGTCATCTACCACTTCGGCTTCTGCAGGGTTCAGTGCAATCGCATCTTCGAATACTATCAATCATGCTCCTGCTGCACTCACCCAATCTACTTGGTACAAACGTGTGGTGACTTCGGGAGCTTGTGCAAAAGACACAACTGCTGCCGTGAAGATTACTGTTGACTCGGCTATTGCAAACAATACCATCACTGCAGGTACACAAACGATCTGTTCGGGTGCTACGCCTACTTCA
>JAZKEF010000020.1:0-30256 GCA_040387195.1 Bacteroidota bacterium
ATACTTTCCGGAAGACACCAAGGTAACAAGACCCACAGGCAGCATGAACCTATGGATTGAACTCAACAAAAAATATGATACGCTCGATTTATACAATAGGGCTATTGCTAAAAAAATAAGCATTACACCCGGTCGTATTTATACGTTGCAAAATCAGTACAACAATTGTTTTAAGCTGAGTTATGGCAAGCTCTGGAATGACCAGACCGAAAATGCAATCAAGCTTTTGGGGAAATTAACCCGCCAGCTCTAAGTTATCAGGTTGTTTCCAAAAAGGTTTGATGATGGCATTCCGTTTCCAAATCATTACCATTAAACCCATGGTAGCTATCAAACAAAACACTGTTGCCTGAATGGATCCTTCGGGACCAAATGCACCTCCGGTATACCAATCGGCTCCTTCTATGTTGGTTGTAAACAATGATCTACTTATTGCATTTCCCGAAACGGAAGCTCCGAAAATTCCGGCCTGGGCAAAATTCCACGCAAAATGAATGGCAATGGGAAACCACAGATTCCGGGTAAATATAAAAGCTGCTGCTAAAAATAATCCGGCTTGCAATGCCAATCCTACAGCTGCAGCAATTGAACTGTTGGGATTGCCAAGGTGCAATGCCCCGAAGATAACAGCAGATATAAAGAGGGCAATATAACTTCCGAGTTTTTCTTCGAGTATCCTGAAAATAATTCCACGCACCAGAATTTCTTCAAATATCGCAGCAGTAAATGCCATGGTAAGCGAAGGCAATACGAACGAAACCGGATTAATGGTAACAATGGTAAATCCGCCATACATGTAAATCACAAAAATGGTTAAAGACTGTAGAATAGCCCCGAGCAAGATTCCGTAAGCAAGATTCCGACCCAAACCCTTTGTACTCAATTCCGAAACATTCCTGTTTTCATAAAACCTGAACAGCAAAATATAAATTGAGACAGATACACTGGCACCAACAATGCCGATGATCAGTTTGCGCAGAGCTGTCTCAATTTCTAAATACTGCAGTGCCATTCCCGCCAACCATTGCGCAAGAGCCACCATACCCACAAGGATTGCAATTCCTGCAATTATTTTTGTGAGCGGAAAGTGAACTATTTTTTGAAGCATACTTTTTGTTTTCATTTATCCTTTTGAATTGTGTATGCTCCTTTAAAGAGATACGATGGTTAATGCAAAATTTGAATCTTCCGACTCTGATGATTTATACCTGCCCGGTTTGTTAATACTACAAAATATAATCCTTGTTTCAATACTATTGTGTTCACCTCTACCTGGTTTCCAACTACCAATCCTGAATACACTTCTTTTCCGAAGGCATCAACAATCCTTAGTGTGGATCCTGAAAAATCTCCTGATACTAAACGTACCATAATTCTATCAGATGCAGGATTCGGATACACTTCTATTGAAGATGCTTGAGTCAATTCAGCTATTCCGGTTGGTGTTGACCCCGTATGTTTGTAGTCAAAGTTGAAATAATTATTATCATTCGTTGAACCATCCGGAGCTCCAAAAGGTTGTTTATCTCCAGTACACTTGATCAATACATATAAACCGGAACCGCGTATCCTGCCAACATACACCTCATTGAGCTGCACGCTTGCCACTGCCAGTCCTGCTTTGGATGCATCATACAACGCTACTAGGTTTTCTTTTGTTACAACAGCATTATAGGCTGCCAAACCAGTGGTTACTTTATGCCACCTGGTTTGTTCATTACCTTTAATCTGTCCGTTCCAAATACTACTCACCCCTGATGTAAACCCAAGATATTTTGATGCCCCTCCTGTTCCAAACATTCCCTCATGTTCCACCATGTCCAGGTTCATCTCTTCCCCATTTGCATATGAACCCATCGTGGTTGGATCAAAGCTGCCATAGTATGTTCCTTTCACAAAATCGTACCCCGATTTGGAACCAATTGCTCCACTGCCAAAAGGCCTTGCTGTTACATCCGAACTATGGTGTTCGTACAAACGGATTCCTTTTACTTCGATAACATTCTGTGCATTTGCTAAACCGGTGCATACCAGTCCCAGCATCATAACTATTTTTTTCATTGTGTATAGGTGTTTTCAATGCAGATTGACGATAACACCTTACGGTTGCAATTCAAAAAACCTAAATGATTCCTAACTAAAACTTAACTCTTGTTTAAAAAATGGTAAGCAGACAACATGTTCCTGTTTTGTTTCAGTATACTCTAGTGAACGATTTGCACCCGTTGGGTTTGCTGAATGCCCGAAGACTCATCTTTACATGTAACCAATACAATACCCTCCGGTAATGCAGCTGTGTTGATCACTGTAACCTGTTGTGCAATTTCACCACTCCAAAGTGTTCTGCCCATGATATCCTGGATGACAATCGTTCCTTGTTTTATGTTTCCTGCATCAACGTTTAACTGATCGGATGCCGGATTCGGATACATTGTAACCGGATTCGATACCCCATTCATATCCGCAATACCTGTTGGCGGCATATTCAATGTTACTTTATGCAATGCCCTTTCCACCAGTGCCATTAGCCCACTATTGTTTACACTATCCTGATTGGTCAATACGGATATGGTTACCCCTGAAGTTGTGTCCACCATGTTTTCATTGATGAACCCGAAGAAGGTTCCTCCGTGGCAATAAAAGGAACGTCCGTTTAATTTTTTACTGTACAGAAAGATCCCAAGTCCGTATCCGTCATTACCACCCAATGATTGCATTGTTGTCATTTCCTTCCACGATTGTGCATTCACGATCTGTCCGCTCCAGAGTTTATACCAGAACTGAACATTATCTTCTGCAGTGGTGATTAATGATCCTGCGGTGTTGGCCAGACTGAACAGGTTGCTCAAATAAGGAGTGGTGGTCATGTCGATTAATGTTTTACCATCCATGCTTGTACTCCACGGATGCGCTACCGTACGTGAACCATGTTCGTCATAATTGAATGTGTTGGCTAATTGATGGGGAGTTAAAATCAGATCACGCATCGCATCAAATGCCGGTTTGTTCATTACTTTACTAATAATGATCCCGGCAACAATATAGTTGGTGTTGGAATAATCCCAGCTTGTGCCCGGAGCAAATGCCGGAGCTTTTGCCATCCACAGAATTTCTTCGGGTTTCCATATTTTAGATGGATTGCTAAAAATACTGTCGTTGATTGCATCCGCTTGCATGTAGTCAAACAAACCACTGGTATGGTTCAAACATTGGCGAATGGTGATCTGTCCGTTAATATTCGGGTAACCGATAATCCACTTTCCGATGCTATCATCCAGCGACAATAGTTGTTGCTCTTGCATCTTTAATAAGGCCGCTGCAATATGTGTTTTGGTATTGCTACCCATTCCCAGCAACATATCCGAAGTAAGCGGAACGCCTGCTTCCGACACTCCGTTTGTTCCTTTCCAAATGCCAACATTCGGGACAAGAACTGCGGCTGATGTTCCTTTGATTTTGTATTTGTTACATACACTATCAAGTGTAAATTGTAAACGGCCGGCCACAAATGGTGAAATCTGTGCCTTAATAACAGAAGCTCCTCCCAGCAAGCAAACGGTGATAAGGAGTAATAGTTGTTTTTTCATAATCGGTTTTGTATTTAATTGATGGTTCAAAACAACCCAATCAGCGTATCGCTATTTAATAAACTAGACCAACCTGTTATTCTTTTCGACATGCAGTTCCTTTTCACCTTCGTCTAAAATAGTTGGCATTTCGTCTATTAGTAGTCTCGAAGCATTATATTATTCATCTTCTTTGTACCATGAATGTATTACAAAAAATAGCACACTTTCTGGGTTCACGCGTAGCGTTGAATCTTTATTTCTGGGCCTTTCTGCTGGGTCTTAAACTATCGGATGCCGATGACCAGACAGCATACTCTCCGGTATTTTACTATGGAATGATGGTATTTTACATGTCCTTTTTCGCGTTGCTCAGTTATGTAAACAACCTGATCTTGTTGCCCCGGTATCTATTCAGGAAAAAACGATTGGTTTACTTCGGAAGTGTATTTGCCTTCATCTTTGCGGTTGCCTATGTGTACACTTTTTTACTTAAATGGTTGCCAACGATTTTCCCTGGATTCGATTCCATGTCGGTGAGCATTGTGATGTCACCGATTAGCCAGGACATTTCTCCTTTGGGCATTTTATTTGATCTCGAAACCTACTTTTTTATGATGGTTATCTGGACTGTCATTTTTACACTTCTTGGATACTATCACAACAGTGTTAAAAAAGTAAAACTGATGGAAGATGCGCTTATTAAACACCGTGAAACCGAGTTGAATTTTTTGAAGAACCAGATCAATCCTCATTTCCTGTTTAATACGTTGAATAATTTGTATGCGCTTGCACTTAAAAAATCGGACGAAGCACCTGAGTCTATTTTAAAATTGTCTTCCGTGCTCAGGTATGTACTGTATGAAGCCGATGCAAAACTTGTTGCGTTCGATAAAGAACGGGATATCATGCAGTCTTATATCGACATTGAATTGCTGCGCCTTCCGGATTCTCCCCATCTTCAGTTCTCGATCACAAGCGACCGGGAATGTATGATTCCACCTCTCATCTGGTTACCCATCATCGAAAATGTATTTAAGCACAACAGGCAGGTTGAATTGCTGGAAGTTGATTTTCAATTCAGCATTCAACAGAACCAATTGCGCATTTACTGCAAGAACAATACAACCTCCAAACCACAAACTCCGGCATCTCCTGGAGGTATCGGCTTGAGCAACCTGCGCCAGCGACTTGCATTGTTGTATCCCGAAAGACACAACATTGAAGTAACTTCAACCGAAAATTATTTTATTATTGAAGTGAACATAACCCTCTCATGATTCGTGTAGCAATAGTAGATGATGAACCTTTGGCTCAGGAAATTTTACAGTCGTACCTGCAAAAACTTCCCGATACGGAATTGGTGGGTGTATGCAAGAATGCGCTGGAAGCATTTGCGTTATTGAATAAACAAACAGTTGATTTACTGTTACTCGATATCAACTTACCCGAAATTACCGGCATTGAATTTCTGAAATCGTTGAAACACCCGCCTAAGGTTATTTTCACAACGGCTTATACCGAACACGCCCTGGAAAGTTACGAGTTAAACGCCATCGACTATCTTGTTAAACCTATCGCTTTCGACCGATTTCTGAGGGCCATCAATAAAGTTCAGAGTGAGCTGCAACCCGCACACGCACCAACCACAACTTTACCTTCCGATAAATTATTGTTTGTACGTTCGGAAGGAAAGTGGATTAAAATAGACCTGCGTAAACTATGGTTTGTTGAAGGTTTGAAAGACTATGTACGTTTATGGACGGATGATGGTAGAATTACTGTACACAGCACCATGAAAAATTTTGAGGAGCAGTTAAAACCCTATAGCAATTTCGTACGGGTACACAAATCGCATATCATCAACCTTGAATACATTGCAGAAGTAGACGGTAATTCCATTCAGATCAAAGACCAGTTTATAGCCATCGGGAGTACCTATAAAGATGAGGTGCAAAAAATCCTTGATAGTTATAAACTGTTGTAAAATCTGATGGGTGTTCTTGTTACTTTAAGAGTGTAATATTCCCCTTCACTTGTTTTACCTCATCCTCGTTGGTCAGGTAATCAACCACATATGTATACACATCCGACAGGCATGGTTTTCCCTGATAGGTTCCATCCCATCCGGTTGTTAAGTCAGTGCTCATATATACACGCTGTCCCCAACGGTTAAAAATACTTACCACTCCACCTTTGTTATTGATGTAGATAGCTCTGAAAACATCATTGATGCCATCTCCGTCAGGAGTAAACACATTGGGAACCCAGATAAAATTACTTCCTTCAATTACAAAGTCTTTGATAACCGTATCGGCACACATTTCGTTTACAGAAAGCAACATCACACGATATAAACCTTCGAGAGGGTATTTGTAAATAGTGGTATCTGTAATGCTTGAATCGCCATTATCAAAATACCATACATACCGGAGTGTTTTGGCGCTTGTTGCGATAAATACAATAGGAGAATCAATATTCAATTGTTGCGTGCGGAATACAAAAGACGACTGTGGCATAGGGACAACCCTTATCAGTTGTTTAGATGAATCCGTACACCCATTTTCGGTGATGGTGTAAGTTGCCACATATAAGCCACTTTGGCTTGGTACAAATGAATCGTTAGTTAAATAGGTTGCCGAAAATATTCCTCCAGGATTGAGTGGTACTAATTTCACGGGAAGAGCCCCTTCACATACCACTGTATCTTCAGGCATAAATTCTGAGGATGTTCTTTTCTTCAATGTCACTTGCAGTTGATCGACTGTAACCCCGCATCCATTGTATGCCGAAATGGTGAGCGTTTTAATTCCTTCTTCTCCCGCATTGGGCATAAAAATTGGCTGAAGCGAATCCGGATAATTAAACATTCCCGATGGTTCAGGTGTCCATTTTACCGAATCATAATTTATGGCTGTTGCCGACAATTGCAGGTCAATTTCGTTGCATAAAACGCTATCTACTCCTGCATTTAAAGACGGCAACGCTTTTAGTTTTAC
This sequence comes from Bacteroidota bacterium, assembly GCA_040387195.1. Taxonomy (GTDB): domain Bacteria; phylum Bacteroidota; class Bacteroidia; order UKL13-3; family UKL13-3; genus UKL13-3. The sequence continues at coordinate 6,566 of JAZKEF010000020.1, forward strand.
ATACGTGGTATCTTTATTCGGACAAAGATTAAGGTCGATTACTGTTACGGAATATGAACCATCCACAAGAATGGGAATCCGATTGGTAATAGCACCCGTACTCCATAGGTACTGGACAAACCCGATGGTTTCAATATACCCTACATTTACGCATAGCAACGTTGAATCCGGTAATCCCGGATCAGGAATTGGAAACACCCCGATGGCTGCTTCTGCTGTCCATGCGCTGTCACAGAAACTTTTCACCAATACCGAATACCGGTCGGTAGTGTCGGCATAACTGATGTTTGCAACCTTCAATGTATCCCAGGTTCGTCCCGGCATAATGACTCCGTTTTTATACCATTGATAATTGACCGTTCCGGTTCCGATTGCCACAGCCTTGAGCGTTGCCGTTGTATAGTGACACTGTATGGTATTTTGAGGTGAAGTGGTAATGGTAGTGGGAGTAAAAATGGACAATTTTGCCGGAAGGGAAACGGCTGTATCGCAAGCGGTAGTAATTGTTACTGTATAGCTTGCCGTATCGGTATAACCGATATTGGAAACGACCAGTGAGTCGGTTGTTTGATTGAGCAGATCAACTCCGTTCATTCGCCACTGGTAACTCATTGGGTCCGGACTGTATGTTTTCGTTTTGAATAGAATATTTCTGGTAAGGCAGTTGGTTACGGATATCGGTTGTGTTGTAATACTTACGTATCTCACACCCACATAAACGGTATCCGAGATCACACTATCACATTGTCCTTTCACCACCAGAAAATAATTCCCGGAGTCGGTTGATGCCAATGATGGAATAAACAATGAATCTTTGGTTGCTCCGGTTAGTTTGTTTCCGTTTTTCCACCATTGGTACTGCATTGGAGTACTGTTGGTTGCAACTGCCCTAAGCATATAAGACGTGCGCGCACACTGAACATTTCCGGTTGGTTGCTGGGTAATAACAGGAATGGAATACAAAGATAGTTTTGCGTTTGATGATAAAACGGTATCACATTGTCCGATAGCCTGTACCCTGTAATTTGCAGTATCAACAAAATCGGCTGCAGTAAACACAAGCGAATCTTTGGTAGCACCGGCAATGGGTACACCATCTTTTAACCATTGGTAACCTATGGTTCCTGCAGTGGTTACCTTGAATACTATTTTAGAATTACGGCACCTGAGGACACTCACGGGTTGCGTAAGAATGGTTGGAAGAGGTGGAATGTCAAGCCGTGCAATAACAGATGTTACGCTATTGCAACCACCGGTTACCACCACTGTATAATTTCCAACATCGGTAGTTTTAACAGTATCAATAACCAGTGAATCTTTGGTAGCACCCGGATATAGAACGGTATTTTTTCGCCATTGATAGGTGAGTGTTCCCAAACCTGTAGCAGTTACTCTGAATACTGCTCTTGCTCCCTTGCATTGCAGCACTCCTGCAGGTTGTGTTGTAATGATTGTTTGTGGCTGAAGTCTAAGCGAGACCGTATCGGTTCTAACACTATCACACGGCCCCTGTACTTTTAAAAAATACATTCCGGTATCGTTAACAGTAATCGAGTTAATAACCAAAGAGTCGCGATTGGCACCGGCCAACAAAACACCCTTGCGAAACCATTGATAGGTGAGCGATGAATTAGCTGAACTTTTGGTTTTGAATACCGCACGTGTTCCCAAACATTGGATTATGTTTTGCGGTTGCAGTGTAACCTGCGGAATAGTGTGAATGCTGAGTTTGGCTATCGATGAGATGATACTGTCACACTCGCCCCAGACAACTACTGTGTAATTGGCGGTATCGCTGTCCTGAATACCTGTGAGAACCAGGGAATCTGTAGTGGCACCGGGAATCACAACTCCGTTTTTGTACCATTTAAAAGCAAAAGTACCAATGCCCCCGGGTGTTACACTGAATTTTGCCTTTGACCCTTTGCACTGTATTAAACTAACCGGTTGGGTGGTGATATATAATTTAACGGTTATATCGAAACTGTCCTTTACCACACAACCTGTGGCATCTGTAACCTGAAGGGTATATTTGGTTGATTGGGCCGGGCTTGCAATCGGATTGAGGCAATTGTTGCAACTGAGTGCCGTGGTGGGTGTCCATTTATACGTAAGCGGAAGAAATGCTGCCGATGCAGTTGCAGTATCCCGCAGTTGCACTGCAACACTATTACATACGATCGTATCGGGATTGATAATGAGGTTGAGATCGGAAACTGAAATACGTGTTGTAAGTGTATCGATACAACCGAAACCAGGATATGGCTTTAAAATTACATAATATTTATTGCTGGTAGCCGGAGTCGGAACAGAAATAGTGCTGGTTGAACCCACCAGTGTGGTAAAGGTTGAATCATACCACTCATAAAACTGAAAACCCGGAGGTGCTGTTAACTGTGAAGATGTTGAACCTTTACAAACGGTACTTGCAATTTGGAAAAGTCCGCAATTCAAATCAACATAACCATACCCGAAATGCCCCCCCAGATCACAATCACCACTGGCAAAATCAAGTGCAATAGTTCTTCCGGCCAATCCCGACAGGTCAATACTTGCCGTTGACCATGCTTTATATTTTACATCCAAATTCAGTGTTGAGGTAGTGAACCCCGGAAGAGAAGACGATGCCACAAAATTAAACTGAACACAGGGTAGCGGAACGTTGGTGATGGAATCATATCCCTTCACATCAAAACGGGGTTGCTCACTGGCTGAGTGTCCTCCATCTTCCAGAACTACGGCATACCTTAAAAACAAACTGTAATTATTCAGGTCATTGGGTACCCGAACATAATAACGCGCTCTTTCGGCTTGTGAACTTGTTCCGTCATTTCCAAGTTTCAAAGAGTATAAACCCGAGACAGGAGCAAGCACCGGAAAGTTACCATACAGATCCATTGTGATGCCTGACGTAATGGTATGCCTGCCCGAAACCGGTCCGCTTAATGTTGGAGTATTAATAGGGCAACATGAGCCGGTATATAAACGCCAGTTCGTCAGGTTTCCGTTTTCAAAATCAACATTGTTTGGACAAAAAACACCTTGAGCAGTCGCTTGCGCAGCAAACATCCAGCATACAACAAAAAGAAAAATTATTCGTATCACTCTCATCTATTCTCCCCCTTCTATAAAAGCGCTCCCCAACCGGTTGATATAATACCGTTTTCCATTATTGAAAACCCGTGCGTAACCATTTTCAAATCCATCGGCACCTTCAAAGCGGGGTTCAATCACAAACCGTCCGTTTGTATTCACAAACCCCCATTTGCCATTGTATTTGGCTGGTGCCAGCCCTTCAGAAAATCCGAGCATCTCCTCAAAATTGGTTTGCCTGATCGTGATTCCCTGCGGATTAATCAGCATCCATTTATTGCGCAACTTAACCGCAGCCACCCCTCCTGAAAAGGGCGTTGCTTCCTGGTACATAATTGGAATAGCACGGTTTCCTTTTTTGCCGATATATCCCCACAAACCGTCCATCTTTATAGGAGCCAAACCTTGGGAAAATTTCCGGGCGTACTCAAATTCGAGCGGCAGTGCTATTGTCCCGTCATGTTTAATATATCCCCAATGCCTACCATCACTAACGGCCGCCAATCCCTCCGAAAACGAGGTGGTTCTCACAAACAAACCCTGCAGCACACTTTTACCCGTTGAGTCAATATATACGCCTTGATGATTTTGGATAGCACTTGCCAGACCTTCGGAAACCGGATTGATTTCATCATACAATGCTTCGGAAACGTTTGCTCCCATTTTATTGATAAGCGCCCATTTACCGTTCACTCTCACTGCGGCTGTATGTTCTGAAAACGGAAAAGCCCTGTCGAAAAATAACTCAATACCTGTATTACGCTTGAGGGAATCAACGAAGGTATACCTGCCATTTTGCATGAGCATTGGCACCATCTTGTGCTGTGCCCTAGCCGGCAATGTGGTTAACAAAATGACGGAGAGGGGCCAGTATATAGCAATCTGTTTAAACATAGGACTTCTTAGGTTGCAATAATAACACTAATATTTTAGTTTTTAAAGCTTTACGGAGTGATTACCAACGGATTTTCTCCCAAACTCAGGCCTATCAAGCCCTTTTTTAATACTTAATATTTCCTAAAAAAAATCCACCCCCGCCTCTTCTTGTGTTGCTGTTATTGGTCAGACAGTTACATTGTTTACCGATAATTTTGATTCACAGAAGAGAAATGGCCGTTAACCTTTTTGCTGATTATACCTTTTTCAGACACCTCTTCAACACTACCATTCACCGACATTCTGCCAAGCTGTATCGAAAGAAATTTCAGCTCCCCTGAAGCTGAAAGTAACTTTGCCGGTGAAAAATTATCACAATGAAAAACATATACTATATAATCGCATTTACACTATTCATATCCCTGCTAGCAGGATGTGAAAAATTTGAATCAAGTCCCAACCAAGCCCATGACAATAATACGCCCCGCCACATCAATCAACGTAATATCGACAAATTACTGGCACGGGCAGACCAGGACGATACCATCAGGATTGTTTTTACCGGAGACTCCCAACGGTACTATGATGAAGCTGAATTATTGGTAAAAAAGGTAAACTCTATGGAAGATGTCGACTTTTTGATCGTAGCGGGCGACCTGACCGATTTCGGACTGCGCCAGGAGTTTGAATGGATCAATGATATCTTTTCGGGATTAACGGTGCCTTACATTTCAGCTATTGGAAACCATGATGTAATAGGCAATGGCAAAAAAACCTTCGAGTATATGTTTGGGGTTGATAATTTCAGCTTTGTATACAAACGTACCAAGTTCATTTTTCACAATACCAATAGCAGAGAATACCACTTCAAGGGAAACATTCCTGACATGAACTGGCTGGCGCAGGAATGCCAACCCCAACCCGGTGTAGAATACATTGTACCAGTTTCACATGTACCACCCTATGATGGCGATTTTGATAAAAACCTGGAACAATCCTATGCACAAACACTACGCAATACCAAGGGTTTGTTAATCTCATTGCATGGTCATCATCATCATACCAACGATCAGTACCCATATGAAGATGGTGTGCGCTACCTGAACAGCAATGCCGTTGACAAGCGTGTATTTATGTTACTTGAGATTTACAATGGTAAAGTTCACAAAACACCCGTTTCCTATTAGCCATGAAAAAGATACTGATAGTGTTGATCATCATCGTAAGCGGTTTCTCCGTTTCAGCTCAATCACGTTTACTACCCAACTTACTTACCGTGCAGTATGGTGGTGGTATTGGTTGGATGAGTGTGGGGTTGGGTTATAAAAACCAATCCGATAAACTGAATGTCTCTTTGTTGTATGGATATGTTCCGCCCAATCAGGGTGGCCGGTTGGATATTTTTACCCTGAAAGCCGGTTACAATCCATTTAACATAAACGTGTATAAGGGAATACGCTGGAAGCCGCTCAATCCGGTAGTGTTCATTTCATATACCACCAATAAATACTTCTATACTTCATGGCCCGGTTCGCGGTATCCTGATGACTATTACTGGTGGTCGTCTGCCTTTCGCTCCCATATTGGTGTGCAAAGCAGCATTGCTTTTAATCTCCCACAAAAGGCTTGTGCGCGGTCTGTTTCCATGTATGTGGAAATGAGCACCAATGATTTATACATCAGCAGCTATCTTTCCAACACAAAGTATCTATCGCTGTATGATATTTCAGTATTGTCGGCCGGTGTCAAACTTAATCTGAGGTAACTATAATTTCTGCAAGATTAATGTGAAACCTTTTCCGGATGACTCTGACGCGAGCCCATTATTGCCCGCTGATCTCGCAGATTACGCAGATTTTGTTTACTGCAACGTTATTCAACAGCAATTCTTCGGGTAATGCTTCCGTATTCGTTGCTGATGTTCACAAAATATAATCCCGATGGTAATGCTTCTGTATTGAATACCAAATGTGTTTTAGTTGCACTCATGTTTGCATGTACTTTACCGTTGATATCATAAACGGTAACCTGCATTGTTTTTCCTTTGGCCACTTCAATGGTCACATATTGATGAGCAGGATTCGGATACATCAGTACATCAACCGCATGCAGCACATCGGGCAATCCGACTTTTCTGCCCATGTCTTCCACTAAAAAATCCACCATCAACCGTTCTGTGGTATCCATGTATGCGGTGCTGCTCATAACAGTTCCATTGCCCGGAGAAAACGGAACATGAGGGGCATCCACAAACGTGTATAAAAAAGATTTCATTCCAAAAATTTTCGCCATCGAATCAACTGTAAAACTTCCACTCAGCTTGGCAACATTCATATTATATGCCCTGAAATAATCTGTTTTGTACGGAACAGTTTCATCTTTTGTTCCGTGCACATTAAAGATGGAGATATCCCTGTTGTTGCTCATCCATACACCATCTCCAATACCTCCGCATAAGTTGATCAATCCTTTTACCCTCCAGCTTTGTCCGGGAGTTCCCGAATTGCCTTCAATACCTCCGCCTATGCTAACCGTATCAATGGTTGGATTGGCACTTCCCACTTCTGCCGGCAAATCTAAAAATGCCTCATGCAATCCCAATACACCACCTGCCGAAACTCCACCCATGTAGATCTGGTCCTTATCAATTTTATAGGTTGCTGCATTGACTCTCAAAAAACGAACCGCTGCACGGCCGTCATGCGTACCACGCCATACAGCATTGGCAAACTGAGGACCCGGATTTAAGAAAAACTTGCTGATATCAATTCCCAACCGGTAGCTGATGGATACACATACATACCCTCGTTTGGCAAATTCGCGGCACAGGTATTCCACATCGGGTGCATACCTGTTGCCATTGATGAATGCACCTCCGTGCGCCAATATCAGTAACGGTCTGTTGGTTGCAGTATCACCCTGCGGCTGGAAAATATTCATCTTCAGTTCCTGGGGAGTATTGTTCCAATTATTGGCATTGCCATACGATACACTATCCAACGTAACGTCCGTAAAAACTTTGTCCTTATAACGTTGCGCCTGCAGTTGGAAAATTGACGAAACAAGTAACATGAGTGTACACAATCTTTTCATAGCCTGAAGTGATTTGGTTAATATTTTACTAAAATACTCAAAACCTTACAAAAAAAGATATTTGGTTGGATCGTTTACTTTTTTGCACTGCGTTTGGAGAGCATATTTTGCAACCCAAAAGCCCCGTAACCCATAAAAGCGATGGCAGGATTCACAAAGGCCAGACCTGACACCAGTGCATATACCACAATCGGAAATAACATTTCCTTTTTGTTGTAATCACTTTCGGGAATGGTGTCACTTGTACAAATTCCATTCTTCGGATTGAGTGCATAACTGAATAAACGATACTCAAGTAATGTGGCCATGGTATAGTTGAAATTATATACCAACAGCGGAACGGGAGAGTAAGCCATAAAGTTTTCGAACACAAATGAAGTAGAAAACGGAATAAAAGCGATGGTCAGTAAAAAACCGATGTTTAACCAAATAAGTTTGGGAGTATATCCGGTAAGGTATTTCATCAGTTTGTGGTGTTTGCTCCAGTACACCCCAATGATAAAAAAACTCAGGATAGTTCCCATAAAGATGGGCAGCAATTCCAGGAATGTACCCAACGCTTCCCCGAACGGAACATGATGTCCCAGATGGGGGGCTTTAATTTCAATCATCATCAGTGTGATGGCAATTGCAAAGACGGCATCACTGAAAAGTGCAATACGTTCGAGTTGGAATTTCATAAGCGTTGTGTTTAAACAAGTATACAAAAAAACAATTTATAATCTCCAATAGAAGGGGTGCGCTAGTCACGATACTCGATTCGTGATATTCGATAATTGATGGCTGGTATAATACAATGGTTGGTGTATCGGGTATACCAAAACAAATCCTTTTGTCGTTTAGGAAACTAACTATGTCAAACAACCGTATCGCATTACTCAGCATTGTTGGTTTGGGAGTGGTATTTCAGGCACTCTTTTACAACCACGGAATGGGATTGAACACGTTGGTGTTTACCCTTATCATTACCGCATTCATCTTTCTTTTTAAAAAACAACCCAACAGCAAAGTAAGTATCGTATTACTGCTGGGGTTTTATGCCGCTACTCTGGGTGTCATATTGGGACATACCGCATATAGTCTTGTTATCTATTGGTTGTCCTTTTTCCTCTTACTCGGAAGCATTGTGATTCCGGGAATCCGGTACATGCATTTTGCTCCCGCATTCGCCCTGAATGCAATCGGACGAATACAAAGTGTGTTTGTGCGACTCAGCCAGCAACCGGATAAAAACAATCGCGGCTCACGTTTGGGTGTATGGATGCGTTTTGTGTTCCTCCCTGTTGTGCTATTTGGTATCCTGCTTGCCTTATATGCAGCTTCCAATACCTATTTTAACGATAGTATTCGCAGCATCCTGCAATACCTGTCGAACATGTTCGAACATGTTTCGCTCGGACGTATGTTGTTCGGAATCATCGGGCTGCTCATCGGTTCTTATTTTTTAATCTCTGAACTCAGGCCTTCACTTCTCAACAGGCATCTTACTACCAACACTCAACTCCTGCGCCTTCGTAAACGTAACCGCCTGCCGCGCGGACTTACCAAAGGTCTCATACGTAAACAACAGGTAGCCATTGTTTTTTTTGTGCTCATCAACCTCATGGCTGCATGGCTCAATATACTCGACATTAAACATGTGTGGCTCGGGTTTACCTGGGATGGCGGATACCTTAAAGAAATGGTGCATGAAGGTACCTATGTGCTGATCTTCGCCATTCTCATTTCCATGGGCATTGCGTTGTATTACCTCAATGGCAATCTGGTGTTTCTCAAAAACCACAAACTGTTCCAAACCCTCATCACCATATGGCTTGCGCAAAATATGCTCATGGTCATCTCAGTGGTGTCCCGCAATTGTTATTATGTGGAGTACTTCGGACTGGCTTACAAGCGCATCTTTGTTTACTTTTTCCTGGCCGCTTGTATTGTCGGTTTACTGAGCATCATCTATAAATCGCTTAAGTACAAATCGGCCACCTACCTCTTTGCTGTAAACACGATGTCCATTTATATCTGCTGCGTAACAGCAGGATTGTTTAACTGGGATGCCATTATTGCGCGGTACAATTTTGATCATTACCAATCCTCCTTTGTGCACTACGATTTTCTGGTGAACCTCAATAATGCATCCCTTCCTTACATCATTACAAACGATGTCCGACTGAAAGAAATAGACAAGGTTCAAACCGAAAAATTCTCTTTCAGTAGCCGTGAATCCTATAAAGAAATCGGATTCCGCGAACGCATTGAAGAGCGCAGAAAATACTTTAAAGAAACCTGGGAAGAATCAAACTGGCTGGATTGGAACCTGCCGGAAAAGAAGGCTTATGTGTTGCTTAAGGAGTAGGATGCAAGATGCCTTCGACCAGTTTCACTTTGTAAAACGCTCAGGCACCTTGTATCCCAGACACATTCGTTAAATATTAGTCCAATGACAGGTGCCTGAGCTTCGCGTAGCGAATGGTCGAAGACACCGGCTAGCGCAACGGAAAACGTGTACGATTTTTTGAAAGCAAATGCAACACCTGATACTCACCATTAATCAATGCCTCTTTCTTTTTTCTACTCCACTTCTGAATTTGCTTCTCTCTTTCAAATGCATAATCAATTCGATCATACTCTTCTGAATAAACCAATTGAACCGGCAATCTCTTTTTCGTGTGGTTAGCACCTACACCTTTCTGGTGTTGCTCTATCCGTTGTTGTAAATGTTTGGTACTGCCCGTGTAATAACTACCGTCAGCACAGAGTAGGATATAAAGGTGACATTTCATTGAGGTTCTGTACGGGTTGCCCTCGACCATTCGCTATGCGAAGCTCGGGCACCCTGCTTTCGTATTTCAATTTAGCATTTGGTTTATCGAACACCAAATATTTCTTTACTTTAGTTCACTTCCTGCATAATGTAAGCTGCCTGAGCTTCGCGTAGCGAATGGTCGAAGGCAGCGAGTTGTAAGCACCTTCACCCTATCAACCAATCAACACAATTAACTAATTACGACATCACGCACTCGCTTCACCCAACCCCAGCTCAATCTCGCCCAAATCTTCCTGCTCTTTCAATTTCATGATCTGATCCAACGCATCGGGAACTACATCACTGCAAATGGTTAGAAAAGTACCTCTTCTTGCATTTTTAATCGCATAGTCAATGGCATCTCTTTCCTTTTTAAACGAGGTTACTTTTTTATCCGGATCAACCGAATGAATACCTTTTTTGATCAGATCAATAATTTCATCTTCCGTTTTACCACGCAGGTTTTTATCCTGGCGGATAATAATTTCTTCAAACATTTTAGCAGCTTGTGCACCCAGTGCAATGGTGTCTTCATCGCGCCTGTCGCCCACACCTGCTATAACCCCAACGTGTTTGGCTTCTATCTTAGCCAGCATTTCACCAATGGCTTCAAAGCCTGCAGTGTTGTGTGCGTAATCAATCATCACTTCAAAATGTTTGAAGCGGAAAATATTCATACGACCCGGAGTTTGTGCCGGACCCGGAATGAATGTAGCCAAGGCCACACGCATATCTTCAACTTTATAGTTGCGGATGAATCCTGCAAGTAAGGTTGGCAATACATTGGCAATATTATAGGTAGCACGTCCGCCAAACGTCAGCGGAATGTTTACGGCTTTCTCTACCCGGATTTTCCAGGTTCCTTTGCAAATAGTAACGTACCCGTTTTCATAAATAGCCGCCAATCCACCACCGTTTATATGCTCCTTAATAATCGGGTTGTTTTCATTCATACTAAAGTAAGCAACCTTACAGGCCAATCCTTTATGCATGGCAGCCGTCCATTTGTTATCGGCATTCAAAATAGCGTAACCACTTGGCAATACACTATCGGGAACAACCGCTTTTACACGGGCAAGTTGTTCTATGGTATCAATATCCTGTAGGCCGAGGTGATCCTCATCCACATTGGTCACAATGGCCATATCGCAATTATGAAAACCTAAACCTGCACGTAAAATTCCACCGCGTGCACATTCCAATACGGCAAAATCAACGGTTGGATCTTTCAATACAAACTCAGCACTTACCGGACCTGTACAATCGCCACGCATCATCAGTTGGTTTTGAATGTACACACCATCCGTTGTGGTGAATCCAACTTTATGTCCCATGGTTTTGGCCATGTGTGCCATTAAGCGGGTAGTTGTGGTTTTACCATTGGTTCCTGCTACAGCAATAATGGGAATACGAGCGCTGCTTCCCGGAGGATACAACATATCAATTACCGGCTCGGCTATGTTGCGTGGCAATCCTTCGGCCGGATCAATATGCATACGGAAACCGGGAGCAGCATTTACTTCCAGAATGGCTCCTCCGTTTTCACTTACCGGTTCGGTGAGGTTTTCACCCATGATATCAATCCCGCAAATGTCCAGTCCAATAATGCGTGCAATCCGTTCGCACATAAAAATATTATCGGGATGCACCAGATCGGTAACATCGGTTGCTGTTCCACCTGTACTTAAATTCGCGGTTGGTTTCAGCCATTGTTCTTTTCCGGCAGGCAATACACTCTGCAAGGTGAGGTTATCCTTTTTGAGCATGTCCATGGTAAACTCATCCACCTTAATTTGCGTTAAGGTTTTTTCGTGACCATATCCCCTGCGCGGGTCTTCATTTACCTTATCAATCAGTTCCTGAATGGTGCTTTTACCATCACCGGTTACAGCTGCCGGTTTACGAATAGCGGCAGCCACAAACTTGTAATTGATCACCAATACACGGTGATCCTGACCGGTTATAAATTTCTCTACAATCACACCACGCCCATATTTTTTTGCAGCTTCCAATCCCTTAACCGCATCTTCCCAGTTGGTGATGTTGGTGGTGGCTCCTTTGCCATGATTGCCATCAACAGGTTTGGTTACGATTGGATATTTAATGCGGTCAATGGCCTCCTTCATTCCATCTTCGCTATAAACGATACGCCCTTTCGGAACAGGAATCTCAGCTGCCTCCAACAGGTTTTTGGTTTCTTCTTTATCGCATGCAATGTCCACGGCAATACTGCCTGTGGTGCTTGCAATGGTTGCTCTGATCCTGCGCTGGTTTACACCATAGCCCAGTTGTACAAGCGAGCGTTTATTTAAACGGATGTATGGAATACCACGTGCTACTGCTTCGTCCACAATACAACCTGTGCTTGGACCGAGGCGTTCTTCTTCGCGGATCTCGCGCAGGTTTTGAATGTCTTCTGCTAAATTATACTCTATTCCGGCAATCAATGCTTCGGCAATTCTTACTGCCGCTTTGGCTGTGTACACACCTGCCTTTTCTTCCATGTAGCTGAACACCACATTGTATATTCCTTCCTTTCCGGTGCTGCGGGTACGGCCAAAACCACAAAACATACCTGCAAGTGTTTGCACTTCCAAGGCAATATGTTCAATTACATGCCCCATCCAGGTTCCATCATCCACACGCTGAAAAAATCCTCCCGGTGTTCCTACCGAACAACGGTGTCCGTACATGCTTGGAAACATCTTTTCCAACCGCTCCCTGAATCCCGGAATTTTATTGGTTGGCTTTTGCTCCATATCCTCCAGATCAAGACGCATTTGGATGAGTTTATGTCTGCGTACAGACCAGTAGTTGGGTCCGCGCATTACTTTGATGTCGAGAATTTGCATAAGTGTTCAGATTAAGATTGGCCGATAGAATAAGTAAGATGCAGTTTACGGATTTTTTTGTAAAAAACTAACTTTTGCAAGGGTTTTAAAATGGGTTCATGTCAAATCCTGAAAACCTTAACCCGGTACATGGGATATTGAAATTGGTGAATTGATAGCGAACGACTATTTTTATTCCAGAAAACAAACAAATGGAACATCCACTCTCTGTATTTATTGTTGATGACGAACAACGTGCCATCGATACGCTGACCAAAACCCTTACCGGATTTTTTGAGAATATACGGGTTGTAGGTACAGCCAACACAATTGCTGAAGCATACACCGGTATTACCGAAAGCAAACCACAATTGGTATTTCTGGATATTGAAATGGGAAGCGAAAACGGATTTCAATTGTTGGAGAAGTTTGATGATGTGCATTTTCATGTTGCCTTTGTAACGGCTCATGAGGAGTTTGCATTAAAGGCCATCAAGTTTTCAGCTATCGACTATATTATTAAACCTGCAAGTATTTCAGACCTAAAATCGCTGCTGCAAAAGGTAGAACAACAACCCAAGGTATCGGAAGAAAACAGAAAGGTAAAGCAGATGTTCGGCAACTTCCTTACTCCCGATAAAGCGGAACACAAAATCACCGTATCAATTGCAGAAGGGTATGATTTTATTGCCATCAAGGATATTTATTACCTCACGGCCGATGGCAGTTATACGATATTTTATTTACGTGGCGGACAAAAAATAACCACATCCAAAAGTCTTAAATTTTTCGAGAGCATCCTGGATGGTTATGGGTTTTTCAGGATTCATAACTCAACACTTATCAATATCAAATACATCAAACGGATCAGTAAATCGGCAGGTGGTTCGGTGATCATGGAAGACAATGAAGAATTCAGCATCTCCAAAAGCCGTAAGGATGAGTTTATGGAAATGCTTGCACTGAAATAAAACTATCTGCTTCTATTGAACAAAGTATGTTTAACCACAAGGAACACAAAGTATGCACAAAGTTCACTGCGAAATACAGAAACGATGGTGTACTTCGTGCATACTTTGTGTCCTTAGTGGTTAGATTTGAATGTCAATTACAATAATCCGGAGTGTCCGTTTACAAATTGAAAATGGTTAACTACAAATTGGTTAAAGCGATATTCGATGAAATACCGAATTTTACAGCTATGAGAACATATACTTGGATTGGTCTACTCTTATTCTTACCATTTTGTTCCCTCAGGGCAGGGACACTTGACAGTTTGTTGCAGGTATCCATCAACGAAAAAAACCCGGAGCTTAAATGTGATTATTACCTCAAATACATCAATAAACTCTCGGGTTTAAGCCGCGACTCGGCAGTAAAAATGCTGGTGCGCTATGAAGATTCCTGCGGAACACAATTTGACTTTGGTCGTTACCGTGCCCAATCCTTACGCGCTTATTATCTGTGTTTCGAATCTAAATATGAGGCAAGCCTGCGGTTATTGCATGAAGCTCTGGCCAAACAGAAAGCTATTCAAGATGCATCGGGCATTGCACAAACCATGAACCGGATGGGCATTGCAAACAATAAATTCGGCCGTTTTGATCTGGCCATGCGTTACCTCGCTCTTGCACGTGCTGAGTTTATCCGATTAAAAGACACTACACGACTGGACATGGTGCTCAACAATATGGGTGTGTTTTTACATGAACAGCGTAAACCTACAGAGGCTATTGAGTATTACCGCCAATCCCTTGCTATCCGCACTGCTAAAAAAGATTACTACTGGATGGGGTATTCATATTTTAATATTGGTTCCTCATACGTAAATGCTGAGAAAATGGATAGTGCCAAATATTACTTGGAACTGGCCATCACCACATTTGAAACGCAAACACCAACAGGTAAAGTCCCTCCGATGGTATACCTAGGTTTGGGACAACTTTACGGACAAACGGGTAAATTAGCTGAGGGTTTTACTGCCATTCAAAAAGGACTGGCAGGAGCCGAGGCTACCGGACAAACTGAACTGATACTGGAAGGAAAATTATTGCTGAGCAATATTTATGCTGAGCAACACAAGTACGAACAGGCATTCCAGGCACAACGCGAATACCTTGAACTAAAACTATCTGTTGACAGCAGCAACAATGCACAGGCTGTTGCTGAGATGGAAGCGAAGTATCAGCTTACCGAACAGGCTTTACAAATTGAACAACTTTCGTCCCAAAAACTGGATGCCGAAAACAAGGCTCAACAATTGACTTTATATACCATTGGAGCTGTTTCCATCCTTATCCTGTTTGGTGCCGTTATTGGCTTGGTTTGGTTGCGCAGAAACCAGCGCGAAAAAATTGAACGATCATTGCTCAACGCACGAATTGCAGAAGCCAAGATGTTTGCCCTGCGCGCGCAAATGAACCCGCATTTTATTTTCAACTGTATCAATACGGCTCAACATTTTGTGATGAACAATCAGCAACAACAGGCATATGAATACCTCTCCGATTTTGCCAAACTCTTGCGGTTGGTTATGGAAAATTCGGCCAAAACATTCATTCCGCTTGAAGATGAATTGCAGCAACTCAAACTGTACATGGAACTGGAAGCCATCCGGTTTAACAACAAGTTTCAGTATACCCTCAAAATGGATAGTGAACTAGGAAATGGAGTATATGAAATTCCAGGTATGCTGATCCAACCGATCATTGAAAATGCCATTGGCCATGGATTGATTAACCGCAATGACGACAAAGGAACCTTATTGTTGCAATTTAAACTGGAGGGTGAAACCATTGTATGTGAGATAACAGATAATGGTGTAGGAAGAGAACGGGCTGCGCATATTAAAGCAGGTAAAAATATCCATTACCGTTCGGCTGCCATACCTAATATTCAGGAGCGACTGGATGTATTGCAAAAAGAAACCGGGGTGAATGTATCGTTAACCATCACCGATTTAACAGAAGGCAATGAAGCAGCAGGAACCAAAGTGGTACTGGTTATTCCGTATCACTAACATTCGTTTCCCGGAACAATCCGCGATCTCAAATCCGACATCCGCAATATGTACCAGCAAATGAGCCTATCCAACCACAAACTGAAACCGTCCAACCACAAACTTCCATCTATATAAATACATGGCACAGGTAGTTTTGAATCATCAAATCACTACCACACATGAAAACTTTCACCACCGTATTCGCTTTGCTCTTCATCACAGTAATGACAGCATCCGCACAAACAGGATCTTTTAACACCACCATTTCATTTGGTGCCGAAAACAGAACACTCTCTTGTTATGTTCCCACCAATTATGATTCCACCCAATCTTACAGACTGATGATCTGTTTGCATGGTTTGGGCGACAACAGCAACAACTACCGCAATGCGTTGATCAATTCTCTTAACTGGCCAGCCACTTTTACCAACACCATTTTTGTTTGTCCAGATGGAGGCTCCGACCCTAACAAAGACTTTTACCAGCCGCAGGGGGATCAGGAAATCATAGCCACCGCCATTCAGTTTGCAACAGGTAAATACACCATCGATACACATGCAGTTTTGCTGCAGGGTTTTTCGCTGGGTGGACGCAGTGCTTTAAAATATGGTTTGGAACATCCCGATATGTTTGACGGTTTGTTATTGAATACACCTGCCCTTCAAGGGTTGATGGATGCACAGAATAATCCCATGGCGAGTTTGGTTTACAACTATGCAAATGCCGCTCAGCTGCCCGTATTTGTAACCGTTGGTGAAACCGATTATACGTATAACTATCAGGTTGGTGCATTGGTTCAACTATTGAAAAAGAATAATACTCCTGTTCAATTTGAACTGGTAACGGGTTTAGGACATTCCATTCCCGGTGGTACCATCAGCCAAAAAAGTTTCTCCTTTTTGGTGAACCGTCAAATTCCACCGGTAGATGCAGATGTATTTGAACTCAATACCAATAGGCATTTTTGTACCAACAATATCCAAACAACCTGTCTGGTGCGCAACAATGGCGATTCCACCATCCACTCACTGGGTTTTACACTTTCAACCGGTACCACTACCATCACCCAGCAATGGAACGGAACCATCCTGCCTAATCATTATGCTGTGGTTCCTTTAGCGATGACAGTACCTGCCGGTGGTACCTATACTTTTACTGCGACCATTGTTGCTGTTAATGGAGGCACACTTGATGCCATTGCCGCCAACAACAAACTGGAGCAAACCATTGATGTGGCAACTACTGTATTGAAACCCATCGTAACCCAAACGTTTGATGAGGCTGCCAACGAATGGTTCATCCATTCATCGGGAAGTATGTTTGAATGGTACATGGACGATCAGGTAAAAAGATCGGGTAAAAACTCCATCGCTTCTTTTAATACTGCATTGCTGTTTTATACGCGCAATGCTGTTGAAAGTTTCTCCTCTCCTTATATCAATATTGCAGGGCTTGCCAAAAAAGAACTCAACTTCGACCTTGCCTTTACCTATTACAGATACACACCACCATACATTGCCAATGAAACCAACTTTGCGGATACCCTGGAAGTATTGATTTCTACAGACTGCGGGGCAACCTACACAAGCCTTTACAAAAAGGGTGGACAACAACTGGCAACCAAAGCTGAGCCTATTATCAATGCATTGAATATGCAAGCATGCATGTTTATCCCGACAACCGATCAGTGGCGAACAGAAACCATCGACTTGTCCAATTTTGCAAATGCCGATAAAGCTGTTTTTAAATTCAGCTGTATTTCCGGAATGGGTGGTTCACTAAATATCGACAATTTTAGTTTTGGCGGTTCGTATGTTGGGGTGAATGAAACCAGTGAAAATGATAACCACTTCAACCTGTATCCGAATCCTGCAAGTGAATCGGTAACCCTGGATCTTCCGGCAGGTGCATCGGGTGATGTTATCATTATGGATATAACAGGCAAAATCGTATTGACACAGCCGATAGAAAACCTGCAACAACATATTGCACTTTCTCATATCCCCGAAGGAATGTATCTGGCACAAATAACCCTGGGCGGACAGTCGATTATTCAAAAATTATTAATCCGTAAATAATCATGGCAACTTTAACCATCAGCAGAACCCGGCAGTTTATAAACTATTTCAGAAACTATAAAATCCTGATAAACGGACAGGAAATAACGCAACTTGAATATGGCGAACACAAAAATCTCACCCTAGCTGCGGGAACCCATACAATAAAGGCAAAAATAGACTGGACTAGCAGCGAAACGTATGAAATAACCCTTACTGAGCATGAAACGCAAACCCTCGAAATCGGGTGTAATATTACGCAGAGTAAGGCCCAGAACATCCTGAATATACTGGGATTCGTGGTGTTGTTGGGTAGTATCGCGCTGTATGAGGAGATTACACCTCTTGCATGGGTATTGCTGCTGTCCATGTGGGTGGTACGCGATATAGTACTTACCAAAGGAAAATCCTTTATCTATTATATCACCACAGGTCGCTCAACATACCTATATATAAAGCCGTTAGCTCCTATTGTTGTTCCCTAAATACACCCGTTAAGCAAATGTTAACTAAAAGTTAGGTTATAATCTGTTCTATTATAAGAATTTGATTTTCTTTGCCAACTGACCATTTAGTAACATCATTTTGGAATATCCTAAAGGAAAACTGATTTCTGTAGGCGGAGCAGAAGATAAAGGAACAGATTTAGAGCAAGGCTTTATACAACGCAACCGGTTGAATTTTTTTGAACTCGGTATCTTAAAACGTTTTGTAGATGAAGTGGGAGGCGTTGAAAAACGTATCGAAGTCATTACTACAGCATCATCCATTCCGGCCGAAGTAGGCGAAAACTATAAGGAAGCATTTGGCAAGATCGGCTGTATAAATATTGGGGTACTGGATATCCGCAAACGTGAGGATGTATTCAGCGAAGCATACATCAAACGCATACAGGAAGCCGATGGTGTAATGTTTAGCGGTGGCGACCAATTGCGTCTTACCAGTATTTTTGGCGGTACCGATATTTACACCATTTTACACGACCGTTATATGCTGGAGGAAACGTTTGTAATTGCCGGAACCAGTGCAGGTGCTATGGCTATGAGCAATACCATGATCTACCAGGGAAAAAGTGAACTGGCCCATTTAAAAGGTGAAGTAAAAATCACCACAGGCTTAGCATTTATGGCCAACGTGATTATCGATTCGCACTTTGATAAGCGCGGACGTTTTAACCGTCTTGCACAAGCCGTTGCCAGCAACCCGCAGTGTACCGGAATTGGTTTGGGTGAGGATACCGGAGTGATTGTTACCGGAGGAAACCACCTTGAAGTGGTAGGAAGTGGTGCTGTTGTTATTGTGGATGGAAAAGATATTCGCCACAGCAATATTACCGAGGTAGGCATGGGTGAACCGATTGCCGTTGAAAACCTTCGCGTGAGCATTTTGGTAAGAGGAAACCAATACCTGTTAAAAGAACGCAAATTCATTGCAAGTGAAGAAGTAACCGCGTAAGGTATCCTTCATATTGATACCCTTAAAATGCCCGCTCAGTTGAGTGGGCGTTTTTGTTTTGTCAGTTCGAGTCAATCGTTTGTCAGTTCGAGTTAATCGTTTGTCAGTTCGAGTTAATCATTTGTCAGTTCGAGTTTACCGAGAACATGCTCTCCTTTCGGAAAGGCACAACAATAAGTATACAACAAATCCGTATCTTCAGTTAAACAAACTTCACGATGACACGATTTCTCACCTTTAACAAACGATTCTTCCTGCTAACTATACTCCTGTTTACAGTTGAAGTACTCATCGCGTTGTTTGTACACGATGCTCTCATCCGACCGTATGTTGGCGATATTCTGGTGGTGATGCTATTGTATTGTTTTGCAAGAACATTTCTGAATACGCCTGTACTGCCAACTGCACTGTGTGTATTGTTCTTCTCCTTTTTGATTGAAGGATTGCAGTACATCAAGATCGTAAACATCCTCGGACTGCAACACTCCACACTTGCTGCAACTGTTATCGGAACCTCGTTTGCCTGGATGGATATATGGTGTTACATCATTGGTGTTGGGCTAATCCTGCTTTTTGAAAAACGGTTTTTGATCCGCAAATTGAGTTAACAATCATTTTCTTTCCTTGCAAACACCGACTTCTTAAAAAATAATTGCACAAATAATTGCGCAACCCAAAAGTTGCATATACATTTGCAACCATCGAGTTGCATATTAACAACACCATATGAAGAAAGATATATTTCAAGCCATTGCAGATCCTACCCGCAGAGCCCTTTTGGGATTGATTGCCTTACAAGCCATGACACCCAATGCCATGGCCGAACATTTTGATACCAGCCGGCAGGCCGTATCCAAACACATCCGGGTATTGCAGGAATGTGAACTGATACGACCCGAACAATCGGGAAGAGAAATTTATTACCACTTTAATGCGGAGCGGATGAAAGAGGTAGCTGATTGGCTGGCTCCTTTCCAACAATTATGGGAAGACCGTTTTAGCAGGTTAGATACTGTATTGATCAACTTAAAAAAGAAAAAAAATGTCAAATAAAACAACCATCATCGCTGAAAAAGGCAAGCAGGAACTTTTTATTGAACGGGAGTTTGATGCCCCCCGTGAATTGGTTTTCCAAGCCTTTAACGAACCAGAGTTGCTTCTGCAATGGCTGGGACCAAATGACTATTCCATGCAGATCGAAAAGCTGGATAATCGCACGCATGGTTCCTACAGATTTTTGCATACCGATTGCAACAATGCAGGAACGTGCTTTGGGTTTAATGGAGTCATCCATGAGGTTTCGGAACCTGAAAGAATCATCCGCACATTTGAGTTTGAAGGATTGCCGGAACGTGGTCATGTATCGCTCGAGTTTTTAACAATGATCGAACTGCCATTCAACCGTACCAAACTACATATCCAATCCATTTTTAAATCGGTAGCCGATAGGGATGGGTTGGTAGAATCAGGCATGGAACACGGTATGAATGAAGGGTTTGCCAAACTCGACAACATTTTCGCACAAGCGAAAACAACATAATTATTGTACCATATTCTAAAACGTTAACCAATAAAAATTATGACAAATCAACTGTATCCATGTTTGTGGTTTGATGGACAAGCCAAAGCAGCAGCCGAGCATTATTGCTCCATTTTTAAGAATTCAAAAATAACCGCAGAGAATCCTATGGTGGTGAATTTTGAATTGAACGGATCCAAATTCATGGGATTGAATGGTGGCCCGCAGTACACATTTTCACCTGCCAATTCTTATGTTATTGAATGTGATACGCAGGCCGAAATTGACCACTACTGGGCAAAACTAGGTGATGGCGGCATTTACAATAAATGCGGTTGGCTCGATGATAAATTCGGAGTGTCATGGCAAATCGTACCTGCCATTTTAGGCAAGCTCATGGCCGATCCGGATAAAGCTCCAAGGGTCATAGCAGCTTTTATGAAAATGGATAAATTTGATATTGAAACGTTAGTGAACGCCTAACCCACCAGAACTATGATACCGCAACAAATAGCTGAAGCCTTTTCGAATGGAAACTTCGAAGTTACCTATCCTCATTTTGCGGATGATGTGGAATGGCTGGTGATCGGTGAACATCATATACAAGGCAAAGAGTCTGTTATGGACCAGTGCAACCAAACGGCTAAGTACTTTCAATCGGTAACAACACATTTTGTGACACTTAATGTGATCACAACTCCAAACAGGATCGCCATTAACGGAACAGCAGAATTCATCCGGAACCAAAAAAGAGTAGCCTTTGTGCATGCCTGTGATGTATATGAATTTAACGATGAGCATAAACTTCAAAAAGTAACTTCGTATTGTATCCCTGAGCAAACTAAATAATTAGCTGCTATGACCAAACAAACACCAAACACCAAACAGTTTCTTGATAAACTTCGCTTGCTCCAAAACCCCAAAGAACTGGCTAATGTTCAGCGCTTTTTTACTTACGAAGGTGTTGAAAGTAAATTTTTCGGTATGCGCATGAGTGCATTGTTTGCGCTTGCCAAAGAGTTTATGTCCATGCCACTTTCCGAAATAAAAATCCTGCTTGATAGTGATTATTACGAAGCACGAATGGGCGCGGTGTGTATCATGGATTTTCAGGCTAGAGATAAAAAAACCTCAGATGAGCGGAGAAAAGAATTGTTTGAACTCTACCTGGATAAACATGACAGGATTAACAACTGGGATATGGTTGACCGGGCCGCGCCTTATGTGGTTGGTGGGTATCTGTTTGATAAGGATAGGAAAGTATTGTACAAACTGGCAAAGTCTAAAAATGTGTGGGAACGCAGAACAGCTATTGTTGCCACCTATTATTTTATCCGTCAGGATGAGTTAGACGATACCTTTAAGATTGCCGAAATGCTGGTAAATGATACACATGAGCTCATTAACAAAGCTGTGGGTAGCTGGGTGCGGGAAGCGGGTAAAAAAGACAATATACGGTTACTCGATTTTTTAAACCGCTACGCTTCCACCATGCCGCGTGTAACACTTCGGTATGCTATCGAAAAACTTGACAAAAAGCTCCGCGAGCATTACCTTTCACTCAAATAACACCACCACCATTTCCCTTTTACTGAATGCTGAACGCTGAAACACCAACCATCGAAGTATTTAAAACATCCATTGAAACCATTCAATCTGCACAGGCAGTTATTCAACAACTAAACAACCTGTTTCCTCTGTTGCGCATAACCATCGACCTGGATGATTGTGACCGGATCTTGCGAATTGAAGGAACCCTGGTTGCTGTGCATACCATCATCGAAAATGTGAACCTGCTCGGGCATTCCTGCGAAATGCTTGAATAAGGTGTTGCTCGAATTGATGTATAAGGCTCCCTTCAGAAATAATCACGAACAAACTTAATCCGGCTTTCTCCACCAACTTCCGAACCCTATTCACCTCTCACTCAATACCCAATAACTCATAACATTTAACTCATTCACCTATCAACTCCATCAACAAATAACTCCATAAGAAATAACTCTTTTTATTAAATTGCGCGGCAGTAATACAAACGACAATGAAAAAAGACAAAATCATATTCGACCTTATTGAACAGGAATATAGCCGCCAGGAGCATGGACTGGAGCTGATTGCTTCCGAAAACTTTGTGAGCAAACAGGTAATGAAAGCACAAGGAAGTGTACTTACAAACAAGTATGCCGAAGGACTCCCGGGCAAACGGTATTATGGCGGTTGTGAGGTGGTAGATATTGTTGAACAGCTGGCAATTGACCGGTTAAAAGAATTGTTTGGAGCCGTATGGGCAAATGTGCAGCCACACTCGGGCGCACAGGCTAACGCTGCTGTTATGCTTGCCTGTTTAAATCCGGGAGACAAAATTTTAGGATTTGATCTTTCACATGGTGGACATCTTACGCATGGTTCACCGGTGAATTTTTCGGGTAAATTGTACAAGCCGAGTTTTTATGGTGTAGAGCAGGAAACAGGATTGATCAGCTATGATAAGGTAGAAGAAACTGCCAAACGCGAAATGCCGAAGCTGATGATCTGTGGAGCTTCTGCATACTCCCGCGACTGGGATTATGCGCGCCTGCGTGCCATTGCCGATTCGGTTGGAGCGTTGTTGCTTGCCGATATTGCCCACCCTGCCGGAATGATTGCCGCAGGTTTGTTAAACAACCCGTTGCCGCATTGCCATATTGTAACCTCTACTACGCATAAAACATTGCGCGGACCACGTGGTGGTATCATTATGATGGGTAAAGATTTTGAAAATCCATGGGGACATAAAACACCCAAAGGTGAAACCAAAATGATGAGTGCTTTATTGGACGGTGCAGTTTTTCCGGGTACACAAGGCGGACCATTGGAGCATGTAATTGCAGCCAAGGCCGTGGCGTTTGGAGAAGCGTTGAGTCCCGAATACAAGGAATACATGAAACAGGTACAGATCAACTCACAGGCAATGGCCAAAGCGTTGG
>JAZKEF010000020.1:30266-39615 GCA_040387195.1 Bacteroidota bacterium
TTGGTCGACCGCGGGTATAAGATCATATCTGGAGGAACCGACAATCATTTAATGCTGATTGACCTGCGCAATAAAAACATCAGCGGTAAAGCTGCCGAGAACGCATTGGTAAAGGCTGACATTACCCTGAACAAAAACATGGTTCCGTTTGATGATAAATCACCGTTTGTAACTTCAGGTATCCGGATTGGTACAGCTGCGATAACAACACGTGGATTGAAAGAAAAACACATGGAAAAAATTGTTGACCTGATTGATAAGGTATTGATGAATCCGGAAGATGAAAAAACATTGAAGGATGTCCGCAAAAAGGTGAACAAGATGATGGAAGATTTTCCATTGTACAAAGACTAACTATTCAGAAATTTTTATACAGAAAGGCAATTGTCAGGTAATACATCTGATGATTGCCTTTTTTGCTTTTCAAGGGCATTGGAGTTGTGTTGAAGCGGGTGAATGATTTCCTACTCCCGCTTTAGCGGGACGCTAGTCTCGGAGATTCTTTTTCTGCGAAAACTTCAAGAGGATAAGACCTTAAAAATTAGAATATATTTTGTTTGGTTGCTCAAATTTTGCATCTTTAACTTCAAATTAAATATCATGAAAAAGATACGCACTTTATCGTTGCACAATCATTTAGAAAATTCTCCAGAAGGTGAAAAGAAACTATTATTCCTATTAAAAAATGCTATTCAAGACGGGATTATCAGCGGTCGTTCCGTAGCCTTCCATCCGAAAAAACACCTTAATGATTTAAAAAAACATCATTAACAAATCAATAGCTTTACCCTTTAACCGCCCAGCGCAACTTTGCCGAACGTGCCCTCGGATTCCCTCCTATTTCCTGTGCCGACGGCCTTATCGGATCAGGTGCTACTTCACTGTAAATACCCGCGCGATACATGGCTTGAAACGCTTTTTTCACCCTTCTGTCTTCACCCGAATGAAAAGAAAGAATTGCCACCTTTCCACCCTGTAAAAGTGCATCGGGCAGTTTTTCCAAAAAGGTATCCAGTACCCCAAACTCATTATTCACTGCAATGCGCAACGCCTGAAAACTTCTCGTACATACTTTTTTAATCTCGTCCGTTTTACCTTGTTCGGGTAAAAAATCCAGGGTTTCTTTAATGATATCTTTTAGTTGAAAAGTGGTTTCAATCACCCTCCCCTTCTTTAAATGATACACAATAGCCGCAGCCAGATCAGCAGCATATGGCTCATCCGCATTTTCTACCAGGATCTCTTCAAGCTCCTCTTCCGACAATGTTTTTAACAATGCAGCTGCCGGTTTGCCGGTTTTAGGATTCAGGCGCAGATCCAGCGGACCATCTGTTTTCATTGAAAATCCCCGTTCCGGATTATCGATCTGCATAGAGGAAACACCCAGATCGGCCAGCACAAAATGCAACGGACCTGCTTCGGCAACAATCAGATCAATATTCGAAAAATTCATTCTCCGGGGTTGGAACACCTCCGGACCAAAACCCAAGGCCGCTAATCGCTCCGTTGTTTTGGGCAATTCAAACGGATCCACATCGGTTGCATACAACATCCCTCCGGGAGTGAGTTGTTTCAATATTTCGAGGCTATGTCCACCATACCCCAGCGTAGCATCCAGGCCAACCTGACCGGGAGTAACCTGCAATACTTCCATGATCTCATCAACGCAAATGGAACGGTGCATTCCGGCAGGTGTACCGCCCTTCTGTTTTACCTTTTCAATGGCATCGGCATATTTTTCGGGCTGTAACTCCTTGTACTTTTCCCCGAACGATTTAGGATGAGTTCCTTTATACCGTACCCTGCGTTTGGGTTTATTGTCCTCATGTTCCATTTGGTAAAATTAGTATTCCCCGGGGATTTCTAATACTTCACCACAACTTCCGGAACCCGGTTAACCATAATATTATTTCCGCTTATGATTTTTTATAGATAATATGCAGTAGCAAAAAAATAAAGCGATACAAAATAGCGCATACTTTACCGAATTGGGTTGTATAGGCGCTACTTTGTAGCGCCTATAAGCTAGTTAGGAGTCATGTCATAAGCAGGGCATTTTATTGAGGTTCTTTTTGTCATTTGAGGTTATTTGATGATTGTATTCCTCTTTCAATATTGTACTCATTGCCCAGACAACAGTGAGACGTCCAAGGTCGATTTTCCCGGAAAGATCATTTGGTTAACCGACCGTAAAAAGCAACTTAATTTGCGAGTGTTCATTGAAGCGAGAGGGCTGTTTCAATGTCTTGCGATTGGTCGAGAGGTTTTGCGCATCAATGAACGGCAAATTGCGTCCTTTTTACTTCTTATTAGAGCTTATGCCACGTCACCTAACAGCGCGCTGCCGCAAGTGGGGTTAATTACTTTGTTTTGTGCTTGAGTAGTTCTAATTTGCATTGTGCCCGCCCTGGCTTAGAAGGCTTTCAAAGTCCCCACCAGCGGCAGCGCGCGAAACGTTATGCGTAATTATGTTGACAGCTAAAGAATATCCTTCTAACCTCGACAAGAATCCATTTCTAATAAAGGATTCAAAATTTAGCAACTTGCTCAGGGGTATTGCTTGTCTGACAATTGGAACTGCATGTTTCTACTCTTTAGTAACAGATAATTATTTAAAAAATGGTTTTCTCTTCTTGTTCTTGACACCTTTAATAATATTCGCAGGAATTTATTTTTGCTACCATTTCGTTTATCCTCAAGTAATAGCAAAACTAGACGATCAGGGACTTTGGACTAAAAAACATGGATTGATAGATTGGAATAATCTTGAATATTATTATACACGTCAAAATATCAATAAAGGAACATGGACTATGTTTTACTATAAGATAAAGCACAGTGAAAAAGAATTTAATTTCGATCTTAGTCGAAGTGACTTTAATAATGAAAATACCATAAGACGTTACATCACTATTTTTAAAGGCGACAATGAAATCGAAGACAAGGGTACAGAATAACTACGCATAACAGCGGTCTTGCGCTATTGCCGTTAAGATTTTAAATTCAGCATTTCGTTACGCTTTTATTTTTATCTTAGCCTGACAAATAATCGTCACGCAGTCGGCAACAGTGCAAGGGCGCGAAACGTTATAAGCAAGCCAGAAAATCCCACGAATGAAAAGAATAATCGAAAGTCTCAAAGAAATTGAAAGACAACAAATCTTAATTTATTCACTTTCTTTCCTGATTTACCTTGGAATTAACAAACTAGCATCGAACTCAATATTATATATACTGGGTGAAGATTCGTTTCGAGAACGTTGGACTAATTTCAGTATTCCATGCTTGAGCGACATCATACCGACAAGTTTGGTGATTGCCTTCGAAGTCTTTAAATGCCTTCTATTCATTCTGATGATAATTCTTTCAAAAAAACGTCTAAATAGAATAGCCTCAGAAATGCTGATTGCATATTTCCTCTATGACCTTGTATACATCCTTTCGTTTATTTGGGAGCGAATTCCTTTTCCTTTCCAACTTAACACATGGTGGATACTGAGTTCATCAGGACAAGTATTCGCGGCACGAATAATACCATATCTAGACTTAATACTCGCCATTATCTGGACAATACTTCTTTTCATCTTCTTACTTAGAATGAATCGACTATCCTTGAAATTCTTAATGACAAGACTGTCGATTATAACTATTTCAGTACCGATTTTGTATTTCTTTGTCTACCTGACTTTGTATAGACATTGAATTTGGCCAGCTTATAACAGCGCACTCGCTCAATTGCCGTTTAATCGCTCTGTTCGAGCTTTTTTTACGCTTTTACATTATATTAGCAAGACAATTTATCATTCCGCATTCGGCAACTAAGCAAGCGCGCGAAACGTTAGCGGTGAATCAAAACCAACCGGTAAGAAGAAATGGAACAATTGACGACAGAACAAATAGACAGTTTTATCAACGATGGCTTCTTAAAAATAGAGAATGCCTTTTCTACTGAAATTGCAGACGCATGCCGGGCAATATTATGGAAAGCTACCCAATGTGACCCCAACAATCCTGACAGTTGGACACAACCTGTAATTAGAATTGGCGAGTTGGGACTTGAACCATTCAAAAAAGCGGCAAACACTCCAATCCTTCATAATGCTTTTGACCAATTAGTTGGAAAAGGCAACTGGCTACCAAGACTCACTTTGGGTTCATTTCCGATTCGTTTTCCAAGCAAGGAACCGGCAAATGACACCGGTTGGCACGTAGATGCAAGTTTCGCAGGAGAAGATGCCGGTAATTATTTTACATGGCGGATAAATATTCACTCAAAAGGTCGTGGATTATTGATGCTATTCTTATTTTCAGACGTGACAGAACAAGATGCACCAACCCTTATCAAAGTTGGTTCACATTTTGAGGTTGCAAAAATTTTAGAACCGGAAGGGGAAAAAGGTCTTTCATTTATGGAATTGGCGCAACGTTTAAATACTATTCCTACAAAAGAAGAAATTGTTGCAACAGGAAAAGCAGGAACGGTTTATTTGTGTCATCCGTTCATTGTTCACGCGTCACAAAATCATTATGGGACAACGCCAAAATTTATGGCACAACCTCCTCTTCTGACAAAGAATGACTTTGATATTAACAAAATGGATACGCTACTTTGTCCTGTTGAAAAAGCAATATTGGCCGGGCTAAGAATGTAAATGCTCTACCGCTGATACGGATTTTTAATTTACTTACATATGACCAGAATATCCATATTACTAACCCTAACAACCATACTCCTTTTCAGCTGCAACCACTCAGAAAAGACCAACAGCATGACAACACAATCTTCTTCCACCGAATCCAATTTCACCAGCGGATATGCTTTGGTGAACGGATTGAACATGTATTACGAAATTCATGGAACAGGCGCACCATTGGTGTTGATTCACGGTGGTGGGTCTACCATTTATACAACATTCGGGCGGGTGATCGAAACATTTGCCAAAACACGTCAAGTGATAGCGGTAGAGATCCAGGCACACGGACATACTGCCGACATCACCAGACCGTTGAGCTTTAAACAAGACGCGGATGATATTGCAGCATTGTTAACGAAATTGAACATACCCAAAGCGGATATCTTCGGGTTCAGCAACGGGGCAAGTACCACGCTGGAATTTGCCATCCGTCATCCGGAGCAAACAAATAAAATTGTTGTAGCCTCTACCTTTTACAAAAAAGCAGGTGCGCCCACATGGTTTTGGGAAATGATGTCGAAGCCCACATTTGAAGGCATGCCACAACCGTATAAGGATGCATTTTTGAAGATCAATCCTGACACCCAGGCGCTTCACCGGATGTATGAGCGGGATGTGGAACGCATGTCATCGTTTCCTGATATTCCGGAAGAGGAGATGAGGTCCATTAAAGCACCTGCATTCCTGATTATGGGCGACAAGGATGTGACGACTCCCGAGCACCTTGTGGAAATGCACCGGTTGCTTTCCAACTCACGCATCGCAATCCTTCCAGGCGGACATGGGGACTATATCGGGGAATTGACGACACCGCAGGATAGCACCTTAATAACTGCAACTGTTTCGATGATCAATGCTTTTTTGAGTGCGTCTGTCGGAAAATGAATTGTCGCATATTAGTTGCTTCATGCTCATGATAGTTATCGGGACTGCTGATTACCACATATTTTCTGTTACCGAGGCATAAAAAAACCCGAAGGAAGATCCTCCGGGCTTCTTAATACCTTAAAAAACGTTGTTTATTTACCGCCTTCTTTTTTAGCATCATGGCTGCAGCACGATTTTTTACCTGATTTGGTTTCGCATGCTTTTTTCTCTGCTGTGGTGCACTCTTTTTTGTCCGCTTTCTTCGTTTCTACAACTGCTTCGCCTGCTGATGGCTCAGCTACTACAGCTACATTTGCATTCATCGAAGCCGGAGCAGGAGTTGCTGCAGGTGCTTGTTTGGTTGGGGTTTGTGCATATGCTGCTGCAAAACCTAAAACTATACATGCTGTTAACGCTAGTAATTTTTTCATATAATCTGGTGTTTAATTTGTTACTCGAATATAACGGTTTTTCCAATAAAAAAGTATTCCCTATTTTAACTCAGCTAAAATGCTGCGTCCGCCTTTTACTACCTGGTTCAATTCAACTTTTACCTTGGCATCCAGGGGCAGGTAAATATCCACACGCGAGCCGAATTTGATGAATCCCATCTCACCTGTTTGCTGCACGGGTTGTCCTTCCTTTACATACCATACAATACGTTTGGCCAATGCCCCGGCAATCTGACGGAACAGGATCTGTACTTTATTCGGGTTTTCGATTACCGTGGTGGTACGTTCGTTTTCGGTTGACGATTTGGGGTGCCATGCTACCAGGTATTTACCCGGATGGTACTTAAAGTATTTTACAATTCCTCCCACCGGATTGCGGTTTACATGCACATTAAATGGCGACATAAACACTGAAACCTGCAGGCGTTTTTCGTTGAAGAATTCCGTTTCCATTACCTCTTCAATCACCACCACTTTGCCATCGGCAGGTGAAATAACAAGGTTTTCACCCAATGTTGGTTTAATGGATGGGTTGCGGAAAAACTGCAGAATGATGATGAGGAAAACGATAGATAATCCGATAAAAATATTTGTCAGGATTTCTATTTTCAAATATCCAATAAGCGCATTCAGTATGAACAACCCGATGAGGGTGATCAAAATGGTTGCTTTGCCTTCTCTGTGTAACATAGTTTGTTGTTTTATATAATGATAAAAAAGCCACAGACTCTCACAGAAAACTCTGCGCTAATCTGTGGCTGTAGTAATATAGTTAGTGTTTAGATACCAAATTTACCGCGTAGTTTTTCTACTTCGGCAACTTTGGCAATAGCTACTACATAAGCAGCAATACGCATACTGATATTGTATTTTTGCGATGCTGCATACACAGCTTCAAACGCAGTTTTCATTACACGGTCAGCCCTGCGGTATACACGTTCTTCTGTCCAGAAATAACCCAAACGGTTCTGAACCCATTCGAAGTATGAAACCGTTACACCACCTGCATTGGCAAGGATATCCGGAACTACCATTACTCCTTTTTTGTTCAAAATAGTATCGGCTCCTGCTACCGTTGGTCCGTTAGCACCTTCCACAATCAGTTTAGCTTTAATTTTATCTGCATTATCAGGAGTGATTTGGTTCTCCATAGCTGCAGGAACCAACACCGTAACATCAAGCTCCAGTAATTCTTCGTTGCTGATGCGTTGAGCTTTGAATCCTTCCAATGTTCCGTTGTTGCCATCTCTGTATGCAATGGCAGCATCTACATCAATTCCTTCCGGGTTGAAGTATCCACCGGTAACATCACTGATTGCAAGAACTTTCATTCCCTGCATCTGCAATAATTTGGCTGAAATAGATCCTACATTTCCAAAACCTTGAACGGCACAGGTACATCCAATCGGGCTGATACCCAATTTGGATAATGCCGAACGGGTTGAAACCATTACACCACGGCCGGTAGCTTCCACACGACCCAATGAACCACCCAAAACCAATGGTTTTCCGGTTACAACAGCAGGTGATGAAAATCCAACAAGTTTTGAATACTCGTCCATGATCCATGCCATTTCTTGCTGGCCGGTACCCATATCAGGTGCAGGAATATCTTTATCCGGACCAAATACATCCACCATTAAATCGGTATATGCGCGGGTCATTCTTTCCAATTCTCCTTTGCTCATGGAACGTGGATCACATTTGATACCACCTTTACCACCACCGTAAGGAATGCCTACAACAGCACATTTCCAGGTCATCCAAGCAGCAAGCGCTTTTACTTCATCCAGGTTTACATCCATTGAATAACGGATTCCACCTTTTGACGGGCCAAGGTTTGCATTGTGTACTACGCGAAATCCTTCAAAAACCTGTACCGAACCATTATCCATCGTTACCGGAATAGAAACAATAACTGATTTTTGGGGTGATTTAAGTACGTTGTATGATCCTTCATCTAATCCAATAATGCGTGCTGCCTCATCGAAACGTGACATCATTGACTCGAATGGATTGTCGTTGCTGTGTGTTGCTGTGTTTTTTGACATGATAATAATATTACTTTAATATAATGTGTGGCAAATGTAACAATTGATGCTGTTTTAACAAATGCTTAAAATGATAACGCACCGAACTTCACAAGCTGTTGGAATTGCTGGATACGGGCCTGTAACTCATCTTCTTTCAAATCCATGATACGTTCCGTTCCGAATTTCTCGACACAGAAAGAAGCCATGGCTGACCCGTAAATGATGGCATTTTTCATGTTTTCGAACGAAATATCACCTGTTTTGGCAATGTATCCAATGAATCCACCGGCAAATGTATCACCTGCCCCGGTTGGGTCAAACACTTCTTCCAACGGCAGTGCCGGTGCAAAAAACACCTCTTTACCATGGAATAATAACGCTCCGTTTTCTCCTTTTTTAATAATGAGATATTTAGGCCCCATTGCCTGAATGATTGCAGCCGCCTTCACAAGGGAATACTCACCCGATAACTGGCGCGCTTCTTCATCGTTAATGGTTAACACATCCACCATCGAAATGGTCTTTTTCAGGTCATCCATCGCAATTTCCATCCAGAAATTCATGGTATCCATTACGATCAGTTTGGGGCGTTTGGTAAGGCGGTTTATTACAGTTTGCTGTACTGCAGGAGTAAGGTTCCCCAACATCAGGTATTCACAGTCCTGATAAGAATCAGGAATAATAGGATCAAAATTTCCCAACACATTTAACTCCGTAACAAGTGTATCACGCGAGTTCATATCGGTATGGTATTTACCACTCCAGAAAAAAGATTTTTCACCTTGTTTGATTTGTAATCCCTCGGTGGCTACACCGCGGTTCTGTAAGGTTTGGATAAACTCCTGCGGAAAATCCTCCCCAACAACAGCAACCAGTTTGGTGCTTTTGGTGAAGTATGAAGTTGCCAATGCTATGTAAGAAGCAGCGCCCCCAACAATTTTGTCTGTTTTTCCGAACGGTGTTTCAATGGCGTCAAACGCCACGCTACCAACAACTAATAAACTCATATAAATTATTTTTAAATATTTTCGGGGCAAATATTGCGTATTTAATTTTCATATCCTATAATTGCATCCCCGTTAGGGAAAATATCCTTGATAGCTCTCCCGATAGCTATCGGGAGGTTAGAGCGAGTGATAACGACCTTTAACATTATGAAATCGGAAAATATTCCTTGATAGCTCTCCCGATAGCTATCGGGAGGTTAGAGCGAGTGATAACGACCTTTGACATTTGAAATCGGAAAATATTCCTTGATAGCTCAGCTGGTTAGAGCGAGTGACTGTTAATCACTAGGTCCCTG
>JAZKEF010000021.1:0-81385 GCA_040387195.1 Bacteroidota bacterium
GGATATCCCTTCGGGTAACCCCGATTACAGTTGGTACTCCTCCAATGGTTTTCCATTGTTTTACTTCAATGGCCATTACTCCATAAAAATTTTGACCGCTTGTATTACCGGGAGTAAAAGAGATATCTCCGGTTAACGGATCGCAGCGAATCCCGCCCGGAAACTCTGCAGTTGCAGCTCCTGACCATGGCATTGGTGTTACAGCCGAAAATGGTGGTAAATAACTTACCGGGCCATTGAAACCTTGCAAAGCAGGTGTAAAAGCATATGACATTGAATCCAAGTCGGGATCAATGGCTCCATTGTTAAATACATAGTTTTCGCCACCGCACATTACCGCAAACGGGTCGTTCTCCAACGTTGGGGAACTGTTACAAGGTGCCACCGATAAACAACGATTGATTACCGCATCAACATAAAAATTCTGATTGGCAGCTCCGGTTCCAATTTGTCCGTTACGACAGCATAGAGTCCATGAGAAACGTACATTACAACAATTGGAAGGAATACCCGAAGTAGGGCCGATATTAGCAAAACCTTTAAACTCATATCTTTCAATACCCGGAGTATACGTTCCAGGTGTTTTGCAATTCATATTGGTACAGGTGTTTTTGGCATTCGGGCAATCCGGATTAACGTTTACATCACGAACATCCACCAAACTTAAACTGAAACTTCCAAAACTGGAAGAAGCACAAGCCGGATCCGCTCCGTTTACATTCATGGTTTGCGTACAGGCAGCACCACATGTATTGGCACATAAAGTAGCACCACCATCACAGTTCCTGTATAGAACCAACGTTACTTCAAACACCCCCGGAGTGCTGGTACATTTATATGTAACGTCACTTCCTACTACGTGAGAAGCATTCGCATGAAAGCTAAATCCCATCAAGAAAAGAAACGCCAATAACCCAATACTGCTTACTCTGCGTAAAACTGTTTGAATTGTCTGTCGATTGTGTACACCTGTTTGCATAATAATCTGAAATATTGAAAGCCAAAGTTATGTTATTCTCTTCTTAATATTTTCTTAAGACTTTAAGATGCATAATTAGATACTGAATATCAAATAGTTATAGTGCGTTTTTTGCCCTCAAAACAACCCCTCCATAACAGAGGATTTTAGTTACTTTTTCATGCAAAAAAATGTCCCGAAATTACTTTCGGAACATTTCAATATTCAACACTTTTACTTAGCTGAATGATGCGTAAAGAGATGGGTTATACTCATGCATCATTTCGAGAATGCGTTCAAAAATTTCTTCCGCATTTGGTTTTGAGAAATAGTCTCCATCTGTGCCATATGGCGACCGGTGGGCCTTTGCAGCTATTGTTAATGGTTTGGTATCTAGGTACCGATAGCCTCCCTGTTCTTCCAATACTTGCTGCATCATATATGCTGTAGCACCACCCGGAACATCCTCATCAATAAAAACTATTTTATTCGTTTTCTTCAACGACTCCACAATGTGATGATGAATATCAAATGGCAATAGTGACTGAACATCGATTAACTCACAACTAATGCCCTGTTCTGACAATTGTTTCATTGCATCTTCGATTACACGTAAGGTAGATCCATAACTTACAATGGTTACATCCGAACCTGAATGAAGCACCTCGGGAACACCAAGCGGAACTGTATACTCGCCTAAATTATCCGGCATTTTTTCTTTTAATCGATATCCGTTTAAGCATTCAATGATCAATGCCGGTTCATCGCTTTGCAACATGGTATTATAAAACCCAGCTGCCTGTGTCATGTCACGCGGAACCAATACATGCATTCCTCTCAGCGAATTAATAATCATCCCGATAGGTGAGCCTGAATGCCAGATTCCTTCCAAACGGTGACCCCGCGTACGCACAATCAGGGGAGCCTTTTGACCACCTTTTGTTCTGTATTGCAATGTCGATAAATCATCACTCAACGGCTGTAATCCATACAGTAAATAATCAAGATACTGAATTTCCGCAATCGGCCGCAAACCACGCATGGCAGTCCCGATGCCTTGCCCTATTATCGTTAGCTCACGAATCCCGGTATCACTCACGCGCGACTCTCCATATTTTTCCTGCAAACCGGCAAAACCTTGGTTTACATCTCCAATTTTTCCAACATCTTCTCCAAAGGCAAATACACGCGGATCACGCTCCAGCACTTTATCAAAAAAGGCTTGCATGATTTCCCGCCCGTCCATCATTTTACTCTCATCAGAATAAACGGGTTTAACCTCGGTAACATTCAATGCAGACTCAGCCGACTGACTCATTAAATATGAATTGTATCGTTCGGCATTCACCTCCAAATATTTTCCTCTGAACTGCAGCAATGTCGCCCTTTCAGGTGTGTTTGTTCCCATTGTTAACCGTAGCACCTTATTCAACGCTACACCGATGTCCTTGCGAATGGGCTCACTTATGCTACGAAGTTCACTGGCTAATTGCGATGCCTCCGGTAAATTACTTCCCATTGTATCCAGCAACGAAGCCGCCTCCTCAATATCATGTTTAATTGGATTGAGGTATGCTTCCCAGGCCGCCTTTTTACTATCGTTTACTTCCTTTTTAGCAGTGTTCTCAATGGCCCCTAATTCTTCTTCCGTTGCCAGCGCACTGCTGATGATCCATTCTTTAAACTTTACCACACAATCATACTCCTGTTCCCAGGCCAGACGTTCTTTGCTTTTATAACGCTCATGCGATCCCGAAGTTGAATGCCCCTGCGGCTGTGTCAGTTCCTTTACGTGAATAATGGCAGGAATATGTTTCTCGCGTGCAATGACTGATGCTTCTTCATATACACGGCACAATTCCGGATAATCCCATCCATTTACCACATATATATTAAACCCTTCACCTTTTTCATCACGCTGAAACCCTTTTAAAATTTCAGAAATGCTCTCTTTGGTTGTTTGGTATTTTGCCGGCACCGAAATCCCGAATGAATCATCCCATACTGAAATAACCATTGGCACCTGGAGTACGCCTGCTGCATTGATGGTTTCAAAAAAGTGTCCTTCTGATGATGATGCATTTCCAATGGTTCCCCAGGCAACCTCATTTCCATTATCCGAAAATGCATTTTCTCCTATTAATTCTTTGTTTTCACGGTAGTATTTTGAAGCTTGTGCCAAACCCAACAGTCGCAACATCTGACCTGCAGTTGGTGAAATGTCAGAAGAGGAATTTTTTTGACTTTTTAACTCCTTCCATGAACCGTTTTCATCCAATGAACGTGTGCCGAAATGTCCGTTCATCATCCTTCCGGCCGAAGCAGGTTCAGCCTCAACATCGGTATGGGCATACAGCTGTGCAAAAAATTCCTGAACAGTATGCTGGCCTATTCCCATCATAAATGTCTGATCGCGGTAGTACCCCGAACGAAAATCTCCGTTCTTAAATGCCTTGGCCATAGCTATCTGGGGCAACTCCTTACCATCTCCGAAAATACCGAATTTGGCCTTGCCCGTTAACACCTCTTTACGGCCCAACAAGCTGGCCTGACGACTTTTATAAGCTAATGTATAATCATCCAATACTGTTTTTTTAAACTCCGCAACTGTGAGTTTCGCTCCTTCTGTTTTGCTCATACGCGCACGTGTTGATTGTTTCAAATATATTATTGGCAAGCTAAATATGCTCACATCCATAAAATTTAATTAAGAAATTTTTATGTGCGAACACTTTTGTATAATTGTGCCACAAAACTACTTTTGAATACTGATTCAAAAAATACTTGGAACAGTTTTTGAAAGAAATAAGTTATATTTAACAAACACAATTAAGATATGAAAAAATTAATCATCACTGCTTTTGTTGCCATCTCTGCTGTATTTGCTGCAAACGCTCAAACAACCCCAACCCCTGTCGAAAACAAAAACCAGGCGGACATTACCTTTGATAAGGAAACCCATGATTTTGGCGCTATTGTACAAAACAACCCTGCTACCTATACTTTTGTATTTAAAAATACAGGTAAAGAGCCTTTAATTATTACCAATGCTGCTGCTTCATGTGGTTGCACAACCCCTGAGTGGACTAAAGAACCAATCATGCCGGGTAAAAAAGGTTTTGTAAAAGCAACATACAATGCAGCTACTTTGGGTGTTTTCAACAAAGCGGTAACTGTGATG
The DNA here is from genome assembly GCA_040387195.1 of Bacteroidota bacterium. GTDB lineage: Bacteria > Bacteroidota > Bacteroidia > UKL13-3 > UKL13-3 > UKL13-3. The sequence continues at coordinate 4,140 of JAZKEF010000021.1, forward strand.
AGCAATGGCAAAAGAGGAACCATTTCTTTAATGATTAAAGGTGATGTAAAAGCACCGGGTGAAATGGTACCGGGGGCAACAAAAGATAAACCGGTAAATAATTAATCCTTCTGGATTTCATATAATCAAACCTGCATGAATGAATCCCATTTATGCAGGTTTCATTTTTTATTCGAAAAAAAAACAATCATGAAAAAACTATTGTTAATCCTTTTTGTAAGTATTTTAGGACTGACAGCTCAGGCACAAACAACTCCTGAAGCCCAGCCTACCATTACCTTTGATAAACCCGAACATGATTTCGGAAAAATAAAAGAAGGAACACTCGCTTCTCATGAATTTACGTTTACCAATACAGGTAAAGCTCCGCTGGTACTGGGTAACGTGCAACCTTCGTGTGGATGCACCACACCGGAATGGTCCAAAGAACCCATCATGCCAGGTGGAAAAGGTACGGTGAAAGCTGTATTTAATTCATATGGTCGTCCGGGCACCTTTCAAAAATACATTACAGTAAAATCCAATTCATCTGGAGGAGATGTAACTTTAACTTTCAAAGGAACTGTAGAGCCTACTCCTGTAGAGCCTGTGTCACCTGTCAGAAATATGATGAACAACGAATAAGTTGCACCCATTATCCCTAACCTATATAAAAAAGTCTTGCTCCGGCAGGACTTTTTTGTTTTGAACAGTTAAATGCTATTTTTGCCCACCTTTAAAACCATCATATTATGATTATTGGAGTACCAAAAGAAATAAAGAACAACGAAAACCGCGTTGGCTTAACACCTGCAGGTGTATCAGCATTTGTAAAATCAGGCCACAAAGTATTTGTGCAAGCTACTGCCGGATTGGGTAGTGGATTCAGTGATGAAGAATACAAAAAAGCAGGGGCAACCATGCTGAAAACAATTGCTGAAATTTACAAAAAAGCAGAAATGATCATCAAAGTAAAAGAGCCTATTAAACAAGAATATGCTTTGATTACCGAAGGTCAGTTGTTGTTCACTTATTTCCACTTTGCTTCTTATGAGCCACTTACTAAAGCCATGATTAAAAGCAAAGCGGTATGTCTTGCTTACGAAACAGTTGAGAAAAAAGACCGCTCTTTACCTCTATTGGTGCCAATGAGTGAAGTAGCCGGACGTATGAGTGTACAGGAGGGTGCCAAATTCCTTGAAAAACCTATGGGTGGCCGTGGTATCCTTTTGGGAGGTGTACCGGGTGTTAAACCTGCCGAAGTATTGGTATTGGGTGGTGGTATCGTAGGAACGCAAGCCGCTATTATGGCTGCCGGACTAGGTGCTGACGTTACCATCATGGATATTTCATTGCCTCGTTTGCGCGAGTTGGATAATATCCTTCCTAAAAATGTAAAAACAGTTTATTCGAACGAATACAATATCCGTGAAATGATCACTCACTCCGACCTCATCGTTGGTGCAGTGTTGATTCCGGGTGCTAAAGCTCCGCATTTGATTACTAAAGACATGTTGAAAACCATGCGTCCGGGTACGGTATTGGTTGACGTAGCTGTAGATCAGGGTGGCTGTTTTGAAACAACCAAAGCAACTACTCACGAAAACCCTACCTATGTTATTGATGGTGTAATTCACTATTGCGTTGCCAACATGCCGGGTGCTGTTCCTTATACCTCTACTTTGGCGCTTACCAACGCAACCTTGCCATATGCATTGCAACTGGCAAACAAAGGATGGAAAAAAGCTTGTGCCGACAACGAAGAATTACGTTTGGGATTAAATGTAGTAAACGGTAAAGTAGTATACAAAGGTGTTGCTGAAGCATTCAACCTAAAATACCAGGATGTAATGGAAGTGTTGAAATAATCGACACACGCATTCTAATAAAGATCCCGTGGTTGTTAAAACTACGGGATTTTTTTATGATATGTTAACTCCGTTAATTATGGAATCTGTTAATTGTGTTGAGTACATGTAACTATATTCTTAACTGATTATTCAATTAACATCCTCCACACCATAAAATAAGCGTAAGGTTCAAACCCTACGCTTATTTTTTATAAAGAGTACTTTCTACCTTTACAATCCTAATACCAGTTTATTGGGATCATTTCCTTCGGTTAACAACAAGGTAGGGTTCTCCAAAATCTGCTTTACTTTCACTAAGAAACCAACTGACTCACGGCCATCGATAATACGATGGTCATAGCTTAATGCTAAATACATAATCGGGCGGATCACGATCTGACCATCTTTCACTACCGGTCTTTCAACAATATTATGCATTCCCAAAATAGCACTTTGAGGTGCATTGATAATCGGAGTACTCATCATGCTACCAAAAACACCACCATTGGTAATGGTAAACGTTCCTCCTGTCATTTCTTCCAGGCTTAATTTATTTTCGCGTGCTTTGGTTGCCAGCACTACCACTTCTCTTTCGATATCGGCCAGTGTCATGCTTTCTGCATTGCGAATTACCGGTACTACCAATCCTTTGGGAGCACTTACGGCAATTGAAATGTCGCAATAATCGTGGAAGATGATTTCTTCGCCATTGATGTATGCATTTACGGCAGGATATTGTTTCAATGCAATTGTCACCGCTTTGGTAAAAAAGCTCATGAACCCAAGGTTTACACCATGCACTTCCTTAAACTGAGTTTTAAACTGGTTGCGCAAGTCCATTACCGGCTTCATGTCAACTTCATTAAAGGTAGTTAACATGGCAGTTTCATTCTTCACAGCAACCAATCGTTTTGCAACCGTCTTGCGCAATGAGGTCATTTTTTCCGCACGGTCGTTTCGCGATTTGATTTCGTTACGCGTGGTCTTCAACTCCGCGGCCATAGCATCTGCTTTCGTTATGCGTCCGTCTTTCCCTGTTCCTTTTATATCCTTTGCATCCACACCTTTTTCTGCCAGAATTTTTGCGGCAGCAGGAGAAGGCGTTCCACTTGCATAAGTGGTTGTTGCAGGAGCTTCACTCTTTGGTGCATCAACCTTCTTTGGTTCTTCTTTTTTCTCTGCCGACTGCGGACTGTCGACTGTCGACTTTCCTTCAGGCTTTGCAGCCGAAGTATCAATGGTAGCAATTAAATCACCCACCTTAATCGTATCACCTTCATTGCCATTGGTGGTTAGTATACCCGCAGCTTCAGCGTTCAGTTCAAATGTTGCCTTGTCACTTTCCAGTTCGCACAATAATTCATCCATCTCCACATAATCGCCTGTTTTTTTATTCCACTTTGCAATAGTTACTTCACTGATGGATTCGCCTACTGTAGGTACTTTAATTTCTAATGCCATAATTGTATTGAAGTCGTGATTAAAAGAGGTGCAAATGTATGCATAGATTTGTTATTTCTGAATACCCGAACGGTCGGGCATGCCGAATTGCTGAAAAAGGTTGTTCTTGCTTGAAAAACAGTCCTTTTCGAAAGAGTATGTTTTAACTTCACCAAACAAGGCCCCATTGGGCCATTCGCGGTTGTATTCGAAAAGGCTAACCATTTGTTAATCTTCGTTGTTTTTTGAAACACAATTAATTCGTGTATTTTGCCAACCGAATTTCATCAAATTCTATGAAAAGAATTATACTGCTGATACTACTCATCAATGCCAGTTTGCAAATTGCTGCTCAAAACTCAGCAACGATTACAGGTATCGTGAAAGATAAAAAAGACAACTCAGAGCTGATCGGTGTAAACATCATCCTTAAAGGAACCTCGCTGGGAGCTGTTACAGATGTAAATGGCAGGTTTGTGATTAAAAATGTGAGGCCCGGAGAGTATAATGTAGAGGTGAGTTATATCGGTTACAACAAAACATTGCTTACCGGAATTAAAATAAAAACCGGTGAAACGAAAGAACTTCAGATTGACTTACTTCCCAGCACAGTGACTACTGACGAGGTGGTGATCATCGGCAAAAAACCCCTCATCGATATCGATAAAGCACAATCCGTAAATACGATTTCACAGGAAAATATTGAACTCGCTCCTTCCCGTCAGCTGCAATCCATCATCAATACTCAACCGGGTGTGGTTCAAAGTCCTGCAGGCGTAAGCATCCGTGGCGGACGTACCTACGAAACAGGAGTATATGTGGATGGTGTTAAAGTAACCGACCCTCTTGGTGGTACAGGATTTGGGTTGGATATAGGTTCCAATGCTGTAAGCGATATTGAAGTAACCACAGGTGGTATAGGGGCCGATGTAGGTGATGCAACAGCAGGGGTAATTAATACCAAAACCCGCAGCGGAGGCGACCGGTTGGAAGTAGCGGCCAGTTACAAAAGAGACAATTTCGGATTCAACAAAACTGCACGCTCCAATTGGAACAGCCAGGTTGGTGAATTAAACATCAGCGGACCTGCATTCAAAAAAACACTGGATAACCGGTTGAAATTTTCGGTAGCACTGCGGGCTGCATTCTCGGATGAGTATTATAAAAATCCGGCCAATCAATTGTATTCATCGTTGTATCCGGGTAGCGATGGGAAAAGCACTACGTGGACACCTTACCAGGATAACCGCTGGAGTGCATTTGTTAAAATGAACTATAACCTTAAGGGAGGCAAGATGCTTACGGTATCGCAATTGCGATCCATCTCTGTGAACCAGGATGTGAACATGTTGCGGATTTTCGGAAACGATCTTCCTTATCAACCGGGCTACCAATATTTGTTTTCCCAGCAAATGGATAATGCCAACACATTTACCCATGATGCCTACATGACCGCTGTTGACTGGAAACAATCGGTAAATAAACGATTCTCCTACACGGCAACACTTTCTAGATTTTATGTGCGCTTGCGTGCCGATGCCAACGGACGTGAATGGCGACCTGAAACGGTAGTGAATGAACTCGACCCTTCTTCTATTCAATTATATCCCGGCAGCTATTTTAACTCAGGCGATAGCGTGGCTTATGTAAACAATCCATCAGGTTACTACAACAACAATGGAATTGCTACCTTATGGCACGATCACTATTTCGAAGAATACACAACCAAAGTTCAGGGTAATTACCTTTCTAAAAATTCATTGAACAAACTTACGTTCGGGATTGAAATGAAATTCCAGGAAATGCAGTGGATCGATATCATCCGACCATGGATTGGCGCTCCTTTGCCATTGGCAGGTGGTGGAACTTCACAAACGTTCCGCTTGGGCCAGCAAAGTGATGTATGGAAGGTGAGTCCGCAAAGAGGAGGTTTATTCGTAACTGACCAGATTAAGTACAAAGGATTAATAGCCAGCATTGGCGGGCGTTTTGAGTACTGGGCTCCGGGTAAATATGTAGATGATGCTGTTGCCAACCCCGATGCACCTATCAGGGATGAAATCCGCGAAAGTTATCTTTCATCCAGCACCAAAATTGGTGACCTCCGTTACAAGTTCCGTTTCCTTCCAAAGATATCAGCCTCATTTCCCATCCGTGAAAACCAGATCCTGTATTTCAACTACGGACATACAACCATTTTACCCCATCCATCATTTATTTATCCGGGTTTAAATCCGTTTTACCAGGATCGTTCAACCATTGCCAATGTAGGAAATCCTGATTTGAATCCGGAAGTTGATATCAGCTATGAGATCGGATTAAAAACACAAATTACCAGCAATGATGCATTTACGTTCTCGGCTTTCTGGAAAGACAAATATGATTTTATTACCACCTCATCGTTGTTGATTAAAGATGCAACAGGACGTGAAGTTCCGCGTACCATCCGCATTAACAGTGATTATGCACGTACACGTGGAATTGAATTCGGATACATTAAACGTATCGGTAACTGGTACAACGGGCAGGCTTCGTTTACCTATATGGTTACTACCGGGCAGAGCTCAAGTGCCAATGAAAAGGTAAAAGAAATTATTTCAACCGGTGCAGTTGAAGATACCAAGGAATATTATTTACCATGGGATTGCCCGATCGATTTTAAAACCAACCATGTGTTTAAAATAGACCGTAAAGAAGGCGGATTGTGGGGCAAAAGCTGGTTAAACAAATGGAGCTTTTACCTGGAAACAGTTGTGCGTTCAGGTGTAAGGTATACCCAGTATAATTTCTCGTATACCGATGCAAATACCGGCCGCCCCATTTTTGTGCAAAGTACCGACCCGAATGACCGCTGGAATAAGCTGGGCGAATATTGGTTCTGGACCGACTTAACCGTTACCAAGTGGTGGAACTTCAAGGCTTGCAAGCTCAGCATGAACCTGCAAATTACCAACTTATTCGACAACCTGAACACAAGCATTGTGAACCCGGTAACCGGAAAAGCATACCAAACGGGTGACAATGTACCCGATACCTGGGTGGATCCGCGTTACAATAACCCGAAACAGGGTGTACAGGGACCACCACCCACCAACCCTGCCCGGTACATGCCGCAACGTCATATTGTACTAGGTGTGGCGGTTAAGTTTTAAGCCGGCACCTTTACCAAATTGTTAATTATCGTTTAACTTACGCACAGGAGTTGTTTCTTAAGGGATTAGATTATACTTTTGATGTATTATAAAGAAATTATGAAAAGAATACTTTACACACTTTTATTGTTGTCTTCGATGACTGCATATTCTCAAAATCTCTTGAATGAGAGTTTTAGCTATGGTGCAGTTAATGATACTCTCTGCGGAACAGGTGGATTAACCACAAATTGGTTTGGCCACAGTGGAACAGGAACTAATCCCGTAATGTATAGTTCTGTTGGCTTAACATACGCTGGTTATAATCTTGGGGGTGCTGGAGGTGCCATAACATTTGCAAATGCATCAGGGACAAGAGAAGATATCAATAGACCCTTTACGGCTGTTACTTCCGGAAGTGTTTATTGTTCATTCTTGATGAATGTTACAGCATCAGGAGGAACTGTTGGAGATTATATGGTACATCTCAATGATTCTCAAGGTTCCGGTATTAGTACTACTTTCAGAGCCAAAATTTTCATTAAAGACTCTGCCTCAGGGTATAAAATTGCCCTTGCAAAAGGTGGTGCAGTAGGTGTTGCAACATGGAACAACAATACAATATACAACTTAAACCAAACCTATTTGGTTGTACTGAAATATACTTTCTTTAGTTCAACTGCTACTGACGATTCTGTGTATTTATATACATTTTCAAGTGGAGTACCTGCAACAGAACCATCCATTCCGACAATCGCAAATAATGATGCTACTTCCGATTTACCAAGAGTCAGGTCAATTTGCATGCGTCAGGGAGGCACAGGAACAGCTAGTATGAAAGTAGACGAGATAAGAGTTGGTCTCACATGGGCAAATGCTCCGGTACCCGTTAAATGGTCAGCATTCACTGCAACTAAAACTGCTGATGCTTCTGCATTAAGATGGTCAACAGCAAGCGAAACCAACAACAGTCACTTTGAAGTACAACGCAGTACAGATGGCAGAAACTTTGAAGCTATCGGACGTGTGAAAGGAACCGGAAACAGCAGCCGAACGGTAAACTACAGCTTTACCGACAGAGAAGCAACAACAAGCAGAACTACCTACTACCGTTTGAAACAAGTTGACTTTGACGGAAAATCTGAATACTCCAGAACTGTTTCGGTAAATAATGCTACCACTAAAGCAGGAATCGGAGCTACACTTCCTAATCCTTTCAGCAGTGACGTAAACATCACCGTAAATGCTACTGTAGCTGCTTCAGCTACCGTTATCATTATGGATATGATCGGAAAAACACACCATACCTCAACCGAACAATTACTTGCAGGTGCAAACACCATCAATATAAATACATCCGACATGCCTGATGGAATCTACTTTGTACGCGTAAGCTACAATGGCGAAACCTTCACTCAAAAAATCGTTAAGAAGTAATTCCTAACCTCTCTCATATTAAGAGCACTTATCAGCAATGGTAGGTGCTTTTTTTATGCGGGGAATGGTTGCGGGTTATGGGTTGTTTATTGCGGGTTGTTTATTACGGGTTGTTAATTGCGGGTTGGGAAGAGTTGCCTGAGCTCCACGAAGTGGAATGGCCGAAGGTAACTGCGGGCGGAGAATGGTTGCGGGTTACGGGTTGTTTATTGCGGGTTGTTTATTGCGAGTTGTTAATTGCGGGTTGGGAAGAGTTGCCTGAGCTCCACGAAGTGGAATGGCCGAAGGTAACTGCGGGCGGGGAATGGTTGCGGGTTACGGGTTGTTTATTGCGGGTTGGGATGGATTCACCAAACATGCACGAGGGATAAGTTGCCTGAGCTCCACGAAGTGGAATGGCCGAAGGTAACTGCGGGGGAATATTGGACACCAGTTGTTTCGTCCAACAGCTATCGGGCCGCTCAACCTGCGGACGTAAAGACATTCCTTTCATTTAAAAACCATTTGCAAGTCACAGACTTGCTTTCGTAAAATGATTGAAGTTGTAAACTTCAATCAGCAAAGGTCATTCCTGGTTTAATTACCGCAACCGTTGGCTGAGCGGAGCCGAAGCCATGGGTGCGATTGCAGGGTGATGAGCAATAAACCCGCGTACTTCATCAACAAAAACCATTAATGCACCCGAAGATGTCCTTACTTAAAGAGTCCATTTAACCAGCCAAATACATTTAGAATAGCGTCATCACTGACGTAAAAAACGCCATGCATCACGTAAATAACGTCATCGTTCACGTAAAAGACGTCAAGGATGATGAAAGTAACATAATCGTTCGCGTAAAAAACGCTATGCATGATGTAAATAACGTCATGCATGATGAAAATAACGTCATCGTTCGCGTAAAAAACGCCATGCATGATGTAAATAACATGACTGGTGATGAAATATTAAGAACACTTTAAAAAACAGCAAGGTGCTTTTCTTTAAAAAGTGCATAAAAAAAGTCCCGCGCATGAAGTGCGGGACTTTTCAACATGAATCGTGTCTATCTATTCTAACTATTGCTCAATAAATATCATTGAAGGATTTCCATTTTGATCATATCCGAAGCCAAGAGTATAACTAGTTCCTCCACCATCACAGTCTAGAGTAAAATGACCTAAACCATAACCCGAAACTTGTGCACCGCCTAACCATGCCAAAAAGTTAGTGGCAGCCAAGGTCCCTGCTGTGGTTGTTTCGCCTGTATTTGTATTCCTGATAGTTACTATTGGAGTCAATGTACAATCGGTACTTCCATTGAGTACAGGATAGCAAATAGTACCACTACTTCCTATTGTGATAGTCGAACATAGCATATCTCCCTCACATATCCTCTCCCCACATCTTGCTTCGTAATGAATACAGATTTCAATCGGACATTCAAAGTTAGGTGGTAATGGAGATGGAAAATTCTTCATTTGAACAAACCATGCTACATCTTGACAATGCAACAAGTTATACGTTGGACATGGCGGCTCTGATTGAGCAGAAGCAAACATTGACCCGGTCAATGTTAGCATTAAAATTAAGAGTAGCTTTTTCATCATTTGATTTGTTTTTAAGTGTAATCAAATTTAGATCGCGAACCATCAACTCATCAAGGTACAAATATTTCGGGTTTGGAAATTTTTCTTCTCCTACATATAAAAAATTGCATCTTTTAGAAATATTTCGGTACTTTACATAAATAAAAACCTATGAACTCTATAAACTCCAACCTCAAAAAAATCCGCTTGCTCAAAGGCTATAGCAGAAAGCAAGTCGCAGAACAATTATTTATTTCAGAAAAGCAATACGCCAACATTGAAAACGGAAAGTCCAGAGTAGATGTCGACAGGCTCCTTGTCTTATCGCATTTCTATTGCATTTCAATACAAGCTATTGTAGATTTTAATGAATCGCAGCTATTCATAGCGAGTTAGCGCTTGTTAATAGGCTGTATATTGTGCTCATTCATTTTTCAACATTGAATGGGTGCTTTTTGCAGTGAGTTTTCATTTTTGAGTACATTAAGGCGAGAGTCGTTATTCTTATTGATGTTGTTCTACCTACCCTTAACACTCTGTATACACAGTAGCTGTGTTTTGTGTAAACATCAAGAACAAAAAATCCCCGACTGTAAAAGTACAGCCGGGGATTTTTATAATGTATTGATCAGAATTATTTGCTGATCGTCAATTTTTGAACAGCAGTTGTTCCGTTAACAGTGATGTGTACGAAGTAAATTCCGTTGTACAATGCTGATACATCCAAAGCAGTTTCCATACCGCCTTTAGCGTTAGCTGTCATTACTTCTTTACCTGTAATATCCACTATTCTTACTGAAGCTAAACCTTCTACGTTAGCAGCGTTGATAGTGAAAGTAGTTTGTGCAGGGTTAGGGTAGATCGTAACACCTGTAGCTCCTACTTCAGTTTCTTTAGTTCCGGCATAGTAATCCCATTCCATGTTACCACTCCACTCTGATTGCAATACTTCTTTATCGCTTTCATCCTGAACAAATATAACACCGATCAAGTCATTCATTTCTTCTACTGTATTTTCAGTAGCAAGGTTAATTCCATTGTATCCACCTGAACCGGTTACAGCACTTGTTGGAAGTCTGAATCCGCCCGGGAAAGTATAGGTTTTAGAGATTGATTGCTCAGCATCGCTTGAGAAACTGATATCTGATCCGTTTGCATCCGGTAACATTTTTTTCATTACCCAATTAAACTCAGTTTCGTTATTCGATTTTACATTGCGGCTGGTTGTTTTTTCCAATACTGCAAAGTGGATTTTGTAGTTACCTGGTAAAGATGAAACCGGTTTTACTTTTGCGTTGATGGTAATTGTATTACCTACAATTGTTTGATTAGCTGTAATGCTCACAACTGAAGGCTTAGCATAAAATCCGTCAAATAAGTTTACATCATAGCTGTTAGGATTGTTGTTCCATTTACCATCAACCTGCAATCTAGGTACAGAGTTGATTCCACCATAATAAGTACCACGCGACTGACCTTCCAAAGTAAAGTAAGGATCGCCTGTTCCTGGGAATGAGTACTGATACTTAATTACCGTAAATCCACCCATACGTTGTTGTAATACTGCTTGCAGCGCTTTATTACCCGGTAAGCATGGAGGACATGTAGATGAAGTAAATGTTTCTTGCAATGACTTACGTTTTACCGTAGAACTTACAACAGTAGCTACTTTTGTTAAAGTATCATCACTGTGGTTCAAATCTGCGTTGGTTCCGTTAATGTTATCAACCCAAACTTTGAATGTTTTTTTACCAGCGGTAGTGGCATTGTAAGGAGTTGAGTGAGAGAAAGCATATGTTCCAACACCACTACCCAATACAGATACACCGGTAACATTTTGAGATACTGCTGCACCACCATCAACTGAATAGTTAACACGGAAGCTAGTTACGGTAGCACCACCATTGTTAATGAAACCGAATCCTACATTTGTATTGCTTCCGGCTGAAAGGAATTTTTCGATATCAACATTTGTCAATTTCAAATCATATGCAGGTTGTGTACCATATTTAAATGAATAAACAGTACTTGCAGTTGCATCATATGATCCGGCTGCACCACCGAAATTCATGGTAGGACTTCCTGATACCATTGTTCCGTCTGTTCCCAAAAGATCCTGAACACCTGTTGTAGCAGCAAAGTTTCCGAAACCGTAGTTGTGTACGATATCAAAATTTCCTGCTTCGTAGAAACGGATAGCAAAATATGTTACGTTGGTAGCGTTGGTAGCATCATTTGTTTGAACCAATCTCCATTGTACTACAAATACCTGGTTAGGAGCAGTACCATAAGTGAAGGTTCTAACATCTGAAGGGAATGTATTTCCACTTTGAACCAACGATTGGATTCTCAAATTATCCCAAAACGCAAAAATGGCTGCACGTGGTGCGGTGGCTGAAGGAAGAGCAATATTGTTACTTTCATCCGCCATCATTGAAGTATTAAAGGTTAAGTATCCGCTTGAACTTACCTTGAATCCGGTAACCGGTTGTCCGTAGAAATTCCAATTTGTAAATGGAAAAGTCTGGGTAGCCGACAATACCCCAGTTTGGGCAGTTGAAGTACCCGTAATTACAGCAGTAGCTGTAGTAGGGTTCATTGTGTAAGGTGCTACAGTACCTTTTGTTTTCAAGAAGTAATATCCCTGAGCAAATGCTCCGATACTACTTACTGTGGCAATAGCCAATGTTAGTAATGATTTTTTCATTTGGTTAATTGTATTTGGTTAGTGTTAAATTGTTCTTAACTGAATAACTAGAATGCATATTTATGAAATTGGTTGCACAAAAACAATGGGTTGAGATTAAAACACGCTTAAGGAGTCGTTTTTTATATGATAAATGTCATACTATCGGGCTGTATAACCGAAAATTTGTACTTTTGCTTCATAATATTCTCCTCAAATGAAAAAATACATTTATATCCTTATCGGATTGGTTGCCTTCACGGCAGTTTCTGCTCAAACCGTTTCCCTTGCCCCAAGGGTAATTAATCAGGGAGCTCCGAATGCAGAAGATATACATGGCAATTACAATATTGAAAGCCAGTCGAAAATTACCAACAATGCTTCCGATGCCGGAGATAGTATCTTCACCTGGACTGTTATTGAATTGAATCAACCCAACACCTGGCAATTGGACTTTTGTGATCCTGCGTATTGCCGTACTGATGCCAAACAAGGTGAGAACTTTGACTTTAAATTGCGCAAAGGTGAATCGGGTTTTATGAAGGCTGATTATTACTTTAAAAATGTTAGTGGAACGGGAACAGCCAAAGTTAGAATTGCCTGCAAAACCAATCCGGCTAACGCTGATACCCTTTTTATCAATGTGAACAGTTGGCTTACTGCTATTACCGAATTGACTAAAACCAAAACAGTGGCCTCTTTTCCTAATCCTGTTAAAGACCAGCTGAACCTTAAATTTCCATCGAAAGATGATGTTACAGTTGATATCTACAATATTCTGGGAACACGTGTAAAATCATTTGTTCACTCCGGAATGAATTCCCAAACCAATATTGGTGATTTGCAAAACGGTGTTTACTTCCTGCGTTTTACCGAGAACGGTAAATTATATACTAAACAGTTTACCAAAGCGGAATAATCATACTGAACATTCATAAAAAAATCCCGTGGAGCATCATACTTCACGGGATTTTTTATGCCTGAAATGCCTGCGGGCTAGAAGTTCAGTAAGTCTGCCAACTCTTGCTTGAAACGTTCCTTTGGTAAAAAATTTTGTTCCAGCGCAACATTAAACGGAACAGGTGAATCAAGACTGCCACTGCGCATAACTGGTGCATCCAGGTGTTTGAAACAATGCTGCGAAATATGTGCGGCAATTTCGGCACCTATGCCTCCGGTTAATGTATCCTCATGAAGAATAAAAGCTTTTCCGGTTTTGCGAACACTTGCTTCAACCGCTTCTTTATCCCATGGCAACAATGTTCTCAGGTCAATAATATCAGCATCAATTCCGGCTTCGTTGCAATGTTTGGAAGCCCAGTGAACTCCGGCTCCGTAAGTAATGATGCTCACTTCATTTCCTTCTTTCACCATACGCGCCTTGCCAAGTGCAATTTCATAATAATCATCATATACTTCCTCCTCCAGATCGACTGCGCGGTACAATGCCTTATGCTCAAAAAACATCACCGGATTCGGATCAGAGAACGAAGATGCCAGCAATCCTTTGGCATCAGCCGGAGTACTTGGATACACAACTTTAAGCCCCGGTACATGAAAAAACCAGGCTTCATTACTTTGCGAGTGAAACGGTCCTGCCCCAACACCTGCACCGGTTGGCATCCTTACCACCACATCGGCATTTTGCCCCCAGCGGTAATAACTCTTAGCCAGGTTATTTACAATTTGGTTGAATCCTACACTCACAAAATCGGCAAACTGCATTTCCACCATGGCCTTCATTCCCTTAACGGATAATCCGTAGCCGGCACCCAGAATGGCACTTTCGCACAAAGGTGTATTGCGTACCCTGTCTTTGCCAAACTGATCGATGAATCCTTGTGTGATTTTAAATACACCTCCATACGCTCCGATATCCTGCCCCATCAACACGAGGTTATCATGTTGCTCCATACTTTGTCGAAGCCCGTCACTGATAGCATCTACCAGCCGCTTTTTCGACATTTTATCGCTTGCAGGTTTTACTGTAACATGTTGCAATGTACCGAATGATGATGATTCAGGTATCTCTACAGGAGCATACACATCCGCTAATTCCAGGGTTGTATCGGGTGTAATATCAGCTTCTGACTGCACGGTTTCCACTCCCTCATCTATTTCTTTTTTATACTCTGCGCGGTAACCCGCAATCATTTCATCGGTAAGGACATTCTGTTCCTTAAGGAAAGATTCGTAGTTAGTGATCGGGTCTTTTTTACCCCACTCGTCAAACAATTCCTGTGGTACATATTTGGTTCCTGAAGCTTCTTCGTGTCCGCGCATCCTGAACGTAATGCATTCCAGCAATACCGGCCGCGGATTGGTACGCATGCTGATGGCGAGGTTTCTTACCGTATCGTATACTTCAAGAATATTGTTGCCATCAATTTTAATGGCCTGCATGCCGTATCCGATTCCTTTATCAATAAAATTTTTGCAGCGGAATTGTTCGTTGCTGGGTGTCGACAAGCCATACCCATTGTTTTCAACCAGAAAAATAACCGGTAGTTCCCATACGGCAGCAGTGTTTAATGCCTCATGAAAATCACCTTCACTTGCACCGCCATCTCCGCTGAATACAACTGCTATCTTTTCTTCTTTACGGATTTTATGCGACAATGCAATTCCATCAGCCACACCGAGCATCGCACCCAAATGGGAAATCATTCCAACAATATGGTGTTCATTGGTTCCAAAGTGAAACGAACGTTCGCGGCCTTTTGAATACCCGTTGAGTTTACCCTGCCATTGCGAGAATAATTTGGCAAAAGGCATTTCCCTGCAGGTCCATACTCCGAGGTTACGGTGGAGTGGTAAAATGTATTCATCCTTATCCAACGCCATGGTAGCACCCACACTGATGGCTTCCTGCCCCATACCCGAAAACCACTTGCTCACCTGTCCCTGACGAAGTAAAATCAACATTTTTTCTTCAATCATACGGGGTTTTAACATCCCTTTGTATAAGGCAAGTAACTGCTCGTTGCTGTAAAATTTCTTGTTGAATTGCATCCGTGTAGATGGTTAAATTTTGTGCTGCAATGATAGGAAAAAGACGGTGAAAGTAGTAGGCAAAACTTTAGCAGGCAGTAGGCAATTGAATATCTTAACTGACGGTTTGCTTATTGCCTGATTTCTCCCTTGCATACTCCCTAATCTATCAGCTTCAGCTGAATAGCCAACTTAATGAGTTCGGCAATGCTGTTCACTTCAAGCTTTTTCATCAGATTGGTTCGGTGGGTATCCACGGTGCGGGGACTGATAAACAGTTTTTCGCCTATTTGGGTATGCGACATTCCTTTGGCGATGTAGGTAATGATTTCGCGCTCCCGTACAGTGAGAATATAACGTCTGTCGACAAGCTCATCTGTTTTTTTGAGTTCCTCTGTCACATCCTTGCTCATAAATGTATCGCCTGAGGCAATTGTTTTGAGTGCCGTAATGAGTTCCTGTTTACCTGTATTTTTTAAAATATAACCGCTAACACCTGCATCCATCATATCGGTAATGGTTGATTTTTCACTAAACATGGAGAGTGCCAAAATTTTTTGATTGGGATGAGTAAGCCGAATGGCGCGTGAAAATTCAATTCCGTTCATATCCGGCATATTGATATCGGTAATGATCACATCAACCTTTTTCTTTCTCAGTTTTTCCAATGCATCCACCGAACGAAGTGCATCCCCGGTAATTTCAAAATCGGGTTCATTGCTTAACAATGCACGAATACCATCAATCAACATCTGATGATCGTCAACAATAAAAACGGTGATTTTTTTGGTGTTGCTCATAGCTTGGTGAAAATAGGAAATAGGAGATAAACAAAAAAGCCTCCCGGTTTGAAACAGGAGGCTTTTACTTATGCGTTTGCTTTAGCGTGATCGGCTAAGAATTTCTCCAGTCCGCTATCGGTAAGTGGATGTTTCAATAACTGTAAAATGGTATCCAATCCGCACGTAGCAACCTGTGCTCCCATTTGTGCCGATTTGATAATATGCAATGGATTGCGGATGGAAGCAGCAAGGATCTGCGTTTGGAAACCCTGTACTCCGTATATCTGTGCAATCTCTGCAATTAACACCATCCCGTCTTGTGAAATATCATCCAAACGTCCGATGAAAGGAGAGACATAGGTAGCTCCGGCCTTTGCAGCCAGCAATGCCTGACCTGCCGAAAACACCAAGGTACAGTTGGTTTTAATACCCATAGAGGTAAGGTGTTTAATTGCTTTCACACCATCTTTAATCATCGGTATTTTTACTACAATGTTTTCATCAAGCGCTGCAAGGTTTTCACCCTCACGAATCATTCCTTCGAAGTCGGTTGAAATTACTTCAGCACTTACATCGCCTTTCACAATTTCACAGATGGTTTTGTAATGTTTCATCACATTATCCTGACCTTTGATTCCTTCTTTCGCCATTAATGACGGATTGGTTGTTACACCATCCAGAATTCCTAAATCATTGGCTTCACGAATCTGAGCAAGGTTTGCAGTATCTAAAAAGAATTTCATGGTATTAAATATTAATTTGCCGCAAGATTAGGGCATTTTTCGGAAAGGATTACACATTAAATTCACAAAATGGGAAACACGGATAAACACTACTGGGAAAACCGCTGGCAACAACAACAAACCGGCTGGGACCTTGGTATGGTGTCCCCTCCTCTGAAACAATACATCGACTCGTTAACGGATAAAGGCCTGCGAATCCTCATCCCTGGTTGTGGCAATGCATATGAGGCACACTATTTAATTGATCGTGGGTTTACAAATGTAACGGTAATTGATATTGCACCTTCACTGATCGATGTTTTAACACAATCGTTTGAAAAGGCAATAGCCACCGGGTATTTCAAAGCCATTTGCGGGGACTTTTTTGCACACCGTGGCGAATATGATCTGATATTGGAACAAACATTTTTTTGTGCTATCAACCCCTCCCTTCGTCAAAAATATGCGGATCATTGTTACCGGCTTCTGGCTCCGGGTGGTAAAGTGGCCGGGATTCTTTTTAACTGTGAATTTGAAGGTGGTCCACCGTTTGGGGGAGACCGAACGGAGTATGAAACCTATTTCAACCCCGTGTTTCATTCTGTAAAGATGGAGCCATGCCTTACATCGGCTGCTCCCCGAGCGGGCAGGGAGCTATTCATTGAATTGGTTAAATCTTAACAGCCAATGTAAGATAGAAGCTCCTTCCATCACTGGGAATGATTCCGGGACCCGGATACGAATCTGCTCTCCGCGTATAATACATAGCATTCAACAGGTTGTTGCAACTCGCTTCAATCGTTACCCATTTATAGGTATATCCTGTAGAAAAGTCCATTACACGGTAAGTAGGAATGATTCCGTTTACTGCTCCTGCCACACGCACTGCATTAGTGGCATCGGTATAATGTTCGGTAACATAACTTCCCTGTAAGGTACTTCTGAATCCTGCACGTTTATAGGTAATTCCTCCGCGCATCATTAACGGAGGAGCCATTTCTACTTTATTGTTCTCAATCGCCTTATCTGCAGCATCAATATACCGTGCATCAACGAATGCAATATTGGCAAATAACAACAAGCTGTTTTTGGATTCTTTACGCGCAACAACACGCCACATATCGGCTTCGGAAAAACACTCAATGCCCAGGTTACGCGAATCAGCAATATTGGTGCGGTAACGGTAATCCTGATATAATGGCGGCTGATCGGCTTTTAATGTCTGGCCTATTCGGTTATTGTAGGACACTAAAAATACGGTTATATCGTAATTTAAAAAATCTCTATAGTTACCTCTTACTCCGGCATCTGCACTATATCCACTTTCATCTTTCATATTCGGATCCACCTTGCTGTTGGGATTAACAATACGGATATCATTAAAATTGACAGCACGGTAGTTTTGCGAAATATTGCCGTAACACTCTACATATTGATTGAGCTTAAAACTCATCCCAATTCCTCCAATGAAAAAAGATCGTGCATGTTGTTCGTTGCCGTAAATATTTGAATCTACAATTACATTTCCTGCAAAATCTTTGGTAAGCAATTTATAATGGCCATCGGACGCGGTATTGATGTACTCAAAGCGGACGCCCGGTGTGATGGTTATTTTTTTACTGATCCGAAAAATATTCTCCGCAAACGCAGCGATGTTCTGGTTGCTAAAAGTATAATCAGAACCTTCAGGATCTTCAGGATTTGTGAGTGCATACTCAGCATCGCTGCCACTGCTTGCATCACCCTGGATGGATTGATTTGTACCATAATAAAACCTGCCTCCCACCAACAATGTATGATCGCGACTCCACAAACGGTACTGATGTAACAAGCGGGTTTCGTTTCCAATATTGGCAAAATCACCCCGGATCAATGTTCGTGGTCCACCCAGATCGGCAACATTAATCCGTTCCAGATTGCCTAATGCAAACCGTTGAGAAACCAATCCAAAATTCCTGATATTTAATTTGGTGAATGGAGTAAACCGGTAATCAGCAGTGAGTGCAAATAAGTTCCAATTCACCTTAAACCAGTTCCTGTTGCGAAACGACCTTCTGGGATCGCCAGCAAACTGGGCATCCGTCATCCCTCCCGGCTGTTGCGCGTTGTAACTCATAAAGGTGTAATCGGCATTAAGTGCCAGCTTTTCGGTTACATCATACCTCACCGAACCATAAACAGTATTTACCTCGAAACCTGAATTAGGCCGCCAGCCATCACCTTGTTTATGGTTAAAAAAAGTATAATAGTTTAAACGACCCTTACCTACCGTTCCTCCTAAGCTATTGAACGATCCAAAAAATCCGAAAGACCCGAACGTTTGTCGTGAAACAACTTCCAGCTTTTTATCGGAAGGACCTTTTTTAAACCCGAAGTTGAGCATTCCACCAAACTGTGTTCCGTATTGTAAACTGGCTGCCCCTCTCACTACTTCTATACGTTCCAAAGCTTCCACAGGTGGGGTATAATAACTTTCCGGATATCCCAATGCATCAGCACTGATATCATATCCGTTCTGTCTTGTATTAAAGTTAGATGTGCGGTTAGGACTTAATCCCCTGCCTCCTACTCCCAATTGCAAACCCGCCTGATCGCTTTCCCAAATATTAAGTCCCGGCACTTTGCCGAATATCTGGCGGGCATTATTGGTAGCCAGATTTGCACTCATATCCTTGAGGATAATCACTTCCGATTTTTTGGATTCATAGATACCAAATCCCTCCACACTGTTCATCCGTTTAATACCATTTCCTTCTTTTTTATCGGATGTTATTTTCACCTCCTGTAATTTACCAGACAGAGGTTCAAGTTTCACATCGAGTGATATGTGTGACTGGTTGACCGTTATTTGTTGTGTCTGCTTTTGCAAACCATCGGCAAAAAACTCGATCTCATACAAACCATATGGGATACCGGAGATGCGGTACTTGCCATTTTTTTCGGTAGTAACCTGCTTGTTAAGCTTACGGATAGAAACCAAAGCTCCTTCAATAGATTTACCCGATGTGTGTGCTATAATTCTTCCATGCACCACAGCGGTTTGTTGCGCCAATACATTGAAGGCACACACTAAACATATCAGAAAAAAGCTATTCCGTTTCAAAAGGTATAATCCAGTTTTTATGTTGCCATGAGTCTGTTAGCTCAAGCAAATTTTGTTGGTCACTTATCAATAACCGGCTCGGTCTTGCATTTAGGGTAACATATACTTCGGCCCTCACCTTACTTACCACAGCACCTCTCTCTTCATAATATGTTTTAAGAAATTGAGCATACTGTAGGATCAAATCAGGCTGAAACGACAGTTGTTTTTCCTGATGCGGATTCAAGAATTGTGCATTGTCAACAACCCCTTCTTTTCCGGTTGTTGCATCGGTTACATAAAACGTTGCCGTTCCTGCTTTTTCCATCAGCATCACCCTCCAGCTAAACCGGTACCCTTCTTCCGTCCAGTATAAATTTCCGGGATACAATACGTATCTTAACGGAAACAAAACCTGAAAAGTGAACCATGTTGCAAAAAAAGCCGTCAATGCTGCTTTTACCAAGGGTTTTTGATAATAGGGTGTATGA
Source organism: Bacteroidota bacterium (assembly GCA_040387195.1). Taxonomy (GTDB): domain Bacteria; phylum Bacteroidota; class Bacteroidia; order UKL13-3; family UKL13-3; genus UKL13-3. The sequence continues at coordinate 24,297 of JAZKEF010000021.1, forward strand.
TTTTGCTCAGATACTTCAACTTGTTTCATCCGGATAATCCGTTGAAAGAATCGTAACAACCGGTGGTGAAAGGTATTGCCGAAAAAAATAAGCGTGCTCACAATCATTACCATGGGAAACACCCCAATCTGAAACATCCACCCGGTAATCAAATGAAAGAACACTACTACCAGCCATGCCCATAAACGGGTTTCTTTTTTACATAAAAAATATCCGACCGAAATATCAAACAGCATTCCTGCCCAACTAAATACATAAGCTGTTGCATCATACTGAAACAGCCATCCGATAACCGGCAGGGTATCGTTTGCCGGAAGCCAGATTTTTAGTGGCAATGCACGGATAAGCCAATCGTAATTTATTTTGGCAATGCCCGCAAAAAAATAAACAACGATCAGCTGAGCTCTGAAAATGTTGATGCTCCATGCCGGAACCAATGTTTGACCAAGTGACGGTTTGCGCCACACATCAACCGAGTATGCTGCATTGGCAGGAACAATGCACATCATCAAACTCACCAGGCTTACAAAATAATAATGATTGAGGTAGTAGGTGATATCCACCAGTTCGCAGTAAGTGAAAAGGACAAAAAAGATAATGGCACTCCACCTGTAGAAGGCTCCAAATAGGATTCCCAAAGAGGCAAGGAGCATCAGAATATGAATAAGGTATATCCATTGCTGTGACAACAAGGGTAGCCATTCAAACCCAAAATATTTAAACTGGACATGGGTATGGATGAAATGTTCGCCAATCCAACCCGACAGACAAAAACGCAGGGTACTGATAAAAGTTGCTGCTCCAAAAAGTATCCTGAAGGAAACCAGTGGAGCTATATCAATTTGTTTGAACCATGCGTGTTGAATCCATCCTTTCATCAATCACCATCTCCACTATTAAATGTGATTGTAATTCCCAGAAGGCTTGATAAATCACTCTTGTAAAAACGGGTTAGTTTTTGCAGCTCGGTATGTACGGCATCGGCTTTATCAAACTGCTGGGTTATAACATCAGAAAGTTTACCAGCCGGTAATGCATTAAATGATTGTTGGGTATTGGATGTTTGTTGCCGGGTAAGGGTAATTAAGTCCTCACCACCTTCTACGCTTTGAAGATATTCTTTAAACCCTGTTCCATTGGTTCCATCAAGCGCAATGCCTTCCCAAATCTGTTGCATACAGTTCCATTGTTCTTTAGCCAGATCGGTAGAATATCCGCTGTGATATGCTTCAACATTTTCAGGTAATACTGTCGTTTGACCCGGTCTGCGGCCGAGAGGTATTCCGAATTTGTAATTTTTGAGCCCTTCATAACTTTTGAGAAACTCATTGTAAAAGTAAGAAACGGAACTCCCGATATCTGTTCCGTTATTTGCAATAAAAGATTCCCTGTATGCTGTCCATTGCATACTCACCGATTGCAGACCTGCAGCAACTGTATTGGTGCAGGCCATGAGGTAATGTTTTCGCCAAATCTGATGGTTATACTTTTCGATTAATGCCTGATCCGTAATACCTGTTTCAAACAGTAAAAAATCGATTGCATATATTCCCCTCGAATCCCGATCGAAATTGCTAAAAGAGGTATCCGCTGCGTTTATGTATTGCTCAATTTTGGTTTTCGATGCAGGGAATGTTGCTATTTCTTCATTCAATGATTTTTTCAAGCCCGCTTCGGCAGCCGGACCAAAATTAAATCCACTGGCATGTTGCCAGATAAATGCCATCTGTTTCCATGCAGTACGTGCTTCTTCCAGCTGGATGATGCCGGGGTTGGCTATAAAAGCTGCCACCTTTAACCGTAACACTTCTGCTTTGGACGAACTTTGACTGTATGCCGGGATAATCAGTCCATCCGCATACTGTTGGAGCATTGCTTTACGATCGAAGGATTGTGTTTGATTGTCTTCTTTATCATCAGATTGACAAGCACCAAATCCAATACAAACGGATATCAGAAATAACTTTATGCTGGCTTTTATGGTCATTGTATAAAAAGTAAAAAAGTTGGTTGCAAGCAACCAACTTTAGAATTCGAATATGTGAGAATCTTATCTGCTTTGCTCAGCAACCCAGTTTTTCTTGAAATCTTCCAATTCACCTGCCGTAAACCCGTAGATGGTTTGTAGTTTAGTGATGGCCAATTGCAAATTGTTCGCCTTGTTAACGCGATCTGTAATAAATAAAGATGGCTTGTTATTAGGAGCAAGCAATGCATATACCTCATCAATCTGAGTATCTGTGATCAATTTCCCATTTGTAAGGGATTTCCATCCTTTTACAAAACCGATACACTCATTGATAGCATGAAGCGATGAAGCTTTATCAGCATCTGTCATAGTAGTTGCAGTAAGTTTTGACAACGAACTGTAGCAATAGTTAATAACAGTACCTGCATTTGCTTTTTCCCATGAAAGTTTGATGGTTGCTACAGCATTGTTTCTCTCTCCATCAAATGTACTTCCGGCTTTTACTGCTGCTTGCAATTTCATATAGTTATAAGCCATTTTGGTGTAATAGCCTGTACCATCATTTTTATCTCTTCTTGAAGTATAGTTTGCAAAATACTTATCAGCTGAAGTTCCGTATTTTGCCGCTGTTCCACTATTCACAAAACTTGGGGAAGCTCCGAAAATGTAGATTGATTGGTCGATTTGTTGTTGGGTAACAGTGCTGCCACTGATTAAACCTGCAGCTTTGTTCATTAATGCCGCTCCAAACAATCCTTTTTCAATAAGTTGCTCAGGCTCGAATCCGTTTTCATCAAACAAATAGCCGCCAAATGTTCCACCATTTACGCTGGTAGAATCGGGATGGTAGGTATTTCCGGATGCAGTAGCTATTGTTTCGAACCATCCGCCTGTAGCAGTCAATTCCGTATTGTAAAATGCTGATGTGATGCTTTGTACGGAAACAGCTCCTGTTGTATAAATAGTATTTACGCCCGAAGCAGTTAATGTATTTGCAGTAACTCTTCCCTTTTTGATTTCTGTAACCAAAGCATCCATTTGGGTGCGCACAGAAGTAACAGGCTGTATATTAGAAATGTATGACGAACTATCATAAAATGAAGGAACTGTCAGTGTTTGTGGAGTTGGTGTAGTGGTATCGTCCCCTTCTTCTTTTTTACAAGATACAATTGCCAAAGCCATCAAGGCGTACAAAATGCTGTTTTTCAATATCATAGATGTCTATTCTTATTTAGATTAATTAAAAATAATTTACGGCTGCAAATGTATTCTCAATTTGAAAAAAGACAAATGATATTTAGGTGAATATTATATTAATTTTTCAACTCTTTGTTTATCAATAAATTGAAAGCAATAATTTCGAAAATATCCTCACAAATGAGCAATCCGGTCCAAAATTGGGTGGGTGATTTTCCGCCACACCGGAGGAAACAAAGCCGGAATGATCAAACTGGCATAACCTCCGGGAAGAACCGGACTCTTTTCGTATGAGGTTAAGGTGTGAAAAGGCTTAGCTGCATAATAATGGTGATCGGCATGGCGGCTTAAATCCACAAGAATAAAACGACTCACAAACTTATCCGTTTGCCAGCTATGCAGTTCATTTACGCGTTCATTTTCACTTCTAACCAATCCGTAATGTTCGATATAATTTACATACTCCAGTAAAAAATTTGCCAGCAGGCAATGCACAAACCAGGCGGCAAGGGCAAGCGGACCAAGTATTACCAGCAATATGGCATCAAATAACACGTGATACAAAAGCTGACGGACCATATAATTTGCCACCCCCCGGGCTGCTTTTCCCTCCCTGCGGCATCGTTCCGTTTCCAGCTTCCAGGCACTTTTAATTTGCCCCCATCCGCTGGTTACAAAAAACCCATACACCGACTGGCCGCGTTTTGCAGTAGCAGAATCCTTGCCTGTACCCACCCATTTGTGGTGAACCCGAAGATGCTCAATGAAAAAATAAAAATTGCCGGCAGTGAATAACAAGAATTTTCCGGCCCACTGTGATAGTATTCCTTTGCGATGAATAAACTCATGCGCAACAACTATGGCTCCGCTTCCCGTGTATACCGACATGCTCATTGCTGCATACCAGATATGATAATCCGCTATGATTTCGTTTTTGACTCCATACATAAAAGAAAGAATACATGCGATTTGCAACGGAACATGCAGCCATAAAATGAGATTGGGAATGGTATCGTTTGAACCGGTATGTTCCTGTGAACTAAAATTTTTAGTGACAACTTCAACCAAACCTAGTATTACCAATGAATACAATACATTGGCAGCCGACCATACTCCACCATGCAGGTTTCCGTATACCACAACCAAACCTGGTGTGAGGCTTAAACTATACAACCAATTCCGAAGTGTTGCGTTCATAACGTTTTTCTTTACATGTACCAAGGTAATAATGAGAATGTGAAATAAAGAAAAAGACTTCCGGGATTTTCAAACGAGGCACTAAGCAAGGTCGTTTCATAAGAAGCTCCTTCGTGTCTTTCTTCCTCCCACTATTTTGAACATTAGTGTGAAAAAGATATCGTCAATTAATGTGTTTGCAGGAATGTAATTGATGCTTCAATATCATTATGTAGGAATCTATCCTTATCTACGAACGAAACAACCTTGCGGTAATCTGCAACCATGCTTTCAACTGTTTCAGAGCTCTTCATAGGTCTCCTGAATTCCAATGCCTGCGTAGCATTTAACAGTTCAATTGCCAATACACGCTCCGTATTTTTCATCACACGTAAACACTTTGTTGCCGCATTGGCACCCATGCTTACATGATCTTCCTGTCCGTTGCTACTTACAATACTATCAACCGAAGCCGGTGTACACAGTTGTTTGTTCTGACTTACAATAGAAGCAGCAGTGTATTGCGGAATCATCATTCCTGAATTCAAACCCGGATTGGGTGTTAAGAATGCCGGCAATTCACGCAATCCTGAAATCAGCTGATAGGTTCTGCGTTCTGAGATGCTGCCCAACTCGGCCGTTGCAATAGCTAAGAAATCCAGCACCAACGCAAGAGGTTGCCCATGAAAGTTCCCTCCCGACAAAATCAAATCATCATCGGTAAAAATGTTTGGGTTATCGGTTACCGAAACCATTTCGGTTGATACAACCGATGCAACATAATTAAATGTATCGCGGCTTGCACCGTGTACCTGCGGAACACAACGGAACGCATACGGATCCTGCACCTGTACTTTATTACGATGTGCTATTTCACTATCTGCAAGCAGGGAACGGATCTGTTGTGCCGTTTCAATTTGTCCGGCATGCGGACGTATTGCATGGAGTTGCGGAGAGAATGGTTCCAGTTTAGCATCAAATGCATCGATGGAAATAGCTGCAATATGGTTGGCATGGTTGTATAGTTGTTGTGCCTTCAACACACACCAAACACCATATGATAACATAAACTGCGTTCCGTTGATGAGTGCCAATCCTTCTTTCGACTGGAGCTTGATTGGCTCAACATTGATGGTTGAAGCGTCTTCCTCCTTCCAGCTTCCATCCTTCATTTTCCAGATTTTTCCCTCACCAAATAGTGGTAAACATAAATGCGCCAACGGAGCCAAATCCCCTGAAGCGCCCAAAGAACCCTGTTCATATACAACCGGAAGAATATCGTTATTGAAAAAGTAGATTAGGCGTTCCACCGTTTCCACCTGCACACCACTGTTTCCGTAACTGAGTGATTGTACCTTGAGTAACAACATCAGCTTCACTATTTCCTGGGGCACATAATCGCCCGTACCACAAGCATGCGAGCGTAATAAATTGTACTGCAATTGTTCCAACTCATCGTGCGAAATTTGGGTATTACACAAAGAACCAAAACCTGTATTGATGCCATAAAATACGGCATCTTTATTCTCCATTTTTTTATCGAGGTAGCCGCGGCAATCAGCTATGCGTTGTTTTGCTTCGGCTGATAAAACAATTGTTTTGTTCTCTTTGATGATGGAAGAGATATCGGCCAGGGTGAGTGTTGAGTTTATTTCGAATGTCGTCATAGTATTAAACGCTGAAGCGCGGAGGGCGCGAAGTTTTATTTTGTTAGATGATGGATAATGTCGGTTATAGACAGCGTTGTTTCAGTTTTTTCAATCATGTTTTTAAGCACCAATGAGCCGTCTGATTTTAGGATGAGCGTATATGGTATCTGCAAGGCATCCGCATAATTCATAGGTTTGAGCATCGGCTTTTCCTTTTCCTTATTTGATTTGGGCAACTCCGGATACAACTCGGATGCAATGCCGGCATCTCTCAATTGTTTGGTGATGCTGATTCCGGTTTGCAATGTAGGTTCATCAAAAGCACAAACCAATACTTTAGTCGAGGTAGCGTTTAATCCTTCGGGAAACAACTTCAGCTCATCCATCACATCGTAAATACGATCTAATCCGAATGAAATGCCCACTCCCGAAACATTTGGCAAACCGAATATTCCTGTGAGGTTATCGTACCGTCCGCCACCGCCAATGCTGGATGTGAGGGTTCCTTCGGAAGATACCACTTCAAAAATACAGCCGGTGTAGTAAGATAAGCCTCTGGCCAGACTGAAGTCGGCCGTTATGTTAATTGTGTTATCTGTTGCTTGTGTTATTTGTTCTATTCCGTTGAATATAAACTCAAGTTCTTCAATTCCTTTTAACCCTTCTGTGGAAGATTGCAATTTTGATTTGAGCTGGTTGAGAATGATTTTGTTTTCCCCCTTGATGGTTATAATATCAAACAACCTGTTGAGTTCATCACTCTTAAAACCTTGCTCTGATAACTCCTTGCGCACACCTTCTTCACCAATCTTATCCAGTTTATCAATCGCAACAGCAATACTGCTCATCGCATCAACCGATTTCACTACTTCAGCAATCCCCGCCAAAACCTTACGGTTATTCATTCTCAATTCATACTTCTCAATTCCCAATTTACGAAATGCTTCATCATACATCTGAATCAGATCCAGTTCATTTAACAAACTATCGCTTCCTACCACATCTGCATCGCATTGCCAAAACTCCCGGTACCGGCCTTTCTGCGGCCTGTCTGCTCTCCATACTGGTTGCATCTGATAACGTTTGAAGGGGAATGTAATTTCATTTCTGTTCATCACCACATAACGGGCAAAAGGAACGGTAAGGTCATAGCGTAGTCCTTTTTCTGTTGTCTTACGCAAGATAGATTTGAGAAGTCTGCTTCTTTTTCCATCCTCAGGTACACTAATTTCAATATTGGGTAAATGTGAATTGAGTTGTTTCAGGTTGAAACGCTCATTATCCTCTTCAATCAATTCGTCAAAGGGATTTCCGCTATTCAACACCCGGAACAATAACTTATCACCTTCATCACCATATTTACCTTCCAACGTAGAAAGGTTTTCCATAGTCGGTGTTTCAATAGGCATGAAGCCGTATTTTTTAAATACCGTTTCAATAGTAGTTAAAATGTATTTGCGCTTTTGCACTTCGGCAGGACCGAAATCGCGCGTACCTTTTGGAATGCTTGGTTTTTGTGCCATAAATCTTGGTGAATAGTTATTTGTTATTAGGTTATTGAGTTATTCCTTGTCGTTGGAAATAACCTAATACCACATAACTCAATAACAATAATCGGGTGGCGAAAATACACAAACCCCTATAAAATTTTATGGATTAAGTTTATCGGGACTTTGGCGGGAGTCGAAGACTTCAAGAATGATTACCTGAAGAGCCTGTTTATGTATAGTGTAAATAATTTTGTAATTGACAGATACAAGCACGTAGTAGTCAATGTTTGCAATACTTTCAATTCTTCCGAGATAAGGTTGTTCGGCCAATAGCCTTATATCATTACGTATTCCGTCATTAATATTTCGGGCCATTTGCCTTGAAATACGCCAAAAGTAATAATCATAAACTGCTTTAATGGATTGCTTAGCCTCCGGGGTTATGAGTACTTTGTGTTTCACCATGCATCCATTTCTTTTTCAAAGTCCTCAAATGAAGTTATATCACCTTTGGCAATGCTATCCAAGCCAGCCTTGATTCTGGCTTCATACTCTAAAGCAGATAATGGCTTAATGGTATCTTTATAAAGTTCGGCTTTTAACTCATCAAGTAACACCTGCACATGCTGCATGTCCTTAATGTCACTTGCCTGCTGCAATGACCGGATAATTTCCTGCTTTAATTCGGTGGTTGACATATGAATATCTTTATTCAAAAATAACACAATTTTTAATTCATTGCAAAAGCTGCATCCAGATAAGTATAGATATCAACCGGCATATCATTGCCATTCTTTTCACCCCGTTTGTGGCCCAACCGTACTACTATCATATTCAAATCTGGTATGGCAAATACATATTGTCCGCGGATGCCCCTCAGGTAAAAAATAGGATGTTCCTTGTATTTCATCATCCAGCATTGGTATCCGTAATTGTCAATTGGTTTGAGTGTTTCATGGTCATTTAAACAGGCGATGGTAAGTGCTTCCTGAACAAAAGATGAGTCAACAATCTGATCTCCGTTCCAGTTTCCCTGATGCATGAGAAGTTTTGCCAAACGGGCATAATCACGGGCGGTTGTGTAAAAACAGCAACTCACTTTTTCCATCCCTTTTTCATCCGTACTCCAGTAAGCCTTATCCTCGGCTCCCAACCGCTTCCATAATTTCTCACTCGCGTAATCCGCAACATTTTTGCCGGTTACCTTTTTCAAGATCATTCCCAATAATTGGGAATCACCGCCTTTATAATACCAAACAAGACCGGGAGTATCCCTGGCCTCAGCCTTTAGCGTAAGCTCATTTACATCATCTCCATAATATGCTTCGGCAGGCCACGCAAAAGGACTTGCATAGTCTTCCTTAAAATCGATCCCGCTGCTCATGGTCAATAAATGCTTAAGGGTAATTTTTGCCTTGCCACCTTCTCTGAACTCCGGTAAATAATTCGACACCGGCTCGTCCACATTCTTTATCAGACCTTCCTTCAATGCTATTCCAATCAATACAGCATTGATGCTTTTTGCCATCGAAAAGGAATTCACCACAGAATGTTCATCATATCCTTCCCAATACTGCTCATGCTGTATGCTATCGTTTTTGATGACCAAAAAACCAACCGTTTCATATTTCGCAAATTCACCTAAAAACCCGATATCGATTACCCGCTTATTGTAGTTTACCGATTGTGGCCATGGTTGCGGTTGACCGTTGGCAACCTCATGGTATGGGAATAAGGTAAGCTCATCAATATCCGGTCCTGATTTTCCACTCAAAACAGTCATTGCCAGCACCTTATTGATATACCAATTACCGGTAACCAGCAACAGCAGCTCTGCAACGATAAGAAGGGTAAACACAGTAACGAGGATACGTTTGAGAATCTTTTGCATAGTGATGTCTTGATAAAGCAACATACCGCTTTTTTGGCCCGCATCCAAACCACTCAACACATGGCAAAACATAAATCAGTAAAATTTCTCAAATCCCAACTCTCAAATCCCAAATTGTTATTCTATTTTCGCGCCACTTTTAACCACCACCAACACATGCAACAACCCAGAAAAATAGCCAATGCCCTTATTTCAGTATTTTACAAAGACGGTTTGGAGCCATTGGCAAAAGCCTTAAACCAGTTGGGTGTAAACATATACTCAACCGGAGGAACACAAGAGTTTATAGAAAAGTTAGGCCTCAAGGTACATGCGGTGGAGGATCTTACGGGCTACCCAAGCATTTTGGGCGGACGTGTAAAAACATTGCATCCGAAGGTATTTGGAGGGATTTTGGCGAGACGTTCGAACGAGCAGGACCAGAAGGAAGTAAAGGAATTTGACATTCCGTTTTTTGATCTTGTTGTGGTGGATTTGTATCCGTTTGAAGAAACCGTAAAATCAACTTCGGAAGAGGCGAAGATTATTGAAAAAATTGATATTGGCGGTGTTTCACTGATTCGTGCTGCTGCCAAAAATTTTAACGATACCATTATTGTTTGCGATAAGAACGATTGTCCGAAACTGGCCGAAACGTTGCTGGCCCAACAAGGTGAAACATCAATTGACCAGCGCAGGGTTTTTGCTACCAAAGCTTTCCATGTGACTTCGGATTATGATGGTAAAATTTTCCAATACTTTGACAAGGAAACAACAACAGCTTTTAAAGCCAGTATAGAACCATCCAAGGTTTTGCGTTATGGAGAAAACCCACACCAGAAAGGTGTTTTTTATGGCAACCTTAACGAAATACTTACCCAAAAACATGGCAAGGAGTTATCATACAACAACCTGTTGGATATTGATGCTGCATTGAACCTGATCGGTGACTTCAGCGAACCTACCGTTGCCATTATCAAGCATAACAACCCATGTGGGGTGGCTTCCCGCAAAACCATTCTCGAAGCATGGAATGATGCTTTATCGGGTGATCCGATTTCGGCATTCGGTGGTGTAATCGTTTCCAACCAACCAATTGATGAAGCAACAGCAACGGAAATTGATAAGATCTTTATGGAGGTATTGATTGCTCCGGGTTACGAAGGCAATGCTTTGCAGATTTTACAGTCTAAAAAGAACCGGGTATTGCTACAGTTGAATGGTAAATTACCGGGTGGCAAACAATACCGCAGCTTATTGAACGGTGTGGTGGAACAGGATAAAAACGAAGTGATTCTAACCAAAGAAAACTTAACATTGGTTACCCAAACTGCAGCTGACGAAGCTACCCTGAACGATATGTTGTTTGCAGATAAGATTGTAAAACATACAAAGTCGAATACGATTGTATTGGCAAAAGGTGGTAAACTACTGGGAATTGGTTGCGGACAAACATCGCGTGTGGATGCATTGAAACAAGCCATTGCCAAAGCACAGGCTTTTGAGTTTGATTTAACCGGGGCAGTGATGAGCAGTGATGCGTTTTTCCCCTTCCCTGATTGTGTGGAGATAGCCGATAACGCAGGAATCAAGAGTGTGATTCAACCTGGCGGATCCATTAAGGATGATGCCAGCATTACGTATTGCAACGACCACGGAATAGCTATGTATTTTACAGGAACAAGGCATTTCAAACACTAGGAAAATGATTGTGCTTTTGCTCTTTCAAATCCCTTAATGAATTACTTCCGGAAGTGATTCTGAAACTTCCTTTTTATTTTTTCATTTCATCCATTCGCAATCTCTATCTTTGCACCCGTAAAAACTCTTCCACATGCTGCGAAAAAAAGCAGAACGGATATTTGAATTTTTATACTATAATTTGCAGATAGTAAATTAACCTTTAAGAGAAAGAAGAAAAATGGGAATGTTTAGTTTCCTCACGCAGGATTTAGCCATCGACTTAGGAACAGCGAATACGCTAATTATACATAAGGACCAAGTGGTTGTGGATGAACCATCCATTATTGCCATCAACCGTAGAACCGGAAACGTGATTGCGGTAGGTAGTCAGGCACAACAAATGCATGGGAAAGCCCACGAAGATATTAAGACGATTCGTCCGCTGAAAGATGGAGTAATTGCAGATTTTAATGCAGCCGAGCACATGATTCGTGGAATGATTGCGATGATTCAGCAAGGAAACAGGTTAATTAAACCACAGCAACGCATGGTAATTTGTATTCCATCAGGTATTACCGAAGTGGAAAAACGTGCGGTAAAAGACAGCGCAGAACGTGCCGGAGCAAAAGAAGTGTATTTAATCCATGAACCCATGGCAGCCGCAATCGGTATCGGTATTGATGTATTTGAGCCGATGGGGAATATGATTATTGATATCGGTGGTGGAACAACAGAGATTGCCGTTATTGCGCTTGCCGGTATTGTGTGTGATCAGTCGATTCGTGTGGCAGGTGATGAGTTTACAGAAGATATTTTGGACTATATGCGCAGACAGCATAACCTGTTGGTAGGTGAACGTACGGCTGAAAGAATTAAAATTGAAGTAGGTGCCGCGCAAACGGAACTGGAAAACCCTCCACCCGATTTTGCCGTGAATGGTCGCGATTTGATGACGGGTATTCCGAAACAAATTACTGTTTCCTACAGCGAGATCGCTGCAGCTTTAGATAAATCCATTTCCAAAATTGAAGAAGCGGTATTGCGTGCACTCGAGTTAACCCCACCGGAACTATCAGCTGATATTTACTCTACAGGTCTATACTTAACTGGAGGTGGCGCATTGCTTCGCGGATTGGATAAACGAATCTCTCAAAAAACAAAACTACCCGTTCATGTTGCTGATGATCCGCTCAGAGCAGTAGTGCGCGGAACAGGTATGGCACTCAAAAACCTGAAGAACTTCAAATTCTTAATGACTTAAGAAATCCTCCCGATAGTTATCGGGACGAAATTCGAAAACCCGTTCTTTCGAATTTCGGATTTAATTATTCGAATTTTAGCCGATGCGCAACCTCATATTCTTCATTTATAAGTATTATGCGTTCTTCATGTTTCTATCACTTGAAGTTGCTGCATTTGTTGTGATTTATCGGTTTAACAATTACCAGAAGGCAAGTTTTGTTAATTATACCACCGGTGTTACCAGCTCGTTTTATACCGTAGTAAGCAATACGCACGACTATTTTAACCTGCGCAGGGTGAATGATAGTTTGCAAATTGAAAATGCTCGTTTGCGATCGGAACTGCTTACTTCTTATTACAAGAATAATTTTACCACTACCCAGATTAATGATACGGTTTATAAACAGCAGTATGAGTATATTCCGGCTCAGGTGGTGAGCAATTCGGTAACCAAACGAAATAATTACATCACGTTGAACCGCGGTAAGCTGCATGGCATTGAACCTAAAATGGGTGTAATCAGCGAAAGTGGCATTGTGGGTATTGTGATGAATGTATCAAACCATTATTGCACGGTACTTTCATTGCTGAACAATAATTCTAAAATAAGTGCAAAGCTTCAAAAAAATGGAGCCTTTGGTTCATTAGTGTGGGATGGCGATGATCCTAAGTTTGCGGCACTGCGTGATGTAAACAAACACGTTCCACTAATGACCAATGACCAAATCATTACCAGTAATTTCTCTACGCTATTTCCGGAAGGAATTCCCATTGGAAAAATATATGCTCATTCGCTGGATGCAGGAGATAACTTTCACACCATTAAAGTGGAATTATATACCGACTTTTCATCTGTATCAACAGTATATGTGATTCGTAATTTACTCAAACAAGAACAACAAGACTTAGAAGCAACCATTAAACAGTGATACTAGAAGTACTCTCCTATTTACTACGCTTTATTGCCATTATACTCTTGCAGTTATTGGTGGTGAACAATATTGAATTGAGCAGTTACATCAATCCGTATGTTTACGTTGCCTTTATTTTAACCCTGCCTGTTACCATGAAGCCATGGCAAATTATATTCCTCTCCTTTTTTACCGGAGCAGCAATGGATGCTTTTTCAAGCACACCCGGACTACATATAGCTGCTACTAATTTTATGGGATACATGCGCATTCATTATTTACGGGTTACCACCACCAAGGAAGATATGGAGGGCCGTATGGTTCCTTCTGTGTCGCAAAAGGGAATTGTATGGTTTACCGTTTATGCGTTTGTGATGATTTTCCTGCATCATTTTGTGTTGTTCTTCATGGAGATTTACGGATTTCAGGAATTCTTTTCTACTTTATCACGCATACTGGTAAGTACATTGGTAACGCTGTTACTTATCATCACCGGACAGTTACTGTTCTTCCGATCGAAAAAAAGCAATGGATAGCCTGGCTAAACGAAATGTGCTGATTGCCATCTTTGTTTCGCTGGCAGTCATATATGTCATCCGACTTTCATTCCTTCAATTGCTGGATGACTCTTACCTGCGTTCAGCTCAGGAAAATGTATTACAGGAACAAACCATTTATCCGGCACGTGGATTAATATACGACCGTAAAGGAGAATTGCTGGTATACAATGATGCTATTTATGACTTAAATGTAATTCCTGAACAGGTTAAAGGTCTTGACACCGCCATGTTTTGTATGGTGCTGGGCATTACCAAACAAGACTTTATAGCCAAGTTCGAAAAAATTAAGCGCAGTGTTGGGTATGCACCATACCGGCCGGGACTTTTCGAAAAACAACTGAACATTCCGACTTATGCCGCTTTCCAGGAACACCTGTTTGACTTTCCGGGTTTTTATGTGAACGTACGCACCGACCGTAAATACAAGTTTGCAGATGCTGCTCACGTAATGGGCTATATTGGTGAGGTAACAGACAGGGACATTGAGAAATCGGGGGATTATTACCGCATGGGTGATTTTATCGGAATCAGCGGTGTAGAGCGATCATATGAAGAAATATTGCGCGGGCAAAAGGGTGTTACGTATGTACTTGTTGACTCCAAGAACAGAACCCAGGGAAGATATAAGGAAGGACAGTTTGATACCGCTGCCGTTGCAGGTAAAAATATTGAATTGAGTATCGATCACCAATTACAGTCGTTGGGAGAACAATTGCTGCAGAATAAAATTGGCAGTGTGGTGGCTATTGAACCTTCAACCGGAGAAATTCTGGCATTGGTTGCAAGTCCTACCTATGATCCCAATTTATTTGTAGGACGCGAACGTGGTAACAACTATATGAAATTATTACGCGATCCCTCCAAACCTTTATTTAACAGGCCGCTTGCCGCCCCTTATCCTCCTGGTTCTATCTTTAAGGTATTGATGTCGCTTACCGGACAACAGGAAGGTGTGCTAACCCCAAATACCAGTTATGGGTGCCATGGTGGTTACTTATTTGTTGGGTGCCATCCGCATGGTTCTCCGCTGCAACTACGTGGTGCCATTGCGGTATCGTGTAATGCCTATTTTTGCCAGGTATACCGGAGTGTGGTTAATAATCCCCGCTATCCTCATGTAGAAAATGCCTATGATAATTTCCATAAACATATTGCCAGTTTCGGCTTAGGCAAAAAACTGGGTGTCGACCTATACGGTGAGGGAGGCGGATTGCTTCCTACATCTGATTATTACGATAAAATATATGGCCGGTACCGCTGGCAGGCACTTACTACTATTTCATTGGGAATCGGACAGGGAGAGTTGGGTATTACACCTTTGCAAATGGCCAATGCCACAGCTGCAGTAGCCAACAGAGGGTATTATATTACACCTCATATTGTAAAAACGATTGAGGGTAAAAAGAATCCCAACCCCGAGTACAATATCAAACACTGGACAACAATTGATACTGCCTATTTCCCAGTAGTGATTGATGGAATGCACGATGTGGTGGAAGCGGGAACAGCCCGGATTGCCCGGATTCCGGGAATTCAAATTTGTGGCAAAACGGGGACGGCACAAAATCCGCATGGAAAAGATCACTCCATATTTTTTGCATTTGCACCCAAGGACAATCCTAAAATAGCCATTGCTGTGATTGTTGAAAATGCCGGATATGGCGCCACCTGGGCTGCACCTATTGCAAGCCTGATGATGGAACAATACCTCACCGGAAAACATGACACCCGCAAAGCATTACTGGAACGTATGCTCAAAGGAAATTTAACACATAAAAATGATTCAAACGCAACAACAACCCAAACCGTCAAACATTGATTGGCTAACATTGGTGTTGTACTACGCCTTTGTAATTGCCGGTCTGTTGTGCATTTATGCATCCGTATATAAGGATACCTATCCAATGATTTATGATACCAACATGAATTACGGTAAACAGGTAATATGGATTGTTGCGGCCTCCTTTCTGGGCTTACTGATTCTGTTGGTTGATGAGAAGTTTTTTTACGCATTCTCTTATCCCATATACGTGCTCACCATTCTGCTGCTTATCGCGGTATTATTACTTGGAACAACCGTAAAAGGCTCAAGTTCATGGATTGAAATTGCAGGCTTCCGAATGCAGCCGGCCGAGTTTGCTAAATTTGGAACCTCGCTCGCATTAGCCCGATACCTTGGTGGGTTTAATATCAAATTCAATAATCGGAAAGTTCAATATATTTCGAGTGCAATGATTTTGCTGCCGATGATTATCATCCTGATGCAAAATGAAACCGGTAGTGCGTTGGTTTTTGCTTCCTTTATATTTGTACTATACAGAGAAGGCCTGCCCGGATACTTTTTGTTCATCGGGTTTCTTATGGCATTACTTGGGGTACTAGCTTTGGTCATACCTTCATTATACCTTATCATAGCTATTGCAGCTATTGCAGGCCTGTTTACGCTTATCATCCGCAGAAACCGACAAAACCTATTAATAGTTGCCGGAGTGGCGTTAATAGCATGTGCATATGTGAGCAGTATCGGTTATGCCTTTGAAAATATTCTGCAGGCGCATCAGAAGTCGCGTATTAATGTATTGCTGGGAAAAGAAGTTGATTTAAAAGGTGCCGGTTACAATGTGCAGCAATCCAAAATTGCCATTGGCTCCGGAGGATTATGGGGCAAAGGTTTTCTCGAGGGAACACAAAATAAATTCCGGTTTGTACCAGAGCAAAGTACCGATTTCATTTTCTGTACCATTGGTGAAGAATATGGATTTGTGGGATCTGTTGTGTTTATTGTTCTTTATATCCTCCTTTTATGGCGCATCCTTATAATGGCAGAACGCCAGCGGCAAAAGTTTAACCGCATCTATGGTTATTGTGTAGCATCTATTTTATTTTTCCATTTTGCCATTAATATTGGTATGACACTTGGCTTGCTTCCGGTTATTGGAATTCCACTTCCATTCTTTAGTTATGGCGGTTCTTCATTATTAAGCTTCACCATATTGCTGTTTATCTTTATCCGGTTGGATGCAAACAGGCAAAATGAACTTCGAGGCGCCTTCGACTAAATAGTTGAAATTCTGAATACTAACTTTAATTTTTCTTAAGTCCACCCTCCGGTTTGTGTCACAAAACCAGTAGACGTATTTGTATTTAAATGTCGGCTGGCCATATATAAGCTGCTCCTTTTTAAGAAAATAATTCTTAAAAATTTGTTTATATAGGATTAATTTTTAACTTGGATTTAATATTTAATCCAAATTATTAGTCCCCTATGCAAGTAAATATCTACTGGGCCTGTTTTCATAGACCCTTTTTCGTGTTGCTTCCCATACCATGGAATACAACGGTTTGGAATGAATAGCATAGCCTCATTCGAAGGCCTCTTTCTTCATTTTTTTTATTAATTCTTATTTCATGAAAACAACAAATACAATTAAAAAATTAGCATTTGTGGTCTCCTTAATGTTCGCAGCACTTTTTCAAACTCATGCACAAGTGAGTTTAACTGCTACTGCAGGAACTACAGGCCCTACAGCTTACACAACAGTGAACGCAGCTTTAGCTGCCATTACAGCAGGTACCCATCAGGGTGCGATTATCATTACCATTAGTGCCAACACAACAGAACCCGCATATAGTGCAGCCAATCAATTATTGGCTTCGGGTGTTGGTACGGCAATTTACCAGAGCGTTAAAATCGTTCCGGTAGGAAATGTTACCGTTAGTTCATCAACCCTTACAGGTGGTCGTGGATTGCTTGAATTTATCGGTGCCGATAGTATTACCATTGATGGCGATGACCCATTAACTGCAGGCACGCGAAATTTAACTTTTCAACTAAATACAGGAACAACAACTTACACTTCGGCCTTACGCTTCAGTTCTGCATCATCTACAGGAAATGGTTGCCGTGATGTAACCGTAAAAAACTGTATCATTATCGGTAGCAGAAATAGTGCTACCGCAAACAATATTGGATTTGGTATTACCTCAAATGGCGTATCAAATGCTGCCTTATCATCTGTAACAACAGGTGCTGCCGATAATGATAACATGCGCATCGAGAACAACGAATTCAGAAGATGCCATTATGGATTTCACTCTTACGGAATAGCCGCTTATGTATCGGATAGTCTTGTGGTTCGCAACAATAAATTCGGAAGTGGTACTTCTGCACAAAATATTGGACTTTGGGGTATTTATACCGGGTATACAGCAACCTATGTAAACAGCGGATCTGCTGTTATCGAAGGCAATGAAATTCAGGTTGGTGATTATGGTACCGGTGGCTATTCAGTAAACATTGCGGCTATCAATCTGGTAGCCGGTAATGCCGGAGCCACTATACGCAATAACTATATACATGATGTAAACCAACCATCAACGGGTGGTTATGGGGCATATGGTATTTTCATTTCGAACGGAACTTTCAACGACAGTATGTCGGTTTACAACAATATCATCCGTGATATCAAAATGTATCCTTACCAAACATCTTCTCCAAATAACTGGATGGCGATGGGGGTTTACATCAATAATGTGGTAGTTGGATTAAAGTTCAACCACAACACAATTGTGATGAATCAGCAATTAAATCCAAATCCTATCTACTCTTCTTATTGTGTAGCAATTGCATCATCAATGGCATTTAAGGAGTTTAACAACAATATTCTTGTAAACAACCACAGTAGTGCAGAGGGCATTGCTGTTTATGCAAACAGCACTGCTAACTTTTCCGGATCTTCGATGGACCGTAACAATTATTATGTTGCTCCCGGATCGCGCTTAGGTTATTATTCAGGTAATCAAACAACATTAGCGGCCTGGAAAACGGCTACCTCAAAAGATAGCAATTCATTTAATGTTATTCCTCCATTTGTTTCTGCAACAGATCTTCGTTTACAGCCTGCTGCAAAAACTGCGTTGGAATCGGGTGGAGCACCCACCTCTGTTATGGTAGATATTGATGGCGATGTACGTCCGGGTCCTGCGGGTTCAACCCAAGGAGGAGGAACTGCACCGGATATCGGAGCAGATGAAGCGGATATGAAGTTAGATATTTATGGCATTGACTCAACAGGTGTGGATCAAATCACCGGATTGGTTTCTGCCGGAAATACCAACAAACAAGTTGTGCGCATCAGAACATATGTATCAGGAAGCACCGGTTTGCCATTATCATTGAGTTCAATGGTGTTAAATACAGCAGGATCTACAAGTGCCCTTGATATTGCTGCTGCCAATGTTTATTACACAGGAAGCAATGCAACTTTTTCAACCGCCACCCAATTTGGAACAACAGTAGCTTCACCAAGCGGTTCGTTCACCGTTACCGGCACACAATCATTACCTGTAGGTATTAATTATTTTTGGGTTGCATATGATGTAAGTCCAACAGCCGTAACTGCAAATGTTCTTGATGTACGTTTGGATAGCATCCAGGTTTTAGGAAATTACTACCTTCCGTCAAATGGTAGTCCTGCAGGCAATCTCCAGATCATGCCTCCAATGACTTATATTAGTTCAACGGTAACACAAAATGCTACTTCAAAAATTGAACAAGGCAGCAGTAACAATCAGATTGTAGGTGTTCAAATTGTAACATCACCAACCGGTGCTCCGATCAGCCTTACCAACTTTGATGTTCCAACAATTGGAACAACAGCCTTAACCGACATTCTACGTTTAAAAATATGGTCAACCGGTAACAGCAATGTATTTGCTACCACCAACCAGTTTGGAACAACAGTAGATACACCGGCTGCAACACAAAGTATTTCAGGAAACATGTCATTGACCAACGGTGTAAACTACTTTTGGATTACCTACGACATTCCTGCAACAGCTACTTTGGCAAACGTTGTGGATGCCGCAGTTACATCTGTTACAGTAGGAGGTATCGCTCAGGTTCCAACCGTTACTACTCCAGCCGGAAGTCGCGAAATCAGAATGCCTTATTGTCCTTCTTCACCTGGAAATACCGGTGACGAAGAGATTTTTAATGTAACATTCGGAACTTTGAACAACTCATCAACCTGTACCACACTGGCTCCGGGCCCCGGCTCTGTTCTTGAGTTATATTCAAATTATACTACATCCGTACCTGCACCAAATGTATTAAAAGGCACCTCGGTTCCATTCTCTTTGACCAAAGGAACTTGTGGTGGATTCTATGGTGAAGTGGTTGCTGTTTATATTGACTTCAACCAAAACGGTGTGCTTACCGATGCTGGAGAAAATGTATTAATGACTCCTAATGCAACCGGATTCCTTGGTCAGATTATTTCAGCAAACATTACGATCCCTTGTAATGCCTCGTTAGGCGAAACAAGAATGCGGGTAGTATATGAAGAAGGATTTACAGGTCCTGCATGTGGCGGATACAGTTGGGGAGAAACAGAAGATTATACCATCAACATTCTTGATAACCCTGCTGTGTTGAATCATACAACTGCACAACAACAAACAGGTACAGTTGCTCCTGGTACTACCGACAGACAAATCTTACGTATTCCAGTTCGCATCAATGGCTGTGGTGTATCTACTGCAACTGAATTGCGTTTTACCAATACAAGCACTACAGCTGCCGATATTACTTCGGCCAAGTTGTATCGCACTGCCGGTAGCATCTTCAATACAACTACACTTGTAGCTACTATTGCAAGTCCGGTTGGTCAGTTCAGCTTTCTGGTTACCGATACATTAATTAACAATGACACAACCAACTATTGGCTGGCATATGACGTTTCAGCAAGTGCAACTTTATCCAACACTGCCGATGCAAGGTTTGATAGCCTATTTGTACTGGGCAACTGGAATACTCCTACAGTATCCAATCCAACAGGAGGAGTTGTTATTAATGCTCCAATGACATATGTAAGTTCAACCGCAACTCAAACTCTAACTTCAAAAGTTGAAACAGGAAGTATCCACAATAGGATTGTTGGCTTACAGGTAGTAACCTCTGCAATTGGTTCACCCATTAACGTAACCAATATAGATGTAGCTACTACAGGAACAACCAGCTTAACCGACATTACCAATTTAAAAGTATGGTATACCGGCAACAGCAGCACATTTGATACAACATTCCAATTCGGTGCTACTGTGGCTACACCAATTGCCACTCACAGTATTGCCGGAATGCAACCACTTACCAATGGAACCAACTATTTCTGGGTTACGTACAACATTCCTACAGCAGCTGTATTAGCCAATGTTGTTGATGGTGAAGTTACTTCTGTAACAGTGGGTGCTTCAGCGCAAATTCCAACGGTAACAGCACCAACCGGAAACAGAGAAATCAGAGCTCCTTATTGTCCTTCATCTCCTGGAAATACGGGTGATGAGGAAATTTTTAATGTAACATTCGGAACATTGAATAACTCGTCAACCTGTACTACACTGGCACCGGGACCAGGTTCCGTTGTTGAGTTATATGCAAACTATACCACATCTGTTCCTGCGCCAAACGTATTGAGAGGTACATCTGTTCCTTTCTCTATGACTAAAGGAACTTGTGGTGGCTTTTATGGTGAAATAATTGGTGTTTATATCGATTATAACCAAAATGGCTTATTCACCGATCCGGGTGAAACTGCATTTTTATCAACTGTTGCAACAGGTACCATGAACCAGATTATCTCATCCAATATTGTTATTCCATGTAATGCATCTTTGGGTGCAACCAGAATGCGTGTGGTGTATGAAGAAGGAACAACGGCTCCTGTATGCGGAGGTTATAGCTGGGGAGAAACTGAGGATTACATGGTAAATATCCTGGATAATCCTGCTGCCTTTAGTTACACCACAGCTCAGCAACAAACAGGAAACGTAGCACCTGGTGCAAGCGACAGACCTGTTTTACGTGTACCGCTTCGCATCAATGGTTGTGGTTTTAATACAGCAAATGACCTACGTTTTACCAATACTAGTACTTCAGCCGGAGATATTACAGCGGCCAAGTTATACCGCACAACAGGTAACACTTTCAATACCACTAAACTGGTTGCGTCAGTTCCATCTCCTGTTGGTCAGTTCAGCTTTTTAGTTACCGATACATTGGTGAATAATGATACCACAAACTATTGGTTAGCTTATGATATCTCAGCAAGTGCTACTGTATCCAATGTTGCAGATGCACGTTTCGACAGTGTGTTTGTAATGGGTAACTGGCAGGTTCCTGCGGTTTCAAACCCTGCAGGCAGTGTGTTAATTGCATCACCGATGACCTATGTAAGTTCTACTGTAACACAAAATATTGTTACCAAGGTAGAACAAGGTTCCAGCAACAACCAGATTGTGGGGGTACAAGTAGTAACTTCAGCTATCGGTTCTGCTATTAACGTAACCAATATTGATGTTGCTGCAACTGGAACGACTAACTTAACCGATATTACCAACCTTAAAGTTTGGTATACCGGAAGCAGCAACTCTTTTGCTACAACAACTCAGTTTGGTACTACCATTGCAACACCTGCTGCTACCCAAAGTATTGCAGGCAGCCAACCACTTGTTAATGGAACCAACTATTTCTGGGTTACATACGATATTTCAGTTGCTGCTGTATTAACAAACGCAATAGATGCCGAAGTAACTTCCGTAACTGTTGGTGGTACTGCACAAGTACCTACGGTAACTGCACCTGTGGGTAACCGTCAGATCAGAGCGGCTTATTGTGTTCCTACTCATGCGGGCGGTAACTTTGTAACCAACGTGCAGTTTGGAACCATGAATAATACACCTGGTGCTCCTCCAACTTCATGGTATCGTTTATTCCCACAAACGGCTGCGACTACAACTTCACTTACACGTGGTTTAAGTACCAATTTAACCATTACATATGATAACGCTTCTATTGGTTCTATTTGGATTGACTTTAATGATGATGGCGTATTGGCTGCATCTGAATGGACACAATTAGGTACCGCTTCAGCAGCAGGAACATACGCTATTGCAGTTCCATGTTCAGCTGTTTTAGGCGAAGTAAGAATGCGTATCAGATCAAGAGCTCAAGGTAGCCCTAATGGTGCCGGTGATGCTTGTACCGGTTTTGGTAGCGGAGAGTGTCAAGATTACACAATTACCATTACTGATAATCCATTGGTATTTAACTATACAACCGCAGAGCAACAAACCGCTATTGTAGCTCCTGGAACAACCGATGTGAAAATCTTACGTGTACCGGTTCGTGCAAATGGTTGCGGTGTAGCCACTGTTACTGATATGCGTTTTACCAATACCAGCCCAACGGCTTCGGATATCACTGCTGCTAAATTGTACCGTACAACCGGTAGCACCTTTAATACAACAACCTTGTTGGGAACCATCGTTTCACCAACAGGTCAGTTCAGCTTCCTGGTTACCGATACATTGGTTAACAATGATACCACCAACTATTGGCTGGCTTACGACATCTCTGCGAGCGCGGTATTTACACATACTGCTGATGCGCGATTTGACAGTTTATTCTCGTTAACTGCATGGCAAATTCCTGCGGTATCCAATCCTGCAGGTAATGTGTTAATTGATGTTTCGATGACTTATGTAAGTTCAACTGTAACACAAAATATCACTTCAAAAGTAGAACAAGGAAGTGTCAACAATCAGATTGTTGGGTTACAGGTTGTGACTTCAGTTTCAGGTTCACCTATAAATGTAACTGCAATGGATGTGGCTACAACAGGAACAACCGCATTGGGCAACATCACCAACCTGAAAGTTTGGTATACAGGAACCAGTAATACATTTGCAACCACCACACAGTTTGGAACTACTGTTGCAGCACCAGCCGCAACACAAACTGTTACCGGAGCAATGCCTGTTTCCAATGGAACCAACTATTTCTGGATTACTTATGATATCCCTGCAACTGCAACCTTAGCGACTGTGGTAGACGCGGCTGTTACATCTGTAACAATCGGAGGTACACCTCAAGCACCTACCGTAACTGCACCAGCAGGTAACCGTGAAATCAGGATTCCTTATTGCAACACTGCCTTACATACCAATGCCTGTACTAGTGATGACTACATTCAAAATGTTTCAACTACAGGAGGTTCAACAAATATTTCGAACCTGCTTTCAGGCTGTAATGGTATGCTGGATAATTACATCAACTATCCTAACCAGGTGGTAACTATTCCGCAAGGAGGAAGCTTTACCATCAACTACCAGGCATTCGCTGCTTTTGCTCAAGGATTCAAAATCTTCATTGACTTTAATGGTGATGGCGACTTTTTTGGTGCCGGTGAAGAGGTTGCTGCAGCTCCTGCTGCTACCACAATGAATTCAAGCGTAATCACTGTTCCTTTGAATGCTTTATTGGGAGTTACACGTTTAAGGGTTCGTTGTGCATACAATGCCATTCCGGTAGACGCATGCTCACTTGAAAATTGGGGAGAAACTGAGGATTACAGTATCAATATCACCCCTGCTCCTGCTCCAACTACATACGTTTGGAACCAAACTGCTCCTGCAGCATTCGCAACTGCAGCCAACTGGACTCCGGCACGTAGTGCACGTAACTTAAACGACCGCCTCGTATTTAACGGTGGTGGTGCAGTTACTGTTAATACCGTTACGGCAGATGCAGTTGCTTCAATCACCGTTGACAATGCTACCATTGTAACAATGGCTGCAGCTACTCCGGTAATAGTGAATGCTAAAGATAGTTTGAAACTTACTTCAGGCAGAATTATTACAGGCAATAACATTAATCTTACATTAGGGTCATCTGCCACTTCTACCGGTGTGTTAACCGGAACAGGAACCGTGCAGGGATTATTCACCAGATGGATTAATGTAACTGCCGCTACCTATGCATTCCCAATGATTTCGGGAACAAACAGCCGTGCAGCAACTGTTGCCTTCACCACTGCTCCTACTTCAGGTGGTACATTAACTGTATCATTTATGACCGGAACCCCGGGTACTACCGGTTTACCTGTAACAGATGGAGCATTGTCGCTTGACAAGGTTGCCAGTGAAGGCGTTTGGAGCTTAATGGCTGGTAACGCCTTAACAGGTGGAACTTACACTATTACAGCTAACGCTCAGAATATTGCAGGTGTTTCCAATCTGCCGGGTATTGCACTGGTTTCACGTACTACGAACACTGCACCATGGACAGCTCCGGGTATAAGAGTAACGACTACAGGAACTGTTTCAGCCATGGTAATGTCCCGTACCGGACTAACTGTCTTCGGTGAATTGGGTATTGCATCTGATGCTTCAAATGTGTTACCTGTTAAATTGATATCGTTTACTGCAACCGCCAAAACCAAGGATGTGATGTTGAATTGGGCAACTGCCACTGAAACCAACAACCAGGGCTTTGAAGTTGAAAAATCAATTGACGGACGTTCGTTTAGCAAAACCGGAGCCTTTGTAAAAGGAGCAGGTAACAGCAAAACGATGAACAATTATGCCCTAGTTGATGTAGATGCATTTACCAAGGCAAAAGTGTTGTACTACCGTTTAAAACAAGTTGACTTTGATGGTGCATATACATACTCTCCGATTGTTAAAGTTTCGGCTGCTGCTATGGGTCTCAATGCCCTTTCAGTATTCCCGAATCCTTACAATACCGCTTATGAAGTATCATTTAATGCTTTAACCGAAGGTGTTGTTGCAATTGAAATGACCGATCTTCAAGGACGGGTGATTACAAGCCAATCATCAACCACTGCAGTTGGTGAGAATACCATCTCGATGGACAATGTAAGTACTGTGCAAGCAGGAATCTACTTTGTTCGTGTAACAAAAGATGGAGAATCAACTGTAATCAAGCTGGTGAAAAACTAGTTTCGATCACTTATTCTTTTTTTAACAAGAGGCAAACCTTAACCGGTTTGCCTCTTTTGTTTAATATGATAAATCACAGGTATTAGTTAGAATCAAGTATTTACCATATATTTGCCGCTCATTTTATAAAAAAGTACTTTGATAACATTTAACGAACTGGGTTTAGACACGTCCGTTCTAAACGCCATCTCGGAGATGGGTTTTACAAATCCTACTCCAGTTCAGGAACAGTCCATTCCTGTATTTTTAGAGACCGAAAGAGACATTTTGGCCCTTGCACAAACCGGAACCGGTAAAACAGCAGCATTTGGCTTGCCACTATTGCAAAAGATTGACTTCAACAGCAAAACCACGCAAGCTCTTATTATTTGTCCAACACGTGAGCTTTGCCTCCAGATTTCCAAAGACTTGGGAAACTACAGCAAATTCATTAAAGGTGTGAATATTGCAGCCGTTTATGGCGGATCGAGCATTACCCAACAAATTGACCAACTCAGACGCGGAGCACAAATTATTGTTGCTACCCCCGGCCGATTGATGGATTTAATGGACCGTAAGGCCGTTAAAATCCAAAACATCAACTTTGTTGTTTTGGACGAAGCCGATGAAATGCTAAACATGGGTTTCAGAGATGATATTGAACAAATATTATCCGTTACTCCGGTTGAAAAACGAGTTGCATTGTTTAGTGCTACCATGCCTAAACAAGTAAAACAAATTGCCGATGTGTATTTGAAAGATCCGGTAGAAATTACCGTAGGTCGTAAAAATACAGCCAACGTAAACATTACTCACGAATACGCAGTGGTGCATGCTAAAGATAAAGTAGCTGCATTAAAACGTGTATTGGATTACACCAGCGACCATTTTTATGGTATTGTATTTTGCCAAACTAAAAACGAAACACAGGACATCAGCGATAAATTGATTCGCGATGGATACAATGCCGACTGTTTACACGGTGACCTGAGCCAGGGACAACGTGAAAAAGTAATGAGCCGTTTCCGTCACCATGCCATCAAAATTTTGTTGGCAACAGACGTAGCGGCGCGTGGTATTGACGTTACAGGTATTACCCACGTTGTACATTACCATTTGCCGGATGATATTGAAAACTACACACACCGTAGTGGACGTACCGCCCGTGCAGGTAAAACAGGTATTTCGTTTACCTTGTTAAACATGCGTGAGCAATACCGCTTACGTGAAATCGAAAAATTGATCGGAACACAGTTCAAGAAAATTTTAATCCCTTCGGCTACCGAAGTGCGTGATAAAAAATTGATTGCCTTTACCGATACCATCAAAAACTGTGAAATTGAAGATTCAATCTTTGACAAAACAGTATTGGACGGTTTAGAGCCATTGATGGAACTGAGCAAGGAAGAGTTAGTGAAAAAGATGCTTTCGTTGGAGTTGAGACGATTCTCTGATGAATACTTAAATGCTCCCGACTTAAACGTTGGCGAGCGCTCATCAGCCGACAGAGGCGACAGAGCTTCACGTGATGGTGGTGCACCGAGAGAAAGAGCTTATGGTTCTAGTCAAGGTACACGCTTATTCGTAAGCATCGGTCAGAAAGACGGATTAGACATTAGTACACTGAAAGAATTTATTACCACAACTACAGGTATCGCAACAGCGGAAATTCACCGCGTGGATGTAAAGGGTGTTTATTCATTTGTGAACATTGATGAAGGAAACGTAGAAAAAGTAATGAAGTCATTGCACGGAAGCGAATTCAAAGGCCGTCAGGTTCGTGTTGAAGTTTCAGGTAATGCAAATGATAGCGGAAGAACACGTAGTTCTGAAGGCGGAGGAAGATCATACGGTGGCGGTGGAAGAGGCGGATACGGTGGTGGTGATCGTGGTGGAAGATCAGGCGGAGGCTACAGCAGAGGCGGTGATCGCGGTGGCGATAGAGGTGGAAGTGGAGAAAGAAGCCGTTCATCATATGGTGGTGGCGAGCGTAGAAGAAGCGAAGGTAGCGGAGGTAGCGGAGGCGACAGAAGAAGACGCTCTTACTAAAACATAGTTTATAAAAATGCCGGTGTAACAGCCGGCATTTTTTTTGCCCTTTGCACAACGACTATTCGTTGCGTATATTCGGATTATGAAAAGATTCACCACACTTATGGTGATTGCATTTGCTTTATGTTGTGCAAACACCTATGCCCAAACAAAAATATACCACTCCTCTTCTGGCGAAATAATCTTCTCATTTGCCACCATCCAAAAAGGTGGCAACCAAATAGAGAGTAACCTGCGGTGGTCGCCCGTATTTAATTTTCAGGTACTCAAGAATTATGACTTCTCACAACACGTTGGATTCTTTCACGGCCTTGCCATTCGGAATGTTGGATTTATTTATGATGTACCCGGCACCGATACCCTTAAAAAACACAGGACCTATAATTTAGGCATTCCCGTTGGACTTAAAATTGGCAACCTGAAAAGAGGAATGTTTCTGTATGGTGGATATGAATTTGAATTGCCTTTTCATTACAAGGAAAAACTGTTCATCAATGACGATAAAAAAGATATAACCAGTGTTTGGTTTGCCAACCGGGTATACTGGTACACCCAATCGGTGTTTGTAGGAATCAACTTTCCCCGAGGGTTTAACCTTAAATTTAAATATTACCTGGATGGCTTTTTTAACAAGGATTATGCTGAAACCATCAATGGCGTGCGCAGCAAACCCTTTGCAGATTTTGATGTCAACGTTTTTTATATCGCAATCAACTGGAATGTGTTTAAGGATATCAAAACATACGGAAAAGGAAGAAAAACCAGGCCGCAAAAACCTGAGGAAAATGCTTACAGCTTTAATACTAGTAAATAATGTAGCGTCTTGTAGTGTGTTACGCAGTTGTCATCTTTTCGCAACAGAGATTCCTACTTCTGCCCAAACTGTTCTCTCCATAGCTGATTAAAGGAGCGCTCAGCTAATTTTGGAAACTCTCTTCTTTCGCCCCATGATGTTTTGAAAAACGAGTTGAGCATAAACTGTTTGATGGATGTTCCCTTGTTCATGTTTTTACGCGCCAACACAATTTTTTTCCAACTAAACCACATCAGTTTTTCGCTATTTTTGGCCAGACCGTTGTTTACCACATCCCGCCTGTTGCGCAACAAGTGGTTGTGAATATCAATTTTTACCGGGCAAATATCAGTGCATTTACCGCACAAGGTTGAGGCATTGCTTAAATGTTTATAGTCGTCAAGCCCTTTCATGATGGGCGTTATCACAGCACCGATCGGACCGGTATAGGCTGTTCCGTATGCATGCCCTCCGATTGTTTGAAACACCGGACACACATTGCTGCATGCACCACATTTAATACAAGCCAATGCCTGACGCTGATCAGGCTGTGCCAGTAAGTTAGAACGGCCGTTGTCGATTAAAATCACAATAAACTCTCTGGGACCATCTACATCTTCATTGCTTCGTGGCCCCACAATGGTGTTGTATGCGGTGAGGTGCTGACCTGTTCCATATGTTGCCAATAGTGGCAACAACAGATCCAGATCATTCATCGTAGGCACAATCCGTTCAATTCCGGCCAGTACAATATGCGTGTGTACAAAAGACGTTGCCAGCCTGGCGTTGCCTTCATTTTCCGTGATGGCTATCATCCCACTATCCGCAATCAAAAAATTAGCCCCACTGATTCCAATATCTGCTTTTACAAACTTATCGCGAAGTTCATTGCGTACATCATTGCTCAGTTCTTCTGCAGAGGCTTCGAGTGATGAGCTGATCTTATCATTCAGCAACCTTGCAATTTCCTGACGGCTTTTATGCATGGCCGGAGTAACACCATGAAAAGGTTTTTCACCGGCCATATCAACAATAAACTCTCCGAGGTCCGTTTCGTATAACTGAACACCATTTTTGCGCAAATGTTCGTTCAATCCTATTTCTTCTCCAATATTGGTCTTGCTTTTGACAATACTTTTTGCATTGCGCTTTTTCACAATCTGATCAATCTCCTGTAAGGCTGTTTCCGAATCGTTTGCCCAGAGCACTTTTCCTCCTCTTCGCATAATGCTTGCTTCAAACTCAATGAGGTATTTATCCAGATTCTCGATAACCTTCCAACGGATGTAGGCAGCCCTGTCGCGCGCCAACTCCAGATTGGAAAACTGATTCACTCCATGCTTCAGGCTAGTTTCATATTGCTCCACGGCATGATGCACCTTTTGGTGCATATCCCTGTTGAATGCAGTTTGACCTGTGGCTTGTAAAAATTCTTCTTTGGGGCGCATGTGATAATTCAAAGTAACAACAATTATCACGAATCCCTTAAGAGCATATTGTCAATTAACCTCACATTTCCACACCATGTTGCAATTAATGCTACATATTTCCTGTTTGGCAACAGTTTATCGGCAGGTTTTAGCGAGTCCTTTTCCACCACGGCAATATATTCGGGTTTCATGATGCTGCTTTTGAGGAGGAGTTGTTCAGCCCCGGCAACCAATTGAGATACTTCTTGTGTTTCTTGTTGTTGTTTGATATAAGAGAGTGCATCAAATATGAGCAGGGCATCCTTACGCCCGGCATCACTTAAACGCACATTGCGGGAGCTCATCGCCAATCCATCCTTTTCCCTGAGTGTAGGGCAAACATGGAGGTTCACTCCCATCTCAAACCGTTTAATCATCTCGCCAATCACGGCACATTGCTGAAAATCTTTTTGTCCGAAATAAGCTGAATGAGGTTCCACCACTTCAAAAAGTTTCTTCACAATGGTAATCACACCATCAAAATGCCCGGGCCGGAAAGCACCTTCAAGGCTATCGGTGATATGATCCCATTCATAATGTCCGGTGGCAAATCCATCCGGATACATTTGTGCAGCCTCCGGGTGAAACAAAATACTGCATCCGGACGCCTCCAGCAACTCAATATCCCGTTCCATTGTTCGTGGATATTTTACCAGATCCTCCTGATTATTGAACTGAGTTGGATTTACAAAAATGCTTGCCACCGTAACTTCATGATTAGCAATGCTTTCATGAACCAAAGCGATATGTCCCTGATGCAATGCACCCATGGTTGGAACAAAACCAATAGTATCTCCTTTCAGCCTTTGGCTGTTAAGATAAGCCCTCAGCGGAGCAATTTCTTTGAACAATAACAAACTAGTATATTAATTATCTGATAGTTATGTAAAACACTGAAAAGAATGTGGGCGAATATTACTGCATTTCTTTGAAAAAGGCGTAATTTTGTATACTTTTTTTAGCACAAAGTATATGTCAAAAAAGAAAATATTGTTCATTTCTTCGGAAATGACTCCTTTCCTCCAAGTTAGTAGCGTAGGCGAATTAGCGAGAAGACTTCCACAAGCCATTCAGGAAAAAGACAACGAAATCCGGGTTTTAATGCCTCGTTTCGGATGTATTAACGAACGCAGAAACAGATTACATGAAGTAGTGCGTTTATCAGGTATCAATATCACAATTGATGATAATGATAACCCATTGACAATCAAGGTAGCATCGTTGCCTGAAGCGAAGATGCAGGTTTACTTTCTTGACAATGAGGATTATTTTCACCGCAAGTTTGTGTACACTGATGAGAACAACCAGTTTTATGGCGACAATGACGAAAGAACGATTTTCTTTTGCAAAGGCGCTTTGGAAACAGTGAAAAAATTAGGCTGGCAGCCCGATATTATTCACTGTCATGGTTGGATGACCAGTTTGATTCCATTGTACATGAAAACCATCTACAAATCGGAGCCCGTATTCAAAAATGCCAAAGTTGTTTATTCGGTATTCGAAAATCAGTTTGAAAGCAATTTAGGAAAAGAATTTGCGCGCAAGGCAAGTTTAAATACGATTGACAACAAACAAACTTCGGGATTAAGTGATTCGAGTTGCTCAGGGCTGTATATGAGCGGTATCACGCATGCTGATGCTGTTGTAAAATGCAGTGATGAAATCGCACCTGAAGTCACCAGTTTCATGAAAAAACAAAAAGGTAAGATTGTCATGGACCATAAAAATGAAGAAGGATACGTTGAAGCATATATTGAACTTTATGACAGTTTGCTCCAAAGACAGAATTAATATTCCTCTTTTCGTTCTATTTCTTGGATTATTTTTATTGGTTTCGTGCCGTAAAAATGAAGATACCGTAGGTTCCGATTTTATCGGAGCCATTGTAGGGTTTGATATACAATCATCGGACACTACACAGGTAATAGCCTACACATCCCGACATGACTCTGTTGAAACCGATAGGTTATCTTATTTCATGCTGGGAGAAATGAACGATCCTGAGATTGGAACTACAAAAACGGCAATTGCCACACAACTAGATTTACCTACTTATCCGGTTCCTACGTTAGATACCGCAACCATTGATTCCATTGTGTTGCAGTTACCTTATGGTGGCCCGACAGCCTCCTATGGAAATCTGACAACCGTTCAAACCATCAAGGTATATGAACTCAATGAAGATTTGCGCTTTACAAAAAAGCTATACTCAAATAAGGTATATGCTAAAGATCCAACGGCTATTGGGTCCTGGACATCGGATTACACTCATTTGGCAGATAGTATCAGGGTTATGGAGAATGGGCAGTCTGTTGGTTTGGCTCCCCATATCCGGATTAAGCTCGATGATATTGCGTTCATAAATAAGATTAAAAATGCAAGTGCCGCAAATCTTTCGGATACTGCAAGCTTTAGGTCCTTTTTAAAGGGATTATACATTGTACCCGAAACAGGGACTCTTCCTTCGGGAGAAGGTGCAATTGCTTACATGAACATGGCGAGTGCTGCCACAATGATGGTTATTTATTACAATGGATCCCGTAAAGCAGAATTTCCCATTTACAAAACCTCCACGGTTAAGGGAAATGCATTCTCTCATAGTTATCTTCCGGCTGTTTCCATACAACCTTTATTGGGTGGAACACATCAAACCACTTGTTATATACAACCATCGGCAGGGCTCAAAACCCGTATCCTGTTTCCATATATCTTTGATTTTGCAAAAAATAAAAACATTGCTATTACAGGAGCTGAGGTTATTGTCACCCTGGATCAAACAAAAGACTCTTCGGTATATAAAATACCCAAACGTTTATATTTGTACAGTTCAGATGAACTTGGATTTACCCAGCCACCGTTTGATTTGTTAGGTTCTTTTGAAGAGTTCCTGATTAATCTGATGTATTACGGAGGTCATTATTCAGGAAACGGAGAATACCGGTTTACTATTACCCGGGAGGTTCAATATTGGTTCAATCAATATAAAAAGAACAACCGCAATGTAAATTACGGATTAAACCTGCGTACCTTAATCGATAATCCTGTGGCAGCCAACAGAGCCATTTTGGACACCCGGCCAGGCAAAATCAAACTAAAACTGAGCTATACTGTTATAAAATAGATATGATCATTAGCGTAACACCGAATCGTGAAAATGAGCTGGAACCCTTATTCAACTTTTTGAGAAAGGAATGTCCGCATTACCGCTATCTGGCTGATCAGCATCTTATCGTGGCACCAAAACTTTCCAACAAACCTGAGTTGCGCTCATTCGATATCATTGAAAACATTACGGAGATCGATACACCTTACCAGCTTGCAAGCCGCAAATGGAAAAAACAAACCAGTTTTGATGTTCAGGGTATTCCAATGGGAGCACACCTGTTTAATATTATAGCAGGTCCTTGTTCTGTTGAAAGCGAAGAGCAAATTTTTTCCACGGCCGAATTCTTACACAAACTGGGGATTAAATTTATCCGGGGCGGAGCATACAAACCCCGTACTTCACCATACTCGTTTATGGGGCTTGGTAAAAAAGGACTGGAATTATTGAGTGAAGCTGCCAAACAATATGATTTGCGGGTAGTAACCGAAATTATGGATATCAGCTTACTGGATGAAGTATATAAATATGCCGATGTATTGCAGGTTGGTAGCCGCAATATGCAAAATTTTTATATGCTGAATGAACTTGGCAAAACAGATAAACCCATATTACTGAAGCGTGGAATGCATGCCAAGGTAACAGAGTGGTTGCTGGCAGCAGAGTATTTGCTGAGCGGTGGGAACGAAAAAGTTATACTGTGTGAACGTGGAATCAGAAGTTTTGATCCCGAAAGCAGAAACGTGATGGATGTGGGAGTGATCCCTTTGCTGAAAGAGCTGAGCCACTTACCAATCATTGCTGACCCAAGCCATGGCACAGGAGCCTCTTCAAGAGTTGAATCAATGGCATTGGCAAGCGCATCGGCTGGTGCTGACGGACTTATAATTGAAGTACATCCTAACCCGAAGCATGCACTTTCGGACAGTGCGCAGGCACTTAGTTTTAATCAATTTGAACACCTGCTTTTACAGGTAAAAACACTGTTAAATGCATTTAATAGGGAAAGTGACAGCACTCCCATTTTGAAACTACAAACATTGTAGTATTTTTGATGCATAACCCTGAATTTATTTACTTTTATCACTAAAAAATATGTGTGGAATCGTTGCGTACATAGGCCATAGAGAAGCCTACCCCATTGTTGTAAAAGGTTTAAAACGCCTTGAATACAGAGGTTATGACAGTGCAGGAGTTGCTCTCCTGAATGATAAAAAAGATTTTCTTGTATATAAGAAAAGTGGAAAGGTCTCTGATCTGGAAGGTTCCGTTGGTGAAAAGGACACTCATGCACACACAGGTATGGGTCATACACGTTGGGCAACACATGGTGCACCCAATGATGTGAATGCACATCCCCATTTATCTCAAAATGGAGAGTTTGCCATTATTCACAATGGTATCATTGAAAACTACGCTTCGCTTAAAAAAGCACTCATAGACCGTGGGCATATTTTTAAGAGTGAAACCGATACAGAGGTGTTGATTCACCTGATTGAAGAAATAAGCAATAACAATGAAGTGCCGTTTGAAGAGGCGGTGCGCATGGCTTTAACCCAGGTTGTTGGTGCTTACGCCATTGTTATCCTTTCCAAAAAAGACCCTAACTACCTTATAGGAGCCCGTAAGGGAAGTCCGATGGTTATTGGAGTGGGTGAAGGTGAACATTTTATTGCAAGTGACGCAACTCCGATTGTTGAGTATACCAGGAACGTAATTTACCTGAATGATGGTGAAATTGCCATTATAGATAACCAACACCTTACTGTTAAAACAATCGATAACATAATTAAAACGCCTTACATCCAGGAGTTGGAAATCAACCTGGAAAGTATTGAAAAAGGTGGGTTTGATCATTTTATGATGAAAGAAATATTTGAGCAACCCCGCTCTATTCTCGATTCATTCCGTGGCCGTATCCATATCAATGAGGCCGCTATTACAATGGCCGGTATTGATATGTTTGAAGACAAGCTCAAAAACATCAAGCGCATTCTGATAGTTGGTTGCGGAACCAGCCGGCATGCCGGATTGGTAGGTGAATATTTGTTTGAAGATTTTGCACGCATTCCTGTTGAGGTTGAATATGCATCAGAATTCAGGTACCGCAATCCGATTATCGGGGAAGATGATTTTGTTATTGCCATCTCACAAAGTGGCGAAACTGCAGATACGCTTGCAGCATTGGAGCTGGCCAAAAGTAAGGGTGCTACCATCTTTGGAATATGCAATGTGGTAGGATCATCCATTCCGCGTATGACCGATGCGGGAGCTTACACGCACGCAGGGCCGGAAATCGGTGTTGCATCTACCAAAGCATTTACAGCGCAGGTAACAGCCTTAACCTTAATGGCCCTTTCCATTGCCCAAAAGAGAGGAACCATCAGCAGTCAGCGCTTACGTGAATTGCTTATTGAACTGGAAACTATTCCCGGAAAAGTAGAAGAAACCTTAAAATCGAACGATTATATTAAAACCATTGCTGCCCAAATTAAGGACACAAGCAATGCCTTGTATCTGGGAAGAGGTTATGGTTTCCCGATTGCACTTGAAGGAGCTCTAAAGTTAAAAGAAATTTCATACATCCATGCCGAAGGATATCCTGCTGCCGAAATGAAGCATGGTCCTATTGCATTGATTGATGAGGAAATGCCGGTAGTGGTTATTGCTACACAACACAGCAACTACGAAAAGGTAATCAGCAATATTCAGGAAGTACGTGCACGCAAGGGAAAAGTAATTGCCATTGCAACTAAAGGAGATGAGCATATTAAAGAACAAGCTGACCATGTAATTTATATTCCGGAGTGCGAAGAAGCAATGCTTCCTTTATTAGCAACTATTCCATTGCAACTGCTATCCTACCATATTGCCGTTATGCGCGAATGTAACGTAGATCAGCCACGTAACCTTGCCAAATCGGTTACAGTGGAATAAACAAATTTATACCCTACAAAAAAGGCCATACGTCAGTTGACGTATGGCCTTTTCCATTTACTATCGTAAAAGAAATGTGTTATTCAACATTTACGCTGTAGATGGCATGCATCGGAATAGCAATATTTCCTTCCAGAATAACTCCCTGCGGATTTAATGCAAGCACTTTAGTTGTGATAGACCTAAAACCTCCGGCAGTATTCACTACCAATAATGTTTTAACTTTTTCATTTCTCGACATCACCATTGCTTTATCCAACGCGCTTAATCGCACACGTACATCTTCCATTCGGGTATAAACCTCTGTGGTGGCAAATGCACACGAAGCTAATTCAGCTTGGGTA
Source organism: Bacteroidota bacterium (assembly GCA_040387195.1). Lineage (GTDB taxonomy): Bacteria > Bacteroidota > Bacteroidia > UKL13-3 > UKL13-3 > UKL13-3. The sequence continues at coordinate 60,520 of JAZKEF010000021.1, forward strand.
ATTGCCGGTATATCTCTTAAATTTAATGCAGTATCCATTCGTCAATAATTACAATGCTGCTTCAAATCTGCGACTTACTTCATCCCAGTTTACAACGTTCCAGAAAGCAGCACAATAATCTGGTCTGCGGTTTTGGTAGTTCAGGTAATATGCATGTTCCCATACATCCAATCCCAATACAGGTGTACCTTTACAATCGGTTACAACATCCATTAACGGATTGTCCTGATTAGGAGTTGAGCAAATTTTCAATTTTCCATTTTCAACACATAACCAAGCCCATCCCGAACCGAACCGGGTAGTTGCTGCTTTGTTAAATTCTTCTTTCAGCTTTTCTATTCCGCCTAAATCAGCATTGATGGCGGCCTCCAGTTTTGCAGAAGGATTTGAGGGCGTTCCGCTTAAAACGGTCCAGAATAACGAGTGGTTGTAATGTCCACCGCCATTGTTACGCACTGCCGCGGGGTATTTACTGATATTCTTGCAAATTTCTTCGATGCTCAAATTCTCAGCATCTGTACCGGCAATTGCATTGTTTAAATTGGTAACGTATGCATTGTGGTGCTTGCTGTGGTGAATTTCCATGGTGCGTGCATCCATATGAGGTTCCAATGCAGTGTACGCGTAAGGTAATTTAGGTAATTCGAATGCCATAATGTTTGATATTAATTAGTTTGTTGATTATATGATAATGAAACTATGTATTCCTTGTACAATCGTTCATTTATTAGGGTAGCGAATATACAGGTTTTATCATTTCAAACACCCGAAGTGCTATTAAGTTTGTATGATGCATTTGGCGTTTGGGGACTCTGTCCCTAAACGGTTATCCATAAACCCCACTTCCGCAAATTTGCTCATTATCGCATCTGCACATCCTCCCATTCATACTAACGGAGTTTTTTAAAGAATTCTTTTACCAGCAATGAGCATTCATCAGCCATAATTCCGGAAATGATTTCGGTTTTGGGATGCAACTTATTACCTGCCTGTCGGTATCCTCGTTTTTCATCAGTAGCGCCATATACAATCCTGCTGACCTGGCTCCAGTACAATGCTCCTCCACACATAATGCAAGGCTCAAGGGTTACATATAATGTACAATCGATAAGATACTTCGCCCCTAAGTGATTGGAAGCTGCAGTAATGGCCTGCATCTCGGCATGAGCGGTTACATCATTTAATTTCTCGGTTAAATTGTATCCTTTGCCAATAATAGCATTGTTGCTTACTACAATTGCTCCAACCGGAATCTCCCCTTCTTCATATGCCTTTTGCGCTTCCTTTAAAGCGAGGCTCATAAAATATTCGTGTGAAAAAAGTTCTGCCATATTTATTCCGCAACATACAGTAAAATAAAAAGCCCCGCAAGATGCGGGGCCTTTTGTATGCTATGAAAAGAACAACTACAAACACCACTAAGTAGTTGTTCGTTTCAAGAAGAATTTTTTCTGATGGTGAACAGGAACAAATAAACAGGAGTGCAGAATCTATTAGTGTAGCGTTATAACTACAACGCACTTAAAAACACCACAAATAACATATTTACAGGCATTTATAAATACAAAACCTGATAATTATCTCCTTTTTGTAAAGAATAGTTACCCCTCCTTTTAAAGTTTTTCGTAAATGATTGGAATGAATGTCCCCAAAAAAGTATGGTTTGTTTATTTTCGCCCCTTATTACAACTGCAAACACCAGCATAACCATACAACCATGTTAAGAACACATACCTGCGGAGAATTAGGCATAAACAATATCAACCAAACAGTAACCCTTAGCGGATGGGTACAAAAAAGCCGTGACTTGGGAGGAATGACGTTTGTTGATTTGAGAGACCGGTACGGTATTACACAGTTGGCATTTAATATGGAAATCAATGCCGCATTGTGTGAACAGGCGCGCAAGTGTGGACGGGAATTTGTATTGCAGGCTACAGGAAAAGTAATTGAGCGAAGCAGTAAAAACAACAATATGGCTACGGGCGGAATAGAGATTGAAGTAACCGCACTCACTATCTTAAATGCAGCCATTACACCACCGTTTACCATTGAAGAAAACACAGATGGCGGAGATGACATCCGCATGAAATACCGTTACCTCGATTTACGCAGGGCCAATGTAAGAGCTAATTTGGAATTGCGCCACAAGGTTTCACAACAAACACGTACCTACCTCGACAGCCAATCATTTATTGAAGTGGAAACACCCGTACTGATTAAGTCGACTCCGGAAGGTGCACGCGACTTTGTAGTGCCCAGTCGCATGAATCCGGGTGAGTTTTATGCATTGCCACAATCGCCTCAAACATTTAAACAATTGCTAATGGTAAGCGGATTTGACCGTTACTACCAAATTGTAAAATGTTTTCGTGATGAAGATTTGCGAGCCGACCGCCAACCTGAGTTTACACAGATTGACTGTGAAATGAGTTTTGTGGAACAGGAAGATATTTTGAACATGTTTGAAGGATTGGTGAAACACCTTTTCAAACAGGTGAAAGGAATTGATATTAACAATTTGCCTCGCATGACTTATGCCGATGCAATGAAACTATATGGAAGTGATAAACCGGATACAAGATTCGCTATGCAGTTTGTGGAGTTAAAACCATCTTCCGCAGAGACGCATAATTATGCGTCTCCACAAACAAACAATAATGGTAATGGTGCAAATCAAATTGATTTGACCACCGGCAAAAATTTCCCGGTGTTTGACAATGCCGGATTAGTTGTAGGAATTTGTGCTACCGGTTGCGCAGAGTATACCCGTAAACAATTGGATGAGCTCACTGATTTTGTGAAACGCCCGCAGGTAGGTGCTACAGGGTTGGTATATGCACGGGTGAATGCTGACGGAAGCATCAAATCATCGGTAGATAAATTTTATGATGAGGCTGCCTTGAAAGAATGGGCCACAGCTTTTAATGCGAAACCCGGAGATCTGATCCTGTTACTGGCAGGGCAAGCTGATAAAACCCGTAAAGCCTTAAACGAATTGCGTTTGGAAATGGGAACCCGCATGGGATTGCGTGACAAAAATTCGTTCTCGTGTTTATGGGTAGTTGATTTTCCGTTACTCGAATTCAATGAAGATGAGAACAGGTATTTTGCCATGCACCATCCGTTTACTGCACCAAAACCGGAAGATGTGCATTTGCTGAACGACTTTGCCACACTTGGAAACGTAAGAGCCAATGCATACGATATGGTGATTAACGGAGTGGAAGTTGGTGGAGGAAGCGTACGTATTTTTGATAAAACCATGCAGGCCCGTATGTTTGAAATATTAGGATTTACCAAGGAAGAAGCACAACATCAATTTGGATTTTTGATGAATGCCTTTGAATTCGGAGCACCACCACATGCCGGTATTGCCTTTGGTTTCGACCGTTTATGCTCAGTGTTTGGCGGGGCAGATTCTATCAGGGATTTTATTGCATTCCCTAAAAACAACAGTGGTCGTGATGTGATGATTGATGCACCGAGTACCATTGATGTAAAACAATTGAATGAATTAGCCATTCAATTAGCTCAGAAATAATTACACCTAACTGCTAACCGAAAAAGCCAAACTGCTCGTTGCATTTGGCTTTTTTAATGATTATGCGCGTATTGTAACGATCCGTTTTAAATGGCATTTGATTTAACCACAGCAAGCGCCCACGATATACATTATGACACAACAAGATAAAAAAGTTGGTGTTCTATACACTTTAGCCCCAAAACAGGGCATCTATCCACACTTGCCCAAAACTTGCATTTTGCACACTGTCGAAAAAACATAATCTTGAATGCTTTAATTACTACAGCTTATGGCACTCAGTAGATTTTGGTCGTATATCATTGTATGCAGTGTTGTATACATTTTTTTTATGTTGGGCACCGGCAGGCTTTATACACTTAGCAGCCTGGTAAACGGCAAACAACACGATCCTACCATTGTTGGGGAAGTATCATCCGAAACACTCCTGCAATCCGATACAGCTTTGTATTCGGCATTGATGGCCAATAAAACGGTAAGCAGCGTTACGGGCGATACCATCTATCAGCTGCTTGATAACGGTATTGTTCAGATTTGTGCCGGCAAACAACCTGCCGATGGCATTTTTCCTACCTGCAAAAACACCATCATGGAAATCTGGTTGCCCCTTATTGGGTACCTTACCTTTTTCTGCGGACTGTTAAATTTATTAAATGATTCTAACGCTATTACTAAACTTGCACGTGTATTGTCTCCGTTTTTTGTGCGCATCTTTCCTGAATTACCCAAAGGTCACCCGGCATACGGATTTATGACCATGAACTTTGCCGCCAACTTTTTGGGGTTGGACAACGCTGCAACTCCTTTTGGTTTAAAAGCCATGGAAAGTATGCAGGAAGTGAATGAGACCAAGGAACGCGCAAGCAACAGCCAGATCATGTTCTTGTGTTTGCATGCTGCAGGCTTGACGCTTATCCCAACTTCCATTATTGGTTACCGCGCGGCCCAAAATGCCACCAACCCTGCCGATATCATGTTACCCTGTATTATCACTTCCTTTATTGGAACACTTGCCGCCCTCATTTTTGTGAGCATCAAACAACGCATTAATTTATTGAATGGCGTGGTACTTGGATTTGTAACAGGAGTAAGCGCACTTATTGGCTTTTTGTTATTCTATGTAAACAAACTGAGCGGCATCGAAAAGTTCCATTTCACCGGAAATTTGAGCAATGGGGTTTTATTGTTTATCATTCTTGCAATTGTTGCATACAGCATTTGGCAGGAAAAAATATTCAAACATAACCAAACCAATATTTTTGATTCGTTTGTAACAGGCGCCAAAGATGGTTTCACAACCGGTGTGCGGGTATTGCCTTATATGATTGCTATGCTTGTTGCCCTGAGTATTTTCCGCAACTCGGATCTGATGGGCATTATCATGAGCGGATTATCCACTGCTCTGAATGCTTTTGGCGTTGACCCGCAAATTATACAAGCCATACCCGTTGCCATTATGCGCCCGTTTAGTGCAGGAGGTTCACGTGGGTTTATGCTGGATGCAATGAAAACATATGGGCCTGATAGCCTTGCCGGACAACTTTCCTGTTTATTTCAGGGGGCTGCCGAAACCACCTTTTACGTGATTGCCTTGTATTTTGGTTCGGTAAGTGTGAAGGAAACCAGGTATACCCTTGGGGTAATGTTGCTGGTGGATTTGGTTTGCGTGATCACAGCCATCTTTGTCTGCAAAATTTATTTTTAGCGGGCAACTATTCCTGCTCAACATAATTCTTGCAACCTCCTACTAACCAATCACTTTATTAACTGAATCAACCAATCAACTCCCTCAAGGGCAAAATATTATCAACCGCTGTAAAACGGATTGGTTTTTCTAATAATTTCGCGTTTCTCATTTTGTAAGAAACAAACAATTAAATAATATATACTATGGCACTGGACATCGAAGGAAAAATCATTCAAATTATGCCCTCAACCTCAGGAATGAGCAAAGCAGGAAAAGAATGGACCAAACAAGAATTTGTTATTGAAACAAAAGACCAATACCCGCGCAAGGTAATGATGAGCGTAATGGGTGATAAAGTAAACGAACTGAAGAGGTTTGCGGTGGGTAATGAAATTAAAGCCTCGTTAAACATTGAATCACGTGAATACAATGGTCGCTGGTACACAGATGTACGTGCATGGAAACTGGAAGGCAACGCATCTGCAGCATCGGGCCAGCAAGAAGATCCATTCCATCCAGACAATGAACCAAGCTTTAATGCTGATTCATCAACAGACGATTTACCGTTCTAAGATTATCTGATAAAAGCGCTCATCCAGCGCTTTTATTGTAATACCCCATTGACAACTGCACTTTTTTGACAAGATGATTAACCACGATCTCAAAATATACAATACCCTTACTCGCACCACAGAGAAGTTTGAACCTTTACACACGGGCCATGTAGGCATGTATGTGTGCGGACCAACTGTATACAGCAATGCACATTTGGGGAATGCCCGTACGTTTATGTCGTTTGATATTATCTTCAGATACCTTACACATTTGGGTTTTAAAGTTCGCTACGTACGCAACATCACCGATGCAGGACATTTGGAAAGTGATGCCGATGAGGGAGAAGATAAAATTAGCAAAAAGGCCAAGCTGGAGCAACTAGAACCGATGGAAATCGTGCAGCGCTATACCATCGACTTTCACGATATGATGCAATTGTTTAATGCATTACCACCCAGCATTGAACCAACAGCTACGGGTCATATCATCGAACAGATTGAAATGACCAAAAAGATTATAGACAATGGGTATGCTTATGAAGTAAATGGTTCCATTTATTTTGATGTAGAAAAGTTTGCCAAGGAATATAATTATACAGCACTCACGGGACGCAACCTCGAAGACCTGATGAACGGAACACGTGAGTTGGGTGGACAGGATGATAAACGCGGACGATTGGATTTTGCCTTGTGGATTAAAGCCAAACCGGAACATATCATGAAATGGCCAAGTCCATGGGGAGAAGGTTTCCCGGGATGGCACCTTGAATGCTCGGCCATGAGTTCAAAATACCTGGGTGAACAATTTGATATACATGGTGGCGGAATGGACCTTGCTCCTACACACCATACCAACGAGATAGCACAGAATCTTGCGTGCTCACATAAAACTCCCGCACGGTATTGGATCCATACCAATATGCTTACCGTGAACGGTCAAAAAATGAGTAAGAGTTTGGGTAATTCTTTCCTTCCGCATGAATTATTTACGGGTAATCATTCATTACTCGATAAAGGTTATAGTCCGATGACTGTTCGCTTTTTTGTATTGCAGGCGCATTACCGCAGCACACTCGATTTTGGTAACGAAGCTTTACAGGCAGCCGAAAAAGGATTTGCACGCCTGATGAATGCCGTTAAGCTCATGGATGGCTTACCTGTATCTGGCAGTTCGACTTCCGATATTCAGAAGCTGGTGGCAAATGTATATGCCGCAATGAATGATGATTTTAATACACCCATCGCATTATCTCACCTATTTGAGGGTGTTCGTATCATCAATAGTGTGAACGATAAAAAGGAAACACTAACCCAGATGGATAAAACGTTATTGGTAAAACTCTTCAACGATTTTGTATTTGACATTCTCGGATTAAAGGAAGAAAACGCTGTAAATACCGATAAGATTGATGGTTTGATGACCATGATACTTGATGTACGCACAGATGCAAAGGCTAAAAAAGATTTTGCCACAAGCGATCTGATCAGAGATAAGCTGAAAGAAATAGGGTTTGAAATTAAGGATGGAAAAGACGGAACAACGTATACGATTAATTGAGATTTAGGATTTAAGAATTTTTTTATGATAAAACATTTTCGCGTACTGCTTATATCGGGTTTAATTATTTCATCAATTGTATCTTGTACAAATGATCCCAAACCAGTACCCAAATCCGAAAGTCCCGTTGCGAAATCCGAAATTTACCATCAGGTTTCCCCTAACTTTAATGCTGATTCCGCCTACCATTTTGTAAAGACTCAGGTTGATTTCGGACCGCGAGTGACGGGTAGCGAAGCCGGTAAAAAATGTGGCGACTGGATGGTGAAGGAACTTAAAAAGTATGCCGACAATGTGATCGAACAAAAGGGCATTACATTTATCGGAACCAAAACACTCAACTTTAGAAATATCATTGCCGAAATTAATCCCAAAGCCGGCAACCGCATTTTGCTAAGTGCCCACTGGGATTCACGCGACCGTGCTGATAAAGATGTGGTAGATGTAAACAAGGCAATTTTGGGAGCAAATGATGGCGGAAGCGGTGTAGGAATATTAATGGAGATTGCACGCATTATCAAAGCAAACCCTACCGATATTGGAATTGATATTGTGTTATTTGATGCCGAAGATTTAGGAAACGAGCAACCCAATACGTATTGCCTGGGTTCACAGTATTGGGCCACCCACCTGCATCGTCCAAATTATAAAGCAACTTATGGAATAAACCTGGATATGGTAGGCGCTTCCAATGCATTTTTTGGATGGGAAGGAAACTCCTTACAATATGCAAAACCCATTCTGGAAAAAGTATGGGGCACTGCTGCCAATTTGGGACATAGCAAACATTTTAATTATGTTCAGGTTGGTGGCATTGATGATGACCATTTATATGTAAACCGGGCGGGTATTCCCACTATTGATATCATTGACTTTGACCCTACAGGCAGTTTTCCGGAACACCACCATACACATGCAGATAACATGAATGTGATTGACCGAAATACCTTAAAGGCCGTAGGACAAACCCTATTGGAGGTTATTTACTCCGAGAAATAAACACCTTTTTTTATCTTATTTTATAATGTCTAATAGCCAGCCTATTAGACATTTTTTTTATCCTATTGGTGGTTTTATGCAAATAAAAATCTAGTTTAGTTAAACGAGAGGCCGCTTTTCTGTAATTGGTTTTATTAGGATTACCCTACCATACCCAAATCTATTGGCAAATAAGACCAATTGATACTTGCCGTACGCAGCTAACATTAAATAACAGCTATATAAATTGGTATAATGTCTTTTATACCAAAAACTGACCCTCGTCAGGTTAATGTCAATTTAATCCCTTATTATCAGCATCTTATAAACTTAATGTTATTTGAATGGTTGTTTTAACCAAACGAGAATATATTTTAGCATAACGAATTGAATGAAAAATTAAACTTTTAAACCGCTATTCGTATTTAAAATACAACACTTAAACCAAACAATAACTCCCATGAAAAAACTTAACTATCTAATGCTAATGCTACTTGGTGTATGCTACATCAATTCAAGTTTCGGTCAAAGTACAACCGATCCTGATTCAGTTTGTGCCGGAGCAACCGGTAAAATTTACTCGGTAATCCCAACTCCGGGAAGCACGTATCAATGGATTGTGAACGGTGGAACGCAAGCCAGCGGTGGAACATCCGATTCAATTACCATTAATTGGTCGGCAACTGCAGGAACCGATACGTTAAAAGTAGTCGAATACAATGCAATCGGTTGTCCTGGTGATACCATTAAATTAGCAGTAGTTAGATTACCGCTTCCAACTGTTGCTTTAAGTGGTACTGATTCCATTTGTATCAACTCGGCAACTACTTCTTTTAACTTAACAATGACCTTTACCGGAGTATCTCCATGGGATGTAAGTTATACAGAGGATGGAACCACCCGTACAGTTTCAACCAGCAGCAATCCATACACCTTCAATTCTCAGGTATATACCGCATCAGGTGTAAAATCATATAGCATCAACAGCGTAACCAGTCGTCTTGGATGTGTGGGTACAAACTCAGGCAGTGCAGCAGTTACTGTATTCCCTAAACCAAGTACTTCAGCTATTCGTCATTACTAACAGCTCATAACCTTGCTCCGAAAACATGTTGCCATTTGGTGTTTACTGTTTTCGTTTAGTTCATTACATGCTCAAATCATTGATACGGTATGTGCCGGTTTCACAAATGCCAGTTATGGAGTAGACAATAACATGGGGTCTACCTATAACTGGCTGGTGAGCGGGGGTACTATAGTGAGCGGTAATGGAACAAACAGAATAACCGTAAACTGGAAAAAAGAACCCGGCTTATTTAAAATAAGAGTTTCGGAGCGCAACGCTATGGGGTGTTTGGGAGACCCTCAGGAAGGTATGGTTTGGTTGCGTGGGCCCATATTCGGAACCAGTTTTCCCGATCAGGCCTGTTTGAATGATTCTGTTACTATCATAGCATCAGGGGGCCTCAACTATTTGTGGAGCAATGGAGAAACCGACAGCACCATCCGCATCAAATTAATTACCGACACTTTACTCAAAGTTATTATATCGGATACCATATGCGGGTTATGGTCCGACTCCTTTGATGTAAGTATCAAGGCTGCAATAAAGCCCATAATGTCAATCACTTCGGATGTGCGAAGCGTATTCCGCAATCAACCGGTTAACATCTATTATCATGGAAGCTCTAACGACAAACTGAATTGGCAAATCGATAAATCCAATACCAGCAACCCGTTTGGCAATGGTATTAATATCCGGTTCAATGACACCGGGGAAGCTGTAATCAAAGTAATTTCGGTAAATCCGCTGGGATGTATTGATTCTGCGTTTCAAAAAGTTGAAATTCGCGATGAAGAAATATTTTTTCCGACAGCATTTACACCTAACGGAGACGGGTTGAATGATTTGTTCAAACCTCAGGGACTTGGGGTAAAAGAATTCAGGCTTTCTGTTTTTAACCGCTGGGGACAAACCATTTTCATGACCAAAGATCCAGATGTGGGATGGGACGGAACTGCCGATGGAGTGCCGGTGCAAACCGATGTATATTCATACCAATGCGATATGGTGGGTCTTTCCGGGAAAGTATATGGTTATAATGGAAATGTAACGGTTATTCGATGATGAAAAAGTATACTACTCTTTTATGTATTTGCTTAAGTATTTGTCTTCTCAAAAATGAAGTTAAAGCACAAGTTGTTAATGCCGGAAACTCTTGCAGCTCCGCAGCTCCGGTATGTTTTGCTACCAGCTATAGTTACCCTGCAGCAGTAACTGGAACTGCAGAAACAGGGCCGGATTACGGATGCATAACGAACACAGCCAATCCCGCCTGGTTCTATGTTCAGATACAAGACAGTGGAAATGTGGTATTCGATATCAATATATCCCCCTCTGCGATCAGACATGTTTTATGGGGACCATTTTCAACACCGCAGAATTGTGGAACCAGCCTAAGCGCAGCTAAAATAATCAGTTGTGCTAATAATCCCGGTTCGGCCAAAACTGCAACCATTCCCAATGCAAAAACCGGTGAATATTATGTATTCGTCATCTTAAATCCGAATGGCAATGTTGCTAACCTGACATTTGCTCAAACAAGCCCGACAGGAAGTACCAATTGTGATATTTTATGTGACATGAGCACCATTACTGCAGCTACAGGCAGTTGTGCTTCGGGCAACTATATTGTAACAGGAACCGTTACCACATCCCTGCCACCGGGCGGAGGCACACTTACCGTATCTTCCAGCTGCGGAGGTAGCGTGATATACAATGCTCCTTTCACCACCTCAACAAGTTACACCTTGCCTGCTATTGGCGGCATGAGTGATACCTGCACCATTACAGCCGTGTATTCGAACAATATTTATTGTACCAAAAGTACAACAGTAGTTGCCCCGCAGTGCTGCTCCATTAGCGCACCCTCCACTGCAAGTGTATGTGCCGGACAAAATTTATCACTCTCGGCAACGGGATCATCCGGAGGCATTTACGCATGGAGCGGACCCGGCAGCTTCAGTTCATCCCTTCAAAACCCCACTGTATACAATACGACAGCTGCACATGCAGGAACATATAACGTATCCCTCACTTTGGGTGGATGCACCATCGGCTCTCAGGTTAATGTAACGGTAAAGCCTAAACCTGCTTCTAAAAATATCGTGCACGAATAGGGGATTGACTAAGGTTAACTGTCATTATTCAACACATATGTGGAAATACTAACTTGTTTTTAATCAAATAGATTCCTTAATTAGAGTCGCCAAACCACACACTACTCATGAAAAAAATACTCAAACTTATCGGAATTGTTCTGGGAGCAATTCTGGTCTTTATCCTATTATTCGTCACTTATATTCATTTTGACGGCATACCCAGATATGATGTAAAAAAGATTGACCTGAAAGTCGAAATCACTCCTCAACGGGTTGCTCAGGGACAAAAGATTGCTTCGATGGAATGTATAGCCTGCCACGCAGCTGATGACGGCAAACTCACAGGCCGTCATATGAAGGAGGTTTCTGTTTTTGGAACCATATATTCCCGCAACATCACCGGTGATATTGAAAAAGGTATTGGCTCATGGACAGATGGTGAACTCCTCTATTTACTCCGCACCGGTATTAAACGTGACGGACAATACATCCCTCCTTATATGCCTAAATTCAACTCCGCTTCAGATGAAGATTTATACAGTGTGATTGCCTGGTTGCGTTCGGATAAAATTGCACCATCATCGGAAGAACTGCCTGAATCAGAACCATCTTTCCTTGCAAAGTTTCTTTCACATGTTGCCTTTAAACCATTGCCTTATCCCGAAGCCGTTGTTGCGCAACCTGATACCAATAATGTTGTTGAGCATGGAAGATATTTAGCCAATGCCATTTACGGTTGTTATCCATGCCACTCTGCCGATTTTAAAACCATGGATGATTTGGTGCCTGAAAGAACAAGTGGGTTTTATGGTGGCGGAAATAAAATGATTGGGTTAAAAGGTGAAATGGTAACTACAGCCAATCTTACTTTTGATGAAACGGGTATTGCCGCTTATACAGCTGAAGAGTTTACACAAGCTGTAAAGTATAACAAAAAAAGAGATGGCACATTGTTGCGCTATCCAATGTTTCCACATAACCAGTTGACAGATAAAGAAGCTGTGGCCATTTATGAATACCTTAAAACAGTTCCCAAAATCAGTCATAAAATCGAACGTAACTAAAACGCTCTATCCCATCTTCATTTTTTTTAACAGCATTCATAAAGGGTCCGGTTGTTTCAACCAGACCCTTTATGATTACATCGATCAGGAATTCAGCGCAACAGGGGATGGAGCCTAAGTTATTCATACAGTATACATTGCAACTATGGACACTACATGCTTATGTAGAGAATAATGACTGTTGAACGTTCAATTTTTGCCTACATTGCACCCCTTTAAATCCTCAATTATGAAGCGTGTTTACACAAGTGTATTATTTTCTGTTTGTTTGTTACTCAGTCTGTCGGGAATTGCCGGCAATGGCGATACATCCTCTGTAAGAGTATGGGACAAGATGGAAATGACCCGTTATGGAAATTTTGACCGATGGGCAAAATTCCCAAGTGCGGCTACTTCCAAACAAAATATCAAGCTCAAGTTTACCATCGGATGTACCGGCAATGGTCAGTGCGAATGGGATTATACCATTAAAATTTTTGCACGTCAGCATACCGGTGTGAACGATTCGACCTTAAAACAGGCTCCTTCGTTTACGGTAAATGGCACAACAAAAGATTCGGTACGTTTCTCGACACTGCCAACGTATAATAATGTGTTTAACAGCACAACCAAACAAACGGATTCTGTTGAAACCACCCGGTTTAACATTATCCGCTACTCGGATGTGAGCAAACCCACTACCATTATTGACACCTTAAAAGTTTGGCCTGTGGATTTTTACAGACATACTTTTGACTCAACCGGCAAAAAAACGGATTCTACAAAAGTAGCACCGATGCAAACGTTATATGTTTCCTTCACCACATACTACAGCGTATTTGAAGTCATCCATGATATTGAAGTGGGTCGTTTTATTTCTCCTTATGCTAAAACCTTCCCTAAGTCATTTGCTTATGATTATATTTATGATGTAACAGATTACGCTTCTATTCTGCATGATTCGACTGAATTGCGCATCCAGTATCAGGGCTATTCATACGGTTTTACCGCAACAGTCGATGTATTGTTTACCGAAGGAACCCCTATCCGCGAAGCCTATAAGGTGATGAATATTTACAATGGTGGTTATAACTACGGAGGGAATCCCTCTATTGAAGCTGCTTTAACGGCCAAACCAATTGCTGTCGATTCAGCAGCCAAATCTGTGAAAGTACGTGTATTGATTACCGGTCACGGAGGAGAATCTAGCGAAAACTGTGCGGAGTTCTGCCCCAAAAACTACTACCTTAAATTGAACGGAACGCAGTTTGCCGAGCAACTGGTATGGAAAGACGATTGCGGAAGCAATGCAATTGTGGCGCAACCCGGAACATGGGTATACAACCGCTCCAACTGGTGTCCGGGTGAAAAAATTCGCCCCTACGATTACGAAATGAAGACCATGACTGCAGGCAATACCTATAATTTTGATATGGATATGGAACCGTTTACCGCAAACGGAAGTGCCAGCTACAATTTAGCAACACAGGTGTTTTTCTACAAATCATTCGCCTATCAAAATGATGCTGCCATTGAGGACATCATGGCTCCAACCAAAAATTTCTGGCACAACCGCTACAACCCTGTTTGCGATAATGCCATCATTAAACTTACCAATAAAGGTGGTGCTCCGCTAACCTCTGCTATTATTAAATATCAGGTGAGCAACGGAACGATCCAAACACATAACTGGACCGGAAATTTAGGTACTGACCAATCACTGGAAGTTACCATGCCTTGGATCAGCTGGGATGGCGACTTAACCAATAAAACATTTAAAGTGTGGGTTGATCAAACAAACGGTGTTGCCGATGAGAATGCGCTTAACAATACCATGACCAGCAATATTGATTTGCCAACCGTATTACCCCTATCCTTTTTAGTCATTACCAAAACAAACAATAACCCATCCGAGAACTCATACACCATCAAAAGTGAACAAGGTAAGGTATTGTACTCCAAAACATTTAACAAGGCCAACTTTACCTTTACCGATACCATTACATTAGGATATGGTTGCTATACCTTCAATTTTAAGGATATCGAAGGAAACGGACTTACCTGGTGGGCTGCTTCATCGCAAGGAAACGGTTCGGTTCAACTTAAAAACTACGGAAGTTCAACCACCGTGCTCAAATCTTTCAGCTCCGATTTCGGAAGTTTTCAAAACTTAAATTTCAGAACCGGAACTCCGGTTGGCTTGTCGGAAACTGTAGAAAACCTTTCGGCTACTATAAAGGTATATCCTCAACCTGCCAACGGTGTATTGCATATTACTTCCGATAAAATAACGTTAGCCCAGGCGACATTGCTGGGTATGGACGGACGATTGATCAAAACCTTCCCATCAACCGAAGTTGAAAACGGAACACTGAATACCTCCGATGTGCAAACAGGGTTTTACCTGCTTTCGTTAACCGGAACCAATGGCGAAACCATTGTTAAAAAAGTGGTGTTGAGTAATTAACCATTTCTGATAACAGCATAGGGTTTAAACCCCATGCTGTTATCACTAGGTTGTTAAAGTTCTCTTTATTCGAAAAATATCAGAGGCGATTCAATTGAATCGCCTTTATTTTGTGATACCATGATGAAAAAGCTCGCACTGTTTGTTTTCCTTCTTTCGTTCACATGCACAACCTTTGCACAGAATGATAAAGAACTATTTACCGGGTTGGCCGAAACTGTAAACAGGCAATTCCGCATGCACCGGTTCGACAGTTTGGAGATGCGTTTTGATAGTATGGTAAGGCGCGGATTGAGTGCCCAATCGTTGGATCAAACCCTCGTAGGACTGGAGTCAGTATACGGTGAAATGGGAGAATTCCGCACACCCATGGTAGAGTTAATAGGCAACAATTGGGTAGCGCGTACCCCTGTTAAGTTTTCAAAAAGTTTAATGGTGCTTTCGGTTACGTTTAATTCGCAACAACAAATAGCCGGTATATTTATCACACCTCAATTGGGGACGTATATCATGCCCGATTATGTTAACGGATTAAGTTTTCTGGAATCGAAACTCGAGTTTGGTAAAGAAGGCTGGAGATTGAACGGTACTCTTTCTTATCCAAAAGATGGAGGCAAACATCCACTGGTAATCATTGTGCATGGTTCCGGACCGATGGACAGAGAGGGTTCGGTAGGTAATACTAAAATATACCGCGACCTGGCCTGGGGGCTTGCTTCCAAAGGCATCACGGTGTTCAGGTATGATAAACGCAGCCATGTGCACGGACCTAAATTGTACATGGAATCATATCAGGGAAAAACATACACCGCAAAAGATGAAATAGTGGATGATGTGTTATCGGCCATTCAGCTATTATCGGGCAACAGCCATGTGGATTCTTCCCGCATCTTTATTGTGGGACACAGCCAGGGTGGCATGATGGCTCCCATGATTGCCCAACAAAGCACCAAACTTAAAGGCATCATTCTGCTGGCTGGCAATGCACGTCCCTTGCAGGATATGCTGATTGAGGAAATGGAGTATTTGTACCCCGACAGTGCCGTAATGGATGCCAACAATTACCGTCAGAAAAAACTCATCCAGCACCAGGCACAATATGCCAAAAAGAAAAAACTTGACCCAAAAACACCTACCGATAGTTTGCCTTTTAGTGTAGGTGCTCCCTACTGGAATTTTTTAAACCAGTATGATCAGGTTAAAACCTTTGTCAAACTGACCACTCCGGCACTTGTGCTGCAGGGTGAGCGGGATTATCAGGTAACCATGACCGACTTCCGTTTATGGCAGCAGGCTGCCCAAAAACGTACTGCCGTTACCGATTTCAGGTCTTACCCGAAGCTCAACCACCTGTTTATAAAAGGAGAAGGGCGCTCCGTTCCTGCTGAATATCAGCAACAAGGAAACATGGACGAAGCTGTAATCATTGATATTCAGCGCTGGATTGAAGGGCTGAAATGATGCCCTTTGTAACCTTTAAAAAATCAATAATAACAATATCTTTGCCTCTCCATTTTTGCCCCTAAAGCAGCGATGGTATTTGTTTTATTTGTTAAGCAACATAATTCCCAATGGATAAGTTTTCATATATCTCTAATGCTGATGTGAACGTAATTGACGATTTGTACCAGCAGTACTTAAAGGATCAGGACTCAGTAGATTTTGGCTGGAAGAAATTTTTTGAAGGGTTCGACATGGGCCAGCAAAAATTTAATGGTAACAGCAAAGGTGTTGCCGTTTCCGAGAATTTTATCAAAGAAGTAAATGTACTGAACCTTATTGAAGGATACCGTACCCGCGGGCACTTGTTCACCAAAACAAATCCGGTTCGCGAGCGCAGAAAATATGCACCGTCATTGGGTGTAGAAAACTTCGGATTGGTTCCTGCCGATTTGGATTCGGTATTTAACGCAGGCGTTGAAGTGGGATTAGGTCCTGCCAAACTGAAAGATATCATAACCTTGCTGGAGCAAACCTACTGCGGGTCCATTGGTGCCGAATACCGCTACGTACGCGAACCCAAAGCCCTTAAATGGTTGCAGGAAAAAATGGAAACTTCTCGCAACACGCCTAAACTTTCCATTGATGCCAAACGTCATATCCTTTCCAAGTTAAACCAGGCAACGGTATTCGAAAATTTTATTCATACCAAGTTTGTCGGCCAAAAACGTTTCTCGCTGGAAGGTTTAGAAACCATGATTCCTGCATTGGATGAAGTCATCCAGTATGGTGCAGAATTAGGTGTGGAAGAATATGTATTGGGAATGGCACACCGTGGAAGGTTGAATGTATTGGCCAATATTTTAGGAAAATCATACGAAGATATATTCAAGGAATTTGAAGGCAAGAGTGCCGAAGATGAAGGCATTTTTGAGGGTGATGTAAAATACCATTTAGGTTTTAGCAGTGATTTGACAACCCGTTCAGGTAAAGTGGTTCATTTGAGCCTCTCTCCCAACCCATCGCATTTGGAAACAGTGAATCCTGTTGTAAAGGGATTAACGCGCGCCAAGCTTGACAAAAAACATGCAGGCGACATTGATAAAGTAGCTCCCATTCTGATTCATGGTGATGCATCGGTTGCAGGCCAGGGAATCATGTATGAGTTGTTGCAGATGGCAGGATTAAAAGCATACAACGTGGGTGGATGCATTCACATTGTGGCCAATAACCAGATAGGTTTTACCACCAACTACACCGATGCACGTACCTCAACGTATTGCACGGATGTGGCCAAAACAACCTTATGCCCTGTATTCCATGTAAACGCAGATGATGTGGAAGCAGTAGTATTTACGGTTCGTATGGCGATGGAATACCGTCAGGAGTTTAACAGCGATGTGTTTATTGACATGCTGGGTTACCGCAAATACGGACACAACGAAGGTGACGAGCCGCGTTTTACCCAACCGTTATTATACAAAGCCATTGGTGCACACCAAAACCCCCGCGAAATTTACAACCAGAAACTGGCCACTGCCGGAAGCGTTGAAGCTGATTTGGCAAAGGAGATGGATAAAGATTTCCGTTCGCAGTTGCAAAGTAAACTGGAGCAAGCCAAAGTAGCCGCACCGGCAAAAGGTAAAAACTTTTTGGCTGCACGCTGGGAAGGATTCCGTGCCAGCAAACGTGAAGATTTTGAAACTTCTCCCGACACATCGGTGAAGAAAGAATTGTTTTTGCAACTGGCCGATAAACTTACCGGTATCCCCGAAGGATTTAAAGCCTTTAACAAAATTGAGAAGTTGTTCAATGATCGTAAGAACATGATCAAAAACGACAACTACGACTGGGCAATGGGTGAGTTGATGGCGTATGCAACACTGAGCAACGAAGGCCATAATGTGCGCATGAGCGGACAGGATTGCGAACGTGGAACCTTCTCCCACCGCCATGCCATTATCAAACAAGAGGACAGTGAAAAGGAACACAATATTTTTGACAGTTTAGGTGCTGATAAAAAAGGAAAAGTAGAATTCTACAACTCCCTGCTGAGCGAATATGCAGTACTTGGTTTTGAATATGGATACAGCATGTTCTCACCACAGGACCTTACCATTTGGGAAGCACAGTTTGGCGATTTTGCCAACGGTGCACAGATCATCATCGACCAGTACCTTGCAAGTGCGGAAACTAAATGGAAAACGTTCAGCAACCTGATCCTGATGTTGCCGCATGGTTACGAAGGA
Organism: Bacteroidota bacterium; assembly: GCA_040387195.1. Classification (GTDB taxonomy): domain Bacteria; phylum Bacteroidota; class Bacteroidia; order UKL13-3; family UKL13-3; genus UKL13-3. Next base: position 79,202 of record JAZKEF010000021.1, read on the forward strand.
CAAGGACCGGAACATTCATCGGCCCGTTTGGAGCGTTTCTTACAATTGAGTGCCAACTGGAATATGCAGGTGGTAAACATTACAACACCTGCTAATTATTTCCATGCCTTGCGCAGGCAATTGCAACGTGATTACCGCTTACCATTGGTAGTGATGACACCTAAGAGCTTGTTGCGTCATCCGCTTTGCGTAAGCAAGCTGGCAGACTTTACCAAAGGTGGTTTTCAGGAAGTGATTGACGATACCTACAGCGATGCTAAAAAAGTAAAACGTGTATTGTTGTGTTCAGGTAAGATCTATTTTGACTTGCTCGAGCGCCAGCAATCAACCAACAGAAAAGATATTGCGATTGTACGTGTAGAACAATTGTACCCGATGCCCGAAACCAAATTGGCGGAAATTTACGAGAAGTATAAAGGAGCGGAAATTTGCTGGGTACAGGAAGAACCTAAAAACATGGGCTCATGGTTGTATTTATTACGTTGGGATAATAACAGGATGTTAAGACGCATCTCACGCGAAAGCAGTTCAACTCCGGCTACAGGTTATAGCAAAGTACATGCAATTGAGCAACTCGCATTGGTTGATGAAGCTTTTGGGTAGATGGTTATTGAGTTATTAAATATTTAATAGATGGAAATCATCTTAAAATTTAACTTTTCTTAGGGGAATATATAAATACGGTTTTGTATTACATTTGAGAATAATGCTTATGAATCACTTACATAAACCCTTTTTTTTCATCACCCTTATTTTTCTTATGGGTATATCTGGTTCTGCACAAACCAACCGCTTTGCGTTAGGTCTTGAAGCTGGCCCCAATTTCACCTATATAAGAGGAACAGACTACGCAACGAAATACCTGCAACCTTCAATTGGGTATAGTATTTCTGGCATCTTTCAATATAATTTTAACAAAAATTTTGCTTCAATAACCAGATTGGGGTTTGCAAAAAAATCATCCAAATCAGAAGGAGATGCAGTTGATCAATCCAATAACATAATTGGAAAATATACCGTGTATTATAATTGTTATGCCAAAACTGCTGCTATTTCCATTCGGACATATTTTTTCTCAACAAGCCGAATGCGATATTTTTTTGATTTAGGAATTTATTCAGACCTTATGAATACATATAACAATGAAATTATATTGACAATAAACGGTATTGCACAACCTAACCAGTATGATCAATCGCACTATATTATTAGCCATTTAGGAATAGTTGGAAGTATTGGACTTGCTTATTCTCTTACATCCAAAATAGGATTGACGGTAGAACTCCAAAATTGGTTTGGGCTTATTAATTATCAGACTCAGTACAGTAATCCTATAACGAAACAGGATAAAATTACAACGAAACCAAATTCCACTGGTCTTACGATGGGAATCTATTATCAATTCATGCGGTAAATTATATGATGAGAAAACGTTTACATATATGGATATTTCTTGTTCTGTTAGTTAGCCAATGCAAGCAAGAAGACAATACTACACTCGATTATAATACCAACCAAAATGATGTTTGTTTACCCGAAAAAACAGCCAAACTTCCACAGGTATTAATAGATAGATTTTATTTTAAAAAAGGCACCTATTGGATCTATAAAAATACTACTAATGATGAACTGGATAGTATGTGGGTCTTTAAATCTGTCTTTTCCACGGAACAAATATTAGGCTCTGGACCCTACTATGACTCAGTTCACAAATGCCATGAGTCATTTTCTGTTTACATTGGCAATAAAGATATTGCGGACAACAATCATTACTATAACTTAATCTATTCTCACTACTATCCTAAAAAAGGGTTTAGTATTCCTGATGAACTTTTTGGAGTAAGAGATGCCTCCCCGGTTAATAACTATAATGGAGATTACCGATTGGAATATTCAAATGGCAATTACCAAAGTCAAATGGGAATGAACATAAAACAACTGGATTCTCTTATAGGAGAGAATAGTTATGTATATAAAGATGTTATAAGAATATATTATACATCACCTACACCGGATTACCTTTTTGACATGTATTACGGAAAATACATTGGTCTTATCAAATATACCAAAAATGATGGATCCATTTGGGAACTTATTCGATTTAATGTAATTCAATAAATTAAAACAACTCTGTAAGCTCCCCGAAATTAGAACTGGGGTTAAATTGGTAGTTCAAATGTGCTG
>JAZKEF010000022.1:0-79670 GCA_040387195.1 Bacteroidota bacterium
TTATTATTAAAGATGAAAAGGGTGCTGAATACTCAAGCAAAATGCTTGTGGAATAAGAGCCATTGAAAAATAAAAAAAGGAGGAACTGATTATTCAGTTTCTCCTTTTTTTTGCACTGTAATTTTTAAAATATATCGCGTGATGTGGGTTGTCTTAACATTATCATCAATTTGATGATTAAGAATAGCTACAATCTTGTTTTTTGATAACACTACAAAAACATCTTGTTTATCGGGAAGGCTAATTTTTTTATCAATCAAAAAATCACTGATCTTCTTTTTGCCTTTCATGCCTAAGGGAGAGAAAGAATCTCCTTTTTCCCATCTTCGTACTGCAAGAGGGAAGGTTAATAAATCAGCATCCAGATAGAGTGTTCCCGCTTCGAATGGGGACTCGTTTTGTGTTTGTTCAATGGATGCTGTATAAGTATTTAATCCGATTGAAAATTCGCAATATTCTTTCTTCTCCAGTAAAGCAGTATCTGCTGTCAAGGCAGCGCTTTGCCGGATGATTATTTGTGTTCTGTTAACCGTTAATGTATGAGATGGTGAAAGGAATTGATTGCCCGATTTTGTTGCTTTCAGTGAGTGATAAATATCCTTAATCTGTATTGGATTAAAATTATACGGAGACAGTAACTCGTAAAGATAAAATGCAACAAGAGGATGCTCTGATACACTGCCGCAATTAATAATCGTTTGGTGGGGTTCGTATTCAATAATTTGTTCGGATAATTGTTCGATATGCTGTTTCACAATTTGTGCAATGGCATAACTATGTTCACTTAATTCATGAATATGTTTTACGGCTTCCGAATTAATATCTTTTAGTATGGGCATTACTGTATTCCTGATTTTGTTCCTGGAGTATGTGTTTTTAAGATTGGAAGCATCCTCCCGATACGGAACACCATTCTCGTTGGCATACTGCATCAATGCTTGTTTGTTAGCAAATAATAGTGGTCTGATGATAGAATGATGTTGAATTGGAATGCCTTTCAATCCTTTTAGTCCGGTGCCTCTGATCAGATTAAACAAAACGGTTTCAGCATTATCGTCCTGATGGTGTGCAGTAGCAATAAAATCAAACGTGTGTTCCTGTGCTATTTTTTGAAACCAGTTGTAACGAAGATTACGAGCAGTTTCCTGTATGCTAAGATGTTGGTTATCAGCAGTATTTTGTGTATCAAAAACGATATCATAAAAAGGAATCTTCAATTGGTTGCAATAAGATTGAACGAGCCGGTGATCAAGATCACTTTCTTGCTGACGAAGCGAAAAATTACAGTGAGCAACTCCAAAGGAGAGACCGGCCTTGTAAAACAGATGAATCATCGACATAGAGTCAACTCCTCCGCTTACTGCCAATAAGTATGATGAAGAGAGCGTTGCGCTTGTCTTTTCAGTTAAATAGTCAACAAATAGATTATTTAAATTCATCTTCGTCAAAAGTATTTTTTAATCTTTAGTTTTGAAATCAAATATGTTTCAAAGAATAATGGCTAAGTATATAGTAACTTTTCTATTGTGTGTTGTAGCAAATATAGGCATTGCACAGGTAGGTGGTAAGATTCAGGTATTGGGAGCACGTTCATTTGAGTTTGATCAGGCAGCTTCTGGTAAGGTTCGCAAGTTAATAGGTGATGTACGACTCAAACAGGATAATACACTATTATTTTGTGACAGCGCTTACCAGTATGAAGAAACCAATTACGTGGAAGCTTTCAGCAGGGTTCATATTCAGGCCAACGATTCGGTACATATTTATGGAGATGTGCTAAAGTACGATGGTAATCAAAAAAGAGCAAGGGTAGAAAAGAACGTTCGCATGAATGATAACTCCATGCAATTGACAACATCTGATATTGATTATGACCTGACAGCCAATACAGCATACTATACCAATGGAGGTAGAATTGTGAACGGAAACAGTGTCCTTACCAGTAAATATGGATATTACAACACCCGTGAAAAGGTTTTTTTCTTTAAAAAGGATGTGGTGCTTACAACACCTGATTACACCATTAAGAGTGATTCGCTCAAACAACTTACACCTATCAATACAACATATTTTCTGGGTCCCACTTATATTACCAATAGGCGTGATGAAATATACTGCGAATATGGATGGTATAACAATGTAAAAGACATTGCGATGTTTAGTAAAAAAGCAAAAATAACCAGTGAGGATAAGGTTCTTACGGCTGATAGTATTTATTATGAAAGAAAAGAAGAATACGGGAAGGCATATCGAAATATCAGGTTGAAAGACCTTGTAAACCGAATGGAAATAAACGGGGATTTTGGAGAGTTGTTTGGAAAACGAAAACAGAGCTATATGACTCAGCGGGCATATGCAAAAAAGATGCTGGACAATGATTCGATGTATTTGTTTGCCGATACCATTTTCTCTTATCAGAAAGATACCATTACGCATCAAACACAAAAGGTGAAGGCTTACCGCAATGCGCAAATACTCAAGTGGGACATGCAGGCAGTGTGCGATTCGCTTGTGTATTTGTATACAGATTCCACCATTACACTTTATCATTTACCGGTAATGTGGTCGGGGCTCAATCAGATTACATCCGACACCATTCGCATGTTTTTAAACAACAACAAAATTGATTCGTTTTACTTGCTTAGCAATGCATTTATGATTTCAAAAGAAACAAATAAACACTTTAATCAGGTTAAGGGGCGATATATGAAAGGCTTGCTGGAAGATAGTAAATTCAAGTATCTTCGGGTGTATGGGAATGGACAGAGTATTTTTTATGCAAAAGAAGAAAAGGACTCTTCATACATAGGAGTGAATGTGATTGACTGCAGTGAAATGGAATTTTTTTTCGCAGCAAATAAAATCAGGAAAAGTAATTTTATTACACAACCGGATGCTACCTTTTACCCGATTAATCAATTGAAACCCGAGGAGCTCAAATTAAAGGGGTTTAAATGGATGAATAATAGACGACCAACCCTGAAAACAGTACGAGAATATTTCGTAAAGAAGTGAAAAATAGTAACTTTAATATTTATTAAGGCACCACTTGCTTTGCTCAACAAAATTTATTAGGTTTGATATTCACATTGCTAACAATTACTTAAATCACATATGAAAACAAAGATTACTTTAAATTTTAGATCTTTTACCAGAGTGGTGGCAGCAACCGCGCTCATGGTTTTCGCAAGTGTTGCCTACGGGCAGGCTCCGTTTAAAGGGGGGCAAACTTACTGGGTCGATGGTGCCGGTGTGGATTTAGTTTCACCCAAAGACACCTTTGCGAATTTTAATGGTGCACATATCCTTGACGACCCATATACGGCAACTACGGGTATTATTACAGCATTAAACAACCAGGGTGTGGATCCTACCACCGTGGGTGCTATCAGTTTTGTGCTTTCTCCTGGTTATACAGGATCAGAAGCTGGAACGATCAATATTGGTAGAACGACCACCGGGGGATATCCGTTCATGTCATCCCAGCGTCACATTACGATCAAACCTTCTGCGGGAAATAGCTTTACCATTACCAGTTCAACGGTAATTGGAGCAAACTCTTCGTTGGTGAGGTTTAATGCAGCTCAGTTTGTTACCATTGAGGGGTCATCGTCTTTAGGAACACGTAATCTTACATTCGCTATTCCAGCGGGATCAACAACTGCTTCGATAAGGGTTATTGATATTATTCCTTATACCAACACAGGATGTCAGGGTATTATTATTCAGAATTGCCGCGTTGTAGGAAACAGTGCTGCAGGTAATGTCGGTGGTGCTATTAATACGTTTGCCGGTATTTATTATGGTGGTAGTACAAGTACTCCTTCTTCTCCATTAAGACCAGCTCAGAATATTTCGGTTATCAATAACGTTGTTGATGCTTGTCAAAATCCTATTTACATTAGAGGAAAAGAAGACCAGGCAGGGAAACAGGATTTAAACCTGATTGTAAGAAATAATATTTTAGGTGGAACTATTCAGCCGGTTACTAGCGAAACATTGCCTACTACTTATATTGGTGGAGCGGTAAACGCAGCAGGTATTACAGTTATTGCACAAAAGAACGCAATCATTGAAAATAACATCATCCGTAATAATAATCCGGCTTTTGGTGGTTTCAGAGGTATTAGTATCATAAACTCTGCTGCAACATTAGCCTTGGACTCTAACGTAAAAATTAATGCAAATAAAATTTACAACTTAAGATCAAACGCAGCAGGTACCGGAGTTTATGGTATCAGAATCAACTTGGGAACACATACCCAGTCATTGGCAATTTCCCTTACCAATAATACAATCGGTAAATTGATTGCGTCAAACGGTGGTACCACTGTAGGAAGTTTAACCTATACAACAGGTATCATGGTAGAAGATGCTTCAGCCAATGCAGGTATTAGTATTTACCATAACTCGGTTCACTTATATGGAGATACATTAAATGCGGGTGCATTTTCTGCATGTCTGGTTACAGGAACATCTACTACCGGTGGTTTGAGTGTTGCCAACAATATTTTTGCCAATAGAATGGGTCGCTCAATGTTTGCAACAGGAAACACGCCATTCAGTTTGATTTATGCAATCAACGCTGCTACAGCAATTCCATTTGCCAGCAATGCAAACAATGCCTTATATGTAAATAATACTGCAGGTTCATTCGCTTTTGTAGGATATGTAGCCGGTAAATACCGCCCTTCTATTGATAATTGGAAATTAGCAGTTGCAGCAGCAACAGGTTCAACAACATTATGGCCGTCATTTGTGAATAACGATGACAGTACATTAACGATTGGTAATGGTGCTGTAACTACCATGGGCAACATGGGTGCAGCTCTTAATGTGTTAACTGATATCAACGGAAATCCAAGATCAACAACTACTCCTTCAGTTGGAGCTTTCGAGTTTTCAGGTAATGCTGCGAATGCCAATTCAGCTTTATTGGGAGGAAAAACATATCCAATTAATGGTGTTTCTGCATGGCCTGCCGGTGTGGGAGCAAATGGATCATTTGCAACATTGGCCGATGCCGTAACTTATTTAAATACATATGGTGTAAATGGTTTCGGAACAGTAGTATTGGAATTTGCTTCCGGATACACAGGAGAAACTACTTTCATCCCTTCAATTCTTGAATACCTTGGAAATGATGTTACAATACCGCTTCTAATCAGAGTGTCAGCAGGAAATTCATATACTGTTTCTGCTCCTTCAAATACAATTATTAATAACCAGTACTCGTTATTGAGTATAATCGGAGCCAAGTATATTACCATTGACGGACAATCAACAGTGGGTCAGCGTAATCTTACATTCAGATTACCATCTTCAATGGTTTCTACATCGATTAAAGTAATCTCTCTTTCACCTACGGATAGCACATCGATTTCAAATATTACTATTCGTAACTGTAATATTATGGGCGCCCTTGCATTAAACGGTGTCAACACTGCTGCAGGTATTTATCACGGTCATTATAACCCGGCAGCTATTTTCCAAAGCACACAGGTTGGGTTAAACAATAATTTTACCATAACCAATAACTATATCGGTGGGGTAAGAACAGGTATCTATTTAAGAGGTGCCAATATTATTGCCGGTCAGAACAGAAACTACATGATTAACAGAAATGTTATCGGAGGAACAGAAGGCAGGGGTTCAGGATTACCATTCTCTACAATTGGTGGTTCAGCTGATCAGGCAGGTATTTACTTGAAAGCAATTGCCAACAGTACTGTTGATAGCAATGTAATCAGAAATACAGATGATACATTGGCAACCTCAAACGGTTTCAGGGGAATTGACATGGAAGGTGCAGGAGAGCTCAACGCTACGGATAGTAACCTTGTTATTTCCAGAAACACAATTTATAACTTATCTACTACCACAGGTACATACTGTACAGGTATTCGGTTGAACCTTGGAGTTACTAATGGTTCAGGTTCAAGAAGAATCCGTATCGTAAACAACGCAATTGCTAAAATCAGAGGCTTTGGAGCATCGGCAAGTGCCAGTGCAACCAATCCATCGGGAATCTTGATTGACGGAACCGCGGCTGATATCGGACTGGAAATTTTCCAGAATACCGTTCAGTTAAATGGAACAAGTTTATCTCCACTTGCAGGGCACTGGTCATACTGTATCTTCCTGGGTTCAGGAATTACAGGAGCAGTAAAACTTCAAAATAATTTATTGATGAATCGTTTGGGAAGAACAGCCGTAGCAGCAGGTAACAACTATGCTGTGTATACTGCCACTGCAGCTTCATCAACAGTAGGTCCGTTTACACTTGCATCAGGTGGTTTCATCAACAGTAACTCATATGGTGCTGACGGTGTGAACACAACCAACAACTTTGTAATTGGAACTTCTGCAGCTAACTATTTATATATTAAACAATGGCAAGCTGCTATTAACCAGGATTTCACGTCATATAGTTTCAACTCGTTCTTTTCAAATGATTCAATGCCAACCCCTGATCCTGTATTCGCAGGTCCGTTGTTCAATGGTAGTTTGAAAATTGCGGATGTAAATAATGATATTAAAGGAACAACCAGATCAGGAATTTATACTTGTGTTGGAGCGCTTGAGTTTACTCTGGAGTATTTGCCAATAACAGGAGATCAATCCTACTTGATTAATGGTGTTAACAATTATCCTACTCCAACTGGAACAGCACCTTTTTCTTTTGCTACAATATCAGAAGCGATTAACTACATCAACTCAAATGGTGTGGATGGTATTTCACCTGATACGAAAAAAGCAAAATTGATTATTACCACAGGTTATGTTGGAGAAGCGGATACATTGATTCCTGCTTTAAAAGCATATCCTAGAATGAATGGTTCGAGAATCATTGTGTTAACAAACAGTGCAGGAAGAAGTGATACTATTCGTACAGGTATAAACAGACCATACTCGGCTAACGGAAGTGTGATGCGCTTTAACGGTGGTTCAAACTTTGAAATAGACGGTTCAAGTGATGGAGCTACTTCTACACGTAATATCACTATTACCTTCCCTGCCATTACAAGTACCAATCTCGCATCAAATAACCTTAAGTTAATTGATATTACTCCGGGAGAGGACGTTGTAAGCAATGTGAGAATCAGAAACTGTAATTTGATTGGAAATACTACCGGTAGTGTAAACAATACCTTTGCGGCAATCTATGTTGGAGGTATTACTTCAACTCCTTCCGCTCCTTTGTTTAGTGGAAACAACAATATGTTATTTGAAAATAACTTTATTGGTGGTGTGAAATACGGACTGTATGCTCAAGGTGCAACTGCAGGTTTAGGCCAGCAGGATAAAGGATTGGTAGTAAAAGCCAATGTTATCGGTGCTGATGCTCCGGGTATTACCAACCAATGGGGTGGTGTTGCGAATGCAGCAGCTATTTACCTTAATGCACAAGTTAACGCATCTGTCGATAGTAACGTAATTTCAAATAACGTCACAGGCTTTATTGCAAACAGAGCAATTGAGTTGGCAGCAACAGGTACATCTTCAATCGACTCTAATGTTTCAATTACCAGAAATACTATCACCAAAATCAGAAACACAACAGCTTCAGGTGCGGCATACGGTATCATGGTTAATCTTGGAGCTGATGATCAATCCAACATTACAATTGCAAACAACATGATCTCCGGAATTCAAGCTCCCGGAACAGCTTCAACTCCTGCATTCAGTTTGGCAAATCCATTCGGTATATATGTTGATGCAACGGCTGTTGTTAATGATCTTAACCTACGTATCTGGAATAACTCAATTAACTTAGGTACTGCAACCTCACTAGGAACAACCAACAACGCAATTTCTTCTTGTATTGCGTTTGGTGCAAATGTTCGTGGTGGAATTGCCTTAAGAAACAATATCCTTCAGAATAAGTTGGGTAGAGTATCCGGAACAGGTTCTGCCTATTCAATCATAGCTGGTCATTCAGCAAATATCTTTACCGTTTGTGACAACAACTGTTATTATGCAGCAGCTCCGGGTGCTACAAATGGAATCGCAGTTATGTCTGCAACAACTGGAACTCCGGTAAGGTATAATACATTGCCTGAATTCACTGCATTAACTGGACAGGACTCAATGTCATTGAGTTTCAACACCAACTTCACCAACGATACACTCTTAACGTTAAATGGTTTCCAACATGTAATTTCAGCATGGGGAGCTCCACTTGCAGGAGTTACTACCGACTTAACCGGAGAAGCCAGAAACTTGATTCAGCCTACAATTGGTGCTGATGAATTGCCATTCGGTGGCGTTCTGGCAGATAGTATTGCTCCTAGAATTTTTAATGTTACACAGGCTCCTACTACTTGTGGTAATGGTCCGTTTTTAATTACGTACCGTGTGTTTGAATCATCTATTAATGTTGCTTCTGATACATTATACTATTCAATCAATAATGGTCCTGAGTTGTTTGTTGTTGGAGCTACGAGCGTAACTAACAGATTCACCAGAACATACACAGTACCTGCTTCTGCTATACCTAATAATACGTCCATCGGATACAGACTTGCGGTTAGAGATAAATTGACCCCAACACCTTTCCGTACCGTATACCCTGCAAGTGGGTATGAGTACATCTCTTCAGTATATAATACTTTCCCGCTTACTTATGGATTTGATTTACCTAACTACAACGGATGGTATGTAGAAAGCCAAGGTCCTGGAGGTGTCGGAACTCCTGCAGCAGGCGGATGGCAGTTAAATACATTCGGTTCGGGATTAAATCCGGTTTTGACTCCTCAGACTGGTGTCAAAGCGGCATTGTTCCCTTCAGCTACACTTCCTTCAAACACATTATCGCGTTTGGTATCTCCATGTCTTGATTTGTCTGGTATGAAAGTTCCAACTGTACGCATATGGGTATCTCAAAATGGTGAAGCATTAAACAATCTGGATGTTGTTCAGGTGGTAGTATCTGCAGCATCGTCTCCAAATGGTAGAATCTGGAGCAGTCCTTTGGGATCTGTAGTAAGACCAAATGCTAACCTTTCATTCCCGGGTTTTGTACAACTGGATGTTTGTTTACAAAACTTCCCTTTCAATGGTGTTGTAGTGGGTATTGAAGGTATTTCTAAAAATGGTATGAATATCGTTTTGGATAGTATCGTAATCTTTGATGATGTTCAAAGCCAATTGATTTCACCATTGTCTACTATTATTTGTGCTTACAATGAGTTGTCAATTAACTTGCCTACAAGTTCTTCGTTATACAGTTACACAATGTTTGATGCATTTGCAGGTACTCCATTGGGATCTTCATTTGTAGGAAACAGTACAGGAGGTGCTTTAACTGTTAAGGCTCCAAATCCTAGCAACCCTGCAATCGGAAGAGTAGATTCAACATACGCAATCATTCGTTATACCAATATTCAGTCGGGTTGTTCTTACCAATTGCCTGATACTTCTAAACAGTATATCAGAAACTTCTATGGCGGACCATTTGTGGTTAAAGGAACTCCGTTTACTGCAGTATTTGCAGCTGGAACGAAAGTTAATCCTGACGGTGCTAAAGTTGGTGATGCCATGCAATACAGCTTTGTTCCTCCTTCAGGTTTCACAAATGCTAATTATGGTACCAACTGGACTATCCTGAATACTTCGGTGAAAACGCCATTGGGCAATGTTCCAATGAGTAGTGCAATATTTGCAGCTCCATCAGGAGGAAATGCTACCTATACATTGAGCCCGGCTCTTGTTGATGTGGATAGTACTTTCATCCTGACAGCAACAATCAGATTGTTACCTTCTAACTGTGATTCAACCATCACACGCTATATTAAAGTAACTTCAGCTCCGGCTACTGCATTTACCAATGCAAGTGATTCAGTTTGTTTGGGTGCTTCTATCTACTTCACCAATACAACTACTTTCTTGCCTAATACTGCTCCTATTACTTACTTATGGGAGTTTGGTGATGGTACTATTGCAACAACTAAAGATGGTAACAAAACCTATGCATTTGACAAAGCACCTGGTATGTATACAGTGAAATTGACTGCCTATAACAACGCAGGAGTTTTTGCAAGTGCAAGTAAACAAATCAGGGTATTGGGAGTTCCTGCTACATCATACACCAATGGTATTGCTTGTGGAACGGATTCAATCCAATTCACAAATAATACAACCGGTGCAATTAGCTACATGTGGACAAGCAGATTGAATGGTGTTACGAAAGCAACTTCAACTGATGTGAATCCTAAGTTTAATTTCCCGATTTCAGATACATTGTATGCCGTAACATTGAGGGCTACAGATGCATTAGGTTGTTTCAGAGATTCAACAAACGGTGTATTCTCATTTGCTAAACCTACAGCTGCATTTACAGTAACCAACCACTGTTTAGGTGTAAGAGCTACCTTCAACAACCAAACAACAATTTCATCTGGTGTGAATGGTCGCGTTAATACATTCGGTAGTGAGTGGGATTTCGGAAACGGACAAACAGGTCTTTCAAATAGCCCTGTTTATACTTTCCCTGCAAACGGAACCTTTATTGTGAAGTTGAAAACTACATCAAACTATGGTTGTATGGATTCATCAACCAAGTCAGTTACTGTATTCGACAAACCTAGAGCAGGATTTACTGCAGGTATCGCTTGTCAGGGTGCTGTTGTTTCATTAAACAATAACACTTCATACAGCGGTGCTCCAAATAAGGTAGTATACAACTGGAACTTTGGTGACTTTACTCCGATTTCTACAGATTTCGCTCCGGTTAAATCGTATGGAGTACTTGGAACATATATTATTCGTTTGGTGGCTATGGATACAGTGAACAACTGTACCGATACAACTACTAAAACAGTAGAAGTGAATGAAAGACCACTGGCCTTGTTTGCATCGACAAAAGGTTGTGAAGATGTGCCTCTTCCTTTTACGAATGGTTCAATTCCACCGGTAGGACAAACATTGACTTATACTTGGAACTTTGGTGATGGCGGAACAGATGTTGCTACTAATCCGATACATACTTATGCTTCTGATAATGGAGGAGTAAAATATGTTGTAACGATGGTTGCAACAACAAACAAAGGTTGTTCAGACCAGAAAATCGACTCGGTAAGTATTGATCCGGTTCCTAATGTTACTTTCACTAAAACTGAATTGAACGAAACCACATGGGAATTCGAGCCTGGAACAAAAGGGTTGAATAACTACAGATGGGATTTTGGGGATGGAACTATTGTAAATGATCCATCTGGTAACAAAATCTCAAACCAATACCAAAACAGAGGATGGCACAAAGTTACCTTAACGGTACAAAGCGCCAATGGATGTACCGGTTCTAGATTGGATTCAGTAGAAACCAAAAGAAGTGTTGGTATTGAAGATTTGTTCGCAGCGAAATTTAACCTTTCAGTATATCCTAATCCATTTGAGGATGTTGCTAATATCACTTACAACCTGACTTCTGCACAAGATGTAACAGTTACGGTTTACGATTTAGTAGGAAGAACAGTTGCGAATGTTAAACATGTTAACCAATCGGCAGGTAACCACACCGTGAAATTGGATGAGTCAGCATTTACTGCTTCATCAGCAATGTACATGGTGCGTATCCAAATTGGTGATGATGTAATAACCAAACAATTGATGCGTAAATAACATCAACATTCAAATTATAAGGCAAAGCCCCGACAATAGTCGGGGCTTTGTTTTTTTATATACTTTTGCATTTGCAAACGAACGATCATGGAAAACACAAAAACACCTTCGCACTCTCATACCGTAATGAATGAACTGGTATTGCCCAATGATACCAATACCCTGAACAATCTAATGGGGGGCCGCCTCCTGCATTGGATGGATATTGTGGCTGCTATTGCTGGCCAGAAACATTCTGGTAAAACAGTGGTTACGGCTTCGGTAGATAGTGTCAGTTTTGGCAAGTGCATCAGGTTGGGAGATGTGGTTACACTGGAGGCTAAAGTGAGCCGCTCATTCAACTCATCCATGGAGATTCATATTGTGGTGCATGCAGAGAATATTCCTTCAGGCGAAAAATTCAAGAGCAACGAAGCATATTATACGTTTGTCGCCTTGGATCGGAACGGCACCCCAATGAAGGTTCCGGGTTTGGTGCCCGAAACGGAAGAAGAACAGAAACGCTTTGACGGGGCATTGCGCAGAAGGCAATTGCGCCTCATTCTAAGTGGAAAAATGAAAGCAGACGAAGCCACGGAATTAAAAGCACTCTTTTTTCCGGAAGGATAGTATTACCTGGCGGGACTGGTCCAGGGATTCCTCTTGATTCTGAAACGATAAGGAAGCATCGCATCCTCTTTTGCATAGGCAACACCCACCCTTGGAGAGGCAATGATCTGATCCGGAGGAACAATTATACCACGGTCTTCAATCCATATGGTGTTTTCCTGCAGGGAAATGCCAGATAATCCGGAATGTATTCCCATTGACTTGCTGAGGCTACCCGGACCATTTCCAAGGGAATAAGTTGCTTTCGTCAAACCTCTGCGGGCAAGCATGTGGTCAATGCCTTCAATGGGCTCAATAGCCCTGATGAGAGCTGCGTGCGGAATGCCATCCGAATTGGTTACAACATTGAATAAGTGATGGATACCATAACATAAATAGACATAAGCAATACCTCCTTCCCTGAACATGATTTCGGTTCGGTTGGTTCTCCGGTTTCCAAATGCATGACTTGCCTTATCGGTAGTTCCGGCATATGCCTCCGTTTCCACAATGATGCCCGCGCAACATTTATTATCAATATTGGTACAGAGAATTTTACCTAACAGGTCCTCTGCAATTGCCACAATATCAGGCTGTAAATAATAATCTGATGAAAGTCTCATTTAAAACGCAAAATAGCTTTAAGATTTGGTTTGATATTACGCTACAAAAGTTAATTTTGCGGCTCGAAATAAGAATTTAATAAATCATACTAATATGTCAAAAGCAGGAGTAATCGCTCAGGTAATCGGTCCGGTAGTGGACGTACGTTTTTCTGACGAGAACAAGAAGTTACCTAAAATCCTAGAGGCTCTTTACATCCCGAAACCGGATGGTTCAAAAGTTATCCTGGAATGTCAACAACACTTAGGTGAAAACATGGTGCGTGCTATCGCAATGGATTCAACTGACGGTTTGGTACGTGGAATGGAAGTATTTCTTTCAGGTTCACCTATCTCAATGCCAATCGGTGAGGATGTTCGTGGTCGTTTGTTTAACGTAGTGGGAGAAGCGATTGACGGTATGAAAGCTGTTGAATTGAAAAACGGAGGTCGTTCAATCCACCAGTCGGCACCAAGATTTGAAGATCTATCAACCAGCGCAGAGCCATTGTATACCGGTATTAAGGTAATTGACCTTATTGAGCCGTATGCAAAAGGAGGAAAGATTGGTTTGTTTGGTGGTGCGGGTGTAGGTAAAACCGTATTGATCCAGGAGCTGATTAACAATATTGCGAAAGCATATGATGGATTCTCAGTATTTGCAGGTGTTGGTGAGCGTACACGCGAAGGAAATGACTTGTTGCGTGAGATGATCGAATCAGGTATTGTAAAATACGGTGAGGAGTTTATGCATGGAATGGAAAAAGGTGAATGGCCTTTAGATAAAATTGATTACGAGCAATTAAAAGATAGTAAAGCAACCTTTGTTTTTGGTCAGATGAATGAGCCTCCAGGAGCTCGTGCCCGTGTAGCGTTATCAGGATTGACTATTGCTGAGAACTTCCGTGATGGTGATGAGCAATCCGGTGGACGTGACATCTTGTTCTTCGTTGATAATATCTTCCGTTTTACCCAAGCGGGTTCTGAAGTATCGGCTTTGTTAGGTCGTATGCCTTCAGCGGTAGGTTACCAACCAACATTGGCTTCCGAAATGGGTGCCATGCAAGAGCGTATTACCTCAACCAAACGTGGATCGATTACTTCCGTTCAGGCAGTATACGTACCTGCGGATGACTTAACGGATCCGGCTCCTGCAACAACATTTGCCCACTTGGACGCAACAACGGTATTGAGCCGTAAAATTGCGGAATTGGGTATTTACCCTGCGGTGGATCCATTGGATTCAACTTCACGTATCCTTACACCGGCTGTTGTGGGCGATGCTCACTACAACTGTGCTCAGGGAGTGAAAATGATTTTACAACGTTACAAGGAACTACAGGATATCATTGCCATTTTGGGTATGGATGAACTTTCGGAAGAAGATAAGTTAACAGTATCGCGTGCAAGACGTGTGCAACGCTTCTTGTCTCAACCATTCCACGTAGCTGAACAATTTACCGGATTAAAAGGAGTGTTGGTTCCGATTGAAGAAACAATCAAAGGATTCAACATGATTATGGACGGTAAAGTAGATCAGTATCCTGAAGCAGCATTTAACTTGGTAGGAACCATTGAAGATGCAATTGCCAAAGGAGAAAAAATGTTGGCCGAAACCAAGTAATTATAGGTTATACGTTATTGAGTTATTAGGTTGGCTCAATAACCCAATAATCATTAACCAATAACTAGAATGCAATTAGAAATATTAACACCGGATAAGTCTTTATTTTCAGGAAATGCAGAGGCGGTAACCCTTCCGGGTGCCGATGGGCAGTTTCAGATATTAAGAGACCACGCTGCATTGGTTGCCAGTTTAGCCAAAGGTGACGTGAAGATTAAAACAACCCAAGGAGAAGAGATTATTGCTATTAATGGTGGTGTTGTTGAAGTGCTTAACAATAAGATTGTTGTATTGGCATAACCAAAAGCCGGAAAAAAACGAAAGGCTGTTTCATTTGATTGAAACAGCCTTTTTTTTATTACATTGCTAACAGCTTGACGCAAATCATTCGCCATATACTTTTACTAAGCTGCCTATTCTTTTATGGATATGCACAGGAGACGAAGCTTCGGGAGGATAGCCTTGTCTCTTTGATTTATATTCAAAAGATAACCGGAGCGGAAAAGGTAAAAACGATGATAGCCCTGGCCCGGCTAAAAAAGGAAGCCGATTATGTAGATGCGAAAATCATTGCCGAAAAAGCAATTGAAGAAGCAGGCAATCTGAAACAACCATCACTACGGGCCGAAGCCTACAACGTAATGGCTGAAATAGAAGATATGCATAGCCATTTAGATTCGGCTATCCATTACTATGAGCGGGCCATTCAATTATACGACCCCCGTAAAGATCAGCTTAATCTGGCAAAAGCACTTAACCTGAAGGGGATTGTCCATGAGAGCAAGGGGCAATATGTTAAGTCATACCAGTCATACATATACGCCTTGCGTATCTATGATGAGTTGAATGATGAAATCGGTATCTGCAACGAATACCTCAATATCGGATTG
Organism: Bacteroidota bacterium; assembly: GCA_040387195.1. Taxonomy (GTDB): domain Bacteria; phylum Bacteroidota; class Bacteroidia; order UKL13-3; family UKL13-3; genus UKL13-3. The sequence continues at coordinate 15,327 of JAZKEF010000022.1, forward strand.
ATACACCAATACAATGAAGAATACAAGCAAGCAAGAACATACTTCAACCAGTCGCTGGCAATGGCCAGAAAAATTGGCCATACGGAAGGAATTGCTGCGGCTCTTAATAATCTGGGTATTTATTATAAGGAACAAAACAAACTCAGGGAAGCATATGATTGCTTCAAACAGGTTTTGGATATTGATTATAAACAAGGGAATGAAAGCAATATAGCTACCTCCCTGAATAACCTAGGTACTATCAATTCCGACATGGGAAAGGAGGAACTGGCTTTGGAGCTGTATTACAAATCGGCCCGCATCAAGAAAAAGCTGAAAGATCAGGAGAGTTTATCCAATACCTATAATAATATAGCAACATCTTTATTTAAACTGCAGCGGATAAACGAAGCAGAGATATACCTCAAAGATGCGGAAAGTATAGGTAAGCAATATAATTTACCAAGCATTCTTGAGGAAACATATAATGGCTTGTATGAAGTAGAATATTCAAGAAAGAATTATAAGCAGGCACTTGAATACCACCTGAAGTTTCAACAAATAAAGGACTCCATTCAAACCAATGAGAACAATACAGCAATCCATGATCTGGAAAATCAATATAAACTGGATAAGGCAAATGCCGAAATTGCATTAAAAAACACCGAATTGGAAAATGGTGCGGTGTTGCGTATTTCATTTATCATCATTATAGTGTTGCTGGTGCTTATCAGTTTATATTTTTTATATACGGTACAACATACCAACAAACTCTCGCGGGCGCTCAATAAACGAAACGATGATCTGATGAAAGCCAAGGAGAATGCGGAACAGGCTACCACAGCTAAAACTCAATTTCTGTCGGTGATGAGTCATGAGATCCGCACACCCTTAAATGCAATTATTGGTATTGCGAATTTGTTGAATGAAGATTTGAAAAACGAGGCACATAAGGAAAACATTAACGTGCTGCGTATTGCCTCCCAAAATTTGCTACTCCTTATTAATGATTTACTCGATTTAAATAAACTTGAAGTGGGGAAGATGGAGGCAGCAAACGCGCAGTTGAATGTTCGCAAAGTAGTAGATACCATCAAAGAAATGTTTGCCGTATCAGCATCCCAAAAGGGAATAGAGTTAAAACTGGAATTTGATTATCATATCCCAACCGCATTGATGGGCGATGAAACCAAGCTCAATCAGGCCATTACCAATCTGGTAAGCAATGCAATAAAATTCACCGAAAAAGGGTTTGTTGAGATAAGGGTAAAATTGGAAGAATCAAAAGCAGACTCATCTACCATCCTGTTTGCTGTTACCGATACAGGGATTGGGATTCCGGCCGATAAACAACAAACCATTTTTGAATCATTTGCGCAGGTTTCAACAGACACCAACAGGAAATACGGAGGCACAGGATTAGGACTGTCCATCAGTCAGAAACTCATTGATGTAATGGGAGGAACGTTGCAGGTGAAAAGTGATCTGCTCAAGGGATCTGAATTTAGCTTCTCTCTTACATTCCTCCACAATCAGACCGATTACCAGAAACCGGCCATTGAGGTAAATACAGATAGCAGTTTGTTTGAAGGCAAAAGCATATTGATTGCTGATGATAATGCCGTCAATATTTTTGTGCTCAAACAGTTTTTGAAAAAGTGGGGTATTACCATTGTGGAAGTGGAGAATGGCCTGGAGGCATTTAAGATGATGTACAAACATTCCTTTGATATGGTACTAATGGATGTACAGATGCCGATTAAGGATGGAATAGATGCCACCATTGATATTCGCAATGCAGGAAAAGAGTGGAGTGCAGTTCCGATTATTGCCATCACAGCCTCTCATGAAGATGAAGTACGTGTGAAGATTAAAGCCTGTGGCATGAATGATTTTATCATTAAACCATTTATGCCAAGTGACCTACTCGAAAAGTTGAGTAAGTATCTTTAATATTTGATAAAGAAGCTTTTGAGCTTAAGAGCAAGAACACCCCATACAGCCTCCCGGATAATATTTTTGGAGATCTTGGACTGACCCAATGTTCGGTCGGTAAAAATAATGGGCACCTCGGTGAGCTGAAATCCATGTTTCCACGCGGTAAACTTCATTTCAATCTGAAAAGCATACCCTCGAAATTTTATACTATCCAGCTTAATGCGATTCAGTACGCTGCTTCTGTAGCATACAAAACCTGCTGTGGTATCATGTATGGGAAGGCTTGTAATCAAACGCACATACTTCGATGCAAAATAAGATAACATCACCCTGCTCATTGGCCAGTTTACCACATTTACTCCCCGTACATACCGTGAACCAATACTCATATCGGCACCATTTTTACAGGCATCAAACAGGCGGGGTAAATCTTCAGGGTTATGCGAAAAGTCGGCATCCATCTCAAACACATACTCATATCCACGTTCCAAACACCATTTGAAACCCGCAATATAAGCCGTGCCTAATCCATTCTTCTCCGTACGTTCAAGGATATGCAATGCCGGGAATTGAGCCTGAAGTCCTTTTACAATCTGGCCGGTTCCATCCGGAGACCCATCGTCAACAATCAGAATATCAAATGGTACTGACAATGAAAAAACTTTTCGAACAATAGCTTCGATATTTTCTTTTTCATTGTAGGTGGGTATGATGACGATTTTTTTGTCCAAAACAGTAAAATTTGTTCAATAATAAGCCACAAAAGCAAATAATACAACGCATGAATAGAGCAGTTTTTCTGGACCGGGATGGAGTAATCAATTTGGAAGTAGGCGATTATATCAAATGTTTTGAAGATTTTAAGTTGCTGCCTCATGCACTCAAATACATTGCAGCACTGTCGCAAAAGGGGGTAAAGGTATTTGTCATCACCAATCAGGGAGGAATAGCCAAGCAGCTGTATACCGTAAATGAGCTGGAAAAAATGCACCGGTTTATGCTTGCAGAGGTTGAAAAAGCAGGAGGCCACATCACGGAGGCCTATTTTTGTCCGCACCACCCCGATTACGGCCTATGCCTTTGCCGCAAGCCGGGTTCATTAATGGTGGAAAAGGCAATGGCCAAATATGAGATTGACCCCAAAGCTTCCATTTTTATTGGGGATAAGGAACGGGATGTTACCTGTGCGGAAGGTGCCGGGGTGAAGGGGTTTTTAATCCATGAGAATGAGGATTGGGGAAGGTTGATTCAACATTATTTAAGCTAATGCATTGACTTTGTGAATAAATAGGTAATTTAGAATAATGAAGACCCTTTGGCACTTATTTCTGTTGTTCATCGCTTTGCTTAATTACGGATGTTCTAAACCATCTCAGGATGATGACAGTCCTAAATCTCCAACTTTGGTAAAATACACCAGACAGCCAAGGTGGGTTGAAATAAAGGGTAAGATTATCGAAGAGTATACAAAGCAGCCGATAGCTAATATGAGGATGCGATTGGACAAAGAAGTACCCTCGGAATATATTTTTGGATGGCCGAGTTACGATTCTATTAGTGAAGTGGTAACCAACTCGGAGGGGGAGTATCGGCTTAAATTCTGGTGTAATAATAATGAAAGCAATTATCAGCTTCATTGTCTTAGTGATTCAACCCTTTTGCCGAATTCTGATTATTTTCCGGAAGGGGATCTGATGCCACCGCCTTGGTCCTTGCCTGAGGGTGTATTATTTCAAGGTCAACCCATTTATCCATTTCAAGCATTGAATGAGGATTCTCTAAATGTAAACATGTTGGTTAAGTCATACAGCTATGTAACTATAAAGTTAAAGCGGATCAAAGGTTTTGAGGAACCAATGGATTATAATATTATGATAAATAAGGATACAGTTCGTTATCTTATTAAATTTCCCATTCATAGCAGTGTAGGATTTGCAAAAACATTTGTGTTTAATAGAATCGATCCCGTTGAAATGAGAATACATCTGTACAGAACCTTTCAAAACAATGTGTTACTCTCAAAAATGGTAACCCCAGTTCCCATGAAAGTAACGGTAGTTGAATATGAGTTTTAGAATACATTGAGTTTTCTTAACAGGATTTAAATCCCTATTTTCGCCCAATGAGCAGTCCAATTATTGCACCTTCCATTCTTTCGGCAGATTTTGCCAACCTTCAGCGCGATGTAGAAATGATTAACCGCAGTGAGGCCGATTGGTTTCATGTGGATATTATGGATGGGGTATTCGTTCCCAATATCTCTTTCGGGTTTCCGGTACAAAAGGCCATTTACAAACATGCCGCTAAACCATTGGACGTGCATTTGATGATTGTACAACCGGAGCGTTATATCAAAGATTTTAAGGAAGCCGGAACAGCTGTATTATCGGTGCATATCGAAGCATCTACTCATTTACACCGAACTATACAGGCTATTAAGGCCGAAGGAATGAAAGCCGGGGTGGCCATCAATCCGCATACCCCCGTTTCGGCCCTCGAAGATATTATTGCCGATGCCGACCTGGTTTGCATGATGAGCGTGAATCCGGGATTTGGCGGACAAAAATTTATAGAACGCACCTATGCAAAATGTGCTGCCCTAAAGGATATGATCATAAGGCAAAACAGCAGTTGTTTAATCGAAATAGACGGAGGGGTAAATGAAATTACAGCTCCTAAGTTATTAGCTGTGGGTGCCGATGTATTGGTTGCCGGCAACTATGTATTCTCGGCCTCCGATCCCGTTGCAACCATTGCTTCCCTTAAAAAACTTAACGGTTATACGCGTCAGGCGTAAAATTCGTTTCATTCATATTGATGTATAAAAAGCTGATTCTTTTTTTGAGTGTTTTCGTTTGTTGCACAGCAATTGTGCACGCTCAAAAAAATGCATTGGTGTATGGAGTTATCCGCGATTCATTAGGCAGGACCATTCCCGATGTGAATGTGGTAGGCATAGGAACAAGTCAGCTAACCATCTCCGATGAAAAGGGATACTTTCAATTGTCGCTTCCTCCCGGCACAGTACTCGAAATGGGATTCTCCTATATAGGCAGACCCAACAAGCGTATTGCTGTTAAGGCATTGGCTCCGGGCGAAAAATATGAGCTGAATGTGAACATGGAATACGGGGTGCGGCTTTCGGAGGTGATAGTAAGCGAAGAGCGTGACCGGGATAAGGTGAGCATGCAGGTTATCAATCCTAAAACGGTAACAACCCTGCCCAATGTATCGGGAAGCTTTGAGTCTATACTCAAAACGTTGCCCGGTGTTACCTCCAACAATGAACTCAGTTCGCAATACAATGTGCGCGGTGGTAATTATGATGAGAACCTCATTTATGTAAACGACATTGAAATATACCGCCCGTTTTTGCCCCGCAGCGGACAACAGGAGGGCCTGAGTTTTATTCATACCGAACTGGTTGAAAATGTAAAGTTCAGTGCGGGTGGTTTTGAAGCACGTTATGGTGATAAACTTTCATCGGTGCTTGATATCCAATACAAAAAACCAAAGAAATTTGCGGCTTCGGCTAACCTGAGTTTATTGGGTGCTCAAACACATGTGGAGGGATCAACACGCAACAGGCGCTTTACCTATTTGCTGGGCGCACGTTACTGGACCAATCAATATGTGGTGAGCACGCTTGATACCAAAGGCTCCTATAAACCATCATTCAGCGATATCCAAACATTGCTTACCTATCACCTCAAGGATAATTTGAGTGTGAGTTTTTTGGGAAGTTATGCGCAGAACAAATACCTGGTTGTGCCCGAAACCCGTGAAACTGTATTTGGAACGGTGAAGCAGGCGCTTGCGTTACGCATCTTTTTTAACGGCCAGGATTTGATGGAATACAGAACGGCCACCGGGGCCGTTTCCATGAATTATCAGCCTACGCAAAAGGTACAGCTCAAATTATATTCATCGGTGTTTTACTCAAATGAGAATGAAATTTTTACACTGGAAGGTGCTTACCGTTTGGAAGAAGTGGAAACAGATTTTGGTTCGGATAATTTCGGGAAATCAAAAGCCAGTAAGGGAATCGGTTATTTCTTAAACAATGCACGCAACCAGATTGAAGCTGTGGTATTCAATGCCGGACACCGTGGATATTATACCATTGGTAATAACAGTTTACAATGGGGAGCACAAATCCAGGCTGAGCAAATAAGTGATAAGCTGAATGAGTGGCGGTATATTGACTCACTGGGTTTTGCGAAGCCCAGTTTGGTGAACAATGAAATCGTGATGCAGGAATACATCTCTGCTAAAAATGATATGAGCACTTACCGCCTGAGTGGTTATATTCAAAATTCGCAATTGCTGAATAAGGTAAACAACATGCGCATTAATTATGGTTTGCGCAGCAATTGGTGGAGTTATAATAATGAAAACGTGATCAGTCCACGCGTGCAGTTTTCTTTTGAGCCCAATCGCGGATACAACAGAGCTCTTGCATCAGGTGATATCAAAGGGAAACCCAGGCGTGATATTATCCTGAAGGCTGCCGTAGGCTTTTATTACCAACCTCCGTTTTACCGTGAGTTGCGCAACTATACCGGACAGTTAAATCCAAACATTAAAGCACAGCGATCCATTCATTATATAGTTGGAGGAGACATTAATTTTAAAGCAGGTAACAGACCATTCAAGTTTTTTGCCGAAGCATATTACAAACAACTGGATAATTTAATTCCATACGAGATAGACAATGTGCGCATCCGGTATTTTGCAAACAATGCTGCAAGTGGATATGCATCGGGTGTAGACATGCGCTTAAACGGAGAGTTTGTAAAGGGCACCGAAAGTTGGTTAAGTGTTTCCATCCTAAATACCGAAGAAAAAATAAATGGCGCTACTGATGCTGCCGGTAATCCTGTAGAAGCAACCTACGTGCGAAGACCAACCGATCAGCGTGTAAATGTGAGTCTGATGTTTCAGGATTATTTACCCAAGTTTCCAACTTTCCGCATGTATTTAAATTTGGTGTATGGAAGCGGCTTGCCTTTTGGTCCGCCAGATAGAAACCGATACAACGATGTACAAACAATGCCAAGTTACCGCAGGGTGGATATTGGGTTTTTAAAAGTACTGGTTGATGAAAATGATACCAAAAAGCAAGGATGGAAAAGGCTCTTCAAATCTGCAATGGCCGGGGTTGAAGTGTTTAACCTGATTGACGTACAAAATACCATTTCCTATTTATGGATTCAGGATGTGGAAGACAGAACCTGGGCGGTTCCTAATTACTTAACCGGACGAAGGGTAAACGTGAAGCTGGTGGCTAAGTTTTAAAAACAAAAAAGCAAGCCATAATATCGCACCGCTACAACCACCTACCCTTGCTACATTCCTGTCCTGGGGGATTCAGCAGGAGCTGGTCGTACCAGGCTTGCCGGGCGCAAAAGTAGGCTTTAAATGTTTTTCAGGCAAGCGAATCTTTTAATATGCAGCAAATTCAATAGTTTTGGAAAAATAACAACAGCATAATGAACAAGTTCAGGTTAACCCAAATAAGCATCATCATAATTAGCCTTGTTTTGTGGCAAGGAGCAAAGTCTCAGGAGTTTTCGTCCACTAAAAGTATTCAGGTGTATGTAACCAAACTGCCTCAAAGCAGTGAAACACTGCAGAAATTTGTAACGTCAAATCAAGGGGTTGTGTACCGCACAGAACTCACCTCCAATAAATATTATTCCCAGTTTTCCATTCCCATCAAACAATTGCCGGCACTAGACTCACTGGCTACTTCCATGGGTTATGTTACCTCAAGCAAGTACAACACAGAGAATTTCAATGAAAAGATTCTGGCACTCCAGGAAAAAATAGATAACCTTCAATATGAAATTGATTTGTACACCAAGGAGTTATCAGATAGTGCAGCAGATAATAACCGAATTGATTACATCAAAAAGGGCATTTCAACCAACAATAAATTAATCAGGGATAACCTGGTGAAAATTAACAAATACAAGCAGAACCTTACGGAAGAGGCCTGTAAAGTAGAGTTCACCATCAATGATGAATTGAGCACACCCAATAACTCAAGGGTATCTTTTGTGAATATGCCGGGTGTGGAATATGGTTTTCTGCAGATTGAAAATCCGAAAGCAGGCCTGAGTAACAAGGCATATCATGGAGTGGCTGTAAAGTATATGTTTACCAGAGGAAAAAGTTACCTCAATCTTGGTGCCTACAGGGCGGTTGAAAATAATACCACAGACTCATCTCTCATTAATGAACTCTTCATGGTTAATTTCGGACAGGATTTTTATCCCAAGAACTTCGGAAGGGGCAAGCGCAGGTATTTGAATCTGTATACAGGCTATCAAATCGGAGGGTTTATTACCAATCGCAATAACGAAAAAAACGGATCGTTTGTACCCAATTTTAACATGACCTTAGGACTCGAATTACTTAAAACCAAACATGTTCTTATCGACAATAAAGTAAGCTATTTCCTGCCGCTTGACGATTTCAACAGAAACCTCCGGGGGATTTTATACCAGGCCTCCTTTAACTTTGTTTTTTAAAGCCATAAATAATGTTTGAAATTTAGGGGGTATTGATAGTTTTGCAGGAAGACGGCTGTTGGCTTTTAGCTATCGGCCGTTAGCAAAATTTAGTAATTAAAAATGCTGGTTCCGATGGTTGAAAGAAGGATTGATGTATCGATTCAGTAACGCCAAAAGCCCACAGCAAAAAAGCCAACAGCACATATGCAACAATTAGTAACCGAACTCAATACCCGCTTAGCAAAAATTTACGAAGGCGGGGGGGCAAAAGCAGCAGCCAAACAAAAGGAAAAAGGAAAGATGCTGGCCCGCGAACGTGTGGAGTATCTTTTGGATAAGGATAAGCCGCAACTGGAAATTGGTGCTATTGCCGGATACGAAATGTATGCGGAACATGGTGGTTGCCCCGGAGGTGGAGTAGTAGTTGTAATGGGTTATGTAAGCGGCCGTCAGTGTATTGTGGTAGCCAATGATGCTACGGTGAAAGCAGGAGCCTGGTTTCCTATCAGTGGTAAAAAGAATTTGCGCGCACAGGAAATCTCTATCGAAAATAAATTACCGATCATATACTTGGTGGATAGTGCCGGAGTGTACTTGCCCATGCAGGATGAAATTTTTCCCGACAAAGAACATTTCGGACGCATTTTTCGCAACAACGCGGTGATGAGTTCCATGGGTATTACACAGATTGCAGCTGTAATGGGCAGTTGTGTTGCAGGTGGTGCTTACTTACCTATTATGAGCGATGAAGCAATGATCGTTGATAAAACAGGTTCCATCTTTTTGGCAGGAAGTTATTTGGTAAAAGCCGCCATAGGTGAAGATATTGATAACGAAACATTGGGTGGTGCAAGCACACACTGCGAGATCAGTGGTGTAACCGATTATAAATTTGAAAATGATGCCGCTTGTCTGGATCGTATTAAACGCATCATGGATAAGATTGGCGATTTTGATAAAGCCGGTTTTAACCGTGTGGAGCCTGTTGCTCCGGCAAAAGATATGTCAAACGTGTATGATGCCGTTCAAAATTTTACCAAACCATTTAATGTATTGGAGATTATTGAACGCCTGGTGGATGCCGATAGTTTTGACCCGTACAAAGAATTGTATGGCAAAACCATTACTTGCGGTTATGCGCGTATTGATGGATGGGCAGTAGGCATTGTGGCCAATAACCGTGAAGTGGTAAAAGCTAAAAAGCCCAAACAAAATGCAAATGATAACCCGATGGAAATGCAAATTGGTGGCGTAATTTATTCCGATTCGGCCGATAAGGCAGCGCATTTTATTATGAACTGCAACCAGAAAAAAATTCCATTGTTATTCTTGCAAGATGTAACCGGATTTATGGTAGGCAGCCGCAGCGAACATGGAGGTATTATTAAAGACGGAGCTAAACTGGTAAATGCACAAGCCAACTCAGTGGTTCCTAAATTTACCATTATAACAGGTAACAGTTATGGTGCAGGAAACTATGCCATGTGTGGAAAAGCTTACGACCCGCGTTTAATTGCAGCATGGCCAAATGCTAAGATTGCCGTGATGGGTGGAGAGCAAGCAGCTAAAGTTTTATTGCAAATTGAAGAGGCTTCCCTCAAATCAAAAGGTGAAGAAATAGACGAAGTGAAACATGCCGAACTGTTGCGCAGCGTTACCGAACGGTATACCAAACAAACCAGTCCGTATTATGCCGCAGCACGTTTGTGGGTGGATGCCATCATCAATCCCGAAGACACCCGCAAGTGGATTTCAATGGGAATTGAAGCAGCTAATCATGCACCTATTACCAAAGAGTTCAGGCCGGGTGTGATTAGAGCGTAATATTCTAAATAGTTGCTTCCGTTTATGGTCAACTAATATCTTTAACCACTAAGGCCACAAAGCAACCACAAGGTCCACTATCAAGAAGGCTTTTGTGATCATTGTGGTTGAATTGAAATGTTACTCTGGAACCATTGTCAAAAAATTAGATTTGCCTCCTAAAAGCGGAGAGTCATTTTATAAATAACAGCCTTATGAAAACAATCATTAACCTTTCATTTATTAAGAGAGCTTCTCTTTTTACCGTTCTTTTTATACTCATCTTTATAAGTAAAAGTTATGCGCAAACCGAAACAGATAGTATTGGAGATATTGTAAATTATTGTGAAGAAATGCCCGGTCCTGAAGGAGGCGAACAATTAGTAGTTGACTATCTGCAAAAAAATTTAAAACCACAGTATGATGAAAATGGACAGAAGTTGGCCGGTAGGGTTATTTTATCTTTTGTGATTACAAAAACAGGAAAAATTGCATTGATTGAGAATGTAGCTCCCCGCCAACCTCGTTTTGCTGTTGATGAGCGTTTGGTAAAAGAAGCGATAAGAGTTGTGGAACTCATGCCGGATTGGAGACCGGGTAAACAAAATGGAAGACCGATTAATGTCAGGTATACATTGCCAATCGTATTCAAATAGCAATTGTACCAAATAAGGGCAAGCAATTTTACATGATTATGTAACCCGGTCGGGTAATGTACATTCCCGTAAAAGTGTAAATTGCTGCATGCTATTTACCAAAAGATTTACTTTTCTTTTTGTGCTGGGTATGATGATGATTCATCAAACGTTTGCACAGCAAAACCTTTCCAAGTTAGTTAATCCATTTGTAGGAACCGGTGGTCACGGGCATACCTTCCCCGGTGCCGTTGTTCCATTTGGGATGGTGCAGTTAAGTCCCGATACACGCGTTGATGGTAGTTGGGATGGCTGCAGCGGTTACCATTACAGCGACTCGGTTATCTATGGTTTTTCGCACACACATTTGAGCGGAACAGGTTGCAGCGATTACGGAGATATTATGCTGATGCCGGTAGTGAGTGAAATGAAAGTGTTGGGATACGACCATGATTATATCAACCCCAAAAATTACCAATCCAAATTTTCTCACACAAATGAAAAAGCCACTGCAGGATATTACAGTGTAATGCTGGATAAATACCATATCAAAACAGAACTTACCACCACCACCCGTGTTGGTTTGCATAAATATACTTTTCCTAAAACAGCGCAGGCTTCCCTTGTAATGGATCTGACCCACCGCGATGAATTGTTGAATGGAATGATTGAAGTGGTAAATGATTCAACCGTTCGTGGATACAGATACAGCAAGGCGTGGGCACGCGACCAGCGTGTATTTTTTTACATGAAGTTTTCTAAAAAAATGAAAGGATTCCGCACGGGAGATTCCAATCAATGCATCAATGGAAACAAAATGGCTTCCGGAAAAATGGTGAAGGGGATGTTCATATTTGAGACAGGAAACAATGATCCGCTTTTGGTGAAAGTTGCCATTTCGGGAGTGGATATGGAAGGTGCCCGCAAAAACATGGAAGCGGAATTACAGCACTGGAATTTTGATAAAGTGAAAGCAGATGCCGAAGGGTTGTGGAACAAGGAACTCGGCAGGGTAAAGGTAAAAGGAGGCACAGCCGAACAACAGGCTGTTTTTTATACAGCATTGTACCATTGTTTTATTCACCCAAGCATTGCAAGTGATGTGGATGGAAGATACCTGGGCCGCGATTTTACCATTCACCAAACTGATGGATTTAACTATTATACGGTGTTTAGCTTGTGGGATACCTTTCGCGCGTTGCACCCATTGTTTAATGTGGTGCAGCGGGAACGCAACCTCGATTTTATCAAAACATTTTTAGCGCAGTACCAACATAGCGGAAGGTTACCCATGTGGGAACTGAGCAGCAACGAAACCAATTGTATGATTGCCTATCATTCGGTGAGTGTAATAGCCGATGCATATGCAAAAGGCATCAGGGGGTTTGATGTTGACCTTGCCATCAAGGCGGGAATTGATGCTACAAAATACAATGAATGGGCCATTCCGAAATACCACCAAAAAGGATTTCTGGAAATTGAAGACGAACATGAATCGGTGAGTAAAAACCTGGAGTATGCCTATGATGATTGGTGCATCAGCAAACTGATAAGCGACAGCAAAAGGGAGGTGCCTGAGTATGCGAAACTCGTTGCATCCTCACAAGGGTGGCAACATATTTACAATAGCCGAAATCATTTTTTTCAACCACGGTCCAATGGAGGATGGTACCAGCCATTTAAACCCAGCGAAGTAAACAACCATTACACCGAAGCCAATGCCTGGCAGTATTCCTTGTTTGTGCCGCATGATATGGATGCCTTGCAACAACGTATGTTACCATCCAATCTGGAAAACCGGCTGGATGCATTATTTACAGCTCCCGAAAACATTGATGGTCGCCAGCAGGCTGATATTACAGGAATGATTGGTCAGTATGCACATGGAAACGAACCCAGCCATAATTTTGCCTACCTGTATACTTATGCCGGCAAGCCTGAGAAAACAAAACAACGCATCAAACAAATCATAAACGAATTGTACCACAACGCTCCCGATGGTTTGTCGGGCAATGAAGACTGCGGACAAATGAGTGCGTGGTATGTTTTTAGCGCTATGGGTTTTTATCCTGTTTGTCCGGGTAAAAATGAATATGTAGTGAACGAGTCTGTTTTTGATGAAGTGATCATCAATGGACAAAAGCTGGACCTGAAAAAACTCCCGCCTTACCAATACCACACACCTGAAGGGCAGGCAGGCGCTATTGTTTCGCCTGTTATTGAAGTTGCATCCAAGGCTTTCAGGGATAGTATACTTGTTACTGTTTACAACCGTATGCCCGGAAATCTGCTGCTCATCCATAAAAGGCCTAACGATAAAGCAGCCAACAGCCTTAACATAAGAGTAGCTGCAGATTCCATTTCGTTTTATGTGAAAGAGTCGATAACAATAGAAGCTTCGGTTGAAAACAAAGCGTACACTTCTGTTGCTTCATCACTCTTTAAAAAGCCTAACAAATGGAGTGCAACACTTGCCCGTAATCCCAACAGGCAATATACTGCGGGGGGAAGCGAAGGACTCATTGACGGAATATATGGAGATGAAAACTGGCGGAAAGGCAATTGGCAAGGATACCAAACAGTGGATGCAGAAGTTATTATTGACCTCAAAGAATCCCAAACCATTCGTCAGTTAACCAGTTCATATTTGCAGGATAGCCGCAGCTGGATATTATTTCCGAAAGAAGTTGAGTATTTCATATCCACCGATGGCATTCGGTATACAGCGGTTGGAAAACAGTCTCACAGCATTTCTCCTCAATTGGATTCGGTGATGCTTCAGCGCATTACATTGGATCTTTCGCAGCCGGTGAAAGCCAGGTATGTAAAGGTGGTAGCCAAAAACTTTGGTAAACTACCGGCCTGGCACCAGGGGTTTGGCGATGATGCTTTTATTTTTGTGGATGAAATAGAGGTGAAATAATTACCACGCAGTTTTAGGGGCATAAGCATAGGTTCAACCTTGTTTTTTTGTCAAATGTTCCTGTTTTTTTCTTGGACCAATGATGTTTTTTCCTGCATCATTCCTGTTTTTTCCTGAAGTGATCCTGTTTTAAACACGAATGCTTATGTTTTTTCCTGAAGTGATGATGTTTTAAACAGGAGCAATGATGTTTTTTCCTGCATCGTTCCTGTTTTTTCCTGAAGTGATGATGTTTTAAACATGACCAATGATGTTTTTTCCTGAAGTGATTCTGTTTTAAACACGAATACTTATGTTTTTTCCTGCATCGTTCCTGTTTTTTCCTGAAGTGATGATGTTTTAAACAGGAGTAATGAGGTTTTTTTCTTGAAGGTTTCTGTTTTTTTGTCAAACGTTCCTGTTTTTTACAGCACTTCTCTTGTTTGCTGCACGATAAATGTTCATAAGAGGTTGATTACATTCTGGAAGTAAAGATTTGAAAAAATGCTAAATTCGATTAGGTTTGACTTCTTAAACAAGTGAGCAGGATGTAAGCATGAGCAGAATTAAGCTTAATATTATTGGACTAAGTTCGGGGCAAAGCAATGGCTCCTACACTCTTATATTGGGAGAGGATAAAGGCAGGCGCAAGTTACCTATCATTATAGGCAGTTTTGAAGCGCAGGCAATTGCCATCGAAATTGAGAAGATTGTTCCTTTTCGCCCCATGACACATGATTTGTTTGTGGCGTTTTGCAAAACATTTAACATTCAGATTGTAGAAGTTGAAATTTACAATCTGATTGACGGGGTATTCCACGCCAAACTGATGTGCGAAGTGGACGGTGAGTCGCGCGAAATTGATGCCCGCACCTCCGATTCAATTGCGCTGGCCGTTCGTTTTAAATGTCCTATTTATACCTACGAAGACATTATGGAGTCGGCAGGTGTGGTATTTAATGATGATATGGATGATATCATCAGTGAGCCGGAGCAGGAAACAGTGCCCGGAAAACCTGTCAATGATCTGGCGACCAAATCAAAGGATCAGCTGGAGAAATTGCTGGAGGATGCACTGACGGATGAAGACTATGATAAGGCGGCCATCATCAGGGATGAGTTGAACAAACGCAAATAACACTATACCAAACATGGAAAGATTCAGCGGTACCTTTGGCATACTCTTAATATTAGCCTTAGCATTTTTATTATCCAATAACCGCAAAGCCATCAACTACCGTTTGGTATTTAGTGGCCTTGGATTGCAACTGGCCTTAGCATTGTTTATCCTGAAAACAGCTGTTGGACAAAATCTCTTTGCATGGATGGGTCACGGTATCACACGCTTACTCCAAATGGCCGAAAAAGGCGGAGAGTTTGTATTCGGAGGGTTGATGAAACCTGAATTGTTAAAACCGATTTTTGGTGATCAGTATAGTTTTCTGTTTATGTTTAAACTGATGCCCACCATCATTTTCGTAGCTGTACTCGTAAACATTGCTTACCATATCGGGCTCATGCAAATTATCGTTTCGTTTTTTGCCCGCATCGTACATTTTTTAATGCGTGCAAGCGGGAGTGAAGCTTTATCCAATGTAGCATCTGCATTTGTAGGTCAGGTGGAAGCACAAATCATGATTAAGCCATATTTGAATTCCATGACCAAAAGTGAATTGCTGGCATCTATGGCAGGCAGCATGGCTTGTATTGCCGGTGGTGTAATGGCTGTATATATTTCAATGGGGGTTCCGGCTGAGTATTTGCTGGCGGCAAGCATTATGGCAGCTCCGGCAAGTTTGGTTATTGCTAAAATTGTGTGGCCCGAAACGGAAGAATCGGCTACCAAAGGAGCGGTGAAACTGGAAGTAAAAAAAACGCACGCCAACTTATTGGATGCTATTTCACATGGTGCGAGCGATGGATTAAAAGTAACCTTAAATGTAATAGCCATGTTAATTGGTTTTATCGCACTTATCGCTTTAGTTAATTTTTTGCTGGGTAAAGTAGGATTGTTGTTAGGAGGAGCAGGTGTCGATTTATCGGGAATAGGAATTGATATCATGCATTTCGATCTCAATTCTATCTTTGGTTCTGTGTTCTCTGTTTTTGCGTATGCTATGGGAGTTCCGAGCCAGGATACGTTCATTGTGGGATCATTGATGGGAACCAAAATGGTAATCAATGAATTTGTAGCCTATTCAAACCTTGCACCTATGATTGCACAAGGAACCCTGCACCCTAAATCATTGGTTATTGTGAGTTTTGCCTTATGCGGTTTTGCCAATTTTAGTTCTATTGCCATTCAGGTAGGAGGTATAGGTGAATTAGCCCCGGCTCGCAGAGCAGATTTAGCCCGTTTAGGATTTCGTGCATTAATTTGTGGTACATTGGCTTCATATTTGTCGGCTACTATTGCCGGAATGTTAATGTAAACAACATATGAAAGCGATAGTCTTATTGTTCTGTATTTGGATGTTCCCTTTGGAAGTACTTCCTCCCACCAATGCAAAAATTGTTGAGTATGTAAAGGGTGTAGTAGGCAAAAAAGTGGGTAGAGGAGAATGCTGGGATTTGGCCAATGAGGCACTTACCTATGCCAATGCCAAATGGGAATTTCCTACCAAATTCGGTAGGCCCATTGATTATAAAAAAGACAAAATTTTAGCGGGCGATCTGATTCAAATCAACAATGTGGTAATGGAAAACAAAACAGATACATCCATTGTACGTTGGAAGATGGTGGAGCATACAGCCATTGTTTATGCTACTGCCGAAAAAGGGAAGATTAAAATTGCCGAGCAGAATGTAAACGGAGTTCGGAAGGTGATGCTAAGCGACTGGGACCTGAATGATGTAAAAAGCGGTAAGCTTCAGTTCTACCGTCCGCAGCCCAATTGAGTTTTTATTGTAGCGTATATCCCAATCCCACACTTACCAAATAAGCCTGATAAGGTTTGCTGAGTGTTTCAGTTGAACTCGACTGATAATTGTTTTTGCGAAAAGAGGTATTGGCATTTACATTATCCATATGCAGGCACAGATAAGTATGATCCCCAAAGTTGTAACGTGCCGTAAGTCCCCAGCCAAAGGCTACTGTCATGTCAGTCTCGCTAAACACCGTTTCTTTATATTCCTGTCCGGCATAGGCTGTTGTATAGGTAAGACCTTTATCGGTTAGGGTTAAAAATCCGGTCATCAGGCGCAGGTCAACGGTAATTCGTTTTTTCCCCAAAGTCATGTATCCCCCAACAAGTGCCGAAGTACTGTTATAACCACCATTGCTTTCAACGGAAATGGTGGTTGCCGATGCCGGGGTCTGGTTGAGTTGGTTTTGGTAATCGGATTGGTTGAAACCGAAGGAACTGTAGTTAAGTTTAGCTGAAATACCCATGTTCTTATAAACGGGATAGTCGGCCTGAATACCTGCCGTATAACCATTTTGCGCAAAGGAATTATCACTTTTGCTGAGGGTATTGTTTCCAAAACTTCCGGAGGGTAAGGCCGATCCGAATTGCACATCAATCCGTTGGGCAGATGCCGGGAACAGGAGGAAGAGAAAGGGAACAAACAATAATTTATACATGCTCAAACAATTCTTTGGCATCATAACGATGTTATACTTGATTTTCGTTTACCGGAGTTGACTCATCTTCCTGCACGCTGTTTTCTGCTTTCATAAATGTGCGCTGAAATAGCAGAATGGCAATAAATCCGATACTGATGGCCGCATCGGCAATATTGAATACAGGACGGAAAAATTCGAAATCCTCACCTCCCCATAATGGAAAACCTTCGGGAAGGGTAGTGCGGATTATGGGGAAATAGAACATATCAACCACACGCCCATGCAGCCAGGTATCATAACCAAACCATACACCGTAAAAAATACTGTCGATAAGGTTTCCTATTGCTCCAGCCATGATTAAGGTCCAGGAGATAATGTATCCGGTATGGCTGTTTTTTTTAGTTAGGGAAAAAATATACCATCCAATGAAACCAATAGCTATAACCCTGAAGAGGGTGAGCAATAGCTTACCGGACTTACCACCAAATTCCATTCCGAAAGCCATTCCATAGTTTTCGGTGAAATGAATCTTAAACCAATTACCGAGCACATCAACTTCTTCGCCCAGAAAAAAATGTGTTTTGATATAGTATTTCACCCATTGATCAATGAGTAAAATGGCAAGGATGATGGAAACGGACAGGATTAATTTATTTTTCATGCAGGTGCAAATGTATGAATTGTGGTTGGTATATAAACAAATAGAGACGTCCAGTATTGAACGTCTCCACCCTTAAAATATGATCAGCGTATTATTTATACTGTTGCAGTTTAGCTTCCATACTTAAAGTAGTATGAGGCACTGCACGCAATCTTTCTTTTGAAATCAATTTACCGGTTACGCGGCAAATTCCGTATGTTTTGTTCTCAACGCGAATCAGTGCCATTTCTAAGTTCTCAATAAACTTTTTCTGGCGTGCAGCCAATTGGCTAACATATTCCTTTTCGGCAGTTGATGAACCGTCTTCCAGTGTTTTGTAAGAGTTGTCGGAATCATCACCGGCATTCATTCCCGGATTTTGCATCTGGTTAATGAGGTTGGCCAACTCTTCGCGTGCAATAACAAGTTTTTGGTTGATCAGTTCTTTAAATTCAACTAAATCTTTATCAGAATATCTTTTCGAAGATTCGTTTACAATCTCAATTACTTCTTCTTTTTTCTCGGCAAATGGGATTGCTTTAGGTGCAGCAGGCTTAGTTTCGGCCGGTTTTACGGGAGCTGCTTTAGGAGCCGGAGTAACTTTACTGCTTTTAGCAGCACTTGTTTTAGCAACCGGGGCAACTTTTGAAGGAGCCTTCACTATTGGTTTAGCTACTACTTTACTGGTTTTAGAAGCCGGAGCCGGTTTTTTAGCTACTACCTTACTGATTTTAGCCGGAGCTTTTACCGCTTTCTTCGGAGTAATGTTCTTAGCCACTACTTTACTGCTTTTAGCAGCACTAGTTTTAGCGGGAGCTTTTACTACTTTACTGCTTTTAGCAGCACTAGTCTTCGGAGCAACTTTCTTAGCCACCGGTTTTTTAGCTACTACCTTTTTAGCGGGAGCCTTAACTATTTTTTTAGCAACAGGTTTTTTAGCCACTACTTTACTGCTTTTAGCAGCACTAGTTTTAGCGGGAGCTTTTACTACTTTACTGCTTTTAGCAGCACTAGTCTTCGGAGCAACTTTCTTAGCCACCGGTTTTTTAGCTACTACTTTCTTAGCGGGAGCCTTTACTACTTTACTGCTTTTAGCAGCACTAGTCTTCGGAGCAGCTTTCTTGGCAACTGGTTTTTTAGCTACTACTTTACTGCTTTTAGCAGCACTAGTTTTAGCGGGAGCTTTTACTACCTTTTTTGGGGCAACTTTTTTGGCTATCACTTTTTTAGCCGGAGCTTTAGTAACCTTTTTAGGAGCAACTTTCTTAGCAGGCGCTTTTTTCGCTGCAGGTTTTTTAGGAGCGGCTTTTTTTGCTACAACCTTTTTGGCTGGTGATTTTTTCGCTGCAACTTTTTTAACAATTTTCTTTGCCATGTGCTGTACTCGTTTAGTCTTTAATTAACTTTACTTTAACTATGTGGTCGTCCACCTCAATCTCAGCGCTGTTGCTCAATTGCTCTGTTACTTCAAGCTCATTCGCCAAAATTTCCGTGCAAATATATGTTTTGAAACCAATTATGGAATTTTCCAGGTAATTATGTTTCTCAATTTGAACTCTTATCCGGTCGGTAACCTCAAGGTTGCTCTCTTTACGCAGGTTCTGAAGTTTGCTGATCAACTCACGGGCAATACCCTCTTCCTTTAGAGCCACGCTAATCTCCACGTCCAGGGCTACAGTTACCTTACCATCGTTAGCCACTTTATAACCAGCGATATCGGAAGTTAAAATTTCCACATCTGTGGGTAAAATTTCAATGGTTTCGCCCCCTAACTGGAGGTTAAACACCTCTTTTTGTTCCAATTCGGCTATTTCTGCCTTGCTCATTTGCAGGATTGCATCACCCACGGCTTTCATTTTGGCCCCCACTTTTTTACCCAATACCCTGAAGTTTGGCTTAATGGATTTCTCAATTTCGGCTATAAACGCAAGCTCTTTCACATTCACTTCCGATAAAATCAGGTCCTGAACATGCTTAATTTCATCCTTTATGCGGGGATCAACCATTGGAATCAGGATTTTGTGCAGAGGCTGGCGAACCTTGATGTTTTCTTTCTTACGGATGGATAATACCAGCGAAGAGATTTTCTGAGCATACTCCATCTGTTCTTCCAAAAGATTGTCGATTACCGTTTCGTCAGCTACAGGCAGGTCGGTTAGATGTACCGATTCCATTTTGCCATTCAGGTTTTTGTATACCCAGTCACTGAAAAACGGTGCAAACGGGCTGCTTAGTTGTGAGATGGTCATCAAACATTGATACAAGGTTTCGTAAGCAGCTTTTTTATCTGCATTCATCTCGCCTTTCCAAAAACGTCTGCGGCTTAAACGGATGAACCAATTGGAGAAATGATCGCTTGTGAATTCTTCAATGGCACGCACAGCCGGTGTGGCATCATAATCATTCATCTTCTCACTTACAAGCTTAATCAGGCTGTTCAGCTTGCTCATAATCCAACGGTCCAATTCAGTACGTTGTGTTACGGGAGTGATGTTGTTTGGGTCAAATTCAAAACCATCAATATTGGCGTAGATGGCAAAAAAAGAATAGGTATTATACAAGGTGCCGAAAAACTTACGCTGACTTTCGGCCACACCTTCGATATCAAATTTAAGGTTGTCCCATGGATCGCTGTTGCTGAGCATATACCAGCGGTTTGCATCGGCTCCATATTTGGCAATTGCTTCAAACGGATCTACCACATTGCCCACACGTTTACTCATTTTGTTACCGTTTTTATCCAGTACCAATCCGTTGGCAATTACATTTTTGTAAGAGATGCTATCAAACAATAACACAGAGAGTGCGTGCAACGTAAAGAACCACCCACGGGTTTGATCGACACCCTCGGCAATAAAATCGGCAGGGAAGTTTTTACGGAAGGTTTCTTCGTTTTCAAACGGCCAGTGCCATTGAGCATAAGGCATCGCTCCCGAGTCGAACCATACGTCAATCAAATCAGGCTCCCGAATCATTTTTTCTCCGGTTGAGGAAACCAAGATGATATTGTCTACATAGGGTTTATGGAGTTCAATTTCGGATTTCGCATTGCGGATTGCAGCGTTTTCATCCATAAATCCTGCAGCCATTGCCTTAGCAATTTCAGCCTGCAATTCTTCCTGCGAACCGATGCATTTTTCCTCGCTGCCATCAGCTGTTCTCCAAATTGGCAGTGGTGTTCCCCAATAGCGTGAGCGGGATAGATTCCAATCCACCAGATTCTCCAGCCAGTTGCCAAAACGACCTGTTCCGGTATGTTCAGGTTTCCAGTTGATGGTTTTGTTCAGCTCCACCAGTCGGTCTTTGGCAGCAGTAGTTTTAATGAACCAGCTTTCCAGCGGGTAGTATAAAATTGGTTTATCCGTACGCCAGCAATGTGGGTAGGTATGTTCGTATTTCTCTTTTTTGAAGAGTTTGTTTTCGGTTTGTAATTTGAGGATGATGCGCTCGTCAACACTTAAATAATTAAGTTTCGAAGTATCATGGATCACACCGCTCAGTTTTTCTTTTTGAACAGCTAGTTCTACTTCTTTTTCGGTATCATTTAAGTATGCTTCTTTTACATATTCTTCACCGTACAAAAACTGTCCGTCTTGTACTTCCGGTAAAAATTTACCACGTTTATCAACCAGCGTTAAACTGCCAATGCCGTTTTGTTTGGCCACCCTGAAGTCATCGGCACCAAAGCTTGGCGCAATATGCACGATACCCGTTCCATCTTCGGTGGTTACAAAATCTCCGGTAATCACTTTAAAGGCATCACCGTTTTCAACTTGCGCAAAAGGCAATAATTGTTCATAGCGGATGCCCGCTAAGTCTTTCCCTTTTATTTCTCCTAAAACGGTAAACGGAATTTTTTTATCGCCTGCTTTGTATGCATTAAAATCAAGCTCCGCATTTTCGGCAGGGAAATATTTGCCCATTAAATCCTTAGCGAGAATTACAGTGCATGGTAAGTGTGAATATTGATTGTATGTTTTAACAATAGCATAGGTGATTTTTTCTCCAACAGCCAATGCTGTATTTGAAGGCAACGTCCAAGGAGTCGTAGTCCATGCAATAAAGTAAATATCATCGCTCCCAAAACTATGAACTATGGACGGTGAACCATGAACTGCTTTAAACATGGCAACCGCAGTCATATCCTTCACATCTTTATATGTTCCGGGTTGGTTCAACTCATGCGAGCTCAAACCTGTTCCCGCAGCAGGGGAGTATGGCTGGATGGTATAACCTTTGTACAATAATTTTTTATCATACAACTGTTTCAACAGCCACCACAAACTTTCGATATAGTTGTTTTCGTACGTAACATAAGGATCGCTCAAATCAACCCAATAGCCCATTCGGTTGGTGAGTTTGTCCCACACATCTGTATACTTCATTACATCCTTGCGGCATGCTTCATTGTATTCTTCCACACTAATCTTTTTCCCGATATCATCTTTGGTGATGCCCAGCATTTTTTCTACCTGCAATTCAACAGGCAAACCGTGTGTATCCCATCCGGCTTTACGCTTTACCTGTTTACCATTTAAAGTTTGGTAGCGGCAAAAAATATCTTTCACGGTACGGCCCATCACATGGTGAATACCTGGCATTCCATTGGCACTTGGCGGACCTTCATAAAACACAAAGGACTCAGCTCCTTCGCGGTTGTTTACACTCTTCTGGAAAATCTTGTTCTCCTCCCAAAATTTCAATATCTCATCCTCAAATGCAGGAAAATCAAGCTTCTTATATTCGTTGTACTTTGTCATCGGTTGTCGTAAAAAAATGAGTGAATGAGTAAATGGAGAAATGAGTATATGATATTTGCTCACGTACTCATTCCGTCATTTACTCATTTCTTCTAAAAGGAGTGCGAAAATAGGGTTTGGTAACTAAAAATGAAAGGGTTGGGAAAACAAGATTAAACCAGGGCAAATGCGTGCACGGAATCATTTCAGCGGCCTGTTTTTCGATTTTCGGATTTAAACCATTCGAATTTTCGTTCTAATCCGCATCTGTGGGCTCAGGCTCCAGTTCCACAAGGGTTTTGCCAAATTCTTCTTTGTTGTTGATTGACTTCTCGAGTGAAAGCAACAATGACGGAAGCAAGAGCAAATTCATCAGCATTCCGAAAATAAGCGATAGGGAAGTAAGCACACCCAAAGCTACCGTACCCCCAAAGTTGGATGCAGCAAAAATGATGAATCCGAAGAACAGGGCTATGGCAGTATAAATGATGCTTGGTCCGGCCTCGGTTAAACTTTGTGGAATAGCGATACTCATGTCCCAGTTATTACGTTTGAGGGCATTTCGGTACTTAGCCAGGAAGTGAATGGTAAAATCGACCACAATGCCATATGCAATACTGAAAATAATGATGGTTGAGGGCTTGAGCCGAATGTCGAAGAATCCCATGATTCCTATAGTCATCAGCAACGGAACAATATTCGGAATCAATGATATGAGCACCATTTTCCAGCTAAAGAACAAAAATGCCATCATTAAGGATATAAGCACCAGGGCCGATATCATACTTTGCAGTAAATTTTCAACCAGATAGTCGTTGCCTTTTAAGAAAATAATGCTCGTTCCCGTTAGCTTTACATCGTATTTGTCTTTAGGGAAAATTTCATCAACCTCTTTTTGCACCTTTTCATTGAGAGGTTTCATCGCTTGCGAGCCGATATCTGCCATTTGAATACTGATGCGTGCCTGGCGGAAATTGCTGTCCACCATGGATTTGATCATGTTTTGTTGGCCACTTTTGCCATCAGGCAAGTAAGATAAAATATCGCTGATTTCCAGTACATTCGGAACAATATAATACCGCGTTTCGCCATCATGATACGCCTGATTGGCATATTTGAGCAGATCGGCAATACTTACGGATTTGGAAAACTCGGGATAGTCAGTTAATGCCCGTTGTAACTTGCTTATTTTTTGAAGGGTAACATAGTCCTTAATACCTCCGTCTTTTTTGGTATCAATCCGGATCTCATATGGTAGTACCCCTTTGAGGTTTTCTTCAAAGAATTTTAAGTCGGTATACACCTTATCATGATGCGGCAAATCATCAACAACATATCCTAAATTTTGCACTTTAAACGCTCCCCAAACCGATACAGAGCAAATGAGTATCGTTACCAGGTAAATCTGAGTGCGGTAACTGTATACCAATTTGTTGCACCATTTCATGGCTTTGTTCAGGCCGGTACTGTCGAGGTGTTTGGTATGTTTGTATTTTGGAGGAGGTAGGTAGCTGTATACAATGGGAATGAACACCAGCGACACAACGTACACCAGCATGATATTGATTCCCGAAATAATGGAGAACTGATCCAATACGGCACTTCCCGAAAAACTAAATACACAGAATCCGACAGCGGTGGTCACATTGGTTAAAAACAAGGGTAATCCGTTTTTCGAAATCAGCCGGATAATGGCCAGCATTTTATTTCCATGGGTTCTGAATTCCTGATGATACACATTGAGCAGGTAGATGCAATTCTGGATTCCGATGATAACCATTAACGGAGGCAAAATTCCGGTAAGCAACGTTACCTTATACCCGAATAAATGAATGGATGCCGAAGTGAACAATACAGAAATAATCACCACAACGAGGGAGAATACTACCGCAGAGAAAAAGCGGAAGAAGATAAAAATAAAGAGTGCGGTTATAAAAATGGAGAGGTAAGTGAAAATCAGGATTTCATCGGCAACCTTTGATGAATAGACTGTGCGAACATAAGGCAGACCCGAAAAATGCATCTCTGTTTGATGATCCTCACCAAAGGTTGTACATACTTTTTCAATCTCACGCACCAGGGCAATACGCTCTTTCGAGTCGAGCTTTTGTTTGTTGAGGGTTATGGCCAGTAATGTTACATTGGCCTCCGGATTGTATAATAATCCTTTGTAGAACGGAAGTTCTGCAATGAGTTGTTTAATTGAGTCAACGGCTTCTTGTGTATGTAACGGACCTTTTACCAATGGCTGCAGAGAAATGGTATGGAGGGAGTCATTTTTTTGCAGTGTAAACAGGTTGCCCAGCGATAATATA
The DNA here is from genome assembly GCA_040387195.1 of Bacteroidota bacterium. Taxonomy (GTDB): domain Bacteria; phylum Bacteroidota; class Bacteroidia; order UKL13-3; family UKL13-3; genus UKL13-3. Next base: position 40,361 of record JAZKEF010000022.1, read on the forward strand.
TTTTCAACCCCATCAATTCCTTTCACTTGTCTGGTCAGTTGAATCCAATCATTGAAGAACTCTTTTTCAAACAGTTTATCGGATTTTACCCCAACTACCAACACACTTCCATCTTCTCCAAAGGTTTGCTTAAACTTTATGTATTCAACAAAATCGGGGTCATCGGCAGGCACTGTTTTGGCAAAATCATACGACAGCTGCACTTTGGAGGCTTCATAACCGGCCCCAATTGTGAGTAAACCCAATACTATCAGCAACCAAAAACGGTTGCGTAAAATGAACGTTCCAACTATTTGCCACATACCGGACAAAAATAGAGAACTTAGCCTAAACCCTGCGGAAAGTTTTCAAATTCTTTTGAGGTTAATTTCTATTTTCGCAATTATACCAAGTGCCATCTCTTGGTCGTTATGCTTCCGTTATGAGTAATGTTAAAATGATTCGGTCCTTTGTTTGGAGTATTTTGAGTATAAGTATTTTGTGTACGATGGTTTACGCGCAACCTGCGCTGCCCGCCATTGGGGCCTGGAGGGTACACGCTGCATTTGCAACCAATAATTGTGTGGAAGAAATCGGAACCAAGATTTACGTGGGAAATAACAGTGCAATTTTCACCTACGATAAAACGGATGGCGCTACAGAAGTGCTTTCCAGGGTAACCGGATTATCGGATGTAAACGTAAAGCACATTAAGTACCACAGCCCTTCCCGGACCATTATTATCGGTTATGATAACCTCAATATTGATTTAGTTCAGGATGGCATCGTATATAATATTCCTGATGTATTGAATAAGCGCATCATAGGAGATAAGTTGTTAAATAATATCACCATAATCGATCAAACAGCTTACTTATCGTGTAGTTTCGGCATTCTGCTTATTGATATTCCTAAAAAGAGACTGGTGGATAGTTATGTAAACCTTGGACCAAACGGAAGCAATTTAGCGGTAACGGATGTTGCTGTTTATGATGGAAAAATGTATGCTGCGTCTCCTGCGGGCATTTACAGCGCCTCCCTCTCCAGCGTTAACCTGAGCGATTACCAGTTTTGGCAGTTGGCAAGACCGTCCGCATTAAGCAGTCATTTGGAAGTGTTCCGAAACAGATTGTTTGCCGTAGTGGATACAACTATTTATACATTTGATGGCATAGTTTGGAATATATACAATGGCTTAGGTCCTAATCAAACCAACGATATGCGTGTAAACAACAACCACCTGGTGATTACACTGAACGATCGGATTGTAGTAGAGGATGCACAAGGAGTCATCAAAACCCAAAACCAACAGTTTGTCCAAACTACAATTATAAGTAAGGAAAATGATTTGTTCCTGTTGGTTAACGGACAGTATTTGATTCGGATGGATGATGCCAGCCAGGCACTGGAGTATCTGGCCCCGGCCGGTCCTGTTGCCACCACGGCTACGCGCATGAGTTATCATAATGGTAAATTGTGGATGGCGGGTGGTGGAGTAAACGGGTTTGGTATTGCCGGAGGATGGGGACCTCAATTTAACAATAACAAGTTTAGCCGTTTTGAAAACAATCAATGGTATGGATATACTACCAATACGGATCCCAGAATTTTGAACACCCGCGATTTTATTGACGTTACGGTTCATCCGGTTACACAACATGCCTTTTTGGGAAGTTTCGGATACGGTATTCTGGAAATCGATGGAGAAACAGTTGTGAATAGTTATGATTCCGCCAGCAGCTCACTCCGCTCTCCTGACGGTTTTCCCGGCCGTGTGTATGTGGCAGGAATCGCATTCGACAAAAATAATAACCTTTGGGTAAGCAACTCTGATGCGGTGAATCCTATTTCAGTAATGGAAGAAACTTCCAAAACATGGAAGTCATTTTCTGTACCTTCATCAACCGATAAACGATTTGGGTTTATTACGATAGACGACCAGGATAACAAATGGATTTTTTCGACACGTGGTTTAGGTATTTATGTATATAATAGTGGAGCCAAGGTATTGGATGCTTCAGATGATCAGTTCAAAACATTAACATCCGATAAGGAGAACGGATTTTTACCCGGCAATACCGTTTTATGTATCACCAAAGACCAAAAGGGAGAGTTGTGGACAGGCACAGATCAGGGCTTATGTATTTTCAGAAACCCCGAGAACGTATTTAGGAACGGAGCCAATTTTGATGCTGAACAACTTGTAATTAAAACAGGATTGGTGTATTCCAATTTTTTAGGAAACACACCCGTAAAATGTATTAAGGTGGATGCTGCAAACCGTAAATGGATTGGCACAGCGAATGGCGTATGGTTGGTGTCTCCGGATGGTTATACGGTGATTCATAATTTTAACATGAGCAACAGTCCGTTGTTGTCCAATTCTATTTTGGAAATAGGTATTGACGAGCAAACGGGGGAAGTGTTTTTTGTAACCGAAAAAGGTATCATTTCATATATGGGAAATGCAACGGAGGCAAAAGAAGTGCATGGAGTTATATCAGTATACCCCAATCCGGTTGGGCCTGATTATACAGGACTAATAGCTATAAAAGGATTGGTGAATAATGCATTTGTAAAAATTACGGATATTAAAGGTAAGATGGTTTATGAAACCAGGGCGAATGGAGGAATGGCCACATGGGATGGTCGTAATTTTACCGGTAAAAGAACATCAACAGGAGTATACCTTGTATACTCTACCAATGCCGAAGGTACCGAAACCAATGTAGCGAAGATTTTGTTTGTAAATTAAACTGTATTTTCGTCCTTCAATTTACCGGAGAATGCTTTTAAAGTGCAAGGCTATTGTTATCAAAACCATTGATTATTCAGAGAATAGTGTTGTGCTCAAATGTTTTACCGATACCCATGGGGTGCAGTCGTATATGGTAAATGGAGTGCGTTCCAAAAAAGGAGCCATTAAACCATCACACCTGTTACCACTTTCATTACTCGAACTTGAAGCCTACCACCAGCAACAAAAAAACTTGCAGCGGATTAAGGAATTGAAGTGTGTACCCCAACTTCACTCATTGCATTTTGATATGGTGAAAAGTGCGGTTGGGATTTTTATGGCCGAAGTAATCAATAAAGTACTGAGGGAAGAAAATCAACCCGATCCGCCATTGTTTTCATTTATGTACCACACCATCCAGTTACTTGATTTGGAAGGTGAAAAGGTGAATAATTTTCCGCTGTTTTTTTTGCTCCAGCTCACCCGTTACCTTGGCTTTCATCCTAAGGGAATATATAATGAGCTCAACAATGGATTTGATTTCAGGGAAGGTATATTTGAGCCATACGAAGCCCGCAATCCTTACCAGATCACACCCGCATTAAGTGAAAAGCTGTCGATATTGTTGCAAAGTAATTCGCTCGACTATAAAACCGTTTCGATGAATTATTCAGACCGTACCGCTTTGCTTGAACATGCCATCGATTATTACCGCGAGCATATGATCGGTTTCTCAGATCTTAAATCACACAAAATTTTGGCGGAGGTATTGGCATAGAAGAAAAGTGAAATGCATAAAAAAAGCTGTCAGATTTCTATCTGACAGCTTTTTCGGTTAATTCCAATAACCTATACTGATTTTGGTCTATAGGTATTTTTAGTTCCGGCACCTTTACTGCTCACTTTGGTGTTCATGTCTTTTGGAGCGGCTGTTTTCGGAGCTTTCGGAGTTGTAGCTTTTTTAGCAGCAGCTTTCTTTGGCTTAGCTTCTTCTGTTGCTTCTTCGGCATCATCTGCCTTAGCTTTTTTAGCTGTCTTTTTAGGTTTGTCTTCAGTTGCTTCAACAGCAGATTCTCCTAATAATGAAGCAAAATCCAATTGACCTTTTAACAGGTTATACCAGGTAATTAATTTTTTAATATCTGAATCGTATACGCGCTCATTGTCTAATTTTACGGCAGTGTTTACGTAAGCACGTTGCGCTTTTGAATCATCTTTTGCAGATGGAGCGGCATTACCTGCTTTTTCAACATCATTTAACTTTACAAACACTTCGGCAAGTTGCACATCGCCTTCAATAGTGTACATCGAAATGTCTTCCAATACAGATACTTTATCATGCATACCTGTAGCAAAGCGTTTTTTAGGCTCGCTCATGGTTTCAAGGATTAATCCGTTTTTGCTGCGTCCGATTATTTTGTGCAATCCGCTGATTCCTGCAATTGCAACGATTTCTTTTAAATCCATACTGTTAGTTTTTACTTTTCGAGGTGGCAAATGTAGTATTTTTTAAAAATTTGCAACTATACCTGAGCATGGTATCTCATTTTATAACGCATGGATTAAAGCCTATCCTCTTGATTGTGATGTTGATGGCAAATATTGTTTTCTCTAATGCGCAGGTAATCAATAGTGAAAGACATCGGATGGATGTCGCAGGGAAGATTCTTCAGGCAAGGGAATTAGGTTATTCCGGTCCGCAGACAGCATCTTCAATGATAATGCTTCTATGAATACCGAACCTAAAACCTGTGGTAATATAATAAGCAGAGGTTGTTCAACTTTTGGAAATCGGGCTGACGGAAAAGCCTATGAAATGTGGCATATTGTCTTAATTTTGCCCCTTACTTAACAATCAAAAATTGTCTTCATGGAAACGATTGAGAAATATATTCCCCAAAACAAAATTCGTATTGTAACAGCTGCAGCATTATTTGACGGGCACGATGCCGCTATTAATATTATGCGCAGGATTATTCAGGCAACCGGTGCGGAAGTGATTCACCTCGGGCACGATCGCAGTGCAGAGGAAGTGGTGGATACTGCCATCCAGGAAGATGCCAATGCCATTGCAATGACTTCCTACCAGGGAGGACATGTTGAGTATTTTAAATTTATGCATGATTTGCTGAAGCAAAAGGGTTGTGGGCATATCAAAATTTTTGGTGGTGGTGGTGGAACCATTCTTCCGGAAGAGATGGACGAATTACACCGGTATGGTATTACCCGGATTTATGGCCCGGATGACGGACGTGCGATGGGATTGCAAGGAATGATTAATGATATGCTGGCTAAATGTGACTTTGCTACCGGTGCAAACCTGAACGGTGAAGTAAAACATCTCAAAGAAAAAGATTATAAATCAATTGCCAAGCTTATTTCAGCTGCCGAGAATTTCCCCGAAGCATTTGTTGTACAACACAATGAAATTTCGAAATCAATCTCAGCAAGTACTATCCCTGTATTGGGATTTACCGGTACGGGTGGAGCGGGAAAATCATCATTGGTGGATGAACTGGTGCGCAGGTTTTTGTTAGATTTTAAAACTAAAACGGTAGCCATTATTTCGGTTGATCCGAGTAAACGTAAAACAGGTGGAGCATTGCTGGGTGATCGCATCCGCATGAACTCGATTAAGAATCCAAGGGTGTACATGCGTTCATTGGCTACCCGTCAGAGCAACCTTGCGTTATCAAAATATGTAAAAGAAGCAGTTGATATCGTAAAGGCAGCAGGGTTTGATTTAATCATCCTCGAAACCTCGGGGATCGGACAAAGCGATACGGAAATCATTGAGCACAGCAATAGCAGCTTGTATGTAATGACTCCGGAGTACGGTGCTGCAACGCAGTTGGAAAAAATTGACATGCTCGATTTTGCCGACATCATTGCGATAAATAAGTTTGATAAAAAAGGAGCATTGGATGCGTTGCGTGATGTGAAAAAACAGTACCAGCGCAATCACCAATTGTTTGATAAAAACCCGGATGATATGCCGGTATTCGGAACAATTGCCTCCCAGTTTAACGATCCCGGAATGAACCGTTTGTACAAAGCGGTGATGGATAAAGTTGTGGAACGTTCAGGTGCTGATCTTAAATCTACCTACCACATCAGTGAGGAGATGAGTGAGAAGATATACATTATCCCGCCTTCACGTACCCGTTACCTTTCTGAGATTTCGGAGAATAACCGTGGCTACGACAGATGGGTGGATAAACAGGTAGAGATTGCCGATAAATTATATGGATTAAAATCTGCCATCGAAACATTATCGTCAGCAAAAAATGCAGATAAGGGATTGGTTGATGCTGTGAAATCGGCCTATGCAGAAATTGAATTAAACCTTGATCCACGTAATAAAATTTTGCTGGAAACATGGGAAGAGAAAAAAGACCTGTTCCGTAATGAATATTATATATTCAAGGTACGCGATAAGGAAATCAAGATAAAAACACATACCGAGTCATTGTCGCACACCGAAGTACCGAAGGTAGCTGTGCCAAAGTACAGAGCCTGGGGTGAAATTTTGCGTTGGGCATTGCAGGAAAACTTTCCCGGAGATTTTCCTTACACGGCCGGTATCTATCCTTTCAAACGTGAAGGAGAAGACCCAACACGTATGTTTGCCGGAGAAGGCGGACCTGAACGTACCAACAAACGTTTTCACTATGTATCGCAAGGGATGCCTGCCAAACGGTTGAGCACAGCTTTCGACTCTGTTACTTTATACGGAAATGACCCTGACCATCGCCCCGATATTTACGGTAAAATAGGTAACTCGGGAGTAAGTGTGTGGAGCTTGGATGCGGCCAAAAAATTATATTCAGGTTTCAACCTTGCCGATCCCAAAACTTCAGTGTCGATGACCATCAATGGTCCCGCAGCTATCATCTGTGCATTTTTTATGAATGCGGCTATTGATCAGCAATGTGAGATATACATTAAAGCAAATGGATTGGTAGATGAAGTAAACAAAAAGATTGATAACATTTTCAAAGGAAGGGGAACCGATCGTCCATCGTATAACGAAGACATGCCTGAAAGCAATGATGGCTTAGGGTTGATGTTGTTGGGTGTTACCGGAGATATGGTTTTACCTGCCGATGTGTATGCAAAAATAAAAGCGGATACATTAAAACAAGTGCGTGGAACTGTACAAGCAGATATTTTGAAAGAAGATCAGGCACAAAATACCTGTATTTTCTCAACGGAATTCTCTTTGCGCGTAATGGGCGATGTGCAGCAATATTTTATTGATAATGCTGTTCGTAATTTTTATTCGGTTTCCATAAGCGGTTACCATATTGCGGAGGCAGGTGCAAATCCGATTACACAATTGGCATTGACTTTATCCAACGGATTTACATTTGTTGAGTACTATTTAAGTCGCGGAATGAACATTGATGATTTCGCACCGAACCTTTCATTCTTTTTCTCAAACGGTATCGATCCTGAGTATTCGGTGATTGGTCGCGTGAGCCGCAGAATTTGGGCTAAGGCAATGAAATTGAAATATGGTGCCAACGAACGTTCGCAAATGTTGAAGTACCACATTCAAACTTCGGGTCGTTCATTGCATGCGCAGGAAATTGATTTTAATGATATCCGTACAACCCTGCAGGCATTATATGCAATTTACGATAACTGTAATTCGCTGCACACAAATGCATACGATGAAGCCATCACCACACCCACCGAAGAATCGGTAAGGCGTGCAATGGCCATCCAGTTAATCATCAACCGCGAGTTGGGATTGGCCAAAAATGAAAATCCGTTGCAGGGATCATTCATCATTGAAGAGTTAACAGATTTGGTGGAAGAGGCTGTGTTAAGCGAGTTTGATAAGATCACCGAGCGCGGTGGTGTGTTGGGAGCCATGGAAACCATGTACCAACGCAACAAAATTCAGGAAGAAAGTATGTATTACGAAATGCAAAAGCATTCCGGTGAATTCCCGATCATTGGTGTAAACACGTTCTTAAGCAGCAAAGGTTCTCCAACCATTTTACCGAAAGAGGTAATCCGTTCTACAACCGAGGAAAAAGAATTCCAGATTAAGATGTTGAATGAGCTGAAAAATGGCAATGCCGAAAAAGGGGAAGAGATGTTGCATAAATTGCAACAGGTAGCCATCCACAACGGAAATTTATTCAATGAATTAATGGAAACCGTTAAATATTGTTCATTGGGTCAAATTACCCATTCGTTGTTTGAGGTAGGCGGACAATACCGCAGGAATATGTAGAGACGCATAATACGGGAATATGTAGAGACGCATAATTATGCGTCTCTTTCAAAATCAAATTATCCAATTAATTAATAATGAATAGGTTTTTTGGTTTTATTAATCCCAATACCGAAATTGGGGTTATAAAATCTAAACCCCATGCCCGAAAAATTTCGTAACAAATACAGGATTCAATCTGCCCGTTTACAAGGGTACGATTATCGCAATGCAGGTGCCTATTTCATCACAATCTGCACACAACATCGTAACCATTATTTTGGCGAATGTGAAAACAAACACATGCAATTGTCACCCCTAGGATTGTTGGCCGAACAATTCTGGTTCGAAATTCCCAATCATTTTCCAAATACATCATTGGATGCGTTTGTAGTGATGCCCAATCATATTCATGGTATTTTGGTAATCAATGAAAAATGGGAAAACCCACGAAACAATGGATCACCCGTGTTACCCGTATCGCCCATATCGTCCGTAGAGACGCATAATTATGCGTCTCTACCCGCGACCGAATATCCCGCGACCGAATATCCCGCGACCGAATATCCCGCGACCGAATATCCCGCAACCGAATTAAACAATATTCATTCCCCGAAAAATGAATATTTTCAGAACCTATCGGCACCTGCAAAATCCGTATCAACCATCATGCGCGCGTACAAATCGGTTGTAACAATTGAATCTCGGAAAATTGATACATCATTCGGATGGCAACCCCGATTTCATGATCACATTATCAGAAATCCTGCTGAATACGAACGAATTGCTAACTACATTGGAAATAACCCCTCCAATTGGAAGGAGGATAGGTTCTTTTGACAGCTTCGGGTGATTACCAGTTCAATCATTCTTTTTAGCTAAGTTTGTTCATCATCGAATCAATATGAAAATACATCTTGCGATTATCTTATTCATCATATCCCTTGGTACCCAAGCCCAACAAATGGAAGCAGCCGGATTAACCTATATTATGCAAAAGCCAAGAGTGCAATCGGTGAAACCTCCACTGTTAATTATGCTTCATGGATACGGCAGCAATGAGCAGGACCTGATGGGGTTGGTGAAATATTTGCCAACTCATTTGTTGGTTGTTGCGGCACGTGCTCCCATCTCTTTGTCTGCAGGTTCGTATGCATGGTATCGAATGGACTTATCGTCAGGGAAACCGGTGTATGATGTTAAAGAAGCAGAGCTTGCACGGCAAACAATGCTGAATTTTATTGATGAGGTGAAAACAACATACAATGCATCGGAGGTATTATTGATGGGATTTAGCCAAGGGGCCATCATGAGTTACAGCGTGGCTTTAACCCAACCGCAAAAGATAAAAGGAATTGTTGCATTGAGTGGAAGAATACTCACCGATATTGATGCACATCTTGCTTCTCCGGAGGAATTGAAAAAGATGAATATTTTTATCGGTCATGGTACAAGCGATCAGGTATTGCCGTTTTACAATAGCGAGGCCGCTTTCCTTAAATGTAAAAACGCAGGAACCAATGTAGTGTTTAAAGAATACAGTATGGGACACGAAATTTCGTTTGCCGAGGTATCGGATATTCAGCAATGGCTGAAGGGTGTGTTGGAACAGAAATAGTCGGTTTATTTTCTGCGAGTATCACAGATCTGAATAATTTTCCATCCATCGGAAGCCTTGAATAGTTGAAATGCATCAACCCCTTTATGTGATAATTTTCCACTCACATAAAACTCATAATCTGCCCAAACGCTTGCCATGGGAAAGTCCGTTTTGATGTCCCACTTCACAATGCGTTCTTCAATCTGAAGATTTCTACTGCGAAAAGAACCAACTATTTTGATAAAAGCATCCAATGTCTCCATTTCCAGTTTTGTTTTACCGGTAGTTGGTTTTATAAGTGCCGTATGCAAATGAGCTGTACTATCGAAACAATTTCGTGCAGCAGTGGTATCACCCTGTTGCATGGCAGTAAATAAATTCAGAACGACTTGTTTGATGGCAATCTCTTCGGCTTGTTGCGTATAACCCGCGAATGATATGAGGCTTAACACAGTCAACAATACTAATTTCATGGAATCAGTTTTAAAAAGGTTACACTGGAATTTCCATATACCTTATGAGTTGCTTTCACAAAGTCGGACTCGTTGGCTTCAAAAATATTGATAAACTGTTGCGGGTTTCTGTCTACAAGAGGAAACCAGGTACTTTGCACCTGTATCATTAAACGGTGTCCTTTTTTTATGGTGTGGTTAATATCATTAACCGTAAAGTTCACATCGGTTACCTGATTGGGAACAAACGGTTCAGGTTTTTCAAAACTGTTTCTGAATTTGCCTCGCATCACCTCTCCGCGCACCAGCATCTGATATCCGCTCATTTTAACCAATTTTCCGTTCACACTGTCGGCAGGCGCATCATCTGGATACACATCAATTATTTTAACAATCCAATCGGCATCAGTACTTGTGGTAGACACTTTTAAGTTAACGTTAATGGGGCCTGCAAAAGTTTCATCTGTTTGCTGAGTTTCGGTTTGGAATACCAATACATCCGGACGAGTAGCTGCAAAGCGCTGGTCGGCTACCATGTATTCTTTGGTCATTCCCGTTTCACAATGAACCATATATGGAACAGGGTTTTTCGGATCGCTGATAAACTCTTCGGAAGAAGTGGATGCGGTGGCCAACAGTTTTCCAGCACTCATATAATACGTTTTTGGCGTGGTGTTCTGCGGTGGCCATTGACTGTATTTTTTCCAGGTATTACTGCCTGTTTCAAACATAATGGCTTCGGTAGGTTTGTATGGACCTTTGCCATTGAGGTAATAATTGAAAAAAGGAAATTCAATACTATCACGGTAATACACGCTTGTTTTTTGTTGAAAGCTGATATCCCCTAAATGATCCCCCTTGGTTTTGCCCCAGCCTCCGTGGATCCAAGGTCCCATTACAATGCCATTAATTGTTTTCGGACTTTGTTTTTCGATCGCCTGATATGTTTGCAATGCACCATATAAATTTTCGGCATCAAACCATCCGCCAATAACCAATACAGCGGGTTTAATATTTTTAAGATGCGGTCGCAGATTTCGTATTTTCCAAAAGTCATCGTACGTTTCGTGTTTCGTTACATCATTCCAGAAAGCAATTTCATTGTTATAAAATTTATTTACGTTTTTCAACGTACCTATATACTCGAGGTAAAATTTATAACCATCATGGGTTGGATAGTTAAAGGGTTTCCATGTTGCGATAGTAGGTGCCGGACGGGCTTGGCCAAATGCATAGGAGAATCCGAAAAAATGGGGTAGAAAAAAAGCACCATTGTGGTGAAAGTCATCTCCGGTAAACCAGTCGCAAATAGGGGCCTGAGGAGAAGAGGCCTTTAATGCCGGATGAGCGTCAATCATCCCTGCTGAAGTATAAAATCCGGGATAAGAAATCCCCCATTGACCCACTTTTCCGTTTGTATTTTTAATATTTTTCAATACCCATTCAATACAATCGTAAGTGTCGGAACTTTCGTCAATATCCTGTTTGCTTTTTTTAATGGTCTTATGCGGAGTCATATCGTTAAAGGTACCTTCCGATTTGTTTTTACCCCGCACATCCTGAACTACAAAAATGTAACCTTCGCGGGCAAAGTTTTCCGAAGGACGCAATAAGCCCGGGAAATTCTCTTCTCCATAGGGTGCAATACTATATGGCGTTCGGTTGAGCAGTACCGGATACTTTTTCGAAGAATCCATGGGAAGGTAAATCGCGGTGAACAATTTTACCCCATCACGCATCGGGATATAAACCTCGCGTTTGATATAATGTTCTTTTGGGATAAACTGCTGGGCATTGGTTGTTAATCCTAAGGCTACTAGCAATACAAGTAAATAAAACTTCATACAGTTCATAATTTAACTCGAATATATCCGATAAACTGATGCCTTGTCATATAATTTTATGAATGGTTATGGGTATATGTAAAAGGAAAGATATGTTTGAGATATGAATCAGTTGATGCAAACGGAAAGATTGTACTTCAGGGAGTTTACCCTAGATGATGCTGTCCTGTTGTATGAGATGCATCAGGATCCTGCTATCACACGGTATACGGCCGATCCTATTCCGTGGGATTCTGTTGAGCGTGTGGTAGGAATATTAAAAGATACCATCATGCCTCAGTATAAGAATAAAATGGGTCGCTGGGCCGTACACCTAAAAGAAGGTGATACATTTATCGGTTGGTGCGGTTTAAAGAAGGTTGGTGATGAAATAGATTTGGGTTACAGATTTAAGAAGCAGTTCTGGGGAAAAGGTTATGCTACCGAAGCGGCCAAAGGGGTGTTGGAATATGGTGTAAAAATGGAACTGCAGAATATTGTAGGACGAGCCTCCATAGCTAATGTAGCATCTGTGAATGTGTTAAAAAAGATCGGCCTTGTTTACCAGAAGAACTATCAGGAAGGGATAGTAGAATCTGTTACGTTCGTATGTGATGTTTCTGTTTTGCGGAATATGAAGTAACAACACAACCCCAATATAACAACAATACCAAGATTGATGAGGTAACTCGTTTGGCTCATAAAAGGGCCATGATGCATAAAATAACGTTGGTCGGGGAAGTTGCCAAAATCATACTTAGAGAAGATTCCCGGTACATTAATTTTAAACCAGCATTTGCTGGATACCAGTGAAAGCAGTACAAACAGCATAACCTGATAGCGAGAAAACGAAAACGAGTTAAGCGCAAGCATCAGCATCATCACCAAAAAGGGATAGTAAGGTACAAACTGCCGCGATTCAGATCCTAAACACAATACAGCAATAATGATAAAATAAACAACAGCCGAATCACCCTGTTGTTTAATGGTTCGGATAAATTGTTTAAAAAATACAACCATCAGTAAAACTGCGGGACCAAAATAGATTGTGTGGGAAATAAGAGAAATCAAAGGGAGACTAATACATTGTTGCACGATGTTGAATACAAAAACCTGTGGCGTAAACCTGTCTTCCGGAATGCTGATTTGAGCAATGGCATAGTTTGTAACTATAATGAATCCGACAATTCCTAATACCATAGCCAATGAATATTTCCATGAGATAGCCCCTTCCTTATTTTCAGCAGAATGAAAGGTCATCGATATTTTCCACAGGTAGATCATTACCCAAAGGATGCTAACAGGTAAAACATAAAGCTGTATATGCATTGTGTAGTGGGGGTCGAGTATGGATGGCAGAAAGAGAACGAGCGCGATGAGCGAAAACAATAACAGCATTCCCAATAGCGTTATCAGGCCGAGCATTTTTGAAGACTGCATCCATTTCAGGATACGGTTGTTCCGAATATCGAAGTGTAAAGGAATAGAGGTTAGCAGTACAAGCGGAAAGGTAAAATGTCCTAGAAATGCAGTAAGGAGCAGTGCCGCCTTTTTACGCATAAGAAAAAAATAGCAGAGTGCAAACCCAATCCAAAATCCGCTGATATCTGTTAGAATGGGGTAATAGGGTGTGTTTTTGAGAATAAAGTAGTTGAAGAATAAAGCAGAAAAGCCGATTACCTCTGTTTGGGATTTAAGTTGATAATGCGAACAAAGTTTAAAAAAGAGCCATACGGTACAAGCAATAAGCAGCAGGTTAAATACACGAAATACATACGGGATGTTTTCAGCGGATAACGGAATGTGCAATGCTTGGGAGGCATAATACACAACAACAGGAGTGAAGATACGCTGATACTGGTAGCTATCGATTTGTTTGTGAACGGCCATTTCCTCAAAAGTGGAAGTGAGGTAGGCATAATTTTTTCCATCCCATCCCAATCCGTTATTAAAAGGTGTTCGCTCATCCAAGGCACCCCATATACTGATGATGCTTAACGTAAGGATAAGCCAAAAGCGATGGGTGAACCTGAAATTCATAGAGGGTGAGAAGAATTATACGTGTTTGTCCCAGTGTTCAGGATCAAATCCAACCAACACTTCATGACCTGTTTCAACCACGGGGCGTTTAATAAGGGAAGTATGTTCCATCATCAATTTGATGGCTTTTGCCGGATTGTTGATGGCTTTTTTTTGAGTGTCACTCAGGCTTCTGTATGTAGTGCTTTTTAAATTCACAATGGTGGTGAGCGGAGCATGTTTAAGCCAATGTTCGATCTTTTGCTTTGTTATTCCTTTTTCTTTATAGTCGTGAAAAGTGTATGCTACTCCGTTTTCCTCCAGCCATGTAAACGCTTTTTTCATGGTGTCACAATTTTTGATGCCGTATATAATCATGGTTTGGTTATTTATGCTTTAGGTAAAGTAATGCAAAAAGTACTGCCTGTTCCGAGAGTGCTTTTTACGGTTAATGTTCCATTGTTAAGTGTTACAAAATCTTTGCACAATAATAATCCTAATCCGGTACCTTTTTCACCATCAGTTCCGTAATTGGATTGATGTCGGAGGTTAAACAATTGTTGCAGTTGTTGTTCGTCCATTCCAACTCCATTGTCGGTAATACAGGTTAGTATATGTGTGCCTTTGTCTTCAATAGTAACGGTAATGTTACCGGCCCGGTTGGTAAACTTGATTGCGTTTGAAAGCAGGTTTCGAAGTACAATATCAATCTGGCTCTTGTCTACAGATGCCATAATATCCGATGCCGGTTGGGTAAGTTTCAAGTTAATGTTTTTCTGACGGGCCGATTCCTGAAGGATGCTGATGTTTTGAGAGACAAGTGTGGGTAGGGAAACCATCCCTTTTTCAGTTGCGGTGTTTCCTTCCAGCTGGCTGCGCGACCAATGCAGTAAATTATCGAGTAATAAACTCAATGCTGCAAGTTGGTTGTTCATGCCATTTTTAAGTTCCAGAAATTCTTGCTGCGAAATCATGTTTTCATCAAGCAACGAGATAATGCCACTCAGCGAAGCAACCGGACTGCGTAAATCATGTGAAAGCACGGAAAGTATTTTGTCCTTTAACTGATTGAGTTCTTTCAGTTCTTCAGCTTGGCGGAGGATTTCTTCTTTTTGCGCTGTGGTAATTTTATTGGCTTTTTTCACCTTGCCAAAACTGATGTATAATCCGATGGCAAACACACCTATTAAACAAAGCACAATGGCCATGGAAGTATTCGCCAGTCTCGAACGTTCAACCAATCCTGTTTGGATGGATTTGTCTTTTTCGAGCAGTGCTATTTCTTTTTGTTTTTTATCGAGCACAAAATCAAATTCAATCTGTGACGATTTTTTTGCTACCTCATCATTAAATAAACTATCCTTATAGAGTATAAATTTTTTATAATAATGGGTTGCCGACTTAAAATCCTTTTGTTGCTCGTAAGCATGGGCAAGTAAATCACTCGATTCGGATAGTTGAAGTTTACTCCCAATCTCTAAAGCTACTTTATTACTTATAAGTAAATGATGGATGGCGCTGTCGAGCGAATGGAGTTTTAAGTATACCTGTCCAAGACCAATATTATTGATGGCGATACTTTCCAGGTCCCCGCTTTCCTCCGAAATCTTGAGCGCATTAAACAGGTAAAATTTGGCCTTGTTGTAATTGTTTTGTTCAAGATATACTTGTCCAATATTGTTATAGGATAACCCCACATTGTGCATATTGCCCATATCAAAGGATAGCTTAAGGGCATCCTGAAAATAGACCAACGCCTCTTCCAGTTCTTTTTTGCGGTGATAGATGGCGCCCACTACCACATTTGCCGATATCATTCCATCAATGTTGCGGGATTTTTTAACAATGTCTAGCGCGCGCAATGCATGTTTTAAGGCTAGGTCATCTTTGCCTAGGTAGTAATATACATTTGCAATATTTGTAAGGCTGTTGCCGATGGCCCCATGTGGGGAGAGTTGTTCGCGTAGACGAAGGCCCATAAATAGATTGTACAGGGCTTCGGAGTAATTACCCATATCGGAATACGTATTTCCGATATTGTTGTAACAGGCAGCAACGCCTATTTTATCATCAATCTCTTTTCGTATCGCTAAACTTTGTTTGTAGAAAGAGAGGGCTGTTGCAAAATCACCTTCGTTATGCCTGATGATAGCAATATTATTAAGCACCGCCCCGGCCCCCTTTTTATCATTAATTTTTTGATAGATGGCTAGGGCCTCTTCATTGCGGTTAATAGCCTGCTTATATTCCGACTGCATATAGGATGCAATAGCCCATAGTTTTAGGGCATCAGCTTTTCCCCGTTCATAATTCAGTTTTTGAGATAGGGCATAGGATTGTTTTGATAGCAGAACGGTACTGTCGGGAGAAATGAGGTGATAGGCAAAGGCTAAGTCTGCAAGTATTTTTACTCGTACGGTATCCTCCTTTGGATGTTTAGACAATACAGTGAGCAGGCTATCTATACTTTCCCCACCTTGTGCATGTGTTTTTGCAGGAACACCCCACAGCACAATCAAAAGAAGCAATACGATGTAAGAAAACGAGTGTCTATTGCTTAAGGTAACAATCATAAGGATGTACTAAAAGGTACATGCCAAATATATAAAATTAAGCTTATGATTAAGCTAAAATCCAATTGAATTTATAGTGTGTATCCGGTATGCGCATCCGGTCAGCTATTTTGTTCAAACGGTCAGGTAAAGCCATGATATAATCACGTGCTTTTTCACCTGTTTCCTGTAATCCACGAATGCTTTCAAGCTCCCATTCTTCAATGAGTGATTTAAGAATATCAGTGTAATCATAGGCAGTATAAACACCTAAACGTTGCGCTGCATCACTAAAGTTAGAGAACATTCCCACCTCTTCACCCAGCTGACGAAGGTACTGGGCAGGCATGGCAATTTTTTTACGCATCATATCTTCAAATGCCAGCATCATCTCATTGGCATCCAATTCAAAAATGCTCTTCACAAAAGTTTTATATGCTTTAGCATGGCGGGCCTCATCGGCAGCTACCAATCCACACAGTTTGGATAGAATATTACTTCCCTGTTGTTTGGCCAAGCTGGCTACCCTGCGGTGCGAAATATTGGTGGCCAATTCCTGGAAACTGGTGTATACAAAATTACGGTATGGATCATCTCCTGCACCATTGTTAAAACCATCGGCAATCAAAAACTGTGTCGAGGCCTCAAACTCACGCATGTTGATTCGTCCGCACAGATACAGGTAACGGTTCAGTACATCTCCGTGCCTATTTTCTTCTGCTGTCCATCCTCTCAACCATTTCATCCATCCATTATTGCCATACTGGTCAACCCCCTCCACTCCGGCCAGCCATGTTTCATATGTAGGCAAAGCTTCTTCGGTAATAGTATCAGCAACCAATACAGCCAGCAAATCGTAGGATAATCCTTCGGCTTGTTCCTGAATGGTTTTTAAATCGGCTATAAAACTGGTATCAGAGGTAAGTGGCAGCAGTTCAGATGCTTGCCAGTTTGTTTCAATGGGTTTGAGAAAGTCAGCAGTGTATTTGTCCACCGATTTGCCCAAATGCAACATAATTTCTTTTCTGGTAGGCGTAATAGATGATGATGCAGTCATGTTTTTGAAATGTTGGTCAAATTTAAGGCTCCCCGCAGGATTTTGCAAGGAATTAAATTGCTTTCGTATTGTTCAAGAATTCAGGTGTGATGGTTAGAAAATGCCGGTAATAGTCAGATCACGTTTATTGAAGGAGAAATTGTCGCCTTTTTTCTTACCCCACATTTCAATAGCCAATGGCGATTTTGACGATAATACGATAATCTTTTGTTTGTCAACGACAATAGGTCCAAGTCCGACCGCAATAAAATAAATATCAGTTTCGCACACAATCATTGCTCCGGTTTTGGCAGTTTGTACCGGTTGCAGATCAATTTTATGAAGTTCGGCCAGCTCGGTCTGTGCTTGGGCGAGTTGTTTGGCATTCATATTTCGGTCCATCTGACCCATAGCCCTTGCTGTTTCATATTTATCGCCTGCACTGCTTTTGTCTTCACTGTTGGAAGATTCTTGCGCGGCTTTCATTGCTTTTTCGGCATGTGCAATGCGCTCCAGCAATAAATTTTTGCAGGCATGTAAAATATTTTCTTTCGATGGATGCTTCATAATCTGCGGTAAAAATAAGAAACCATTACATTTGTTCACTGATGAAAAAGTTTTTATATCCCATCTATGCGTTGCCCATTTATCTGCTGGTGCTATTGCCGTTTCCGATATTCTACCTGTTATCCGATTTTTTGTACGCTCTGGGGTATTATATCATTGGATACCGCAAAAACGTAATTCACCAAAACCTGCAAAACTCTTTTCCCGAAAAATCGGAAACAGAAATTAAGGCTATTGGCAAGAAGTATTATGCCTTTATGATCGATCTGTTTCTGGAGACGTTTAAACAATTGGTTATGTCTCCCAAGTCCATTCAGCGTAGATTTAAGTTCATCAACCCCGAAATACTCGAAACGTTTAAACAACAGAATCAACCGATCATTTTTGTACTGGGGCATTATGGAAACTGGGAATGGTGCGGGCAAAGTTTTCACCTCAAAAAGATGTTCCAGCAGGATGTATTATACCATCCACTAAGCAACGGCTTTTTTGATTGGATTACGTATAAACTACGCTCGCGCTGGGGAGTGGGATTAATTCCGATGCAGGTGTCCATTAAGGAAATGATCCGCAGAAAAGATCTGTTAACGGCAACGGCTTTTTTAGCCGACCAAACACCGAGCAATAAGGACGCCTGCCATTGGATGCCTTTTTTGCTTCAGGATACTCCCGTATTTTTAGGAACTGAAAAAATCGCTAAAAAATTAAACCGTCCTGTTGTATTTGTACATCTTAACCGTATCAAAAGAGGATATTACGAAACATCATTTACTGTTATTTCCGCGTCACCTAAAGATACCCCCGATAACTGGATTACCGAACAACATACTCAATTGCTCGAGGCTGACATTATCAAATGTCCTGAGCTCTGGTTATGGAGTCACCGCAGGTGGAAACATAAACGACAGGAGTCTTAGCCCTTCAACCGTTGAATGAAATTTTTGGGATTCAACTCTTCCAGCTTATTGGATGCTTTTTGCATGGATTTGGGAACTGCAAGGCGGTAACCGATATAAAAGGAACCTCCTCCGATTGTATACATTAAAAAGTCTTTGTTGGCTAAGGGAACATTGTATGTATCAATGATACTGGAGAACCCGGTATAAAAACGTTTGCCGTTATAACCCAGTGCCAGACGACTCATCGCTCGTGGCACAACATCAATTACACTTTTGGTATCGGTAGCATTTTCAATTAAGTAAGATTGTTGCTGGGCCATGATTCCGAAGGAGGGAGAGAGCGTAAAAAATAAGCGTTTAAAGCCTACCAGTGTGAAAGAGTATCCCGGCATCAAACTGACACTGTTAAAGGAGCCGTCTGTTATCCTCGATTCAGGAGGTACTTCAGCAAATGCCAGAGAAGGGACAATTCCGGTATCGGATTTGAGTTGATAATATGAATAGGATACGGTGAGGATAAACGAACCGGCCGAACGTTTTTGTGTTTCATTTTGCACAAAAGGTGCACGGTACGAATATTTCTGGTTGTTAAAAATATAAAAAATGTTGCAGCCAATATTCAAAGTAGATAATCCAGGGAGAATGGGAAAGTCTTTTCCATAAGCCTCTCCGAGGTTCGGAATACCTGCCGGATTGGAAATGAAATATCCGCTATAGGACAGGTAGTATGCATCAAAACCCAACCGTTTGCCATAGGAGTTGAGGGTAATATTAAGGTAGTCTGTGCTTCCTTTCTTTTTCTCCTGTATATTTTTAGGGCCATAACCAATAGCCATAATTATCCATTTATGCGAAAGCCTCAAACCTATACCAACACTTTCATTCGGATCATACCTCAGGTTTTTCCTAGCGCGTAATTCAAATCCATTTGCCGCATTATGTATAAAAGGGGTAATGTTTATGTAATTGGTATTGTCTTCAATATAATCACTTCTCAGGGGTTTTGCCTTAGCCGAAGAAGTATCAGTTTGGGCAAGTGCCGTGCTGAAGCTGAACAAAAGAAGGATGGGTATATATCTGGTCAAGTTATTAAGTTAATGTATTATTGGTTACGCCACAATTGTCTCTCCTGATGTTCATCGAGATTGAATATTTCTTCAGGCACAATAATGCAGTTTTCAGATAAGAATACCTTCAATTGGTTTAAAAGTAAGCCACTTTTTAGGTGCTTGGTGAAGTGTAAAGAAAAACCACAAAAAAATTAATTACCAGTAAATCAATGTATTAAAGCTAATTAAGTATTTCTTAACAAAACATTGTAGTTACAATTAATGTATATACATATGTTTGCATAACAATTCAAAGATGATACTGGAGCAAGAAATACAACAAACAAAGTTTTCGAGCATGAAACAGAAAGCTACACTGAACATCATGTTTACAGCCGGATGGTTAAAATGTAATCAAACGCGTTTGTTCAAAGCACACGGAATTTCGGGTGAGCAATACAATGTGTTGAGGATTTTGAGAGGACAGAAAGGGAATCCGATTGGTGTGAATGGAATCCAGGAACGCATGCTGGAAAAAAACTCGAATGCATCCAGGTTAATCGATAAGCTGAAGGAAAAAAATCTGGTAGAACGTGCCGGATGTATAAGCGACAGACGTTCGGTGGAGATTTTTATCACGGAGGCCGGTCAAACATTGTTACAGCAATTGGATGATGTAATTCTTGACCAGGAAAAAAAGCTTATCCGATTGTCGGACGAAGAAGCAGATCAATTAAACAACTTACTGGATAAACTCCGGTCATATAACTAATAACACACATAAAAACTTAACACATGAAAAAACTAACATTAGTAGCAGCATTTATCGGTCTGGGATTATCGGTATTTGCAGGACAACCAAAAGGCAACAAAACTGGCGAATCAGTAAAAATTGATGCCAAAGCAAGCACATTAAAATGGCATGCTAAAAAAGTTACAGGCGAACACTTTGGTACGGTAAACGTTGCCGGTGGAAATATATCCATCGACAAAGGTTCTATTACCGGAGGAACCATTGAAGTGGACATGACTTCTGTGAATGTAACAGATCTTGAAGGAGAATACAAAGGTAAACTGGAGGGGCATTTGAAATCGGATGATTTCTTTTCGGTAGAAAAAAACACCAGAGCAATACTCGTTCTTAAAAAAGTAGAAGCCATTAAAGGTGCAAAAACTGCTGAGAACTATAACGTAACTGCAGATCTTACCATTAAAGGAATTACCAACGAAGTTACATTCCCGGCCATCATTGTGGTAAAAGGGAAAGCCGTTACTGCAAATGCTGATTTTAACATTGATCGTACCAAATGGGATATTAAATACGGTTCAAAATCATTCTTCGAAGGTATTGGTGATAAAGCGATCGACAACGATTTTAATATCAAAGTTCGCGTTGTTGCCGGAAAATAATAATGACGATGAGCTGTTCATTTCAGCAAGTGAGTATGCCGGATGAACATTTCATAGTTTAGTGGTTCATAAGCATGGTTGAAACATACCATGCTTATTTTTTATACCTTAGTACAATGAATATAGCTGTAGTTTTAGGAACAACCCGGATGGGCCGGCAATCAGAAAAAGTGGCAACCGAGCTTATAAAACGGCTGAACGCCCATAACGAGCATACTATTACTTTTCTTGATATAGCCAAATACCCGTTTCCTGTTTTTGAAGAACGGATCAGGTTCCATCCCAATCCTCCCAAAGAACTTCTTCATTTCAGCGAACAACTGAGAGCAGCTGATGGAATTATTTTTGTGATTCCGGAATACAACGGCAGTTTGCCCGGAACCTTTAAAAATGCATTCGATCATTTTTATGCCGAATATGCACGTAAACCTATTGGAGCAGTTTGTGTTTCGGATGGAAAGTTTGGGGGGGTGCAGGCTTCCATTCAATTGCAAACATTAATTCTGCATGTATATGCATACCCGGTTCCAACCAAGCTACTGGTTCCTTTTGTCTTGAAAGCGTTTGATGAGCATGGTAACCTTACAGATGAAACAGTTGATAAAGGAATGAACAGATTTATAGATGAATATTTGTGGTTTGCACAAGCCATTGTTGCGCAAAAAGTGAATAATCCCAAATGATAGTCCTGTAATGAAAAGAAGTGAATTTATAAAAAGCCTTGGAGGGTTAACCATTATGAGTACGATTGATTTGAAAACATTTGGCAATGAATTATTGTCGGATAAAAACACCTCACGCATGCCGGCTTTGTTCATCGGACATGGTTCGCCTATGAATGCCATTGAACAAAATGCCTACACTCAAAGTTTGAATAAGCTGGGACAAAGCCTCGAAAAGCCTAAAGCAATCATGGTAGTATCGGCACACTGGCAAACGCGCGGAACATATGTACATGTTTCACCGGCACCCAAAACCATTCATGATTTCGGAGGGTTTCCGCAAGCATTGTTTGATGTACAATATCCTGCAAAAGGCTCACCCGAGTTTGCAGGTATGGTGAGCAAACAAATTACCTCAGCCAAGGTATTGCATGATGACGAATGGGGACTGGATCATGGAGCCTGGGCCGTATTAAAGCAAATGTATCCCGATGCTAATATTCCGGTGTTTCAGTTAAGCCTCGATTTTTCGAAGGGGCCCGCATACCATTATAATCTTGCAAAAGAGCTGAATGCCTTACGCAATAAAGGATTATTGATTATCGGAAGTGGAAATATCGTTCACAATCTGGGAATGCTGGATTGGAATAATCCGCATGCAAAAGGTTACGACTGGGCCGTAGAGTTTGATGAAAAGGTGAAAGCCAATCTGCAAAATCATAACCATGCTCCGTTAATTGACTATGCGCAATTTGGGAAAGCGGCTCAATTAGCAATACCCACCAACGAACATTATCTGCCGATGTTATACGCGGCTGCATTGCAACAAAAAAATGAAGAGTTGAAATTCTTTTATGAAGAGATGCAAATGGGGTCAATCAGCATGCGGTGTTTTATGGTAAGCTGATACACCACCAGTGAGTAACCGGTATTCAATATAGGCCCAAACTAAAAAACAAGGAAGCGCTTTCAATGCATAAGGCACAATATAGAGCTCACGGATACTGCGCGGAAAAATATCGGTAGGTGATAAACTGCTGAGGATAAAGCAGGCTATGAGCAGAGCAATGGTTAGCGGGTGTTTTTGTTCTGTTGTATACCACAGGGCAATGCCAACAATCGCAATAATGTAAGTTGCCGATTCGGCAAGGTGATTAAAAACAATGGACCATATCATAACTGAAGCCAACACCAATAGCCGGAATTCCATCAGTGCAAATAAACGGGTACGTGTATATTTTAAACAGAAAATCACCACACCAACAATCTGAATGAGTAGGCGCATTTTGTTGCTGAACTCCATTCCACTCACAGCCATCACAAAACGCATGATAGATACATCAACGGCACGGGTCTGGTGGTCATTGGCTATTGTATCTTGCCACCCCTCATATTGATTGAGGAGTTCATCATATGAAATAACCAGCATGGGCAATAGGAATAATAAGATTGTCCAACCAATGCAATACAGCATAAACTTTATTTTATCCGGGTATAATACAAACAAGGCGGCACCCAGTATTCCGTATACTTTGATGTATGCACTTAATATCACAAGCAATGCAGCCAGCAATAATTGTTTACGTTCAAAGGCAATAAACGTGAATAAGAATAACGCTGCTATCAATGGATTTACCTGCGAATTTTGAATAGAGGTAAGTAATTCAATAAGGGCAAACCAGTAAATAAAAGTTTTTTTGCCCGCATCAATTGGCAGTTTAGCAATGGCCCAAAAAAGAACAAAAGCGTTAAATACAGCCCATAATACTGCTCCAATATAAGTTGGAAACAAAGCAAAAGGAGCGAAGAGCAACGCAAACGTGGGACTATATTTATATAAGTCATATTGCTCGACAGGATGCGGTCCGTATAAGGTGGTATGGTTAATCAGGTGGTAAAAGGAGTTTTTAAAAATGATAAAGTTGTTCACCTTGCTGATGTATGTGGCAGCATCATGTGGTTTAAAATCCAGCGATACTTTTACAAGGCATGCAATAGCAGCAGCCAGTATATAGATGAATGCTATGAATGTTTGATTTTTGAAAATCGGATGGGAAAAAAGTCTACGCATCCAGTCAAAAATACAATTACTACTCAGATAAAAAAGAAGAGGCCCATGGCAGCGAGATGCTTTTTTGTTTGGCAGCTTCTTTGGAAAGCAGTTTGTTAAAATAGCGTATCGGGAAGGGCAGAATATTTAATAGATTTTTAATGAGAATAATGGAAGGTATGGGTCTTTGGTATGCTGTTGAAAAGGAGATGATTATATTCGACCAATGGATGAAAAGTGTTGATAACCTGTATAAAGTGTACAATATTGTAGGAAAATCAGGCGATTTTAGGGGTAGAGAGTAAGATACGTAATATACCGTATTTGCATTTTAACATTTAGCTTGTAAGTTTGGTAGTGTAATCAAAACAAGATCAACGTATGAAAAAAATGATTTTATCACTTGCATTCGTGGCTATGGGTGTAGCTGCTTTTGCGCAAAAGCCTTCCGCTGGTAATATTACTACGGAAATGGGTTTCACAAGTTTACTTGGTACTCCAAGTAATCCGCAAACGTTAAACATTGCTCAACCAATGTTGAGAGTTCGTTATTTTTTAAGCCCGGGAATGGCTTTAAGAGGACATGTTGGATTTGGGTCAAGCTCCAATACAACAACCATTGAAACCGCGCCAGGGGTTACTCCTGTTGTTTCAGCAGAAACTAAGGTTTCTGCTACCGGATTTGGTATTGCATTAGGTATTGAGAAGCACTTGGCCGGTACTACCAACCTTTCTCCATACTTGGGTGCGGAGTTAGGATATGGAATGGGTTCTTCTTCAAGAGAAACTTCCAACTCTAATAATGCTGCAGGAACTCCAACCACAGCCGGAGATTCGTATAAAACTTCCGGTGGGTCAACTTCTACAATTGCAGTTAATGCTTTCCTTGGAGGAGATTATTATTTGACAGAAAAGGTGTATTTTGGAGTAGAGTTGGGAATTGGTTTATTTACCATGAATTCTACCGGAGATGCTGACACTGAATCAACAACAGCCGGAGTGACTACCAAAGTAACCACTAAAGGTTCAAGCGGAAACTCATTTGGACTTATGCCTCAAGCAATCGGGCAAGTTCGTTTAGGTATCATTCTATTCTAAACAGCATACTTAAAAAATGAAAGAGGGCTGCCATATAATGGTAGCCCTCTTTTTTATGCTTCAGGCGGAAATATTTTGCAACTCATCAATATTTAATTAATTTGCTCCTTTAAATATCCAAGCGAATGATGAAGCGACTTTTATTACTTGTTACCCTCTCTATGTTTTCAGGTGTACTTATGGCACAATGGGCTGTAAATGTTAATTATAATTTATGGATGCCTACCGGCAAATATAACAGCGAGCTGAAAATGGGATTCCTTGGAGCCAATGTGGAGGCAAAATACATTTTTGATGACCATTTGGCGGGATCTATTGGTGTAGGATATGCCTTATTGAATTACGAAACAGTGAGGATTGACAGAGTAGAACGTCCTGCCGAAGGATACTCCGATAATGCAGCCCTGCAGATTATTCCTATTACGATAGGTGCCGATGTGTATTTCTCTACGGCCAAGGTTCGTCCGTATCTGGATTTGGATTTCGGTGTGGCAATGGTGAAAACAACAGGTGATAACTTACCGGAGACGGATATGACGGCAAATACATTTTTGTCACCGGGTTTTGGTATTGAGTATGAATTAAGCGATGGATTAAAACTGAATGGGGTGTTAAAACAACAGGTTTTGATTTACAAATATGACGACAGAGCCAAGTATCTGGAGACATTTACCGCTGTAGGAATTAACCTTGGAGTAACTTACAAGTTCTAAACAAAAGAGATTAATAAAAAGAAAACCGCTGTTGAAATAAATTCGACAGCGGTTTTTTCGTGCATGCAGCTAATGTTTACGAGCGCATCAGCTCTTCAATGTGGTCGGCTTCAATCGGAATATGCTCCATTAAATCTAGGCAGCCATCCTTAGTGATCAGGATTTCATTCTCCAAACGGATGCCAATGCCTTCTTCCGGAATATAAATGCCAGGTTCACAGCTATACATCATACCTGCCTGCATGGGCTCATAACGCATGCCTACATCATGTACATCCAATCCCAGGAAATGGGAAGTGCCATGCATATAATATTTCTTAAATGCAGGCCAGGCCGGATTTTGATTTTTGATCTCATCCATAGTGATGAGTTTTAAATCAACCAGCTCTTTCTCCATTACCTTGCAAACTTCAGCATGGTATTCCATCAGCATCACTCCGGGTTTCAGCATTTTTGTTGCTTCTCGCATTACCCGCAATACCGCATTGTATACCTCTTTCTGACGTGGGCTAAACTTACCATTCACCGGAAAGGTACGAGTCATATCGCTGATGTAATTTCCATAGTCGGTACCGGTATCCAGTAACAACAAATCGGCATCATTGCATATTCCGGCATTATCGATATAATGTAATACGCAGGCATTTTTCCCGCTGGCAACAATCGGAGTGAAGGAGTGTCCTGCTGCACCATTGCGTACAAACTCATGAATCACTTCTGCTTCTACTTCGTATTCCTTTACACCCGGTTTGATAAATTTCAAAACACGCTGAAACATCTTGTTCGAAATCTCAATGGCATTTTTCATGTACTCCACTTCCATTGGCGATTTCATGGAACGTAAACGCTGCATGATGGGCGCAGAACGCTCATACTGATGCAACGGGAAACGCTCACGCATCTGCAAGGCAAAACTTAAATCCTTGTAAGGAGCAGTATTGCTGGCGCGGTCGTTTTCGTTCGTGTTTAAATAAATGGTTTCCGACATGTGAATCACAGCCCGCATCAGGTTGTCGAACTCATCCATCCAGAACACATTTTTAATCCCTGATGCCTCGGTAGCTTCAGCTTGCGTGTATTTGTGTCCGTCCCACACTGCAATATGCTCATTGGTACGTTTTACGAATAAGGCCTCGCGGTAGGCTTCTACCGGACAATCAGGAAAGATAACCACGGCACATTCTTCTTGGTCAATGCCTGTAAGCCAGAACATATCACTGTTTTGTTTGAATTCATAACTGGCATCGCCATTGCGCGGCATCACTTCATTGCTATGGAAAATGGCCAGCGACTTTGGTTTTAACTGAGCCGTAAATCGTTTTCGGTTTTCGATGAACAGCTGTTGGTTTATGGTTTGATAACGTTTCATTGTATAAATAATTAGGACAGGGCATATTGATAGGCTGCCGCATCCGGTACAAGATTAATAAAATTTTTGAGGAATCAATTGGGCGTTGCAACATCCGGTTGCAAAAGGCCCGTTAACGGGTATAGTGAATGCTGCCACAGCATTCGGGTAGCAAAAAAGAAACAGCGGTATATGTGGCAGAAGTGTACATTGCTGATACGAATGTAGCGGAGTTATGGATTAGAAAAAAGCCGTTTATGTAAAATTACTTAATCTCCCCTTCCCACTTAGCAATCACATACGTGGCCAAACAGTTTCCAATCAGGTTCACAGATGTCCGCCCCATATCCATCAATGCATCAATGGCCAGGATGGCAAAGGCTTTTTGCGGATCCAGTCCCAATGAAGCGACAGTTCCTACCAGAATTAAAAAGGAAGCACCACGCACTCCTGCTACACCTTTGCTGGTGAGCATCAAAATCACACACATCTGAATTTGTTGTGCAATGGTTAAATCAATTCCACAAACCTGCGCAACAAAAACGGAAGCCAGGGACAGGTATAAAGTGGTTCCATCTAAATTAAAGCTGTAACCTGTAGGTAAAACAAAAGCAACCACTTTACGCGGGATGCCCATTTTCTCCAGGTTTTCCATCGCCTTAGGCAGGGCGGCTTCGGAGCTGGCTGTTGCAAACGCAATAGATAAAGGTTCAGAAATATGGTCGATGAATTTTTTGAATGGAAGTTTGACGATGAGGCCAATCGGAACCAATACCAGTAATACAAAAGCGAACAAGGCAACATATAAGGTAACAAGCAACTTTAGCAAATCATGAAGCACACCATAACCCATGCTGGCCACCGCATATCCAATAGCACCACCCACTGCCAGCGGGGCAACATACATTACAAGATTGGTAAACTTAAACATCACTTCAGCTAGTCCTTCAATGGCACTCACCATTTTATCCTTCCGTTCTCCTTTCACCTGAGCAAGGGCAATTCCAAAAAGAATACTGAATATCACAATCTGTAAAATCTGGTTATCGGCTACCGACTTAGCAATATTCTCCGGAAAAATATCCAGGATCACATTGTGCGTGTGTTTTTGTTCGAGGAGTTTGTTGGCTTTATCTACCTGTTCGGTTTGCGCTTGCAAAGAGGAACCAACTCCCGCTTTTGAAATGTTAATGGCTACCAACCCTATAAACAATGCAATGGTGGTTACCACTTCAAAATACAAAATGGATTTCCATCCCATGCGGCCTACCTGCTTCAAATCACTATGTCCGGCAATGCCCACCACCAGGGTAGAGAAAAGAAGAGGAGCAATAATGGTTTTGATTAAGCGGAGGAAAATATCAGAGAATATTTTCATCTCCTTGGCGGCATCCGGAAAAAATTCTGCTACTTCAATTCCCAGGAACATGGCAAGCAAAATACTTGCTGTTAAAGATTTGGAACGCACCGTATACCAACCCAGCAACCCAATAAAGATCCAGCGGACACAATGCAGGAAAATAGGGGAGAGTGAAACTACTTCCAGCCAATTAACAATATGCAATGAGGAATCAATAAAAAATAAAGCGAGTATGCCGAAGAGTAGTTTACGGTTGTCCATGTTTCAAACCTACTAAAATCAACGGAATAAAAAAGGTGGGACTTCGATAAACTCAGTCTGACAAATTGCTAATTGCGTGAATCGTAATTGTTGTTCACATCGATGACTGATGCGGAGTGACTTGCTCGAAAATTCGACTATCCGCCAATAGCTAAAAACAAATAGCCAACGGCACTTATTCTCCAAGCAACCTTATCAACCAATCACTTTATCAACTTCTTCACTCAATGTTTTGTACTGTCCTGTTTGTTAAAGTTGATAGATGTAGAGTTGATGCAATACCGCAAGCCGGTTTTGTCTTTGGGGCCGTCATCAAATACGTGTCCTAAATGTCCACCACAATTGGCACATAATACCTCAATGCGAACCATCCCATGTGAAATATCTTTTTTCTCAATAATCTTTGTTTTATCAAGCGCCTCATAAAAACTTGGCCATCCGCAACCGGCATCAAATTTTGTATCGGAAGTAAAAAGTTCTGCTCCGCAAGCAGCACATTCATATGTTCCCGAATCCCAATGCTGGTCATACTTTCCAGTGTAGGGTCTGTCGGTCCCTTTTTGGCGAATTACATAAAACTGTTCTTCTGTAAGCTCTTGTTTCCACTGTTCTTCTGTTTTGTTTACCGGTACAGTCATGGTGTTATCGTTTGATGAGTTTGAAGTATTGTGAGCCTTGTTGTTGTTGGAGGTGCAGGAAATAAACACCAGCGGGCAAAGTGCCAAGATTATCGAGGTTAATTTCAGTGCTGCCATTCTCCGGTTGTATGTGTTTAGTAACATATTGTTCGCCAATTAAGTTTTGAATATGCAATGTTACGGGAGTCGTTTCATTGCTGTTGATGAATATACGCAAACTTTGAGTGAACGGATTGGGAGCAATTTCAACTATCGCCAATGATGATTTGTCCCATTCTACCGAAACTGTTTTGGAGGAGGTTTCTTTTCCATCATAATCCGTTTGTTTCAAACGATAGAAGATAGTGGAGGAAAGTTGCGGGTTGCGGGTTGAAGGTTGCGGGTTATTATCAAAGAATTGATAGTACGCTTGTTTGGTAGTTGTTCCTGCACCCTTCACTGTGCCAATCTCTTCCCATGTTTGTGCATCATAACTACGTTCAATCGCGAATGATTCATTGTTGATTTCGCTTGCAGTATTCCAGTTGAGCAATACCTGTTCGTTTTGTTTGGTAGCAGTAAATGCGGTTAGTTCAACAGGTAATGTTGTAGCGCTGGATGTGAGGTAACCCGAAGCCTGATAGTTGGCAGTTGTATACCAGCCATTGTATTCTATAATGGCATAATAATAGGTTGTTCCCTGGGTAAGGTTGGTAATGGTTACATTGCTTCCTGTTCCGTTATACACCACATAATTTCCCAAACCAATCTGCGGTGCTGAGGTAAAGGAATTGTTGGCAGTGTAATGTATGGTATCAACCGGAAAACCAGTTATGGCCGATCCTGCACGTATCAATACAATCCTGCGGTTCCCGTTTCCACTTTTCCAGTTTAGGGTAACGCTTGTATTGCTGTTATTGGTTAGCATAAAATTACTTGCAGCAATGGCGGGTTCGGAAGGGTTGTTTCCGCCCCAGATGCGCTGCACAAACTGTGGACTGTCAATAAAAGGATTGCGGTTGTTTTGAATCGCATAAATCGCATTGTTCCGTTTCATTTCCTTATCACTCACAGGGTCCAGGTTGTTCCATTCCAACAATAAGTTCAGTTGCCAAGCATCAAAAGCCGGAAAACTATTACCGGCCAGAAGATCATTTGCATTGCCATTGGACTGCCAACCGGCAATTACATTCTCATATCGGGTAGCCATATAAAGATGTCCGCGGGCAAGATCTCCCTTGTATTCATCAATAGGTTCGAAAACAGTTCCTGAAAACCCCGGATAAGTATTAGGTCCTGATTTTCCTCCGATGAGTGATGTATAAACGGGAACGGAAACTTGTCCGTAAGGATCATTTCCCCGAACATTATTTACTTTTTTATCTGTTGCAAAAATATGGTGAACATCAGAAACCATTGGTGAGGCATTGGCAAACCAGCTTTGGGGAAATGAGTGTTCCCTGTTGTATTTTTCGCCCTCTGCAGCCCCGCCCGATCCGGCATCCTGATCTGTTACCAATGTAAATTCATAAGGTGAAGCCTGGTGAAATAAAGTTGAATAAACATCCCAAACTTTTCCACTGGGTTGAACATCTGTGGTTGCAAATGCATTCCACACACCGGGAGTGTAGGAAACAACTGTATGACCTAAGATCTTATTATAAAGAACCGTTTTCAAAGCAGCTGCACGTTGTGTAGTCACGGTTGAATAATAGGCTGCAGGTATGGCCCAGGCTACGCAGGTTCCGGTAACGCTGATGGTTTGCGTGGTAGAGCCGATACTGCTATTGCTAATGGTGCCGGGTAAACTGCCAACGGTTGAAGGACTGAATCGAACATATATTGTGGTTGTGGCAACCGCTCCCGAAGTTGGGGTGAGGGTAATGCTTTTACTGTAGCCGTATCCATATGTTAAGGATACTTCATAATTGCCATCTCCTGTAATCAGAAGATTCGATGTTAATGCAGTGCCCGAAACAGTATACCGCTGTGATGTAGAGCTATGGAACGGATATACGTTTCCGAAATTATAGAAGGATGATACGCTTTGCGTAATGGTTCCTCCCAAAACGGAAAATGACAGGAAGAAAAATAGGATGAATGCGGTGTTGTTTTTCACACTGCAAATATACTTTAGGCAGGTTAAATAAACTTTAAATATTCATAGTGAGGGCAATCATTGCTGCACAACGTTCTCCATCCATGGCTGCGCTTACAATTCCACCCGCATAACCGGCTCCTTCTGCACATGGATACAATCCTTTAATTTGTGGATGTTGCAATGTTTCTTTATCCCGTGGTATACGTACCGGGGAAGATGTCCTTGATTCCGTGGCCACCATCACTGCTTCGTTGCTTACATATCCTTTCATTTTTTTGCCAAAAGTCTGGAGCGCATCCCTCAAAGAGGCGCTTACAAACGATGGTAGGATATCATCAAGGGTATGGCTTTGGAGGCCTGGTAAATAAGAACAATCGGGGAGTTGGGCGGAGTGTTTTTTGTTTACAAAATCGGCTACGCGCTGCGCAGGTGCCTGCAAACTTTGAGTAGCGGTAAAAGCCCTTTGCTCAACCGATGATTGAAAATACAATCCGGCAAGCGGGCCCTGTTTTTCGAATGGCAAAAAGTCTTTGGTTTCAATGGAAACAACGAGCCCCGAATTGGCAAACGCATTATTTCGCTTACTGGGACTCCATCCGTTTACAACAATTTCTCCGGGTGCTGTTGCGGCAGGAGCAATGATTCCACCCGGACACATGCAGAAAGAAAATACTCCCCTGCCAATGGATTGATTCACGATGGAGTAGGAAGCCGGAGGTAAATAATCCCCGCGGGTATCACATTTATACTGAACAGAATCAATCAGAGCCTGAGGATGTTCGATGCGCACACCCAAGGCAAACGGTTTGGCTTCAATCAGAATTTTTTTGCGGTGCAGCAGTTCAAAAATATCGCGTGCGGAATGGCCGGTGGCCAGGATGATATTTTTAGCAGGTAAGATGGATTCATGGTTTACCTCTACTCCTTCTACTTCATTTCCCTTGAGGATAATGTCGGTAAGTTTGGTGTTAAACAGAACCTCGCCACCATACTGTTCGATGGTATTACGGATATTTGTAATAATGCCCGGCAACTTATTGGTGCCAATATGCGGATGTGCTTCAAACATAATATGATGTTCAGCTCCATGACTCACAAACAGTTTCAGAATACGTTGCACATCTCCGCGTTTTGTTGATCGGGTGTATAGTTTTCCATCGCTATACGTACCTGCACCCCCTTCTCCAAAACAATAATTGGATTCGGGATTCACGGTGTTAAAACGTGTAATCTGTGCAAGATCCCTTCTGCGTTCTCTTACGTCTTTTCCACGTTCAATAATGATGGGTTTAATACCTTGTTCGATGCATTTAAGTGCAGCAAATAAACCTGCAGGTCCGGCTCCAACAATAATAATAGGGGGCGCATTGCGTATATCTTTATAATGAATAACCAATTCGTTTTCAAGAGGGTGTTCATTTTCGTGTACATCTATCAGCACATTGTACCGGATGGGCTTTCTCCTAGCGTCAAGCGACTTGCGGACAATTGTTACCGGAATATTGGTAGATAATCCGCTTTGCCTGCGAATATGTTGCAACATAGCCTCTTCGGTAAGGCAGTGCTCCGGAAGCATTGATAATTCTATACGTTTCGTCATTGTTAGGTAGTTTTCCTAAAGATACTGGTCCACAAATATCCACATTTTTTGCTGTTGCCAAAACGGCAATTGCAATTCGCTACTTGTTATCCTACCGGTTTGTTTACCGTAATTTGTTGAATAATAGGATTTGCAACACCCTCCTGCTTAAGTAGAATACCGAAACCATGAAACACAAACCATTCCATATCACCCTTTGTTTTTGTTTGCTCTTGGTTATCCTCCCGGGTTGCGGAGGTAAAATATATGGTTTTCGTAAAACGATCAGGGTGAAGGATCCTGTTGCTAAGGCAGCTCCGAAGACGGAGGCTCATCCGCAAAGATTGGAAATAATACCTTCTACACATTACACAGCAAGTAAGCCGGTTGATGAAATAAAAAAGCCTTCGGTTATCAGCGTTGACAACCGCAGTTCAAGTGCCATGTTCCGCTAAAAAAAATGGCTGATTATAATACTTATAAACCCTAGCAGCGCCCGCGCTTGCGGGGTTTTTTGTTTTTGTCAACAATCCGAGGTTATGTATATGATTTAGGTTAATTTCGCCTCGAATTTATTCTAATACTTTATTCATGGCTGATATTCAAAAACTAAACGGTTTAGCATCGCAGGTTCGCAGGGACGTTTTACGCATGGTTCATGGGGTAAAATCTGGACATCCGGGAGGCTCCTTAGGTTGTGCAGATTTTTTCACTGCATTGTACTTTGAAATTATGGATCATAATCCGGCATTCAATATGGATGCAAAAGGAGAAGACCTGTTCTTTCTTTCCAATGGCCATATTTCGCCCGTTTTTTACAGTGTACTTGCCCGCTCCGGATATTTTCCGGTGAGTGAGCTGGCTACATTCCGTAAACTGGATTCGCGTTTACAGGGACATCCTGCAACAGCCGAACACCTTCCGGGTGTACGCATTGCAACAGGATCTCTCGGCCAGGGAATTTCGGTGGCTGTCGGAGCCGCACAAGCCAAAAAGATGAATAAGGATTCCAAGTTGGTATACGCGCTCATGGGTGATGGTGAAATACAGGAAGGCCAAAACTGGGAAGCATTTATGTTTGCGGCTCATCATAAGGTCGACAACCTGATTGTAACCATTGATTATAACGGACAACAAATTGACGGCTCAACCAAGGCCATTATGGGATTGGGTGATGATATTGCTGATAAATTGAAAGCGTTTGGGTGGGAAGTGATGTTTATGGATGGGCATGATATGCAAAATATCCTGGATATGATGGCCAAAGCCAAAGCCGCTACCGGAAAAGGAAAACCGATCTTTATG
Organism: Bacteroidota bacterium; assembly: GCA_040387195.1. Lineage (GTDB taxonomy): Bacteria > Bacteroidota > Bacteroidia > UKL13-3 > UKL13-3 > UKL13-3. The sequence continues at coordinate 74,805 of JAZKEF010000022.1, forward strand.
ATCATGAAAACTGAAATGGGCTATCCTGTTGATTTTATGATGGGATCGCACAAATGGCACGGAGTGTCGCCCAATGATGAAGAATTGGCCAACGCGCTGTCTCAACTTCTTGGAAACGAAAGTGACTATTAATACTCCGCTGTTGCAACCTGCATACCGATACTTGCTTTTGTTGCTGCTGTTGGCTGGCTTTATGTCACCAACCAAAGTTATTGCGCAACAAAAGGTAAAAACCCGGATTCTCTTTTTGCTCGATGCATCGGGAAGTATGTATGCATCGATGGATAAGGACAACAGGATTAATGTTGCCAAACGATTATTATCCAAACTGATGGATAGCCTTGAAAGGGCAAAGGATGTTGAAGTGGCCTTGCGTGTTTACGGACATACCAGCCCACCCTCCAAACGGGACTGTAAGGATACGAAGTTGGAGGTGCCTTTTAAACAGCATAACCATGCCGAAATCAAAAAGGAAGTACAAAGACTCATTCCCAAAGGAACCACATTGATTGCATACTCTCTGCAGCAGGCAGCATATGATTTTCCCAAGGAGCCAGGGATTCGTAATGTAATTGTATTGATTACAGATGGAATTGAAGAATGTGATGGAGATCCATGTGCTGTATCGGAAGCATTGCAAAGCAACGGAGTGATTTTACGTCCGTTTATTGTGGGAATCGGTGGGACAGAAGATTTCAGAAAGGCATTTGAGTGCGTAGGCCGTTATTATGATGCCAATACAGAAGCTGATTTTGATAATGTGTTGAATGTGGTAATCAGTCAAGCGTTGAACAATACAACTGTTCAGGTGAACTTGCTGGATGCTTTCAGCAAGCCAACCGAAACAAATGTGAACATGAGTTTTTATGACATGCATTCGGGTCAGATGGTATACAACTATGTTCATACCCTCAACGAAAAGGGAAATCCGGATACACTGCCGCTTGATCCGATTTATAAATACCGTATGGTAGTACATACTATTCCTGCGGTTGAAAAAAGCAATCTCGAAATTACTCCCGGAAAACATACTACAATTGGAATTGATGCTCCGCAGGGAACTTTATTGTTAAAGGTTATCGGGGCAACCAATTACAGCAAACTCCAATACATCATCCGCCAGCATAACCAAGATAAAACGCTGCATGTGCAGGATGCCAACACTCCCGAGAAATACCTGACAGGAAAGTATGATCTTGAAATTCTGAGCATACCACGCATCATCCAAAAAGGAATTGATATCAAACAAAGTTATACCACCACCATTGAAATTCCGCAACCCGGCCGGCTATTGATAACAGCGGTTACCCAGCCGTATTATGCCGACATATACATGATGGTAAAAAATGAATTGGTATGGGTATATAAATTGCCAACCGATAGCCGCAACAATTCCATGCTCATTCAACCGGGCAAATATAAAATTATATACCGAGCCAAGGGAGCTTACCATTCCAATCAGTCGTTTGAACGGGAGTTTACCATCACATCGGGCTCTGCAACCAATATTACCTTGAATTAACGATTAAACTATTTATACAGATGAAAAAGTTCGATATCCAAAATGTAAAAGATACCCGCTCAGGTTTTGGAGCAGGATTACATGAACTCGGTAAAACAAATGAAAATGTTGTTGCATTGTGTGCCGACTTAACCGGTTCATTAAAAATGGATGCTTTTCAAAAAGACTTTCCGGAACGGTTTATTCAGGTAGGTATTGCCGAAGCCAATATGATTGGCATGGCTGCCGGATTAACCATAGGAGGGAAAATTCCGTATACCGGAACATTTGCAAACTTTTCTACCGGTCGTGTATACGATCAGATTCGTCAAAGTGTTGCCTACTCCGGAAAAAACGTAAAAATCTGTGCATCTCATGCCGGATTAACATTGGGTGAGGATGGAGCCACACATCAGATTCTGGAAGATATCGGGCTGATGAAAATGTTGCCGGGAATGACCGTAATTAATCCATGCGATTATAACCAAACCAAAGCAGCAACAATTGCCATAGCAGATCATAAAGGTCCGGTATATTTACGTTTTGGTCGTCCGGCTGTTCCTAATTTCACCCCCGAAAATCAAGTGTTCGAAATCGGAAAAGCAGTGATGCTGAACGAGGGTGCGGATGTATCTATTTTTGCAACAGGACACCTGGTTTGGAAAGCCATCGAAGCCGGACATTTACTTGCAGAAAAGGGAATCAATGCAGAGATCATCAATATTCATACAATCAAACCACTGGATGCAAAAGCCATTCTGGAGTCGGCCCGTAAAACACATTGTGTGGTTACAGCAGAAGAACACCAGATGAATGGCGGATTAGGAGATAGCATTGCACAGTTATTGGCACGTGAACTTCCTACACCATTAGAAATGGTAGCCGTTAATGATAGTTTTGGCGAAAGTGGCACACCTGACCAGCTGATGACCAAATACGGTTTGGATGCTGTAAACATTGTGGCAGCTGCCGAAAAAGTAATAGCCCGCAAAAAGTAATAGGCAACATAACGATACGATTTAAAATAGCGCCTCATGCAAATGGGGCGCTATTTTTGTTTCTTTTCCTGTGTTGATCATCAACTCTATTCTTTTAACCGCAGCGTTTCGCAGTGCTAACCGTTGCGCTCGTTGCGGTTAAGCCGAATGTTTGTATAAAACGTGTACAGATGTTTAAACGTGCTTTTCTATATACGGAGAGGCATTTAAATTTATTCTTTTTCACTGATTATCCTTAAACTCGCATATACCAATTCGCTTTAGTATGATCACCATCCAACAACGCAGGTTTTTACCGAATAAAATAAAAGTAACCTCATGGGAAGTATTGTCGCCATTTTTTGAACAACTCCTGTTACGTGAAATCAACTCAAAAGAGGAGCTCGAAAATTGGTTGAAAGACCGCAGCGAACTAGAGGCTTTTGTAAGTGAGGATTTAGCATGGCGGTATGTGCGCATGACATGTGATACCGAAAATAAAGAACTTGAAAAAGCATACTTGTTTTTTGTAACCGAAATAGAACCGCAGATTGCTCCTTTATCTGATAAACTCAACCACAAGCTGGTTGCCTGTAAATATATTGATGATCTCGATCACGATAAATATTTTATTTACCTGCGATCGGTAAAAAAGGAAATAGAATTATTCAGGGAAGAGAATGTTAAACTGTTTGCCGAAATATCGACAGAGAGCCAGAAGTATGGAGCCATCATCGGGAGTTTGAGTGTAGAGCTTGATGGCAAAGAACTCACCCTTCAACAAGCAGCTAATTATTTAAAAAATCCGGACAGGAGCAAGCGGGAAAATGCATTCAAAAAAATACAGGATAAACGTTTGGAGCACGCCACAGAGTTGGATGAGTTATTCAACCGCCTTGTGAAATTACGCCATCAGGTTGCCCTTAACGCAGGCTTCGAAAACTTCCGTGATTATATGTTTGCAGCCATGGGACGATTTGATTACGGTCCTCAGGATTGTTTTAATTTTCATGATGCAATCCAGCAAGAAGTAATGCCATTGGTAAAACAGTTTACGGAAAAGCGTGGAAAGCAATTGGGACATTCATTACGTCCATGGGATATGGAGGTTGACACACAAAACAGGGAAGCATTGGAGCCATTTACAAGTGGCAAGGATTTATTGGACAGAACCGTAAAATGTTTCCGCAAGGTAGATGATTATTTTGCATGGTGTATCGAAACCATGGACAATATGGAACGGCTGGATCTGGAAAGCAGGAAAGGAAAAGCTCCCGGAGGATACAATTACCCGATGGCAGAAACAGGTGTGCCCTTCATCTTTATGAATGCTGCATCATCAACCAGGGATGTGGAAACGATGGTGCATGAAGGCGGACATGCAGTACATTCGTTCTTAAGCAAAGACCTGGAATTGGCGGCTTTTAAAAGTTGTCCGAGTGAAGTTGCCGAATTGGCTTCTATGAGTATGGAGCTCATCAGTTATGACGGACAGGATGAGTTTTACCGCACACCAGAAGAATTGAACAGGGCAAAAGAAGAACACCTGGAAGGCATCATCAAAATTTTGCCTTGGATTGCCACCATCGATAAATTCCAGCACTGGATCTATACGCATCCGGAACACACAATCGATGAACGGAAAGCATATTGGGTTCAACTCAGCAAAGAGTTCGGAACAGGGCTGGTTGACTGGAGCGGATTTGAAATGGCACAAGCATATTCATGGCAAAAACAACTGCACTTGTATGAAGTACCTTTTTATTACATCGAATATGGAATGGCACAATTGGGAGCATTAGCCGTGTGGCGCAATTTCCTGTCGGATAAAAAACAAGCGGTGCAGCAATACAAAGAGGCTTTAAGTTTAGGATATACCAAAACAATAGGAGAGATCTATAAAACTGCGGGAATAGAATTTAATTTCTCTGCAACATACATTAGAGAACTAATGACATTTGTGAAGTCGGAGTTAGCGAAGTTGTGATTGGCTGATTAAGTTATTGGGTTAATAGGTTATTGAGTTATTGGCTACTGCGTACTTTATTCTTTGCCTACTTCTTTTTTGTGTCTTTCTTCAACTTAATTCTTCGTGCCTTTGTGAACAAAAAAATAAAATCAGAATGATAACCTGGAATGATTTTGAAAAAGTAGAAATGCGGGTGGGAACAATCATTAGAGTAAATGATTTTCCCGAAGCACGCAATCCTGCATATCAGTTGCATATTGATTTCGGTGAATCAGGTATCAAAAAGTCTTCAGCACAAATTACAACACTCTACAACAAAGATGAGTTGTTAAATAAACAGGTAATCGCAGTGGTGAATTTTCCACCCAAACAAATAGGAAAGTTTATGAGTGAGTGTTTGGTATTAGGTGTAGTAGGAG
>JAZKEF010000023.1:0-15654 GCA_040387195.1 Bacteroidota bacterium
AGCTGTACCATCGATGTTTTTCCAAAGAGCAGTATAACCCAGCGCGGTATTTCCAACACCAATAGTATTGAGTCGCAATGCACTTCTTCCAACGGCAGTATTGCTTGATCCGCTGCTGGTTGCGCTGAGTGCAAAGTTTCCTATCCCGGTATTTGAATTTCCGGTGATGGTAGTATTGCCCGATAAATATCCCCAGAAAGAATTTTCCAGCACATGGTCAATTTTACCGGCATGTTGATTATTTACCTTAATATTTAAAGCCATGCTGTTGGTTGATCCTAAAAAGTCGTTTGCTGTTATTGAATTTCCGCTTAGCGACCAGAATGTACCGGCAGCACCATTAGCCGGAGCCCATGCTGTTCCCGTCCACGAAAGTACTTGCCCGGTTGTTGCACCGTTTTGTCCAAGTGAAATAACCGGATCTGCACTCACTCCATCTCCGTTGGTTACCACAATCGGAGTTGTTCCGGTAATGGTTCTTGCTGCTACGGTTCCTGCTCCGGTGCGCACAAAAAAACCGTTGGTTCCAAGGTTATGCAAAGCCAAAGCTTGTCCGGTTAATCCTATTGTTCCACTGGTGGTAATGGTTCCGCCTGTAATACCGTTATTGGTTAATAACGAAGTCATGGTTCCGCTTCCACCTGCAGGTAAATTTTGCCAGGAGGCTACTCCTGTTGCATCTGTTGTAAGTACCCTGCCCGCCAGTTGTGTTCCGTCATCAATGCGAACCGTACCTTTCACATGGAATGTATGTGAAGGTGCCGTTACGCCAATACCAACGCTGGTATTATTCAGTGAACCGTTTACTCCACTAATACTACCCAATACCATACTATTGCTTTGTGTAACATACGAACGGCAACCCACCGCTGTTGCATTCACAAACCCTCCGGATGATACATCAGCTGCTGAACCAAGAGCCGTGTTGAAGTCTCCGGTTATATTGTTCACGAGTGAGTTTTGCCCCAAGGCCGTATTATACAATCCCGTTGCGGTTTGGTATGCTGCTGCCTGCCCGACTGCGGTATTGCCGTTTGCATTGGTATTGCTGGCCAATGCAAGGTCTCCGATAGCTGTATTAAAATGCCCCGATGTGTCATTGTTGAATGCACGCGAACCAAAGGTGGTATTCCCTACACCGCTTGTAATGGCTGTTGCCGATAAGTATCCAATGGTTGTGTTGTTATTGATATGATCAATTTTTCCGGCAGCATTACTATTTACTTTAAAAAGTAACGGCATGCTGTTTAATGTTCCAAGGAAATGAGCAGCTGTAACAGTATTGCCCGTGAGCGACCAAAAATTTCCGGTAGCTGTTGATGGAGCCCAGGTCGTTCCGTTCCATGCGAGAACCTGTCCGGTGGTAGCTCCGTTTTGTCCAAGTGAAATAACCGGATCTGCACTCACTCCATCTCCGTTGGTTACCACAATCGGAGTTGTTCCGGTAATGGTTCTTGCTGCTACGGTTCCTGCTCCGGTGCGCACAAAAAAACCGTTGGTTCCAAGGTTATGCAAAGCCAAAGCTTGTCCGGTTAATCCTATTGTTCCACTGGTGGTAATGGTTCCGCCTGTAATACCGTTATTGGTTAATAACGAAGTCATGGTTCCGCTTCCACCTGCGGGTAAATTTTGCCAGGAGGCTACTCCGTTTGCATCTGTTGTAAGTACCCTGCCCGTTAGTTGTGTTCCGTCATCAATGCGAACTGTACCTTTCACATGGAATGTATGTGAAGGAGCCGTTATACCAATACCAACGCTGGTATTGTTCAACGATCCGTTTATACCGCTGATACTTCCCAATACCATACTATTGCTTTGTGTAACATACGAACGGCAACCCACCGCTGTAGCATTCTCAAAATTTCCGGATGATACATCAGCCGCAGAACCGAGGGCTGTATTAAAGTCACCCGTTGTATTGTTAAAGAGCGAGTTTTGACCAACAGCTGTGTTAAACAATCCCTCAGTAGTTTGGTAAGCTGCAGCCTGACCGATTCCGGTATTGCCGTTTGCATTGGTATTGCTGGCCAATGCAAGGTCTCCGATAGCCGTATTAAAATGCCCTGATGTGTCATTGTTGAATGCACGCGAACCAAAGGTGGTATTCCCTACACCTGTTGTAATGGCTGTTGCCGATAAGTATCCAATGGTTGTGTTGTTATTGATATGATCAATTTTTCCGGCAGCATTACTATTTACTTTAAAAAGTAACGGCATGCTGTTTAATGTTCCAAGGAAATGAGCAGCTGTAACAGTATTGCCCGTGAGCGACCAAAAATTTCCGGTAGCTGTTGATGGAGCCCAGGTCGTTCCGTTCCACGCAAGAACCTGTCCGGTTGTAGCACCACTTTGACCCAATGAAATTACAGGATCACCACTCACACCATCACCATTAATAATGGCCATTGGTGTTGTTGCTGTAATGGTTCTTGCAGCAACGGTGCCTGATCCGGTACGCACAAAAAATCCATTGGTTGCAAGGTTGTGTAAGGCCAAAGCCTGGCCAGTTAATCCAATGGTTCCGGTTGTAGTAATTGTTCCGCCTGTAATGCCGTTATTGGTTGCCACTGATGTTACCGTTCCGCTACCACCTGCAGCAGGTGTTTGCCAAGAGGCTATACCATTAGGATCGGATGTAAGTACTTTACCGTTTCCTTCTGTTCCGTCAACAATACGAACTTTACCATCCACATGCAATCTGTGTGTAGGCGCTGAAACACCTATTCCCACTTTGGTGCTTGCTGTTGCTCCATTTTTACCGCTGATGCTTCCCAGCACCATGCTGTTACTCGAGTCAACAATGGCATTGGATCCGATAGCCGAAGCATTGGTAAGAGCCGCACTCGAAACATCTGCATCATTTCCAATGGCGGTGTTTCTGCTTCCTCCAACATTGGCAAACAAGGCTTTGGTTCCCACCGCTGTATTTTCATTTCCTGTTGTATTGTTGAGCAGCGCATTAAACCCTGTTCCGGTATTGGCAGCTCCTCCAATATTAAAGTATAAGGATTTTGAACCGAGGGCGGTATTATGTATTCCCGCAGTCTTCGGAGTAGTAGCATTAAATCCAGACCCGGTATGATACAATGATGAATCGCCCACTGCCACCAGGTTATGAATCGAAGTGTTTTCGAAAAGTGAACCAACACCATAAGCTACATTTGAATTACCCGATAAGTTTTTGGTCATTGCCTGATAACCTCCTGCAGTATTATTGCTACCGTTTTGGTTAAAAAACAGGGAACCTTCACCAACACCAGTATTCTGATTTCCGGTACGGTTAAACACAAGCACTTCATCACCTAAAGCAGTATTGTCATGACCGGTTGTATTGTCGCGCAACGCCATGTTGCCAAAACCCGAATTCCATTTTCCGGTCGGATTCCCGATTCCGGCCTGGTATCCCATGAAGGTATTGAACAAGAGATGGTCGATTTGACCGGCACGTTGGTTGTTAACCCTGAAGTTTAATTGCGCATTATCGGTTGTGCCTAAAAAATGCACTGCAGGATTTGTTCCTGTGTTTCCATTAATATGCCATTGATTATTACAACAGTTTGAAAAGCGTGCATAGATTGAGTAAGGTACGCCCAGAACCCTGCTGATGACCGTAAGTCCATAATTGGTACCACCTGTCGGGTCTGTTTCAACCTTCAGGTTATAGGGGCCATTTTCCCAATCGATATTTGCAAAAATTCCCGACACAACCGTTCCTCCTCCTATTTCCAGAGTAACCAGTCCGTTTGCATTGGTTGTAGCAGTATGCGTTTCCATATAGGATTCTTTGGCCCCTGTTGAATCCTTAATAATGCTGATGCGCATTCCCACAGGAGCATTGGTTACAAGAAAGTTGCTTCCGTTGCGAACCACAGCCTGATAACTCATTCTGTCGGGAGTGTTTTGTGCAAGCACCGGAATGATGCAGGTAAGAAGGGTTGCCAGCAAAAGCGAGCGCACCATGGTGAGTAGTGATGTGTTCATAGTTAGTAAATTTTGATGATTTTAAATGTGGATGAGCCTTTAAGATCAGACTGTACCCGGAGTGAATACACGGCACTGGCCAGATCGGCTATATTGATATGTGTTTGATAATCGAGAATAACTCCGCTGGCCAATTCTTTTCCCTGAATATCCATCAAAGAATACCGCAATGGATTTGATGTGAAATCACCCACTTGCAGAACGAGATGATCTTTTGCCGGATTTGGGAAAACAGAAAGGGGAGTTTGCAACGGTTGTTCCGATACACTGCTGCGGATAAAAATTTCATGCGCCTGCTGAATTCCCTGGGAAATAGTTCCCTGCGTATTGGTTGAGGAGATGTAATCAATTTGTCCGACAGAATAACTTACACTTCCTGTTGTGTTGGAAACGCTTGCTCCCACAGCAACAAAACCACTTTGTGCCGAAGAGGTGTAACATGCTGCAAGGAGCAGATTTACACATAGCAATAATCGTAACTGGTATATACTCATATAATCATCCGCCACCCTCAAGTGAATAACGGGTAATGGAAATTTAAGATGAGTATATAATCCTTCTGCTAACTATTTAGGCAACGGTATAGATGATTGAGGCAACGGTTTGATTACGTTGTTTTATCCGCAAGTGGAAGTAAAAAAGATACAACAGTGCCCTTGTTTATTGCTTCCGGGTGAAGGTGGCTGTATGTGAAACTGATTTGTTGTCCTGCAACTTTTGATATGAGACCAAGACGTTTGGAGGTAATATTGATGGCATGACTTTCATTCAGCATCATAAATCCATCCGTCAGGTATCGGCTATCAATGCCTGTTCCGGTATCGGTAACCGAAATGCGTAAGGCCGTTTCGTTGTGTGCATCAATGGATAGCGTTAGCTCTCCTCCTTGAGAGAGAGGTAAAATACCATGCTCAATGGCATTTTCTAAAAAAGGCTGGATCATCATTACGGCAATATGCGTGTCTTCTGTATCAATCGAAGGATCAACTACGATGGTATAATTGAGTTTGTCGCCAAATCGCAATTTTTCAAATGAAAGGTACAGTGACAGGTAGTTCAATTCTTCTTCGATCGGAATGTATTTTTTATAGGAAATGGTAAGGTTAATCCGAATCAGTTTGGCAAAGTTCGACAGGTAAATATTGGCAAGGCGTTTATCATTGCTGTTGATGAAATGTTGGATAGAATTCATTACATTAAAGATAAAATGAGGATTCATCATCGATTGTAATGCTTCCTGCTCCAGTGAAGTAATTTGATTTTCGATCCGTTGTTTTTCCTGCTGTTTTTTACGGGCAACCGATAAACGGTACTTGATCGTTAATACTATAAATCCTGCAATGGAAAGTAAGCTCAGTGCTATAAACCAGTATGTATTCCAAAACGGAGGTTTTATCTCGAACGGGTAAACAATGCTTGCCGACCATTTGCTGCCACCCGATTTTGTCTGGAGTTCAAAAGAATAATTTCCGGGTGGCAAAAATGTAAACTCAACAAGGGTGTTCCCGGTATATTTCCAAAGCTGGTCTTCATTTAACCGGTAACGGTAACGAACAGTCCTGGGTAACTGATAATGTATGCCTATGAACCGAATCATGAAATTGTTTTGGGTATACGTAAACAAATTCTCTTTAGTTAGGTTGATGATTTTGTCATTCACCATCACCTCATTCAGACGAAGTAGTGGAACATAGGTTTTAATATGGCTCAGTACTTTCTGATTTATGTTGACCAATCCCTTGGATGTTGCAATGAAAATATAATTGGCATCCGCATATACATCGTTCACATCATTAAAGGGTAAGATGTTGGACTCATCTAAAGTCAAGGTTTGAAATACACTGCCGTTTGCATATTTCAGGATTGCTACTCCCGAAGGTGTAGCAACGTATATGTGATTCTTATATACGTATAATTTACGGCATACATCATTATTCAAGCCTGTTTGAGTTGTAAGATGCTGGAGTATCTGTCCGTTTTTATATAACACGATTCCATGTCCATGTATAGCGAGTACAAGGGTAGAATCTTCCAATTCACCTATTGAGATAATCCTGAGTTTTAATAAAGGATGTTCCTTTGAATGATTGTTTGTTTTATTATCGGTCATTGAACAAAGTCCTTCCTTTGCACCATACCACAGCGTTCCTGTTTTACTTTCGTAAACACTGTATTTTCTGTCGTTTGATGAAGTAACATAGGTTACAAAACAACCCGGTATTTTTTGACCGCGCACAGGAGACAACGAATCAGGTAGGTATCCGGTGCACTCTTTTGGAAACAGCACAACAGAATAATTGCGCGCGGCAAGCATATAGGTTTTTCCCTCGGCAAACCCTTTGATGGCAACAGTCTGCTCAAGCGTATTGGTGCGAAAGTTCTTGCAATACACAATATGTCCTTTGCCTGTTAGCGAATTGTAGTGAATGAGTTTTTCATTTGAGGCTGCCCATACAGATTGCCCATAACTGATCATCTTGTTCATTTCCGAACCATGCAACTTGTCATCTGCTACTGTTATGGATTTATAAGACCGGTTATGCACTTCCTTGATATTACCGTTTTTCTCTCCCAAATATATTTTTTCCCCAACCTTACCAATGGCATAGGAGGGAATTCTGTCAAGGCGCAGCTCGTCATTTACAATTTGAACATGCCGTGCCCAGGCCGGAATAAGGTATACTCCGTCACTTAAAGTTCCAACCCATAAATTGCCTTCATGGTCCTCAAGGAGACTGCTCGAAATAATATCTTTGAGGTAAATGACCGGTTTGATTTCCGGTTGTTTGAATCGATAACAATATATTCCATAGTTGGTGGTCACCCATATCAAACTATCCGAAGTCAGCTCAATTCCAAATTGAACGGCCTGGTTCAAGGCAGAGTCGAAGGGAATAATTAGTTTTTGACTGGTGTCTTTTTGAAAAACGATACCTTGGTTCGATACAAACAACTGATCGCCATTTGCCAGGAATGTATATCCCCCGTTTTTTTTGATGGTATAAAGCTGAGGTGCGGGAGTCGTTTTGCCATTTCTGAAAATGGAGTTTCCGGTGCATGAATGAATGTATTGACCATTGGAGAGATTGCTTACAAAAGAATAGCCGGGTACTTTACTATCTTTTGATTTGATAATATGATTACCGTTCAGGATTAAACCTTCATTTTGTGCGATGAACCACAATCGGTTTTCTCTATCCTCGAACATTTCAATAAAGCAGGATAGGGATTTGATATGTCGAAGCAACGTGTCTGTTTGTTCGTTATAAATGGTTCCGTTGAGCATATAAGATACGGTGCCGTTAAATCCCAAAAACCAGATCCGGCCTCTCGAGTCTTGCATGATGGTCAGTATTTCGTTGTCAGATAATCCTTCGGCAATGGAATAATTCTGAAAGGAGTTTCCGTCAAATCGTGTAACCCCTGCATCACTCGAATTCCAGATGAATCCTTGTTTGTCCTGCATCAAACTGTATACCGTATTGCTTGGCAATCCGTCTGTAGTTGTGTAATGCTTAAAGAGCACATTTTGCCCATATGTAATAACCGGAATCATACTGCATGTGGGCAGCAACAGATAACCCAATACCATATGAAAGACAGTTTTGATCAAAGCGATACGGTTTTAGCCCAGGCAATAAGGTCTTTCATTTTTCGTCTTGATACACTTAACACAGCTCCATTCTGCATTTCAACTTCCATGTTTTCGGTTCGCATAATCTTTTTTACATGGGTGAGGTTAATGAGGGTTGATTTATGGATCCGCATAAATTGGTTGTCATGCAGCATTTCGTCATATTCCTTTAATGTTTTGGAAACAACACGCTCTTTCTGCTGGTCAATGTGAAATACAGTATAGTTATCGTCACCCGACAAATACAGGATATTGTGGATATCGAATACCTCATAACCTGAAGTACTGTGCAGCGCAATTTTGGTCACACTTTCGGGTTTGCTCAACATGGTAAATAGATTCCCGATCGCTTTACCATATCCATCACTCAGTTCATTTTTAAGCAGCCTGAGTTGCAGTAATTTTTGCTCAGTTGCGGTCAGCTCATTAATATCAATCGGTTTCAACAAAAAGTCTACGGCATTTACTTTCAACGCGCGCAGGGCGTGTTGCTGATGAGCGGTGACAAAAACTAAAAAAGGAAGGTTCGTAAGTTTGGGAAGAATGGAAAAACCGTCATTGCCCGGCATGTTTACATCCAAAAATACCACATCAGGTTGCAGTGCGTTAATTTTAAGCACAGCCGATTCGGCCGAACCGGCTGTATCAATTACTTTGATATGCGGACAATAACTCCGGATTAAGTTCCGGAGATTGGTAATGGCATACTTCTCATCGTCCAGAATAATGGCAGAAAGTTGAGTAGGTAGTATCATAAGTGCTGGCTATGACAAAGCTAACCAATAAACTGATATAGAGGTAAGGAGGATTTAGGGCAACAATATAGCCCTTGTGATGTTGTAATCGGGGGATGGCCGCAGGGTAAAATGGCATTGAACCTCTATAGTCCAGCGTTTAAATCTTGAGCTAAATTAGGGAAGAATGATCTTGAGATTATGCATCAACATACTTGAGTGCAGCCTTCGCGAATGTTGCCCATGTATCATGATATGCATAAGGTATCTGAACCCACTCTTTCATGGGTCTCTTTTTGCCGGAAGGATCAAACAGCTGGGAGCCATCAAGACTCAATGCCTCCGTATGTTTTGTGCCCGTTAGTTTAAACACCATTTCGTTCCGGAAAAAACAGATGAAGGCCTTTCCATTTATCTTAAAGCAGGGCTTTCCGAAGAGTTGGCTTTGTTCGGCACCCTTGCATTGTTGTCCGATGGAACTATAAAGTTCGTTTTCCGGTGTCATAGATAAGAATTACAAAACAAAATAAGCCAAAAAAAAGGAATGCGGAAGACTAACATATAAGGATGTTAGCTTCCGCAAATGTATTCTAAAAAAGGATGTAGTATGTTTGGATTATCGTTTGTCAAACATCTCAGCTAAGCCATCCAATGCTATGGTGAATCCTTCTTTAAATCCTAGCTCCAGAATTTGCTCCAGGTCGGCCAGTGTTTTGTGTTTAATGGTCATGTTCACAACCGTTGAGCCATTTTCATCAGTAAAATCAAGGCTCCAGTCTGATCTTGGAAAATCAGGATTAAGGTTTCCCTGATTATCACTGAAGGCATCCAGGAAGGTGAAGTTTGTTTGGGGTGTGATAGACGTATAATCCGCTATGGCCCAATGTTCTTCACCTTCGGGACCACACATGGCATACAGTCTGCGACCGCCAACTTTAAACTCCATTGATTTGGTTTTGGATATCCATGGTTTAGGAGCCCACCATAAATCAAGGATTTCGGGTTTGGTAAATGCGTCCCAAACCAAAGAGTGTTCTGCTGCGAATACTCTTTTTACATTTACCGTACTGTTGGCTTTATCTACGGTAAATTCAAATGTTAAGTTACTGTTCATGTTGTTGTGTTTAATGATTATGAGTTGTTAAAAAATCAGTGAGAGAGTGGTTAATGATTTGATTCCAGCCTTCTTCAAAATTATGAATGGCAAAATCCGGAACGTCTGCGGGGAAACTGTCAATACCGGTATGTGTTAACCGTAAGCAGGTTCCGGCATTTTCAGGAAAGAGTTCAAATGTAACAAAGGAAATACCCGGGTAACCTTCGTACCTCCAGCTATAAGTCAGTTTCTGATTCTTGATTACTTCCGTTATTTCACATATATGTTTGTATTGAATACCGTCTTCATGTCCACCGAAAAATTCGAATGAAAAGCCTTCAACGGGAGTAAATTCTGCTAAATCAAAATACCATAGTTTCATCAAGTCCTTTTCGGTAAGGGCTCTCCACACCAGTGTTACCGGTGCATCAAAGCTGCGTTCAAGTGTGATAATCCTGTCTTTCATTTTTTACGTTGTTTAAGATTGGTCAATACAATATCAAGTTGATCGAATCGAGCTTCCCAGATCTTCCGGAATTGCTCCAGCCATTTGTCAATTTCTTTCATTTTAGTTAATTCTAGTTGGTAATAAATTTCCCTGCCCTTGTATTCTTGTTTCACCAGTTCGCATTCCGTGAGTATCTGCAAATGTTTGGATACCGCTTGCCTGGAGGCATCAAAATGTTCGGCAAGGGCATTGGGTGTCATTGCCTGCGTGGCAATAAGCAGGATAATGGCACGCCTGGTCGGATCTGCTATGGCTTGAAAAATATCTCTCCGCATTTCTGTACGATCAAAGCATTTATGCAATCAATCGGTTGCAAATATAATGCAACTATTCGGTTGCGCAAATTTTTGTGCAGTTTTTTTGGATTAAAATGTGAAACAAGATTTTAGCAAAGAAAATTGCGCTCTGTTTTGTGAGCTTTGTGCTAGTGGAGGAGTTGTATATGATAAGCAATAACGAATGAACAGGAAGCCGTTACTTATCGTCAACCTTGTATATTTTCAACTGTTTTTCACAACTGAAATAGTTCAATACATACAGTTCGTTTTGGGTGTCGTTATCACTGTCGAATTCAAAAAAAAGGACATTACCAATGTCTTTAAACAGTAGGGTTTTATTATCTCGGGTAATCGTGAGCGGGTTGTTTCCGGTGTCATCACATTGCATTTGTTTTCGTTCGACAGCAATTTTGCCCAAGCGCGATTTGAAGAGTTTTGTTTCCAACGCATACCGCACGTCATAATTTCCATTGGGCAATTCGCGGGTATCCCTGTTTGTGGTGTAACCGTTGGTTTTTATTTTTTGCAGGCAGGAGGGATCGAATTGTTCGTAAACCCGAAAGCCATTTTGAGTAAGCAAAAAATTAATGGGTCCGATATGAATAACAACCTGTTCATTTTTACAAACGGGAATAGGGTGGAACAAATGCGGGCCGAAATCAATAGGTTTGTTAAGACTGTCGAATGAATTGAACAACAGGTATACCTTGAGCGTAGTTTGGTTGATGATGGAAGTGTCCTCCAAAACAGGTTGTGGTGCTATGTTCCTGGGAAGGAGGGTATCGCCCTTTGCGGAAAAGTAAAACCGTTCGCTCGATAAGATGCGGTTGGTGAAAGATTGTTTGGATTTGATGTTTCCGTTTTCATAATACTCAATCCACTCGCCATTATAGGGGTCTCCTTTTGACTCTAAAGAAAGACTTGGGTAATAACCAATGGCATCACCATACAACGAATCATTTTTGAAGGTAGCTGTATAACTGATATCACCATTTTCAAAATAATGAACAAACGCACCTTCTTTTTTGCCTTTCCGGTAAACCGCTTTTTCCTTAATCTTTTTGTTCGGGTAAAAGTCGAGCCATACACTATCCTTTAATCCATTCAGGAAATAACCGGTTGCCCATGTGGTGCCATCTTTTGTATACTGACGGAAGGGACCATTGAGCGTATCATTTACATATGTTCTTTCAAACAACCAACTTCCCGAGTATCCATCGTGTACGCCTTGTTTTCTGCCTTGGGAGTCAGTTTGGTTTTTGGTTTGGGCCGAAACAAGCAAAGGAAAACCCCAAAGGAAAAAAGATAGTGTAAGTATTTGTTTCATAATGATGGATACCAATGTCTGAATAGAAACAAAAATACAGCACCATCAGTTTGCAATCAAGCTATAATTAAATCAAAGAATCCGGTAGAGGGAATACTTCTAGTTCGTCCAGGCCTGCTTTAAAAAGTCGTTTACCTTTTTGCCCGCCAGGTAATACTCAATCAGTTTATCGGGTAAGGTATCCGATAGGATAAGATCTGGTTTTAAGGTTGCAGTATAAAAAAATTGTTTGTTGGCAATCAAAGGTTCCTTTTCCAAAACGGCCTGGAATGCAGGAGGAATCCGTTTGTTTTGTTCACCTTGGATAGATCCGAATGCATTTTTAAACAATGTATCGTTGTACGCCTGCGAAAAGCCTTTCAGGTTTTGTGCAATATGATTCCTGATGTTTTCAAGTGTAGCATTTTCAACCATATAGGCTCCTCCATAAAGGGTGATACCTTCGGATGATAGCTGAAAATAAAATCCCGGATACGATTTGTCTTTTTTGCCATGCACCGAAATATTGGCAGCAACATGGGTATTGTAAGGTGTTTTATCCTTCGAAAACCGGATGTCTTTATTAATCCGTGTAATGGCATCCGATGGTTTAATCTGCACTTCGGGTTCATGTTGTTGAATGCGCCCTATCATTTCGGCCACAAAATCAGCAAAAGGTTTTTTTACCTCTTTCTCATAGGTTTTACGGTTTTCGTTAAACCATTCGGTGCTATTGTTTTTCGAAAGGTCTTTAAAGAATTTAGGGAAGGAAGGATTAAAATAACTCATAATGAATTGGTTTTTAATTAGTGTGTAGTTGACAGAACAATATTTTTCGGGTTAGGAATTTTTTGTCGGCAGGTGATACAGCCAGATGCAATGCTTCCTCATATGCCTTACGGGCATTTTCCAATTCACCTTGCCTTTTGTAAATATCGCCTTTGGCGGCCAGCAACAAAAAATTATGCTGAAACAACGCATCCGAAGCTATTGCATTAAGCGCTTGAATACTATTTGTTGTTCCGGGTAAATAACTTTCAGCTATAATTCTGTTGAGTGTAACCAGGGGAGAAGGTTCTAGTTTTTCCAGTTGGCTGTACAAATAAGCAATGGTACTCCAGTTGGTTGCTTCAAATGTGGGTGCCGAACAATGCACAGAAGCAATGATGGCTTCAAGGTGAAAACGCGTAAGCTCCGGTTGCCGGGTCGCTTTGTTGAGGTAGTGATAACCCTCTTCAATAAAAACACTGTTCCACCGGCTTCGGTCCTGTTCTTCCAGGCTAAGCCATTCATCATTGGTTGAAAGCCTTGCCGGAAAACGCGAAAGGTTAAAAAACATCAACGAAAGCAGCGCATCTGTTTCGCTGTAGTTTTCGCTTTCCAGTAGTTTCGCAAGGCGGATGGCTTCATAGCATAAGTCGTGGTTAATGGCATCTTTGCTACGGGTGGTCTTGTAGCCTTCATTAAACAATAGGTAAAGAATGGTTTGCACGGTATGGAGTCGCTCAGCCGATTGGGTAATGATATGGGCCTGTAAAATATGGTCGAGTTTACGCAGTGATTGTTTACTCCGGGTGAGGGCTTTTTTGACTGCTTCATCATTCATGAGCAAGGCATTGGCAATTTCGGGAACTCCAAAACCGCAGAGAATATTTAATGTGATGATGATTTGGTTGCGCGGAGAAAAATCGGGATGGCAGCAGGTGAACAATAACCTGAGCTGGCTGTCTTTAATTTCTTTTGGAGAGAACAGGATGTCCAGTTGCTGCTCAACAGGAGTGTCAAACCTGTCCAGATAATCGGTTGGGTCAAATGGATTGGATTTATTTTCCCGCTTAAAGGTATTGAGTGCTTTGTTTTTGGCAACCTGCATGAGCCACCCCGAAGGATTATCGGGGACTCCTGAGAAACGCCATTTGGAAAGTGCCGTTTCAAAGGTATCCTGTACAACATCCAATACGGTATCAATCTGGCTTAATCCAAACGTTCGGGATAAAACAGCAACCATCTTTCCCGAATTTTCACGGAAAAGATGGGCTGTAAGTTGATTGATGGCATCGGAGTGATCCAATGTTACATTTTTTCGATAAGGATAATTTCCCGGAGTTCAACGGTTCCGCCAATACTAAGTGTGGGGCAGCCTTTCGCTATTTCTGTAGCTTCTTCGAGCGAAGGGGCCAGCAGAAAATAATAGCCGCTCACACATTCCTTGCTTTCGATATAAGGCCCGTCTGTAACAATTTTACTGTTACCCTTTAATTGTTTACCCATAGGCATCAATGGATTTCCTCCTTTGAAGTTTCCATTTTGAACAAGTTCCCTTACCCAGTTTACATGTTTGGCAATGTCTTCCTGCATTTGTTCTGGTGTCATTTTTACGCTGTTGTCTTGGTTCTGACGGATAAGCATTAAGTACTCTTTCATGTGTTTGTTTTTTTTAGTTAATAATAGTGCTGTCGGTATAATGACAACTGACTATTCCTTTTAGGGACAAGTTCGGTAAAATATTTTTACGTTAACAACTTACATGTAAAGTTTTGCTGCTTAGAGGGCGTAGGATACCGGATGCGCTATGCATTAAACTGCCGCAAATGATGGTCGGAGTGTTTATAGGCAAAGATCCCGATCTGCTCTTTGGTCATCTTGCCAAAAAAATCATGAATAAAGTCCGGGTTCGAGAAATGTTCATACGCTGCAATCCGTTCCACCCAGATCTTTTTTTGCAATTCAACATTCCCGTTTTGTTCTTTAATGATGAAGGCACGACCGGCAGGCATGTTTTTGCCAATAGGCTTATCATCCTTCACCGAACTTCTTAAGGCCATTTTTCCAAATAGTTTCCCAAGAAACTCCTGTTTATATTTCAAATTGGTATTGCCTAAAATCCACCCATCCCATAAAATACAATGGGAAATCATCTGGTAGATATTCATTTTACCCCATCGTGCAGTATGATCTTTGCTGAGGGACTGAATGCGCATGATTAGTTCATCCCTCACCGCCTGGTCGAATATACTTTTCATCTGATGGATTATCCTTCCTTAGGTTGCAGTGAAAAATAATTGCCTGAATCATCCCTGAACAAAGCTTCGGTAGCATAAAATTCCTTTGTAGGTGGTTTTAAAAATTCCACCCCTTTGGCTTTAAGCTCTTCATAGGTGGCATAAATATCGTTGCACTGCAGTACTCCGCAACCAAAGGTTCCTTTTTTAATCAGGTCAATCATGGTTTCGGCAGTTTCTTTCGGAAACATTTTGCTTACCGTAATGGGAAACAATACAAGCTGAAGGTCGGGTTGCTCGGGTGGTGAAACAGTGAGCCACCGTGTTCCCGGTCCCATGGGAATATCATCAACGAGTTTAAAACCGAGTTTGTTTACATAAAAGTCATAAGCACTGTCCTGGTTTATGACGTAAATGTTTGTGATGTTCATTTTTGTAATCATCTTTTCACTATTTAATGGTTAATACTCCGGCAAAGTTGGATGAATCAGGATGGATTCACTTCTTCAAAATTGCTATTTTCCAACCAGCCATGTTGGTGCAGGTAACAACTTGGTATAAAAGCCTTGGGTGTTCTTTGGATTCGGAATTTTAACATTTGCCGGTCGGAGAGGTAAACGGATGGCGATACACCCACCACACGTTTAAAAAGTGCACTGAAAGAAGTAAGGCTGTCGAAACCAACTGCAAAACATACTTCCGTAACAGGATGCCCGGCCTTCAGGAGTTCCTGCGATTTGGCAATACGCACAGCTGTTAAATACTGGTGGGGAGTTTTACCGTAAATGGTTTTGAATAAACGGATGAAGTGAAATTTGGAGAAGTATGCCTCATCGGAAATATTGTTAAGGTCAATTTTGTCTGCATAGTTCCTGTCAATAAACAACTTTGCCTGAACGATCCTTCTGTACAGATATACTTTTGGATAATGCTCGGCTGAATGCTTTGGTGCTTCGGATTGTGGTGCGCTGCAATTCAAAATGGGTTAACTATTGGTATAGCTAAGATACTAAAATCAGCCAATTCTGGATGAGCTAGATCCAATCTTGTTCCGTAACCGTCATTTCACTTTCAACATCGCCCGTATGTTGGGTTGTTTTGGGTTCAAAAAGCAG
>JAZKEF010000023.1:15664-28199 GCA_040387195.1 Bacteroidota bacterium
TACCAGCCGAACTTACATGTTTTTCATATTCTAACGGTGCACCCGTAAACGTAAGTCGAAATGTCCAGGCTAATCCACCGGCAATGAGCAATACTGCGGCAGCCACCCACCACCAGCGATACAATGGATGCGAGTAAGCGTCCATTTCACTTTCAACATCGCCCGTATGTTGGGTTGTTTTGGGTTCAAAAAGCAGGTTGAATACTATTTCGCCATTGGTATGAGGCCTGTGTTCCATTCCTTTGGGCACAATCATGATTTCGCCTTCCTTTACTTCAACAGTTCTCCCATCCCTGAAATCCATCAGCAGTGTGCCCTTAAACACCATAAAAAGTTCATCCTCATTTTCGTGGCTGTGCCAAACAAAATCGTCTTTCAGTTTGCACAGTTTTACATACTGCCCGTTGAGCTCTCCGATAATATGAGGAGTCCATTGTTTTTCGAACAAGGAAAATTTTTCATGGATATTGATAGCATTAGGTTCCTGCATGTTATTTCTTTTTTAGGGAGGTATCAATCATTCCTTTTAATACCTTAAGGTCAATATCCTCCAGTTTGTTAATATAAAGGCAGCCCACACCCGTTTTATGTTTGCCCAGTTTTTGAAGGGCATCAGCATGTTGGGCGAGACCTGATATAAGATAAATGGAAATGTTGGCCTTACGCGGAGAAAACCCGATCAGCAACCAATCAACCTCTCTTCCCGAAGTGGGACTCTTGTATCGTTTGTTCCCAAAACCGATGATGGAACTGCCCCAGAGTTTGGGTTCTTCTCCAGTAGCTTTTTTCATCATTTCCAAAATCACAAAACTATCCTTGCGTTTTTGCTCATCTGCAATTGCATTGATAAAATCTTCCACACTTGCAGTGGTTGGTTTTGTTTTTATTTCAGCCAGTTTCGATTTTTTTTCAGCCATTTGAAATGTTGTTAGTGATAAGTTTCGGAACTCAATATAATCTTCCTGTACGGGTTGGATTTTTAAGGTCTATCCAAAAAATATGAACAGGCTCTGCCTCATCACGCCTGCCATTATCATTCAGGTCGGCTTGTGCAGATACATACATAAAGTCGTTGGCAGAATCGTACTCTGATTTAAATACGGAATAGTTTTCCGGAATAAGTGCCTTTTGTTTTTCGCCATTGATGCTAAACAAATACATCCGCCTGAGGTCTTTGAGGTTGATAAAGCCATCTTTATTGGTATCGTCTGTATACACAGAAACAATCACATAATCCCTGTTCACCGCTTGATACTGTAACGTGTCCTTGGTAAAGGACGGATAATATAGTGTTTTAATCAGTACCGGCTTTTCAAAGAAGGTCTTTTGTTTGTTTTCGCTGATGTTATAGTGCGAAACGTTTACCATATTGTATCCGTACACAGCTTCAAATCCAGGCACGATATGCATGTGCCAGTTGTTTCCGTTAGTGCTTTCCGTTTCTTCGTAGATTGTATGAAATGTGTTTGATCCGATGAAGGAGCTTTTATGATCTTTTTTAAAGTTGACTTTATAGAGTGGAGCAAGTCTGATATGCGGAACACCTGTTAATAATATATTGCCCGGACGGATTTCAAACTTCAATGAATCTTTGTTTATTCCGTCAGCCTGCTCCGTTTCCCGGTTGTCGGAAGCAGAGGCGACCTGAAATCCTTTTTCGGCAAGTTTTGGCCCCGAGCAACTTGTCATCAGGTAAGAGGTTGTTAGGATAAGAATGGTGTATAGGTTGTTCATATGATTTTCTTAAAGTGGTTTCCGGTCTCCGCTATCAAT
Source organism: Bacteroidota bacterium (assembly GCA_040387195.1). Taxonomy (GTDB): domain Bacteria; phylum Bacteroidota; class Bacteroidia; order UKL13-3; family UKL13-3; genus UKL13-3. Next base: position 17,438 of record JAZKEF010000023.1, read on the forward strand.
ACAATAATAGGAATAGTTGAGAAATGCTACTATAAAAAAGAACTATTATGTTGAATCGGCATAACGTATCCCGGAGATGTTGTTCTTTAAGGGAATCATACAGAATAGAAACCCTAACGTTCAATAGAACAAATGGTATGAAAAGGACTGACGTTCTTTTTAGCGCGTCAGTCCCTTATTGTCAATTATGAGCAGCAACTTGACTGATTATTGCTTGCCGGACCACAGCAGGATGTACTTGCTGTTTTGTCGGTTGTTTTTACATCACTGCCACAGCACCCGTCTTCTGTTGAATTGCAGCAAGCACCATCATCCAGCTTATCTGCATATACTGTTATGCTGTATATACCGGAGCCCGATTTTTTATATGCTTCAAGTTCTTTGTAACTGATATACTTTAACAACAGTTCTTCGGGTAACTCAATACGTCTTTCTTTTTTGATCTGGATGTTTTTGAACCCAACAGATTTTAGAATGCCCAGGTAACTTCCTTTTTCGCTGGCACCTGCTACGCAACCGGCATACATTTCTGCGGCCTCCAATATTCCATGTGGTAATGTTCCGTTGTACACAATATCTGAAATGCTGAAATGACCTCCGACTTTTAATACGCGGAGAATCTCCTTGAACGCCTTTTCTTTATCCGGAACAAGGTTGAGTACACAGTTGCTGATGACTACATCTGCTGTATTGTCATATATGTTCCGCATGTTCTCAATTTCGCCCAATTGGAACTCAACATTTGTGTAGCCTAACTTTTGGTTGTTCTGAAGGGCGCGAATCACCATTTCTGGCGTCATATCAATACCTATTACTTTGCCTGTTTCGCCAACAATCCTGCGTGCTATAAAAGCGTCATTACCTGCTCCGCTGCCCAGGTCAATTACTGTATCACCATTGCTGATATTGGCAATTTCTGTTGGTAATCCGCAACCAAGAGAAAGGTCGGCTTCCTTGTGATATCCCTCAATGTGGTTGTAATTTTCTGTCATGGAGTTGGTAAACTCATCTGTTGTGCAACAGGCGTTGTCTGTTGAACAGCAACCTACCTGAAGGGTACCTTTGGCAATTTCTCCGTAGGATTTTTTAATTTCTGCTTTAATTGTTTCCGTGTTCATACTACTATTTTTCATGATGGCAACAGTGCCATTTGGTAGTATCACGGTAAGATTGAAAAAAGACGCAAAAAAAATTAAGAGCAACCACAATTGTTGTCTTTCGCTTCAGTCAGGTTTCCATAAACATCACTTTGGTAAGCACAACAATCCAAAATAAGGTCTTTGAGTTTTTGCCTTCCTCGCTGTACTCTTGATTTTGCACCTGAGTAGGAAATGTTAAGCCGTTCGGCAAGTTCTTTTTGTGAAATGGATTGAAACTCTGTAATGAGTAAGGCTTCACGGTATTCCTCGGGAAGTTTTTCGATAAACGGTTTGATGCAACAATCGGCAACGGTAACATTTAATGTTTGGGTCTCTTCTTCGGTCAATTCTTCTTTGATGTGGGCCGGGTCAAGCACAGGTTTCCGGTTCCGGAAATAATCATGGATGGCATTTCGGACGATCCCATACAAATAATGCCGCATGTTCTCCGATTGATTGACCTTGTCAATATTGTGAATGATCTTCATGAAAACATCCTGTAAAATATCGTCCGAATCAGCCGCATTGCGCGTCTTACGTTGAATAAATGCTTTCAGCTCTTTGTGAAAGTCTGTCCATATGGATGCAATTTCTTGTGCCATTCGTAGTTCGTATATAGTTGGTCCGTCATAGAGACGGGGAAATAGCCAAATAGACGCAACAGGGTCAACGGTTAGCCCAAATATAACAAAAGGGCGAAAAAGTTCTTACACTTTCATCGCCCTTTATTCAGCTTGTATGTGAAGATTTCAGCGGTTACCCAAAAACATTTACACCCTTTCCGGTTGTGATCAGGCTAAACAGGCTTTTTTGAATGAGGTCTTCCCAGGCACCCGAACACCCTCCGTAACACTCAAATGTAGGAACCAATCCAACATGCGTAAACCGTACCTGCGTTTTGTTGTTGATTTCACTAATCTCAAATACGAGTTGGGTGTTGGTCCATTCATTTTTGGTTTCAACAAAAGTGAGCTCACTTTCGGTAACGTTCCAAACTACTTTTTGGTTGGGAATAAGTTCGACAATGTGTTGCTTCGAAAAATGAATACCGGGAACACGGTAGGAAAATGATTCATGAAGAGTATCGGTATTCCCCTCAATGTCTCCCTGCCACCATCCGCGCACATTGTTAATGGCAGTATATACTTCCTGCGGTGTGTGGTTCACAAAAAAGGTGGTTGTAAAGTTTGTGGAAGCCAGTCTCTTTTCGTCTTCGGTTTGCGCAGTTTCCTTGCTGTTGGGTTGTCCTTTTCCGGTTGTTATCAGGCTGTACAAACTTTTTTGAATGTAGGTGTTCCAAGCGTTTTGGCAAATATCATAACATTCATATTCGGGAACCAATCCAACTTGTGTAAACCGGAGTTGCGTTTGTGTTCCTTGAGGAGTAATCTCAAAAATGAGTTTGTTGCCAATCCATTCATTTTTATCTTTCGTAAAACTGAATTGGTTATCCAGCACCTCCCAAACTATTTTTTGGCCTGGAACCAGTTCTGTTATTTTCATATTGCAACGGTGCACATCCTGGTAATGATAGGCCCATTCCTGGTTAAGCTGGTCGGTGATACCTTCAATTTCTTCGCTCCACCATCCACGCACATTGTTGATGGCAGTAAAAACGGCTGTTGCCGATTGGTCAACTAAAAGGGTTGTTGTGAAATTCGATGTCGTCATGTCTTATGATTTAAGTAATACCAATTGTCCGGTATGATAATTTAAATGGGTGGTTCGGGTAAGGATGATGTTCAGTTTATTGCGGTGCGGTTCTTTGGCAAAATCCTCAGCCGAAACCGCTGTATGTTTTTCAAGCCATCCTTCAGGTTTGAGGTCGGCAAAACGTTGTGTCAATACCTCGCATTGTGTTGTCCAGAAGTTTCTCAATTGTTCGGCTGTTGGCACTTCTGTGATCGTTTTATCCGGAAATTTAACAAACGCTTCGTGTAATTCGGGATATACCTTTTCGCCAAGATCCAACAGTACGATCATGTCATCGTGTACCGCAATCAAATGACCTAACAAATAAATGCCCCTGTTTTTGCCGGGTGCAATTTCCTGCTGCAGTTTTTCGTCAGTGATGGATTGAAGAATGGTATTGCAATTTTTGATCGACCCGTTCCACCGGTCGAAGATCATTTTAATAAAAGTGTCGGTTGTTGTCATGTGTTAAGGATTATAACACAAATGTATTGTCTTAAACTGTATTTGACAGGGTGTGAAATGGTCATTTTGACGGGTTGATTTGGACAAAGGACTGTGTTATGTTTGTACCAAATAATACGATCATGAAACAGCTCACCATTCTTGTTCCTAAAGGAGAGGGCAACAACCTCAGCAGCATTGTTGGTGCATACAAAATAATGTCGAGGGCAAATGAATATTGGAAACAAAAGGGAAACAAGCCGGTATTCCATATTCAATTGGCGGGTGTATCTAAAACGGTTGAATTTTATGATGGTTTGTTTGCCGTGAAGCCGCACACACATATTTCGGCCATTGCAAAAACAGATCTCATTATTGTTCCTTCCTTAAATCATAATTACCAACTCACAGTAGCTGCAAATCCGGAGTTGATTGAGTGGATCGAAAAACAATACAAGAATGGGGCAGAGGTAGCAAGCATTTGTACAGGTGCATTTTTGCTGGCATCAACAGGTATGCTGGATGGCAAGAGTTGCTCCACCCATTGGGCTGCAGCCGATAACTTCAGAACCATGTTTCCAAATGTACAGTTGCAAACAGACCAATTAATAACGGATGAAAAAGGCATTTACACCAATGGAGGGGCTTATTCATTCCTTAACTTGATGATCTACCTGGTAGAGAAATATTACGACAGGCAGACAGCTATTTTTTGTGCCAAGGTTTTTCAGATTGAAATGGACCGGAACACACAGTCTGAATTTTCCATTTTTGTCGGGCAAAAAAACCACAATGACGAAGTGATCTTAAAGGCACAAAGCTACATCGAAAAAAACCTGGATAAAAAAATTGCAGTCGAAGACTTATCGTCAAGATTCAGCGTTGGGAGAAGGAATTTTGACAGGCGGTTTATCAAAGCTACCGGGAATACACCCATTGAGTATGCGCAGCGCGTAAAAGTAGAGCTGGCCAAAAGGTTATTGGAGAGTAGCCGCAAAACCATTAACGAGGTAATGTATGAAGTAGGGTATACAGATGTTAAGGCTTTTCGGGAAGTGTTTAAGAAGTACACAGGAATATCACCATTGGAATATAAAAGAAAATACAATAGTGATGGAGTAGGGGTATACTGATTAGCGTAGCGGATTATTGCCCGCAGATTTCGCTGATGACGCAGTCGCCAGTGATTTACACTGATTATTTGGATAAGATTTCATCTCAGAGAATGAATCATCACTATCTCTAGCTTTTTATGTTTAATGTAATCTGTGATAATCAGTGGCAAAAACAAGATGCTCTTAATTGATAATTTCCCCCGTGTTGTTCGCCAGTTTTTCGCGCCACTTTTGAATGTCCTCCGGTGTTTGCCTTACCCATTCCGTTACTTCGCCAATAATTTTTAAAGGAGCTTCCGTACGATAGGAGCGTGTAGGATTGCCGGGAAACTTTTTGTCGGTAACATTCGGATCATTTTCAAAGTTACCGGTGGGCTCAACCATATAGACACGTTCACGTCCTTCCCCTTTGGCCAATGCTGCGGCAAACCCTGCCCCGTTAACCAAAGCTGTGAAATAAATATGGTTCATAATAAGTTCGGCTTTGTAATTGGATACGCCTCCCGGTGTCAGTAAATCGCCTACCTGCAAATCGGCTTTTGTACCGTGGTAAAATGGACCGCGATCAGCCGGTTTTTCCAGGAACGAAATAGCCAATGTTTGATTCTTTTTGGCATTCTCCGGATCGTTCAGTTCTTCATAATACTTGGCAAGGGTTGAATAGAGAGCTGGTAATGCACCCTTAACGGAGTCGTCATTAATCGATAACGCAAACTGTAAAGCGGTTTCTGTCCATGTTAATTTACCCGAAACATCTTGTTGTTGTCGGGCCACATAATACGCGGCAAGAAATTTTTCGAGGTCGGTTGTTGCAGCATTCCATGCCTGAAGAAATACGGCACCAGCTTCTTCATAGTTGCCTTTTTCTTCCAGGTTCATACCCTGAAGGCAAAGTTGAATGATCGGGTTGTTTGGGTCGAATTGCATGTTAAGTTATTATGTTAATATGTTAATGAGTTATGCGGTATCTTATGTTGTCGCGGACGTGTCGTCCTTATGTTGTCGCGGACGTGTCGTCCGTGACTTGCTTATGTTGTCGTGCACAGCCGTCCTTATGTTGTCGCGGACGTGTCGTCCGTGACTTGCTCATTTGGCAACATTTATCCAGCCAAAGGCAGGAGCTTTAATACATCACCTGTATCAAAAAGTCCCGGTCATCCCGCCATTTTAACCATCCATGTTTGAAATATTTTTCCCGATACACTTCTAGATCCTCATCATAGTAACCCTCACCAAGTTGAGTAGTTACCTTTAACCAACGTCCGCTAACCCTTTTTGCGGTAAGGTGATCGCGGGTGTCGGATCGTAGTTTCGGTGCATGCTCGTTTGGTTTGTTGCGAATGGGATTTGTTGCTGTATCTGTTCTGCTCACCCATTCCATCTGCGAAACAACATCTTTCCAGCTATGGAACTCATAATTTTTGAGTGTCAAAGGTAACCCGATTAAACCCGGAAGCGACATGTTCGAATAGGACTTGAATGTTGATTGTTGCACCCAATACTCTTTGTCATCGCGGATCCTCACTTTGTACCAGGAACCTTTTTTTGCCAAACAAAGCATTACGAATTCACCATCAAACCAAATCCTTTTGTTATTGAGTTCCATTTGGATCTTGTAGTAAAGCGAGTCACCATAATCGAATCTATACGTTTTAGCCGGACCTGCAGTGTCGGTCATCTCGTTGTACAACCGGATAGTATATGTTCCTTTAAGGAAATCGTCTTTAATGGTACAACCAACCTCCAGAATGCCAATCCCATATTTATCCTCAAAGGCATCGGCTGTTGCATGTGCCACCATGAAAAAGGTCAATATGTTAGCGAGGAGAAATCTCATATGGTGTTATTTGTTAGAGTTCTCCCGAAGATAAAAATAAAATCGAAAGAGAGCATTAATAAGTTCCTGCCTTTGGCTGGATAAAACCGTACTCTGTGAATCTTTGTGCTTCTTGGTGTGCTCTGTGTGAAACCACATCCGACAATTTCTCACAAAGAACACCAAGAAGCACAGAGTCCACAAAAATAAGACGACCTTACTCTGTGAATCTTTGTGCTTCTTGGTGTGCTCTGTGTGAAACCACACCCGACAATTTCACACAAAGAACACCAAGAAGCACGGAGTCCACAAAAATAAGATGCTGCTAACATTTATCCAGCCAACGGCAGGAGCAAATCTACAGAAACCGCCCCATGATCATTGTGGGACGTTTAACCGGTTTATATGTCTTGGTGACAAACGGAAATTTCCTGGTCCAGTAATATTCTTTACGCTTCGTTGTTAAAAACGGTTTGGGTGTATCCTTCGCTACCGCAGCATCCGGAACGTGTTGTTGTTGTGTGCTATCGCATTCCACAAAGATGGTGTCGGCAATGGGGTGTTTGGTGCTCTTCCCCATTGGTTGTTCGATCTCAATTGGATGTGTAATCTGAGCGCTGAGGGTTTTGAATGATACCGAAAGGAAGATGGAGCTGAATAGCGTGAAGAGTTTAATGGGTTTGGGTGTGGTGATGGGAGCAATGATGTTTGGATCCGGAAGAAGAATAAAACGTCCGCATAGCTCACCGTGGTGTGTTGATTGTACCTCGTTTATTTCTGCCGGTGACTTCCCCGAAAAGTCGAAAACCTCATGGTTACACATCCCGCAAAACCGTCCGTTGGGTGTAGGAGTCATGCTGTCCCAATGCTGGTCACAGATGAAAGTCATGGTTGGGTAGTTTGTGGTTGGCATGGAATGGGATTTGTTTTTTGCGCACATGTTAGTTAACCAATGCGAAACATTTAATTGTTAAGCTAAGATAAGTATTGGGTCCAAACCCTCCAAATGTTCTCGCGAACTTCCGAGTTCGTGAGAATTTAGAACCTTAATGCTCATACCAAGGGTAAGATTACTAAAGGATTTAATTGGCCGCTTGTTTCAATATTCCACGTGTTTCAACGTTATATTTATAGCTCAATAATTTCAATACCTCCAAACTTTGCCATAATGTCGTCATTGTGAATTTTGCTAGGGATTGCAATACAAGCAAATGATTCTGGCCGAGATAAAGCTACATAAATCATTCTCTGCTTTTCAGTTGGAAGGTATGCAGGTGAAAAAAAATCGGATATTGAAATTTTTTCGCCAGAACTGTTATCGCTAAGAACTAATAAAATCGAATTATAAGTCATCCCCTTTACCTTATGAATGGTAGAAACGGGATATTGTGATACTGTTTGTGGATACATCAAATATTTTACATTTTGAGAAGCATATGCATTTCCTTTCTTTTTTAACTGTAAGTCTATATCTATGCCGAAACATGTTTTTATATAAACAGTCGTCTTTGATGTCCAATCATTTAATGTGTCGTCAGTAGAAGGAATATTTTTGATGAAATCATGAAGTTTAATATTAAAAGTGAAATCCTCTTTTAATTTATTTTCTTCTACTAATTTCTCTTTGTAATCTTTTGTAGGAAAATTTAGTTTCACATACACCTGTCTAAGATTATTAATACAATCTTTAATTTTTCCAATTTCATAGTTATATGCAGAAAGAATAATGTCTTTGGCAATTTCATTTTTCCAAGGATTTTCGTGTGTCTGCTTGACTCCGAACATTTCTAAATGAGAACTTCCTCTCACCAATATTTGATAAGGCAAGGTTGTGTCTATATAGGAAGTGTATTCAGTGACTAAAGAGTCTAAAGCATCTTCATTATACTTTATTACTTTAACTGACTTGTCAGTCAGGTGCTTACAAATTGATGTGATTGGTTTTTCGTTTGCTTTTCGAAAGATTTGATAGAAGGCAATAATTTTTTGAGAGGAGCGTCTACATGAAGACAATTCATATGTATTCCAATTTATTTTATCTTCATATCGCTGAATAAATAAATCTGGTCTTGCTTCTCGAAATTCATATAAACTCTGATAAGGGTCGCCAATATATTCCATGTTCGACAAACCACTTTTTATTAGTTCATCGAATATTTTGTATTGAAGTTCTGAAGTGTCTTGAGCTTCATCAATAACTATATATGGAAATCTCGCTACTAAATCTTTTCCGATTTGTGGGAAGGTCTTTAGTAATTCTAGTGCAATAAATGCAGAATCATCATTATTTAAAAAGCCATTTTCTAACTGCCAATTTTTGTATTTACTTGCATATAATTGAAAGACATTGTCATCGATAATTAACGGATTGGTTTTTTTGCCCTTCCAGCTATACTTTCCATTGGCTTCTATTTTTAAATCTTTTGGTGGGTATGAGTATTTAAGGGCTGTATTTTTTTTTGTTTTTATCCATTCAATTTTCAAGTCATCTAAAAAATCAATAGAGTTTAAAATTGTTGGTCTTTTAGATTTATGTTTTAATAAATAATAAAAAGGGAGTGTAATATACTTATTTATAAAACTATCAATAGTAGAAACAACGTGAGGATATGAAAGAGTTTGAGATGAAATTTTCTCAAACTTGGTTGAAATTTCATCCTTTGCAACATTAGTAAATGATAAACATGCAATCCCTGAATATCTACCATATTGTGTTACACATTCGTCTGCTAAAAGTGTTAATTTGTAGGCAATAGCTGAAGTTTTCCCACTACCAGGACAAGCGTTTAATATAATCTTTCCCCTTGATTTTATGTACTTATCGTTGTCTGGAGTAATCTCAAATATCATACCTATGATGTTACATGTTTAATAGCCTTTTCTATATACTCAGGAACAGTGAATATTATAGGTGTTCCTTTTTTTAACTCTTCTTCAATTTCATGAGAAATGTTTTGAGCAAATTCTGCTTTTGATGGTAATGCTTTCCAAAGAATTATTGCAATTTTCTGTTTCTCGTCCTCTGTAAAGATTTCATTTGGGAGTGTGTCAACGTAATTTTGTAGAATTAAATATTTAGGTTTGTCAACTTTAGTTAAGTATTTTATCAAGAAATATTTGTTGAAGTCTGTTTTATTATTGGCTATGTTGGAGTAGGCAATTTCATATTCCAATGTTTTAAAAGCTGTAAATAGCTCAACTTTATTTTTCCTAGAAACTATAGTTGATTTTAAGTTTGAAATTCGATTGTTAACCTTTGCTGAATACAAGCCTTTATGGTAGTTGTCAAGTTTTGCAAAGGTTTTGGCTGATAAATTTTTAAAACTATTTTTTGCCTTTGCATATCTATCGTCATCTGTAATAATTGATGCTTTTTGAAAAATTCTTTTACTTGAATCTTTTGAGTTAAATAAATGAATGAAAGGATAAAAAGATATTCCCTCAATATTTACTATCTCACACCTGTAGTCTTCAAGATTTGATTTTAAAATGTCGGAGAAAGCTTTGAGTAGTAGCTTTTCTGATATGCCTTCAACGAATAGTATGCCTCTAGCAAAAAAAAGCTGGCTTTTTGTTACGTCTAAGTACCTCTCAAGCTGTTTCTTTCTTGAGGTAAAATCATCATCGGTTAAAGTTAATTTTTTTGTGGAAACCTCTATAATATTTTCACTCTCCCTATTTTTATAACATGCTCCAATATTTATTGCCCGTTTATTTACGAGAATTAAATTATCAAGATTAGCCTTAGACGTCAAAGTAGGTGAATGGGAAGTTATGAATAACTGACAATTGTTCGGACTGCTAGCTGTTTTTAAAAAATTATAAAGGTTTAATTGAAGTTGGGGGTGAAGATGCGCCTCTGGTTCTTCTATCAATAAAACAAAATGTTGATTAGGATTGTCAATAGTTCTTTGCTTAATATCCCCTAAAATTATGGCAATGTAAATTAGGTTATTAAACCCCAAGCTGTTTTGCCATAAATTGAACCCCTCATCGTCAAGTTTTGTTTTGTCATGGGGTAAATATGGCTTAATTACATTCACAATACTTTCAATCTTTGACGCAGCTTCAATCCTCATACCAATTTGGTTGTCTTTTGAAATTTTGAAAATATCATCCAGATGTGCATTGACACCAGTTCTAGTATTTTTGACTTCGTCTCTTTTTAAAAGTTCAGTGTTTGCGGTTTGTATGATTTTTTTAAATTCATCTTCTGTTTTTGCTCTTTCTACTATTCTTTTAATTACAGAGCCAAGCATATTTGTTTTTGTATTTAATAAATCGGTGGTGCTATCTCTCAAGGCTCCTAGATAATAATGTTGAAAGATTTCAAATGTTCCTGAGTCGGCTTTTTGTTCAGTATTTCCGCCAGTGTAAAATGAGAATTTCGGATAGTTGTTTGGCCTCAATTCATATGTCAAGGTAATTTGTGCATATTCAGTACTTGGCTCAATTACAAGGTATTCATATAATGCACCTTTTTCTGAACTGGACAATCCGTCAAAAATATATCGGATCTCTATGTATATATCTCTTGATCTGTTTGATTTCTGTCA
>JAZKEF010000024.1:0-23379 GCA_040387195.1 Bacteroidota bacterium
TTTAGCATTGGTCACTCTCGACCCTATTTATCAATGACTTATTTTTTTATTATTCATATTGAACTCCTTCGGAGTTCTTGCGTTGAGTATGCGTGAGGGATAGGAGTGGAAAGCCCGGAGCACGCCTTAGCGGGTGAGGACTTGGAACGGATAGCCCGACCCGTGGGTGAGCCCTGTGCATGGGAGGGGGCACGCCCTAGTGCATATGTTGATTGAAGTAACTATCCATCATACAAAAACTAAAATGCATGGATTGGTAAATGCTTATTATATATAATACATGCAATAATTAGACAATGGTATCCTGTATGAGTTTCGCTTAAACTTTATACATTCGCATCCACAAACCGAAAGATTAATATGAGTTTATTTAACAAACATGAAGCCTTAGTGAACGAAGCTATTGCGGCTACCTTATCGAGAAACTACTATACTCCCTATCCGGAAATCCCAAAGTTTTATGCGGAAGACGGTGATGCAAAAGCGAAGGCATACATCAGCGCAGTAATGAACAATAACTTCACGGAGTTGTTGCAAGCTAATAATACATGGGTGGGAGAAGAAGTTTCGCCTTACCTACAGCTTGGTATTGGTGTACAATATCCAACCAATACTGTTGATGGGTATATTAACAACGCTTTGACCGCTCAAAAAAGCTGGTCGAAACTGTCAGTACAAGACAGAGCGGGTATTTTGATAGAAGTATTGGAGCGTTTGAAACTTCGCTTTTTTGATATTGCGTATGCTACGATGCATACCACAGGACAATCGTATATGATGTCGTTTCAGGCTTCGGGTCCGCATTCCAACGACCGTGCTTTGGAAGCTGTGATTGAAGGATACAAACAACTTACGGCATTGCCGGCACAAGCTGCCTGGACAAAACCCATGGGCAAGTTTGATCTTACTTTGCAAAAAAACTGGAAAGCAGTTCCGAAAGGAGTTGCGTTGGTAATTGGTTGCAGCACCTTTCCTATCTGGAATACAGTTCCTGCATTGTTTGCCAATTTAATTACCGGAAATACAACGATTGTAAAACCACATCCTAAGGCGGTATTGCCGATTGCGATTGTGGTGGGTGAAATTCAAAAAGTGCTGAAGGAAAATAATGTGGATGTAAATACTGTACAATTAGCTGCCGATACGCTCGCCAATCCGGTAACGAAGCAACTGGCCGAACATGCAGCAGTGAAACTTATAGATTACACTGGGGGAAGCACGTTTGGTGAATACATTGAAGGCTTGCAACATAAAACAGTGTTTACCGAAAAAGCGGGTGTAAACTCTATTATTATTGACTCGGTAAAACAACTTGCTCCGGTGATGCAGAATATTGCATTTGCAGCTTCGCTGTATTCGGGACAAATGTGCACTGCTCCACAGAATGTTTTTATTCCGGCAACCGGAATCCCAACGGATGATGGTGTGGTGAATTATGATGTTGCAGTGAAATTATTATGTGACTCGATTCAGGGTTTGGTGACAAATCCTAAGGCGGGTGCTCCGACATTGGGAGCCATTCAGTCGGACTTAACAGCTAAACGTTTAACAGATTCGAAAAATTTTGGTGGTAAGGTGTTGCTTGAATCGATGGCTATTAAAAATGAAGAGTTTGCGGATGCTCGCGTGGCCAGTCCGACCGTGATTGAGCTTGATAGAACTCAGGGTGATGTATTTAACCATGAATGTTTCGGGCCGATTGTGTTTGTGATTAAAACAGACTCGACAGCAGACTCTCTTGAACTGGCTAAACAACTGGCAAGTGCCAAAGGTGCTATTACCTGCGGAGCCTATACAACGGATAAAACCACACAGGATACGATTGAAGATGAAATGAACAGTGTATTTACACCGGTATCATTTAACTTTACAGGTGCTGCGTTTATCAACTCACATGCTGCTTTCAGCGATATGCACGTTACGGGAGGAAACCCTGCAGGTAATGCAAGTTTGACTTCTGCCGAGTTTCTTGTGAAACGATTTGTGTGGGTAGGGAATCGTTTTATGTAATAGAAAAATCGAAATTCGAATCTCGAAATTCGAAAGTTGAATATAGAATTCTAAAGAGGCTTTTCGATTTTATCGGGAAGCCTCTTTTTTATTTGAGATTTGAGATTTGAGATTTACGAATTGAGCAGTTGAAGAAACCCATTGCCTTGTTACGGGTTTCTTCTTAAACTAATTGTTTATGCTCCAAACACATCATACGATGCCACCATCGATTTGGTGAATTCGTCTTTGTTTAACCCCAATTCAATGTTTTTTTCTTCAAAATAACTGACCAGGTTTTCTGTTGGCATATTTCCGGTGAGCTCATCGGCTGCCATCGGGCACCCTCCGAAACCTTTGATGGCACCATCGTATCGGGTGCAACCACTGTTGTATGCTGCATCAATTTTTTCGCGCCATGTAGCGGGTGTGGTGTGCAGATGTGCTCCAAATTCAATGTGTGGAAAACGCGGAATGAGACTGCTGAACAGGTATGTAATAGACTCCGGATTGGCAATACCGATGGTATCGGAGAGGGAAATGATACTGACTCCCAAAGCATCCATTTCGGAAACCCATTTTTCGGCAATGGTCGTGCTCCACTCATCCCCATAAGGATTACCAAAACCCATGGAGATGTACAATACCAGCTTTTTGTTGTAGGCCACACATAGTTCCTGTATACGCTTTACAGAATCCAGTGATTGTGCTATGGAAGAATTGGTATTGCGTTGCTGAAATGTTTCGGAGATGGAGAACGGAAAACCCATGTACTGTATTTCGTCAAACTGCACCACCTGCTCGGCTCCTCTTACATTGGCTATAATGGCCAGTAATTTACTTTTGGTGGCCGACAGATCCAATCCGGCCAATACCTCTGCGGTGTCGGCCAACTGTGGGATTGCTTTAGGTGAAACAAAACTGCCGAAATCGATGGAATCATAACCCACTTTAAGCAGTTGGTTGATGTAAGCTATCTTCTTTTCGGTTGGTATAAAATCATGGATACCTTGCATGGCATCACGGGGGCATTCTATTATTTTCATCGTTGGAAATGAGTGAATGAAAAAATGAGTAAATAAGATTGTTGAGTCATGCTTACAAAGATTGTAAAGATTTGAAAGATTACAAGGGTTAACTATTGCGGGTTATTTATTGCGGGTTACGGGTTGGGTATTATTCCCAATGGAGTTCATCTGCCAACCGCCAAGGGCTAAAAGCCAATAGCAAAATAAGCCTACTGTAGCATTAACAATATTCGCCAGAAAAAGTTGTTCGGCTATATTAATTTAAGTTTAAATGAGTATCATGTTATAGGAAGAGCGCAACGATTTACGCTGAGAACGCTGCGGTCTTTCGCTGTGAGCTTTGCGGTTAAAAACGAGGTTGACTATAAATGATAGTCAATTAAGGTTAAGCTTATCCTGTGTTAAAATGAAACTTTTAAAAACCTTTCCAGACCTTGTTAATCATTTTTTAAACCCCTCTTAAACAATCCTTAATGTGCATTTTTTTTGCCAAAAACCATTAATCAAAAAAGTAAAATATTTATTACCTTTGGCTCCCTTGTTTCTTGGAAAAAAGCGTTTATTGCGACCGCTTAATTTAATACGCAACGAAACTAACTATTAACCCACACTAAAAAGTGTACTTATGAACGAAGAACTGAATTCTACGCCACTCAACGAAACGGAAACAAACCGTGAAGAGTTGAACACAGATGTAACTCCTGAAGTTACTGCAGAAACAACTGGCGCTGCAACACCCGAAAGCACAACAGAAACACCTGTGGCTATCGTTACCGAAAATCCTGTGACGGAGACAACAACTGATGCTTTGAATACCGATGTAACGGCTGAAATTACTGCTGAAGCAACCGTAACAGAAACACCTGCAGCTATTGTTACCGAAGATCACGTGGAGGCAATTGAACTTACGGAAGAAGAAAAAGAAATGGAATCCATTGCAGACGATGAATTGCCTAATTTTTCGACTTACAACAAAGAGCAACTTGTGGAGGCTGCTGTTGAAGCGGTAAAAACAAAGGACATGCTGGAGGCTACACGTTACATCAAAGCCATTAAGCCGGCATTGGACCATTTACTGCAAGAAGAATATAATGCTGCCCTTGCTACCTTTATGGAAGAGGGTGGTGTGAAAGATGATTTCACATACAACAGTGGCGACAAAGCGCGAGAACAGTTTAATGCCGCATCAAAAGAACTGAAACAAAAGAAGTCGGACGAAAAGGCCCGACAAGAGGCTGAGAAGCTTGATAATTTAAAAAAGAAAGAAGCTTTACTTGAGAAAATTAAGGCTTTAACGGAGGGTGAAGAGACCAAAGACAGTTTAAACAAACTGAAAGAACTTCAAACAGAGTGGAAACTGATTCGCAATGTTCCCAAAGAGCATATTGAGAAACTTTGGGAGTCTTATCATATGTACATCCATAATTTTTACGACAACCTTTCGATGTTCAATGAACTGAAGGACTTGGACAGACGTAAAAATTTGGATCAAAAAATTGAGTTAACCAAAAAGGTTTCTGAACTGGCTTTAGAGCCCAGCACAAAAAAGGTGGTTATTCTCCTGAAAAAATACCAGGAAGAATGGAAAAGCATCGGACCTGTTCCGAAAGAATCCAATGATGATATCTGGAGCCGCTTTAAGCAGGAATGTGACCGCATTTACGAAATGATTAAAGCCGTGATGGCCGAAAACGAACGTAAACGCGAGGAAAACCTGATTGCCAAAAAAGAACTCCTGGTGAAAGCATTGGAGCTTTCCAATATTCAATCGGCCCGCATTAAGGATTGGCTGGAGCAAAGCGCTGTGGCTAATCAGTTGATGGATGACTGGAAAAAAATCGGGATGGTGCCGATGAAATTCAAAGAAAGTTTGTGGGAAGAATTCAGAACTGCACGTAACAAGTTTTACAGCAACAAAAATGAGTTCTTTAAAAAGATGCATGCCGAGCGCAACAATAACCTGAAGGTAAAAACAGATTTGTGCGAGAAAGCAGAAACCATTGCAGCCAACCCGATTGACTGGAACAAAGGAACGGACGAATTGAAAAAAATGCAGGATTCCTGGAAAAAAGTGGGACCTGTGCATGAAAAAATTTCGGATGCCATCTGGAAACGTTTCCGCACTGCATGTGATAGTTTCTTTGAAAAGAAAGCACAACATTATGCAGGACAGGTGGAAGAGCAAAAGAAAAACCTCGAAGTAAAACAAGGTTTATTGGTTCAGTTGGAAACATTGCTGGCACGTGAAGACGGGGCAACCATCATCAACGACTTAAAAGCATTGCAAGAACAATGGAACCATGCAGGTTTTGTTCCGATGAGTGCTAAAGACGAAGTAGGTAAAAAATACAGCGAGCTTACCGATAAAGTGTTTGCCAAGTTTAAGCAGGCAAGTTCGGCCATGCGCGACATGAAGGACCGTTCACACTTTGAAGCCATATTAAATTCGCCAAACGGGGATTCAAAACTGAAACGTGAGGAGAAATTTTTGATGGATAAGGTTCGTGGCTTGAAAAGCGATATTGATACCTGGGATAATAACCTCGGATTTTTTGCGAAGAGCAAAGGTGATAACCCAATGACAGACCAGATCAAAGAGAAAATTGCCGGAGCACAAAAACAGATCAAACAACTGGAAGAAAAGGTAAAACTGATTCGCCAGGTTGCAAAAGAGGCAACGAAAACGGTTTAAGTTGAAATCGTTTTTTTATTACCAACAACTGATTAAACATTACGGGAGTGCAACACTGATAGATGTGTTGCACTCCCCTTTTGTTTTTGCCCTATACAACGATTGCATCAAAAAGAAGGGCAATGTTCAATTGCCCGATTTTACACCACAATCAACAGGTTATTTAAACCAGCGTGGTGAAACGATATTGGACAAATTCAAATCCCAATACCCCAATCACCTGTTTGCTACACACCCTGCACACGTTGCCCAGGGAGTACGATTTATCTTTATGCTTACGGAGGATGTTTCCTTGATTGAACTGCAAAAGGTAATCTCCATCGCACATAATGAATCCGTGATCATTGTCAAAAACATGTATGACTCTCCTATTTCAGCTGCGCGTTGGAAGGCGATAAAACACCTGGAAGGTGTAACAGCTTCAGTTGATTTGTTTGTGCTGGGGTTTGTGTTCGTAAGAAAGGAGCAACGGAAGCAGGAATTTAAATTGAGGATCCTTTAGCTATTTGAGATTGCGGATTAGAGAGATTAATCAGTTTAACTCCTCAATGATCTCCCGCTTGCTATCGTTACGAAATCCGATCTGTATTATAAAAGACCGCTACTGGCGGATCGTCATTTCCATAATCTTACCATCTGATGCCCTCAGTATGATCAGAAATGTTCCTGCGGTGCCGCCATTTTTCAGTTTTCCCCTAACCATCCAGTAACCTTCAATCTGATTTACCGTGAATGGTTTCTGTTTTTGGATGGTGCTTTTTCCATAATGTTTGTTGAGGATAGGTTCGACTATTTCGATGGCTGTTTGCCTGTTCTGGATGAGTGTGTCCTTAAACTGCGGCTTAGTAAGAGTATCCTTCATTGAGCCTTGCACGTATAGTTTTGCCCAGGTCATATCATCCGGACTTTCAATAGCAGAACGGGTTTTACAACAAATGATGATAAAACAAATATAGAGCACAGGTAATAACCTATTCAATTGCTTCATTTTTTTATGCCTCGTTTAGTGGGCGACACTCATTACATTTACTATTCTCTATTTACTACCCAGCTATTCATCCTCTCCAATTCCATTATGCATCTTGATCACATCATCTCGCAGTTGTATGATATCTGATTGTGCCTTAGATGTTTCCATTTTTTCAATATGAGTTATTAGTTTTAAATAATCAACATCTTTCTTGAGAATTAATTCTCTGCAATAATTCAACATGGCTAAATCTCGTAAATAATTGTTACCCAATCTTTCTGCGTATGATATTGCAGTCTCATAAAGTTTTTTTCCAGAATCTAGATTTTCCCCTCTCATCGCAATTAGTCCTAATGTAGCAATAAAAGTAATTCTATTTTCCTGCGGTAAATCTTCAATTTTAATACGACCAAAATGCTCCACATAGGGTTTCACTTTATCATATTGATTTCCTTGCAGCATTGAATATACCGTATTATTTAATACGTTTATATCATTAGGATTTGCTTTTATACCTGCCTCACATAACATTATTGCAGCTTCAGTATCTCTGAGTAATGAGCTTGCAATATAGGACCCTAACAAAACAGGTCTTTTTGAATAAGGCATATCTAAAAACCACTTAATACAATTATTAAATGCTTCCTTCCAATTGCCTTGTTCAAACTGTTCAAGAGCAAATGCCTCAAAAGAATTAGGTACATCACTATAAATAAGAGGGTTGAATTTAAATCGAGAATCTTCTTGTGATACCCATTCTAATTGAGCAAGGGTATTATCATTAGGATTAAGTATTGACAAATCAAAAAGAGGCTTTGCCTTTTTGTAACCACTTTCAAAGAATTCCAATGTCCCTAATGAACTTGCAAGTTCGGTAAGAGAATAATTAGAATGGTTTTTACTCTTTATTAATTGAAAACCTGTTTTAATAAAAGGGGAAAATCTATTCAAAAGTGATGAAGTAGAAATATGAGCTGATACCAACCATGGATCCATTTTTACCATCTCACTTTTTCTCAAAAAGAATAATGCCTTTTCTGGTTCTTCAAAATGGACAAAAAATCTCACAGCTGATCTTAGTACAAACCTATTATCTGGAGCCAATTGAAGAGCAGTCTTAATTGCCCTTTCAGCCTTTTCTTTTTGTGCGATAAAAGAATATAACCTAGCCAATTCTACCCAAATAATTGGATTGTTCAACTCTTTTAGTGCCCTATTCTTTGTTTTATTAATTATCCTATAAAATAACTGATTGTCTATATGAGTCTGAAATTCTTCAAAAGTGTCGACTTCTAAATCTATTATCCCCGATTTTTCTGGTTTGCTATTCCTATCATTAGATTGATTGATTTTAGCAATTAAATCTGCTAATGAATTAGAAGAATCTGTCTTATTCTTAAAGACAAAATCTATTGCTTCATTAAGTTCTTTTAAATCAGATTTGCCCGCAATAAACGCAGAGTTTATTAAGTCAGCAGCTGTTCCTATTGTTTTCGTATCATTCCAGTCGTTTACAGGCCGAGTAATATCAAACTGTGTTTTGATATTACCTTGGATATTATAAAGTTCTCCTAGCCTTACGGTCCTATTGAAATCTCTCCAATTAGGAATTACTCTTCGTTCCTTTATTTCGTATGTAACTGCCATGATTAATATTGTATTCTTCCTGCCTTATTAATATATCCAGTTTTGAAATTATTCGATCAAAATCATATTGATTACTAAACTGCCTATTAAATGATTTTGGATGCCCTCTTTTATTGGGATAAGGAAAACAACAAATTTCTACTATATTATATAACTCTAATCCAAGCTCCTCTCTATGAATTGAATTTTTAAATTCCTTAAGCGATTTATAAAAACCCTCTATCAAATAGTCCTTTACATCCTCAAAAGATCCACCCCAACTACCCCATCGAAATGCAGGGTCTATATTCTTGCCTATAGAAGCCGTCATATTTGTTCCAGTATAATAGAACACTATTAAGCTTCCAAATAAATACATATCTGTAGCTTTCACTCTTTTATCCCATTCTGGCTCTATATATTTATACAAGAACTCAGGTGGTGCATAGGTAAAATCCCCGGCAAAATTTCCTCCATTTTCGTGTGGAGCTGCTATTTCAGAGCACAGGGATCTTCCTAAATCTCCAATCTTTGAGGTAAAACTATTATTGTAAAGAAGAACATTTGAAGGTTTTAAATCTTGGTGGCCAATATTAATATAGTGTAGTTGTTTAAGTCCAACCGCCACATTATGAAGGGATCTTAATTTCCAGACAGATTCAATCGCATTGTTAAAGCTTATTTTTGACCTTATATCTCCTTCCGCCATTTCAAAAATCAAATATGGAACATTAGATATTGTATAGCCCTCAACAAATTCTTCCCCCTCATCGAGAATCATTGAAACCTTAGATAATTTATTGTTTCTGCATCTAACTAAAAGTTCCTTTTCATACTTATAGGCGTTTGTTTGTTCGTTTAATATTTCGATTACAGACTTTCCTTTAAATAAACTAAAAAAAGCTTTAAAATTTAATGCTTTTAGAAATGCTTCATTTTCTCCGTCAGATACTATGTATGAAACACTAAAAAAACCTCCAGTTGCACTAGCCCCAGGGGTAAGCTTTCGGATTACTTTCCATTTATCTTTTAAAACCAATCCCTCAAGAGCATGTGCTGCATTATCTTCCATAAAAATAGTTTGTTATGCAAATTATCTGTCTATTAACAGACTTTGTTATCAAGTTTTAAACAAACCACTCTAATATTTAGAGATCATTTCAACTTCTCATTATTATGGTGCCGGTCTTTATCGCGGTTGGTCTTTTTATCAAGATTTTTTTGCAGGGCTTCGGTGAGATCAATCCCGGTTTGGTTGGCAAGGCAGATCAGTACAAACAATACATCCGCCATTTCATCACCCAGGTCTACTTTTGTATCCGATTCCTTAAAGGATTGTTCCCCATACTTTCTGGACATAATTCTGGCCACTTCCCCTACCTCTTCCATTAAAATAGCCGTATTGGTGAGTTCGTTGAAATACCTTACTCCATTGGTTTTAATCCAGTTATCTACTATTTGCTGTGATTCCTTGAGGGTAATGTCCATTGTGTATATAAAAAACTGTACAGATGTATCTTTTACTGGTCAAAGAAGAAAAGTACCAGTTTAAGCCAATATTTAACTCATTGATTTTAAATAAATTGAAAATAAAATGCTTTAATACCCCCACTTTGGCATCATTCTTATTATAAAGTAAGCATCATACTTTTTTCATTGGATAAAATTCAGGGGCCGGTTAGCAATCAGATTGCTAATCGGCCTTTCCAATTATAGCCTATTCCAATAATTTGGCAATCTCATCCAGGTTAGGCGTTACAATAATCTCAATCCTGCGGTTCTTTTTACGAGCCTCTGGAGTCTGAGCCGGGTCGATCGGTAAAAATTCTGCACGACCTGATGCAATAAAACGATCGGACCTGATTCCTGAAGATTGCATGTAACGCACCACAGAAGTAGCACGCAACACACTTATATCCCAGTTATCTTTATACGCTTTTCCTTTATATGGAATATCATCGGTATGCCCTTCGATGGTTAATACAGTTGTTGAATCCTGATTTAAGGCGTTGGAAATTTCGGTCAATGCTGTTTTTCCTCCTTCGTTCACATCAATTTTTCCCGACTGGAACAATAAACGCTCATCGAGTGAGATGTAAACCTTACCTCCCACCACATGCACATTCACACCCTTATCGGCAAACCCTACCAAGGCAGCTGTTAAACGCGTGCGGGTAGCTTTCATGATCGAATCCTTTTTGAACAATGCTGCTTCCAGGTCGGCAATTTTCGCTGCCGATAGGGTTAATCGTGAAGACTGATTAAGCAATTCGGCACGCAGGTTGGCTTTATCGTTTTCAGTTAAGGCCACATATGCTTTATAAATAGAATCTGCGGCTACAGAATCCTTACGTAAACGATCTATTTCACCTATAAAATTATCGCAATTGTTGCGTGACTTCAGGATGTTCTGACTTTTGAGCATCTGATACTGACTATCGGTATACACCCAAAGGGCATACATGTCATTATATTTACGTTGGGAGACGCAGGAAGCCAGAAAAGCAACCGCAATAAAAAGGAGTAGATGTTTAAATCGCATAGCGTGATGTATAAGCCTAGTTCAAATATAACTTTTCACCTGAAACAAAAAAGGTGTAGTTAACAACTACACCTCAATTTTTTATCCATTACCTCAAACAACTACTATTTACCGGTTGGAGCTCCGGCTGCTGCTGTGGCCATTTTTTCAAATTCCTTATCGGTATAATAACGGGCCTGAGGGCCGCCACCAATCAAATCAATGCGGTCGATCAACCTGCTAAACTGCATTTCTTCTTCCAGTTGTTCATCTACAAAAAACTTCAGAAAAGCTTCGGTTGCGTGGTCATTTTCCTTGCGGGCCGATTCAATCAGTTTGTAGATGGATTGTGTAACGCGGTGTTCGGCATCCAATGACTTCTGGCATGTTTCCAACAAACTTTTGTAAGCGGTTTGTGGCTTTTTCAACTCGGGAACATGTGCATGCCCGCCTACCTGGTTGATGTAGTTGAAAAATTTCATAAAGTGCAATTGCTCTTCCATGCTTTGTTTATGAAAAAATGCAGATGCTCCTTCATACCCATTGGCATCGCACCATGACGCAACAGCAAGGTAATGATAGATAGCAGCCATTTCGAGTGTTAAATGATTATTTAAAGCGGTTTCAATCTTTTTAGGTATGAGCATAACGTTACAATTCTTTGATTACGAAATAAGCGATTTTTAAATTAAGACTGAGTCTAAAGTTGGGGAAGATCAATCACAAAAGACTCACTAGTTGGAATAGTGTCAACCGGCAATCTGTCGCGAGGTATATGCTCCCGCAGATTCCGCAGATGACGCTGATTATTGGATTGAATACCCTTACGGATAAGCCCTTTTTTCAACAAAAAAGGTGTAGCCAATGGCTACACCTTAATCTCTTCTCCGTTTGCATTTAAGAACCTGTATTCACCAAAATGCAGTGAATTCACGGTTTTTATCTTGACAAATTTGCGGTATTTCAACAGCCATTTTAAGCGGGTTGAACTTAAAAATCCTTGTTTTAAGTAAGCTGCTATGTATGGATGCACTTCGAGTGTGATACCTGACATGTTGAGGTTTTGAATAAAATAACGCAGGTTATTTTCAATCTCTTCCGTGATTACAATACTTGAAGTGATTTCACCCGTCCCTTTACAGGTTGGGCATTTTTCGGTAGTCACCACACTCATTTCAGGGCGTACACGCTGGCGGGTAATCTGTACCAAACCGAAAGGACTCATCGGAAGAATTTTGTGCCGTGCACGGTCACTTTTCATTTCTTCCTTTAAGCGTTCGTATACCTGCTTGCGGTTACCGGGAGTTTTCTGGTCAATAAAATCAACCACAATAATTCCACCCATATCGCGCAGGCGCAATTGGCGGGCAATTTCGGTTGCTGCTTCCAGGTTTACCTGCAGTGCATTTTCTTCCTGGTTTACCTCTTTCCCTTTGGTGCTTCCGCTGTTTACATCTACTACATGTAAAGCTTCGGTATGCTCGATGATGAGGTAACTGCCTCCGATAAAGTTTACTTCCTTACCAAAAGATGCCTTGATCTGT
Organism: Bacteroidota bacterium; assembly: GCA_040387195.1. Classification (GTDB taxonomy): domain Bacteria; phylum Bacteroidota; class Bacteroidia; order UKL13-3; family UKL13-3; genus UKL13-3. The sequence continues at coordinate 12,371 of JAZKEF010000024.1, forward strand.
TTATCGATCTGAAAGTGTTCAAAAATCGGAGCCTTGCCATTGTACAGCTTTACAATTTTTTCGAGCTGTGGTGACTTCGACTTTACATAGTCCTTTACCTGATTAAACAGGTAACCATCGTTTACGTAGATATTGGTAAAATCATCATTTACCAAGTCGCGGATGATGGTTAGTGAACGGTCACTTTCACCCAAAATTTTCTGAGGAGGATTAGCGGTGCGCAACTGGTCGCACATGGTTTCCCATTTACCGATCAGATCCTTCAGGTCTTTTTCAATGTCTTCAATAGGCTGATCTTCGGCTACGGTACGTACAATTACACCAAAGTTTTTCGGTTTAATGCTGTGTACCATTTTTTTCAACCGGTTGCGTTCGTCCATTTTCACAATTTTTTTGGAAATGGATACGCTGTCTTCAAAAGGCATAAGCACCACAAAGCGCCCGGCCAATGAAAGTTCGGAGGATAAACGAGGTCCTTTGTTCGAAATAGGTTCTTTGCTCACCTGCACCACAACTTGCTGGAAGCGGTTGAGCACCTGTCCTATTTTTCCTGTTTTTTCAATATCAGCTTCGTTTTCCGATTGTCTGGGCCACGGTTCCATTTTGGCATTTCCACGCAGGTTGCGCACAAACTTCTGGAGACTTTTAACTTGTGGTCCGAGGTCGAGGTAATGCAAAAATGCATCTTTCTCGTGTCCTACATCTATAAATGCTGCATTGAGTCCAGGCATTAATTTGTTTACACTGCCTAAATAAATATCACCTACCGCAAAACTTGTTTCGGCATGCTCCTGGTGGAGTTCGATGATTTTTTTATCGCGCAGGAGTGCAATTTCAACGCCACCACCCGGGTGGGCATTGATAATTAATTCACTACTCACAATTCAATACAATTAAATACAGCAATACCGCGAAGTACGATTACAGCGCGGTATTGAATACTTATTAGTAATAAGAATACTAAGAATTATTTTTTCTTATGACGGTTTTTTCTTAGACGTTTCTTACGCTTGTGTGTTGCGATTTTATGACGTTTTCTTTTTTTTCCGCTTGGCATAGTTTTAAATATTTTTAAGTTTATTAATTAAGGATTCGATTTCTTTTTTTGCTGCCTCATCTTTCAATAAGGTTTTACAGGTTTCATACGTTTTGATAGCCTTTTGGGTATTCCCCGCTTTGGCATATACTTCACCCAAATAGAAATAATACTCCGGATTAAACGGCTGAATGGTGATGAGTTTTTCGAAACGCTCCTGCGCTTTGTCGAACTGGCCCGATTGGATGGATAACATACCCAGCGTAAATATTGCCTGTATATTATTCGAATCCTTGGCTACCACATCTTTCAGCAATCCAACTCCTTTCATCACATCCTGGTCAATCTGAACATAAATAACCGCTACGGCTGTTTGTGCATCCAGGTTGTTTGGATTGATGGTGAGTACCTTTTCAAAGGCGCCTTTCGCTTTTTTGGCAGCCTCATTTATCATGATGCTGTCGTTGCTAAGGCTGGCAAAGGTATAATATTTTGAACCCGCTGCAAACCAATTCTTTTCGGTTGGTTCCATCTCGGCATACCGGCTCATGTAATGGGCTGATATGAATTGATTGTTGAGCGAGTCCCAAAGAACGATGAGGTCCTGTAACCCCGGTTTTGTTTTATCCGCTTTCTCCATTTCCGACAGGCGTTGCTGCATGGCGGCCGGTTGGGCTTTTACCTGTTCTGCCTTGTAACTTTCGGCATCAAATGCCATTGCTACTGTTGCCGAACCTTCTGCTGGCGTGCCTTCCGGAGTTTTGTATCCCTTTACAAAAAAGAATACCACAATGGCTGCTACGGCTGCAAGAAGTAAAAGTTGATTGCGTTTCAAAGACATCTAACGATTAAGCAGTTTGTTTTGCTTTTGCTGCTTTTGATTTTACCGTGTCACTTTTCTTTACTTTGTCTACAAATGTTTTTGCAGGTTTAAAGCTAGGAATGTAGTGCTCATCGATAACCATTGCAGTGTTTTTAGAAATATTACGTGCAATTTTCTTTGCTCTCTTTTTGATCACAAAACTACCAAACCCACGGAAGTATACGTTTTTACCGTCTACCATTGCATTTCTTACTACTTTGAAGAAAGACTCAACTGACTCTTGTACATGTGCTTTTTCTACTCCTGTTTTTGCTGAGATTTCTGCAATAATTTCTGCTTTTGTCATTTTTATAAGATATTTAAGATGTTAAGATTTAAGTATCAACTATTTGTTTCCTGTTTCCCCACTTTTTTAATGGGGTGGCAAATGTATGTATTTCAGAACAAAATATATAACACAATGAAAAAAAATCTTTTACCCATACTTTTGCCCAACGATGAAGGCAGTTTTACCTATAGTTAATTGGTACAGGGAACACAAACGGGATTTACCCTGGCGAAACACCCGAAACCCATACCTGATATGGCTTTCGGAGGTTATCCTTCAACAAACCCGGGTGGAACAGGGGTTGCCTTATTACCTTAAATTTGCTGATAAATATCCTACTGTAAAAAAATTGGCAGCCGCTAAAGATGACGATGTAATGAAACTGTGGCAGGGGTTGGGGTATTACAACCGGGCCAAAAACATGCTTCAAACCGCCCGCATTGTGGCGAAGGATTGCAACGGAGTTTTTCCGGATACACATGACGGGCTCATAGAGCTTAAGGGAATAGGGCCATACACCGCAGCTGCCATTGCTTCTTTTGCGTTTGATGAACCCAAAGCCGTGGTAGATGGAAATGTGTACCGCGTACTGGCAAGGGTATTCGGCATCAGCGAGCCCATTAACGGTACAAAAGGCAAAAAGTTGTTTGCCGAGCTAGCTCAAGAAATTATGGATACCCGGTCGCCTGCCCTATACAACCAGGCTGTAATGGAACTGGGGGCTATCGTTTGTAAACCTGCTGCCCCCAAATGCGGGGAGTGTGTATTGCGCCTGCAGTGTGAGGCTTATAAACATAAACGCATAACTGAGCTTCCTGTTAAACTCAAAAAACAAAAACCCAAAGAGCGGTTCCTGCATTTTTTCTTCATCAACCACAACGGAAAAACATATATCAAACAGCGGGTAAACGAACGCATCTGGCACAATTTATTTGAACCTCCTTTTATCGAAACGCCCACTGAACTGGATAACGGAACACTTTTTTCGCTGCCGGCTTACCGGAATCTTTTTTCAGGGAAACACACTGCCGACAAGGTTTTTGCCGTAAAACACCAACTTACCCATCAAACCATTTATGCCAATTTTTGGGCAGTGCAGGTACCCAACTCATTTAAACCTTCGGATTCATCTTATATTGCCGTTCCTGTTTCCGAAATTCATCAATATGCGGTGCACCGCCTGTTTGACAAATTTTTAAATTATCATACCTTGCAGGGTAAATAAGCGGCATGTAACATGAGTGTGAATAAGGTGATACTGGTGGGGAATTTGGGAAAAGACCCCGAAGTGAGGTATTTTGATAACCAGAAAGTGGTTGCCAATTTTACACTGGCCACCAATGAAGTGTTTACCAATAAAAACGGGGAGCGCAAGGTGGAAACGGAATGGCACAATATTGAAATGTGGGACCAGCTTGCTAAAATTGCCGAGAAATACCTGAAAAAGGGTTCTTTGGTATATATTGAAGGAAAAATAAAATCGGAAGCATGGCGGGATAAGGATGGCAATGAACATTTAGGTAAAAAAATAAGAGCCAATACCCTTACCTTGCTGGGCGCAAAAAGTGGAAATCAGGATGCTGAAAATACATCCGGCATACCACCGATTGCAGCACCGAATCAGTCACCGGAATTGGGAGATGATCTCCCGTTCTGATATTGTTTAACGTAATAACTATATTTTGGAATCAACAACCGGAGAACCTCCGTCCAACAATACCACGTTACTGGTGGTATCTATTTTAAACACACTCGAACCTGCTGCTATTGCTACAGCAGTGATATGCGGCTTACTTGCCGTTTTGTTCATCGCCTGTTCGGCCATCATTTCCAGTTCGGAAAATGCTTATTTCTCCTTATCCAAAATACAAATTGAACTGCTTACCGAAGGAGAAGGCCGTGCCGCAAGCTATGCACAATATTTACTGAGCCGCCCTAAAAAACTCCTTGCCACCATTTTAATTGCCAACACCTTTACTAATATTGCCATGGTTATGGTATCGTCATTGTTCCTTGGCATCCTCTTCAATTTTGAAGGAAACCATTTGCTGGGTTTCTTTTTTGAAGTAATCCTGGTAACCTTCCTATTGGTATTGTTCGGTGAAGTAATGCCTAAAATATATGCTTCGCAAAATAATGTGAAGCTTGCCCACTGGCTGGCTATTCCCATGTTTTTCCTGAGCAAACTGTTTACACCTTTTGTATATGTACTCGAAAAATCAACTTCAGTGATTGATAAACGGATTACCAAAAAGGGACATATCATTTCGGTGGATGAACTGACGCACGCTATTGATATGACTGCCGAAGCGGATACCCCTAAACAGGAGAAATTCATCCTGAAGTCGATTGTAAACTTTGGTAATATTAACGTTAAACAGATCATGCGCCTGCGTCCTGATATGAGTGCGCTGGATGCTACCATCAGTTTCATCGAACTGCTGGATAAGCTCAATGACTGGGGATACTCGCGTGTTCCTGTTTTCCGTGATAACCTCGATCAGATCATCGGGGTATTGTATATTAAAGACCTGTTACCCCACATGCATAAGTCGAATGATTTTGAGTGGCTCAAGCTGATTCGCAAACCCTATTTTGTACCGGAGAGTAAAAAAATTGACGACCTGCTGAAAGAGTTTCAAAGCAAACGGGTTCACCTTGCCATTGTGGTAGATGAGTTTGGTGGTACTTCCGGGATTGTGACGATGGAAGATATCCTGGAAGAAATTTTCGGGGAGATCAATGATGAGTTTGATGAAGAGGAAACCATTGACTCGCGCATTGACGATAACACATTTGTGTTCGAAGCCAAAACACTTATTAATGATATGTGTAAGGTAATGGAAGTTGAAACCGACACGTTTGATGAGATTCGCAATGAAGCAGATACCGTGGGTGGTATGTTGCTGGAAATATCGGGCGACCTGCCCGATCAGGGAGAAGAAATTACGATTGCCGGATTTACGTTTGTGATTGAAGCGGTTGACAAACGAAAGATCAAACGGATTAAAGTGATCAGGAACGGAGGAATGCATGCGTAATATATTGCGTGGGTTCACCACCGCCTGCCTGTTGCTCGTTTCGGGAATGTTGTTTGTTTCGTGTGAAGATGATTATACACCCAAACCGCGCGGATTCCAGCGCATCGAGTTTCCCAAAGAAAAAAAGTATTCCACTTATTCTTCCGACTGTGGATTTAGCATGCAAATTCCTTCTTATGTAACCGTAGAACCGGACAATCACCCCAGTGCCGAAAAATGCTGGTACAATGTAAACTACGGTCCATTTGGAGCTACGCTTCACCTGAGTTATAAATCATTTGCCAATGAGGCCGAGCTGATGAAACTCACCGAAGACGCACGCACGTTGGTTTACAAACACACCATCAAAGCAGATGAGATCTATGAAACACAAATCGGGAATGCATACATCCAAGGTATGTTGTACGAACTGAGTGGCAACACCGCAAGCAATTTTCAGTTTTACGTACTCGACAGCACGCACCATTTTATACGCGGTGCCTTATACTTCAACACCAAAACCGACAACGATTCGGTAGCTCCCGTACTCACCTACCTGAAAACAGATATTGTGCAAATGCTGGAAAGCCTCAGGTGGAAGGGAAATTGATTTGAGATTTACGAATTGAGAATTACGAAGTGAGAAGTTGGAAGATGGAGGTTAGAGGATGGAAGTTGGAAGAGTGTCATGCTGTCCCGCTGTAGGCGGGAGAAGCAGGGTTGGAAGATGGAGGTTGGACGATGGAGGATGCAAAGTTGGAAGCTTGTCAGCCTGATCCCGCCTTCAGCGGGATCAGGCTAGGCCTCCGGAATGCCGAAAAAAATTTGAGATTTGCGAAGTAGGAAGTTAAAAGCACAATGCAAGCTGCCTGAGCTTCACGAAGTGAAATGGCCGAAGGCAGCGAATTAATCGCGGGAATAAACTATTTTGCGGATATCAGCGTTTAGTTGTTCTATAATCATTTATGCAGTCTTTTTTCTACCGTACCCTTCTTCTGCTGTTTTGCCTGAGTTGCCTGCAAACACTGCATGCGCAACAATCCCGGTTTACTATAAGCGGCTATGTAAAAGACTCCACCAATGGCGAAACGTTGATTGGTGCCACCGTAAAAGTGAAAGACACTCCACACGGTGCTGCCGCTAACGAATATGGTTTTTTTAATATTACCCTCCCTGCCGGAACTTACGTTCTGGTATTTTCATATTTAGGTTTTGTACAAAAGGAGATTACCGTTGAGCTCAACCGCAACATCACCATCAATGCTTCGATGGCTACCCGAAACGTTGAAACCAATGAGGTGATTGTTACCGGTGAACGTACCGACCGTAACGTAAAAAGTACAGAGATGAGCCGGTTGGAAATTTCGGGCGAACAACTCAAACAACTTCCTGTGATTATGGGTGAGCCCGATGTGCTCAAGGCTATTACCCTGCTTCCCGGTATCAAATCAGGAGGTGAGGCCAGTACCGGATTTTACGTGCGTGGTGGTGGCCCGGATCAAAACCTGGTGCTCATGGATGAAGGTGTAATCTATAATCCCTCCCATTTACTTGGATTCCTCTCGGTGTTTAATGCTGATGCAGTGCGCAATGTGGAAATTATCAAAGGAGGCATGCCTGCCAATTATGGTGGTCGCCTCTCCTCTATTTTAAATGTGAGTTTAAAAGAGGGCAATAACCAGAAGTATCGCTTTACAGGTGGTGTTGGTACCATCGCTTCACGTTTTGCTGCCGAAGGTCCCATTGTTAAAGGCAAAAGCTCCTTCATTGTATCGGGACGCAGAACGTATATTGATGCATTGGTGAAACCTTTTATTGCTGATAGCCTCAGAGGCAACGGTTATTATTTTTTCGACCTTAATCTTAAAAGCAATGTTGTGCTTTCGGATAAAGACCGCCTGTTTTTTTCAGGATATATCGGGCGTGATATCTTTTCATTTACCAGTCCGCAAAACAAGGAAGTAAGTTTTAACATCAGCTGGGGAAACACCATGGCTGCTTTCCGGTGGAACCATGTTTTTTCAGGAAAGTTATTTTCCAACCTGGTGGTGGTGTACAACCGGTATGATCTGAACAATGAGTTTACGTTCGGACTGGGCGACTTTAAAGCGAAGTTTGTTGCCAGCAGCGGTATCCGGGATATCAACCTCAAGTACGACCTGCAACATACTGTTTCATCCAAACACCTGCTTAAGTATGGCGGACAATATACCTTTCACACCTTTATTCCCGGTATTGCCAATGGTAATTTAGGTTCTACCCAAATTAACCAGGAAATAGACAGGCAGTATGCCAACGAGTACGCACTGTATGTATTAGACGAATGGAAGCTGAACCACAGGTTTACATTTAATATCGGGTTGCGGTATGTGGCCTTTAACCAGATTGGTCCGTATACACGTTACCAGTATGATGAAAGCAATTTAAAAACCGGTGAGAGTGAATCATGGAAAACACTGGAGAGCATTTCGTTTTACCACGGACTGGAACCCCGCCTTGCCGGAACGTACCTGCTCAACGAAGAATCTTCCATCAAAGCATCCTTCACCCAAACCTACCAGTTCTTAAATCTCGCCACCACATCGGGGGCGGCTTTTCCTGCCGATCTGTGGATCCCGAGTTCGCAAAAAGTAAAACCACAGCAAGCATTTCAATATGCTGCAGGGTATTACCGCAACTTTAAACAAAACGAATACGAAGCATCGGTGGAAGCGTATTACAAACCGATGTATAACCAGATCGAATTTAAACCAGGCACTCAATTGTTTTTTAACCAGAACCTGGAAAGTGCAGTGATTGCCGGTCAGGGATTATCCTACGGGCTGGAGTTTTTCTTCAAGAAAAAACTAGGACGTACTTCGGGCTGGATCGGATACACGTGGAGCAAAACCACTCGGCAATTTGATGAGTTGAACAATGGCAATGCCTTTTTTTACCGATACGACCGCACACATGATATGTCGTTTGTGCTGAGTCACCAGATCAGTAAAAAATGGAATTTCAATTTTGTGTTTGTATTTGGAACAGGCAATGCCATCACACTTCCTACCGGACGCATGCCTTTCAGGGTTGGGTATGATGCACAGAAAAACGAACCCAAGTTTGTGTTCATCGATCTGTACGATAAAATTAACAGCTACCGTCTTCCCTCTTATCACCGGGCAGATGTTTCCTTTACGTATACACATAAAAAAACAGAGAAGTGGGAATCGTCATGGAACTTCTCCATTTACAATTTGTACAACCGGGCCAATCCTTTTTTCGTGTACTTTGTTCCTGATATAGAGAAGCAGGAAGTCAAAGCATACATGGTGTATTTATTTCCCATCCTGCCTGCGGTGGCATGGAACTTTAAATTTTAACAATGGCTAAATTCATTCAACATATCATCGTTTGGTGCTGCTTTGTTTTCCTCTTTGCAGGTTGCGAAAAAGAGATTGACATTGATGTTGATCCAAGCACACCCGTATTGGTGGTGGAAGCTTCCATTAACCAATACTCCCCAATTTTGAACTACGTATTTTTAACCACCAGCATTGACTATTTTACTCCCGACCTTACCCTTGGTGGTATTGAAGGTGCTACGGTTTATATTTATGAAGGTACGGTAGTAGGCACCGATACACTTTACCTGGATGCAAACAGGGTGCAGTTGTTCAGCATTGGCTCCGTAAATATTCCGGTACCCGATAGCATTGCCCGCTTCTTACAATATGTAAACGGTATTTATTTCAATCCGTTTTTTATGGGCAAAGAAAATACTGCTTACAAACTTGACATTACGCTTACTGATGGACGCAGGGTGGAAGGATATACCTACATCCCCAAAGTTGTTCCCATCACTTCCATGTATTATGAAATTACCGGTGAGCCAAATAAAAAAGGATTGCGCAATGCACTTCTGAGTTTCAGTTTCACCGATCCACCTGAGCAAAACAATTACCGCATTGCCTTAAAAAAAGGTGGCGACTCGCTGGCCATAGGATGGGGTAATGCCGATACCTACCGCACCTTTGATGATGCACTGGTAAATGGTGTGGACCGCACCTACCCTTTTGCAGGAGGCTTTGAAGAAATGGATACCATCAACCTGTACTTCTCTACCATAGGGCGCAAGGAATTTTTATTCTGGCAATCCTTCGGTTCGGCAAGCAACAGTGGCAATCCCTTTTCCACTCCGGCAATACTCAAATCCAATTTAACGGGAGCTACAGGTTCGTTTACGGGATATGGGGTAAGTTTTAAGCAGCTTATTTTGAAATAGCTGCACAAAAGAAATTCGAATACTTAAATCCGAAATTCGAAAGAGTTAAGATCCATCATTCCGGTTGCCATTGGCTTCGTCCGATAACTATCGGACCGCTCAGCCAACGGTAGTCCTTATTTGAGATTAATAATTGTTATAACGACAACCCCTCTGCAATTGTGCTCGATGGCTGAGCACCCGATGGCTGAGCGGAGCCGAAGCCAACGGGTGCTGTTTTTCTTACTCCACCCTGTTTTTTTGTACAACGTTGATGCCCAAAACCCCTGCTGTTTGACGTTTGTAACTTCAAACAATGTACACATTCAAGTCTGTGACTTGCATTACTAATCTGAACCTGTAATCAAGAAGACCGGATTGAATCAACATTAACTGACACAGTTTATGGAACAGATCCTTGATATTTGATCCTCGAAGCCGGATGCCCCTGCTGTTTGAAGTTTGTAACTTCAAACAATGCACACATTCAAGTCTGTGACTTGCATTACTAATCTGAACCTGTAATCAAGAAGACCGGATTGAATCAACATTAACTGACACAGTTTATGGAACAGATCCAAGTGATGCTGTTTGAAACACAATCACTCCTGTTTTTTTGTCAATCATCCCTGTTTGAAACAGGATCATTCATGTTTTTTCCTGAAGTGATGCTGTTTGAAACACAATCACTCCTGTTTTTTTGTCAATCACTTCTGTTTTTTCCTGAAGTAAAATAGTTTGTAATACTGAGTTCATCGAAGTACCTACTCGGATCATGTTTTTTGGTTCAAATCTGCTGTTTTTTCTTACTCCACCCTGTTTTTTTGTACAACGTTGATGTCCAAAACAGCATCGATTGTGTTTTACACATGTTTACATAAGGTTTTTGCTACTCCACAATAGCTTTTTCCTATTCCGTTCCTGCTTTTTTCATAACCCACTCTGCTTTTTCCTTAACAAGTTATGTTATTCACTGCTGTGGTTCCGGTTTTTCCGGTTCTGTTGGGGGTGTTGAATGAAGGGTGTCTGTCCTGGAGCATTTTCAGACAAAGGCCAATAAAATGAGGAAGGAAGAACCCCACAACGGAATACCTGCTTACCGAAACACCAAATTTCCCGGCTTGTTGCTTTAACGGAAAACAAAACGTATGGTAGAAAACAGGATGTAAATGGCAGATGTGTGTTATTCATTGGTACTAAAGGACCAATTTTTAGGAATGGGATACAGGGGGTGGGATTTCGGTTATCTTTGATTTGAGGGGGGGAGCCCGTTTAAACATGTAAAAATATCCGCTATAAACATGCGCCTATATACCTATATTGGAGAGAGCGGCAAATGTTTATAGCGCATATAAGTGCTGCAAGGCTTGAACGACACACAACAATAAACTTAAACAGATGTATCTATCCAAAGTCATAATACAAAACTTTAAGGGAATCAAAAGCCAAGAATTCGCTTTTGACTCCAAGCTAAATATCATAATTGGAGAAAATGGAAGTCATAAGACAGCTTTGATAGATGCAATCAGACTTCTATATAATTTGGGAAACCCTAAAAA
>JAZKEF010000025.1:0-41415 GCA_040387195.1 Bacteroidota bacterium
ACTACACATTGGTATACCAAAGTGATGTATTGGATATCACACCTCGTCAGATTACTGTTACTGCAAACGATACTGCCAAAGTGTATGGTAACACCGATCCTGCATTATCATATGTGGTGACTTCAGGTTCGCTCGCTTTGGGTGATCTGTTCACAGGAGCTATTGTTCGCGACTCAGGTGAGAATATCGGCAAGTATGTGATCCGTCAGGGTTCACTTGGATTGTCTTCGAACTATACATTAACATATATAAAAGATAGTTTGACTATCACACCTCGTCCGCTTTCGGTGAAGGCTGATCCTAAAGCCAAATATTTCAGTCAGGCTGATCCGTTGTTAACTTATCAAGTGACATCAGGCAACTTAATCGGTACTGATACTTTCTCCGGTTCGATTATGCGTGTCGCAGGTGAAAACGTTGGTAAGTATGCAATTAACCTGGGATCACTTTCACTATCTTCTAATTATGCACTGACTTTTGTAACTGATAGTCTGACAATCAGCACAACAGTGATTATTGTAAAAGCTGACCCGGAAACCAAAGTATATGGAGAATCGAATCCTTCATTGTCGTATCATGTTGTATCAGGCATTATCCAAACGGGTGATACCTTCACCGGATCGTTAACTCGGACTTCTGGAGAGAATGTTGGTAGCTACTCAATCAATAAGGGTTCACTCGCATTACCAGTTAATTACACATTGGTTTACGAGAATGATAGTTTAACAATCACTCCACGCCCAATTACTATTACGGCTAACGACACGTCAAAAGTATATGGTAGTTCTGATCCTGCTCTAACTTATTCAATAACTTCAGGAAACTTAATTGGTACAGATGTATTCTCTGGAACACTTGCAAGGGTAAGCGGAGAAAATACCGGTCAATATGTTATTAACCAAGGTTCACTTGCATTGTCTGCTAACTATGCATTGACATATGTGAAAGATAGCTTTGTAGTTACCCCTCGCTCTATCACAGTTACAGCAAATCCCAAAACTAAAAACTTTGGTCAGGTTGACCCTACTCTAACTTATAACATCACTTCAGGTTCGCTTGTATCCGGTGACTCATTTGGTGGTGCACCCGTTCGCGACTCAGGTGAGAACGTTGGTAAATATTTAATCAATCAGGGAACGCTCGGATTGTCGGCCAATTATACATTGACATTCATCAAAGATACCTTGGTTATTAATGCTGCAACTATTGTAGTAAAAGCTGATGCCAAAACAAAAGTATATGGTGATACCACTCCAGCATTAACCTATCATATTGTATCCGGAATCATTCAATCAGGTGATAGTTTCTCTGGTTCATTAGCCCATACCTTGGGCGATAACATTGGCAAATACGCTATCAATCTAGGAACACTTGCATTACCTGCTAACTATACTTTGGTATACCAAAACGATAGTTTAACCATTACTCCGCGGCCCATTACCGTTAAAGCTGATGCGAAATCGAAAACATTCGGACAGGTGGATCCGGAATTAACCTATTATATTGTTACTGGAAACTTAGTTGGCACTGATAGTTTTGAAGGTGGGCTTGCTCGGATCAGTGGAGAAAACATTGGAAAATATCGGATCATTCAGGGAGACCTTGAATTATCCTCAAACTATACATTGACATATCTCAAGGATACACTCACAATCAACCCTTCTGTTATTGTGGTTAAAGCTGATCCTAAAACAAAAGTATATGGCTCATCTAATCCTTCCCTGACATATCAGGTTGTTTCAGGTACAATCCAGTCCGGTCATAACTTTACAGGTGCCTTAACCCGCACTTCCGGAGAGAATGTTGCCAGTTACTCCATCAATAAAGGAACACTTGCATTGCCAGCTAACTATACGTTGGTATACCAAAATGATAGTTTAACAATTACTCCGCGCCCGGTTACAGTAGCAGCAAAAGATACTTCGAAAGTGTATGGTGCTGCCGACCCGGCTCTAACCTATTCGATTACCTCAGGCTCGCTCGTATCAGGTGATTCATTCACAGGATCTATCGTTCGTGATTCAGGTGAGAACGTTGGTACATACATAATCAACCAAGGAACGCTGGGATTGTCTTCAAACTATGCACTGACATATGTGAAAGATAGTTTGACTATTACTCCACGTCCGGTTACGGTTAAAGCTGACCCTAAATCGAAAAATTTCGGACAGGTCGATCCTGCCCTTACTTACCAGATTACTTCAGGTAATTTAATCGGTGCCGATACTTTTGCTGGAAACTTAATCCGCACCACAGGTGAGAGTGCTGGGAAATATGCAATCAACCAAGGAACACTAACAATATCTCCTAACTATATACTGAATTATGTTCAGGATAGTTTAACGATCAGCACTACAGCAATTGTTGTAAAAGCTAATCCGAAAACAAAAGTATATGGAGAGGTAAATCCTTCACTAACTTATCAGATTGTTTCAGGAATGATCCAACCCGGTGATAATTTCACCGGAACATTGTCACGTACAACAGGTGAAAACATTGGCAAATATCTAATCAACCAGGGTTCTTTGACATTGCCGGCTAACTACACGCTAACATTTATCAAAGACACTTTAACAATTACGCCACGCCCTATTACAATTACCGCAAATGATACTACCAAAGTTTATGGTACTTCTGACCCTGCACTTAGCTATGCTATCACTTCAGGTAACTTAATCGGTACCGATACTTTCTCTGGCACACTTACCCGTGCGAATGGTGAGAATATTGGGCAATATGTGATTACCAAAGGAACGTTAGGATTGTCTGCTAACTATGCATTGACATTTGTAAAAGACACCCTAACCATCACTCCTCGCCCAATCACGGTTACTGCAAATGATACTTCAAAAGTATACGGTTCATCCAATCCTGCTCTTACTTATTCAGTCACAAACGGCACCCTTGTACCCGGAGATTCATTTACAGGTGTTATTATTCGTGAGTCAGGCGAAACTGTTGGTAAATACTTGATCAATCAGGGAACACTTGGATTGTCTTCAAACTATGCATTAACATATGTGAAGGACACTTTCGCAATCACTCCACGTCCGGTTACGGTTAAAGCCGACCCTAAATCGAAAAACTTCGGCCAGATTGATCCTGCACTTACCTATTCAATTATCAATGGCTCTCTTGTATCGGGTGACTTATTCACTGGCGCTATCGTTCGCGACTCAGGTGAGAATGTCGGGAAGTACTCAATCAACCAGGGAACACTTGCATTATCTCTCAACTATACATTGACATACGTGAACGATAGTTTAACTATCAACAATGCAATTATTGTAGTAAAAGCTGACCCTAAAACAAAAGTATATGGAGATACCTCACCTTCGTTAACTTATCACATAGTATCCGGTTTTGTTCAACCTGGTGATAACTTCTCCGGTTCATTAACCCATACTTCAGGATATAACATTGGTAAATACGCTATCAACAAAGGCTCGCTTGCATTACCGGCTAACTATACTTTGGTTTACCAGAACGATAGTTTAACCATTACCCCACGTCCAATTACTGTTAAAGCTGATGCTAACACAAAAACATTCGGACAAGTTGATCCTGATTTAACCTATCAGATTGTTGCGGGTAACTTAATTGGTACAGATACTTTTGACGGAGGTCTTGCTCGTGTAGCCGGAGAGAATGTAGGCAAATACAGAATTCTGCAGGGAACACTTGAACTATCTCCAAACTATACACTCTCCTATTTAAGAGACACCTTAACAATTACCCATTCAGTTGTGGTAGTACAAGCCGATGCTAAAACAAAAACATATGGTGATGCTACTCCTTCACTAACATACCATATTGTTTCAGGAACTATCCAATCTGGACATAACTTTACCGGTTCATTGACCCGTTCATCAGGCGAGAATGTAGGGAAGTATGCTATAAATAAAGGCTCTCTCGTATTGCCTTCAAACTATACACTGGTTTACCTGAATGATAGTTTAACAATTACCCCTCGTCCGGTTACTATTACAACCAACGATACTTCTAAAGTATTTGGTTCTGCAGACCCTGCTCTAACATATGCAATTACATCTGGATCGTTGGTATCCGGTGATTCATTCAGTGGTTCCATTGTTCGCGACTCCGGAGAGAGCGTTGGAAAATATGTAATCAATCAAAGCTCACTTGCACTTTCTTCTAACTATGCATTAACTTATGTGCAGGATAGTTTGACTATTACACCTAGGATTATAACTGTTAAAGCAAATACCCAAACAAAAATCTACGGAGATATTAATCCTTCATTAACGTATCAGGTAGTATCAGGAACTATTCAATCGGGTGATTCATTTACTGGTTCACTTGTTCGTGTTACAGGTGAGAACGTTGGCAACTATATCATCAACCAAGGTTCGTTGACATTGCCTTCGAACTATACCTTGACGTTCATCAAAGACACGTTGACAATTACTCCGCGTCCAATCACAGTTACTGCAAATGATACAACCAAAGTATACGGTTCAGCTGATCCTTCACTTTCATATGTTATTACTTCGGGTAACCTAGTAAATGGTGATTCATTTACCGGTTCGATTGTAAGAGTGAGTGGTGAGAACGTTGGTAAATATGCTATCAATCAAGGAACGTTAGGATTGACATCTAACTACTCATTGACATACGTTAAAGATAGTTTGACAATCACACCTCGTGCTATCACAGTTAAAGCCGATCCTAAAGCGAAGAACTTTGGTCAGGTTGATCCTGCACTTACTTATGCTATTACTTCCGGTAACTTAATCGGTTCCGATACATTCTCAGGTTCACTTGTTCGTGTGAGTGGTGAGAGTGTTGGCCGTTATGCCATCAACAAAGGTTCATTGTCGTTGAGCAATAACTACACTCTTACTTATGTGCAGGATAGTTTATCAATCGGCACAACAGTGATTGTGGTTAAAGCTGATCAACAAACCAAAACGTATGGTGATGCCAATCCTTCATTAACGTATCAGGTAGTATCTGGAACCATTCAATCGGGTGATTCATTCTCCGGTTCACTTGTTCGTGTAACAGGTGAGAACGTTGGCAACTATATCATCAACCAAGGTTCGTTGACATTGCCTTCGAACTATACCTTGACGTTCATCAAAGACACGTTGACAATTACTCCGCGTCCAATCACAGTTACTGCAAATGATACAACCAAAGTATACGGTTCAGCTGATCCTTCACTTTCATATGTTATTACTTCGGGTAACTTAGTAAGTGGCGATTCATTCTCTGGTTCGATTGTTCGCGCAAGCGGTGAGAACGTTGGTAAATATGCTATCAGTCAAGGTTCGTTAGCATTATCATCTAACTACTCATTGACATACATTAAAGATAGTTTGATGATTACTCCTCGTCCGGTTACCATTGCAGCTAATGATACTACCAAAGTATATCTCGATACTCTTATCCTGACTAACAATGCAAGCAGTGTAAAACTAACGGCCGGAAACCTGGTTACAAATCAGTTTATCCAGACAGCAACAGTTACCAGTTTGGGTACAAACAAATCTGCTGCAACAGGAATGTATCCAATTGTAATTTCTGGTGGAAGTATTGTAATAAAAGACGGAAGCAATGTTGATGTAACTGCTAATTACACTATTACACTACAGCCTGGAAACTTAACAGTAAGTCCTCGAGTTATTTCACTAGCGGTTGATAAGACATCGGACAGCACAAGCATTACTGCCGGAGATACAATTACCTACACAATTAAAGTTACAAACAACGGACCTTCTAAATTGCTAAGCGGAGAAGTTGTTTCAATCATCGACCAACCTGCTTCGGGTTTGAGTATCCTGTCGTATAATACAGTCAATGGTTCTTATAATTCAAACACAGGTGCACTTACACTGAACAATACTTTTGCGCAGGGGCAATCAGTAACACTCGCAGTTAAAGCGTTTGTGAACCCTACTTTTACAGGTAGCATAATTAAGAACGCAGTAATGGTTAAACTCCCTGTTGATGTAATCAATCCGGGTGATTCTACCGATTCTGTTTCCACTCCGATCAAACGCTGGATCGACCTTAGTGTTGCCAAAACAACTCCTTCATCAGTAGTTACTGCAGGCGATTCGATTAGCTATACAATTACTGTTACCAATAAAGGTATTACGACTATTAACCCGGGTGAAATCGTTACCATCCTTGATCAGCCTGGTAATGGGTTAACCATTGCTTCATATACTACTACCAATGGAATATACAACACTGGCGCGGGTGCACTAACGTTGACAACAGCATTTGCCACTTCGCAATCTATTGTCTTGCATGTTCGTGCAAGGGTTAATACCAATTTTGCAGGCGATTCAGTTCGCAACGTTGTATTGGTAAAATTACCTGTTGGTGTTGTGAATCATGGTGACTCAACCGCCAAAACTTCCACCAAAGTCAACACAGCGATTATCGCTAACTTTGACAATTTCATCAACCAACCTATTGATGGTGCAAAAGGAGGTTTTGTTGGAAGTGTGTTAACCAACGATAGCTTAAATTATCTGCCTGTAACAAATCCTTCACTGGTTACTATTAGTGTAGTGAACAATGGTGGTATTGCAGGACTTGTAATTAATGCTGCTGGTAATGTTTCCATCCCAGCCGGTACAATGGAAGGAACATACACCGCCATCTACCGCATCTGTAATCCCAACAGTATTTGTGACACTGCTATTGTTACTATGAAAGTAAAACGCGGTTTGGCTATAACTGCAAATTCAGTTTGTATCAACGATGTGCCTTATGTGCATTACAAAGTGATTCCTAATTTTATTCCGGACTTGGCTAAACCTGTTCACTTAGCATGGTTAAATGGTGACGGAACGCCACTTACCCTATTACCGGGAACTTCGGGCAATCCTCTTGAAGCTACTGTATTGTGGGCCGGTACAAAACCTGATTCATTGGGTAATCCGACAAGCTGGCCAGGCTGGTGTTTGTATAATGATGTATGGCGTCAATGCAATGACGGGTTCACAGGAGTAAGACCTGCGGCTAAACTTATCATCAGCGTAAATCCTTTCGACACGATCACATTAAGTTACCCTCCTGCCACTCCTAATTGTAGTTCACTCCCTCCTGCATTGTCACGTTTGGAAATTGTGAAGAGCGTTTCTTCTGCCGGACCATACCATAATATTGGTGACACCATAACCTATAAACTTGTTGTAAAAAATACCGGTAACGTTAAACTTTCAAACGTTAACGTAATTGATAACAATGCAACAATTGTAGCTCCAGTCAATGCTATCGTTCCACAGGTTCTTGCAGGTGATTCAGCAATTGTTACAGCACGCCATATTGTTACCATGGCCGATATGACTCCGAAACTGGTAACCAACGTTGCTTTTGCAATGGGCATGGACACCGGTGGTAAAGCAATATCCAATGTATCCAATATCGTAGTTACACCTGTAGGCCGAATTCTCAAACTTGCTGTTGACAAATCAACAGATAGCTTAAGCATCACTGCGGGAGATAGTATTACTTACAATATTAAGATAACCAATAACGGACCTTCCAGATTAGCGGCCGGTGAAATGGTAACCATCCTGGATCAACCTGCTGCCGGATTAGCAATTGCCCGTTACACCACAACTTCCGGAATATATACTCCTGCCAATGGTCAGCTGGTATTAGCCGATTCGTTCGGTATGGGTCAATCAATCAATTTGAAAGTAGCGGCTTTCGTAAGTGCTTCTTATGCTGATTCATCTATACGTAACAGAGCGATTGTAAGATTACCTGGCGATGTAACAAATACTGGTGACTCGAGTGATACGGATACAACTAAAATCAAACGATGGATTGATTTGGCCATGACTAAAACTACCCAAAGAGCATCCGTAGTTACAGGTGATACCATTTCATATACGATTACACTTCACAACAAAGGAATTACCACCCTTAATGCAGGCGAAATAGTTTCTGTTATTGAAATGCCTGTTTCCGGATTAACCATTAACTCCGTAACAAGTGGAAATGGTTCTTATAACCAAACTACAGGGGCATTAACCTTAACAGGAGCTTTTGCAAAAGGACAAACAATATCATTGCAGGTCAATGCAAGGGTATCTGTAGACTTTGTAGGTGACTCAGTAAGAAATATTGTTTGGGTGAAACTGCCTAAAGGTGTAGTTAACCATGGTGATTCCACAGATACCGTTGCGACAAAAACACATCGTATTGTCAATCTTACCGTAATTAAAACTACCGATAGCTTAAGTATTGCCGCTGGTGATAGTACAACTTATGCTGTTAAGGTAACAAACAATGGACCTTCATCACTGGTTGCAGGAGAGTTGGTAACCATTATCGATCAACCAAAAGCAGGCATGAGCGTTGTTTCATACTCAAGCCCTAACGGTACATACAATACAACTAACAATACGCTTCAGTTAAACAACAACTTTGCTAAGGGTCAAACAATTCAATTGAATGTAAGAACATTCCTTATTCCGGGTTATGCTGACTCCACAATTACAAATGCTGGTGTGGTGAGAGTACCGAAAACAATAACCCACACGGGAGACTCCACTGATACGGTTGAAACACCTGTGAGTCGCTGGATCAGTTTATCTGTTACCAAGCTTGCTTCAAAAGCCACGGTTGCTGCAGGAGATACGATCTCTTACACAATCGGCATTAAAAACAATGGCATCACGGCTCTTGATTCAGGTGAAGTGATAACAGTTATTGATCAACCGGGAACAGGTTTAACCGTAAACTCCTTTACTACAAATGACGGGCAATACAACTCTGCTACAGGAGCATTTACATTAGGTAAGCGTTTTGAAACCGGTAGCTCAATTGCATTGAAAGCATTTGCGAAAATTGCTGCAACATTTGTGGATGACTCTGTAAGAAATACGGTTGTTGTACGATTACCGAAAAAAGTAGTTAACCATGGTGACTCGATAGCTAAGGTATCAACCAAAGTAAACCGTACCCTTTCATTATCGGTTCATAAAACATCACTGATGCCGCTGGCAATTGCAGGTGACAGCATCGATTACGAAATCGTTGTTACAAACAATGGTTTGTCATCACTCAATACCGGTGAAACAATTACCATTACGGATAATCCTTCAACAGGATTAACAATCGGTTCTTATGTTACATCTAACGGTTTATACAATCCTGCTACCGGAGCCCTTGTACTGAATA
Organism: Bacteroidota bacterium; assembly: GCA_040387195.1. GTDB lineage: Bacteria > Bacteroidota > Bacteroidia > UKL13-3 > UKL13-3 > UKL13-3. Next base: position 9,172 of record JAZKEF010000025.1, read on the forward strand.
ATACATTTGCACCAACACAATTCGTAAGGCTAAAAGTAAGAGCACTGTTGGCTGCTAATTATGCCGACAGCACCATCAACAATGCGGTATTGGTAAAACTTCCTCCTACGGTTAATAACACTGGTGATTCTACAGATACAGACACCACTCCTGTTAAGAGGAAAATTAACCTTATTGTTAATAAAGTAGCCAGCACTGCCACTGTTGTTGCCGGTGATATTTTAACATACACAATTCTTGCAATCAATACAGGAATTTCAACCCTCAATACAGGTGAAAAAATCTACATCACTGACAAACCGGATTCCGGTTTAACCATTCTCTCATATAGCACCCGCAATGGTACCTATAACAGTACAAACGGTGAATTGGTACTGAACAGTGTATTTAGCACTAACCAGACAGTTATATTAACAGTAACCGCTAAGGTGAAGGATACATATAAGGATAGTACCTTACGGAATGTCGCCATTGTTAAGCTTCCGGAAGATGTTATCAATACCGGTGACACTACCGATGATGATATCATTCATGTAGACCGTATCATTCATGTTTCACTTAACAAACAAGCGAATCTCTCGAACACTGCTTCAGGTGATTCTATTGCCTATACCATTACACTTCTCAATACCGGAACTTCTTCTTTAGATAGCGGAGAGGTAATAATCGTAACGGATCAACCTTCAACAGGCCTTACCCTTGGCACGTTCACAACTACCAAAGGTATTTATAACTCAGCTACCGGAATCTTTACACTTACTTCTAAACTCGGTCCGACTCAGTCAATTGTATTTAATGTTAACGGCAGAGTCGCTCCAAACTTTAAAGGCAGTTCGGTAATCAATAAGGTAACCATCAAACTTCCTGTTGATGTAACCAATCCGGGAGATTCAACCGATGCTGATACAACATTAATAGGAAGAAGTATTAAGCTGGCTGTAGCTAAAACGGCAACAACACCTTATGTGCTAACAGGAGATTCAATCGGTTACACCATTTCAGTAACCAACAATGGCAAATCCTCTCTCGACAGTGGTGAGGTTATTACGATAACTGATCAACCACAATCTGGACTAGCCCTTGCCACTTTCCATACTTCAAATGGCGTTTATACATCCTCAACAGGAGCGTTGGTATTAAACGCCAAATTTGAACCGGGCCAAAACCTGCAACTCAATATTAAAGGCAGAGTTTCACCAGGCTATACCGGTCCGAATATTCGCAACAGCGTTTTGGTTAAACTTCCGATTGATATAACCAACTCCGGAGATTCAACGGATACCGATACAACTCCGGTTGTTCGCATTATGAACCTGAGTGTTGAGAAAACCACTCCTTTAGCTACGGTGGATGCAGGAGATAGTATTACCTATACCATTAATGTAACCAATAATGGTATTTCTTCAATGAACACTGGTGAGGTTGTTACCATTAAAGACTTCCCGTCAACAGGGTTGTCTGTTTTATCGTATACAACCAATAATGGAACCTATAACTCCGCTACCCAGGAACTCACTTTGTCCGGTACGTTTGCAACCGGACAAACCGTTTCATTAACCGTAAAAGCGAAAGTAAGTCCGGTATATACCGACTCAAGTATCACAAACCGTGTGGTTGTAAAACTTCCTTTTGATGTAATCAACAACGGAGATTCAACGGATAGTGTTACCACACCTGTTGTAAGACGTGTTAAACTAGCAGTGGAAAAAATAACACCAACAGTATTGGCTATTGCGGGAGATAGTATTTTCTACACAATCACATTAACCAATAATGGACCATCAACGCTGAACGCAGGGGAAATTGTAACCATACTTGACCAACCCCAGTCCGGTTTGGTAATTGGATCATACAATACTGCTAACGGAACTTACAATCCTTCCAACGGTGCACTCACACTCAATAATCCGATTGCAAAAGGTCAGTCCATTACCCTCAATGTGCGGGCAAAGATCAATGCAAGCCTCACTGCTGATTCAATACGCAATACCGTATTGGTGAGATTGCCAAAAGATGTAACAAATTCAGGCGACTCAACAGATACGGCCTCTACGCGCCTTATCCGTATCATCAATCTCGCTATTACCAAAACAACAGATAGTTTAAGCATAACAGCAGGTGATACGATTACCTATTTGATTACTGCAACCCACAATGGAATTTCTACATTGAATACAGGTGAGGTTGTTTCCGTTATCGAGCAACCTGCAGCCGGACTCAACATTCTTTCTTACACTTCACCAAATGGTGCATACAACGCAACTACAGGTGCGCTTACCCTAAACAGCCCATTCAGCAGAGGACAATCTCTTTTGCTTAGTGTGAAGGCATTGGTGAACCCTGCATACACAGGAACTGCCATTAAAAATGTAGTGTTCGTTAAATTACCAATCGATGTATTTAATCCGGGTGATTCGACCGACAGCATTACTACTCCAATCAAGCGCTGGATTAATTTGGGTATTGTCAAAACAACTCCATCTGTTGTTGTCGCAGCAGGCGATTCTATAAACTATACCATTACTATTACCAATAAAGGTATCACAACTATCAATCCAGGTGAAATTGTAACCATTCAGGAACAACCTGCTGCCGGATTAACATTATCGACTTATACTACCGCAAACGGATCATACAACCCCGTTACCGGAGCACTCATTCTTACAAGTCCTTTTAGCATATCTCAACCTATTATCATAACTGTAAGGGCAAGGGTGAATGTGAATTTTGTTGGCGACTCGGTTCGCAATACGGTATTGGTTAAATTACCTGTAGGTGTTGTTAACCATGGCGACTCGACCGCCAAGGTTGCTTCGAAAGTGAACACCATGATTGTGGCGACCTGGGATAATTTTGTAAACGATTCAATTGACGGAGCATATGGTGGTGTGGTTGGAAATGTTTTACTAAATGATAGCTTAAACAATCTTCGGATTACCAATCCTGCCACTGTTGCAATCACAGTTGTAAACAATGGAGGAATTGCCGGATTGACAATCAACACTCTGGGGTCGCTCACTATTCCTGCGGGAACATTGGCCGGCACTTACAATGTCATTTACCGCATCTGCGATCCGAATAATATTTGCGATACAGCACTGGTGATAGTTAGAGTTAAACGCGGGTTGGCTATTACTGCATCTTCGCTTTGTATCAATGACGTTCCTTATGTACACTACAAAGTTGTTCCTAACTTTACACCTGACTCCCTTAATCCGGTTAAGTTAACCTGGTTAAATGGAGATGGTTCTCCACTTACAATTCTACCTGCTTCATCAGGAAACCCACTTGAAGCCACTGTGCTATGGGCCGGGACAAAACCGGATGTGAATGGTAACCCAACCGGATGGCCGGGATGGTGTTTAACAAATGGTGTATGGCGCCAGTGCAATGATGGTTTCACCGGAGTAAGACCTGCTGCCAAATTAATTATCAGTGTAAATCCTTCGGATACCCTAACACTAAGTTATCCTCCTGCCACTCCTAATTGTAGCGGATTGCCTCCAGCAGTATCGCGAATGGAAGTTGTGAAACGTGTAACATCTACAGGAACTTACAGCAATATTGGTGATACCATTACTTATAGCCTGGTTGTTAAAAATACCGGTAATATTACCCTCACAAATATCAATGTTGTCGACAACAATGCTACCCTTGTGAGTCCGGCAAATGGCAATATTCCTGTACTCCTTGGAGGTGACTCGGCTATAGTTACAGCACGCCATATTATCACTCCGGCCGATATGACTGCACGCGTTGTGAACAACATCGCATTCGCATCAGGTATTGATACCGGCAGTGCCGTTATTAAGGACTCTTCGGATACCGTTGTAACCAATGTGGGTCGTTTAGTAAATCTTACGGTTACCAAAACTGCAGATAAAACAATTGTTACAGCGGGCGACTCTCTCACGTATACCATTACCGTTACCAACAACGGACCTACAACATTGCGCAGCAATGAAGTGATTTCAATGATTGACAATCCGGATACGGCATTGAAAATTATGTCAATCCAAACCTACAACGGAACATACAATCCGTTAACCGGAAACCTCATCTTAAACAATGATTTCAAACCTACGCATACTATTGTATTCACCGTAAAAGCAAAAGTGGATCTTGATTGTAAAAAAGACTCGCTCAAAAACCGTGTGATGGTGCGTTTACCACTGGATGTGAAACTCACTGGCGACAGTACAGATACATCAACAGTAGCGGTAAAACGGATCATTGATTTAAGCATCCAAAAAACAGCCGACAAAACAACGGTCATTCAGGGTGAGCCTATTAAATACACAATCACTGTTAAGAACAATGGAGTATCATCATTGATGCAAGGTGAAAAAATACACATCACTGAGTACTTACCTGATAGTTTAATCAATGTGTCGTTCTCAGCAAACTTCCCTACAGGAAGTAGTTTCGATTCAATTACGGGAATGTTTACTTTGGGTCAGCAGTTCAATGCCGGTGATAGTCTGGTATTGAGTGTGCAGGGGATAGTACACCCCGAGTTTAGCAGTAAGCCAACCATCACCAATTGTGTGAAAGTAAAAACACCTGCAGGAGTATTTGACAATAACCCGGCAAACGACTCAACAGGAATCATTACAAATGTCCGGGTTCTTTCAAGAGCAACAGATCTCATCGCGCAAGACCAAACCATTTGTAAAGGGTCAACTGCAATTATTGATCTTTCATCAACATCGGTAATCAATCCGGTATTCACATGGTACACCGATTCGATGCTCACCCAAAGTATCGGAAGCGCACCTACCTATTTTGTACAGTTGTTTAATACCAGCGTTTATTATGTAACCGTTAAAGGATTGAACAAGGCAGAGAACACTCCGAAAACTGCCCGAAAAATTACCATCACCGTAAACGAATACGCTACCGACACCATGATCATTACACATGATACTACGGTGTGTTATGGCAAACCGGCTAAGCTTGGTGCTGCTCCGAACGGACATATTACAGATCCTGTATTTACCTGGTATGCATTGCCATCACTTACCGTTCCTATTGCTACCGGTGATACATTTACAACAGGTGGTATCACAAAAGACACACTTTATTATGTAACCATTAAAGGTTCGAATTTATGTGAGAGCCGCGAGTTGCATATTGTGCGTGTTACAGTTAATCGCAACTGTGGTATTGCACGTTTAGGATTATCAAAAGCACTTACCAAATCGGAACTGATGCCTGACGGTTCATTCGAATTGGCATTCAACTTTGTTGCCGGAAACTTTGGTGATGATCCGATTATTGATGTGAAGATGAAAGATGATCTGAAACCGGTGTTCCCGAATGCTGTTATTGATGTAATCAGTCTCACTACACAGGGAACACTTATCCTCAATCCAAACTATGATGGGGTAAATGATATTGAAATGTTAAGTGCAGGAAACCGACTGGATATTGGACAGCGTGAGACCTTCCTGTTAACAGTGAATGTAAAATTTGCGGAAACAGATACAACCACAACATTTAAAAATGTAGCTGAATTACGTGGATTATCTGAAGTAAACGGCAAACCGATCGAACGCAAATCTCAGGATGGTTTGGACCCTGATCCGGGTGCAGGAAATGGTGATTCATTATACGTGCCTACACCGATTCTGATTAACAGGAATGTTTCCAAACAAAATCCTCAGATTTTCATACCCGGGGGATTCTCTCCAAACGGAGATAAGGAGAACGATTATTTTGTGATTGAAAATCCGGAAGGTTATACCATATCCTTTGCGATATACAATCGTTGGGGCAATCTGTTATATGAAAATGCCAACTATGATAACAGTTGGGATGGTGTAGCCCAAAAAGGCATCTCAATTGGTGAGGGTGTACCGGATGGAACCTACTTCTATATTGTGGAGTATACCGATAACAATGGTAAAAAACATAAACTGGCAAGCTATATAACGATTAACAGGTAACCGGAAACGGTGCAATTTCCAGTAGCGATTTTGCACCTTTCCTTTAAATGACAAATTATGAAACACACGTATTCAGTTACCCTTCAGGAATGTGAGGAGATTTGTATCATCGATGATTCTCCGGTACCCATGGCCATTACCAAAAGGCTGTGCCAAAAACTGCTGCCAGCAATACCTATCGTTACCTTTCCGGATGTTGACAGTGCAATCGTATACCTGATGAATGCCATGCTGAAAAAACGAACCATTTTCCTAGATTTATACATGCCCGAAAAAAACGGATGGAATTTCCTTGAAATCTATAATCCTTCCATTTCCGACAATATCTATATCCTCTCCTCTTCCGAATCTGAAGAAGATAAAAGCAAGGCAAAAACGCACCCTCATGTGCGGGATTTTATATCCAAACCCCTCACTTTTGACAGAATTAAACAACTTTGAATAACGGACGATTCTTTCGTATAAAAAGGAGGCGTTAATCGCGCATTTTCCCCAGTTATATTGGATTCTTGTTACTTCATTTTGTTTGCTACACGTTTCACATTTTATGCCCATGTAAGTGTGCAAAGTCCAGTCTTATTTGTCAATTTATCCCAACCTACTTGAAACAAGATAAACAAGCGCAATTCCTATTTAAAGCCTGTTTATTGGCCCTCCACGGTATTTTTCCGCTAAATCACCCTATCGAAAAAACAATCCGCTATCGGTATAACTAAAGCCAACACTAATGTAATAGGACCCGCGCTTTAGCCGCCACCCACCTAGTTTTGTTTGATAGTTAAGACCAAAAAATGCGTTCACACCACAACTCAACAAAATGTATTTCGCTCCCCCAAACGGACGAAATGGTATTTCTGGAAAGTTAAGGACGCTAAACACAACCATGCACTCATTGTTACTCAAAAGTAGATACTGTTTCTTTCTGTTGCTTCTGGCTTCAGGGTCTCTTTTTGCCCAGCAGGAAGCAATGTACTCACAGTATATGTTTAACATGATGGCGGTTAATCCGGCATATGCAGGAAGTCGTGAGGTATTAAGCATAACCGGACTGGCACGTGCACAATGGGTTGGACTCGAAGGAGCTCCTGTTTCCAACACACTCAGTTTGGACATGCCCATTAAAGATAAACGTGTTGGACTAGGTGCTCAGGTGTTTAATGATAAAATCGGGATCATGTCCAACAGCGGATTTTATGGAAGTTACGCCTACCGCATCCGGTTTCAAAAATCTACCCTATCATTCGGACTACAGGGTGGTTTTGTTCACTTCACTGCCAATTATGCCCAAGTAAGACTTTCAAGTACTCCTTCTGTTGTTCCGGATAAAGCCTTTCAGGAAAACGCCAGCATTATGATTCCAAGTGCTGGAGCAGGATTGTTTTTGAACAATGATAATTATTATGTGGGAGCATCTCTTCCTAATCTTCTGAATACCCAAATCAGTTCAGGTTCACAGGTACAGGTAAATAAATATGACCACCTCTTTTTAATGGGAGGGTATGTGTTTAACCTCAACAGTGATTTTAAACTTAAACCTTCCGCCTTGTTAAAGGTTGTTTCAGGAGCTCCGATACAACTGGATGCAAATGTTAACCTGTGGATGTATGATGTAATTGCTTTAGGCATTTCTTACAGAACAGGTGATGCTGCCGTTGCAATGGTAGAGTTGCAGGCTGCTCCTAATTTTAAGGTTGGTTATGCTTACGATCAGTCCATAACAGCACTTCGCTATTTCCACTCCGGTTCTCACGAAATCATGCTTCGTTACGAATTTGGGTATAAGAAGGATAAAATCATTACTCCACGGTATTTCTAATAAGATATAAAAAGGAAATAGCACCAATGAAAAACTACTTGCAGCAGCACATTCTCCGGTTTCACTTTTGCATGCTCCTTATTTTTTCTGTTTCCGTTGTGCCGTTTCAGGTATTCAGCCAGACTCAATTTTCAAAAGTATTCAGTACCCGTGAAACAAATGCCGAGCTGGCCTTTACGGCCTTCCGTTACCTCGAAGCCATAGACGCGTACACTCCAATTGTTAAAAATGACTCTAACAATATCCGCGCACTCAAAAACCTGGCTACTTCCTATTGTAAGGTTAATGATTTTGTAAATGCAGAGAAAGTATATTCCCGCCTTGTTGTTCTTGATACGGTTACTGCCGATAACTTTTTGCACTACGCTCAGTCGCTTTCTGTCAATAAAAAATACGACAAAGCCGCCCATAACTATGCCCGGTACAGTAAACTTAAATCATTTGACAGTCGCGGGCAAGCATTCATCAATGCCTACGGAAAACTACCCGACTTTTACAGAGACTCAAACAATATTCACATACAACTCCTCAATATCAATTCGGGACAAAGCGATTTTAGTCCTGCTTATTATAAACGTGGACTGATCTTTTGTTCCAACCGGAATGAAGGCCAAATTGTAAAACGTGTATTCGAATGGAACCAATCGGCATTCCTCGATTTGTATTATGTAAACGATACTTCAAGAATTAAAACCGCTAAAGAAGCAACTGACAGCACCATCAATTATCAAAAGCGGAAGCAGCTTACCAATGATGATGACACTTATACAACCAGTAATGACAGTAAAACTGCAGGTTATACCAACTTTAACTATAAAGACACGAGCGGTATGTTTACCAAACAGGAAGGTAACGTAACACGGTTCAGTAAAACATTGTTAACCAAATACCACGAAGGCCCCTTAGCCTTTTTCAGCAATCAGGATTCACTCATCCTTACCCGCAATAATTACAACGATGGAAAATACAAACAGAGCACAGACGGTGTAAATAAACTCAAGTTGTATTCGGCCTCATACAAAAACAACGACAGCACCTGGAAAAATATTAAACCGCTGCCGTTTAACAACGATAATTACTCTACAGGACATCCTACCATTGCTGCGGGTGATTCGGTTTTATATTTTATATCCGATATGCCGGGAGGATTGGGTGGAACAGATATTTACAGAAGTTATTACCGCAGCGGAAATTGGTCGACTCCTGAAAATGTTGGTGCTCCCATTAACACCGAAGGCAATGAAATGTTTCCATTCGTGGATAAAGAAAATACACTTTATTTTGCCAGTGACGGACATCCCGGTTTGGGAGGATTGGATCTGTTTAAAACATCATTAAGTAAAACCGGAATCATTACCAACCTCGGTTATCCTGCCAATTCCAGTTTTGACGATTTTGGAATGATTTTTAATCCCAGAACCAATACCGGATTTTTTAGTTCCAACAGAAGAAGAGGTTCGGGCGATGATGATATCTACCGCATCACTATTGGTGCAAGTCCGTTTTTTGTTCATGTGGTGGATGGAATTACCAACAAACTCATCAGCAAATCAAGGATTGATCTTACACAGTTGAACGCCACCTCCAAACCTGGATTTGATTCATCGGATAACGGACAGTTTTTAGTTGGTTTTACAAACAGGCTAACCTATAAAGTTTCGGGATATGCCGAAGGATATGCTCCAAATAACATTGAAGTTACTGCCAGTGAAGAAACACCCATAACGATTATTCCCCTTTACAAACCCGGTTGCATTGTAGCAGGTACCATAACAGATAAAGACACCAAACTTCCGGTTGAAGGGGCCCGCATCACGATTTATGATGTAACAGCTCAGGATACTGTTTTCGATTTCAGGGTTGAGGCCAATGGCAAATACCGTTACATGGGTTTGCAAGCCGACCACACCTACAGCATGGATGTTAGCAAGGTGCGTTATTTCAATAAGCCTGCATCTTCATTAAGTACTGCCGGTAATAAGTGTATTGCCATAGTTGAACGTGAATATGATTACCTGAAAGATTTTGAACTGGAACAAATTGTACTGGGTAGAGCCATCAAAATTGAAAATATCTATTTTGATTTAGCTAAATACAATATCAGGCCAAGCGCAGCCAAAGAGCTGGATAAACTTGTGGTGCTCATGCAAGAGAATCCTGACATTATTATTGAATTAAGTTCACACACCGATTGCCGTGCACCATACCAGTACAACATGACCCTTTCCGATAACCGCGCCAATGCATCAGCAGATTATATTGTGAGTAAAGGCATTAACGTAGTACGTGTAAACGGTATCGGTTACGGAGAAACAAAATTGGTGAATGATTGCGGATGCGAGGGAAAAGTTGTTACCCGTGTATGTACTGAAGAAGAACATCAGGCCAATCGCAGAACCGAATTTAAGGTAACCGGATTCCTGAGCGATAAGAATGCAACCATGTTAAATAATGGCAAAGGGGAAGTGCCAACATCCGTTCCCGTTGGTAAATAATAAAATGAATAACAGCATGATTTCACAACCTGTATTTAACCTGAAAGAAAGCGAAGAAATTTGCATCATTGATGATTCACCTGCACCGATGGCAATCACCAAAAAAATATGTGAACGCATCCTCCCCAACATTCCCATTAAAACATTTCCGAATGTAGATACTGCTATTGCTTACCTGAGCAGCGGATTGATCATTCCTAAACGAACCATCTTTTTGGATTTGTACATGCCCGACAAAGACGGGTGGTGTTTTCTGGATCAGTACAATCCTTCACCGCTGGATAAAATATACATTCTCTCATCATCCGATGACGAGCGCGATTTGAAAAAGGCTAAAACCCATACTAAAGTAAAAGACTTTTTACAGAAACCGCTTACCATGGCGCAATTTAAAGGCCTCCTGTTTCAATAATTTTGTTTCACTTGTGTTGTCGTTGTCGCGGAGGTGTCGTCCGTGACTTGTTCACACGCAACGAAATGTTTTATTTGAATACCTATCTATTTTACCTCACAGCTCAACATTTGTTGATTCCCGATAAAACCTTCCAGCTGATCACCAATTGATACTTTACTCACCCCTGCAGGTGTTCCGGTATAAATTAAATCCCCTACTTTTAAGGTAAAGTATTGCGAAACAAAACTCACAATCTGTTCAAACGAAAAAATCATTTGGGCTGTATTCCCCGACTGCACCACTTCTCCATTTTTTTTCAAGGAAAAGTTTATATCCGTAAGATCCATATTCGTAACATCCATAAAGTCTCCTATCGGTGCCGAACCATCAAATGCTTTTGCAAGCTCCCATGGCAGTCCCTTTTCCTTGAGTCGTTGTTGCATATCGCGGGCAGTAAAATCAATACCGAGACCAATTTCGTTAAAATAATTCCGCGCAAATTTTTCACCAATCTTTTTTCCCATTTTACTGATCCGGATGACCAGCTCCACTTCATGATGAACATCATTGCTGAAATCCGGCAAATAAAATGGCTCCCCATTTTTTACCAAAGCCGTATCAGGCTTGCTAAATACAACAGGATTCTCCGGAACCGCATTTCCCAATTCCTTGGCATGATCACTGTAATTTCTTCCAATACAAAATATTTTCATATGTTTTGCTGTTTGCTATATACATTGAACCCCTTCAGGGTTAAGGTTCTTCATCAATCTGCACCACGCTGAATCGTGGCAAGCATTTACTCATTCTCCCTAATATTCCATCAAATATGCTTTGATAAATGCATCCAGGTTTCCGTCCATTACACTTTGTACATCGCTGGTTTCCGTATCTGTTCGCAAATCTTTCACCAGTTTATACGGATGAAACACATAGTTCCGGATTTGTGATCCCCACTCAATTTTCTTTTTACCTGCCTCTACTGTTGCCTTGGCCTCATTGCGTTTACGCAATTCCAATTCATACAATTGCGATTTCAACATCTTCATAGCCCGCTCCTTGTTTCCTATTTGCGAACGCTCCACCTGACATACAATCACAATACCCGTAGGCTTATGCGTGAGCTGCACTTTCGTTTCCACCTTGTTTACATTTTGTCCGCCTGCCCCTCCCGAACGAGAGGTTTGGATTTCAATATCGGCATCTTTTATTTCAATCTCAATGGTATCATCCACCAACGGATAACAATACACTGATGCGAATGAAGTATGCCTGCGAGCGTTGCTGTCAAACGGAGAAATTCGAACCAAACGGTGCACTCCGCTTTCTCCTTTCAAAAATCCGAAGGCAAACGCCCCTTCTATCTGAATGGAACAGGATTTAATACCGGCTCCGTCACCATCCTGCTGCTCCAGCACTGTTGCATTCATGTTATGCTTTTCGGCATACATCAAATACATCCGCATCAGCATCGATGCCCAATCCTGGCTCTCCGTTCCACCTGCACCCGAATTGATGTTGAGCACACAGTTCATCTGATCCTCTTCTCCACTCAGCATGTTTTTAAACTCGAGTTCTTCCACAACCTGTTTTGTAGCCTGGTAATGCGCTTCGAGTTCTTCCTCGGTTGCTTCACCTGCCAGTTCAAACTCATACAACACAGCAAGGTCATCAAATGATGTCTGAGCTTCCTCAAAACCATCTGTCCATACCTTTTTGAGCTTCGTGTTTTTTAAGATTTGTTCGGCACGTTTGGGATCATCCCAGAAGCCCGGTTCATGCGTGAGTTGTTCCTCCTCCAGAACCTGTATTTTTTTTACATCGTAGTCAAAGAAACCTCCTTAGGGTTTCTACCCGTGACTTCAACTCTTTAAAGTGGTCGTTTGTCATAATGGGCGCGAAGATAACAAAACGGGGGAATTTGAGAATGTCGATTTTGGATTTGTGAATGGGTTAAAGTCAAATGGTATGCAATCTGGGTATCCAGGCATTCCGCATAGAGTCTCCAGCATTTATCACCTGAAAACCTTCCCATAAAGCCTTTTTGTAAAAGCCACCCCCTTATCATCAATCCATTGCGTACAAACCTTGGCTAGTATGAAAGAGACCCCAAGTGTAATCACAAATGTTGCTCCCGAAGCCATCACATAACTCCAGGCCAGTTGCTCAACAAACAGCTTAAAAACAATTCCCGACAGCGAACCGATTACCAACAAATGAATAAGATATAATGAGTAGGAGATTTTGCCGAGAAAGTTCACTGCCTGTGTTGTCATAATCCTGGCTGCCAAACCCGACTGCAGGCATATATAAAACAAACATACCGCCCCGATAGCCTGAGGTTTTACAATCCCCCTCAAACCATCCAATGCATGCCATAAATTTGTAGTATCCGTGTATTTATAACTTCCAACATAACAAACTATAACCAGCAATATCAGCAGCTGCCCGGTTGATAACCTGTACAGTTTTTTCCGGTGAAACACATCACTCAGCACTATTCCGGAAATGAACAACACATAATAGGTTTTGAGTGTAAGCAAGATCAACCCGACATATCCCATCCACCGGAACCGGTGATTGCCCATACATAGTAAAAATATATACACCAGGTACGACCCTTTGAGCTCAATGCCGATGGACCATAAGGCCGGATTATAGAGCGGCTCGATTTCGGGATGCACCACCAGGTCATACAAAGTGCTTTTGATAAAGTGCCAGGGAGCGGGCTCCACATTCCACATTTTTTGCATCCATGGGGAATCCGAAACAGGAGGAATGTATTTGGATACAAACCAATCCTGCGTAATAAACAGGTAGTAAAAAAATGAGGTTGCCAATACAGGGATCATTAATCTGAAATACCTGCGGTAGGCAGATGAGTATATCGTTTCCTGTTGATGAGAAGCAAAAAAAGAGGCACTTAGCACATATCCGCTGATAACAAAAAAAACACATACGGCAAAGTTCCCATTGTATAACAGATTGAATGGCGTTTGGCTCAATGTTGCTTCTAAACCATTCACACGCATGTCTTTCAACAAAAGCGTATCTGTAGCGGGATAAAATGCGCATAAAAAATGACTCACCACCACCACCAGTGCGGCCAGTCCCCTCAATCCGTCAATAGCATGTTCCCTGTTCATTTCAATTGTACAATATAACAACAATGTACAAATCTCTATATTCGTTTGTAATGAAAGATACACTACTCAAGGTATGTTTGTGTTTACTCTTGTCTTTTTGCTTGCAGGATCTGTTGGCACAAACTGATTCCGTACCTGCGAAACCTGCACCCTTACCACAACCAACCGATACCCTCCGAAAACTCGAGCTTTCCCCGGAACAAACAGCCGAGCTTCAGTCGGCAGTGTCAAATCCGGTATGGTTCCTGCTCACCCAAATTGCTCCTGTTTTTAATATCGGAATCTACTACTCATATCTTACTCCACTGGGAACATTTAACACACAGGTTCCCGCTGCATCTGCTTTTAGTTTCGACATAGGACTCGACCTTAACCGTATTACCGGATACGAAGATGCCGACATCCATTGGTTCATCGGAATGAATGCCGACTTTACCAATTTTGGGAAAGTGAATGCTCCAACTCCATTGGTTATGGGCGACACTACTTATACCACCGTACTCAAAAACAGTCTGGAGGTAACCTCCTGGTATCTGGAAGCGGGATACCGCAGATCTTTTTTATGCCCGTTTGCTTCGGTGGCATACAGCACAATTTATTTAAACCCATACAGGGAAGTAAAAATGCACATCCGCAATCCAACCACCAATCTCTCCGAAACTAAGGGTGATTATGCCGGCACCAACATATCACATGGAATCAATATGGCGTTGGGACTCAAATGTAAATACCGCTTCAATGACCATAAAGAACTGATGGTGCTTGCAAAAGCCAGTTACCTTATGGGTAGCTCAACCAATATGATTGACCTAAGCACCGCTAGTGTTACGAGCAGCGGCCTGGTAAACTACCAAACCATCAACGTAAATCCGATGTGGCTCATGTATAGTGTAGGAATAAAATACAATTTCTAAGGGGCACAATAATTTGAGAAGTGAGAATTAGGATTTAAGATTTGGGGGGTTGAGAATTTAAATCACAAATCTTACCTCTCAAATCTCAATTTCCCCTATCTTTGTAGTCAATTTGAGCATCAGGAATCAACATTTGCGCATCAATTCGTAAATCCTAATTCTTAATTCTCAACTTAAAATGGGGCTGACCGGAATTGACGGGATGTGCAATAGGCGCGTAAGCATGCCGAGACTTGGGATATTGGCTCGTTAATCATAATACCCAAACAATCAATTGGCGAAAATCAATTCGCTATGGCTGCCTAATCAGGAAGATTACGCACTAGCCATTGTCTCGTAAGTGTTAGCTTAACCGCATTTACATCAGAGGCATCGTTTGGAAAAGCCTTATGTGCTGTGGCCTTTACTTCACATAAGTACCCAAGAGGATAAGGGTAGGTTTGGCAAGAGATACAGCCTGACCCACCACGAAAATTAATGTGTCACTCAGCATGAAGAAAGCGTGACCGTTCCATCTCCGGACCAGGGTTCGACTCCCTGCAGCTCCACCACACGGGACAACACCAATTTTTTGGAAAGTTGTCCCGTTTTGTTTTTACCAAAACCCTTGTCAATACTGAGCGCCAAACGAAGCACTTCATTAATTCTGGTGGTTCGACATTGTTTTCCGTCAAAACTCAGCTTTTCAGGGAATATCGAACCAATGAGACTAGCTTTGTCACCCAAAAGCCTTATTTGGTATAGTGTTGCGACATCTCTAAAGTCATTTAATGCCCGTTCCATCTTTTTCTCAAAAGCCAAGTTATGCTCCAATAAATTATTCAGTTCCAGTTGACACTTTACCTTCATTGTATCAGTTTTCGATTTCAAAGTCGAGTATTCATAATAGGGCATTTTATTATCAAGCAAGAGCTCTTCAAGATTGACAAGTCGTTCTTCTTGTTGTTTGATCTGCTCCCTGAGTTTGCGCTTCTTGGTTTCAATTTCAATATTTGTTGATCCTAGAACCTCCGACATAACATGCTTATACATATTCTTTGCTTCATTGGACAATTTAAAGTCCTCAAGTATCTCGTGAATCGTATCATTAACTACAGATGCCTTGTATCGTTCATTGTGACAATGATTGCAGTGGTAATAATAATGTACAACTTTGTTCCTACTTCTTGAACCACTGCCGGTCAATTTGCTGCCACATTTGCTGCATAGCAAATTACCCCGAAGCGGAAGGTCAGGTTTTAGATTTTGTACCCTTGGGTGGCATCTTTTCTTGTTGTTGGAATCAAGTATATCTTGAACCTTATCAAATATTTCTTCACTCACAAGAGCTTGGTGGACTCCCTTGGTTAGGTATTCAGGTTCATTCTCTCCGGCTGGCACCCTTAACACACCTTTATATAGTGGATTTCTAAAAAGAAGGGAGAATTGCGACTTAGAAACATACAACCCCTTTTCTTTCAGTTCCATTCGAACGTCTACCAAAGCGGTACCTGATGCTACTTTTATAAATGCACTTGAAATTAACTGGGCCTTGTCCGAAGGAACAATCAATGGCTTATTAAGCTCATCTCTCCCGTTTTTATATCCGATGGGAGCATGTGAAGTAAAACGTCCTGCCTTTCTTGCTCCACGAATGCCTCCTAAAATCTTAATTGATCTTCTATCATTTTCAATTTCTGGTAGAGCAAGGTAGAATGCCAACATCGCTTTATTCTCCGGTATGCTTAAATCAATAGGTTGTTCTGTTGCCTGAGCAGTAACGCCCAGTTTTTTAAGTTGATTAATCATTGCATAGGCTTCCGCAGTGTTGCGAGAGAACCGATCCCATGTAGTAAATAGCAATAAATCCACTTGATCTTTGGTTTTCTTAAGGTTAGAAAGAAAGTGCTTAAAAGCAGGCCGTTCAAAAGATTTTGCGGAGTGGTCTTCTTTAAAAGTGCTTATAACAAGAACGTTATTTCGTTCACAATAATTTTGCAGGCTGTTTATTTGAACGTCCAGCGAATACCCTTTCGCTTGTTCATCACTCGATACGCGGGACATCAATATTGCTCTTTTCATCTTCGTCTTCTGTTAGATTATTTAATACTTTAGCATGACCTTCTGCTATCATTCGCAGAAAATCATATAGGGCCTTTGTTTCTTCTATGGTATACTTGTTTCCGTTTTGTTGTAGTATTTTTTGATATTCTGTAATTGGTAACATGGTTTCGCACTTTGCTGTGCGAGTGAATGCCTCACCAAAAGGGATTCAATCGTTGTTTATAGTAGAGCCGAGTCCATCGGGTCTGTTTTATAATCTCTTCTTGTTTTTAAAATACAAATTCTTCTCATTCCTATATTTCAAGGTTACCTCTTCATAATTGCTCAACCCTAAGATCTTTCTGATTTTTGTGGCTTGATCATCCGTAACATTCCCATCATTAATTGCATCTATTATAAGTTCATTTTTGCCATCTAATTTTATGTGAAGCTCAAGGAGAGTATGCCACCTCCATTCCGGATGCCACCATTTACCTTAATTATTATTATGACAATTATGCCTTTTTACCAACTATTGCAAAGCTTGGTTTTGTAACGGCAGTTGCTAATACAACCGAAGGGTATGATAAAATAATGTCCACCGAAACGGTAGGAATGCTTACCGGAACACAATCATTGCTAACAGGTTCCAGTACACGGTTGTATACCGCCCACTATTATAATGTAAGAGGAGAACTCATCCAAAGTAATAGCCAGAACCTGATCGTTACATCATCAGCAAATCCAAAATCACCAACGGTATTGGGTATGGGGTATGATTTTAAGGGTAGGTTGATCAAAAGTGTACTAAGTGCACCAGGAATTATAGTGCAAAAAAAGTTTACGTACGACCTGTATGACCGCATCACCAAAATTCAGCACAAAATTGATAATGCAGGAGATTTTACTACCATTGCATCATATGTATTTGATGACATTGGACGAATGAAAACCAAGATATTGGGTAATATGAAACATTCGGTCTATTATGAGTACAATATCCGAAACTGGGTTACCGGGATCAATCGTCAATACCTTATAGCTCCCAATAGCAACAGCCTTTTCTTTGGCATGCAGTTGTTTTATGAGCAAGGATATGATAAGACCTACCTCAATGGAAGAATTGCGGGAATTCAATGGCGCAATAAAGGAACCAACAGTGAACTGCGTTCGTACGGTTATGAATACGATACGGATCAGCGGCTCAAAAATGCCGACTATTACCAGTTGGTTGGAAGTGCATGGCAAAAAAACATAAAGGATTTTACCACCTCTAACCTTACCTATGATCACAATGGCAATATCCTTTCCATGAACCACAGGGGATATAGTAATACGGACGTGCTTGATGATCTAACCTATTCCTATGCTTCGGGAACCAACAAACTTACCGAAGTGGTTGAGGGGTCATCATCACAAAGCAAAAACCCTGCTGTGCATGATAACCTGGGCGATTTCAGGGATGATGCTGCCGGAACAGATTATACCTATGATGCCAATGGCAACCTCATAAGTGATGGTAACCGGGGTGTAACCATGAACAATACCTGGTTTACCATTAACAAACCGATTACTGTTACCAAATCAGAAGACGATTATGTTAATTATGTGTATGATGCCATGGGTAACATGTTGCAGAAAAGGAGCACTACCAAAGTTGCAGGCGTTTCACAAACCAAAATCACCAACTATATTCTGGATGTGGTTTATGAAGGAAATACACCGAACCTGGTGATGCATGAAGAAGGACGCATAAGAAAGGTGGCGAATACAAGCGGACCGGGAACCAGGTACCAATATGATTACTTTTTAAAGGACCATATAGGTAACATAAGGAGCGTGATTACAGAAACTCAAACCTTTTATTTTGGTGTAAATGATTACGATGCCAATCCGGGATCACTTCAGTTCCCCCTGAACCCAGGTCCCATCAAACCACTTCCGTTCGACCCCGTGTTATGTACCTGTCCTCCGTATGTTTGTGTAGACTGTTTACCTAAACCTAAAAAGCCGGAACCGTGTGCGGAGTGTATAACCGACTGGCCTGAAAATAACCTGAATCCGATCCTAATATTGGTAAAAGACCCGGGCAATAAGGATGGGTTCGGAGAAGTGGATCTGTTTAACTATTTTCAAAATGAGGAGCAGGAGTATGAGGAGGCGGAGCCTGTTGATCTAACTCCCATCCTTCCGAGAGCAATTTCAAATGGTGTAATGTATAAAACCAGTGTGGATGATAGGATTTATGTTGGAATTGATGCTTCTTATATGAACACATTGGATCCGGCCGTCAACTTTCCATTGGAAGAATATATACAGACCATGCTGGGAGCCGATTTAACTTCCGAGGGGTTACCTGCCTCGATCATCTCTGACTTGGTAAGCGATAGTATCAGGTGGGATTCACTTGTGCCCGCACCTTCGGGATACGGCCCCGACCAGAACAATACCTTTTTGAACTATATCCTGTTTGATGAAAACATGAATATTCAGGTTGAGGTTACATCCGAGATCAGTAAGGCAAATATTGAAACACGCCTGGGAATGTCATCGGCATATATAACGATTCCGCTAAACGGGTATCTGTATGTGTTTACAAGCAATAAACCGTTCATTTCAACAGCACAAACATTCCTTAAGGTGGTAAGCTGGCAGCCAAGTGTGGTAGAGGAGTTTCATTATTACCCGTTTGGTCTTACCTTTGATGTAAATACAGGATTAACCAGCCAAACCAGCAATATTTTGTACAACAGCCAGAGCAAAGAACAGAAGGAGTTTAAAGACGGAAGTGGTATTGCACATGGGTTGGAATGGTATGATTTTATGGCCCGCAGTTATGATCCGCAAATAGGAAGATGGATGCAACCGGATCCACTCATGCAACATGCTTCTCCATATCTGGCGATGGGTAATAATCCGGTCTCGTTTACTGATCCTACTGGACTGGAAGATGGAGGACCTCGCTCATCTTGTGTACCTTACCCCGATTCGGAAGGATCCAACGGTTCTGGCGCACAATATACTGAATATGGAGGACCGGGATGGAAGGAAGGGTATACAAGTTATATGGACTACGCCATAGCTCAAGGTAAATCAGGCGGAGCTGGAGGCGGAGCACCATTTCCAATTACTGATCATGAAATAAGAAATTGGAATACAACTTACAGGCCAGATCCGACAGGGTTTAGTGGTGGAGATGCATTTAAATGGGATGTTCAAAGCGCGTCATTCAAAAACACTCAATTGTTCTTTGGAACGACTGGTGCGCAAGCACAGATTGCTGAATCTGCTGCTCAGCTTGGAAAACATGATGCCGCAAGAGGTGGATTGGCAGGGAAGAGTTACTCTGCAGTAAAGGCAGAAGTGCAAACAATGAATCGTATAGGCAAAGTAATGAAGGTTGGTGGAGTTGTAACCGGGGTCTTTAGTGTAGGATTAAGTGGTATAAGTTTTATGCAAACGGGTAGTCTTAGCGCTTCAGATGGGCTTAATGTTCTTGGGTTAGGTATAGCAATAGCGGCATTAACGCTCACAGGTCCTGTTATTGTAACTGCTGCAATATTGGTGGGTGCAACCCAAATAGTAGCAGGGGAATATTTAGATAATAAGAAGGTGCAAGTTTTTGACCCTGAGAAATAATAATTAATATGATAAGACAAATATTTAGTATAATTTATAAAGCAGCTAAAAGGAGCAGGGATAAGAAATTTGCCATGCACTTATTTGGGGTATGGATATTTTGTCAACCCGTATTTGGACTAGTGATTGCACTACTTCGTCATTACTACAGGTCTGCTTCGTTCGCTTTAATTGTATTTTTATTTTTGCTGATTGGAGCTATTATGTATTTTGTTATCGGGAAATATTTGAAGTCTTCTGTTGTGCAACAGATACGGGATGAAGCAGTGAAGGATCAATCAACCAAACGATATGTGATAGCACAGTTGCTTGTTATTTTATTATCGATTGTTTCAAGCTTGCTTTTCTTAGGATTAATGATTCTTTAAAGTAGTGAAACAGAATAATTATTACACATCATCATTCAGTGTCTATAGTATTATTGATTGGTCGAAGAGGTAGTCTCGGACTCAGGCATTTTATGATTAAGGTATTTGACTTTATATATTATACACTCTACCGTCTTTTTAAGACAGTGGAAAGAACAGGAGAAAAGGATGAGCATTTGGCTTCATCCTTTTACTCCATTCTGCTATCCACAAATACAGTGATGCTATTGTTTGTGCTTAGGTACATCATTCCGCAGGGTATATTAAAGAATGGCATATACATCTTGCTGATTAGGCTACTATTTGTTTCAATATTTTTCATATGGCACTTTTGATGGCTTAAACGTTTGAACATGTTGAATGCGATTCCGGAGAAAGGGAAGACTATTGTTAACCACTTCAATCCAACTGCTGAGTCAACTTAATACTCACATTTGAATTATTTATGGCAACAAGTTTGGATCGTTTCCTGACTTGAGGCAGGACTCAAATAAGGAATATCAAGGTTCATCCCACGTAAAATGAGGATGCAGGCCAATAGCGACACAAATACGGGTGTAAAAGACCTTGCCCAACTACGCACCCGTGGTTTAAGGAATTGTCCGGCATACGCAACCATGATTAATGCGGGAAAGGTGCCGGCACCAAATAGCATCATGAATATTGAACCCGACAAAATATTGCCTGTTGATAATGCCCCGGCCAAAGCCATGTACACAAACCCGCATGGCAAAAAGGCATTTAAAAATCCGATGAGAGACAGTGTATATGGTGAACTTATGCCGAAAATTTTGATGGCCAACATTTTCCATTTGCTGTTAATACCATGCATAAATTTTGAAGTAACCAACTTGCTCGAGAAAAACAAGAGCAACAACATTAAGACCCCTGCCAGTATGGAAAGCTTATTTTGCAGGCCGGCAATAGCCAAGCCTTTTCCAAATATACCCGCCAACATACCCATTAATGCATAACCGAAACTCCGTGAAATATTATTGAGCAACAAACCACCTAACATTGTCCATATTGATGAACGGTTGAGTGGTAATGCCATAACGATAGGCCCGCACATGCCAACGCAATGCAAGCTGCTCAAAAATCCCAGCGATAAAGCTGTTACCCAAATTATATTCATTGCAAATGGATATCCCCTTCCTGATAGTATGCTTGAGAATCAGATTTCCAATCGATTTCCAGTTTGTACATCCCCTTGCTGTTTGCACCTAACTTTAACCCAACAAGGTTTTCTCCGGACTCAAAACTGATATGTTGATCCTTCTCCATGTCGGAAGGACAAAAGAGATTAACGGTTCCGCTTACCGGAAATGTTGTACCTTCAGGGAACTGTAATGTTAATATACCGTCCTGAATCTCGTAGTTTACTAATTTTCCAAGCTTAACGGTATTGTTTATTTTATCCAGTTTGTCCTGATATACTAACTCCTGTGCATAATAGTCTTTTGCAACTAAATCTGTTTTCTGTTGCATACTTAATATTACAAGACATGCTATCAGACAAACAAATCCCGTGTAGAGTATAAAAATACGTGTTCCCCAGTTTTTCATTGTTGCAATTTATTTAACAGGTCCTAAGAAAGAAGTTTCCAATGTTTTGATTTTGCGGTCTCCTGAATAGAGCTCAAGTTCAAGAGTGGTTTTTCGCTTGCTGAGTTCCGACTGAGGCAGCATAATAAAAAATGTGCCCGTTGCCTCTGATGCTGCATTCACCAACAATGCCTTCCCTACAATACGCACTTCTCCTTTACTCAATCCAAGCCTTATTTGTATGGGAATATCATGGTGTGTTTTATTGATGAGTTTGATATTATACAGGTTGCTCACATATCCGCTATCCTGAATCTGATAGAGCATTCCGGGTGTACGCATTACCGTTGCGTCAATATCCTTACGTGTAACCAACAGTGCTACCAATACACCAATGAGCAAAACCAATACAGCGGTATAAGCCAAAATTCGTTTCGTAAAACGCCAAGGTTGCTTGCTTGAAATTCCATTTTCGGAATCCAAACGGATAAGTCCCTGTTCCAAGCCTACACTTTGCATCATAAAGTTACACGCATCAATACATGCAGTGCAATTCACACATTCCAATTGTGTTCCGTTACGGATATCGATGCCTGTTGGACATACTGTAACACACTGGTTGCAGTCAATACAATCACCCCCAGTGCGTACTTCATTCTTCTTGAACTTTGCCCGGTCTTCCCCTCTCACATAATCATATGCTACCACAATGGAGTTTCTATCCAACATCACACCTTGCAAACGGCCATATGGACATACTATTAAACACACTTGTTCTCTAAAAAATGCGTAAACCCCATAAAACGCGCCTGTAAACAGAATCAAAACACTCAATCCTCCTAAATGTTGGTTCATCGGTTCACGTATCATTCGGAATAAATCATCCTTACCAATAATGTATGCCAGAAAAGTATTTGCAATAAGAAAAGAGACTCCGAAAAACAGAACATGTTTCAAACTTCTTTTTCCTAATTTCTCCAAGGTCATCGCTGATTTCCTAAGGCTTTTCTGTGCATTGGCATCCCCATCAATCCAGTACTCTATTTTTCGAAACACCATTTCCATGAAGATGGTTTGCGGGCAGGCCCATCCGCAAAAAACACGTCCATAAACAACCGTAAACAGTATAACAAAAAGAATAAAAGTGAGCATCCCCAAACCGAAAATAAAAAAATCCTGAGGCCAGAAGATTACACCCAGCAGGATGAATTTCCTTTCCAGTACATTAAACAGAAAAAGGGGTTCATCATTCCATTCTATTAGTGGCAATGAAAAGAATACAACCAAATACACAACACTGAGGATTGTGCGGATCTGATATAATTTTCCCTTGGGTTTTTTGGCAAAAATCCAATTGCGCTTACCTTCCTCATTAATGGTGGAAATATGATCGCGGAATGTGTTTGGTTGTCGGTCGTTCATGGTGTGTCCTAAAGGTCCATGCGCATTAAAGTGCAGTGATTGGTCTCACATCAACCTGAGGAATCGAATCCTTTACTGATAATGTGGTATCCTGATATAACTCTCCCTGCTTTTCCTTTGCATTTAGAGGATTGCTTCCCTGTATGCTGATAATAAAGCTGCTGATTTCCTGAATTTGTCTTGCACCGAAATCCTTTTCCCATGCTTTCATCCCTTTTTGCGGCCAGCCATATTTAATGCTTTTAAAAACACTATTGATACTGCCTCCGTGAAGCCAATAAGCATCAGTAAGATTAGGCCCAACACCTCCCTCTCCGGCCATTCCATGACAGGCCGCACAATTTGTAGTGTATAATTCTTTCCCTGCCGAAGTTTCTTTGGCATTGCTCAATACAGTTACATTATTTTCATCAACAAGGTTGGCCGCTTTCTTTTTATATAGTTCCACTTCAATAGCCGCTGTTTGAATTTGCTCTTCATACTCCGCCAATTGAAGTTTGCCCG
Organism: Bacteroidota bacterium; assembly: GCA_040387195.1. GTDB lineage: Bacteria > Bacteroidota > Bacteroidia > UKL13-3 > UKL13-3 > UKL13-3. The sequence continues at coordinate 33,385 of JAZKEF010000025.1, forward strand.
AACCAGTAATATGGTAATGAACCAGGTAAAATATCCCAAAAACAATCGTTAAGTAAAAACCATATTTCCACCAGGGAGGAAGATCATTATCGAGTTCATGGATACCATCATAATCATGGTCGAGCATAATATCCTTCTCATTCTCTATCTCCACTGACGCATTGAATTTTTCGAGGAAAGATTTTTTTACGACCTTAACCTCCTCTTTTTTATCACCGGTTATAACCCGTAAAACCCCATAGGCAAGAAGCATTATGATGATAAGTTCAGCAACAATCAGCAAGGATAGAAGGTAGAATACCATCGTTTCGGTATTGAAAAAACTTGCACCCGAAACAGTAGATGCTGAAACATTATTAGCCATTAAAATAGCAATCAGCGTTACAGGAAGGGCACTCTTGGTTGAACTACTTTTTACCTTATTACTCAGTAGTGTAGTTAACAACTTCCCTACCAAATAAATCACAAATGTTAAAGCGATTGCAATCAAGGTAAGTATGAGAAAGACTGGATTACTCCATAATGATTCCGGTTCCCGATATATTTCCTCTCCAAGTGCCATGGCAGGTATAGCTGAAGCCAATAAGAATAGGCTTATCACAATTTTTTGTCTGAGGTTATTATTCCTATTTTTCATAGACGGTTTCAATTTATGTAAGTGGAATTTCACTTAAGTGTTTAAAATGTTGTTTGCTGCCTCGCATTACATACACTATAAGCATCGTGAAAAAGAAAAAGAAGATGCAAAGGGAAACTAGCGGAAAAATACTGACCCCTGTAATCCCGCTCAAATAGTTAATGAATTTCATATTTGTTATGTTATATATATGCTAAATCACTGATTGGTTTTTGTTACCTGCTCCGCTTTGATATCGGTTCCAAGTCTTTGCAGGTAAGCAATCACTGCAATTATTTCTTTATCGGCAGGTGTTTCAATACCTTCCTTCTTCAAATTGGCAGCTATGCCTTCGGCTTGTTGCAGCAGGTCTTTGTTTGCATTCTCTGCCTCTTCCTGCTTATAAGGTACACCCAACGTAATCATTGCCCGTATTTTTGCCGGAGTACTTTCCAAATCAATATCATCATCGAGGAGCCATGGGTAGGCAGGCATGATGGAACCCGGAGACATGGTAGTAGGATCGAGCATATGATTAAAATGCCAGGCATCTGAATATTTTCTGCCTATACGATGGAGATCCGGCCCGGTACGTTTTGATCCCCATAGAAATGGATGATCATACACAAATTCTCCCGCTTTGGAGTATTCACCGTAACGTGCCGTTTCGGAACGAAAAGGACGTATCATTTGTGAGTGGCAATTTGAGCAGCCTTCCCGTATATATATGTCCCGTCCTTGCAATTCAAGAGGTGTATATGGTTTTACACTACTTATGGTAGGCACATTACTTTCGATTAAAAAAGTGGGAACCATTTCAACAACACCTCCAATCAAAATGACTATTAAACTGAAAATCATCATTTGAATTGGCTTACGCTCAATGACCCGGTGCCAATGCTCTTTTCCCGAAGTAATATGTTCTTTTACCAAAGCCGGTGCTTCTGCTTCTTCATTGGCAAGAAAATCTCCCTGCCTTACTGTTTTAATAATATTGTAAGCCATCAACACCACACCTGTAAGGTACAATACACCACCCAATGAACGGGCTGCATACATGGGCATAATTTGTGTTACCGTCTCCAGAAAATTCGGATACCTCAATAAACCCTCTTCGGTAAATTCCTTCCACATCAGGCTTTGCATAAATCCGGCCCAATACATTGGTATTGCGTAAAAAAGAATACCAAGCGTTCCTAACCAAAAGTGCCAATTGGCTAAACGAACCGAATAGAGATTCGTACGAAACATCCTCGGAATTAACCAGTATAATATTCCGAAAGTTAAAAACCCATTCCATCCAAGAGCTCCAACATGAACATGCGCTACAATCCAATCGGTAAAATGTGCTATGGCATTTACATTTTTCAGTGAAAGCATAGGGCCTTCGAATGTGGCCATACCATATGCGGTAACGGCCACCACCATAAATTTAAGGGTAACATCTTCCCTTACCTTATCCCAAGCTCCACGCAATGTTAGCAATCCATTGATCATCCCTCCCCACGATGGAGCAATAAGCATGATCGAAAATACCACTCCCAATGATTGTGCCCAGTCGGGCAATGAAGTATACAATAAATGATGGGGGCCTGCCCATATATACAGGAATATTAATGCCCAGAAATGGATGATGGAAAGACGGTAGGAGTATACCGGTCTGTTTGCCGCTTTAGGTATAAAATAATACATCAATCCTAAATAGGGTGTAGTAAGAAAGAAAGCCACCGCATTGTGTCCATACCACCACTGAACCAACGCATCCTGAACACCCGCATACCATGAATAACTTTTAAAGAGACTTACCGGAAGTTCGAACGAATTAACAATATGCAACACGGCCACTGTAACAAATGTGGCTATGTAAAACCACACTGCAACATAAAGATGCCTTTCCCTTCTTTTGATTATAGTACCGAACATATTCCAGCCAAATACTACCCATATAATGGTAATGGCAATATCAATAGGCCACTCCAATTCGGCATATTCTTTACCCGATGTTAAACCAAGTGGTAATGTTGCAACTGCTGACAGAATGATAAGTTGCCAACCCCAAAAATGGATCTTGCTGAGTGCATCACTGTACATCCTTGCTTTCATTAAACGTTGCAACGAGTAATACACCCCCATAAATATTCCGTTACCCACAAATGCAAAAATCACTGCGTTTGTATGCAGCGGCCTAATCCGGCCGAAGGTTGTCATACCTGTATTAAAATTCAACACCGGAAATACCAGTTGCAGGGCGGCCAATAGCCCAACCGTCATACCAATAATTCCCCATATAATGGTGGCGTATGCAAAGTATTTTACAATTTTGTTGTCGTATGAGAATTTTTCTACTTCCATAATTTCAATTGCTTATTTGTTTTGTTCATCAGGTTGTTTAACATCTTCATCGAAAAGCATACGCACTGAAGGAGTATAATCATCATCGTATTGCCCGCTTCTGATTGCCTTTATACAGGCTATTAGAAATACCACTGCTATGCTTAAGCTTATACCGATGAGTAAAAAAAGTGCGCTCATTTTTCACCAACAAAACTATAGTGTCACCAAAGAGTAGGGAATGATGCGTATCAAAGACAGAATTGATACATATCAACTATACTTGCTCACAGCACACTCTTCATTTCAAAAAACACGGGGGGTATGATGTCAACTATTTCGTCCGGGTAATCCTCTTGCCCAAAATATATACCGACAAGGTGCTGATAAGTACGATGGAGATTGAGCTGGCAGGCATAAGGATGGCTGCTATCATGGGTTGAAGTGTTCCTTGTACTGCAAATACAAGTCCTGCTATATTATAAATAACAGAAAAGGTAAAACAGGCTATTATAATGCTCCGTCCTCCTTTCGCGATATGCAAAAGGTCAGGTATTTTTTCAAAGGATGCTCCATCCAGAATCGCATCGCAAGCCGGAGAAAAATGGCCGGAGTCATCTGACACTGCCATGGCCATATTACTTTGGCGGAAGGCATGCGCATCGTTAAGGCCATCTCCAACCATCATTACTTGTTTACCGTTAGACTGAAGTTGTTGAATATAGTTGAGTTTATCATCCGGCTTTTGATTGAAGTGCATATGTGAACGCGAAAAAAAATGTCCGAGATGTGATTGATCCAAAGGGTTATCTCCGGAAAGTAAATGAAGCTCAAAGTTAGGTTGCAATTTGCCGATGGCTGCTGCCAATCCATCCCGATAAACGCTATCTATTGCGAAAAACCCTTTAAGTTTACCATCAACCGAAAAATAAACCTGACTCGACTTCCCAAGCGAGGCCATATCCTCTCCGGTAATAAACAATGCCGATCCCATCATCACATATTTCCCATTGATGGTTCCTTGTATTCCAAAAGATGTGGTCTCCTTAAAATCGGTCACCGCTAATCCCTTAACGGAACCGTAATGTTGAACGATTTTTTTGCTCAACACATGTGATGATTGTGCCGCAAGCGAAACTGCCAACTCAAGTTCAGCAGTTGTTGCAGTACCCTTAAATACAATGTTGGATCCGTGTGTAATGGTTCCTGTTTTATCAAATACAACGGTATCTGCTTTAGCCATTGATTCAATTGCTGAAGCATTTTTGAGGTAACAACCTTGCCGGCCCATCAGGCGTATGATACTGCCATTAGTGAACGAAACGGTTAGCAACAAACCACAAGGACAGGCTACGATGAGTACGGCACTCAATGCATTCAGTGCTTTTGACGGATCCACAACTAACCAATAGCAACAAGCCACTGAAGCAATAGCAAAAACAAAAAAAGTAAAATACCTGTTAATCGGATCAACAAACGATTGACTCACCGATTTACCTGAACTTTCTTCTTTCTGCCCGTTCCATAAACGGGTAAGGTAACTCTGTGAAATACTTCGGGTAACTTTAAGTTGTACAACACCATCCAGTTGCCGCCCGCCAGCATATACCAGATCGCCCTTGTGCTTCGATACAGGTGCCGATTCCCCGCTCACAAAACTGTAATCTATATGAGTACTCAAACTAAGCAACGTGGCATCAGTAGGAATCAGTTCCTGGTTGCGTATCACAATCACATCGCCAGGTTTGAGTTGCGAAACCTGCCGACTTACCTCTATATTATCCTGAAGAACACGCACGGCCAGCGGGAAATACGATTTATAATCCCGCTCAAAAGAAAGTGTATCATACGTTCGGTCTTGAACATATCTCCCGATGAGCATAAAAAAAACAATGCCGCTCATCGAATCAAAGTAGCCCGATCCCGTGCCATTGATTACTTCATAAACACTCCTTAAAAAAGTTACCAGAATAGCCAAGGCAATGGGGGCATCAATATTAAGATAGCTGTTCTTAATGCTCTTCCAGGCCGATATAAAAAATCCGGATGCCGCATACAACAATACCGGCAATGATAAAATAAGATTAAGGTACCGGAATAACCACACCAGACTTTGTTGCTGCCACACATTTTCAAGTCCAAAGTATTCCGGAAAGCTGAGCATCATAATATTCCCGAAGCAAAAACCGGCAACCGCTATTCTGATAATCCCATCTTTATTTATTGCAGGTGTTTTATGCTTATCAACATCACTTAACGTTATATGTGGCTCATAGCCTATTGCTGTAAGTTGGGAGGCAATTGCCGCCAACCCGACTTCTCCTTCTTTAAATACCAATCGGATTTCCTTGCGCTGAAAATTTACCTGTGACTGAATAACTGCAGGCATCATTCTGTTGAGGTGTTCCAATAACCATATGCAGGAACTACAGTGCATTCCGGGAAGATAAAAAGTAACATGAGCTTGCTCCCCATTCCGAAATTGAATAAGCTGATTACTTACTTCAGGGATATCTAAATAATCGAATTTATGATCGTAGGTCTTTTCCGGAGTAACACCCGGGTGCTGATTAAGATTGTAATAGGTGCAGAGATTGTTTTCATTCAACAGCTCAAAAACCAACTTGCAACCATTGCAGCAAAAGTTTTTTGCATCAACCACAATTGGTGTTTCATTGCAATCATCACCACAGTGGTAGCAAACAACTGTAGTAAGCATTGTGTTATGAATCTTTCCCATAAATATCCGGCATTGAAGATCCCGTTAAACAAAACAACCTTTCCCAACCTTTTCTATTTTGTTCGGCCAGGGTAGTGTCGCTTGAGCTTGGCGCAATCCATTCGTTTCCCGATTTGAAGAACAGTTGAACATACAATCCAAAACATTCGTTGAAACAATACTCCACATCAGTTAACGTGCGATTCTCATGTATACGCACGTAACCCGGCTTATTCATTCCACCAATTTCACCCAACATAGCCTGTTCGTTAGTTATTATATTTTGAATGTGATACCGCGTCTTTGTGTCCGCTGTTGGATAAAAGAATTCAAGCTTCAAAAAAGGGAACTTTTTCAAAAAAAACTCCTTCACTTCTGCAATCGAACTTTCATTACGAAGGTTAATTTCCATGTTTATTGCTTGATTTAGGACGAAAAGTATTGATTCCGAAAATTGCATAAATGGGACACCAATTAATCAATGCTGTTAACACCAACACCGCTCCTGCAATTCCCAGCCAACTGTGGTATGCAACACCCAAAATAAGGATTACAATGCCTAAGAGCATTCGGATATACTTGTCTGTTTTATTGATATTAATACCCATCATTCACAACTTTTTGTTTGTGTGTACAAATTTATCGGGTGTACCTCTTCAATAGATTGACCGGCATCAGAAATGTGCCTGATCTGAATCAACACTATTTAATGGCCATGTTTGCAAGTCAGAGAATCTTACAATCTTCCCGGCATTCCTGAAAATAAGAATTTTCTTTATTCCTTTTATTGGTGGAAGATGCTACTTCAACGAGTAGATTTCGGAAGGTTGCAATAACTGATATTCATCAATTCACTTGCCTTTCATTCAATTCCAAAAGTCTTGGAAATAAAACATCTTCTTCAAGAAACAGATGTTTCAATACGTCCTGCTCAAAATTAAACAATTGCGCATAACACAATTTAAGTGCAGCCGATGCTTGCTTCGGTACTGCATAATTATTAGTAAACACCCGCAACTTCTTAAACAAATGTTTGATTGAAGTATGCTGCTTTCTCATTTCTAGCAGTCGGGGCGGTAAGTCAACTAAATATTTCCCGGAAGAAAATTGTTCCAGGTAAGTAAAAAAGACCTTTTCATCCTGTTCAAGGTAATCTATTACTATCTTACCCAGTTTTTCAAAAACATTATGAATCAAACGAGCACCCGGTTCTGTTGCATTTGCTTCCATTACCATTTTTCCACATATGGAAAATGTTGAAAACGTCTTGAGTAAATAGGGACGCTGGACATCCACCAGGTATTTTACCAATTCGGCAGAAGGCATTTCAATAAACCTTACCTTTTCACCGCTGATTCTCATAATCTCTTTTTTCCATTATGCCATCAAAGGTCATAATAACAAAAAATATTTCCCTTGATTGCTATCAGCAGGTTGATTGATAATAATCAGATAGGGACAAGTCACTCACCCTCGGATTCGTTGGGATATATTTTTCTTTATGATTGATGAACGCTGAACCATTTTCTGGTAATTGCATGATGTATATATTATTTCCCGTAAACAAATACATCCCGAGCATTAAATCCCGGGATGTATTCATCTGTCTATATCTTCCTCTTACCTCAACAACGTAACCGAACCTGAGTACCTGTATTGTTTGCCGCTGTAACTTGTTGCATTTACCTGGTAAACGTATACCTCCTGCGGACATAATTCAACTCCTTTATTCAGCACGGTTCCGTTCCATCCTTCTTTTTCGTTATTGGTTTTAAATACCAACTGGCCCCAACGGTTGAAGATAAAAATCTCTACCGATAAATGTCCGTTGGCTACCACCCTGAACTCTCTGTTGCATTCCGGATCTCCATCCAAACATGGTGTTGCATTAGGGTTACTTCCAGGTCTGAATGCATTCGGAATAAACACCGTGATGTCCGGATCAATTCTGATTTTATGTGTTACCGAATCAATACATCCGTGCTCGGTTGTTACATAGAGTGTCACATCTTTTTGCGCTGTATCTGCCGAGTATTCAATATTAGTCGGGTTGGTTTCCGTTACCATTCTATCGGCCGGTCTATTGGGATCGGGACCAGCTCCAAGGTTCCACAGATATTTCAATCCACTTCCATCTTCCACAGTTGATTGATTGGTGAAGCTAAAAAACGGCTTAGCAATAGTGGTCACCCATTTTTCGGCTGTAAACGCTGCCTCGGGAACTGCATGTGCAGTAACCGTCATCCAATCACTTACATCTGTGCATGCTGGTGTGGTATTAGTGCTCACCGTTAATTGCAACCTGTATAGTCCATTGGTTGTCGTTTCGTAATCCGCTATCGTTCTGCTGGTCATCGAGTCATTA
>JAZKEF010000026.1:0-6903 GCA_040387195.1 Bacteroidota bacterium
TTCGTTTCCAGGCATATGTTGAACCGGGTGTAAAAATCAAGGACAACTATTATGCGGATTCAACATTGCAAGCGCTGTTGGTTGTGGATCAATCAAAATTAGATGTAACAATGCCGGGTATTTGTTTTATCAGTTATACCGTAACTGACCCTTCCGGTAATAAGGCCAGGAAAGTTCAGCGACTGGTGTCTGTGATTGAAGTAACAGGTATTTCGGAATTGAGCAGCAACAGCAACTTGTCTATTTATCCTAACCCAAGCAAGGGATTGTTTACAATTGCTAATAAAACAAAAACGTCAATTACCTCTGTTCTGGTAATGGATGCAGTAGGTAAAACAGTTTATACCAAAGCAGCACAATCAAATGAAGTTACCGTTGATTTAACTTTAATGAACAAAGGCTTGTATATGGTTATCATCAAAGATGAAAACGGGAAAGAATATTCCAGCAAAGTAGTAGTTGAATAATTAAAAATTCTTAATAAGTAAGTTAAAATAGAAGGGGAGCCGGTATTAAACCGCGCTCCCTTTCTGTTTCGTACAGGGCGGTCAGTCGTGAAATCAAGAGGAAATGAAGGGTTGCTATGGCTATGGTAGTCAAAATGTTGTCCGTAAATAAGCATTGCTTTTTATGTTATAATAATATACCTTACCAACCAATTCACCACTGTAGTCGTATAAGTTAATACAGATTAAAGCCATCTATTATGAAAAAAATCGTTTACACCATTTTAATGCTTCTCTTCACAGTTCAGTTATTAGAAGCTCAAGTAATGCCAATGCCGGGTCATGGTAGTATTTATACTGCCGCTCAAACACGAGGATTTTGGTTTACAGCTCCTGTTGATTTCAAAATGGTGAGTGTAATGTGCCCATCAGAAGTTGGTTCAGGAAATCAGTACATTCAGATTATGAAGTTTGCGAGCCCGCCACCGGCTTTCGCCACTACAATTGTACCAACCGATCTGGCATATCTTCCCAATGTTGCGGGTGGAGTTCCGGCAGTAGTGAACCTGGAGATTAAAACGGGAGATATTATAGGTGTGTTTGCAACTATGATTAATGGTGCAAATCTGTCGCAATCATATGCTACACCGGTAGGGCCATTTGTCTCAAATATTTTAGGCTCACCGGTTACAATCGAACGATTAATCTATCAGGCAGCAATTATTACAGGACCGGCAAATGCTGTGTCAAGCGAGTCGGCAGCGGCATTGGGCAGAGCAACAATTGTTGTAGCTCCTCCGGGTTCAGGTGGAGGAGGTCCTGCTACGGTCCCTCCAATCGCAAGTTTCGCATACACCAAAAATCCACGTGATACAGTATGGATTTCAAGTCCACGCACCATGGTAAATACCAGTTCTGGAGCTGATAAAAGTTACTGGGACATTTTGGGTTTTAATTCGGTAACAGCAAGTGGACCATATTCAGCTTGGCCTGAAACCCGCACACCCAAAACAAGTGAAGGAATCAACGATGTTTTTATCGATACGATTAACAACGCTGTAAACTTCCGGTACACTTTTCCAAACAGAGGGTTTTATCGTGTGAAAGTAACAGCCCTGAATAAGTTTGGGAATGATACCTATATAGATACCATTTATGTGGATACGCCTGCAACCAAACCCCGGGCAGACTTCTTTTCGGATAAACGTGTAGTGGGTGTATACGATTTTGCATCGTTGTTTGATTTAACCAATAACGGACCGGTAAGTTGGTTCTGGTATTTAAAACCGGGTTACTACAATCCGTTGGCACCATTTTTTAACAGCTTCTCGCCAAGTGCCGGAGCACAAAACCCCATCCTCAATGCAAATGAAGGTGGCTTGTTTGATGTGTGTTTGGTTGCAAGCAACTACCGCGGAACAGATACCATGTGCAAACCGGGGTATATCAAAATCATTTCGGGTTATGAAGTATGTAAAGGTTCATCCACAGGAAAAGATACCATTGCCAGAGAAAATGAAGGTTCTGCAAAACTGTATACCGTAGGAGGAAAATATGTGCCGAACCTGATTGGAACCTGTTCAAAAGGATTCACCATTGCTACCTGTTCTGATACCGCAACCTTATATATCGACCGTTTCAGAATGCGTGCAAACGTTACCACCGGAGTATCGGATAGTTTATTGATTCGCTCAGGAAGTTCAACCGGTCCTGTATTAGCTCGTATGGGAGGAACAATTGTTCCTGCAGCTTTCCGCACCATTAAAGTACCGGGAGGGATAGCTTACCTTCAAACGATTATAGTTAATCCGGGCAGTGGAACACCTCCGGGTGATAGCGGTTATGTGGTAAGATGGGATGCACCACCGGCAAGCTACGGCAAACCCAATGCGTCATTCAATATGCCCGATACGGTTTATGATGGATACACCGTGCAGTTTGTAAATACCACTACCGGTAAAAATGTTGGTTATGCATGGGATACCAATGGCGATAATGTATACGGAATAGATAACCCGTCATCGGGAGTTGACTCCATTGCCAAAAACCCAACAAGGACTTTTGCTGTATTTGCACCTTACACCGCCAATATTTGTTTAAAAGCATCCAACTGTGTGGGGGCAGATACGTTCTGTAAAAACATTCAGTTCTTACCTGTATCAACGGCTCCATCAGCAAACTTTACGGTAAACAGAACCAGTGGCTTTACAACCGATACATTCCGTTTTACCGATTTGAGTCAAAACGGTCCTAACCAATGGGAGTGGACATTTGTACCAAACAATGTAGCCTACCTGTTAGGAACCAGCAATACATCACAACATCCAATCTTGTTATTGAACAGTGCCACCAACTATGATATCACCTTAACTGCCACCAATCAACAGGGCAGCAATACGATTACCAAATTCAGTTATGCAAGCGCCATCGCCTTTGGTAACCCCGGATGTTCGGGCTGTCCGATTAGTGGAGGTCAACCATACTTGCCGGGTTCACTTGATTTGGGTATCAGTCGCGTAACACTTGCGAACATGGATACAACCACAGCCTTAAATACTCCAATCTATCATGCACTCTATTCAATCAAATCGGCAAACTTATACAGAGGTGTTACCTACACATTAAGTACTGCACGCCCAACGGCAAATGATCCGATGAGTACAAGAGGGTGGATTGACTTTAACCGCAATACCAATTTTGGAGATGAGGCAATTGAAACCATCATCAGCGAAAACAACCAGTTTAAAGCAGTAACAACGGGAACATTTACGGTACCTGCAAATGCACCAATCGGAAACACCCGCTTGAGAGTGGGTGTAACATACGGCAGTACTTCCATTACAGATAAGGTTGCAACGCTGGGTTGTTTTGAAGAATACGGAATCAACATTGCAGTTGATTTGAACAAACCAACCATTGCACTGAAAGGATCAAGTCTGGAAAAAGTAGAAGTAAATAAACCTTATATTGAAAAAGGAGTAATTGCCATTGATAACCTCGAAGGAGATATCAGCAGCCGTTACCAGGTATTTGGATTTGTGAATTCAAATAAGGTAGGATACTACATCCTAAAATACATTGTAGCCGATTTATATGGTAACAATTCAGATACCATCACCAGAACGGTTCAGGTAGAAATTAACCAAACCGGACCAAGCTTAACATTGATTGGCAGCGACAGTATTGCCATTGAAGTGTTCAACACGTATACAGAACTTGGAGCAACAGCGATGAGCAATACCGGTTCAAACTTAACCAGCCAAATCATCCGTACAGGTATTGTTGATACTACCGTGTTGGGTACATACCTGATGACGTATTCAATTACCGATCAGTTTGGATTTAATACCACCAAACAACGCAAGGTAGTTGTGATGGATACGACCAAACCAACGATTGTAACCAATGCAGGAACGATCAGCATCAATCATCAGGTAGGAACACCATACATGGATCCGATCAAAGTAAACGATAATTACTGGAAAGGAATTATCCCAACCCGTACAGGCGTTATCAACCCAAGCATACCGGGTAGTTACAGTTTAATTTACAATGCAGTGGATGGATCGGGCAATGTAGCAGCGACATATTATGTAACTGTAGTGGTAAAAGATCTGGTACCTCCAACCATTACACTTGAAGGACCAAACCCATTAACAGTAGATGTACACACAGCCTTTAATGATCCGGGTGTAACCACCAGCGATAACTACTATCCGAATGTTACCACAGTGAGAACAGGATTGCCAACCATGAATATATTAGGCGATTACCTGGTAACCTATACCGCAACCGATGGAGCGGGGAATACATCCACAATAACCCGTTTGGTTAAAGTAGTGGATCGTATTGCACCTGAAATTGAATTGTTGGGTAGTAATCCATTTGAGCAAATTCGTTTCAAACCATATGTTGAACCAGGTGTGAAATTGAAAGATAACTATTATGCAGATTCAATCCTTCAGGCATTTTTGGTAATAGACATCAGCAAGCTGGATGTAACTGTTCCGGGGATTCAAATTATTACATATCAGGTAACGGATCCATCCGGTAATAAATCAAGGAAGGAAGAACGTTTGATAACTGTAAACGAAGTAACCGGTATAACTGAGTTAAGCAGCACAGGTAATGTATCAGTTTATCCGAACCCAAGTAAAGGGTTGTTTACCATATCTAACAAAACACAAACAATGATTGCATCTGTGCATATTATGGACGTGTTGGGTAAAGCAGTATATAACAAAACAACACAATCGACCGAAGTGAGCGTTGATCTGTCCTCAATGAACAAAGGATTGTATATGGTTATCATCAAAGATGAAAACGGGAAAGAGTATTCCGGTAAAATAATTGTAGAGTAACAGAAATTGTGTTTTGCGCAGTTTAAGTGTGCATAAAAAAGGAGCCGATTGTAAAATCGGCTCCTTTTTTATGCTTTTACTTAAATTAAAATTAAACATTTTTCTTTATTAAAAGCTTTAGTAATCACATGCTTGTGCTGAAGGAGAGATTAATTTTCAAGATGAATATGGAACACTACCAACCAATTAGCTTTGGCAACCGTATAGCTTAGTTATTGGACGAAGCTTCGTATCAATTCTAAATTGATTTATTGAGTTTAATGTTCTCTTGTTTTAGTTTCCAGAGTATTTCGATTAATTAAAAATCATGAAAAAAATCTACCTTATTTTACTTTTTGCAACGTTCCTCATTTGGAATGTTAAAGCACAAACATCTACAAATCCTGCCCCGTATTGCTTAGGGTCATATACCTTGGATGGTTGTGGTGCAGGTCCTTCGGGAGGAACTCAGGATTATATTCATAGGTTTACATTAGGACCCATTTCAAATATCAACTCCTTTTGCACCGTTAACCCGTATTATATACGATACTTATCTTCCGGACCTTTTACAGGAACGTTCATACAAGGGGCTACTTATCCAATGACGGTATCCGGTTGGACTACCAAACCAAATGGTTTTGGAGTATGGATTGACTATAATAGGAATCAATCCTTTGATGACGCAGGAGAGTTTGTATACTTTACTCCTTTGGGAACACTGGTTGCAGGAGCAATATATACCGCTAATATTACCATTCCACCAACTGCTTCTTCCGGAATGACAAGGGTAAGGGTTAGAGCAAACTGGAATAATTCTTCAGGAGTATTTTTACCTACGGATGCATGTTCTGCAAAAGCCGATTGGGGTGAAACAGAAGATTATGAAATTATGCTGGGCACTCCTGCACCCCCTATTCCCCCGATCGCAAGTTTTGCTTATTCAAAAGCACCGATGGATACGGTATGGATAGGAAGTCCACGGACTATGGTAAATACGAGCTCGGGAGCAGATAAAAGCTACTGGGATATTCTGGGTTTTAATGCCATCACTAAAAACGGACCATACGCAGCATTCCCTGAAAGCCGCACACCAAAAACAAGTGAAGGGATTAATGATCTTTTCATTGATACGATCAACAATGCTGTAAACTTTAGGTATACTTTCCCCGACAGAGGCTTCTATCGTGTGAAGGTAACCGCGGTGAATAAATACGGAAACGATACATACATTGATACTGTTTTTGTAGATACCCCTGCCACCAAACCACGGGCAGATTTTTTTGCCGACAAACGGGTGGTGGGTGTGTATGATTTCGCCTCTATGTTTGATTTAACGAGTAACGGCCCCGTAAGCTGGTACTGGTATTTAAAACCGGGTTATTATAATCCGTTGGCACCATTTTTTAACAGCTTCTCACCAAGTGCAGGAGCGCAGCATCCAATCATCAATGCCAATGAAGGCGGATTGTTTGATGTATGTTTAGTGGCGAGCAACTACCGCGGCACAGATACCATGTGTAAGCCGGGATATATAAAGATCATTTCAGGATATGAAGTGTGTAAAGGATCTTCAACAGCTAAGGATACTATATCCAGGGAAAATGAAGGTTCTGCAAAACTGTATACTGTGGGTGGAAAATATGTACCGAACTTAATTGGCACCTGTTTAAAAGGATTCACTATTGCTACCTGTTCGGATACCGCAACCTTATACATCGATCGTTTCAGAATGCGTTCGAATGTGACTACCGGAGTATCGGATAGTTTATTGATTCGTTCGGGTACATCCACCGGCCCAATTTTGGCCCGTATGGGAGGTAGCGTATTACCTGCAGCGTTCAATACGATTAAAGTACCGGGAGGGATAGCTTACCTTCAAACGATTATAGTTAATCCGGGCAGTGGAACACCTCCTGGAGATAGCGGTTATGTGGTAAGATGGAATGCCCCACCTGCAAGTTATCCAAGACCAACAGCATCATTCAATATGCCTGATACGGTGTATGACGGATACACCGTTCAGTTTGTAAATACCACTGCAGGAAAAAACATTAACTACGCCTGGGATACCAATGGAGATAATGTATATGGAATAGATAACCCGTCATCGGGAG
>JAZKEF010000027.1:0-185269 GCA_040387195.1 Bacteroidota bacterium
TTGAGATCGGGAAAGCCGTGAAAGCGCTTTACCTTGCCCTTGATAAGGCCGGATTCTTCCCAAAGGAGGTTCTTCCAGCAGGCATAATGATCATTGGTAAATGGAAAGGTCGCAATATGTATTGCGACCTTTATCTAATCCTTCTGCGGTTTTACATTTATTATTTTACATTTTTCGGTTCAACAAACATTCGTAAAAACCGCAAAATGTAAAACGCTAAATATAAAATGTAAAAGTTGCCCCCTAATACATTCCCGAAGTAAGGTCCGCTTTGCAGGTGAGCAGCCTGAAAAATGTGAACACAAGGAACCTGATTGAGATCGGGAAAGCCCTGAAAGCGCTTTACCTTGCCCTCGATAAGGCCGGATTCTTCCCAAAAGGAGGTTCTTCCAGCAAGCATAATGATCATTGGTAAGTGGAGGACCAGCTGTGTACATTCTTCATTTGAGCCTTTTCTTCTTCATTCATTGTTCCTGTCCCAGTGTACAAAACCTGTCACAGCTATAAGCAAACAGCTGTAAGGGTGTTGGTTTTTACCTGAATATCAGGATATTTTAATTCATCATGTAGGTGAATTGAAATCAGGTTAAGGATGAACATAAATAGGTTGAACCTGAATGAAGATGGTAAAAAGGTGTTTTAAAATAGGTTGAAACTGGAATTAAGATAGTAAAAAGGTATTTTAAAATAGGTTGGACCTGAATTAAAACGTCAAGGAGGTAGAGAGTGAGAGAGTGATCCTGTATACACAAAAAAGGTCGCAATATGTATTGCGACCTTCATGTCAGTTCGAGTTTATCGAGAACCTGCTCACTTTAAGCAAAAGGCTCAACTTGAACACTCCTTGATAACACTCGGAATGACACTATAAATAGAGTTACTGATTAATACCCGAAAATATCTTCCAATGAAACCTCTATTACGTTACCGTATTTCGCAAGGTCTTCCTTTTTCACTTTGTCGGAAGAACCGATGATAGCGTAGTTGAATGTTTTGCCTTTGTAGTGTTCATCAAAAAAGCGCTGCACATCATTCATCGACATCTTGTCCAATGCTTCGTAAACATCCTTGCGCACATCGTGGTTCAGTCCCAGTTTTTTGGTGCTCTCCATTCTGAAAATGATATCTTCTTTATTGATACGTTCTGTTTCCAGCTGACTTTTTAATGCGTCTTTGGCGGCATTAAAGGTTACTTCTGCACGGGGCATATTGCTCAGCAGTTCATTCATGGCCGGAATGGCATCGTTCAGTTTATCGGCTTGGGTTCCCACATACGCAATGATGTACATCGGGTCGCCTTTTTTGGATGGCAACTGATAACGGGAGTATGTTGAGTAGGCCAATGCTTTGGATTCGCGGATGGTTTGGAATACAATGCTCGACATGCCGCTGCCAAAATATTCATTGAACATGGAAGCCTGCGGATGCACGGTGGTATCATACTTCATCGGCTGTTTGTTGATCCACATGATTTCGGCCTGCACCATTTTATAATTGGTAAAATAAACAGTATTACTTAAGGTTTCGTTGCGTGTAAAAACAATTGGCGCAGGGTAAGCCAGCGGGGTATTGGCCATTTTGTGTTCCTTGTTTAAAAAGGCTACCATAGCATCGGCCGTGCGCGGACCGTAATAGTAAATTTTGTGTTTGTACATCGACAGTCCTTTTACCATATCAACCAGCTCGGCCGATTTTAATCCTTTTAACTGCTCGGCACTTAAGATGTAGGTAGAAGGATTTGTTTTACCAAAAATGGTATACTGACGCAATGCTCCAAACACAGCCTGTTTGCTCAGTTTGGCATCTGCCCTGCCTTTTAAGGTGCGCTCCGTCATCTGTTGCAATGCAGCATCATCCGGTTTGGCATTGGCCAATACATGTTCAAATAATTTGGTTGCCGCTTCAAAGTTTTCATCCAATCCGCTCAGCGAAACATATACCTGCTCATCGCTGCTGTGTACGTTAAAGTCGCACGCAATTTTGAAAAACTCTTTACTCAATTGTTCTGCGGTGTACTTATCGGTACCTAAATACTGCAACAGATTAACTGCCGTAGGTAATTTAATGTTGTGAAATTTACCCATATCCAGCACATAAAACATGGAGAACAATCCGTTGTCCTTGTTTTGCACATAGTACAATTTATTATCCGAACCCACCGTGCGTGTTACCACATCTTTATTAAAGTCGATGAACACCGGCTTAATATCTTCCACTTTGCTGTCTATCACTCCTCTTACAAACGGGCTCATATCATCACGGTTCACATCCACCGGAGTAATTTCCGGTTTGGGTACTTTTACCACGTTCTTGTCTTCACCGGTACGTTTGTAAATAATTACCTGATCGTTGGTGAAATATTTATTGGCAAAATCCACAATTTCCTTCTTGGTTATTTTCGACAGGTCATTCAAAAACGAAACATTGTCTTTCCAGTCGGCACCCACCGTAAATGCATCCAGCATGGTATACGCCCTGCCTGCATTGCTTTCGTTGTTTTTAATCTGGTCAACCTTAAAATTATTGATGATGGCTTTTAACGTTGCATCATCAAATTCGCCTTTTTTAATTAACTCAATTTGCGCCAGCAATAAATCCTTAACCTCTTCCAGTGTTTGTCCTGTTTTAGGTTTTCCCGACAGGAAATAAATACTGTAATCCTTATTTGGCCAGGTAGAAGAAGAAGCAGACAATACCTTTTGTTTTTTTACGAGGTTCAGGTCAATGAATCCAGCTTTGGAGTTGGCCATCATATAATCGCACAACAACATGTATTTGGCTTCGCGGGTCAACGCTCCCGGCATTCTGAAGCCAATCATCAGGTTTTCGGCATCAGGTCCCACAACATTCACTACGGTTGGAGCAGTTTTTACAGGCTCGGCAGCAAACGTATATTCGGGTACCGGTTTGGATTGCATGTATCCAAACTTATCGGCAATAAGGCTGATGGTTTTATCGGGATCCAAATCACCGGCCATAATGATAGCCATATTGTTGGGTACATAATAGGTATTGTAGTAATTGCGGATTTTAATCAGTGACGGATTTTTCAAATGTTCAACCGTACCGATGGTGGTTTGTGTTCCGTAAGCATGTTTGGTAAACAGGCCGGTCATCATCGCTTCAAACACCTTGCGCTGGTCATTATCCAGCGATATATTTTTCTCTTCGTATACTGCTTCCAGTTCGGTATGGAACAAACGCAGGATAGGATTGCGGAAACGTTCCCCTTCAATGGTTAACCAGTTGGTTACCTGGTTTTGCGGAATATCATTTACATACACCGTTTGCTCAAGCGAGGTAAACGCATTGGTACCGGTTGCCCCGATGGTAGCCAGCATTTTATCATATTCATTGGCAATGGCAAAGCGTGAAGCCACTCCCGATACCGAATCAATTTCGTGATAGATGGTTTTACGTTTGGCTTCATCGGTGGTCTTGTTGTATTTTTCGTACAAGGCATCAATTTTATCCAATTGCTCTTTTTCCTTCGGCCAGTCTTTGGAGCCAAATACATCGGTTCCCTTAAACAACATGTGCTCGAGGTAATGCGCCAATCCTGTATTATCGGCAGGGTCGTTTTTACTACCGGCTTTGGTTGCAATCAGGGTTTGAATCCGGGGTTCGCTTTTATTAACCGAGAGCATTACGGTAAGTCCGTTGCTTAATTTATAAATACGTACGCCCAATGGATCACCGGGAACCGTTAAATACGTGAACTTCCCGTCAGGAGAGTTTTTTTGTACATAACCTGCCTGTGCAAATGCATACACTGCAGTAAACACAAAGGCCAAAAATGATAGCTGCTTTTTCATGAATAAAAATTTGTTCAAAAGAAGAAGAATAAGTGGTTAAAAAAAATAAGTTTGATAAGTGGTGATACCATGAATGAAAAAAATATGATATACTTGAGCAAAAAAACTCTATGAAAAAAATCAACTCCTTAGCACTCTTGCTATGCATCAGCCTCTTTGTTTCCGCTCAAACCGATACCTTATTCAAAGACAAAACCTTCCGGTTTCAAGGGCAACTCGGCTTTAATGCCACCTCTTTTCTTAAACAATTTATCGTACTCAACAACCAAAACCTTACTCAGGTAAGTCCCTATGATGTAAACGGAAAATTCCTGGTGGGTGTAAAGTATGTACCCTCCCTCCTCATCGGACCAAGGGTGGGATTAGGTTACAGCAATACCCATACGTATTCCAACAATGACCAGCAAACCAATGAGCGGTCAACGGATATAAGCTCCAGGGCATTCAGGGTTGGGTTGGAGCTGCAGCATATTCTCAGCAAACGTTGGATCATCTATTATGGTGTCGATTATATCAATCATACCGGTTCCACATCCAGCATTACCACTACGTCCTTTACCAGTGGTTTTCCGCCCGTTACCAACACCACCAAAACCGAAATAGCTACCACCAGTAAAAGTACCGGAGGAGGCCCCATCATTGGCATTCAGTTTAACATAGGCCGCTGGGTGTGTTTGGGAACCGAAACATCTTTCTATTATATTCAGTCGACCAGCGGCTCCAAAACCACCTCATCTAATCCCAACAATACCGTACCCGAAACATTTGCCGATTCACGCACCACACAATTTGTGCTGCCTTTTTTCATCAACTGCAATGTTGTTTTTTAAAAATCAGGAGTATTCTCAAATAGTATTGATAGCCACAGATTAAGTTGAATAGATTGCCCACAAACATTCTTATCCATTACTGAATTTGCGTAATCAGCTGCTTTATCGTATCAAATATTTCAACGCCATGAAATGCCTAACTGTGAAAATCTGTGGCAATTCATTAAAAGGGTGATACAACATACAGAAAAATATGTATCTTGCTTTGTAATCAGATAGCTCATTGTTAAACACTTAATCCCGCTCCCTATGAAAAAAGTACTTGTTTTATGCTCACTCGCCTTCGTAGTACTGCTGTTTGTTACGGCTTGCTCGCAGGAACAAAAAATGGGTGAATCCAAATTGAATATCCTCGAACCCGTATTACCCGAAACGGTGTATGATTATGCGGCAAAGGATATGCCTGCCTATCTTCCTTTTGATCATACGACCATCAATAATAATGTTGCCACCTTAGGTAGGGTATTGTTTTACGACAATGCATTATCCATTAGCAACACGGTAGCATGTGCTAGCTGTCACTTGCAACAATTTGCATTTACTGATGGCAAAGCCCTAAGTGATGGTGTGGGTGTTGAAAAAACCAAACGGAATGCAATGGCCATCATGAACATGTCGAGAGAACATAGTTTCTTTTGGGATTTACGTGAAACAAACCTGCAAACAATGGTTACCAAACCTATTCAAAACCACGTTGAAATGGGATTTGATAAAATGGATAATGTGGTGGCCAATATCAAACAGATCCATTACTACAAACCTCTTTTTGAAAAAGCATTTGGAACAAGCGATGTAACGGCAACAAAGGTGAGCATGGCATTGACCCAGTTCCTAAGCTCCATGAAAAGCCACCACTCAAAATACGATGTAGGCAGGGCTTCGCAATTTCAAAATTTTAACGGGCTTGAGTTATTGGGAAAAGAGTTATTTACCAAAACATTGTACTGCAAAAGCTGCCACTTCGAACCGGATTTCAAATCAACATGGGAGGATGCGGCAAATATCGGACTCGACCTTACTTATGCGGATAATGGTGTAGGTGCGCTCAATGCGGATGCTGAAGGATCCTTTGAAAATGGTTCCTTTAAAATACCAACCCTCAGAAATATTGAACTTACCGGCCCTTACATGCATGACGGTCGTTTTAAAACACTGGAAGAAGTAATTGAACATTATAATTCAGGAGTGAAAGACCATCCGTACCTTAATTGGAATCTAAGAACGGCAGTTGATCCCAAAACAGGAAAACCCATGTCCTCCAACGGGCCACTTAAACTTAATTTAAGTACCGTAGAAAAAGAAGCACTGGTTGCCTTTTTGAAAACCCTAACCGATTATGAGTACGTGAATGACGTTCGCTTTTCAAATCCATTCAGGGTAAAATCTTAACTACCCTTAAGCCAGCCGGCCACTAACAAACCGGTTTTTCCCTTGCATATCTTTTATAATCGTAACGAGGTTAAAGCCGTGTTGTTCCATACATGCTTTAACCTCGTTTCCGTATGACGCATTTATTTCAAAATACAATTGTCCGCCTTTTTTGAGCTGCGAGGAAGCATACTTGCTTATCGCCTCATAAAACTGCAGCGGATTGGTATCGTCAACAAACAAGGCAAGGTGAGGTTCATATTCGAGCACATTCGCATGCATCTCCTTTTTTTCTGCTTCGGTAATGTAGGGTGGATTGCTTACGATAATATCGAGTTTAGGTAATTTGATTGTTCCGGGAAGCAGAATATCCGCTTGCACCCATTGTACCTGCACCCTATTCTTTTGTGCATTAGCGGATGCTACCAATAAGGCGTCACCGGAAACATCCAATCCATACACCTCTGCCAACTCTATATTTTTTTTGAGGGTAACAGGAATACATCCTGAACCCGTTCCGATATCAAGTATCCGAACAGCGCCACGCCCCGGATACTCATTGATGATCAGATCCACCAATTCTTCTGTTTCGGGACGAGGAATCAATACATGTTTATTGACCAAAAACGGCAAGTTGTAAAACCACGCTTCCTCAAGAATATACTGCAGCGGCTCTTTTTTTAACAGGCGTTTTACGGCCTCCTTTATGTTCGCAATATCTGATGCATGCAGTTTGGATGGAGCAATATTATCAAATGATTGGTGCACTGCGGGGCTTAATACATGACTCAATAGGGTATTGGCAATGGCAAGCGTTTCCTGTTTGTCATAAATAGCAGATAGTGAGTTCATGATAAACTCTTTCACTTCGGGTAACGTCATTATATACAAAGAAACTAAAATATTGCTTAATTAGAACCCGATTTATTAAATTGCAACAAGCCCTAAACCCAAACAGTATGCTCGAACATTTAGACTTAACCAAGGTACTCGTTATTGATATCGAAACCGTTTCTCAACAACCAACCTATGAAGATTTGGACGAACGGTGGCAATACCTTTGGAACAAAAAAGCAAATATCCTGAACAGCAAAGGCGACCAAACACCCGACAGCATATACGGGCGTGCTGCTATTTATGCGGAGTTCGGGAAAATTGTATGCATCTCTGCAGGATACTTTACCCGCAGTGGAAACGAATGGCAGTTCCGCATTAAATCGTTTTACAGCGATGACGAAAAAAAACTGCTGCAGGAATTTACCCAAATGCTCGAACGTCATTTCAACGACCCGGACCACCTATTGTGTGCCCACAATGGAAAAGAATTTGATTACCCCTACATCTCGAGGCGTTGTTTAATTAACCAGCTGGATATTCCCCGCATTTTAAACATTGCCGGCAAAAAACCTTGGGAGGTCACCTTGCTCGACACAATGGATTTATGGAAATTTGGTGATTATAAAGCTTACACTTCGCTCGAATTATTAGCTGCAGCATTTGATGTACCTACTCCCAAAGATGATATTGACGGCAGCATGGTAGGCGAAGTATACTGGAAAGAAAAAGACCTCGAACGCATCCGCCATTATTGCCAGAAAGATATTGTGACCGTTGCTCAACTGATGCTTCGGTTCAGAAAAGAATCGCTGCTCTCCGAAAATAACATCATCATTGCTCCCTGACCTTTTGGATAAACCTCATAAATAGAATAAACTTGCCTACTGACTCAACAAAATAATGACCAAACTCTCTGTTAATATCAATAAAATAGCAACCCTTCGTAACTCACGAGGTGGAAATAATCCCAATGTACTTAAAACTGCATTGGATATCGAACGGTTTGGAGCAGATGGAATCACTGTTCACCCAAGGCCTGATGAACGCCATATCCGGTATACGGATGTACGCGAACTCAAAAAGATCTTAACCACCGAATTTAATATTGAAGGGAATCCATTGGAAAAAGAGTTTGTGAAACTGGTGATCCAAACCAAACCTACCCAGGTAACACTCGTGCCCGATACAAAGGGACAACTCACTTCCGATCATGGATGGGATACTATTACGTATAAGGATTATTTAGTGGATACAATTGCCATGTTTAAGGAGCACGGTATTCGTACTTCTATTTTTGTAGATGCTGATGTGAAGCTGGTGGAAGGAGCCAAAGAAACCGGAACCGACCGGATTGAGTTATATACAGAATCGTATGCTGCTCACTTTTTATCAAACAAGGAAAAAGCTATTCAACCCTTTATAGCAGCAGCAAACAAAGCAGCCGAAATGGGATTGGGATTAAATGCCGGACATGATTTAAACCTGGAGAACCTGGAATATTTCTGCAAGAACATAACAGGTTTGCTGGAAGTAAGCATCGGTCATGCACTCATTTGTGATGCTTTGTACCTTGGACTTGAAAATACAGTACAGGGATATAAACGAAAACTCAACTAACTATTTTCCCTTAGTAAATTAACCACCACCTTGTCAATCGGAAAAGTAACCATTGACTCTTCGAGTTGCAAAAGAGGGATCCATACAAATTGTTGTTGCTCCAAACGCCCATCGTTCATAATATCGAATTCATCCAGCCGGATGGACTCTAATGCATCGGTTGTAGTAACTTTATAATATATGGAAACGAGCTGGTCTGTTTCACGGAAAGCGCTTTGCAGAAAAAAATCGGTTGTATAAAAATGTGATAACACATCTACCGAAATGGATACTTCCTCCTGAAATTCCCGGATCAAACAATCCCTTATTCCTTCGCCCAATTCCAAACCACCACCCGGAAATTTGGTAAAATGAATATCTCCGATTTTTTCTTTCGACAATAAAACCTCCTTGCGTTCATTCACCAGCAGGCCATATACCCGAATATTCAGCCTATTTACTTTTTTCATCCTTGGTTCTATCTAGCACGTATGAAACACCGAGATTTACCTGCAACCCTATCGGATAGGATTGAATATCCGTTTTAGAAACCGACATCGGGAATAGGGTAAGCATAGGCTGGGCAAAAACACTCAGGTTCTTGTCTATTTTATAATCAATCCTTCCGCCTGCAAATATATTTACGGTAAACAAACGCCCTTCGTACCCGGTGGAGTCGATATGAAATACATCTTCTCCTTCCATCACAAACTGATCAAGAACCGCTTTCATTTCATGATTTACCAGCACATTCAAGCCTAACCCGCCTGTGAAATAATACGTCCATTTAAAATCGCTGCTGCGTTTGGCGTAATAGTTAAACAAAACAGGAACTGTGATGTATTGGTACCGAAACCTGTAGTCGATATTTTTTTCTGAGTTGGAGTTTTCCAGCAGCTTTCCCTTGGATCCGATACCGGGAAACAACTTGTCATTAAACTGGATATTTTCCTGCTTGCGTGTAAATCCGATTTCGCTGTATCCGATTCCTGTTTGAATGCTCCATTTGGAATTGAAAGCATAATTCACCCAAACTGTAGCTCCCAGGGAAAGTTTATAGGACTCAAACGAACGCACTGAATCCTGGTATTGGGCAATTGTTTGTGGTGGGGTTGAACCTGTAAGTTTATCGGATGACGAGGTATTAATGGCCATCGAAACAACAGGATTGAGACTGGCGGAGAAATAAAGTTTATTGCGCGACTGTCCCCAAACCACCACCGACACAACCATAAAACTTACTGATAGCAAATAACGCATACTACATGAGATTGAAACCTCAAAAGTACACCCCTGAATGGATAATCAAAAGGAGATTATCCCCGTTTGTTGATACCGAAACGCAGGGAAATGATATTGGAATAAGGCAAATCGGCACTGCTTCCAAAATTGGATAAGGCATAATCAATGGACAAGTTGTTTATTTTAAGGCCAACACCCACGGAGGGCATATAGGATAGTTCCTTTTGTCCGTCAATTTGTTTTACTGTTTGGAAGTTCATCACACCTCCCCTGATAAAAACAATATTGCGATATCCCAGTTCCACTCCCAGTTTCGGGTCGACATTAAAATAGGTGCTTTGCAGTACGTTGTTCTTTTTCCCGTCAAATGTCAGTTCCGCATTCATCTCGGGCATCACACTGAACTTCTCCTTAAACAGCATAAACTTTCTCGATAAACCCAAAATCATTTTAGGTGCGGTGAGTTCGAGGGTATTGCTCGGCAAGGCATTATTGGTTTGGAGCAATACCTGCTTTTCCTGCTCCGAAAAAGTATAACTCCATACATTAAATGTTGTTGTAATATCCCGCACACTCACCCCTGCCAGCCATTTTTTATAGCGGTATTGAGCTCCCACATCAAATCCAAATCCCCATGCATTGGCAAACTCACCTACAACTCTCCTGATTACTTTTACATTTCCACCAATCGTTAATCCGTTAATTGGTAAACTGCGGGCATATGAACCAATAAATCCGTAATCAACAGACGAAAAACTTTTGATCCTGGAATAATCCAGTTGCCCGTTTTGAAATAAGTTTAGCGTATTGGGAATATCATCCACTCCCACACGAATCATGGAAATGGCCAGGGCACTTTTATCATTAAATTTGTAGGCAACAGTTCCGTAATCATGCTTTACAATTCCGGCAAACTGCTCATTGTGCATCAGGGTTACCTGCACGTTGTCTTTAATTTGCATCAACCCGGCAGGATTCCAATAGGCCGCAGTTGCATCATCAGTGCTTGCCACAACAGCACCACCCATTCCCGCAGCCCTTGCCCCCACACCGATGGCCAAAAACTCGTTACTGTATTTAAGGATCTGAGCATTTGCACCAATTGACAAAATACCCAAAATCGAAATCAGAATTCTTTTCATGTGTTAGTTAAATACTTCCTTCAGTTCGGCAAGCAATGCTGCCCCGTTATGCATATGGACAGTTTCGATCGTATGAATGGCTTCCTGCATTAAGAACGCATCTGCCTCATTCAACTCTTTCAACCCTACCCGCAACATAATTCTACTTAACGAATATAAGAACTTGTTATTATCCGCATAATAATAAATGTACTTTACAGAGCGGAAATGGTCAAAAAAGGTGAAAAACTCAGTAGTATCGGTCATTCCATAATGGCTTAAGAAGCCCTTTACCTCTCTGTTGTCAATTGCAGCAAGTGAGGTATAAAAAGCATCAACAAACCCCGGATTCAATTTTACGAATGTACGGTCTATGAGCAGCTCCGTTAAAACATGTGCTATAAACCATTTTCGCTCCACAGCTCCGGTAAAAGGGATGGATTTTAAATGTTCGTTAATGTATTGCTGGTACTTTTCAAAAAACGGAGAGCTGTGAAACTGCTTGTCGCGCGTATAGTGACGCATACAACCCGTGTACAGGGATTGCTGATGGACGGTAAAATCTCCGGAAGGTTCGGGGAGTTTAAATGTTTTTATCCAACGTTTGCAGATGTCGGGGAAAATCAATGCGCTGTTGAAATAAGGATCGTCGGCAGTATGATCAATAATGTAATGAGAAAGGTAGTTCACCCTATTAGTATTTATCCGACCAGGTTGTAGCCCGTTTGTTTTTACTTTTCACCAACCCTTTCTTATTATACTTATTGTGGTAGTTATTTCTGGGGTCCGTAAAATCAGCACACTTTTTCGCCTTGCATGAAATGCCGCCCAAAACAATGTTGATTGCCAACAAACACATAACTACCTTTTTCATAACAGGAAATTTTCGTTGAGGTGAAGGTAAAAAAAAAGTCCCGCAATTAAAATGCAGGACTTTCAATTTGTTTCCTAAGGAAGGATTACTTCTTTTTAGGAGCAGCTTTCTTAGCAGCTTTCTTAGGAGCAGCTTTCTTAGCAGCAGCTTTCTTAGGAGCAGCTTTCTTAGCAGCAGCTTTCTTAGGAGCAGCTTTCTTAGCAGCAGCTTTTTTAGGAGCAGCTTTCTTAGCAGCAGCTTTCTTAGGAGCGGCTTTCTTAGCAGCAGCTTTTTTAGGTGCAGCTTTTTTAGCAGCAGCTTTTTTAGGAGCAGCTGATTTTGTAGGAGCTGCTTTTTTGGTTGTTTTTTTAGTTGCCATGTTTTTAAAAATTTGATTGATTACGAAAACAAAGTTATAAGAGTGTTTATAATATTCAAGTACTTGTTCATTATCAGCACTAAAAACTTACAACATAAAACTGTTGATAACTGTGAACAGCAGCTGTAAATACCTTATTTTTCAACCATCTTCACGCTTCTCACAATCAACAAAAATGTGATTATTTTCTTTGAACTGAAACGCAAACACTTACACTCTTTTTTTAAAATCCAAATTATGTTATCGTGTATTATTGTTATAAAAACCTCGCACACACCTTATTTTACTATCATCTTCAGCGTTCTTACAATCAAATACGGTGTATAAATATTTTTTTCTCAATTTGGAATCATTCAGCCCCGAAAATAATTTTTCGTCACCTGTGGTTATTTTTTGAGTATATTTTTTTGTACAGAACAATTAATGGTATTTTCCAATCTCAAAAACAGATTGATACTTGCACAACTTTATACATCATCATATAAAGTGATTGCATACTATTGAATACGTATTTGAAAATATACAACGTGAACATTCTTTTATGAAAGCAGAAATAATAACCATCGGTGACGAAATATTAATCGGACAAATTATTGACACCAACTCATCATGGCTTGGACAGGAACTTGGGAAGATGGGCATTTCCGTAGTGCATCGCGCCTCAGTGTCTGATCAGCGTTCACATATTATTGATGCTTTAAATGATGCAAGCCAACGTGCGGATATCATTATTATGACAGGCGGATTAGGTCCTACAAAAGATGATGTGACCAAATACACATTGGCAAATTATTTCGGAACCGATCTGGTATTAAATGAAGAAGTACTTGAATGGGTAACCAAAATCTTTAGGTTGCGAAAATTGCCCATGATTGATTCCAATAAAAATCAGGCAATGGTTCCTGCAAATTGTGATGTATTATTTAACCGAAGTGGAACAGCTCCCGGAATGTGGTTTAATGTGAATGGTAAAATTTTTATCAGTATGCCGGGAGTTCCGTTTGAAATGAAAGTGATTTTTGAGGAACAATGTATTCCCCGTTTGCAAAAACATTTTGAATTGCCGGTTATTATTCACCGCACCATTCAAACCTGTTCTATTGGAGAATCATTCCTGGCAAAAAAAATAGAAGCCCTCGAAAACGCCCTGCCACAGCACATCAAGCTGGCATACCTTCCCAACATCGGGCAGGTACGTTTGCGTTTCAGCGGGTATCATTCCAACAAGGAAATACTCGCTAGCGAAATGGACACCATCATCAGCAATCTGTATGAATTGATTGGTGAGTATATTTTCGGTGAGGAAGATGATACCCTGCAAAAAGTAGTTGGTTTGTTATTAAAAGGAAAAAGCAAAACCATTTCAACTGCCGAAAGTTGTACGGGAGGTTACATGGCTCATCTAATCACTTCCGTTCCCGGGAGTTCGGAATATTACCAGGGAAGTGTGATCAGTTATGCAAATACCATTAAGATCCATGAGCTTGGTGTTTCACCCGAAACATTAAAAACAGTTGGCGCGGTGAGCGAGGATTGTGTGAAACAAATGGCCGAAGGGGTTCGCAAAAAATTCAATACGGATTATGCCATTTCAACAAGCGGTGTTGCAGGCCCCGATGGCGGCAGTGATGAAAAACCGGTTGGCACTGTCTGGATTGCCGTAAGCAGTGCCACACAAACCATCGCTCTGCAATTTAACATGGGCGATAACAGAGAGCGTACAATATATAGAACAGCAATACAAGGATTGGACATGTTGAGGAAAATGTTGCTAGAGGAATGATGTGCAAATGAAAAGATGCTTGGACACAAACTCGCAACCCGTAATAAACAACTCGCAACAATTACCCTATCGCTCTTGCCATATCCTCCAACACACCTTTTGCATGCCCTATTCCCGAAACATGCTGAATTCCCAGAATTAAACTCTTCGGTGTTTGTTTCAATTTACAGCGTTGTGAATTCTGTTGCACAAACTGCAAAATTTTACTGAACTGTTCACTTTGGTAATACGATTGTTTTTTCTCATCAGGGAAATAGGCAGCCATCGAAGCATTTTTGAGGATGATTTTTTCGAACCCTATTTTTTTGGCAACCGTGCGCAACTGAATCAACTCCAGCAAATCAAGCACTGCTTGCGGCAACGGTCCAAAACGGTCGCGAAGCTGATTGCCGAAAGCCACCAACTCATCGTCTGTTTCCAAGCGCGATAATTCCCCATACAAACTTACACGTTCACTCACACTGCGCACATATTCATCGGGAATCAATGCTTCCAGATCTGTTTCAATGGAACAATCCTTCGATTCAAGTTTGTGCATCTGCTCGTCCTTGAACAATTCGGTAAATTCATCTTCCTTCAATTCCTGAATGGCTTCATCCAGAATTTTATGGTACATCTCGAATCCGATTTCAGAGATAAATCCGCTTTGTTCGCCACCCAATAAATTTCCGGCACCGCGGATATCCAGGTCCCGCATGGCTACATTAAAGCCACTTCCAAGATCACTAAACTCTTCAATGGCCTGTAATCTTCTTCGGGCCTCCGTTGTTAACATTTGCATGCTGGGTACCATCAGGTAACAAAATGCTTTGCGGTTGGTTCGGCCCACACGCCCACGCATCTGGTGCATATCACTCAAGCCGAACATCTGTGCATTATTAATGATAATAGTGTTGGCATTCGGAATATCCAGTCCGCTTTCAATAATGGTGGTAGCCACCAATACATCATAATCTCCTTCGATGAATTTAATCATCACATCTTCCAGTTTATCCCCTTCCAATTGTCCATGCGCCACTCCTACTTTTACACCCGGACAAATCCGCATAATCTTATCAGCTATTTCATAAATATCTTTCACCCGGTGGTGAACCATAAACACCTGTCCGCCTCGTTCCACCTCATTCATCACAATTTCGCGCAACAATTCATCATTATAGGCGTGCAATTCGGTTGTAACCGGTTGACGGTTTGCAGGAGGAGTATTGATAATGGACAGATCGCGTGCTCCCATCAATGAAAAATGCAGGGTACGCGGAATAGGTGTGGCCGTAAGGGTGAGCGTATCCACATTTGTTTTTACTGCTTTCAGCTTTTCTTTAGCAGCAACCCCGAATTTTTGCTCTTCATCTATAATCAGCAACCCCAAATCCTTATACTTAATATCCTTGCTCAACAGTTTGTGGGTACCAATTAATATATCCACTTTCCCTTCTCTGGCCTTTTGCAATGTTTCTTTTTGTTCGGCAGCACTTCTAAAACGATTGATGTAATCAACCGTAACCGGAAAATCTTTTAAACGTTCCTTAAATGTACGGTAATGCTGATTGGCCAAAATGGTTGTTGGCACCAATACGGCTACTTGTTTGCTATCACACACTGCTTTAAATGCTGCACGAATGGCAACCTCCGTTTTCCCGAATCCTACATCACCGCATACCAGCCTATCCATCGGTTGATCGGTTTCCATATCTTTTTTCACATCGGCAGTTGCCTTGCTTTGGTCGGGTGTATCTTCATACATAAAAGATGCTTCCAACTCAATCTGCATATAATTATCGGGGGCAAACTGAAATCCCTTTTGTGCTTTGCGTTTAGCATATAGCTTAATCAGATCGCGTGCAATATCCTTTACCTTTTTCTTGGTACTGGTTTTGAGCTTTTCCCATGCATCGCTTCCCAGTTTATTTACACGCGGTTCTGTTCCATCCTTACCTACATACTTCGAAATTTTATGCAGCGAGTTAATACTTACATACAATAAATCACTGTCGCGGTAGACCAGCCTCACCGCCTCCTGCATGTGGCCGTTCACTTCCATTTTTTCAAGTCCGGCAAACTTGCCCACACCATGGTCGATATGTGTTACAAAATCTCCGGGTTTTAAATCCCGCAATTCCTTCAACGTAATGATGCGGCTTTTGCTGTAAGCATTTTTAGTATGCCCGCGATAAAAACGATCGAAGATCTGGTGTTCGGTATAACAAGCCAGTTGCAGATCCTTATCGATAAATCCTTTGGATAGTCCGTGGTAAATCGGATCAAACTCCACTTCCCTGTCGAGGTCCTCAAAAATGGTATACAATCTTTCGACCTGACGGCTGCTTTCCGAAAAAATCAAATTGGACAATTGCGTCCGTTGGTTATCCTTTAAATTAAGAATGAGCAGTTTGAAATTTTTATGAAACAGCGGTTGCGGACTTGTATTAAAAGCAACGATCTCATCTGCCTTAAAATGAAAACGAGTGCCGAACTCGATAAACTGATATTTTTTAAAGATTTCGAGGATTACCTTTTCGCTTTCATAAATTGTATTTATAGGTTGCAGCGGTTCCTGATCGGGCATAGGTTCAAACTTTTCGTAAATGGTTTGCGCCTTCTCCCTGCCCTTCTCTATCTGCTCAATGCTTAAACTTACATCCTTCGCCCAAAAAATAGTATCGTTGGGCAGGTACTGAAAAAAGTTTTGCCGGGTAAAATCATCAATCCCTTTTTGCACATTGGGAATGATAAAAAAACGATCTACTCTTTTTACCGATAGTTGTGTATTGGGGTCAAACGTTCGGATGCTTTCTATCATTTCTCCATCCAACTCCAGGCGGTAAGGCATATCGTTGCTGAATGAAAACACATCCACAATTCCTCCCCGGATGGAAAACTGTCCCGCTTCATATACAAAATCGCTGCGTTCAAAATGATGTTCGGTAAGGAAGTCGATGAAAAACTCTAGGTCGAATGGATGACCAACTTTTAATTCATAGGTATTGGCCGAAAGATCCTTTTCAGTAATAACCAACTCTGCCAATGCCTCAGCCGTAGTTACCACCAATTCTCCATTAAGCGAATGCTGATTGAGCCTGTTGAGCACTTCTGCCCGTTCCAGCACCAAACCATTATCCAACCCCGAAATCTGGAATGGCCTGCGATACGAAGACGGAAAAAACAATACTGTTTTACCCTCAAGCATATTTTCCAGATCGGAATAAAAGTACCGTGCTTCGTCCGTATCATTAAACACAAACACATTGGTTCGGGGTTGTAATGTATATAAGGTGGAGGCTAAAATGGCATCGATGGAACCCACCAATCCCGTCAGGCGAAGCTTAACCGGGGAGGGTAATCCGAGCTTTCCTGCAATAGTTTTAAAGCGATCGCTTTCGCTGTAAATCCCTAATAACTGCTGTATATTCAACTACACTAATATTTTGCAGGGCAAATATAAGGGATTGGCTTCGATAATCTCAGCCTGACAATTCGATGAAAAAGTTACGGGTTGGTTACTGCGGGTTGTGGGATTGTCAAACCGGTGAACTGTCGAATTGGACATCTGCTACATCATTGTATGGCGTTGCGTTTGTTGTGCGATCGGAAGACATTATCGCTGCTGACGCTGCGGTCAAAAAAACTATTGTTTTACCCATTTACCCGTTGAAATAACCTCACCTTGTTTGCTTACAATTTGATAGAAATAAATTCCGGAGTGCAATGTGGAAACATCAACTGTAGTGGTTGGAGAATCGAACGTTTTTTGCCTGCCCGAAATATCAGTTAATAAAAGTGTGCTTTGCTCGGGAATGCCTGAAATAAAATCAGTTCCCGGATTTGGAAACAAGTTAACCTGATTGTTCACCGAGAAAACAGGCGTTACAAATGAAAGTATACCGGTCGAGTCAAGTTTAGCGATGTATGCATACAAATCATCGGACGAACCTGCAGGAAGTCTATAGCGACCTATCACAAAACAACCTCCATCTGCTGATGCTTTTATCTCGTTTATAGCTCCGAATTGTGGTTTTCCGAAAATCTGCCAGGTATTTACATTGTTTAATTGGCTATCTAATAAGTGTACATAGCTGGAGTTATCATTATCATAATAATTCGCGGCAACATAAATCCTATTGTTCTTCGCACTGATTCTTTTATCCATATAATCAGAAAAATAAAACATATCCTGATCTGGTGGCAGCGGAACTATAGTGGTGGCAATTGGCGTATGTCCATTAAGTTTCATTACGCTAAGCATGATATTCCCTGATGAATCATCAATGGCATTGGTGGCAATGAATCCGTTGTTTATTGTTACCATATCATCAAATCCCTGATTTCCCAATGCATTAAATACTGGAGCTCCATGTATATTGAGCGGATATCCCGATGTTGAATCATGTTTTAATAAATCTAATGAGGCTGAATACTTATAAGAGTGAAGTTGGTGGTTATAGCCGGCAAACATCCGATATCCTGAATCTTCTTTAAACACTCTTACAAAATTTCCGTGTGCAATCAAGCTGTCAACCCTTTGGTCTTTCATCATCAGTACCGTCCCATCAGGAGCAAACTGAATGATTCTTAGATAAAAGAAACTATCTAAAGGCTGTTGTTTGTAATGAATCCCCCCCGACCAGATATGACTCTCATTCATCGTATGCGAGACGTTATGGTTTAATTCGGTTGTATCATTTATGACATACCGTTTCTTCGATTGAAGAACCAGATTGGCATCAAAAAACACGAACTCCTGAGCAAGGTAATGTTTCATTGCATTGCCAATACTGGAACCTACTCCATAGGCTAAAACATATCCGTTTTGGTATTCATAAAAATCATCAATCTTAACTGTACTATCGGAAAGTTTTAATATTTTATCCAGTATCACTGTCCCTCTTGAATCAAGTTTAGCTATATGATGCGAGCTCTTGTCATAGCTCCACTCCTTATATATGGTAACTAATTCTCCGGTTGGTAATTCCTTTATAAAGACTAATTCACCCGGTTTATCCCGTAAGGTATTTTGAAAACGCTGGGCACTTGCGATGGATGCAAGGAGCATCAAACAAACAGATAGTATGTATACTTTCATAACTTGAGGTTTATAGCAAGTCAATGATAAAACCCAAAGAGGTTGCGTAACGCTAGAAATGTTTTGGAACTATCCGGTTATCTCTTTAACTGAAATATACGAAAGTCGTCAAGTAGCTATAACAACCTTATTCAGTATTTCATTCGGATTTCAGATTTTCTTATTCGAATTTCAAACTTCTTCTTACATCGCTACCTGACTCGGGCATACAATATATTCTCCCTGCATAACCGGAACCAAATTCATGGTATTGTGTTGCAAACAGAAATGTACATCATCTTCATGAGCGGAAGTTAATTTGAACCGTTGTGCATGGGAAGATTTACGTACCACTGTTTCCAGATTGGGTTGTGTGCATTCATATAATAATCCGGCTGATAGTGCTGAATCACATTCAATGGTGAAATCCTTTTTTACTAGGTTCACCAATGCACCGGCAAATAGGGTATCTTCTAAATTGTATTTATCCTTCCAGCCTGCACATACCAGCAATACCGATTTTTGCTGTTTCACCAGCCACTTGGAAAGCGCTTCCAGATTCAGAAAAGACCCGATGGCAACAACGGCTGCCCCTTGCTCTTTAGATGCCTTGATAGCTTTTGTTCCGTTGGTTGTGGTAAACGCGATATTACGGTCTTTGATCAATGGATTTTGGAATTCGAACGGGGAGTTTCCCATATCGAAACCTTGTACTTTAATTGCATTACGCTCTGCTGCGCAGAGGAAATCAAAGTCTTTAAACAACCGGCATTCTTCCGGAGTAGAAACCGGTAATATTTTATTGACGCCTGTTTGAAAAGCAACACACATGGAAGAGGTTGCCCGTAAAATATCAATCACCACAACTACTTTGCCTTGTACTTCATATAAAGGCAATAAAGCAGGGGTGAGTACAACTTCCAGTCTATTTTCCATGATTGATAATAATTAAACCGTCCTTATCCTTTTTGGACGCATGTTGCTGTATAAAGGTAAGCAATTGTTCGCGATTATGCTCCACTCTTTCTACAAGGTGATTGGTAACCACCACCACTTTTTCGTTGGGATAACGCCAGTACACAGATGTATCGAAAGTATTGTATTTAACGGTGGTATAAGGCTCAAAACGAACCGGGTCGCCCATGATTTGTTTC
Organism: Bacteroidota bacterium; assembly: GCA_040387195.1. GTDB lineage: Bacteria > Bacteroidota > Bacteroidia > UKL13-3 > UKL13-3 > UKL13-3. Next base: position 20,038 of record JAZKEF010000027.1, read on the forward strand.
AGTTGCGGTTCACTCATGCCTGGTTTGATGGTTTCCCACTTATCTTTTGATTGCGCCCATGCTGAAACACCGGCAACAAACACAAACCAACAAACGAGCATAAACTTAAACATAGCTTGCAATAGATAGGTCAAAGATAGAATGTTTGGATAATTATCCTTTTAAAGAGCATAAAAAATGCCGCTCTGTGGGGCGGCATCTTGTTATTATTTGGGTAAAAAACCGGTCATTCTATTGTTTTTGAACATCAATTGATCTCCGTTGGGGACCTTGAGCAGTAAATATCTGGTTCCCTTTTCTGCCTGCGGCATATAGGCATACATTGTTTTCCCAATTGAATCCTTCATATTCAGGGTTTGCATAACAGTTGCTACGTCTTTTCCAACCAATTGATTATACGTAGCCTCTGCTTTAGCGTCAACTTTGGATTGAGCAGAGGTTTTGGCAGGCACTTTTATACCCGGTATTTGAGCATACGTTGTTCCTGTTAGCACAAACAATCCTGCAATCAGTATTCCCTTTTTCATATCTATATTACTTAACTTCCTTTTCGAGTTTACGTTTGTCCGATTCTCTTTAGTTCCGGTTCATTTCCGTATTGTCAATCTTATTGTATACGTTATCTCCGGCTAATCTTATTGTATACGTAGAATCCAAATCAACTGACAAAACCTCATACACTTTTCCTGCCTCCACTTGCTCTGAGTTTGTATTCAGTGTGTCAACTTCCATAAGTAGTGTATAGGACTTCCCGATGGTATCTTTCAACCCGAAAATATCAAGCACTTCCTGTAAAGGCATCCCGATTTGTATTTTATCAAATTTTTGACTTCCGGTTAATTCTGGTGCGCTACAATTGCTTAGCAAAAGCATAACGGAAAAGATTGTTAGAATAGACTTCATATATTTCATGCACTACAAAAATGGAATTTTTACAACCTTAGCTTTAATCTGCTTATCACGAATTTCAATAAATATTTCACTGTCTACTTTTGAATGAGCCGTTGCTACATAACCAAGACCTATGGCTTTGCTCAATGAAGGTGATTGAGTTCCTGAAGTTACTTCTCCGATTACATTTCCGGCCGCATCCTTAATAATATGGTGCTGGCGGGGAATTCCTCCGCGCTCAAGCATTTCAAAACCTACCAGCTTTTTAGCTACTCCGTTTTCTTTTAATCCTTTATGATAGTCTGATTTAATAAAGTCTTTGGTGAATTTGGTGATCCAACCCAAACCCGCTTCGATTGGTGACGTACTATCATCTATATCATTTCCGTATAAACAGAATCCCTTTTCCAAACGTAATGTATCACGTGCGCCCAACCCAATTGGTTTAATATCAAACTCGGCACCTGCCTCAAACAATGCATCCCATAATTTGCGGGCGTCTTTGTTCCACACATACAATTCAAATCCACCCGCACCTGTATAACCTGTGTTGGATATAATTACATCCTCACATCCGGCAACCGTTCCGCTCGTAAATGTATAATACTCGGAAGTTGACAAGTCTACATCCGTTAATTTTTGAACAACTTTAGCCGCATTAGGGCCCTGCACAGCAAATAAACTCAGGTCATCACTCAGATTGGTCATTTCCACACCAAACGTATTGTGTTTGCTGATCCAGTTCCAGTCCTTTTCAATATTGGATGCATTTACCACTAAATAATACTCATCGGCTGAATAACGGTATACCAGCAAATCATCCACAATACCACCCTGATCGTTCGGTAAGCAGCTGTATTGCACTTTTCCGTCAACCAGTTTTGACGCATCATTTGAGGTTACCAACTGAATCAAATCAAGCGCCTTCTCCCCTTTGAGCATAAACTCCCCCATGTGGCTCACATCAAATACACCCACCGAATTGCGCACGGCCAGGTGCTCCTGAATCAGATTCGTATATAACACAGGCATATTGTATCCTGCAAATTCGATCATTTTTGCGCCAAGTGAAGCGTGTAAATCATTCAATGCAACGTGTTTCATGTATGTAAATTTAGTGGGGCGAAAATAAGTTTTTTTATGAGATTATAGCAGCCGCTTTGTAGCCTCCCGATTTGTCAGGCTATTGGCTTCTAATTGAGAAAAGAGGGGGGCCGCGGTCAGCAGTCAGCAGTCCGCTGTGTCGGGAGCACAAATCATACGATTAACGAAAGCACCAACGTCCAATTAGAGCAGTGCGCAGAAACATACCTGCCGCAACCAAAACTGCGGACTGCCGACCGCGGACTGCCGACTCCCGAACGGGAAACTGAAAACGGTAAACATTTATCCAGCCAAAGGCAGGAGAAAACCGAAAACCTTCCTTATTTTCGCGACCATTAGAGAAAGAAAGAACATGAATTTTGTAGAAGAAATGCGCTGGAGAAACATGCTCCAGGACATCATGCCGGGTACGGAAGAAACACTTAGTAAAGAGATGTGCAGCGGATACATTGGGTTTGACCCGACAGCCGACTCTATGCATGTTGGACACTTAATGCAGGTGATGACCCTCATCCATTTTCAGCGTGCCGGTCACAAACCCTTTGCCCTGGTAGGTGGAGCCACCGGAATGGTGGGTGACCCCAGCGGTAAAAGTGCCGAACGTAATTTGCTCGATGAAGAAACCCTGAACAGGAACGTAGCGGGTTTACAAGCACAGCTTGAAAAATTCCTCAACTTTAACACGGGGGCCAACAGCGCTGTAATGGTGAATAATTACGATTGGTTTAAAGGATTCTCCTTTTTGCACTTTATACGCGATGTAGGCAAACACATTACCGTAAATTATATGATGGCCAAAGACAGCGTAAAAAAACGACTGGAAGGCGAAACGGGAATGTCGTTTACAGAGTTCACCTACCAATTGGTGCAGGGCTACGACTTTTACTACTTATGGAAAAACCATGGTATCAACATCCAGATGGGTGGCAGTGACCAGTGGGGTAATATTGTTACCGGAACGGAGCTTATCCGCAGAAAAGATGGAGGAGAAGCGTTTGCGTTAACCACTCAGCTTATTAAAAAAAGTGACGGTACCAAATTCGGAAAAACGGAGAGTGGAGCTATCTGGCTGGATCCGAAGAAAACTTCTCCTTATAAATTTTATCAATTTTGGTTGAACGCAAGCGATACCGATGTAAAAAACTGGATTCGCATTTTCACCTTACTGAGCAAACCGGAGATTGAAGCATTGGAAGCAGAACATGATGCTGCTCCGCATATGCGTGCATTGCAAAAAGCATTGGCAGAGGATATCACCATCCGGGTTCATGGCGAAACCGCATACCATACTGCAGTGGAAGCCTCTACTATTTTATTCGGAGCAAGTACTGCAGATGCCTTAAATGCGCTGGATGAAGAAACTTTCCTCGATGTATTTGAAGGAGTACCACAATCAACTGTAGCCAAAAACGAGTTGGAAGCAGGCATTAACATTGTTGAATTACTTTCCGATAAAACGCAGATTTTTCCTTCGCGTGGAGAAGCACGAAAAATGATAACCGGTGGCGGAACATCCATTAACAAGCAAAAAATGGATAACCCGGAATTGCTTGTTAACACAAGCCATCTCATCAACAATAAATATGTGCTGGCGCAAAAAGGAAAGAAAAACTACTACCTCATTATAGCTGAATAGATGGACATCAACAAGATTAAACTGGAAGAACATTTTGACGCCAACGGAAAGAAGGCAAGTCCATTGTTACCCGAACATATCAAAAATTACCTGATTGATATTGATGGAACCATCTGTGAAGATGTGCCCAACGAAGAGCCTGAGCGCATGCTTACCTGTGAAGAAATTCCGGGCGCCAAAGAGCAGGTAAACAAGTGGTATGACGAGGGGCATGTTATTACCTTCTTCACATCACGGCTGGAATCCCATCGGACAAACACGGAAATCTGGTTGAAAAACCACGGTTTTAAATGGCATGGAATCATCTTCGGAAAACCGCGTGGAGGCAACTACCACTGGATAGATGACCGCACCGTAAAAGCCACCAAGTTTTTAGGAACCTATGGCGACTTTGTAAAAGAAATGAGAGAGATTGACGTATTCCCCAAAGGTGAATAATTGTAATCTGTTAATTGCGTTGATAAAACCAATACATATTAACCAATACAATAACCACACAATTAACATACTCCACAAGAATGAGAACAATAGGACCAAAAGACAAACCACTTGCCGAATTTCACAATATGTTGCTCACAGCGATAGCACCCCGCCCAATCTGCTTTGCCAGCACCATTGATAAAGATGGTAATCCTAATCTAAGTCCGTTCAGTTTTTTCAATCTGTTTGGAAGCAATCCTACAACGCTCATTTTTTCTCCGGCCCGAAGAGTACGTGACAATACCATTAAACATACTTTGGAAAATGTACTCGAAACAGGAGAAGTGGTGATTAATGTGGTAAACTATGCCATGGTGCAACAAATGAGCTTAGCCAGTTGTGAGTATCCAAAAGGAATGAGTGAATTTACCAAATCCGGTTTCACACCACTTGCATCCGAAGTGGTTAAGCCTTTCAGGGTAAAAGAATCGCCTGTTCAGTTTGAATGTAAAGTAAGAGACATTATTTACACCGGAGAAGAAGGTGGTGCCGGTAACCTTATTGTATGTGAAATGTTGCTCATGCATATTGCTGATGATGTGCTCACAGCAACCGGAGGCATTGATCAGGAAAAACTGGACCTGGTGGCACGCGCTGGCTACGATTATTATGTACGCGCCAATAAAGGACTGTTTGAAGTGCCGAAACCCAACCGCAATTTAGGGATGGGAGTTGATGCCTTACCTGAATCGATTCGTTTGAGTAAAGTGCTAACCGGAAATGATTTAGGAATGCTTGCTAATGAACAAACCCTGCCTGACGCGGATAGTATTGAAGTATTTAAACGGATGAACAAAGACCTGCAAAAAATTCATGCAGATCATACCGATGGAGGTTCCTTGCAGAAGGCATTGCACCAGTTGGCTCATCTATTTTTGGAAGCTAACAAACCTGTTGATGCCTGGAAGGTATTGCTGAGCTAAGTATGGAAACGTCCTCCCTCTCCGAACTCAAGAAAGAATTACAAACGTTGCCCCATCCGCAGCTTGTTGAATTGGCAGTGCGTATGGCCAAGTATAAAAAAGAGAACAAGGAGTTGCTGCATTACCTATTGTTTGAATCACATGATAATCAATCGTACATCAGTGGTGTAAAAAAAGAAGTGGAACTACAGTTTAAGGAGATTAATTACACCAACCTGTATTATGTAAAAAAGAGTGTACGCAAGGTTTTGCGCTACGTAAACAAGCACATCAAATATGCTGCTAAACCGGAGGTAACTGTCGAATTGCTCATCCACTTTTTGCAGCAGTACAAACGCATTCCCATTCGTTTTGATAATAGCACGGCAATGGTAAATTTATTTGCAGCACAACTTAAAAAAATTGATACCGAGCTGGTCAAACTGCATGAAGATATTCAGTATGATTACCGTAAAGAATTGGAGTCCCTGTAAAGGCAAACCGAAAACTACTCCTCGCTTTTACGTGAAAACAGGAACACCAGAAAAGCAATACTCCCACCCGCGAGAACGAGCAGATACCCATACTTTTCCTTCAGGTAAAAATCATAACTGAGGTAACCTATTATTCCCAAAAAGAGAATCGTCTTGATGATTCTATTGAGGCGTTTCTGCTGATTGAGGCGGGGAAGAATAAGATAGTAAAATATCATTCCCACAAGTATGGCTCCTGCCAATAATAGTAAATTGCGGATCTCCATTATTTTAATCCCATAAGCTTGGCAAACTTGTAAAAGATTTCGGTGTTCTCATAAATGCCGGCAAACTCTTCGGCTCCCGGACCATAAGCAAATACAGGAACCATCACACCGGTGTGTTTATTATAAGCATACTTAGGTACAAAAGACTGACGGTTCTGTTTATTCGCAGTTAGTGTTAATCCACCGGTTTCGTGATCTGCAGTTACCACTACCAGAATATCTCCTTCTTTTTCCGCCTTATCTAATACTGCATTGATGGTTTCGTTAAAATCATACAATTCTGCCTTCATGTATTCATAGTCCATGGCATGTCCCCCCCAGTCAATTTGTGATCCTTCCACCATCAGCATGTATCCCTTTTTGTTTTGTCCGAGTATATCAGCTGCGTTTATTGCGGCTTGTTTCAGAAAACTGCCTCGTCCCTCCTGCATTGTTTTCATGCCATCGGTTGCCAGGGTATAAACCAGGCGCGTAGCTGTTTGTGGCTTAAACGTATTTATGGTATCTCCAATCGTTACAAATCCTTGTTTATTCAATTCTGCAAACAAATCCTTTTTGTCGGCCCGCGCTTTAAAAAATTGCAATCCCCCACCAATGGCTACATCACAATTCCCCTTTAATAAAAATGAGGCAATATCATCTTCACTGTTGCGGCTTCCTACGTGCGCATAAAAAGCTGCCGGTGTTGCATGGGTCACAGATGATGTAGCAACCACTCCGGTTGACCAGTTTTTCTTTTTCAATTTCTCAAACAGGTTCTCATATGCAACGGTATCGGCACCAACACCAATTGCTCCGTTAAACGTTTTTTTACCGATGGAAAATACCGTTGCCCCGGCTCCACTATCCGTAACATAATCATCTGCCGATCTGGTTTTACTCAAACCAATTACCTTAAAACGTTCAAATGCATTTTGTCCTTTATACTCACTCATTGCCCCCGATATTTGGGTAAGCCCCATTCCGTCACCAATCAGGAAAATCACTTTTTTAGGTCGGCCTGCTTTTTTCTGAGTAAACGAAACCAATACCATTGCCATCAAGGCCACAAGAGATACTGAAAGGATTATTTTTTTCTTCATCCAGCAAAAGTAGAAAAGTTTTGGGTTGATTGTTATTAAGTTTATGCAATGTCCTCCTTCTCGTTCGCTCCTGGCTATTTGCCTTTGGTTGTTGGCATGCTGTCTTCACATCTGTTGCATTCGACTCCGATGTGTCAACATTAAGTTTTCATCTACTCATTCTCTCATTTACCCATTTACTCACTTATTCATTTACCCATTTACCCCATCACGTTAACTCATAATGTTTGCCCGGCAGCGTTCGTATCAATCCTTTAAACTCCATTTCCAGTAATTGCAATGAGAGGTTTCCGGCATCAATCTGCAGCGCAAATGCAATCTCATCAATGCCTGCTTTGGTCTTGTTTTTAATAAAGGAGTATATAGCCGTATCAACTACGGACAAATCGAGCGGAAGCATATGCTGTACTTTCGGTTTGGGTTTGGAATTGTTCCATCCCATCAGGTAATACAGATCATCGGTATTGGTAATCAATGTGGCTTTATTGGACTTAATAAGTTTGTTGCATCCTTTGCTGTATTCATCATTCACACGTCCGGGAAAAGCGGCAACATCTTTATTGTATCCGTTTGCAAGTTCAGCAGTAATCATGGCCCCTCCTTTTTCTGCAGTTTCAACCACTACCAATACATCACACAAGCCGGCCACAATACGATTCCGTTTCGGAAAATTTTCGCGGTCGGGATTGCTACCACTTATAAACTCCGTGAGTAAACCTCCCTTTTCTACCATCTTTTTGGCTGTGGCAGTATGTTGTGCGGGATACAAACGATCAAGTCCATGTGCGAGTACACCCACTGTTGGAAGTTTATATTTTAAAGCATCACGGTGCGCATGGATATCAATGCCATAAGCCAGTCCGCTCAAAATTAAACATCCGGTTTCTGCAAGCTGTGCTACCAAATTCTCCACACATGCTTTACCATATTCACTGGCCTTTCGGGTTCCGACAATGCCAACAATTTTTGAATTGTTCAGATCGCCTTCTCCTAAATAATAAAGCATTACCGGGGCATCTTCAATCTGTTTCAACCGGACCGGGTAATTTTTCTCCAGGTAAAACAGCGGCTTCACTTTATGTTTTTCAATAAACGACAGTTCCTGTTCGGCACGTTTAAAATCCTTAAAGGCATATACTGCCGATGCTACTTTTTCACCTACTCCGGGGATTTTGAGCAGGTGTGATTTTTTAGTGCGGAATACTTCTTCCACACCACCACAATAACTGATAAGATTTTTGGCAAGCACATCGCCTACTCCCGGAATAAGGGTAATAGCGATTTGGTGCAAGAGGGTTAGGGGTAATTGCTCTTTCATGGGGCTGAGAAGTTACAAAAAGCATTGAAAACAAAAAATCCCGTTTCACTCGAAACGGGATTGTCCTTAAAAAATGCCTTTAGCAATGAGGTAGGGAACTAGTAACCACAATAATCCTTTGATTAAGAAGAATAGAAAACCTGCCACTCCTATTCTCTTAAACCATGTTTTGATCGATCGTTTATCAGTCATCATTTTTACTGACACGGGTTCCATACTAGTTTGAAATAACCTGATACACTTTAAAGTCACTCGTCATTGGAGGTGTTTTGCCTTCTTCCTTTGCCTTGCGGATATCCTCGAATCCTCGTTTGTGCCCCTCGATAAAAGCCGGTGAGGTTGTCCATGTTTTAAATGCTTCTTCACTATCCCAATGACTCACAATTAAATATGATTCACCTTCTTTATTGGGTTTCAATACCTGCATATCAACGAATCCCGGCATGGTATCAATGGCATGTGCCCGGGTGGCAAACAGTTGTTCGAAACGTTCGGTATACTCCGGTTGGCAGTTGATGTAATTAATAGCTACAAATTTTTTGTCCATGATTTAATGTGTTTTACGAGGCAAATATATTTATTATTTGTAATTAGTCTAAATAAAAATAATACATTTGTCAGCAAAAATTTACACTCCTACATAAACCAAAAAATACATCCATCATGAACAGAACGTTACTCCTCATTGCGTTAGTTAACCTAACCTATTTTGCACAGGCACAATCCATTACTCCAAAACCCAAACAGGCTTCCCCTGCTACATCAAACCTAGAATTAGACAAAAGTTTCATCAAAAAGATGTGTGGTATTTATAAAGTAACCTTTGATTTTGCCGAAACCTTTTCTTCCGATAGCAGCTATAAGTACTATCCGAGATACAAAGAATGGGGAATTGAATATGTGTTTGTGGCAGAAGAAACTCCCAACAAAATTGTGTTGCAACATTTATTGATTGCCAATGATTCCATTATCATTAAACACTGGGCACAGGAATGGGTGTATGAAAACACGGAGCTATACAGTTATTACCGCGATAATGAGTGGATCCAAAAAAATATTACTACCGAACAAGCTAAGGGAACCTGGACCCAAAAAGTATACCAGGTAGATGACAGCCCACGCTACGAAAGCTACGGAACATGGGTGCATGTTAACGGAAAACACTATTGGGAAGGTTCCGCATTTGCACCATTGCCACGCAGAGAATATACCAAACGCAGTGATTACAATGTAATGGGCAGAAACAGCCGTATGGAAATTTATGATAATGGATGGGCGCTTATTCAGGATAATGAAAAAATTGAACGCAAAAACGGTATCGACAAAACAATTGCGTGGGAAAAAGGAATTGAGCGCTTTTGGAGTGGAAATTACAATGCAACACCCGCCATTAAATGGTGGAATAAACAACAAAACTATTGGGCCGATGTAAGAAAAGCCTGGGATGAAGTGTATGTAAAATATCCAACCCTAAAAATAAAATCATCCGTAGATAAGAAAAGATTGTTTGATGTATTATTTGATCTTGGTGAGAAATCCTGTCAGGGCAATGACTACACCAAAGGCAAAGCAAAAACAGAAATTGACGCTGTGATTTTATCCTTTATTACTACAGGATCATAACATAATCTGAAATGGCTGATGGATTCATTCCATCAGCCATTTCTTAATCATCACATTCAACTCAATAACTTAATAACCCAATAACTTTCAACTCTAACCCAATTGTCATCATTCGGTCTGCTTTGTAACTCTTTTGTAATTCTATTTAGAATAATTTTAAATAGGCGCAAACCCTTGATACATTTGCCCCACAAATCTTAAAAAAATGAAAAAACAGTACTTATTATTCCTTCTAGGCGCATTCCTGATGGGGTCCACAAATGCTCAAACCACAATAACAGACTCAATAGAAACCGGTGCAGCCTATACCAACGATGTTTATTATAGCTTAGCAACCGGAGCAGTAGCAACCGTTCCTAACAACAACTGGAATTTAGCATTCAGCATTGGAAATGCCAATGTTTCAGTGCGCGCAAATACAGGAGTAAGCACAACCAATAAAGGCAAAACGGTAATTTACGGAATGCCCGGTGTTGACCTGTTAAAATGGACAACATTTGACACAACCGGATACAAAACAGGTTCAACAAAATGGGTCGTTCCAAATAACTCCGACCAGGATTGGCAGGAAGGTGCACTGAATTATGTTGACACAAACGACATGATTGATTATGATAACGGATGGGGTGCATACGATATGTCGACTCACGTGGTTACGGGCATTCGTTTATACATGGCCGTTATTACCACTGGTACATCAACCCTTTACAAAAAGATCTGGATCCAAAACAAAACCATGGGAACATGGAAGATCTCTTTCGCTAATCTTGACGGCACCGATTCGGTTGGCCTTACGATTGCATCTTCGGCTTATCCGACTAAAAACTTTGTGTATGTTTCGTTGGTAACCGGTCAGATTGTAGACCGTGAGCCTGCAAAAACTGATTGGGATTTTATTTACACACGTTATTTACCAAACACTCCGGGATTCCCTGTTTCTACAGGCATCCTAACCAACGCAGGTGTTACTACCAATAAAGTAACAGGAAAAGAAGAAACTACAACTACGTTAGCCGATACCACAACATTTAGTTCGAGCATTACTGCTATCGGAGCTAATTGGAAATCGTATAATTTTAATACGAACGCATACACAACAGCCGACTCCGTTTCGTATTTCATCAAAGCAAAAAACGGAGCATTCTGGAAAGTAGTGTTTACAGGATTTATAGCCAATCTTGCAGACTCAAGTCGTCCGGGCAGAGCCATATTTAACAAAACAAAATTAACTCCGGCAACAGGTGTCTATACATTGGGTGAAACGCTTAAAAATGTTTCGGTATACCCAAACCCAGCAAATAGCCAGTTAACTGTATTGTTTGAAGCTCAATCGGCAAACAGCACGGTTGTCATGACTGATATTACAGGAAAACAAGTGTATAACCAGGAAGTTGAGTCATCATCATTTACCAACCACACTATTGATGTAAGCATCTTTACAAAAGGAATCTACTTCTTATCGGTTGTGAATGGCGACAGCCGCTCGGTACAAAAAATAATTATAAACTAATTCTGACCGTTGAATAGCCATAAAGTCTGTGAAGATTAGTACTCCTCTTTTCATAAATACCTTTGCAACTGTTGCCCTGCTTTTACTACTGCCGGTAATGGCAGCGGGGCAACAGTTTGCACGGGTACATACGGTCAAAGGAGAGGCAGTGGAAGATGCCATCATCGTATACCATCCCATAGGACTTAGATCTTTTCAAAAAGTTGCCATTACCAATTCAAAGGGTCATGCGGTTATTGAGGCAAATGCAACGGTTGAATTAATCATCAGTAAAATAGGTTTTGTTACCTTACGTGATACACTCCCAAAAGGACAATCGAAAACCTACACATTTACTCCTAACAATGTTAACCTGAAGGATGTAGTTGTTACCGGTCAGTTTGAAGCCAACACCACACAAAAAGCCGTACAACAAATTCGGGTGATTGACAGAAGGCGTATTGAACAACAGGGTGCTGTTAACCTTCGCGATGTGCTTACAAATGAGCTGAATATTCGCCTGTCGCAGGATGGGGCATTAGGAGGTCAGATGAGCATGATGGGGTTGGGCGGACAAAATGTAAAAATACTCATTGACGGGGTTCCTATGATCGGCCGTATGGATGGGAATATCGACATCAGCCAGATTAACCTTAACAATATTGAACGCATCGAAATCATTGAAGGCCCCATGAGTGTAATCTATGGAACTGATGCACTGGGTGGCGTGATCAACCTGATAACGAAAAAGCCCACATCCAAACAATACAATCTTTCTGTTAACTCCTATTACGAAACGGTTGGGACCTATAATATAGATGCCAATGCCGGGTTTAAATATAAGGACTGGGCATTTACAGCTTCGGGGGGGCGGAATTATTTTGATGGGTTTTCTACCATAACCGGTGATAGTATCCGAACACAGCAATGGAAACCACGTGAACAATATTTTGGTGACGCCCAACTTTCCTACAAGTTTAAGAAACAATCACACCGTATCTACTCACAAGGCTTTACTGAAAAAACAACCAGCCGGAACAATCCCATCATTACGCCATATACCATCAGTGCATTTGATGATTATTTCATAACAAACCGCTGGAACTTTTCGCTTTACTCCGACTTCTATTTTAACAATAAAGCCTCTTTCAATTTCATCAATTCGTATTCAACCTACAACCGCAAAAAGAATTCATATATCAAAAACCTGGTAACCGGTAATCAACAATTAACCCCGAATGTTGAGGATCATGATACCACTACTTTCAGGTTAGCATTGTTGCGCGGAACATATACTACACATAGCAATACGCTGTTCAACTCCCAAATGGGGTATGATATAAACCTGGAGAACGGAACAGGAAAACGGTTGGAAAATAATGAACAATCGATTGGTGATTATGCCGGATTTTATATTGCTGAGATAACATTACTTGACAAACTTACACTCAACCAGGGAATTCGTTTTATATACAATACCCGCTACGGAGCACCTGTTATTCCAAGCTTCAACATTAAATATGATCTGAGAAAAAATTTGATCATCCGGGGATCATATGCACAGGGTTTCAGAGCTCCTTCACTCAAGGAATTGTATTTATTCTTCATCGATCTGAATCATTACATTATCGGAAATCCTAACCTGAAAGCAGAAACTTCGCATAACTTCTTAGCTTCTATCTCCCACACCAAGGATTTTCAACAAGTATCATTCAAAACAGATATTTCCGGCTTTTACAATACTGTCTCCAATCTCATTTATTTGGCACTAAGGCCAAATGAGCTTGTTCCCAACCTTTATACATATCGGAACATCGGGCATTTTGAAACCAAAGGAGTGAACATATCGGGTACCGTTAAATATAAAAATATTGCTGCTACAGTAGGCTATAGTTATACCGGAAGATTAAATGAACAGGATAGTGTAAAATCACTACCACTTTTCTCTTATTCAAACGAGGCAAGAGCCAATGTCACCTATACATTTACCAAAACAAAAACAGATGTAAGTATATTTGTTAAGTATAATGGTGCATTACCGGGTTATTCGGTTGAATCGGACAGTACAGTGTCTCAAACAAAAGTTCAGGCATATACCATGATTGATGCAAGCCTTACACAACCATTATGTAAAGGAAGAATATCCATTACTGTTGGGGCTAAAAATCTGGCCAATATTACCAACATCACATCCAATACGGTATCATCGGCCCATAGTTCTTCTTCCGGAAATATGTCGGTGGCAATGGGTCGCTTTTTGTTCACTTCAATTAAAATAAACATTGGAAAACAATAGAATCATATACTGCCTGTTGCTGCTAACCTTATTTTTAGGAGCTTGCGAAAAACCGGAAGAGTTATGGAAACTCCCACCTTCTGGACAGGAGACACTGGCTTCCGTTAATATGGGTGCAACCTATGATAATGCTGTGTTTTTTACATTACACACCGGGGCCATTGAAACCAAAAATATTTACAGCTGGCATTTAGGCTTTGCTTCGGGAGCAACCGAACATGATATCATCCTGAATGGCGGTAACGAAGTCCAGATTCATCAGACAAATGATACATCCTTTAGCATCACACCTATCGTAAAACCAAAAACCGAATGGCTTTGGGACAATCCGAATGGTAAAATAGACTCCACCGCATTTTCCGGTTGGTATGATACCTTAACAAACACAACAGCGAATAAAGTTTACCTGATTGACCTTGGAAACAAGTCGATTGTAAAATTCAAAAAATTAAAGATTTTATCTGTAAACCCTACAGACTTTGTAATCCGCTATGCCAACCTTGACGGTTCACAAGAAATTACCATGCGCATTCCTAAAAATACACGCACCAACTATACATACTGCAACCTGGATAATAATACCATCATCCCTTTCGAACCCGAAAATCAAACATGGGATATCCTCTTTACGCGCTATCGGTATGTGTATTATGACATGGAACCGATAACACCATACTATGTGAACGGAGTATTGATCAATACAAAACATGTTTGGATAGCTGAAACCAAACAATTTTCATTTGAAGAAATCGATCTCGCTAAAGCCAACCAGTTACTACTTACACAAAAGGCTGATGAAATTGGATTCGACTGGAAATTCTTTGACCTGAACGGTTCCGGCAAATATGTAGTGGACAGCAAAAAGATATTTATTATCAAAAACAAGGACGGCTATTTGTACAAACTCCGGTTTATCGACTTTTATGATGAAAGCGGAGCCAAGGGGGTTCCTAAATTTGCCTACCAGCGATTGTAACCGATTACTTCTTATGCCTTACGCACGCAATAACAGGACAGTAAATTGACAATAGCTGTGCCTCCCCCTACTGTAAATAACACTTACTTGCAGCTCGAAAAAGTAGAACCACGATACCTGATTATGATGAAAAAATACATTTACAGCCTATTGTTCCTTAGTGTGTTAACTGCCGAAGCACAAACACCTGAAAAACATCTTAGGAACCTAACCCAGCTTACATTTGGTGGAGATAATGCCGAAGCGTACTGGAGTTTTAACAACTCGAAACTTACTTTCCAAAGCAATAACAAAAAGTGGGGGCTTAAATGTGACCAGATTTTTGATATGGATATTAATGCCGCAAAAAAAGACACAACCTATAAACCCGCAATGATTAGTACAGGTATGGGCCGCACCACTTGCAGTTATTACTTAAAAGATAACAAACATATTCTGTATGCATCTACTCATCTGGGGAATAAAGAATGTCCACCGGATCCTCCACATACCGGCAAATATCTGTGGGCCATATACCCCGACTTTGATATTTTCATTTCTGATCTGAAGGGAACCATTACCAAACAACTGACCAATACAACTGGATATGATGCCGAAGCAACCGTTTCGCCTGATGGAAAACTGATCGTATTTACTTCAACACGCAGCGGGGATCTGGAATTGTATACAATGGATATTGACGGTAATAATGTGAAGCAAATTACTTCGGGGTTGGGTTATGATGGAGGTGCCTTTTTTTCACCCGATGGAAAAAAGATTGTATTCCGTGCATCACGCCCGCAAACCGAAGCTGAAATTAAGGAATACAAAGATTACCTGGCTCAGGGTTTAGTGGCTCCTACCAATATGGAAATCTACACTTGCAATATTGATGGAAGTGAGCTTACGCAAATTACCAAATTAGGTAAAGCCAACTGGGCACCCTTTTACCATCCGGGTGGCAAAAAAATCATTTTCTCCAGCAATCACCATTCTCAAAAAGGATACGACTTTCAACTGTTTATGATCAATACCGATGGAACAGGTTTGGAGCAAATAACACATACAAGTATGTTCAACGCATTCCCTATGTTCTCGCCTGACGGGAAAAAGCTGGTGTTTTCTTCCAACCGCAACAACCACGGAACGCGCGATACCAACCTGTTTATAGCCGATTGGGTTGATTAGGCCTAAAAAATCTGCGTTATCTGCGAAATCTGCGGGAAACAACTTCCACAAGACAATGCATCGAATAATTAACCAATAATAAATCTGTATGAAAATATTTATTACAACTTGCCTCTTTATAACAACGACCATGAGTTTCGCCCAGAACTTCAACCCTGCCGAAATTCAAACCCATATTGAATACCTGGCTTCGGATAAACTTGCCGGACGCGAACCGGGAACCAAAGGTGAAAAACTGGCATATACCTATATTCAGAATGAGTTTAAAAAATATGGTCTGCAGCCGAAAGGAAGCAACGGTTATTTGCAACCCTTCACTTACAAAACCATGCTATCTCCGCATGATACGGTAGCCAAAGGCAAGAAAAAAAAGGGAACCAACGTTATCGGGTTTCTGGATAATGGTGCCGCCAAAACAATTGTTATCGGTGGGCATTATGATCACTTAGGAAATCACGAACACTCTTCTTCGCTTGATAAAAATAAAAAACTGATTCATAACGGTGCTGATGATAATGCGAGTGGAACAGCCGGTGTATTGGCATTGGCAAAATATTTTGCAGGCAATAACATCACCGAAAAATGCAATTTCCTTTTCATGTGTTACTCTGCCGAAGAAGATGGGTTAATCGGTTCCAAATACTTTACCAACAATCCTACACACAGCCTCGCCAATATAAGCTGCATGCTGAACATGGATATGATTGGACGCTTAAATGATTCCACGCACAAGGTTACGGTTTTTGGTGTTGGAACCAGTCCTGCCTACACCCACGTTTTTGCAAACATTCAAACAGGATTGAAAATAGGGTATGACTCTTCGGGTATCGGTCCATCCGACCAAACCTCTTTTTATTTAAAGAATATTCCTGTATTGCACTTTTTCAGCGGACAACACACGGATTATCATAAATCGAGTGATGATGCTTCTAAAATAAATTACAAAGGAGAAGTAGCCATACTTGAAATAATGAAACAGGTGGCCGAGCAATTGGCTAATCTTCCTTCAATTCCATTCACAGCCACCAAACAGCCCGAACAGGCCCGTGTAAGTTTTAAAGTAACACTCGGCATCATGCCCGATTATTCATTTGAAGGAAAAGGTGTGAAAGTAGATGCCGTAACCGAAGGCAAACCCGCACAACTGGGTGGCATATTAGGAGGTGATATCGTAACTAAAATAGGAACTGTTGGTATCAATAATATTTATGATTACATGAAAGCCCTGAGCCAATTTAAAAAAGGGGAAGAGGCCGTGGTTGAAATTTCCCGGAATGAAAAACCGGTAAGTGTTAAAGTAATTTTCTAGAGAAAAGCAGTTGGCTATTGGCGGTTAGCTATTGGTAATTTTGTTTGTACATGTAGGAAATGAAGATCGTAAGCAGTAAGCAACACAACCGGTAATAAACAACCCGCAATAAAAAACCCGTAACCTAAAACCAATGGCCACAGAGAAAAGTATTTTACTGGTAGACGATGAAGTTCGTTTGGCAGAAATGCTTAAGTTTAATCTTGAGCTGGATGGGTTTTGTGTAACAATGGCGCATGACGGACTCTCTGCAATGGGACTGCTTGCCACACAATCCTACGACCTGGTGATACTGGATGTGATGTTGCCGGAGGTTGATGGATTTCATATCTGCAAACAATTCAGGATTACAGATAGTCAGACACCGATTATTTTCCTTTCGGCAAAAGGCAATGGTTCCGATAGAATCAATGGCTTGCGTTTGGGTGCCAATGATTATGTAACCAAACCTTTTGAATACGATGAGTTATTGCTGCGCATGAACAATTTAATCAGCACCAACAACTACCAGGGTAACCCATCCGATATTACCCAATATACTTTTGGAAATTGCAGCATTGATTTTGAACGCATGATTGCCCATGGACACAGCGGCAACCAGATTGACCTTTCCAAAATTGAGT
Organism: Bacteroidota bacterium; assembly: GCA_040387195.1. GTDB lineage: Bacteria > Bacteroidota > Bacteroidia > UKL13-3 > UKL13-3 > UKL13-3. The sequence goes on from JAZKEF010000027.1 coordinate 37,694, forward strand.
TTCAAATGATGAAATTTTTTGTGCTCAACAAAAACAGGGTGATTACCCGCGATGAAATTTACAAACACATTTGGGGCTATCGCCAGAATGAAATTCCCACCTCCCGCACGCTGGATAATTTTGTGGTGGTATTGCGTAAGTATTTCGAATCGGACCCAACCAATCCCAAGTTTATTGTTTCGGTGAGGGGTGTGGGGTATAAATTTGTAGGGGTATAAAAATCCCGCTTCCGAAACCGGAGCGGGATTTTTAAATTGTATGACTAAGTTCACCCGGCTCAATTTCTTTGAATCAACACTTTCTTCACAGCACGCTCCCCCGATTGTAATTCAATTACTACAAAATAATTTCCCGCTTGGAGTTGATCCGTTTGAATTTTGCAATTACTGATGGTAAGTTCCTGAGGTAATTTGCCAATCTCATTTCCCAACATATCATACAAAATAACCTGCGCCAGTTTAGCCCGGGCATCCGTTACCTCTATATTGATTAATTGGTTTGCAGGATTAGGATACACCGTGAGAAAAGCCTCCGGATTTAACAACTGCACCAATCCATCCTTTAAATGACAACCCGGGACAACGCAATCATTTGTATCCGTTTTAATAACCCATGCATCCGTAATACCTGTTGTGTGGGTAGTGTCTTTTCCATCCGCGCAAATAATGAAACCATCAAACACGGGCGTTAAACTATACCCTCGGTTATCTCTGTACCATTGTTTGAATAATCGTTGCCAAAGTACGTTTCCCATTGAATCCAACTTTAAAAGTGTGAGGTACATAGTATAGCCTCCCCATCCTTCCGTAGTTTCCAGATTCCCTCTTGCATATAAAAATCCATTTTTTTCAATGTAATCACCCGCAATCACATTTTTGGCCCAAGGACTGATATAAGTGCGCTTATACCATGTTGGATTACCATTAATATCAATCTTAAACATGCATAAAAAAGACGTGTCTTTAACAGGAGCAGGGAATATCTGATCACTCGCATCGTTTGAGCTTGTTATAAAGTAATTATTGTTGAGGGTCGCAATTCCAACATTTGAGGTTTCATATAGATTTTTTTTATCAAGAAACTTTTCCCAAACAAAATTCCCCAATGTATCCATTTTTGCATACCATCCTACAGAGGTGTCGTTAGAAAGGGTTCCTTTAATAAAAGCACCTCCCAGCAAAAAATGATGATCATTAGTTTCTTTTACATTAACAATACTGTATGGCTTAGTGTAAGTTTTATACCAAATCCTATTACCTAAAGTATCAATGCATAGCAATCTCATGGTTGATGTAGTCGTTAGATTAGTTGCATCCTTACCCCACACATAAATATGTTTCCCTTTTAGTACCCAAAACATTGAGGCAAAATCTGCAGGAGCATCAATGTGAAATGTTGCCAATGTATCTCCTTTTGAATTTGTTCTAACAAGAATGTATTCAGCCGTATCATTATTAATAATCACACTTATATTACTGACGTCTGTGCAGCTTTTCAAAGCAGGCATTCCTGTAAAATCGTTTTTGTTGTTACCGAAAATGTACTTTATTGAACTCGTATTAACCGAGTCGATTGTCCAGATAAATGTTTTCCGATATTGAGTTGAATCAGTTACTCCGAAATTCTTGCCCCTTCCAGTAAGTACAATAGAATTCGAATCGTAATAAAGAACTGTGGCTGCGGATTCCCAAACACCCAGTATATCAAACATTTTTGAGAATGTCCTTTGCGCATAGATATTTTGATTAAATGCCAGTAGCACTATAATCAAAGACGTTTTGCACATTCTCATTATTACTACATTCATTCTTAATGGCGTACGATCATTTTTTCTTTTATGAGGAATCATTTGAAGATGTAAGCTAACAAAAAAATCCCGCTTCCGTTACCGGAGCGGGATTTTTAAATCGTACAATCGTTGTGAATAATTTATTTTACTTTCTCTACTACTGCTTTGAAAGTCTCAGGATGGTTCATCGCTAAGTCAGCTAATACTTTACGGTTTAAGCCAAGGTTTTTTGAATTTACCTTACCAATAAACTGCGAGTAAGACATACCATGCGGGCGAACACCTGCATTGATACGCATGATCCATAATGAACGGAAGTTACGCTTTTTGGTTTTACGATCGCGGTAAGCATATCCCAATCCTTTGTCGATGGTGTGCTTGGCGATGGTTAATACATTTTTACGTTTACCCCAGTAACCTTTGGCTAACTTGAGGAGTTTTTTTCTGCGTCTGCGAGACGCTACTGAATTGACACTACGTGGCATAATTTGTTAAGTTTTTTTGGACCTGAGCGTTCCGATTTTTCGGAAACTTTTAATAGGCTCTTATCCGGGTTTGTTTTTTAAACTTTAAACCTGTTCCAATTGCTCGGAACAAATTCGACTTACAGTCTTATTTACCGATTGTAAGTAGATTTTTGATCAATCCCATATCCGGTTTTGATACTACAACCATCTTGGTCAAACCACGCTTTTGTTTCGTAGTTTTCTTGGTCAGGATGTGATTTTTGAAAGCCTGCGCACGTTTAATTTTACCACTAGGGGTAACTTTAAAACGTTTTTTCGCAGAACTGTTGGTTTTCATTTTTGGCATAATCTGTCTTCCTTTTATATTACTCGATGTACGATTTTCTTTTATTTAGCTGCCGGTGGTGGTGGTGGTGCAGGTGCTGCCGGTGCTGCTTTTCCTTTCGGACTCATCAACAAAAACATCTTTTTACCTTCCAGTCTTGGCAGCTGCTCTACTTTTCCTATATCCTGAAGTTTTTGTGCAAACTGCAACAACAACACTTCTCCTCTTTCTTTGTATACAATAGCACGGCCTTTAAAAAACACATAGGCACGAACCTTATTTCCTTCTTTCAAAAACTTCTCAGCATGTTTCAATTTAAATTCAAAATCATGCTCGTCTGTGTTTGGCCCGAAACGAATTTCTTTTACCTCTTGTTTTACTGTATTGGCCTTCTGCTCTTTCTTCTTCTTCTTTTGCTCGTATAAGAACTTTTTATAGTCGACAATACGGCAAACGGGTGGATCTGCATTTGGAGAAATCTCCACAAGATCCAACTCTTGTTCCTGCGCAAATTTTAACGCTTCCTGAAGTGAGTATACTCCCACTTCAATGTTTTCTCCTACCAGGCGAACCTGATTGGCGCGGATACGCTCATTGATTTTATGCTCAGGCTCTTTTGCTCTGCTCATTCCACGTCCGTAGCGGTTTGCTCCTGGAACGTATGGCGGCTTTGGCGCAGTATTACTGGGTGTTGCCGGTCTAAATGGTTTGTTTGGTGCTGCCAAGTATGTATTTAAATTGGTTTTTTAATTAGTTTATGTTTTTGGCTTGTTCATCCTTGAAAAACGTTATAAAGTCTTCCAGGCCGAATTTACCAACATCTCCCGCTCCATGTTTCCGAACCGAAACGGTTCCTTCTGCTTCTTCCTGCTCTCCTATAATCAGCATGAATGGGATTTTTTTCGTTTCCGCATCCCTTATTTTCTTGCCAATCTTTTCGCTCCGGTCATCAAACGGACCGCGAATATCTGCTTTATTTAGCACATCCACAACTTTTTGCGCGTAGTCATGATATTTTTCACTTATCGGCAAAATTGTTACCGGTTCGGGGGTTAGCCATAGCGGGAAGTTTCCGGCACAGTGCTCAATCAGCACAGCCACAAAACGCTCCAACGACCCGAATGGCGCACGGTGAATCATTACCGGGCGATGCTTCTGGTTATCGCTGCCGGTATACTCCAGCTCAAAACGCTCCGGTAAATTATAGTCAACCTGGATGGTTCCCAATTGCCATTTACGGCCAATGGCATCTTTTACCATAAAGTCGAGTTTAGGTCCGTAAAAGGCTGCTTCGCCCAACTCCACAACTGTTTTCAGTCCTTTTTCGGCTGCCGATTCAATAATAGCAGCTTCTGCCAATGCCCAGTTTTCATCCGACCCGATGTATTTGGATTTATTCTCAGGATCCCTCAAGGAAATCTGAGCTGTAAAGTCTTGAAAATCTAATGCTTTAAACACATACAATACCAGGTCAATTACCTTACAGAACTCTTCCTTTACCTGATCGGGCCGTACAAATAAATGCGCATCATCTTGGGTAAATCCACGTACACGGGTTAATCCGTGCAGCTCTCCCGCCTGTTCGTAACGGTATACTGTTCCAAACTCTGCATACCGCACCGGTAAATCCTTGTATGATTTTGGTGATGCCTTGTAAATTTCGCAGTGATGCGGACAGTTCATCGGCTTCAGAAAAAACTCCTCTCCTTCGCGTGGGGTTGAAATAGGCTGGAATGAATCCGCACCATATTTTTCGTAGTGGCCTGAAGTAATGTATAAGTTCTTGTTGCCAATATGGGGTGTTATAACCGGCAAATAGCCTGCGGCAACCTGTGCTTTCTGTAAAAACTGAACCAAACGCTCACGTAACATGGCACCTTTAGGCAACCACAATGGCAATCCCATTCCTACTTTTTCCGAAAAGGTAAACAGTTCAAGCTCTTTGCCCAACTTGCGGTGATCACGTTTTTTCGCTTCTTCCAGCAAGGTTAAATATTCATCGAGCTCCGATTTTTTAGGAAAGGTGACGCCATAAATACGGGTAAGCTGCTTGTTCTTTTCATCGCCTCTCCAATATGCACCGGCAACACTCATCAACTTGATAGCTTTGATAAATCCGGTATTCGGAATATGCGGACCACGGCACAAATCGGTAAAGTTACCCTGATTGTAAAATGTGATGCTGCCGTCTTCAAGTCCCTCCAGCAAATCCAATTTGTACTCATCTCCTTTTTCCTTGAAATAAGCAATAGCATCTGCCTTTGAAACCTCCGAACGGTTATATGCGTTAGCCTGTTTGGCCAGCTCCACCATTTTATCTTCAATCTTTTTGAAATCGTCACTCGAAAACTCCTTTCCGCCAAAATCCACATCATAGTAAAACCCTGTTTCAATAGCAGGACCTATGCCGAATTTGGTTCCGGGATACAATGCTTCCAGTGCTTCGGCCATCAAATGTGCCGATGAATGCCACATGGTTGATTTACCCTCCTGGTCATTCCAGGTAAGCAATATGAGTGAAGAATCTTCTGTAATAGGGCGCGTAGCATCCCATATTTCTCCATTAACTTTTGCGGCTAAAACATTGCGTGCCAATCCTTCACTAATGGACTTGGCAATTTCTAAGGCGGTTGCTCCCCGTTCATACGAGCGAACGGAACCGTCAGGGAGGGTGATATTGATATTACTCATAAAGGCTTGCAAAATAGTGCATGTGTAGCTAATTTAAAATCTATTTAATTAGTTTTGTTCGGTATATTCCCGTGTCTATGAAATTATATCAGTTTTTATCCTCCATCAAATTTCTCCGTAAAAGTTACGCAGGTAAATTCCTCTTCGTTGCTTTTTTGGGAATCCACGTTCCACTCATCGGACTGCTTATATACATTGGGCTATCGTACAATGGCTTTATTGAACCCATGGACCTTATCCTTATTACATTGGGATTAACATTAGGTGCTACCGCGATTACTTTATTTGTGCTGAACAAGTTGTTGCAACCGGTAAGCATGGCAAAATCTTCACTTGAGGATTATATCCAACACAACAGGATCCCCGATCTTCCGCTCAACCATACAGATGAAGTTGGACTTTTACTGAGTAGTATCCAGCATACCATCAATTCTCTGGAAGATGTGAACCGCACCAAAACCGATTTGATGCAAACCATTACGCATGATTTGCGAACTCCTCTTTCACAGATAGTATCCCTTACCTATTTGTTTGAGTCGAGCGAACAGGAAGAACAACAAAAAATCATCAAACAGATTCGCCAGAGTGCCGAGCAGGAGTTGGATTTTATCACCAACTATATTGCTATGATTGAAACCAGCGACTTTGTGGTTAATAAAACAACAAAGATTAAAACCAATTTGCTGGAGCTTACCCAATCGGTTGCAGGTAAAGTAGGTGTTCAGCTTTCGGCAAAACGACTCAATTTGCAATTGGACATTACTCCATCCATACATATTACCACTCCTAATCCGGCAATATTTGAGCGTGTCATTCAAAACCTGCTCACCAATGCAATTAAATTTTCTCACTACAACAGCGCTATTCGCATACAGGCAAGGGAGGATAATGGAAAAATAAAAATAACTGTTGCCGATCATGGTATCGGGTTTAATCAGCAGGATGCCGAACAGTTGTTTCTCAAATTTACTCCGCTTAAACGGTTGGGTACCCTCAACGAACCCACCAATGGAATAGGCTTATTTCTTACTTCAGAAATTGTGGCTTTGCATCAGGGTAAAATATGGGCTACCAGCAACGGTCCCGATTCCGGATCGCAGTTTCATGTCGAATTGCCTGCCTAGAAATGAATGCAGACCCGTATGTTGGGTATGACTCCGTTATTTTTTTTCCAGCCGTTGCATTCCTTCTTTCGCTAAGGAATATTCCGGATCCAATTGCAATACATACTCGTAATTTAACTTTGCATCCGCATAGCTCTTACGTTGTTCGTGCAACAATCCACGCATGTAATAGGCCATTACATTCTGGTTATTCATCTCAATGCAAATATTCCAGCTACGCAAGGCCTCATCATATTTTCCGGCTTCATAATTAATGTAACCCACATTGTAATAGGCCTTATCGTTTGACGGATCATATTCGATCACTTTACGGTAATCGAACAACGACTTTTGGTATTGTTTAACCAACTGATAGTAATATGCCCTGCCAAAATATGCTTCTACACTGCGCGGGCTTAAACGGATGGCTGTTGTAAAATATTCCTTGGCAACCGGATCCCTTTTCTCAGTAAACAACAGCCCCAATTGCATAGCTGCATCGTAATAACGATTGTCAATTTCCAATGTTTTTTGAAAAGAGGCGATAGCCCTTGCTGTGTCCTTCATTTCCTTTTGATTCATGCCTTTGTAAAACTGAGCCTCCGCATTGGCCGGATCTGCCGCTATCACTACATTCAGTGCATCAATCGATTTTTGGTGTTCCTTCACTACATAATACAATGTTGCCAGTTTGAGCCGTGCCTCATTATAATCCGGCTTTACAGATAATGCCTGCTCATATGCTTTTGCAGCTTCCTGCGTACGGTTCATGGCATATAATACCTTACCCTTATAAAAATAGTAAAGTGGGTTTTCATTACTGTGTTTTAATGCATCCTCTATATCCAGCAATGACCTGTCGAGGTATTTTTGATCGTAATAAACCACAGCTCGCTGGTAGTAAAGTTCGGCATTTTCGGGATCGGCCTCAATCTGCCTGCTGATCACTTTGGCACTTTCCGAATCCACAAACGTAGAGTCGTTTTCCTGGCTTGAAGCGGGTGTATTGCTCTTGTTGTTGCACGAAACACCATACATCACAACTGCGGTGACGTAAATCAGTTTTATAAATACGGTTTTAAAATACATTTGCTAACGTTGTGGTTTTGTAAAAAATGATCAGGGAAATATCCTTTCGTCTTTCTTACAAGTCACAAAAAAACTAAATTTGATTGCATTAATATAATTTAAAGTTGATAAAGTTATAGATTGATAGCGTTAATACGGGTTTTGACTATTCATAACACAATTAACATATCAACTTCATCAACTGATCACTCAATAAACTAAACACTAAACAATGCCATACTATCATAAACAAGGAAGCATTCCGGCAAAGCGCCATACCCAATTTCGCAAGCCGGACGGAACATTGTACCAGGAAGAGCTTGTTTCCACAGAAGGATTTCATAGTTTGTACTCATTGGTTTACCATACCAACCCGCCTACTATGGTGAAAGAAATTGGAGAAGCCTATCCTTTCGGACCGGTTGCTGCTATGGAAAAAAACATGCAGAACCGTAGTTTCCTCACCTTTAAAACAAACCCACAGGATGATTATTTAGCGAGTCGAGTGTACACCTTGTTTAACAATGATGTGTACCTGGCTTCGGCAGCTCCTAAAAAAAGCATGACGGATTATTTTTACAAAAATGCCGATGCCGATGAAGTTGTTTTTATTCACGAAGGAAGCGGTGTACTCAAAACCATTTACGGACAAATCGAATTTGAATATGGCGACTACCTGGTGATTCCGCGTGGAACCATCTATCAGTTGCATTTTAACGGGGAACAAAACCGTTTATTTATCATCGAAAGTTTATCTCCCATCAGGGCACCGAAGAGATACTTAAACCAGTTCGGGCAACTGTTGGAACATTCCCCGTATTGTGAGCGCGATTTAAAAGTGCCGCAAAACCTGCAAACGTTTGATGAACTGGGCGACTTTAAAGTAATGATAAAAAAACAGGATATGATTTATCCATATACCTACGCAGCACATCCATTTAGTGCAATCGGGTGGGACGGGTACCAATATCCTTACGGGTTTTCTATTCATAACTACGAGCCTATTACTGGACGTGTACATATGCCACCTCCCATTCACCAGACATTTGAAGGGCACAATTTTGTGATTTGTTCATTTGTGCCACGCATGTATGATTACCATCCGCTTTCTATACCTGCTCCTTATGCCCACAGCAATGTGGATAGCGATGAGGTATTGTATTATGTTGATGGTGATTTTATGAGCCGTAAACATGTGGAACGCGGAATGATTAGTTTGCACCCTAAGGGCATTCCACATGGACCGCATCCGGGAACAGTTGAAAAATCAATCGGCAAAACCGAGACTAAAGAATTGGCCGTGATGATTGATCCGTTTTACCCGCTCAAAATCACCAAAGCAGCTATGGAAATGGAAGATCCGGGGTATTACAAAACATGGATTGACTAGGCTTTAAACAAGAATTATAAAGGCAGCTTCGGCTGCTTTTTTATATTGCACCTACATGAACAAAGACCCGTATCGTATTTTAGGTATTACACCAAACGCCACACTTGACGAAATCAAAAAGGCGTACCGGGCTAAAGCCTTCCTGCTACACCCCGATAAAAACAAGGCTCCACAGGCACAGGAACAATTCGTGGAGCTTACCGAAGCCTACGAGGAAGCCATAGCCCAAAAAGGAAAGACCTTTAAAAGATACACTTCCCCTTTTCAGGATGTACAACAACGCCAGCAACAGGAACGTGAAGCAGCCAAACGCAGAGCACAGGCCTACGCACGCATGCGTTACGAAGAATTTGAAAAAACCGAAGCCGCACAAACTATCAATGCAATTAATGTAATTTTCGATCATTTCATTTTTGCCTTTGTATGTGTATTGTTACTGGCCGTTCCTTTTGTGCTCGCTACATTGTATGAGTTTACGGGAGTCATTTTAGGATTGTTGTTTTTACTGGCTATTGGCAGGCCAGTATTCGACTATATCAAACAGTATTTTAAACCATCACAATTATGGTTTGCCTTAATGAGCTTGGTAGAAACATACTTCTTCCGTTTTGCTATTTTAACCGCAACCAATTTGTATATCCTCCTCAAAATTGGATTGCAAACCATGTTACCTGTTCCGGTGAGTTTAGCCATACTGGTTGCTCCTGCATTTCTGTATTATTATACAAAAGGTAAAAAAGAGGAGTCCAAACAACGTTCATTCCTTTCCTTTTGCCTCATTCCTTTACTTATCAATGCTTTGTTTCTGCTCAACTTTTGGGTAAGCCGCAACCCCACCATTGAACAATATGAAATATGGGATGAACAAACCAAGGAAAAGACTGCAACCCATCCCAGCACCCTCATTATGCTGGAAAACGATGCATATGCAAACTATATCGGCATCCGCATCTTCAGTGATATCCGCATCATGCAAAACAACGAACACATCGTATACCAATTTGAAACAGGACTATTCGGCATCCGAGTATTGAAAGAGTACCGATTCATTGAATAACTGAAACGCTGAGTCGCGGAGGACACTGAGAAAAGAGACGCAGGGGAGCATGTCCTACTTCCACTTTGTGTCGTTCTTCACTTTACTTTTTGTGCCTTCGCGTGAAAACAATTGTGCGTTGCATTGCCTGCTGCTTACTAACTTCATTGCCTGCTCTTCACACTCCGCATTCGACACTCCGCAATCCGCATTTCCGCCAATGACTTTTATCAAGTACCGCATTGATTGATAATTGTCATGGTGGTAATCTCCCAAAAAATTCGACTTTCGTAAATCATATTTCAAACATTCTATGGAAACTTTAAATCAAACTAAGGAAATGATGCCGACCACAGCCGATTTTCTTCCTTTGAACGGAACCGACTACGTTGAGCTTTGGGTGGGTAATGCCAAACAATCTGCTCACTACTATAAAACGGCATTCGGATTTCAAAGCCTTGCTTATGCAGGTCCCGAAACCGGTGTTAAAGATCGCGTTTCATACGTGTTGATTCAAAACAAAATGCGTTTGATCTTAACGTCTCCATTGCATAGCGACAGCCCCATTGCAGAACACCACCGCAAACATGGTGATGGTGTAAAATACCTTGCTTTATGGGTTGATGATGCATATGATGCATTTGAACAAACAACCAAACGTGGTGGTGAAGCTACATTGCAACCTAAAACCCTTAAGGATGATAAAGGTGAAGTGCGTATGTCGGGCATCAAAACCTATGGCGAAGTGGAGCATTTATTCATTGAACGCAAAAACTACGCTGGCGTGTTTATGCCTGGTTTTGTGGAGTGGAAAAGCAATTACAATCCGGAGCCAACAGGCTTATTATATGTTGACCACTGTGTAGGAAACGTTGGTTGGAACCAAATGAACCCATGGGTAAAATGGTACGAAGATGTAATGGGCTTCAAGAACATTTTATCTTTTGATGATAATGATATCTCAACTGAATACTCCGCTTTGATGAGCAAGGTTATGAGTAATGGAAACGGATATGTGAAATTCCCGATTAACGAACCGGCTGAAGGAAAGAAAAAATCACAGGTAGAAGAATACCTTGATTTTTATGAAGGAGAAGGTGTTCAGCACATTGCAATTGCAACCAAAGATATCGTTTCTACTGTTCGTCAGCTGATGGCGCGTGGTGTTGATTTCCTAAAGGTTCCGAATAGTTACTACGAAGATCTATTTGATCGTGTTGGTGCAATTGATGAAGATATTGAACCTTTAAAAGAATTGGGTATTTTGGTAGACAGGGATGATGAAGGGTACCTGCTTCAGTTATTCTCCAAACCGGTAGAAGACCGTCCGACCATGTTCTTCGAAATTATACAGCGCAAAGGTGCTAAATCCTTTGGAAAAGGAAATTTCAAGGCCTTGTTTGAAGCTTTGGAAAGAGAACAGGATGCCAGAGGTAATCTGTAATTCTTAACACTTTAAAAAGTATAAAAGACGCGACAGGACAACCTTTCGCGTCTTTTTTGCGTTATTGCACATATGGCAGCAAAGAATTTTCGGAAACTCCGTGATAAGGTTGTTCACTCTGAAAGGCGATTTTTAGATGGCCCCCGTTCACGTACGCGCGAGATTTTGTTTGTATTTAAGGTTTTCCTTGAGTTCATTCATGGCTTCCGCAAACTTCATTTTGTTGGTCCTTGTGTTACGGTATTTGGCAGCGCCCGTTTTAAGGAAGATCATCCTTATTATGTTAAAGCCATGGAAATAGGTGCCGCCACCAGCAAACTTGGATTCACCATCCTTACCGGTGGAGGACCGGGTATAATGGAGGCCGCCAACCGTGGAGCCTTTGAAGTTGGCGGACGTTCGGTAGGCTGTAACATTGTTTTACCCCATGAGCAAAAGGAAAATCCTTATGTGCAAAAGTCGGTGGAGTTCCGCTATTTCTTTGTACGCAAAACACTTTTAATAAAATACTCCTATGCCTTTGTGTGCATGCCTGGCGGAATGGGAACCATGGATGAAATGTTTGAGGCATTAACCTTGATTCAAACCGGAAAAATCCAGAACTTTCCCGTGGTGCTATTTGGTAAAACGTACTGGAAAAACCTTTACGAGTTACTGGAAGATATGGTGCAGGCCGGAACTATTTCGGCCCCCGATCTGGATCTGCTCCTTGTTACTGACTCTGTAGAAGAAACAACGGCACACATCAAAAAGCATGCATTGCAAAAATTCAAACTCAAAAGAGAAAAACGGTACACTCCGCAAAGATGGTTGGGTGAGTTTTTCTTCAAAAAAATGGCCTGATATGACTGATGTAACCACACAAAAAAACAATCCGCTGCACGGCATTAAGCTCGAACAAATGCTTACCGAACTTGTAGATACCTACTGCTGGGAGTTTCTGGCCGATGAGGTAAATGTGAATTGTTTTAAAAAAGACCCAAGCATCAAATCAAGTTTGACCTTTTTGCGTAAAACACCGTGGGCAAGAACCAAGATTGAAGGCATGTACCTTAAGTTTATTGTAAGAGCCCGCAAGAAAAAAGATAATTTGAGCTAACGAAAGATGTTGGCGATTTGCTTTTAGCTATTGGCCTCTTTGTACACGAAGACACCAGCAAGATTAAGTTAACAAAAGAGCACCAATTAGGAAGTAGGCAATGAAGAAAGTGTGCAGTAGCGAATAAACTGGAAATAAACAACCCGTAATAAATAACTCGGCAACTCAATAATCAACTCCATGACTCCCTTGTTTAAAAAGTTAAATTACAAGAACACCGAGATTGGTGTGTTTAACGCACCTGATTCCTTTGCATCAGAATTGTTGCCCATGACAGGAGAGGCCACCATCATAACTAATCTCTCTAAAGTAAAAACCGGCTCCTTTCTGATGGCCTTTGCCATTACACAAAAAGAACTTGATTATTGGTCGAATGCGCTTGTGGGTAAACTTGCTGAAGATGGAGTATTGTGGTTTTGTTTTCCAAAAGGGACTTCCAAAAAATACAAGTGCGAGTTTAACCGCGACACTGGCTGGCACGAGCTTGCCAGGTTGGGATTTGAAGGAGTGCGCTCCGTAGCCATTGATGCCGACTGGACAGGGCTACGCTTCCGTAAACCGGCCCATATCAAAACAATGACCCGAGGGTTCGCCATAAGTGCCGAAGGCAAAGCAAAGACCAAAAAGAAATAGCCGACTCTTTCCCCCACGTCTACCGTCAGCATTCCGATGGTTTCGACTCCGCTCAACCATCGGAATCAATATCTATATTCTATCCGCATCCTCTATTCTTCTATCTTACCGTATCTAGCATCGTGAACCCGTCCACTTGCGCAGGCCAACTTTTACACCTACATTTGCCGCTCAATTTTTATTGCTAATGATCTCAGTAGGAAATCTTTCGTTACGTTACGGTAAGCGTGTATTGTTCGAGGATGTGAATGTTAAATTCTCTCCCGGCAATTGTTATGGTGTGATTGGTGCCAACGGTGCAGGAAAATCAACTTTTTTAAAAATCCTTTCAGGCGAAATCGACCCGAGCACCGGTAGTGTATCCATTACTCCGGGTGAACGTATGAGTGTATTGAAACAAAATCACTTTGAGTTCGACCAGTTTCCCGTATTGCAAACCGTAATCATGGGTAATAAAAAATTGTGGAAGATTATGGAGGAGAAAGATGCCATTTACGCCAAGCCCGATTTTAATGATGCCGATGGAGAACGTGTTGGCGAATTGGAAGGCTTATTTGCCGAAATGGAAGGATGGAATGCCGAAAGTGATGCGGCAGGATTGCTGAGCGATTTGGGTGTGAAAGAGGAATTCCATACCAAACTCATGAGTGAACTGAGTGGTAAAGAAAAAGTACGTGTACTATTAGCACAGGCGTTGTTTGGTAACCCTGATATTTTGTTGCTCGATGAGCCTACCAATGACCTGGATGTTGAAACCATTAGCTGGTTGGAAAACTTCCTTGCCGATTTCCAGAACACGGTAATTGTGGTAAGTCACGATCGTCACTTTTTGGATGCCGTATGTACTCATGTGGCGGATATTGATTTTGGAAAAATAACCTTGTATACGGGTAACTATTCTTTTTGGTATGAGAGCAGCCAATTGGCATTGCGCCAACGTGGTGATCAAAATAAAAAGGTGGAAGATAAACGGAAGGAGCTCCAGGACTTTATTGAACGGTTTAGTGCCAATGCATCAAAATCCCGTCAGGCTACCAGCCGTAAAAAGCTATTGGAAAAACTGGTGGTAGATGAGATTAAACCCTCCACCCGTAAGTATCCGGGTATTATTTTTACTCCCAACAGAGATTGTGGCGACCAGATTTTGCGTGTAGAAGAACTTTCGAAAAAACTGAATGACGGAACTGTACTCTTTAAAGACGTTACATTCACATTGGATAAGGGAGATAAAGTTGCCATCATCTCCAAAGATCATCTGGCCATTACTTCTTTCTTCCAGATTATAGCCGGAGAAGAGCAATTGACCAGCGGAGAAGTGGTATGGGGACAAACCATCACCCGCTCTTACCTCCCGAATGAAAACCATCATTTTTTCACTGCAGATTATAACCTAGTAGACTGGTTGCGCCAGTTCTCAACAGAAAAGGACGAAACCTATATCCGTGGATTTTTAGGTAAAATGTTGTTCAGTGGTGAGGAAGTGTTTAAAAAATCGAACGTACTGAGCGGAGGTGAAAAAGTACGCTGTATGGTTTCGAGAATGATGTTGACTAATGCCAACTGTTTGCTACTGGATGAACCCACCAACCACCTGGATTTGGAAACCATTGAAGCATTCAATGACGCGTTGAAAGACTGGAAACATATTGCCATTTTCTCTTCGCATGACCATACATTCACCCAAAGTATTGCCAACCGTATTATCGAATTAACACCGAACGGATGCATCGACAAACGTATGACCTATGATGAGTACCTGGAAGACGAACGCGTGCAGGAACAACGTGCAGCCATGTATGGCAGTGCTATCGCGCGGTAATTGATTGGTAACGTTATTAAGTTATGGTTGAAGAATAGAAGTTTTTAGCAAAGGATTGGCTTTGTCTTCTGGATGCTATTTTCTTTGCCTTCTTTGTGCTCTGTCTTTTTCATTCATCTCCCGTACCTTCGTGTACAATCCCTTTATCTTCAAATAATCCAACGAAACTCACTTCGCCACCCTGTCCCGCAATCCTCATTTCTTCAAAATCCAAATTCCTTACCTTTACGTTTATTACAACATGAAAACTTTTGTAACAGGCATATTGGTATTGCTGGGAACAATCACCTTTGCACAACATACTACCACCAACAAAAAAGGATTTGACGTGGTGAAAACGGATGCTGAATGGAAAAAGCAGTTGTCAACCGATGCCTATCAGGTATTGCGTAAAAAGGGAACAGAACGAGCCTTCACCGGGGCATATCATGACAACCATGAAACAGGAACCTATTACTGTGCAGGGTGCAATAATGAATTATTTTCATCAGCTCACAAGTTTGAGTCGGGAACGGGGTGGCCTAGCTTCTACAAGCCCATTTCCAAGGGAAAAGTGCTGGATGAGACTGACAAATCCCATGGTATGACCCGCACAGAAGTGATATGCGGCCGTTGCGGTGGACATTTAGGTCATGTATTCGAAGATGGTCCGGAGCCAACCGGATTAAGGTACTGCATCAATTCGGTGTCACTTGCTTTCAGAAAAAAATAATCCATTCCGTATTACCCCATAAAGCTTTTTTTCCATATTAAAACTATTTATCTAAAAATTATGTTTAGATTTACGATACAATTATCTAAACAATATGAATAGCTTCTCAATCTCCCAGTTGCAACAATTTTCGGGCATCAAAGCCCATACGATAAGAATGTGGGAGCAAAGGTACCAAGCGCTCACTCCGAGCAGATCAGAGGGAAATACCCGATATTATGATAACACGCAACTGAGGCGATTGTTGAATATTGTTAGTCTTTTGGATGGTGAGCACAAAGTATCTGAATTATGCGCTATGCCTGATGCATTACTATTCAAAGAGTTGAAAAAACTGACACAAAAAGAACCGGTCAATCCTGAAAACCAATATTTCATTTCGCAACTCTTAGTAGCCGGAATGAGCTATGATGAAGTTCATTTTGAGAAAATATTCGCAAGCTCCTTATTGCGCCTGGGTTTGAAAAATACCTATACGGATGTAATCTACCCCATGCTTAACAGAATCGGACTCATGTGGTCCGACAATAGTATTCCTCCTGCTCAGGAACATTTTATCAGTAATATACTCCGTCAAAAAATATTCACGGCTGTCGATGGTTTGCCTCCTGCCAATTCAACAAAAGACTCATGGTTACTTTTTTTACCCGAAAATGAATTTCATGAAATTGGCTTGTTGTTTGCTCAATACCTCATTAAACAGGCGGGAGGAAAAGTTACTTATCTTGGTAGCAATGTTCCAATGGATACGTTGGCACAAGCCGTAAAAGATACTTCACCGCAAAACCTACTACTGTTTTTGGTTCATAATAACATACCGGAAAATAGCCAAGCATACCTCAACTCGCTAAAAAAACAATTCCCCTCAACTCAAATTCATGTATCAGGAAACGAAAAATTAATCGGGCAACTAAAAACCCGAAATGCATTTAAGTGGATTCAGTCGGTTGCTCAACTACAAGAGAAACTTTAATGTTTAAATAATAATAAACAAATATAAACACCCAAATGTCAACAATTGCAATTATCGGTTCAGGATTTTCAGGATTGAGCTCTGCCGCTTATTTGGCAGCAGCCGGACATGAGGTGCATGTATTTGAAAAAAATGCTCAGGCCGGAGGGCGTGCACGTCAACTCTCAACCGATTCCGGATATGTATTTGATATGGGTCCAAGCTGGTATTGGATGCCGGATGTGTTCGAACGTTTCTTCAGCGATTTTGGCTATGCCGTTTCCGACTTTTATGACCTAAAACTACTCAACCCATCCTTTGATATTGTGTTTGAAGAAAATGATACCATGAGTATTCCTGCAAACTATGAGGAATTATGCGCGCTCTTTGGCTCCATCGAAAAAGGTAGTTCACAGGAGCTTCATAAGTTTATGAAGGAAGCCGAATACAAGTATAAAACGGGTATGGAAAACCTGGTATACAAACCGGGGCTCTCTCTGGTTGAATTTGCCGATACCAACCTTATCAAAGGTGCATTTCGACTTCAGGTATTCTCTTCGTTCAGCAATCATGTGCGCAAATACTTCACCCATCCAAAACTAATTGCATTGATGGAATTTCCGGTCCTGTTTCTGGGAGCAATGCCTGAAGACACCCCTGCACTTTACAGTCTGATGAACTATGCAGGACTCAAACTCGGAACATGGTATCCAATGGGAGGTTTTGGAAAAGTAATTGAAGGAATGATGGAAGTAGGTAAACGTAAGGGTGTCAACTTTCACCTGAATGCTGCAGTTGAGAAAATTGAAATCGAAAATAACCGTGCAAAAAGTATTCTCGTAAATGGAAAATCGATTCCCTTTGATGCTGTAATTGCATCTGCTGACTACCACCACGTAGAAAGTAAACTGCTTCCAGCCCAATACAGAAATTATGACGACCAATATTGGTCAAAAAAAACTTTTGCTCCATCCTGTCTTATTTTTTATATAGGTCTCAACAAGAAAATACCCAACTTGAACCATCATACTTTATTTTTTGATGAAGATCTTGGTGTTCATGCAAAAGAAATCTATAAAAATCCGAAATGGCCAGCCAAACCCCTGTTTTATGTATGCTGTCCATCCAAAACAGATGAGGGTATCGCTCCTGCCGGACATGAAAATATATTCCTGTTAATGCCCATAGCCCCAGGTTTAGAAGACAACCCGGAAACAAGGGAAAAATATTTTCGCGCTATGATGACTAGACTTAGTAAACAAACGGGTGAAAACCTTGAATCCTATATTGATTTTAAAGAAAGCTATTGTGTAAATGACTTTATAACCGATTACAATTCATATAAAGGAAATGCGTATGGATTGGCCAATACATTACTTCAAACAGCTATTCTTAAACCTAAAATAAAAAACAATAAAATTGATAACCTCTTTTACACAGGACAACTTACAGTTCCCGGTCCCGGTGTACCTCCGTCCATCATTTCCGGAAAAATTGCAGCTGAACTTCTTCTTAAACATTTAAACCGTACCAAACATGAAGTCGCTATTTGATAAAATATCTGTAGAATGCAGCAAGCTAACCACTCGCCAATACAGCACCAGTTTCTCACTCGGTATATTCTTTCTCAACAACCGGCTGCGAAATCCCATCTATGCTATATATGGGTTCGTTCGGTTTGCGGATGAAATAGTTGATAGTTTTGAAGGGTATGATAAAAAAAACCTGCTTCTCAAATTTAAACAGGATACCTATGATGCGATTCAATACGGTATCTCCTTAAATCCGATTCTAAATTCTTTCCAGCAAGTGGTTCATGAATATGGAATTCACAGTGAGTTAATTGAAACATTCTTGCGCAGTATGGAAATGGACCTGGAAAAAACCAGCTATTCAAAAGAACAATATGATCAGTACATCCTTGGATCGGCTGAAGTAGTAGGTTTAATGTGCTTGTGTGTGTTTACGGAAGGTGATAAGACACTTTATCAAGCGCTAAAACCTTCTGCTATGAAACTTGGTGCGGCTTTTCAAAAAGTTAACTTTCTACGTGACCTTAAAGCAGATTACCAGGTTTTGGGAAGAACATATTTTCCGGAAGTCGATCTTACGCGCTTTTCGAGTCAAACTAAAAAAGAAATTGAAACACAAATTGAGATCGATTTTAAAGAAGCATTAACTGGAATTAGAAAACTGCCTTCTGCTTCAAAAGGGGGTGTATACCTTGCATACGTTTACTATTACTCACTATTTGAAAAGATAAAAAACACCCCTGCACACAAAATCCTTTCGGAAAGAATTCGGATCAGTAATGGAGAAAAATTAGGACTGATGGTGAACAGCATGTTTCAGCATAAAATGAATATGGTATGAAAAAGTTAGTCTCATATTTCTTGATACTCTTATTTGCTTCAACTCTTTTTGCAGCGACTCCTTCACACAACGAAGTCAGGGCCCTCTATAAAAAAGCAGCAATTGAAGAAGCCTCCTGCAAAAAACTGGTAGCGTTACTTCACTCATACAATGAAGAGAACAATACACTCCTGGCCGGTTACAGGGCTTGTGCAACCATGTTGATGGCCAAACATGTGTTGAATCCGTTTCGCAAACTTTCACATTTTACCGAAGGCAGGCAACTCCTTGAGAAATCGATTGATACGGATAAAAATAATGTAGAGCTCCGATTTCTGAGATTCACCATCCAAACCAATGCTCCTTCTTTTCTTCACTATAACAACGATATCCTCCGGGATAAATTATTCCTATTGAATACTATTTCAACTCTTCAGGACACAAAGCTTAAACAACTTATTACTGACTATTTAAACACCTCTCCTTACCTGACTTCTATTGAAAAAACACAGTTGATCAATGAGTGAATATCTAATTTTAGTAGATGAAAATGATACCCCATTGGGTAAGATGGAGAAGCTTCAGGTACATCAGTCAGGCCTATTGCACCGTGCTTTTTCTGTATTTATTTTTAATTCAAAAACAGAACTACTTTTGCAGCAACGGGCCGATGAAAAATATCACTCCGCTGGGTTATGGACTAATACCTGCTGCAGTCACCCAAGATATGGGGAAGGTATTACACAAGCCATCGAAAGGAGATTAATGGAGGAAATGGGCATGAACTGCAAAACAACATTTTTATTCAGTTTTGTTTATAGAGCTACATTCGATAATGGTTTAACGGAACATGAATATGACCATGTATATATGGGAATTTCTGATGATTTACCTGTTCCCGAAAAAACAGAAGTGAAGAGTTGGAAGTATATGAATCTTGTAGATTTACAAACTGATACTGAATTACATCCTGAACGATATACCGAATGGATGAAAATATGTTTACCCGAACTTAAAAAACATGTTGTGATTACACTGCTGCAACAGTCTTTAAGTTCTACTTAAATAACTCAACCAATATGATTTTGATGAATTGCCTTATTGTATGTGTTACGTTTTGTTTCATGGAAGCGGTTGCGTGGCTTACACACAAGTTTGTGATGCATGGTTTGCTTTGGAGTCTTCATAAAGATCACCATAAAAAAGAAACCGACAGCTTCTTTGAGCACAATGATTTTTTCTTCCTCATTTTTGCCCTACCCGGAATTGCCGGCTTGTTTTTCGGGATGCAGTTTGACTTTAACATCTTTTTCTGGATTGGATTGGGAATCACGCTTTATGGATTTGCTTACTTTCTAGTGCATGATATCTTTATTCACCAACGATTTAAATTATTCAGGAACGCAGACAACCGATACTTTAAAGCCATTCGGAGGGCACATAAAATGCACCACAAACATTTGGAAAAAGAAGAAGGCGAGTGTTTTGGCATGTTGTTGGTTCCTTTCAAGTACTTCCGTAATACCAACAGCCTGTTATGAAATCACTTTACTTGTTGGTTAATTTTTTTACAGTTATTGTTCCTTTCGTCTTTTCATTTCATCCCAAACTGAAATTCAACAAAGAGTTCAAGTATTTTTTCCTTGCAAATTTTCTTGTTGCATTCACTTTTATTACTTCAGACATTTTTTTTACCAAACTTGAAGTCTGGGGGTTTAATCCCGAATATGTTACAGGATTGTATCTGGTAAATCTGCCCATTGAGGAGGTGCTCTTTTTTATATGTATTCCATTTGCCTGCGTATTTACCTATCACTGCCTTAACCTGTTTATTAAACCTTCCTGGAAACCCCAAACGGAGAACATCATTATTCTTTCGCTTTCCATCCCATTACTTGTAACAGGTATCTTATTCATCGATAAACTATACACGTCATTCACTTTCATTAGCTTAGGAATCCTTTTGCTCTTGTTCAAATATGTACTCAAGTTGGATTGGCTCCCTAAATTATTGGGAATGTATGCGATTCTATTAATCCCTTTTTTCATTGTAAACGGAATTCTTACCGGCACCTGGATTGATAATCCGGTAGTTTGGTACAACAATGATGAGAATCTTGGGATTCGTTTGATGACAATACCTGTTGAAGATGTTTTCTATGGATTTGAACTTATCTTATTGAACGTGTGCTTATACGAATACTTCAAATCCAACAGATTGAAAACGCGAAAATAAACCCTCCCTCTACAAAGCTATAGACTAGCTTCTCCGCTATAATAAATGAGTGTTCATGCAACACTTTTAAACAAATAGTTTACTTATATTATATAAACATGGTCATGTTTTCCGTTTAAATGTTTCAAAGAAAGGCTCTTTGTAACATGAAGCACGGTATACATATTTTGTCCCGCTAACTGCAGGATTCACTTTTAATTTGTACGACCATGAAACATCTCATTTGTTTACTGGTGATGTTTGGAACATCATTAGGTTGCTTTTCTCAATCCGGCACTACCCAATCTCCCAAAGGCCTCCTGTGGCAGATCACAGGCAACGGGCTCAGCAAACCCTCTTATCTTTATGGAACCATGCATGTGAGCAGTAAAGTTGCTTTTCACCTCAACGACTCCTTTTTTATTGCACTGAAACAAGCTGATGCCATTGGGCTCGAAACCAATCCCGGTAACTGGTTTGAGGAAATGCTCCGCTCTAAATACTACCGCCCTTCTTACCTGTTCGATTTCTATGACCGTTCCGTTTCACAGTTTGATGATGTTACCTTCCGGATCAATATTCCCAATGGATTGTTGATGAATGCCCTCTCACGTGCACCCGGATTAACCAATGGGTTTCTGTACCGCCATTCCGATTCACGCTCTACGGATTTTGAAGAGGATACTTACCTTGATTTATACATTTACCAGGCAGCACGTAAACTCGGGAAACAGGTTATCAGTGTTGAGGATTTTGAAGAGTCGGAACGACTGGTAATGCTTGCCCGTGAAAGTCAGCAAAATGATGTAAAAACATACAACCGACACCGGCATGCGTTTACCGGTGGACAAACCATTGAAAGTGTTTACCGGAACGGAGATCTTGATATGCTCGATTCGCTGAACCGTTTAAACGGAAATGCGGAAGGCTGGTACGAAAACATGTTGTACAAGCGCAACTACAACATGGCTTTATGTATGGATTCAACAATGAAAACAAGATCGCTTTTTGTAGGTGTTGGCGCTTCGCATTTGCCGGGTAAAAAAGGAATGATCAGTATGCTGCGTGAAATGGGGTATGATGTGCGGCCTGTGGCTCATGGCGGCAAAAACAGCAAACAAAAAGACCTGATTGACCGCTTGAATGCCGATATTGTATATACTACAACCGAATCTGCAGATGGTGTGTTTAAAGTAAGTGCACCGGGCTCTCTTTTCACTTTCCCAAAAGAAGGACTTACCCAAAAATACCTCTACCAGGACATGGCCAACGGGAGCTATTATCTTGTAACCCGGATTAAAACCTATGCAGCCCTCTTTGGTCAGGGAATTGATTACACCCAAAAACGACTGGATAGTTTATTGTATGAAAATGTACCCGGCAAAATTGTTGATTATAAAGAAATCCTTGTGAACGGACACAAGGCTTGCGATATTCTGAACCTCACACAGCGTGGCCACTTTCAACGCCATAAAATCATCATCCTGCCGAATGAAATTATTTTCTTCAGAATGCATGGACTGAATGATTATGTTAAAAAGAATGGACAGCCTTTCTTTAATTCCATTGAAATAAAACAACCTGAAAACCGCCCGTTTGTATTGAATGCCGACAGGTATGGTTTTCAGGTTTCTTTCCCTATTATGCCTCTAAGCAATACCGACAAATCCACACCGCTGCAAATTCCTTCGGGTAGAAAAGAATGGGTTGCAACCGATCCGGTAACAGGCACTTCTTTCCTGCTGTTGAGCAGCACCTCCAATAACGGGGAATACCTCGAAGAAGATTCCTTTGAACTCGAGCTTCTGTCGGAAGGGATGATAATGAACATGCAGGGAATACCCCTGTCAAAACATTTCACCTACAAGCCCAACCAAAGCGAACTTCATCTTACCATAACCTGTAAAGACAGCTCTTTGATGCAGATGCGGCTCATCACACATATGAACAAAGCCTACCTGTTGGCCGTAAAAAATGGTACAGCCAGGCAAGCCGAAACATTTTTTGATTCCTTCAAACTCTTTCCGGTGCAATGGCAAAATGCCACTACCTATAAAGATACTGCCATGTACTTCAGCGTCCAAACATTTGCAGAGCCAAACAAACCCGAAAGGTTATACTACCGAAATAGCCTCAACCCCGGTCGTGCGTTATCCAAGTCAACCACATTTACCGATAAACAAACGGGAGATGAGGTGCTGGTTTCTTTCTATCGTTTTCCCAAATACGAAAATGAAGGAGACTCTTCAGAATACTGGAAATGGAAGACGTTTGAACTTTCGAAAAATGAAGATTATGTGATTAGGAAAAGAAGCGGATCAACCCTTAACGGAATGCAGATAGTGGAATTAATTTTAGGAGACACCGGCAGCAACCGCGCAATCCGCTACAAACTTATCCTCAGGCATGGTGTATTGTACACTCTATCATCAATCTCCGACACCAGTGGTAAAACAAGTGTTTTTGCCAATACAATTTTCACTTCCTTTACACCCAATGACACACTCATCGGACTATCACCACTCACCGATAAAACGTGTCAGTATCTAGATGACCTTCTGAGTACCGATAGTGCTACCAGTGCCCAAGCTGCAGCGGCTATCAATGATGTTTCATTAGATGCGGACAATGGTGCTCCCATTATGGATGCTATCAACCGTTTACCGCTGGTTAACAACTACGACCACCTCAAAAAAGAACTGATTAAGGAACTCACTTACAGTAAAGACCCGGCCGTGGTTCCTTTCCTTAAAAACCTGTATCAGGTGTCAGCAGATTCGGCCGATCTGCAGATATCGGCCTTGTATACCCTGAGCCGCATTCCGGGAGCTCAGGCTTATGATACATGGAAGCAACTCCTGCTTCACAGTGCTCCCGAAACTGATGAAGAATATACCATCGAAACAATTTTTAACGGTATCGGCTACCGGGATTCATTTTGTTTCTCCCGAACCATATTCCCTGACTTACTTTTGTTATTAAGCAACCAGGAGTATAAAGCCGGAGTGTACAACCTGCTGGCTCAACAACTGGACAGTGGCACAATTACCTCCGCCATTTACAAAACCAGTATAGACATTTTGTTAACGGATGCCCGCAAGGCCATGAGGAAGTATACGACTTCCGAGAAAAATGAATACAGCTATTCGTACTATTCCAGATCGGAAAACAAACAACTGAAAACCCTGAATCGGTTACTTATTCCATTTTACGATGATCCGCGCGTACAGCAACATTTTTGCAAATTGCTTACTGTTAAAAATGTAACGTTTAAAATTGAAACAGCATGCCTCCTGCTGAAGTATCATAAAAATGTACACGATAGCATTTTTAGCAACCTTGCGGTAAAAAATGAACACCGTCAGCTTGTATATGAGTCTTTGAAAAAAATTAACCGTCTGGATAAGTTTCCTGTAAGCGAACAAGGAAAAGAAAAACGCCTCTGCGGATTCATTTATGATTGCCTGAAAGCAAGGTCAACCACCCCGGATACCATTATTGTTCTATCCGAATCAAGAACAGCATACAGAGAAACGCTGTGTACCATATACCTATTCAGGTTTAAGGAGAAAAAGGACCTGATCTG
This sequence comes from Bacteroidota bacterium, assembly GCA_040387195.1. GTDB lineage: Bacteria > Bacteroidota > Bacteroidia > UKL13-3 > UKL13-3 > UKL13-3. Next base: position 62,375 of record JAZKEF010000027.1, read on the forward strand.
GCAAATAGGAATCACCGGAACCATATGTGAAGATACCTGTTTGAGCAAAACCAATAGGAATATGACAGCCATCAGCAAAAAGTTGTATGCGGATAATCTCAATGCAGTAACTTTAGTAAACGAAGAGTTGCGCTCGCTCCGATTATCCAACCGAAAAAAATCATATTCATATTCGTATGATGATTATGATGATTAACCCAGGAACGAAATATTATAATTTTAAAGGGTGTTGCTAAAATGGCAACACCCTTTAAAAATTTCTTACCTGAATTTGTGTATTCTAAACCTTTACTATTTGTACTTATTCCACTTGTGCGCTAAGTTCATTGGAAGGTGATTGAAAAATATTGCCGAACTCAAACTGCATTTCGTTGAGCTTCCGGTATAGTCCGTTATGGTTCATCAACTCGGTATGATTACCTGCTTCGGTAACAATACCTTTATCAATCACCACAATTTTATCTGCATTTCTAATGGTAGATAAACGGTGTGCAATCACAAATGAGGTGCGGCCTTTCATCAGATTTTCCAAGGCATCCTGCACCAATTGTTCGCTTTCACTGTCGAGAGATGATGTAGCTTCATCCAGAATTAAAATTGCCGGATTTTTTAAGATGGCACGTGCAATGGCAATGCGCTGTCTTTGTCCGCCACTGAGTTTAATACCCCGCTCGCCCACAATCGTTTCATATTGTTCGGGAAACTTGCTTACAAACTCATGGGCATGTGCCTTACGTGCAGCTTCCATTATTTCTTCATCCGTTGCATCTGCTTTTCCATAAGCAATATTTTCTTTGATACTTCCCCCGAACAAAATTACATCCTGCGGCACAAAAGCCATTTGCTGGCGAAGCTGCGATAACGGAAAGGATGAAGCAGGACGGCCATCAAACGAAATGCTGCCGGCAGCGGGATCATAAAATCGGAGTAACAGAGAAGCAATGGTACTTTTACCGGCACCACTTGGACCAACAATCGCAATCTGCTCACCATTTTTTGCCGTGAGTGAAATATCTTTTAATACAGGTACATCACTTCTGCTCGGGTAATTAAACGCAACATGATCAAACGATACATTTCCATTTAACCTGTATTGAGATTCAACAGTTGAAACAGCCTGCAACGAAACCGGCTCCCCTTCTCCTCTTAGTATTTCTCGGATGCTTTGAGTGGCTCCGAGTGTTTTCTGTAACTGTGAAAATATATCGGCAAAACCTGCAAATGTCCCTCCAACAAATCCGGAGAAAATAACAAACATAATCAGTGATCCCATGGATAAGTCACCCGACTGAATCATTTTGGCTCCAAACCAGATTACGAACGAAATAGCTCCGAATACACTAAAGATCATAAACGAAACAAACGCTCCGCGGAAACGGGCATTTGCAATGGCTATATCAACAACTGCATACACACTTTTTATATAACGGCCAATTTCATACACTTCGCTTGTAAATGCTTTCACAATCGAAATACCTTGAAACGTCTCCTGTACAATGGTTCCACTTTCCGCCAGCTGATCCTGTGCCTTTCTCGACATCTTACGAATACGCATACCGAATATGACAGCCAGCACTGCAATTACCGGCACAACAGCCAGCATTACCAAGGCAAGTTTAGCACTGATCCAGAAAATAAATCCCAAGCTGATAACCATCGTAAAAATACCCCGTAAAAACTCCGCAAGGGTAAACGAAATAGCATCCTGAATCTGTGATAAGTCGGATGATATCCGGTTGCTCAACTCTCCTACTCTTTTCTCGGTAAAAAAACTCATAGGCATGCTTAGCAATTTGCTGTAAACATCTTTGCGCATATCTGCCAGTGAGCGTTCACCAACTTCTGTCAGGAGGAATACCCGCATAAAAGAAAATATTGTTTGAATCGTGAGTTGCAAGAATATTAATGCAAATGCTGCATTCAAGCTCCAATGAATATTCTTTAATCCCAATGCATCAAGCATGGGTGTCATTTTCACCAACATACCATTAGATGATCCGGGAGCCACAGCATCAATCATCATCCCTAAAAAAAATGGAAACATGCTGGTGGTAAATGCCGACAAGGCGATAAAGACTAAACTTAAAATGAACTTACCCCTGTATGGTTTAAGGTAAGTGAACAGGATGAGCGCCTGGCTCAAACTTTCTTTGGATACCTTTACTTTGGGAGTTTCCTCTTTTAGTTTTCCGTTGCTGCTAAAATTGCGTCCGCCTCTGGCCATGTTGTTTTGTGTTTTCGTAAATAGGGTGCGAATATACAACCCGTTTAATCCTGCAAAACAAAACGATTGTCAGTCTACTTTAAAATTTATGATCACTTATTAGGTAAATGGAAGGTAATAGACGGTAAAAAGGCAATTTACCCAACGTAATCGCTGAGATAAGCATACCTGGCGGTCAGTTTTCCATCCTCGGCAATTGTTGCATTTTTAATGATATCACCTTTGTCTTCTGTAATCAGATTGGGCAGTACATGGCGAATAAGCTGCTCTCCAAACTCAAGTGAAGCATCAACCGGCAATTCACACGGCAAATTACCCACGGACTGCAAATCGATACTTCCTTTGGTAAACGGAGCAACTTCTTTTTCCAGTAAAACGTTATATCCGAAGTATGGCTCTTCAATTGTAGAAACCTTTAAGGTGCAGGGCAAGGGCCCCGGAATATCGCAGGAAATATCAGAAATGACCTTAATCGAAAAGTCGGTACGTTTCATTTCCTCATGGGTAAAAAACGGTTCAATGCCCTCTTTCCAAAACACCGCATTAATCATCACATCGGCATTTTTATAGTATGGCGCAAAACTGCTACGGTAATCTTCAGGATGTTTGTAAAAATCCGCTTTGTCCCACTCCCTCTTGTCCTTCCGCTCATAATAATCTTCGCTGCGCAACTGCACATAAATAGGATGGTCGTACGTATTTTCCAAAAACTCTTCAGGTGTTACATGGTGTATTTTAAGCTTGCGCATAAACTCAATCACGCCATGCGCCACACGTCCGTCACCGCACAATACAATGCGCATCGCAGGAATGGTTACTCCTTCGTACTGTTTATACAAAGCCTCCATATCGGCACATTGATGTGCTGCTTTTAGCGCATAACTTTCAAACTTTTTCCCCCACATAACAAATGCATAATGAGCACCCACTATTCCGGCAAAACGGCCAAAACCTATAATGCGGTTACCGGCATCCCACACCAATGTTTCGTAATCTACTAACCTGATATTTTTGCTTAGAACAGCACGCAGCAACTGGCGGTTATGAGGTTGCTTTTTGATTGTATGTGAAAAAAATAAATATGTTTTGCCTGCAATCAATGATTCAACCGGAACTTCCTTTACCCCCAGTAAAATATCTGCTTCCGAGATGTCTTCCATTACTTCAATACCAAGTTCGGTGTACTGCACATCTGAATAACAGCGGTATGAAGATTGTTGTGCGATGACTTTTACATCAGGAAATTTTTGCATCAGCTCCACACATTGACGGGGAGTGAGCGGTGTGCGAAGATCAGGTGGTGTCTTACCCTCGCGGATGATGGCTATCGTTTTCATGAGCGTTTGGTGTGGTTAAATTTGCCGGTCGAACCAATCTCTTCTGCGGGTCATTTTTAAATCCTGCAGCAAGCTTGATTTAACATTGATGGTAAACAAAAAACTTTGCCTGAATCCAATGGGAATCCAGTTGAGCTTAAACTCCCAGCAGTGCAGTTGTCTTACAAAATCAATGGAAGTAAACGTCAGCTGCTTGTTCTGGATATCATATCCCGATGAATATCCGATTTTCCATTGTGAGGTAAGATTTACATCCCCGCTGAAATTTAAAGTCTGTGTAAAGTTAGTACCGGTTGGATCGTTTAGTGTATTAAATTTATTATAGTTAATGGAGTAGTTCACATTTAAATTCCATGGAACGTTAAAATCATAATATTCACCCGGAGCATCGTTCATATATTTCAACTCTCCTTCATATCTTTTTTTGGTAGACGTTTTGGACTTAAACACATCACGGTTGAATGTTGCATTTACCCCCACACTTCCATCCGTAATCAACCCAAGCGAACGTTGTTTATTCCAGTAAAATGTATTGATACGGGTAATTATTTTTGTGCCGGCCGGCAGTGTGCTAATTTCATTAACATACGGATCCATATTGGCAGTGGCATTTACCGAGATGTTTTTAAACAGTTTTGTGCGTGCACTAATATTAATCTTACTCAGGTTTAAAGAATCGGCAAAAAGATTATACGCCCCCCCTACCCTGAAGGTTTCAAAAATCTGAATCTTTTCTTCCTTCATTGCAGTATCCTTTCCGCGTCTCACTTTCATCTCCAGGTTGTTGTCGAGTGAAAACTCAACATTCCCTCTGCGTCCTGCGCCCGGACCACCTGCAATTCCTCTTTCAAAAATAGAATACTTCACTTCCTGTCCCTGTGCATTGGTATACGATCGGTAATATCCCCAGGAAGCATCGCTGTAATCAGGTGTATATGAAAAGCCAACCGTAGGTATAGCTACGTGGCGAATAGCTGAGATCTTGCCTCTTGCAAAATTCTTGATTCCATAATACCTGGTGTTTAATCCTACTCTCGGCTCAAATGTAAATGCACGTTCAAAACCATTCACATTGCGCGATACAACCGAACCGTTTAAGGTATCCTTACGGATTGTTTGTCCGTACCAATACTCCTGTAAACTCAAACTGGTTGATAACGTATAAAACTTCATGATTTTAAACGATGTTTGAATCGGTACACTATGCACCATTCCATAACTTCCTGCCGTATCATAAAATCTAGCAAACTCACTACTGCTCCAGCTTCTGAATAAAATAGAATCCTTGGTATTGATGGAATTCCGGAATGAGGTTGTATAACTCATGGTAATATTTTCATACCACTTATCGGCTACTGATTTGTATTTGGGTTTGAACGGAGCAAAATTGGTTATGTTAAAGTTGATATCCGGTAACGAAAGTGTTACCGCGCGGGTAGCCGTATTTTGCGACATCCGGGCTGTGGTCGACAAGTTATACTTACCTCCTTTAAATGATTTATTGTAAGCGATACTCGAGTTTAACTGATTGGTAACTATATTGGATGGGTTATATGAGTTGTTGGCGAAATAGGAACTTCCCAAATCATTTACACTGGATACATTGACGTTGGCCGTAAACGAGCTTCCAGGTACAGCTTTCGGGTCCGAACGGTGATTCCACTGCACTACAAAATCCTTTGAGATCCTGAAACCGGGATCAAGCTCCTCGTTAAAACGGTTGTATGCATAGTTCACCACAATATCCCCACCAAAATGGTAGCGATTCGAATAACGGATCCCATTGTTTAACGCCCAACTCTGATTGGTATAAATGGAACCGGTTAACCTGTAGTCGAGGTGTTCGCCCAACCCGAAATAATAGCCCCCATCACGCAAAAAGTACCCCCTGTCGTCAGAGCTTCCGTATGTTGGCACAATTACTCCTGATGCTTGTCCGCGTTTGATGGAAAAAATTCCGAAAGGCAATACCAGCGGAGTTGGAATATGTTCGATCTGCAAATTGGCAGGACCGGTAATTACCTTTTTTTCCGGAATAACTTTTATGCGCGTAGCCGCAATATGGTAATGCGGACTATCGAGATTACAGGTTGTGTACTTTGCATCCTCAATCCCAAAATTGTTATCTTCATCCTTGGCCACATCGTGTCCATGAATATATCCTTCCCCCTCCTTGGTCCGAAACTCACTCAGGTATCCCTTTTTGGTTTTAAAATTATACTTGATCCGTTCGGCCCTGTACTCCGTTCCTGCTTGTTTAAAAACGGGTTTACCAATAAGATTGCCTGCCGTATCCTTTGTGCCCATTGCCGTTACGAGATTTTTCTCCAGCTCAATTTTAATAAAATCGGCCTCCAGTGTTAAATCCCCCTGTGTAACTTTAGCTTCCCCATACAGGTAAAATGTTTTGTTCAAGGCATCATACGGCATGGAATCGCGGGCCGTGTATTTTACCGGAGCCGAGATGGCATCCTTCGATATCCTCATGGGAGTTGTATCTTCAGGCTCCTCTTCAACCTGAAGGGTAAGCATATTGCTGTCGTTCGGCACGATGGTTGCAGAATCTATTACAGTTCTAACAGGTTGGGTTACTTTCCCTTGTTTGGGCTTGGGTGCTTTTTTGGATTTAACCGGTGTATTCTGTCCGTATACAAAACAGCACATAAGCAGCAGGCATGGTATAATTTTGCCAACCACAAGTTTGAGCCCTCGAAAGAGAAACGTAAAATTGTATCCAGAATATGTCAATCCGCGCAAAACTAATTAAAGTTAAAAATATCCTGCAATTTAATCGCATACTATCTTTTGCGGTCATCGCGATTGCCTTGTGTTCATACAAGCCACTCAATATCCATAAAGTAAAAATTAAAACAGTAGTAGTGGATGCCGGTCATGGCGGACATGATGTAGGCTCAACCTATGGTGGCGCTCGTGAAAAGGATGTTACCCTAAGCATTGCGCTGAAGGTGGGCAAGGAAATTGAAAAGCTGATGCCAGAAGTAAAAGTAATCTATACCCGTGATAAAGATGAGTTTATTGAATTGCATGAACGCGCGGGAATTGCCAATCGAAAAAATGCAGACATCTTTATATCAGTGCATTGCAATGCCAATAAAAAACTGGAAGTGTTTGGCACAGAGACTTTTTCAATGGGATTGAATAAAACGGAAGGTAACCTCAATGTAGCCAAACGGGAGAACTCAGTAATCCTACTTGAAAAGGATTATCAGGAACAGTACGAAGGATTTGATCCCAATTCTCCTGAGGCCAATATCTATTTTTCGTTTTTGCAAAATGCCTTCTTGGATCAAAGTTTAACCCTTGCTGCAAAGGTTGAAACGCAGTTTAAGGCTATCAACCGAACCAGCAGAGGAGTGAAACAAGCACCCTTTATGGTATTATGGCGTAGCAAAATGCCCAGTATTCTTATCGAGACAGGCTTTATCAGTAACAAAAAGGAACGTGCTTACCTTACCTCTCAGGAAGGACAGGATGAAATTGCCGCAGCTGTCGCAAAATCGGTAGAACAGTACAAAAAGCAGGTAGAAAACCTAAAGTAACAGGGATATTTTAATGGCGGTATGTGATAAAAACCTATTTTTGTGCCCGTAAAATTATTTTCCCTTGAAATACACTAAAGAAATCAAAGTTGGCTTGTTTGCTATACTAGGCGTAACCCTTCTTGTACTTGGCTATAATTTCCTTAAAGGTTTTAATCCACTCCAAGGATACAATAAATATTATGTGGTTTACAACAATGTGAGTGGCATTGTAAAATCATCGCAGGTTACCATCAACGGTTTAAAAGTTGGGCAGGTTGAGGCAATAGGTATGCTTACCGAAGGCGATCCCAACCATTTATTGGTAACAGTTATTGTTGAAAAAAGTATCAAACTTCCCAAAGGAACCACTGCTACCATTTCAAGTCAGGGGTTATTAGGATCTACCGATATTGTCATTGCTCCCGTTCCCGATAATGGCACCATACTCGGAAATAAAGATACTTTGGTGGCCGGATATGAAGAATCCATCACCACCTCTATCCAGAAAATTGTTACTCCGTTAAAAGAAAAAAGTGTCCAAGTGCTGGCTACACTTGATAAGGTATTGTTGAGCATGAATGAAGTGTTTGATTCGAGCGGAACACAAAAACTATCCAACGGTATCAATGACTTTTCGGGAACGTTGCACAATATGCGCAACATCACCGGGCGCTTTGATCAGCTTACTGCCGAAGAGTACGACAAACTGAAAGGAATGATTGTGAATATGGAAGCGATAACACGCAATCTTAAAAACAACAATGAATCCATCAATAAGGCGCTGAAAAACGTATCCCGCATCACTGATTCTGTAGCCGCTTCCGACCTCACTGCTACTATCAATCATACACGTGATGTAATGAAAGAATTTTCAACTACCCTTGATAAGGTAAATAAAGGACATGGCTCATTGGGTAAAATGGCCAATGATGATAGCTTATACAATAACATCAACAGAACAAGCAGCCAGCTTACCGAATTGATGAAAGATATGCAGGAATATCCGGGACGTTATTTCACCATTTCAGTTTTTGGCAACAGCAAACGTGCTTCCAAACAAGACAAACAACGCGAAGACGCAAAACGAAAAATGAATTAGGTGATGGTTTGATAATCTGGTCTGGCTTTCACCTCATTTCCATACATTCATTCGCGATTCATTCCTTCCTTCATCCCTGGTTTAACCCTTATTCATACTTGATGCATTTAAAGGCAGCATTCGCTGAAGGTGATTGAATGGATATAATGTATGCCCCCGATTTGTAATCACCTAAATCGAGCACCAACTGATGGCTATTCCACTGTGGGAGTTGCATCTTCTCCATCTTCTTGCCCGTCATATCAGTAATGGTAACTGTAACATTTTGGTCGGATAATCCTTGGTTGCTGTTGCTAATGGTAACTTTACCTTTGGTCAGTGTAGGATAAACCGAAAATAGAGTAGCCGGCATTACCTCGTTCATAAATGTTTCAACCGGTATCAAATCTCCTACAACAATCACAAACCGCCCTTTTGCAAGGGATGTTGCATTGTCCTTATCAATACTAAATGTATAGGTTGATGTGGTGGTAAGATCAACTACAGTTTGGGTAAATGCATCAATAAGATAAACTGGCACACCGGATACCAATAAAGAGGTATTACTAAATTCAAAAGTATACGCGCCTGATTTTGCTACTCCCATACTCAACATAATCGTATCTGATTTTCCATTGAAAGGTTTATAGTTTGCCGAAAGGATTGAACCATCTGTTCCAACACTTGCAATGTTTACTTCTGCTCCGAACATCTTGCGGATATCATAAGCATCAAATCCGCCTGTGGCTTCAGTTACATATTTGATTGCAGCCTCATCATACAATTTCTCATCAACAGATGAAAGTAACTTAATGGTGAACTGATCCTGCTCCTGAGTTTTAAATACTGCTCCTGTTGATGCGGTACCTGTTTTGTAAACTTCTTTCATCGTCATCGCAGGTGATACAGCTGCCGCCTTCACCCAGAATGCACCGCCTGAGGGAATCACACCATTGGTCATTGATCCTGTGTGAGCCCCGCTGAATGCATTGAAACTTGTATACCCGTTTACAGCAGGGTCATAGATGTAAATCACTGCATCCAGATGGGCATAATCGGTTCCCGAATAATCAAATGCGGATCCTGTTCTGCCTGCATCATGAAATGCATTCCAGTCAATAGGTGATGGATATGGGTTCCCGACAAAACTCCATCCATCATATGATGCATTTCCTGAACTGGTAAAGGAAACAGGCATTGTAACATTACCGGTATTTACCGGATTAATTACATTCATTGTTACAGCAGCCTGTGTACCCGTAGTTCCGGTAAGTACATTAGGATCACTCCTGTCCCCACGGATAAATACACGGAAACCTTTGCCCGGGGTGAGTGCCAGATTCGTATTGGTTGCTGCCACCCATCCATTCGTATTGTTGTCGCCCGGAATACTTTCATCATAGTAATAAACGCTTGGAGCATTGGTTGCAGTAGGGTCAAAACCATTAGTGGCTCCACCTGCACCTGTAATATAAATCTCATTTTTCCAATCGGCAAGTGTACTTCCGCTTACCGGGGACGCCATGAATCTGAATCTGCGGGCTACAGAAGGAATATATCTTTCGGCCGTAAGGTTTCCCGTAATGTATGATCCCGAACCTGCTGCAATACGAGCCGTTGCAGTTGCAGTAGATGTAAGAGTTAACAAATTACCGGTTGCGAACGTACCTGCTGTTGGTGTAACGGTTCCAATAACCTGCAGTGCATTGCCCAATGTGATGGTTTGGGAAGCACGGTTGTATGTAATATCATTCAGTCGGTTACTGGTTCCCGGATTTGTCTGATCAAAGAACAGGTTAGCTCCTAATGCCCCCGAACCTCCGATAACAAGATTGGATGAACCATTTGCAACTAAAGACGCGGTGGCACTATGTCCGCTTAAGGTTCCATTTATGTTCAGGGTATTTGACCCTATGGTTAGTTTTCCTCCCGAAAAGGTCATAGTTCCGCCTACTGTTGTCGGTCCATTGAGTGATTGTGTGCCACTCGAATTACTCATCAGCAAATTGTTATAAGTGCCGTTTGCAATTGTTTGTGCTCCTGATCCGGCAGAATATTCTACAGTACCATTCCATGTTTTTCCAGCAGTTAAGGGAGATGCAGAGGTATTGGCCGTTCTAACTCTACCGTTGTTGGTTATGGTATTGAGTGTTCCCGATAAAGTGTATGTGTTCAAGCTCAATATACCACCCGTAGTGGTTGTCAACGTTCCATTAACAACAAGGTTTCCAGAAGCCGTATTTGTACCACTACTGTTGCTTGAAGTAAGGTTATAATAAGTCCCCTCCACTACGGTCTGTCCTCCGCCTGTAACTGCATATTGCACAGTACCGCTTCCCCCCCAGGTTTTGGCGGCAGCAACCGGTGTTGCAGAAGTATTGGATATCTGGATCGTACCATTGTTAGTAATGGTGGTCAGGTTTCCGGAAAGGGTCCTTGTTCCCATGTTTAATGTACCACCGGTAGTTGTTGTCAATGTATTGTTCACTACCAGATTATCATTAACAGTCTGTATTCCGCTGGTATTGCTTATCGTAAGATTGTTATAGGTTCCATCTGGTATGGTTTGAGCACCTGTAGTTGCATAATATTCAACCGTCCCTGTCCCGCCCCAGGTTTTTCCATTTGGTAAAGCCGAGCCGCCTGCGGTCCTGGCTGTGCGAATCGTACCATTGTTAGTGATGACGGCAAGGGTTCCTCCAAGGGATCTTGTCCCCATATCCAGGGTACCTCCCGCAGTTGTGGTAAGCGTTCCATTCACCGTAAGGTTGCTGGTTAGAGATTGCGATCCGCTTGTATTGTCCAACCTAAGATTGTTATAGGTACCACTCACAATTGTTTGTCCACCAATAGCTGCAGTATAGTTTATCGTCCCACCCCAGGTTTTGCCTGTAGGAATGGGTGTAGATGAAGTATTGGCCGTATTTATTGTTCCATTATTGGTAATACTGCTTAACGTTCCGGACAGTGTATGAATACCCATGCTCAACGTACCTCCTGCAGAAGTTATAAGTTGAAAATCCACTACGATATTTCCGTTTACCGTTTGTGTACCACTGGTATTATCAAAGTAGAGGTTAATATAATTTCCATTAGCTACAGTCTGTCCACCCGTTACGGAACTATATCTGACAGTACTTCCCCACGTTTTGCCGGAAGGAATAGGGTTGGCTGAAATATTCGCGGTCCTGATTTCTCCATTATTAGCAATCGTATTCAAGGTTCCTGAAAGTAGGTACGTTGACATATTCAGGATATCTCCAACAGCAGTGGTAATGGTTCCGTTGACTGTAAGATCTCCTCCTGCAGTATTGGTTCCGCTGCTACTCATATTAAGATTATTATAAGTACCGTTCGATATGGTCTGACCTGCTCCCGGAGCATAATACTCCACCGTTCCTCCCCAGATTTCGCCCGCTGGTAATGGAGGGTTTGCCATATTCGCTGTTTTAAGGGTACCGTTATTCGCTATTGTTGCTAAAGATCCCGTAAGCTGGTAGTTTGTCAGATCAAACGTACCACCGCCTGATATGGTCAATGTGCCATTTACGCCAATATTTCCCCCTGCTGTATTGGTGTTACTCGTATTACTTAACAATAGGTTGTTATAAGTACCAGAAACAATGGTTTGATCACCTGTTGTAACCGCATAATTCACCGTTCCTGTGCCACCCCATGTTTTCCCTGAAGCTAATGGTGTTGCAGTAGTATTGCTGGTAATAATCGTTCCATCATTCGTTATGGTAACTAATAATCCGGAAAGGGTATTTGTACCTAAATTGAGTGTGCCTCCTGTGGTTGTGTTCAATGTGTTGGCTACCGTTATATTTCCTCCTGCCGTATTCGTATTACTGGTATTACCCATAGTGAGCTTGTAGTATGTTCCTGTAACCACAGTTTGCCCACCTGCAGTTGCGTTGTATAAAACTGTTCCGGTCTTTGCTGTCCAGTTTCTGGAAGGAATAGGCGTAGCAGATGTATTAGTGATACTTAGCGTTCCACTTACTTCAGGTGAAGTGATTAGCCCGGTAAGAATATAAGTTCCCATATTCAGTGTACCTCCTGCAGTAATAATAAATCTTTGGTCTATTGAAAGGTCTCCACTTACAGTCTGGGTACCACTGGTATTCTCCATACTTAGATGTGTAAACGTTCCACCAACAACAGTTTGTCCTCCTGTCGGGGCATTATAGATTACCCAACCAGCATTTCCCCAGTATTTTCCGGAAGGAAGAGGATTTGAAGAGGTATTTGCCGTATAGATCACACCACTGTTGCTGATACCCGTTATGGCCCCGGAGAGAGCATATATCCCCATATCCAACACGATATTTTCCCTTATCAATGTACCATTCAGCACAAAATCTCCTCCTGCATATTTTGTCCCACTTCCACTAATTGTAAGATTATTGTAAGTGCCACTCACAATTGTTTGATTAGCGGAGGCATTATATTCTACTGTACCACCCCAGGTCTTTCCAGCAGGTATGGGTGTCGAAGAAGTATTTATTGTTTTAAGTGTACCATTATTACTTACTCCTGCCATGGTTCCACCCAGCGTATATATTACCATATCAAGTATACCTCCTGCAGTTGTGGTGAGCGTTCCGTTTACCATAATGTTTCCTGAAACTGTGTTTGTTCCGCTTGTATTACTTAGCGACAAACTATTATAAGTACCGGTAACAATGGTTTGCGCTCCAGTAGTTGCGGCATAAGTTATGCCCCCTGTTCCACCCCAGGTTTTGCCCGATGGTAATGGTGTTGTAGTAGTATTCAAAGTGCTTATCGTTCCGTTATTAGTGATGGTACCCAATGTTCCCGAAAAGGTGTTTGTTCCCATACTCAATGTTCCGCCTGCTGTAGTAGTGAGTGTATCATTTACAGTTAAATTGCCGTCAGCAGTTTGTGTGCCGCTTGTATTACCCATTGTAAGATTGGTATAGGTGGCATTGGACACGATGGTTTGTCCGCCTGTTGGTGAATTGTAATTGATTGTTCCAGCCCAGGTTTTACCGGTAGGGAAAGGCGCGGAAAGAACAGCTGTTTGAATTGTTCCATATGCTTGAAGAGAGCTCATATTTCCCGAAAGCGTGTAAGCTCCCATGTTTAATGTAGCGCCCACTGCTATAGTAAATATCTGGTCTATCGCAAGATTGCCATTTGCTGTTTGCGTACCGCTTGTATTCGCTAATTGGAGGTGAGTATAGGTTCCGGCTACCACAGTTTGGCCACCTGAAGGTGCATTGTAGGTAACCAGACTTGCGCTTCCCCATCCTTTTCCCGAAGGAAGAGGATTAGCCGATGTATTGGCGGTCTGGATCTCACCGGCATTGATGATATTAATATTGGTTAACCCTCCTGAGAGTACATATGTTCCCATATTCAGCAATGAGTAGTTAGAAAATGTCAATGCTGAATCTACCACTAAATCACCTCCAGCAGTTTTTTGCATTCCACTGTTATTACTCAACGTAAGATTATTATAGGTACCATTCGCTATGGTTTGTCCAGCCGATGCAGCATAATATACCATAGTACCACCCCAGGTTTTGCCGGTTGGCAATGGAGGATTTGCGGTATTTGCTGTTCTGATGGTTCCACTGTTCAATATTGTTGCTGAACTTCCCGACAGTTGATAGATAGTCATGTCAAACGAGCCTCCGCTTTGCGTGGTTAACGTTCCGTTTAAGTTGATTGCTCCGCCCGCAGTTTGCGTTCCGCTTGTATTGCTCAGTGTAAGGTTGGTATACGTTCCGGAAACAACCGTTTGTCCACCCGTTGTAACTGCATACCGAACCGTGCCATTCCATGTTTTACCGGCAGGAAACGGAGTGGATGAAGTGTTTGCTGTACTGATGGTTCCCGGGTTAGTAATGGATGTAAGTGATCCAGATAATGCATAGGTGCTCATGCTAAATGTACCACCTGCCGTTGTGGTAAGCGAGTCGTTTACGATTATATTTCCTGTTGCATTATTGGTACCACTCGAATTATTCATTACAAGATTGTTATACGTTCCGTCAACGATATAGCGTCCACCTGTAGTTCCCGTATAAGTTACGGTTCCTCCCCAGGTTTTGCCCGTTGGCAGAGGAGGATTGCTAAAACTCCGGCTGTAAATATTTCCACTATTGCTTATAATAGCAGATGAGCCTATAAAGTTGTAATATAAAAAATCGATCTTTCCGGCTGCAGGATTAATGAGTGTACCATTTACCGTGACATCTCCAGAAGCATAAATTGTATCAGTGCTATTACTGTTGGTAAGGTTTCCGAATACTCCATTGATATATTGTCTATATACACCATTCATGGTAAGGGTTCCTGTTCCTGTTATGGTTCCATTCGAAATGACTGAATCGCTTACACTTAGATTGCCGTTTATAGTTACTGTTGCACCTGAATTCACTTGAATTTTACGCGCTTTTAGTGTTGTTTGAAGAGAGGTAATGATTAGTGCATTAGTTGTTCCTGAAGGTACAATTACGTTGGATCCTTCAGTAGGAATGCTTGAATTCGCCCAGTTAGATGTTGTATTCCAATCGTTGCTGGTTGCTCCGGTCCATACGAATCCTCCACCAACATTAAAAAAAGTATTCTGGCTGCTATTAAGAGCAAACCGATTGGTGGCCGAAAGGGCTGAACCAAATAAGAGAACCTCTCCATAATATACTGTTTCTGTGTAAATGCTTCCGTAACCCATTTTTAAAGGATCCATTGTATTTACTCCTGAAACTGTTGTTGAACCTACTGAAATTCCATTTACTTCAAGCGAATAGGTATCACCGTCACGCATTGCTGTAAGGTTATCCGTACGGTTAGTGTTTACTTGGATTGTGCTTTCAAAGCTGGCATTTAAACCCGCACCTGCATCGGTTCTTATCTGTAACCCCCACTTATCGGATGATATTTTGATGCTGGTAAGCGGGTTATCTCCTGCTATCGGACTGCGATCAAGTGCATAGGTTCCGCAACAGCCGTTAACACTTCCGTTTGTATATGTCTTTGCCTGGCACACCACGTTCAACGTACGGTTGTCGGTAATACCATAGCTGGTTACACTGGCATCACTTATACGCTGACCATTTATCGTCTGCATGCCAGGTACGCCACTTTGGTTTACATCCACCACCCCACTATTTACAATTCGAGGTTGAACAGAGGTATTTCCCTGCACTGCATCACGACTATTACCACTCTGGTCATACCATACCGATACAAATCCGTTTCCGGTACTTACAAAATCTTTAAGTGTAACAGTATCCAACATTCCGGATGCCAAATAACCGATATCCAATTGCCCGTTGTCAGAACTTCGTCTTACCCTCATCAATGGAGTGTTGGAGTTGGTAAATCCACTTACTGCTGCGGGTGGAGTGATAGCCGCATGATCATAGGTGGTTTTGAGCTGCCTTATGGAGTATGCAACAGCAACGGATGTATTTGTCCCTCCTGATGAAGACGTAACAACACTTATCGGTCCTCCGGAAGCTGATGCATCGAGAAGCTTTTGTGCAAATGCCTGTGGTCCAATTATAGATACTACAGACATCAGAATAATTTTAAGTAACCGCATATTCTTAATTAATTACTGAATGGTTATGAAAGTGGATATAGATACCTGTTACCGTAGGGTTGCATTTATAGATTCGTGCAACTGAACGGTAGACATTTTTAGTTTTTGGCTGATGATGAAAATATGGCATCTCAGGTCTTCGATTGAAAAGCCCATATTACGGCTGATTTTTAACTCGGGAAGTCCAATGTATAAGAATGCCAGCACGATTCCTTCAGTTGTTGAAAGCAACGGATATTGTTTCTTAAGTATACTGTAAGAATCATCATATACGATTTCAAACATATTTACAAATAGTTCCGCTTCTTCAGCAGAATGCACCCTAAAGTTTCTGAAAACTCCCTGACGCAAGGTTTGCCTTCCGCGAGTATACTCGTCCTCATTATAACCCTTGAGAATGTCTTCGTTAGTATTATTTGGAGCATACGAAGCTACCAAGACATTACTATGCTGCATAACAGGATTGATTGCTAGTGATGGAAAATGAACCCACTACACATACCGCTTTGGTATATAACTGACTTTCAGGGCGGGTATAATTGATTGAGTTGATAATAGGGCGGGGGGTCCCGGTACCAAAGGCAGAATTCCCTTCAGCAAAAGGGATTGGACCGGGCTTTCCCCTATGTATACTTCCGTTCACATTCTTTTCATTCACTGCCCCGAGGGCGGAGGGGGCACCTGACAATGATATTTGTTTGCCACTTTTATATAGAGCATCATACAGTATTGTTCTCATAAATTTCCACCTTTATTACAGGCAAATTTCTCTCAGATATACCCTTGTAACCAAAAAAGTAACATGTACAAAACATGTACAAATAAAATAGCGCATTGATTATCAACAACAAAGGATGCAATGGGACAAAAGTATGGACAACTAAAATGGTGTGATTAACCTTAAAATTTCGATGGCAAGGAATGCAAAA
The DNA here is from genome assembly GCA_040387195.1 of Bacteroidota bacterium. GTDB lineage: Bacteria > Bacteroidota > Bacteroidia > UKL13-3 > UKL13-3 > UKL13-3. Next base: position 79,064 of record JAZKEF010000027.1, read on the forward strand.
TGCATTGCTACAATCAATTAAACAGATTGTACAATTTCTGTAAGGTTCTTATTTATCCCAGCAGGTATTTTTTTTCTGAAGCGGTAAGCTGTTTTACGAATGCTTTCTGGAGACACTCCGAGCACTCCGGCCATACTATTTGTTGACATATTTAACTTCAAAAGCGCCATTAGGCGCATTTCTGATTGGGTAATGTCTGGAAAGAGTCCTTTAAGCCTAGTGAAAAAACCAGGATGTACATTCTCAAACAAGTCTATGAAACGAAACCAATCATCTTCAGTAATAATGACTGCTAGCTTTAGCTTTTCCATACTTTCAAAAGCATGACCGCCCTCCGTATTTCCGGGAAGTAACCTAAGCCTCAGCAACTCCTGGCTGATTTCTTCCAGCTTTTTATTCTTTTCCTGCAAAAGCTGAATATAGTCATGGAGTTGCTCCTCTGCGTGCAGTTTTTCCGTATGAAGTATTTGTCCGCGGTTCTCAAACAATTGACGATCCTTTCTGCTTTTCAATCGCTGTCTGCTATATAGTAAAAAGAGCCAGGCTCCACCTAAAAGCAATACCAAGACTGAAAAATTACGTGCCTGCGCCCAGACTTTTTTCTCATTTTTAAGCTGCCTGAGTTTCGACAGATATTGCTGCGCCATAATTTCTGTATGCACCTTTTGCGACTGGGTCTTTTTTCTCACCACCTCCAGTGTGTCCCGGTACTGATACGCTTTTAGATAACTACTAAAGGCATTAAGATGATTACCCTTCTGTTCATATGCATCACCCTGAACTACATATAACTGATACCCCAGATCATAATACAAAAGCTCCCACCATATTGCAACAAGTTTCACCGCATTCAGTCCTGTTTCAGCATTCGAAAGCTTCACTAGCGCTTTATCAATATCACCATTGTGCATATCAATTTTCGCCAGTACAATAAGTGCTTCGCAGGAGTCTTGCGGTAAAATTTTATTATCCTTTATCTTGCTGTTCTTATACTGAACCTCCGCATATAGGAGAGCTTTATCATATTCCCCTTTTTGAATATAATATTTACTGATATTAATCGAAGCCACTCCAATCCATATAAGATTGTTATGATCGCGGGCAACTTGTAATGTCCGGTTAAAATATGCAAAAGCACTATCCGGTACGTTCAGATTTCGGTATGCAAGTCCTATGGTATTGAGTACCTGTAAATGAACATATGGGAATATCGTATCACTGTAGTGCTGGGCAGGTGTAAGTATTTTAATACACTCCTGATAATTGCCAAGGTAATAATACACCCATGCCAATTCGAAGGTATAATTACTTGCCCTGGGGTTGTTTTCATATCCAAGTTCTGTAAACAATTCATGCGCCTGCAACAATAATCCCAGCCCTTTAGCATACTCCTTTTTCACATGGTAATACAGCAACCCTTTTCTGTGAACCATATTTGCCCAAAGCATGGCATCGGTTTGCTCTGCTTTTTCCATTACCTTATTCAATTCTTCCTCCCAATCTTCTCCTCTTTTCAGCGAAACAACATGAAAATACGCGATACTATACCTGGCCACCAGGTTAAGGTATTTGTCATTCCTTTCTTCCGTTTCATGCAGTAGTTGGTTAAGCAGTAATAGTTCACCGGCAGAATCGGGCATATGGGAGTGTTCGTTTACCCAATCAAAAGCTAGGGCTATACGCTCTTTGGGTTCTCCTTCAAAAATTTTCTCAAAAGACGATTGTGCTCTTGCACCTTGATTGCAAAGCAAGCACAGCAGAGCAATCAGTATCACTCTAATCCCGTATGTAAAGTATTGATATGTAAAACCGTTGTAATCCATAACTGTACTCATAGTGAATTAACAATACCCGTTAGATCAGGCATACCAGTCAGGTTCATCTTTTTGATAAACCTGTATTGCGTTTTCCGAGTCGACTCAGGAGAAATCCCTAACATATCTGCCATTTTACGGGTTGGAATATCCAATTTCATTAAAGCCATCATCCGCATTTCTGCTTGTGTAATATCCGGGAACCGTTCCTTGAGTTTACCGAAAAAATCTGTATGAGTCTTTTCAAACAAAAATTTAAATTGAATCCAGTCATCACTGGTAATGATTGTGGATCGTTTCAATTTAGTCAGGGTTTCAATCATTGCGTGCTTTTCAGGACTATCATTTTCCATCTTTAGCAGCATAATTTCCTTCTCAACATGTTCAATGAGTTTGTTTTTCTCCTGAAGGGTCTCGATATAACTTAACAGGTTTTGTTCTGCCTGTTTTTTTTCAACTAACAGCAGCTGTTCCTTACTTTCAAACAATTCTTTGTTTTTCCTGGTCCTGATTCGCTCCCTTCGGTACAAGTTAAAAAGAATAAGCCCGATAAGGCATAACCCTGCTATTGAAAAATTATTGCGCTGTTCGGAAAGCGTTATTGCATGTTCAGCATCTTTCATTTTACTGATATGCTTTGCAGCTTCCAACTGCTTTTGCACGGTAGTGTATATCTCTGCATTATCCAGATTCGAAATCTCCTTCTGCAACTCTAGTGTTTTTTGCAAATACTTATTGGCAACCCTATAATTCCCCTTTTCATACAATGCTTTTGCCATCAAATAGCACACTTTAAACATGAGGTGTTGCGCGTTATAGGAATGATAAATTTGCTTGGCCCTGATGAGGGTATCGGCTTGCATGAGCATTGGAATAACAAGATCGGATTTGTGCTGTTCTATATAAATTGAAGAAAGCAATACCAGCACCTCAGCTACCGTTACTCCCGATACAGAAGGATTCTCCTTCACATACTTATAACTCCTACGGGCGTATATCAGTGCTGAATCCAATTGTCCTTGTTTAAGGTATATTGAACCTATATTTCCCGAAGCTATTCCAATCCATGACGGATCAGTTGGTTTACTTTCTGCCAATCTCAATACCTCCCAAAAATAAAAAAGAGCAGAATCACTCTTTCCTATTTCCCTATAAGCCAGCCCAATAGTATTGGTAGCTTGTATCATTTCAATTTTGGTAGCTCTGTTGTCCCAACCTTTAAGTACCGGAATGATTGTTTGAATGCACGTTCCGTAGTTCCTGAGATGAAAGTACAATGTGCCTAAAACATACTTTGCACTTAATACTTCAGTCTTATCATATGGAGATATACGATCCATCACCTCTATAGCTCTTGTAAAATATTCGAGACTTTTAGCTTGATCATTGGTCATATTGAACAACCCTATACCAAATGTATAAAATGCCCATTCGTATTCAAGACCATTCTTTTCCGCCAAATCAACAGCCGCTATCATGTAATGCATTCCTTTGGTACTATCCCTTTCAAATGCTGAAATAAAGTGACCTTTGAAATAGGTCATAGAAACTTGGGTGGCTATATCATTAGAACGATCAGCATAGTCTCTTGCTTCATCCATCAAACGAGACCTTTCGGCTTTGCTTTTATTCACTTCCGGCAGATATACATTATTTACATACCATTGATTCATGGAATCAAACCTGCTTTCTGATGGCATTTTTGCAAATTCAGGAACCCTGTGTTGCTTATCCTGTTGGGCAAAAACACCTTCTGCAAGAATGCAGCAGCCAATATATAGTATGATGCGAATCATGGTAATTTGCCTCCGAATATATCATATCTGCAGTACACCTGCCGAACAGTTACACAAATGGCAGTTATTTGATATATCTGAATTCACGCAACAGAAAAAAAATAATAAATTGCAGGCATTTCAGTTAAGCAATTGATGCTAGCCCTCAGGCTGCTCCGAACTCATCACAAATCCCAAACGTTTTCCGGTAGGCATCCCGCTGCTGTGGCTCATCAAATTCTTTTGTTCTACTGATATGTAATTAATAGAATCAACAGGTGGTGCCATCAGGTCAAAGTTCAAACAAAAAAGCATGGCCTCTTCTATAATTGAACGCAGTGTGTCCTCCGAAATAATATTTTTCTCAATATCATTATACAAAAATGAAAGGGGGCGTTTCCCTTCCACAAAAAAGTGGCTGTCCTTATTCACAAATACACGTGCTATCAGGTATCCTACATCATTATCGCGGTTGTATTTAATGGAGTCGCTCAAAAAATTATAGATCTGAATCATCCCACAAAATTCCCTCAGGGTATCTTCTTTTACGTAAGGTGACTTGTTTACGAAATGTGATTCGTCAAAATCAAACACGTTGGTATGCATCATCACGATAAGTGTATCACCTCCAAATTTTAAATGGGCCTCAAAATCTCCCTTATCGCTGTATTTTACATCTACATGTGGTGCATCAGCTGCAAGCTTGGGAGTAAGATCGGCCTCTATCGAACGCAACACCATTTTTAAGTCGCGGAATATATTTTGAGTGAGCCTGAAAACCTGTTGTTTGGTAGATGCCTTCTTACAAAGGATTTCCTGAATCTGCGTAATTTTAGAATCCATGGGTATAAACAATTGAAAACAAAAGATACGTATTTTACCTGAATAAACAGGCAACAAAACTGATTCATTACAACAAACTTCCGATCTTAAGTGCCAGCTTCCATCTCATGATCCGTTTGGTCTCCGGATATCCCCATACGTTACTAAGTGCCTTGGCAAATTCATCCGTAGGGTTAATATGGTTTGTTGCAATATACCGTTGAACGGCCGACCATGTATTAAAATACCCAATGGTATCGACAAGGTCCATTTCCTTGTAAGAATAAAATTCCGGGTGTAAGTGCTCCTTAAACGGAAAGGGAATAGTGCTGTATTCTTTCTCCACCAGGCGATTTTCAGCAACCCAATAATCATTGAGCACTCCATGGTGAAAGTTGTATACGATAGGATCTATTTCTTCGGATATAAACGGAAGTGCATACGACCATGCAGCAATTATACCGTCCGGCTTGAGTACCCGTTTAACTTCCGCATAAAACAACTCGAAATCAAACCAGTGCATCGCGTTTGCAACCGTTATCAAATCCACAGATGCATCGGGTAATGATGATCGTTCTGCTTTTTCAACAGCATAGGTAACCTGAGGGTGGGGTGTGCTATTCACTATTTGCTGTTCACTCGGATCGGTGGCAAATACCTCTTGATAGTATTGCGTTAAATCAACAGCTGCTTGTCCGTTGCCGGTTCCGCAATCCCATACCTTATTATGCGCTGCTGTTTTTGATGCCAGAAAAGCATACAGCTCGGGAGGATATTGCGGACGGTATTTAGCATAGATATCTGATTGTTTTGAAAAGTAATCTTTGAATGGATGCATCTGTTGTCGCATATGAGCATACCAAATTAGGAAAAATACCTGCAAACAAAAACGCCTTTCTCTTGAATGGAGAAAGGCGTTTTTAAATCTATAAATATTTCCTAATAGGCTTTTGCAAATAATACACGTTGTGTGCTCGGATTGCCGGTAAGCACGCATTTCCCATTTTCCAAAGGGTTGTTCAACGGAATGCAGCGAATGGTCGCTTTGGTCATTTCCTTAATCTTAATTTCTGTTTCCGAAGTGCCATCCCAGTGCGCACTCACAAATCCTGTTTTATTTTCCAATGCATCTGTAAACTCATCCCAGTTGTTTACAGCATGAATATGCTCATCACGATAATCCAATGCTTTCTGGAAAATATTTTGTTGGATAGCCGTAAGCAAATGTTCCACTTTATTTTCAAGATCCACCATGCTCATCACCTGCTTTTCCTTAGTATCTCTTCTGGCCACCTCTACTGTTTCATTTTGCACATCACGCATGCCAATAGCAATACGTACCGGAACACCTTTGAGCTCATGCTCGGCAAATTTGAATCCGGGGCTGGTATGATCCCTGTCATCCAACTTCACGGAAATTCCTTTTTTACGCAACGCCTGTTGAATAGCTTTTGCTTTCGCCAATACTTGCTCTTTCTCTTCTTCCTTTTTACCCAAAATCGGAACAATCACCACCTGAATCGGAGCAAGATTCGGAGGTAATACCAATCCTTCATCATCGCTGTGACACATAATTAAAGCACCCATCAAACGCGTTGAAACGCCCCATGAGGTCGCCCAAACATATTCCTGTGTATTTTCTTTGGTGGCAAACTTTACATCAAATGCTTTCGCAAAATTCTGTCCCAAAAAGTGTGATGTACCCATTTGCAATGCTTTCCCATCCTGCATCAATCCTTCAATGCAATAGGTATCCAATGCTCCGGCAAAACGTTCATTGGCGGTTTTCATTCCCTTCATCACCGGAACGGCCAAAATATTTTCGGCAAAATCTGCATATACCTCCAGCATCTGTTTCGTTTCAGCAATCGCTTCTTCAGCAGTTGCATGTGCCGTATGCCCTTCCTGCCATAAAAATTCAGTGGTTCTCAAAAACAATCGCGTACGCATTTCCCAGCGAACAACATTGGCCCATTGGTTTATCAATAAAGGCAAATCGCGGTGCGACTTAATCCAGTCGCGGTAGGTATTCCAGATTATGGTTTCCGATGTAGGCCTTACAATCAGTTCCTCTTCCAGCTTTGCAGTTTCATCTACTACAATTTCGCCATTTTCGGCAGTTTTCAGTCGGTAATGTGTCACAACAGCGCACTCTTTGGCAAACCCATCCACGTGGCTGGCTTCCTTACTGAAAAAAGACTTTGGTATAAAAAGAGGAAAATATGCGTTCTGGTGTCCTGTTTCTTTGAATCGTTTGTCCAATTCGGCCTGCATCTTCTCCCAGATAGCATAGCCATAGGGTTTAATTACCATACACCCCTTAACTGCCGAATGCTCTGCAAGATCCGCTTGCTTCACCAGATTATTGTACCACGCACTGTAGTCTTCGCTTCTTTTAACTTTCTTAATTTCCATGTATCTATATTGCTGAAGCTTTTTGGAACGGTATTTGTTTTTCCCTCAGCGTGCGCAAAAATAATTTTTCGTACGTTACTTTGTATAGATTAATTCAACTGTTATGAAGAATATATTGTGGATCCTTTCAGCATCGGTGGTTTTTACCCTGAGTTCGTGCATTTCAACGGCTCAGTTTAACAATGCCGAAGACGATGTGTATTACTCTCCCAAGGCAAGTAACCGGAAACAACCCGTGATGATTCCGGAAGTTAACGTAGATGAGATCATCAAACAAAACCCTCCTCAATACGGCCAGCCCACCAACCGCGTGGATGACGTTACCCCTAACCCTAATGCTGCTGAAGGCTACCGTGCCTATAGGGCGCAGCAAGATTCTCTATACAACCAAGACCCGAGCCTTTCGGGATATTATATAAACCCGAATTTACCCAATAGCGAAACCGATGAAACAGCCCGTAGAAACAAACGCTGGTTCAGAAGATCGGCATACAACCAAAACTATTGGAACAACAACAATTGGAACTATGGGTTGGGCTGGAACTCCTTTTACGGACCGGGCCTTACCTTAGGATACAGTAACTTTGGTTACAACAACTGGGGTTGCAACAATTATTGGGGAAACAATTGGGGCTGGAATTACGGTTACAACAACTGGGGATACGCTCCCTATGGTTATAATAACTGGAACAACTACTGCGGTTGGAATACCGGATTTGGAAACCCTTATTACAACAACTTTTGGGGATACCCCGGATATGGTTACGGTTACGGAGGATACTACTCACCCGGATATTACTACGACAACAATAACAACAACTCGGGTGGCGGAAATGCCGGCAATCAGCCTATTTCAAGACCTCGTCCAAGTGTAGGAAGTCCTTCTACTCCTCCTCCAACTAATAGCGGAGGTCAAACAGGAGGCGGCCGGAGTTATGTTGCTCCGCAACCCGGTAACGACCAACCACAGCAGGGAGCAACTCCCAATAATGGCAGGGCTTATACACCTCCTAATTATACTCCAACTAATGGACAACGTTTGGAGAATGTGAATGGCCGTGTTATTTATACCCGTCCTCAGGAAGTAACCCGCCCGGAACCGGCACAAAACCCTGGCAATGCTGCACCCGGATTTCAGCGTACGCCTGATAATAATAAGCAGCCATCACGCGATGCACAACGTCCTTCTTATAATGATTCGCGCAGCAATGCTCCTGCACCACAAATGAATTCCGGTAACAATGGAGGAAGAAGCAGTGGAGGTTCTACAGGAGGCCGAAGCGGATCGGGAGGAAGCAGCGGAAGCAGTTCTGGCGGCCGCAGAAAATAATAACGAATACATACAGAAAATCTTTGAACACCATGAATAAAATAAAGATGTTAGCCATAAGTGTGTTTGCTGCAATGGCAAGTGCTTATGCTCAAAATGAAACGGATGCACTGAAGTATACCGAAAGTTTTCTCGGAGGAACCGCCCGTTCACAAGGAACTGCAGGTGCATTCGGTGCGGTAGGAGCCGACTTTTCTGCTACTGTTATCAATCCTGCAGGACTGGGTTTATACCGCAGAAATGAGGCAAACTTTGGAATGAGCTTGGAATACAACAACAGCAAAGCCTCTTATTTGGGTAATTCCACCAGCGACTTTCGTCCTAATTTCAATATCCAGAATTGGGGGTTTGTTGGTACTAAGGTCTACAGTGAATTGGGTGAAGATAGAAAGGTAGGATTGGTGAGTTGGAGCGTTGGTGGTGGAATGAATAGAGTATCCAGTTATCAATCAAATGTTAAATTCAATGGAGTGAATTCACAAAGTTCCATTCTTGATTATTTTAAAAAGAGTGCAAATGGAACAAGTTCATATGAAATAGAGGATAATTTTAACAGCACACAAAATAATTATGCGAATACTCCGGGAGCTCAGGCATACTGGAACTTCTTACTGGATACAGCTAACAATTCTTCTACATATATGGCCCTTACAGATGGTGTTTACGGAGCCAAACTTCTACAACAACAACAAATGCAAACAAGGGGAGCAGCTAATGAGTACAACATTTCATCCGGAATCAATTTAAGCAATATTATCTATCTTGGAGGAAGTCTTATGTTAAGGCACGTTTATTCTGAAACCGACATTTTCTTCAGCGAAGAATCTCAAGGTACAGTTCCAAATTATACTTCTAGCAGCTTGCGTACACTAGTTAATTCAAGTGGAAAAGGAGTAGCTGGTCGTTTTGGAATTATTGTTCGTCCTCTTGATTGGTTTAAAGTAGGATTTGCCGCCCAAACACCCATGCGTATCAATATGCATGATGATTACAAATTTGTTCTGAGTACTGTCAATTCACGAAAAAATGCTACATCAGACCCAGGCCGTTATGACTATTTTGATTATCAGGTTGTATCTCCTTCTAAACTTACCTTTAGCGCGGCTGCGACTATTCTATCCAAAGGAATTATATCTGTTGATTATGAAACTATAGATTACACACAGATGAGCTTGACTGCCGATAACTATTTCTTCACTCAAGAAAACAATGCAATTTCTAATACCATGAAACGTGCAGGAAATCTTCGCGTAGGTGCTGAAGTAAAAATAGCTGAGTATTATCGTTTGCGTGGAGGATACGCAATGTATGAAAGCGCCTACAAAGACAATAGTACTGTTGATTTTAATCGTTATGCAATAACAGGAGGAATGGGATTTCTCGTAGATCGAGTATTTGTTGACTTTGCAGTGGTAAACTCATTCGGAAATCAACTCATTCCAGTATACGACACTGGAGATGCAAACAAACCTTCTCCAACTGCAATCAACGCTTACAACAACTTCAACTTCGTTCTTTCAGGAGGTATCAGGTTTTGAGCGAAACGGAAACAAAGCAATATAAAACAGGAATCGTTCTTTCGGGAGGTGGTGCGCGCGGATTTGCACACCTGGGTGTACTCAAAGCCCTCAATGAATCCAACATCTACCCCGAAGTTATTTCCTGTGTAAGTGCAGGTTCCATTGTGGGCGTTCTGTATGCCGATGGGTATTCACCCGATGAAATCCTGGAGCTCTTTGAGCATACCGACCTTTATCATATGCTTCGTTTTTACCGCCCTTCACTCGGCATCTTAAAAGCTGCCGGTCTCCGTAAACTGCTTACCAAACAATTAAGTGTTGAGCGGATTGAAGACCTTAGTATGCCTGTTATCATTTCGGCAACCAATTTTGAAACAGCCACCACCGAATATTTTACCGAGGGGTCCATTGTGGATGCCGTGATGGCTTCGTCTGCTATTCCACTTATTCTGAAGCCTTATACGATCAATGGTAAAATGTATGTGGATGGAGGATTAATGAACAACCTTCCCATTGAACCTTTATTGGGTAAGTGTGATGATATCATTGGGGTAAATGTAAATCCCGTGAAACCCATGTCTCAGTTTAATTCCTTCCGCAACTACGCGGATAGGGTGCTGCATCTGGCCATCCGCGCCAATGTAAACAACAATATCCTGAAGTGTGATATGTATATCGAACCAGAGAAGCTTTCCAACTTCCAACTCTTTAAAGTTTCGGCTGCACGGGAAATTTTTGATACCGGCTATAAGCACACCAAGCAGCTGTTGCAAAAAGAAAATCAATAAACTCTTCTCCTTTTAATATTCTTGGCACTCGTTTTGTAATTCCGGTTGTATCACTCTAAACAACCACGATTATGAAAACCTACTTGAACACAACCGCAGCCATTTTAGTATTGATTGCAGGTATCAGTTTCACCTCATGCAAATCAAAAAAAGTTGCTCCAACAATTGATAAACAAACCGGAGCTATCGAAATAGCAGTTCCTTTCAGCAGCAAAGAATACCAAAGCGACAAGGAAAGTTTCCGCGCCAAATCATCCGGAAACAGCATGGATTTAACAACCAGCAAAAAAATTGCCTTGCAAAATGCTAAATCCGAAATGGCCGGATTGATTCAAACAACTATTAAAAAAGTTACCGAACAATACACCAACCAACGTCAGATAAGCAATACCCAGGAGTTCTCCAACAAGTTTGAAGAAATGGCGCGCGAAGTAACCAATCAGGATTTAACGGATGTGCGTGTAATCGGTGAAAAGATCTTCCAAGAACCTAACAAAAATTATACATACTGGGTTGCCATTGAAGCCAATAAACAAGTGGTGTTAGCCGGTATCGACAAAGGCATCTCGAAAAACTCCAAACTTCAGCAGGACTACGACAAGAAAAAGTTTGAAGAGATCTTTAACCAGGAAATGGATAAACTCGCGAAAGAAAGAAACAACTAAAAGGAATTAACTGTCCGTTCTTTGTCAACCTTGCTTTTAACCGCAAAGGTAACAGCGAAAGACCACAGCGTTCGCAGCGTTAATCGTTGCGTTCGCTGCGGTTAAATCAAATGCTACATTATTCCAGAATAACTCCAACATGAAACGCTTTGCTTATATATTCTTCATTGCATCAACATTGCTTGTGGCTTGCAAAAGCAACAAGGGAATGAAGGCGAAACCTGATTGGGTGTACAACCGCCCAACCAATGAACTATATTATGTAGGTGTAGGTATTGCATCCAAAATAAATAACCCATTCGACTATCAGCAGATTGCCAAAAAGAATGCACTCAATGACCTGGTTTCCGAAATTAAAGTGACGGTTTCGGCTAACTCAGTGCTTTCACAATTTCAGGATAACAAACAGTTTAAGCAACAATTTGAAAGTGATGTGAAAATCACCGCACTCAATACCATTGAAGAATTTAATGTAGTGGATAGCTGGGAAGACAAAGAGTATTTCTGGATTTATTACCGGTTATCAAAAGAAGAATTTAAAGATATCCGCAGGCGGAAAATGATGGCTGCTGTTGAAAAGGCTGAGAACTTTTTTGAACAATCAGCTTCTCTTACCCGAGAACAATTCCTGCAAAGTATCCGACTGCGGATTAAGGCTCTTGCTGCCTTACAGCCTTATTTAGGAGAAGACATCCAAACAACACGTAACGGTAAACATGTGTTTCTGGTAAACGAGTTATTGAACAGCATTCAGGATGACCTGTATGAAGTCCGACTCAACAGTGCCATAACCATGCTGAATGGAAAAGTGGGTAAACCCATTGCTGAACCATTTGATGTGAAAGCATTTTTCCGCGATAGCAGTGTTTCCAAACCATCTGTTCCCTACCTCCCTTTGTATGCATATATTGATCAGGGGAAAATTGAGGGCAGCCTACAAACAGAAACCGATCAGGCCGGCATTGCATCTTTTGCCATTGCTAAAATACTCGACAAAAGTCCTGTACAAACCTTGCGCATAGCTGTGGATATGAACCGAATGATGCGGGTTGACAGTTTGAACAGCACACTCCAAACATTGCTGTTATCGCTGGACGTCCCCTCTACCAATATCCGCATGAATGTTTCTCCCATCAAAGTATTCATGGTATCATCCGAACAAAACCTCTCCAAAGGGATGAGCTCCGGTTATTTTGAATCCGTTGTTAAAAAACTGCTTGTAGCTGATGGTTGTGTATTTGTAAGCACAGCGGATGCTGCCGATTATGTATTGCGCCTTCAATCGAACACCAAAGCATTGGGTGTCATTTGGGGGAAAATGAGAACTGCTTCCTTAGACATGAACCTTTCGTTAACAGAATGCAAAAGGAATATTGAAATCTATAAAAACGGATTGCACGAAATCAAAGGTTTCCAAACCACCGATGAAAATGCCGGAATAGATGCCTACATAACAGCTTGCGACCACTTAAAATTGCGCATTTATCCTACATTGAATAAGGAGTTGATGAGTAATTAGGGGATTAATGTGTATTAGCCGCGTTGCCATCGACTTCGCTCAGGCAACGACACGAAGCCTCTAAAAAATAACATTGTTTCCTTTGTGCCATCTCAGTGCACTTAGTGGTAAAACGAACATCCAATCTAACCACAAAGTGCACTCGGAGAGCATCGGATACACTAAGTAATCTCCCGGTGGCCTTGCTTCTCCAGCTGACAGCGGGACAGCATGACATCGCTCCAAACTACATTCTCAATAAACAACCCGTCATAAAAAACTCGCAATAATTAACTCGCAATAATCCCCCTACCTCATTACCATCTCAAAGGTATCTTCCGGAACTTGTTGCACATCCATCACTAAAAATCCATCCAGTGAATTGTTAAATTTAGGATCAATATTGAATGCGATGATCTTGGCGTTTTGTTTCAGGTACTTCTTAAGCAGCACCGGAATTTTTTGCTGTGTGGTCTCGATTTCCCCAATAAGGTTATCCAATACCTTGATATCACCAATATCCATGTTCCGCAATTCCTTTGCTTCGCCCTTAAACCTGTATTTATAACGTTTGCGGGGACTTACATAAGATGCCAGTTGTTCATCATAATGATGTTTGGTGATAAAATCAACCAACAGATCCTTTGACAAATTAGAAAAGGTATTGCTGATGCTTACCGGACCGATCAGGTATTTATAACGGTAATTTTCTTTCTTCAAAAATTCATTCACCCCTTTCCACAACAGTAGTAAGCCGATGGGTTTGCGCTGGTATTCTTTCACAATAAATGAACGACCCAGCTCCAGTGAATTTTTTAAGATGGGCGTAAAGTCCTTTCCTATTTTGAACAGTTCATTCAAATAAAAACCATTCTTTTTATAACGCCTATATAACACATCCCCCAAACCTATTCTGTAAGCTCCTACAATTTTTTGTTCCTTGTCATCCCAGATAAACAAATGTTTGTAATGGATATCATACTCATCACTGTCGAATGAATGATTGGTTCCTTCTCCCACTTCCCTAAACGTAATTTCCCGTAAACGCGAAAGTTCTCTCAGAATATTCGGGATAAGTTTAGCCCCACTCATAAATACTTTAAACTCTCCCTGTGTAAAGAGCAGGTCTCTCGGGTCAATCCGTTTGATATCTTCCAGGATCAATTCCTGCGGAGTGGGATCAATAATATCCTGGGGATACTGCGGAAACACCATTTTAAAATCGAAGTATTTCTTCACATCCAGCCCCGAACCTAATGCATATGTTTTGGCGCGTAAAAAACGAAGCAAATCATTGGGGTCCGAAAACTCCTGCACGGTTTTGATGCTGACAGGTTTCCCTATTCTTACTTTAATCTTTTCCTCTTTTTTATTGAACAATTCCGAAGGAAGCTTGGCCGTGCGCAATGCCGGATGCACAAGCCCCAGCAGGTTAAACGTTACACTGTTATGCCCTGCGAAATATACCGGAACAACCTTCACTCCCGCTTTCATGATCATCTTCCCCACCACCGGGTTCCACATCTTATCCGAAATCTTAAAATTATTCAGCTTCAATGCCGAAACTTCCCCTGCCGGAAAAATCCCTACCGGGATCCCATCATCCAGCAGTTGCAAACATCTTTTGATCCCCGACATATTCATTCCGGGTTTTGGTGTCTTTTCAAATGGATTCACCACCACCAGCTGTTCGGCAATAGGCGGAATTTGCTGCAATAAGTAGTTGGCCATTATTTTAAACTCCGGACGGACCTTGCTGATCAGTGTGAGTAAAATAAGACCATCAATGCCGCCATAAGGATGATTGGAAATGACAATAAACGGTTCGTCCTTGGGAATATGCTGCAGGTCCTCCTCTGAAAAATCATACTCAATTCCGAGGTGTTCAATCACACTTTCGGCAAAAGCAGCGCCTTTAAATGATGCTGACGTTTCATATACTTCGTTCACCTTTTTCAGTTTTAATACCCTCATTATTACTTTGGCCAATGCGGCAATTTTGAGTTTGCGCAAGTGTAATCCGTTTTCTACGTCTTCTGCCGATATCAATTCCATGCTGTTTCTGTTTAGTACCTTTCAAAAGTGTTCCTATAACGTTACCTCAAACTTATTTTAATGTTAAATCAATGTGAATTAGCTATATAATTGAATATGGAATGCTTATGGGCATCCGTGGGTTCTCACAAAGCCACAGAGAAGCACAGAGAACACAAAGCAAAGTCTTCCGGAAATACCTTCGTGCTCTCTGTGCTCCTTAGTGCCCTCTGTGTGAAACCAACTCAAGACTAGTGTCTTCCGAGAACACCTTCGTGTCCTCTGTGCTCCTTAGTGCCCTCTGTGTGAAACCAACACAAGACTTTTAAATCTCCCAGTCATTCCTTAACTTGCCAGTTAAACCCTAATAATTATACATAATGACCCCAAATGACATTACCTATCAAATAATAGGTGCTGCCCTAAACATTCATAAAACAGTGGGCCCCGGGCTTCTGGAATCAACTTATGAAGCAGCTCTTGCCTACGATTTAAGGCTACTCGGCTTTAATGTTAAAACCCAGCATCCCCTACCCTTTATCTACAAAGAGATTCGAATGGAAGTAGGTTATCGAATTGATTTATTGGTAAACAATGTTGTTTTGGTGGAAATCAAATCCGTTGAAAATCTCGCTCCGGTTCATCATTCCCAAACACTCACTTATTTAAGACTTTCAGGAAAAGAACTTGGCCTGCTAATTAATTTTAATACCGCAAAACTTGTTGATGGAATACATCGGTTTAAAATTTAACAATGTACATATGAAAGAGTGCTCCATTGGGCATCCGTGGGTTCTCACAAAGCCACAGAGAAGCACAGTGAACACAAAGCAAAGTCTTCCGGAAATACCTTCGTGCTCTCTGCGCTCCTTAGTGCCCTCTGTGTGGAACCAACACAAGACTATATCCCGGGTTGATTAAACTCTCCCAAACCCTTACATTTGACTACAGATGAACAGTTACATCAAAGAAGAACAGCTGCTGCAAACAGGAAACCTCGAGTTTTTGGCCAAACAGGTGGTGGAAGGTTTTATTACCGGATTGCACAAAAGTCCGTTCCACGGATTTTCCGTTGAGTTTGCCGAACACCGGTTGTATAATACCGGAGAAAGCACCAAACATATCGACTGGAAACTCTTCGCCCGCACCGATAAACTATTTGTAAAACGTTTTGAAGAAGAAACGAACCTGCGTTGCCAGCTCATCGTTGATTGTTCCTCCTCCATGTTTTACCCTGAAGAGGGGCTCAATAAAATAAAGTTTAGCGCTTACGCTGCTGCCTCCCTCATCTACATGCTCAAAAAACAACGGGATGCATCCGGTATCAGCTTAATAGCCGATGATATTTTGTTCCATTCGCAGTGCAAGAGCAGTTCTACCCATCAAAAACTACTGTACAGCAAACTGGATGAAACGCTGGCACAACGTGTACCCAACCGCAAAAGCAATATAGCCGCCAACCTTCACCAGCTGGCAGAGATGATCCATAAACGTTCGCTCGTGATCATTTTCAGCGATATGTTGCAAAATGCAGGTGACGATGATGAATTGTTTGCAGCCCTGCAACATTTAAAATACAATAAACATGAAGTGATCCTGTTTCATGTAGAAGATAAAAAAACAGAAGTAGCCTTTGATTTCACCAACCGCCCGTATTTATTTATAGATAGCGAAACAGGAGAAAAAATGAAACTGTTCCCCAACCAGGTAAAGGAACATTACCTCAAAGCGGTGGAAGCATACAAACACACCTTAAAACTCAAATGTGCGCAGTATAAAATTGATTTGGTGGAAGCAGAAGTGAGCACGGATTTTAGTCAGATCCTGTTGCCGTTTTTGGTGAAGCGGAGTAAGTTGATTTAGATTTATACCCTTTACTTTCTTATTAAATCGAAACTCATCCCACCTTGGGGAACTGGCCAATCCGGGTCAATATAGTGTATTCTTAGTATTCCGAATTCCTGATTATAGAAACAACCAAATGGATAAACATCGTTGTTAGTTGTTGGCAAGAAATTGATATCATAATATGTCTTTCCTTGAATGGTCAGCGAATCTTGTTGGTATGGAACTCCAATTTTATTGACTGTGTGTGTCATATTCTTTCCATATAATGTTATGTTAACCTTATCAATACCATTTATGTCTTCATTTACATAATGTTTGATAATAAGTTGCCAACCATCTACCATGTCGCTTATTCTCCCGGTCAAAGGGAAAACCCGACAAGTAAACGTTAATCTTCTGAATTCTCTTTCCTCTGTGGTCTTACACGGATCTAATTCTTGAGGATCATATCCCGTAACCCATTCATCTGCATACATAGGCATTATATAGCCTGTTGAAGTCAGTTTCAACGTAATCGTATCGTAACCTTTATAAGGAAATTTCGAAAACGCTGCCGTGTCAAGGCTAAATTTAACTCCTTTAGTTATTTTTATACAATCATCCATTTTGCAACTTGTAAAAATGGCTATTGTGTAAAGTACAATCAAAACGTGTATTCTCATAGTAGCTATCCTATTCACCCATATACCGTACTCTGTCATTCACAAAATCATGTATAGAATTGATAGTTGCTCTTTTTAATTGGACCAATCTGTTCAACTCTATCAGATAAATACCCATCGTTTTCTCATTGTAAATCAACCTAAATTCATCTGAGTAGTCGCCCACTAAATAGCTATCTCCATTCATTTTTACAAAAGGTAATTTAGGGTCATCAAGTCCATCAAATTCGAGATTAGCACCATTCAAACTTGACTTTCTCATGGGTAAGTAGGCTACTTTGTAATAGCTTGTCTTTCCATTTCCATTCACGATTTTGTAATAATTTGAGTCATTTTCTTTGAATTCGTTTTGCGAAATTGAATTCAAGCAGGGCACTTTTTCTATATTGTTAAAATTCAACCTTATATTGGTTGCTATTGAAGAATATCTGAGTAGTAAGTGATTCCAGCTACTTGAATTTAACAATGAAAATTTTACATAGCTAGTATTTAAACCTCCTTGATTTACCCAGCCCCGACTTGTGAACATTAATAAAACGGACTTATCGATTACTATTAATGCATTATCAAAAGTTTTTACCTTAAAGGAAATACAAGTTGTATTTGAAAGGTCTGAGATTCTTGTGCCATCAGCAAGTTCCATTACTTCAATTGAAAATCGTGTTAGTTGTGGCTCATTTGTTAATATATATTCTGTTGCAGAGAGTTCCAGCTGCTCCTTTATTTGTTCAATAGTAACGGCAGCAGCGATAGCAGTTGCCAACCCGGCTCCAGCTATGACAGCTGCTGCTTGGGCGTTCTGTGCCTGTAGCCTGGCTTGCTGAAAAAGTAACAAGAGGCTAAATAGATATATATGCTTTTTCATAAGGTGAACTATTTTAAGAGTTAATGTTAATTGGCTATCGCGAACAGCTTCGAAGAACTTTACAAAGGATAATCTCACAGTTTAAGTAGCTTATCACTTAAACTAAGGTAACAATGATATTGAGAAGTAAAAATAAAACATGAACACCGTATGGTGTACAGAGCACTCACCCTAATTCTTGAAAACAGCCGTTTATTGTTTCTGTCGGATTTGCACTAAAAGGAAAGTCCTTTTTATTCAAAAACAATAATCTAGAGGGCGGCATTGTTGAATTTTATTCAGAAACAATAATAAGGGCGGAAAAAAGTGGGCGTTTTATTGATATTAAATTAAAACGTGAAGGAAAAGACAATAATGTTTGTAACGGTGATGATAACAATCTCACCGGTCTGGCCGGACCAAGTTTATTTATATTTTTTAACCTTTTAATTTATTCCCCTTATGAAAAACCAAGTTTCAGGGAGCCTGAATCCCGACAGTATGCAAAAAATTAAGGATTGCATAGCCAACATTAAGGCTGAGATGCCTTTCCTCGTTAGACTCACTCCGGAAGAATCAAAAAGAATCGTCCGCATGCAATCCGGTCGTCAGGATTTTGTAAATCAAGCCTACGTTATTGCCTCCAACAATGAACAGCTTAAACCACAGTTTTTTGAACTTGGCGAATTTGCAAAAGACATCGATCTGAGCCGTCAACTGGATGAAATCCTGCAGGAATTTGTCAACCTGGAGATGAGCGTTGTAGATACACGCGATTTAGCCGGAAGCGAAGCATTCGGTGCCGGGTTGGAAGTATATAATACAGCCAAACGCGGCATGGCAAAAGGCGTTGACGGTGCAGAAATGGCTTATAATGAGTTGAGCGCACTGTTTGACAAGCAGGGGCGTTATCCAAAACCAACCAATCCCAATAATCCTGAATAACTCTTCAGCAGCAGACGTAACCACCTGATAATGTTTAGTCACAAACAAAATAGGCTTAGCAATTACGCGAATTAATTCACCTCAGACGTGAATTAATTCACCTGCTACCTGAATAGATGGACCTTTGACATGAATAGACCAACCTCAAACATGAATAGACCGACCTCGGACATGAATAGACCGACCTCAAACATGAATAGACTGACCTCAGACATGAATAGACCGACCTCAGACATGAATAGACCGACCTCAAACATGAATAGACCAACCTCAAACATGAATAGACCAACCTCAAACATGAATAGATGGACCGCGGACATGAATTAAAGTCCCTTAATCATATACTAAAACAGTCGGGCGTTTTTTAACCGCAGCGAACGCAGCGACATTGTCATCCGGAACACAGCGAACACAGCGAGTTTATAAACGTAATTGCAAGCGGGAGAAGCAAACTTCCCGCAAGACGGGCTGTCAAGCTGATCCCGCTGCAGGCGGGAGAAGCTGATTCCGGAAGACTTTGTTGAAATGCTGATTTGAAAAGTACTCTTTGTCAAAAGTCTCCTTTATATTTGGCACTGACCAACCCGGGACACAGGTATGCCCCGGATTATAACCCATAGTTTTTTGATGCATGCGAAACCTCATATTATTTCTCTTAATCATTCCTCTTTGTGCATATAGCCAAATAAGTATTAAAGTGGGTGCAGCAGCGGGTGGTTTATATTCTTACCGCCAATTAACAGTTAAAGATGAATCTGCTGTTGGTAGCAATATCAAACAACAACGTGATGAGGAAATACCCGCATCGGGCTTTGTGTGTGGAGTAAGTGGTGTGCTGGTTAAAAACAAGTGGCAGCTCCAAACAGAAATGCTCTATACAACTTCCGGATACAAGCGTAAGTTTATCAATTTGCTTTTTGGCGACCAGATTGACGACCAATATGGTTTCGTACAAAACCCATCCGCTCCGGCAATAACCTCCTATGAATTGCAGTCTGCATTTACCAATATCCGGATACCTATATTATTGGGATATGCTTTCAACCTGTCGGAAAACAAACGGCATCAACTCATTCCGCAACTTGGTGTGTCAAACAATCTATTACTCAAAGTACAACAGGAAATAACCATACAATATGATGATGGAAGTACCGTCACCAACTCCCGCGACAGGAGGCAATCTCCTTATAAAACATATTCGGTTTCGGCAGTGTGTGGTGTAACGTATATGTACACCATCAAAAGAGTTAGCTTTTCGGGCGCCCTTGTATTCAACCAATCGTTAACACCTGTTGGGTCAGGTTCGGTACTATCGGAGTATGAGTATTGGGGAGCAGCTAAAGTAGGAGCATTTTATACGTTGTATTAACAAAAATTCCCTACACTCAACATCAAATTGTCGCCTGCTTTTTAACCGCAGCGAACGCAGCGACATTGTCATCCGGAACACAGCGAATGCTAAACTTAACTTCAAGCGAAGTAAGGCTGTCCCGCTGCAAGCGGGAGAAGCAAACTTCCCGCAAGACGGGCTGTCAAGCTGAGTTCATCGAAGCTAGGCTGGAATTTCATTCGGTAGTGTACTTTCGTATTCAATTAAATATTTCAGGTTGCAATAGGTATCCTCCCAAGTCGCGAGGTCTTGCTTCGATAAACTCAGCATGACATTGCTCCGAATTTACCGAATCTATCAGTTATTCGAACAGTTAACATACTCAACATCATTAACACAATTAACACCCCCCCTAATCATTATGATAAGGCTCCCCTTTCATGATCGTGTATGCCCTGTATAATTGTTCAATAAAAATGAGGCGAATCAATTGATGTGAAAAAGTCATTTTGGAGAGCGAGAGTTTAGCATTGGCTCTGTCATACACCTGTTGGGAGAAGCCGAATGCACCACCTATGACGAATACACAACTTGCATGGGTATTGGCCAGTTTTTGTAAGGTTGTTGCAAATTCGCGGGAAGAATACGTTGCACCCTTTTCATCGAGCAGCATTAAGTAATCTGTTGGTTGGATCTTTTTTAGCAGCAATTCGCCTTCTGCTTTTTTCACTTGTTCGCCATCGGCTGAGCGCAGTTTGGCAGGTAATTCAATCACTACATTTTCAAATTTTGCATAGTGCTTTAAACGGCCTGCAAATTCATCGAAGCCGGTATCCACAAACTTAAAATGGGTTTTGCCTAATTGAATGAGGGTGATTTTCATGGATGCAAAATAATGAAAAGTCTTCTGTAATGTGTTTCCCGCAGATTTCGCAGATGACGCAAATCTTTTCCGCGTTATCTGCGAAATCCGCGGGAAATAATTCGCTCGCGTCTTTGCTCACCGAAATCTGCTCAAAAAAAAATCCTGCATTGCTGCAGGACTTTTGTATTAGTTATCAGTTGGATTCACCGGTGGTGCATCTTTCTTTTTACGTGGTTCTTTCTTTTTGCTTACTGTGATTTTCAGCTCAGGTTCGTCTTTCACATAATCCACTTCAATAACGGATCCTTCGCCTGCTTCACCTTTGAGCAACTCTTCGGCAATCGGGTCTTCAACAAACCGTTGAATGGTTCTTGCCAGCGGACGAGCTCCCATTTCAGGGTCAAATCCCTTATCTGCCAGGAACGTTTTGGCTTCGTCTGTGATCTTAAATGTATATGCCAACTCTTCTACACGTTTCACCAATTTCTCCATATTTAAATCAAGGATTTTGGTGATGGATTCTCTATCCAATGAATTGAACACGATCACATCATCAATACGATTCAAAAACTCAGGAGAGAAGAAACGTTTCAGTGCATTTTCGATCACCACTTTGGCGTGTGTATCTTGTTGTGCACTCTTTGCAGGAGTTCCGAATCCAACACCTTGTCCGAAATCTTTCAATTGGCGCGAACCAATATTGGATGTCATGATGATGATGGTATTTCTGAAATCTACCTTACGTCCTAAACTATCGGTTAAGAAACCTTCGTCCAGCACCTGCAATAAGATATTGAATACATCAGGATGTGCTTTTTCGATCTCATCCAGCAACAACACTGCGTATGGTTTTCTGCGAATCTTTTCGGTCAGTTGTCCGCCTTCTTCGTATCCGATGTATCCCGGAGGCGCTCCCACCAAACGGCTTACCGCAAACTTCTCCATGTACTCGCTCATGTCGATACGGATCATCGCATCATCACTGTCGAACAAATAACGGGCAAGTACTTTGGCCATTTCTGTTTTACCCACTCCGGTAGGACCTAAGAACACAAATGAACCAATGGGTTTATTCGGATTTTTTAATCCTGCACGGTTACGCTGAATGGCTTTTGCCAGTTTTTTGATGGCATCTTCCTGTCCGATCACCCTGCCTTGCAACTCGGTTCCCATGTTCAATAAACGCAGGCCTTCGCTTTGTGCGATCCGTTTTACCGGAATACCGGTCATCATGGCAATTACATCGGCCACATCTTCTTCGGTAACTTTATACCGCTGCGATTTGGTTTCTTCTTCCCATTTCGCTTTTTCGGTTTCCAGTTGCTCCAGTAAATGTTTTTCGCGGTCGCGGAGTTTAGCCGCTTCCTCGTATTTCTGGCTTTTTACAACCTTGTTTTTTTCAACCTTAATATCCTCAATCATTTTCTCCAGTTCCAGCACATTCTGCGGAACATGGATATTGCTGATATGCACACGGGCACCTACTTCATCCAGCACGTCAATTGCCTTATCGGGCAAGTGGCGGTCGGTCATGTAACGGTTACTCATGGCAACACAAGCCTGAATGGCTGCATCTTCATAAGTCACACTGTGGTGATCCTCGTATTTGCTTTTGATATTGTGTAATATCTCAACGGTTTCTTCGGGAGAAGCCGGATTGACCATTACCACCTGGAAACGTCTTTCCAACGCTCCGTCTTTTTCGATATACTGGCGGTACTCATCCAATGTGGTAGCTCCGATGCACTGGATTTCACCCCGTGCCAAAGCCGGTTTAAACATATTGGAAGCATCCAGTGAACCCGAGGCACCACCGGCACCTACAATGGTATGGATCTCATCAATGAACAAAATAACATCGGGAGATTTCTCCAGTTCGTTCATCACGGCTTTCATGCGCTCCTCAAACTGGCCGCGGTATTTCGTACCTGCCACAAGTGAAGCTAAATCAAGCATGATCACGCGTTTGTTGAACAATACACGCGAAACTTTACGCTGAACAATGCGCAATGCCAACCCTTCGGCAATGGCGGTTTTACCCACACCGGGCTCACCAATAAGTACGGGATTGTTTTTCTTTCTGCGGGACAGGATCTGCGACACACGTTCGATCTCCTTTTCACGACCCACAATGGGGTCAAGTTTACCCTCTTCGGCCGATTTGGTCAAATCGCGCCCGAAATTGTCCAATACAGGGGTTTTTGATTTGGAATCACCTTTGCGAACGGGATCCTGCGGTTTGCGCTCTTCGCGGTAATATTCTTCTTCTGAATCTTGCGGCATTTCGCTCCTTACGTCTGAAATATTGTTTTCGATGGCTGCTTTGAAGATATCGTACGATACACCGTGTTGCGAAAGGATCTGGGATGCCAAATTGTCCTCATCGCGCAGAATGGAGAGCAGCAGGTGCTCCGTTCCGATGATATCGGTTTTAAAGATCTTGGCCTCGAGGTAGGTAATCTTGAGTACCTTTTCGGCCTGCTTGGTGAGGGGAATGTTAACCAGGTTGGTATTATTGGTAGCGGTTCCTTTTATGGCATCCTCAATGGTCTTTTTCAACCGGATGCTATCTATATCAAGCGCCTTTAGTGTTTTGATTGCTTTGCCGTCTCCTTCACGGATGAGGCCCAGCAACAAGTGTTCTGTGCCGATGTAATCGTGGCCGAGCCTGATGGCTTCTTCGCGACTGTAACTGATTACATCTTTAACACGTGGTGAAAATTTTGCTTCCATATAGTAATGACAATTAAAACGTGCCTGTCGTTGTCTTTAAGTCAAATATAATTCCAATTCCGAATAAAGGCAATTTGGCAGCGATTACTTATAAACGCAAAAATGGAGCCGATGTTTATAATTGAGGGCACTTCTTTTTTATTTTTTGTCGGTTATTGTGGTCTTTCAGCATGGCTTCTCCCACTGATAGCGGGATAGCTTCACAGCCTCTTGCGGAATGGTTTCGATGAACTCAACTTGACAGCCCGTCTTGCAGGATCGCTTCTCCCGCTGATAGCGGGATGGCTTGGCGTCTGCTTGTCAAACTGTCCAGTCGCAGGCGGGAGAAGTACACCTCGCGACTTGGGAGAATGCCTAACTAAAACGAGAACTCAAAACATCTGT
This sequence comes from Bacteroidota bacterium, assembly GCA_040387195.1. Classification (GTDB taxonomy): domain Bacteria; phylum Bacteroidota; class Bacteroidia; order UKL13-3; family UKL13-3; genus UKL13-3. The sequence goes on from JAZKEF010000027.1 coordinate 103,336, forward strand.
AGAATTTCTATTGAGCATCCAGCCAAGTCTTGCGGGAAGGCTTCGGTGAACTCAGCTTGACAGCCCGTCTTGCGAGAAGGCTTCTCCGCTAAAAGCGGGAAAGCTTGACGCCTGCTTTCACACTGAGTTCATCGAAGTGTTATCGCACGACCGGCTGTCAAACTGATCCCGCTAGAGGCGGGAGAAGTATAGCGCACAACCTGGGAGAATGTCCTACTAAAACGAGAACTCAAAACATCTGTAGAATTTCTATTGAGCATCCGGCCAAGTCTTCCCGCACGACCGGTTGTCAAACTGATTCTGCTATCAGCGGGAGAAGTGCTCACTAGCGACTTGGGAGAATGCCCAACTAAAACGACTTGCCAAATTAACCTCCAATTCCTAAATTGCATTCATGGCCCCTTTCAAACAACTCTACGTCTACATCGCTGAATGTTCAGACGAATCATTTTACACCGGTGTTACCAATGATTTCAACAGAAGAATTGATGAACACAATTCGGAAAAAAATTACAATTCCTACACCTTCTCAAGAAGACCTGTTACCCTAAAATATATAGAACCCTTTCGCGATTTTAATTCTGCTATTGCCCGCGAAAAACAAATTAAAGGATGGAGTCGGGCAAAGAAGCTAGCATTGATTAATGGCAACATTAACCTCCTGAAGCAACTATCGAATCGGAAGAATATTGATAAGAGGGAATAAGCTTCTCCCGCTGCAGGCAGGATCAGCTTGACAGCCCGTCTTGCGAGATAGTTTCTCCCGCTAAAAGCGGGCTAGCTACACAGCATTGCTTTGCGGAAGGTCTCAACCAGGAACCTCGACAGTGCTCTTTCACTGAGTTCATCGAAGTGTTAGCGCACGACCGGCTGTCAAACTGAGTTCAGCGAAGTATACCTCACGACTTGGGAGAATATTCAAACAAAACGACTTGCCAATTGATACCTAATTCTAAAAAACTGCAGGACACGAATCAGAATTTCAGCTGAGTCCTTCGTAGAGGACTAGAACTAATTGCTCATTGATACTGACAACTTTTGATGTTTGACATTTCCATATCATCAAAATAAAATATGGAATTATTCTCTACATGGTCAAGAAATATGAAATCCTGCGTTTTGCCAAGTATCAAAACCCCTAAATTATGAATATCTATTTGCGCAATTTTAAATCCAACGCCCAACAATTTTCTTACATACACAGGTGCATACGCAAAATCTTCATGCAAAAGACAAGGTCCTCCAAAAAGATAATTTGGTATTTCGACACCATTAACAGACATCTTTCCGATTCTTGGCCCTCCTTGAACAAACTCTCGTAAATCATTATAAGTTATTTTTGCATTTCCGTGGATTTTTATTTCATCAAAATGAAATGGATTTTCTAGTTTATTCATGATAATATAGCTCTTTATAAATGTCTAATAACGCTTAATAAGTTTAGATGATTGATGTATAACATTAGGTGAAAAAACTTGAAATTGTAACGACCCACCCAAATGATTTAAGCCTTGGGGACCAATTATACCAAACTCAAATGAAGTCCCCCTTGGTATGACACCAGTTGTATATTGAGTAAGAGGATTCCATTTATATTTAATTGCCGCAAACATTCTATTTTGAAAAGCTCCAGTACCAATTCTTAAACCCCAAGCGTCTACAGTTTTTGTAGACATGTTTCCAAACCTTTGCACTGGAATATTAAAGGGAGTCTTCATTGTAATACTTCCAAATAAAAATCCCTTAGAATTAGTTATACTTTTTAAGCTCAATAATCGAACTGCAGGCATGAACCCAAAAAAAGCAGACGTTGCAACACCAGCATAAAAGTCATAAGTCTTCTGATAAACAGTTGCATCCAAACTTCCAGTTGCAGCATCTCTACGAGCCATTTGAATCTCAAACTTATCCCCTGCAAATATTCTTTGACCTCCTCCGTCACCGCGAACATCTTCTAGCGCAGATATAGTGCTCGTTGTATTGTACTTTTCATAATCCTTTTCAATAAGATTCTCATATTCCCCCTCACTTAACCCACTACCACCACCTCCACCTTTAATCAACTCACTCATCAACCTATCTAACATCAAATTGCTTTCTTCAATGGTAGTCATCATTGACCCTCCTCCATCATAAAATAAAGTTTGCAAGACTCCCCCATTCAATGAATTATTGGTAGCACCTCCGCCTATAATGGTATTCCCACTAGGGTCGGTATACTTTAACGGATTGTTGAACGCATATATTTCTTATTCCAACAATGTCGTTGCAAACAGACGGGTTTTCTTTTCTATCACTACACCACTTATTAACTCTAATGCCTCCTCAACTCGATAAGCCATCAAACAGGTGAAAACAAAATATTCACCATTTTTCATTTTAATTTTAGCATAATGATAATCTTCAAAAGGCAATAATCTTATAATACCTTTTCTATGCCAAACCGGAGGCATAAAAAATGTTATCTTTTCTATTTCATTAAATGATATAGGCCTTTGTTCATTTATGCTTATCAATTCTTGACATGTATCAATAGTTAAGATATCATTTTTGTTTTTCAAATAGTATTCTATATGCAAGAATAATGTTGGAATTAATAGTACTAAATAGTAAACAGAAAAAAACTGCAATAAGTCGGCACTATAACCTTCGTTTTGATATAATATATAAACCAATATTGCAAAGAACAAACTACCATATATTAGGAATTCCAGCGATTTAAACTGATTTCTTATTGTAACTCTATACTCCATTTCTATTGAATTTTATTTCGGCCTCCAACCATTTTTTATTCCTCGTTCATAATTATATAAATAAGTCCCTGTTTGTTTTGTCCAATAGTTAAACCCATCATACATTTTTTCGCCAACCAAAAAACCTCCTCCAACCACTATACCGGGGACCACCCCCAAATATGCACCTGCAACTATTCCCGCAGCTGTTCCTACAGTTCTAAACCCAAATCTTTTTGCTCCAATATGCTCTTTAGGGTCTTTACTTTTATATAGTTTATAATCCAAATATGTATTTAATGGTGCTCCTAAATAGGTTGATGCACCTCCCAATAACTTACCTGTAAATCCAATTCCTTTAACCGCTTTAAGATATTTCCCATAATTCCATAATTGCATGGTGGTAGACATTTTTCCAAATCCATAATCTACACCACTGCCTACTAGTATAGTGGCCGGTTGACCAAAATTTCCTAGGTATCCTATCCAATCTTTGGTTGTGTACAAGCTTCCTTTACCTTGCCCAGGATTAGGGAATGGATCAATAACATCCCTGCTACCATGTGTTGCATTATCAAATTTCCTATAATTTTTCTCTGGAGGATCACCAAATATTGCTGTCTCCCCTTCACCAAGACCACTACCACCACCTCCACCTTTAATCAACTCACTCATCAACCTATCTAACATCAAATTGCTTTCTTCAATGGTACTCATCATTGACCCTCCTCCGTCATAAAATAAGGTTTGCAAGACTCCCCCATTCAATGAATTATTGGTAGCACCACCGCCAATAATGGTATTCCCGCTAGGGTCGGTATACTTTAACGGATTGTTGAACGCATACGAATATCTGTTTAAATTTTGAGAATATTGCGGAGCCTGGATGAAGTTATCCGGACTTAACATCCGCCCCAGCAATGGATCATATAAACGGGCGTTCATGTTAATTAATCCGAAATCCTCCAGGTGCTCGTGGCCGGTAAAGCAACGTTTGGTCAGTATGCCAGCGTTCACATTTTCGTACCCGTAATTTTCGGTATTTCGTTTGCGTCCCCATGCATCCACGCTAAACTCTTCAACGGCTACACCTTGTTCGTTCACAAGACCCAGAATCGTTCCCAAATAATCGGTATAAGTATAATAAAAGTTCGCGCTTGCATTTTCGATGATCTTTATACCCAATAAACCGTAAGGTGAATACACATGGTAACTGTGTCGGGCTCCTGTTGGCTTTTCGTCCCTTTCATAATTACCGCTGTAATAATGGGAGTTTATGATGATCCCATTGTCTTTGGTCATCATCTTCGTGCGGTTTCCGTCAGGGCCGTAAGTAAATTCAAGCTCTTTGTTATTTTCCGTAATCTTACTCACCAGTTTATTGTTGTTATACTCTATCTGCTGGTCGAACGAAGGAATAGAGGTATATGGATTCGGAATATGGGTAACCGCATTGGGAGAACCATTGTATTGGTAATCGTCAACCGAAACATCCGATTTGTACTTAATATTCCCATTGGGTTCAAATTGTGTTACCAGGTTTCTGGTTTGCAAGCCATTTTCGTCCCAGTACTTAATCGTACTTTCCGTTAACCGCTGCATATTGTCGTATTGAAACTCTTCATAATCCATGGAAGAATTATCCTTAACCCGCCATTCTAGATTATCCGTGCTTTGGTTAAACCCATAACTCCAGCTGAAGATCCCGTTATGGTACTTATCGTTGATCTGGCTTGTTTCCAACAAACCATTGTTGTAAGAGCGCACCCATCTCATTCCTTCGTAAAGCAATTCCAGCTTAGGCTGGTTGAGGGCATCTACTTCACCCAATTGCCACAATGTTTTGCCGGAACCCACCTCTTCTATACTGGAAACTGCGCCCCAGTAATTTCTGGTATACTGAACGGAATATCCTGCCGGATAATCAATTCTGGTAATATCATCATACTGGTATCCATAGGAGGTGCTGAAGGCATTCATTCCAACATTTTCGGTAACACTTGCTAACCGATGATAATCATCATAAGTGTATACTTTGCTATCTCCATCATAATCCACCACCGAAGCCAGCTGATTGAGTCCGTTACCCGAACCCTTGTATGTATATGTTTTATACTTACTGGTAGCAATATCCTGCTTGCTTATCAATCTGCCCAGTTCATCATATACTGAATAAAAACTATTCCCGGCTGCATCAGCTTCACTCACCATTTGTCCAAAACTATTGTAGGTATAGCTTGTAACTCCTGCATTGGGGTCACTTAACTGCGTTTGGTTACCATATGCATCATAGGTCATGGTTATGGTTCCGCTGCCACTGCTTATTTCGCTCACCTTTCCATCGCCTTTATACTTATATTGAACCGTAATCCCACTCAGATCGGTAATGGATTTGGTGGTTCCGTCCTTGTAGCGTTCGGTAGTGGTATTTTCAATTGTACCCGATCCTCCCTGCACAACCACCTGAGTTGATAATGTACTGTAATTATACGTTGTTACCAGGTTCTTCGAATTATCCGTAATCGTTTTTAACCTGTCCTGGTTATCGTAGGTGTAATTAACAGTAATAGGCGTTTCAGCCGGAAGGTATGGTTTGGTTTGAAAGGATAAATATCCGTCATTATCATACTCATAATCCACCTTCACCGTATTGCCCAAATGATTTTGGGTACTTTCAAGCTCCTTCTGGTCCAATATATTATACTCAACCGTATGTGTTGGTTTGAGGGCACATGAAGTCGTAACAGCATAATAATCTTTTCTCCCCGAATTCGGATTCTTCCAATATTTGCCAATTCCGGTTCCTACTCCATACACATCTATTGACTGTACCATATCGCCCCAACTGTTGTAGCTGTAGTTTGTAGCCAATCCATCCGGTGTTTGTTGCCAAATGACTTTACCGCACTCCGGATTATACAAACGCTGTGTTTTTTGGTTGAGTTGGTTGTATTCATTCAACACAAACCGGCCTTTGGGATCATACTCGCTTCTGGTTTCAATCGCAGCCATACCCGGAGAACTTACCCAGACAATTTCGGGTAATCCAAAGAGACTATAACCATACTCTGTGAATACTTTTTTGGGTAGTGACGGATGTTTTACTGATACCATAACCTTTCCTACACCATCGTAAAAATAATCGGTTTCATCAACTACGGAACTATTAGCATGGGTATTCGATTTAGTGATGGTTTCGCGCGTTGGTTTAGACATGTAACCATTGATGGTTGAATATGTAGTGGCAATAGCCGTGGTTGAATACCCGTTGGTTGAGTTTGCTAATGTTACATTTCCGCTGGGATCATAGCTATAGCCTATGGTGGTGCCTACCTCTCCATCAAAATGATATACTGAATTCAATCGGGTCCAATACCGGTAAGTTCCTTTACTTACTATTGTATTATCATATTCTTCATATAAATCATATTGAGCGGTCCCATTCAGAAAGGATGTTTTTACTGCAGGATACAAAAGACTGTATGTGCCGTTATATAGATAGCTGGTTGCATCAGTTTGCCTGAGCTTCGCATTTTTATAGTATTTTTTTTCTGTTAACAGAAACCCCAGAAAGCCGTTTTTATCACGATCAACTACTGAAGATCTGTACTCATAAGCCATGATGCTAATTCCTTCATTGGTATTAAGATATCTTGTCGTTGCTTTTGTAATCAATAACATCGGAACATATTTGACATTGGCTGCAGAGCTATGAATATACGCTCCGTCTGCATTGGCAACCCTCGTACAATTGTACGTAAATTCTTTCTTTACGTTCATTCCATTGGTAATTGATTTCACCAAATATCCTCCCAGATAATCAGGTCCACCAAAGTACAATGTTGTATTATATGCCATCAATCCTTTGCAGTGCTCTATCAAACCATCCCCATTTATATCTAAGAACGAACTTGTTTCCAGTGAATATCCCATACTGGTCGTCAGTAATATTTTATCATCGAATGTCCTGCCATCACTCACAAATACCCAGGCAGTACCCGTTCCACTCAGGACAGATATTATCACATCACTCTTCCCATCATTGTTAAAATCAACAATTTGTAACCCATCATTCCAAATAGGACCAATTTTGGAACTAGAGGATGGAGTTGGTTTATACATGGCTATTGTACTGGAAAATTCTGCTGAGTATACCAATTCAGTTCCTGTAGACAGGTAAACTTTATAAGTCGCAGGGCTATTATCATACACTATTAAATCACTATTCCCATCTCCATTAAAGTCTCCCCAATATAATTTATCCGATACTCCATGAGCAGCTGAGGCTATTATTTTTAAACTGTGTGTACTCATATCATACTCCAGAATATAAACGGCACCATCTCGTTTAACGCAAAAGTCAGCCCTTCCATTTCCATTAAAGTCAATAACAAATGATTGTGTTTTGGTCCCCCCCCACGCGAAAGGTGAACCGGAAAGCATATTTCCATATATAGCTATTCCTGCAGGATCATTTTCCAACACCAAATCAATACTTGTATGATCGGGGTTAGACTGATTCAGAAAAACGGCTTCCACAATTCCATCTCCATCAATATCTGTAGGAAGAATAATCATTATATCCTGTGCTATTGAATTGCCCACTGCCCCTCCCAGGCTTTGAGCAGTGATACCATTTGTAAATCCTACAACACTTCCTGCATCAAATTTAAAAGCCAAATAAGCGTATTGATTATAACCTGAAACTTGTCCTGTTTGGACTTTCACATATATTTCATCAATACCATCATTGTCAAAATCCACTACTGACAGATTTGGAGTATAACCCGAAGGTCCACCTCCAATACTTCTATCGAATACTATTCCCGGAACACTGTATTCATCAAAATCACCAACAGCATTTTGTCTTTGAATTTTGATCGTTAACCCAACATGACCACCAGGTAAGGGTTCATCAACAATAAAATCGTCTAAACCATCTCCATCAAAATCGCCCTTAGCAAATATCCGCGTTGTGATTTTTAAATCATCAACAGGACTATTGTCCCATTTTGTGCTTGGTGCACTTATCGTATAATTACTATTTTCCCAATCTATAATAGTTGAGTTCTTCTGCTCCGTTTTAGAAGACTCTATAATTGTTACCAATTTGGAATACAAATCAAGTTTATATTCAAAATCGAGCCTACGTACCACCACACCTTCACATTTGCTTCTTACCGAAGTAAGAATTAAGGTGTTTGTTATCCTTTTGCCGGATACAAATGTTTCTGTTGGATCAGACTTTTGCGCGTAGTAAAAATCAATGGAGTTATATGGCATCAATCCTGCGTATATATTACCACCATAATCAATATGATCGATGGCTATTTCAACACCATTGTTCCGGTAAATAAAGTTGATGTAATTTCCGGTAGTCACATCGGTCATCTTGTTTATTTTCCACAATAAAACATCACCATCTTCATTTTTTAACTTGGAGTCGGTTGTTCTTCCCAACTCAACCTCTATTCCTGATTTGGTGCGAATCAAAAACCATTCTGGACTATTTCCCGGCCCTATTTGTCCATAGGAATTAATTTTATTAAAATCTTCCGACATCGTTCCATAAAGGGTACCACTTGCTCCATTTGATCCGGACATAGGAACAATTTTTTGGCCATCCAATTCAAACACATCGCCATTCGTAAATGTTACACCTTCAACAACTCCGTTGACAAATAAGGTTCGTCCGGACCTTGATATAGTTGTAAGACCTTCAAGATCCCATCCTAACCCAAGAAGACCGGACCTTTTGGTACTCGTATATTTTATTTGAATAGAAGGGGCAAAATTGCCGGATACCGGTGATGTATGAACAGGAATGGTGTACGTCATCTGACCCTGTTCCGTAACTGTGGTGTGTCCCTCAATACTCCCGACCGCCTTGGAAACATCAATACTGGTACGTTGAGTGCTACTGCCACTCAAATATGGAACAACGGGAGTTGGAAGTCTGTCGTTAATTTCGGCTACCAGAAAATTAGAACCTTGTGGTGTAGCCAGAAAACCATCCGTAAATAGCATGGAGCTTTCATGCTGGTAAATATGTGATACCGTTCCATTATGGCCAGTGTTCACAGGTGCCAGTGGTACTGTAATTTCACTCGTTGTTTGCGCGAGGGCTCTTGTTGCAATCAATATCATGATAACAACAAAAAAGTGTGTGTGTTTACTTAACATCTTTTTGTTTGTTATTGTTTAATGATACGTGTTACAACCTGTTGAGTTCCGTTTCCTGCAACTTTAATGAGGTAAACACCGGAGTAGAGTCCCGATAAATCTATCACGGTTCCCATACCTTCCATTTTCTGTTTTACCACCACTTTGCCGGTAACGTCATACACTACAATATCCTTGTTCTCAAACTTAGGATCGGTTGCTTTGATGACAAGGTCTGTTATTACAGGATTGGGATAGAGTGAAAGTCCTGCTATGGAAGAAGCTCCATTATTAGGCTCTTTTTTAGCCTGTTCCTGCACGGTTGGTTTGTTTTCTGTTAACCTGCTTGAATCCACACTTGGGGCAGGTGTTCTGAAACCGGTTGGATTTAGAATAGTACGATATACCCGGAACCCTGCATTATTGTAAGTAAATGCGGCTGTTGGAGGTTGCGCGTGTGCCATCATAGCACACCATAATATGATGCTGATATTTAATATGATTTTCATACGATTGATTGTTTAAGTGATTACAACTTTCCGGAATGGAAAGCTCTTAGCTCAATTAGGATTATTGTTTAATTGATTTTTTCAATTCCGCGTTTTCCTTTTCAAGTTTCTCCAATCGTTTGTTCTGGTCAATCATATAAAGTGTAAGCTCCTCTATTTTTTTCAGGAGAGTTGCATCCATTTCAGCCACATCAATTCCATTTGCAACTACTTCTTTATCACTTGGCACACCCGGAAGGTGTTTGTGTTCTTTTACAAATCGTTCTACCTCATTTAAGCTAAGCAATGTATAATCCTCCTTGAATACATAATCTGCCCAGCTTGCTGTGTTAAACAAAGCAACCTTTACTTTCTCAGCCAAAATACCATCTCTTACATACAGTCTGTAATTTCCGGGCATATTGGGTGTATTGGGTGTAATGTCGCCAATAAACATTTTTCCGCTGCTGCGTTGTATTCCGATTGATTTGTTCCAGTCCCAGGTTGCATTCGGCAGATCCGGTGCAAATATGAGCATGTCGGAATGCTGCTCTTTACGGGTATGAATAACCCAACGTTCTCCATTTATATCGTTCCCCAATACAACATCTCCACCATTTACCTGTAGTTTAGCTATAGCATTAGGATTTGCTGTTCCAATGCCCACTTTTCCATTAGACTCTTGCAATACCAATGTAGGTACAGCTCCACCTGACCCAGTATTAGCATACTTCAACCCTGTGTGCCAGGTTCCGTTATAAGCTAAGATATTAATTCCTTTTCCTGAGGCACCCGATGCCCCATCCGCAAAGAGTGATAAATTAGCAGACGTTTCCGGATAGAACCAAACACCTGACGGAATTCCTCCTGATGCAGACATATTCATTGCAAAAGCCACCGGTGTATTGGGGTTACTAAACAATATATTGCCATTGGATTTAATCCTTAGCGCTTCTACTCCAACACCATTCGATGACCCGGTATTGAATGATAGGTCCCAGCCTGTTCCATTGTATATACTTTGAAGCTGCGAAAACCCTAATTGGAAACGTTCATAATCATTGGTATTCCATGAGCCTTTTCCTCCTAATTTAACAACGGTTCCACTTGCATTGTATGCATATGGTGATGCTACTTCGAGTTTGGCACTAGGAGTTGTTGTTCCAATTCCAACATTTCCGGTTGTGCCGACTCCAGTTGATGGGCCAACAAAAAATGTGGGAATTGTACTGTTAAAACCTATGCTGAGTGAATTGGTAACCCCAGAAGTCAACGGATTGGAAGAAGAGATCCCAAATCCGATTACCATTGCACTTGAAGCATTTACTATATTTCGGCCAAATGCATATGAGTTCTGTTCATCCAGCGAAATGGCCTCGCCTATTGCAAATGAATTGTTGCCGTAAGAATCTATAATAATATCTTTTCCAAAAGCATAGCCTGATCCAAATAGTACATTATTACTTCCAAAATGAATCGCTCCTGGGGTCATCAGTCCAAGCTCAGTATTATTGGATTTCAGAATTAAAGGATAGGCGTTAGTAGTCCCTAAGAACTCTCCTGAAGATACTGAGTTACCACTAGTGTTCCACTGTTGAGCATTGGATACGTAAATTGATCCCGCAATGGCAAGAATAGCCATCACAATTTTGGGTGATTTCATAGGTTATTTGTTTAATAGGTTTAAGGTTCAAATCAAATTTATTTTTTTCATAAAAGCAACTCTCTTGCCTAAAATAAATAGTAAACCTTCGATTTCCTTAGTCTTCCTTAACGCAAAAATCCCCCACCTGCTTGAGCAGATGAGGGATTCTAAAAATACTAAAATTCAGAAACTTATTTTCCGTTCACCACAAACTTCAATGTTTTGCTTCCGCTGGCATTGCTGATGGTACAGAAATAGATTCCGCTGTTCAGGTTTTCGATTGAAATGGTTTCGTTGAATTGTGCTCCGCGAACGGTGCGGGTTGAGATTTCTTTACCCAACAAATCAACCAGAGTAATCGTTACCGGTTGTGTTTTTACAAAAGTGGCACTTACTGTAATAGCTGTTGTAGCCGGGTTAGGATATAACTTCACATTGGCTGCGTTAAATTCACTTTCGTTGATACCAACGTTTGATGAATCTTTCACAACAACTATTCTGGTTGCTGAGTCGGCCATGTTACCGCAGAAATCGGCTACCCTATAGGTTAATACATAGGCACCCATTACATTGGTATTAACAGCTCCGGTTACATGAACCGAAGTTGCAATGTTTCCATCGCGCACATCGCTTGATGCAGCACCCGGATCAACATATGGTCCGCTTCCTAATTCAACTGTATCCGGATTGTTTCCGTTTAATGATAACGAAGGTTTTGCAGTATCCAGGTTACACATATCCATATCCGATAGGTTTCTTGGAATGATTTTAAAGTTTCCAAAACTGAAATACATCGGTCCTTGGATAAAGTTCAATTTTTGTCCTTTTGTAATGGTATCATTAATGTTTCTCAATGAAATGCTCATATCATCAACACGTAATCCTGTTTTGGTACTGTCTGCATTCACCGACCACTCTCCATTATCAGAAGGAGCATCCGGATTGATATTTGTTACATATACATTGTTCCATTTTAACAATACACCTTCCCATTTTCTGTTGTAGGCAATTTTTGTAGCAAGCGCAAATGAGTCCATCGACAATGTTTCTTCGAATGCAGGCAATGGATTATTCTTGGAAACAACCGTTCCTCTGATCTCATTAAGGGTAGTAATGTTAAATATTTCTCTCACTACACCACTTGTAATCTTAACGGAGTCTCCAATAGCCCATTTTTCCGTAACATCGTTATTTACCGGCCGTTGTATGAAAATAGCAGAATTTGCCCCTGTCCCACTTTGCAAGGTTAACAAACGGGTTGTGCCGGCATTAAAGTTAGTACCGGTTATCACTCCCCTGATATCCATATTCGTAAGGGAGTCTCCATCCCAGATTGTCGCACCATTGGTGCTTGCACTGAATTGTAATGTTGCTATACTATTGATACCCCCATCCGTCACCAAATAGTTTGAGTTTGTTGCCAAGGTATCAGGAATAACTGTCCTCAGATTCCTGTTATCCAAAGCTCTTGTATAGTATTTTACAATAGTTCCGGCTGCAAACGGAGGAATTTTTCCCAACCATTTGTTTGGTGTAGCTGTAGGTGTCATATTAACCAATGTAAATATATTTCCTCCGGTTCCATTATAATGAAGTGTTACTTCCTTTAATGTTGTATCCGAAGTAATCATCGCTGTTACTTCCACCGAATCTGTAGATTGAGCAACATTAGGTGTTTGAGTAATATTCAAAATCTTAGGCGGGCAAATATTACAAGGCCCCAAATCAGTAGGATACATTGGCATAATTCCATATCTTGTTACCGGACCGACTGCATACTCCGTTATTATTCCTTGAATATACTCCAACCTGGTTCCAATTGCTGGAGGAAAAAATGTATTTACAATTTTAGGAACAGTATCTTCTAAATCATCTCTTCTATAATAAGCAGAGAAATCTCTCACATCTAAAACATTTCCGAAATCATCAACAACAGACCAGAATGAACGCGTTCCTCCGCCCCCTGTATTATCTATCGAATAAACTGTTACATTTTTAATCTTAACCAATGCTCCTTCCCATTGCTCTCCCGTTAGTCTCTGCTGCACCCATGTTCCATTCGGATTACCTTTCATCAAATCCATTGCCTGAATTTCACTATAAACCAATGTATCCGGAGTCAGTGAAAGTTGCTCTACTGAATTTTCCCAGTTTATGTTATTACGTATTAAATTAACTTGGGTTTCACCTACCTTTTGATTAACTCCATTAAAAGTTCTAATCACTCCCGTTACTCTTACTTTATATCTTACTATGAAATTTTCATAAAACTTTGCTTCAGCATTTAATACAGGCAATGTTACCCCTGTACCTGCCGGTTCACACATTACTTGTACACCACTCCATGGCCCACCACCTTTTCTTTGCATAAAGGCTGCTTTTCTATTTGAAGATAATCCATATATTTTAGGATTGGTTACAACGATTCCTTCAAATCTAACAGTATCCTTATATTGAGAATTACTGGGAATTGGACTGATATAATCAGGTGTATCATTGGGTATTGGTAGTCCAAGCTTTGTAGCATTAACAAACTGTACCGAATCAATTGGAATAATCGGGTACGGGTTCTGCGCCTTCAGCAGCCCTGCTGCCCCTAGCGCAATCATTGATAGTAGTAGTCGTCTTTTCATATTCTATGTTAGTTAATTGGTTATTGAGTTACTAGGTTATTGAATTACTGGTTATTAAATCTTGTCTTCTTTGTTTTCTCTCATCTTCCTTAATCTTTCGTGTCTTCGTGGACAAAAGATTGCGAGTTGCGAGTTTTTTATTACTGGTTGGCTTCGTCCGATAGCTATCGGACCGCTCAGCCACCTTTATTTCTATCGAGCTTCGAATTTATTTTGCCTACTTTCTTCTTTGCCTACTTCATTACTGCAAACTTCCCCACTTCCACATTACCTGTTTGGGTATCCTTTACCGTAAACAAATATACGCCCATCGAAATGGTTGTTTTTGAATTCGACAATAAGTCCCAGGCGTGTTCCCCTCCCGAAAATACCATTTTATCTTTATTTCCGTATACTTCAAACCATTTTGCATCTTCTCCCTGATATGTTTCGGCATTATGGGTAAGGTTCGCCACCAAATCTCCATTGCTGGTATATATGGAAATGGTGCATTGTGCCGGCAGGTTGGTAAAGTAAATTTTATTGGTACGGGAAGTTCCGCCATCCCATGCTGCCGTGGTACGGTATGGGTTAGGGTACACACCAATTGTTGATTTGCTGTCCTCTCCAATCTCTTTTGTTGTGGTTCCGGCAAATACCCTCATTTCATTCGCTGTAAATGATGATTCCAGCGATCCGATCTTAAGTGTTTTATTGCCTTTATCAAATGCTGTAACCGTGAATTGGTATTGCCAGCCATTCAGCAAATTGTTCATGGTGTATTTAAAATCATAGGTAACCGGATCTCCGGCAAACTGCATCGGTTGATTAAGTTTGATCGCATCAAATCCATTGTTATATCCAACATCATTTCCCACTGAATCCCATTGTGCAATCAGGTTACTGTTATCGGCCAGGTTTTGATCCAGGTCATCCCCTGCATTGCTCCTGTATAATTTAAATCCCTCAAAATCCTTTTGACGTGTAATAGCATCAATAGATTCAATTGCGGATGCATCCCAGTATATATCAACCTTATTATCGGAAGGAACAATTTTCATTTTAGGACTGTTTGGAGGTTCCGGCAAAACAAACCGGTCAAGTTTTCCATTACCGTTTGCATCCAACTCTGCATTGTATTTTCCGTCTTCATTCACATCTTCTCCAACATATGTGGCACGTGTACGCGAAAGATGTTCTGTTAACTCCGCCCTCGATTCGGGAGTGGAAAGAATGGAAGTACCGGATACCTGCTTCACTGATTTTTTAGCCGCAACATATGCAACTACATAATTGAACTTTTCACCCGGAGCAACACTTGGGAGCGGGCCTGCCGAAATCAATTGAATCCAATTGGCAGGTGAGCCGTTAAACGGTCCATTATTTCCAAAAATCTGGGTCGAATCATTTCCCTTGCTCAACTTTTCATAGCGTCCCAAATCATCGGCCGGTTTGGTAAACTCAGGATACACGGAACTGAAATTCCAAAAATTATAATTCACTTTAGGCGCAGCAAAACCACGTGATACAAACGTGTCGGGTTTATCTGCGTTAAAAAACATCCCTCTCCAGTCCATGCCCAAAAACTGCATGGCTCCGTATGACTGAATATAGTTGGCATCATCGGCAGTATTATCTCCCAACCATGCATAAATAGCTTTAAACTTGGTATCAACACCATTCCGTCCTTTTGCATAAAATGCTGTCCCGACATCCCGTGTTACATTTACATTTCGCACCACTAGATCCGCCCATTGTCCCATCCATATCGAATCCCAGTTGGAAGTGGAGTTATTGGTAATCTCATAATTGCAAATCACAAAATAGTCGGCAAAGGAAAAATTCCAGGCATAACTTTCCAGCTTTACAGATGCCATTAACGGATTATCATGACTGCCGATGGGTTGGGATGTTCCAGGAACAACCGTATTGGAATCGGTTAACTGAAATACGAAATCCTGATGAGATATTGCAGAAGCGGAATAATTGGGACTGCTGGTCAATTTGGAACGTTCAATGGGATTCACCGTTCCCGTAAACTCATAGCCCGAAGCTCCCGTTGAATAACCTGAAGAAGCATCAAACGCACTGGTTGATACTAACTTTTGGCCGTTTACCAATGCTCCGATCCAAAATCCCGACTCGAACAAATGCTCCAATCCTTTTTGAGGATATGACATGGAAGGGTCACCCTGAACATTACTTCTTACTGTAGGTCGACCAATGGTACCCACGGTACTCATGGTTAACCCTACACGACCTACATTGGTCGATTTTTGTTTATAGCCAACCTGGGCTGAAACGGAGAGAGTTGACAAAACAACTCCCAGCATAAAAAGGCGTTTATATAGCATACGATTTAACCATACAAATATGTATTTTTTTGGCGGAATCAAGGTTAAAATAACTTTAAACAATTCACTCCTTTATGATTCCCTGATAGGCTCCCTTTGCCGGCAACCCATGTAAATTTAAAGTCATCTTATTATCAAGCAGTTGTGTCATCAAATTGTTAACCCCCTGATAACACTGGGTGTTACATGAGCATCGTTTCAGCATCAACCACTTGCAAAGTCAAACGGGATTACCCCACATTTGATGTTAAAAAATTATTACCCCTTGTGAATGCGCTAGCCTGTTCATTACACAAAATCAATTCGGACACATTTCAATTGACCCACTTAGCTATGCGAATTGTGGAAAAGCCTGTAGTGAAAATGAAGCATTTACAACATACAACACATAGTAATGCACATTGCATGCACATTAAAAATTTTACATGTGTATAAGTAATATTACCTTAGCGGAGACATACAAAAAAATCTGTTGTGCTTACATTTGGGAGCAACAGAACGTAGAAAAGAGGATAGCAAGAAATGGCCGAAACAACCAAAAATACAAGGAAACCGACTCGCAATATAGATCTAAAGGCAATTATAGATTCAGGCAAAGTACCACCTCAGTCAGTTGACCTTGAGGAAGCTGTACTGGGTGCGCTGATGCTGGAAAAAAATGCCATCACCGTTGTAGCTGATATTTTAAGACCTGAAAGTTTTTACAAGGAAGCGCACGTCATCATTTTCCAATCCATCAAGGACCTATTCAGCCGTGCCGAACCCATTGATATCTTAACCGTAACATCCGACCTCCGCAAAAAAGCATTGCTGGATATTGTGGGTGGTGCTTATTACATCACTTCACTTACCAATCGTGTGGCTTCGGCTGCCAATATTGAATACCATGCACGGATTGTTGCCCAAAAATTTATTCAACGGGAGTTGATCCGTATTGCCACCGAAATACAGAAGGAAGCATTTGAAGAATCGACCGATGCTTTTGAATTGCTGGACAGTGCCGAACGTAAATTGTTTGAAGTATCGCAGGGAAATATCAAGCGCGATTACAAACAAATGAACTATGTGATCAAGGAAGCCATCCGCGAAATTGAATCGATGAAAGATAAGGAAGGCGGACTTACCGGTATTCCTTCGGGCTTTACCCGTTTGGACCGGATTACTTCCGGTTTCCAAAAATCCGATTTGGTTATTTTGGCTGCTCGTCCGGGTATGGGTAAAACAGCCATGGTACTCTCCATAGCACGGAATGCTTCTTTATTATCCGAAAAACCAAGAGCCATTGCCATCTTCTCACTGGAGATGAGCAGCAAGCAGCTGGTAACAAGGATGATTTCGGGAGAAGCTGAAATTACAGGTGAAAAACTCAAAAAAGGACAACTTGCCGAACACGAATGGCAACAGTTAAATACCAAAATTGCACGCCTCAACGAAGCTCCCATTTTTATTGACGATACCCCTGCCCTTTCTATTTTTGAGTTGCGCAGTAAGTGCCGCAGGTTGAAAGAGCAGAACAATATTGAGATGATCATCATCGATTACCTGCAGTTGATGCGTGGTGATGATGCCAACAATAAAAATGGTAACCGTGAGCAGGAGGTAAGTTATATTTCACGTTCCCTTAAAGCACTCGCAAAGGAGTTGGACGTTCCGGTAATTGCACTTGCACAGTTAAGCCGTGCTTCCGAAAAACGTGGAGCAGCAGCCATTCCGATGCTTTCGGATTTGCGTGAATCCGGTTCCATTGAGCAGGATGCGGATATGGTAATGTTTATTTACCGTCCGGAGTATTACAAAATTTCGGAGTTTGAAGATGGAAGTTCAACGCATGGTGTGGCCGAGTTGCATATTGCCAAACACCGTAACGGTGCGCTCGATAATGTGCGGTTACGTTTTGTACATGAGTTCACCAAGTTCCAGGACTTAACCGAATTTGAATACCAAACTGACCCAAGCATGCTTACCGATAACCCGGGAACCATTACCATCAGTTCGAAACTAAACGACTGGAGCAATGATCCTGATGAATTTACTCCGGCACCGTTTTAGTCCAACATCCGACCTCAAATCGATAAAGTCAATTAAAACAGACCACATTCCAAACGACCTTCGTTTGAAATTCAATTTTTACACGTATCTTTGAATATTAAAACACACGTGTATGATAACCAAACTCACCTTAACTGTAGAAAAGGAAGTTATTGAACTCGCCAAGGATTATGCTTCCGAAAATGGACGAAGTCTATCGGAAATTGTAGAAACTTATCTTAAGTTTTTAACTTACCCCCAAAAGAAGAAAAAAACAGTCTCCGGTCGCATTACAAAAGCAACAAGAGGTGTCGCAAAAGTGCCTAAAGACTTTGATTATAAGAAAGCATTGGAAGAGGCCCTCACTGAAAAATACTTGAAATAATTATGCAAAAAGTATTTATTGACACCAATATTCTTCTTGATCACTTATTAGAAAGAACCCCCTTTGCTGATGATGCATCTGAAATAATGGAATTGGCGGAAGCCAATAAAATAAAAGTGTATACATCAACAGTTTCTTTTGTCAATACCTTTTACATCATTAAAAAAATAATTGGCCATCACAAAACGCTTCATCACTTAAAACTAATCGAACGTCTTATTGAACTGATTGAAGTGAATCAAAAAATGGTTCAGCAGGCATTAGATAAGCCCTACAAAGATTTTGAAGATGGAATACAAATGGAGGCTGTGATGCACGTAAAAGGAATTACCTGCATTGTAACAAGAAACTCAAGTGATTTTAAGCTGTCTACCGTTCCCATTATTACACCTAAAGATTTTTTAGCCAGTCTGTAATGCTTTGTTTCATCAAATATAGTCTGTAATTGTGCTTTCCTTTGAAAGCATCCCTGCTTCGATAAACCCAGCGTGACATTCGCTCCTTAATATCTTAATACCCGAATTCCCTAATCACATTTCGAATTTCGTACTTTTCCCCATAGCTATCGGGATCGAATTTGTTTCAATACAACAACTCATCCAACGCACTTCTGAACTCATTCACCGTTTTGCGATCACCCTTCAATTGTGCTTCCTGCATGCCCTTTTCATAAATGGCGATTGCTCTCTTTTCGTCTGATCCTTCCAGCAATAATCCTAATTGGTAATATGCCGCAACATAATGTTCATCGGCAGCGATGATCTGTTCGAATAGGTTTTGTGCCTTTTCGGGTTGCTGCATGCCCAGGTATTCCATGGCCAAAGCGTATTGCAAAAACAAGTCATCGGGCTGTTTTTCAAGCATTTCAAGCAGTTTATCGAATCGCGAATTTGCCATTTTTCTAAAAACAAAATTTAGCTACTTTTGTCTCCCTTTTATAGAAGCAGAAAGTATGAAGATATTAGTTTGCGTAAGCAACGTGCCAGACACGACAACAAAGGTAACTTTTACCGACAACAACACGAAGTTTAATACTGCGGGTGTTCAGTTTATCATCAATCCTTATGATGAATTAGCATTGACCCGCGCATTGGAAATGACCGAAAAACAAGGCGGAACAGTAAGTACTGTAACCGTTGGATTGGCCGATACCGATGCAAGCATCCGCAAAGCACTTGCTATTGGAGCCAATGATGCCACACGCATTAACGCTGAACCGACAAGTGCCTATTTTGTAGCAGAACAAATTGCTGCTTATGCAAAAGACCAGGCTTTCGATTTGATCTTAACCGGACGTGAGTCTATTGATTATAACGGAGGACAAGTTGCAGGATTGCTTGCCGAGATGTTGGGAATGCCTTCGGTAAATGTAATTACCAAAATTGACGTAGAGAATGGTGTTGCAACCATGGAGCGTGATATTGATGGTGGTAAAGAAAAACTGAGCTGCAAACTTCCACTGGTAGCTAGTGCACAAAAAGACCTGACAGAACCACGTATTCCAAACATGCGCGGGATTATGGCTGCACGTACCAAACCGTTAAATGTAGTTGAACCTGTTGCAGGCGAATTAACATCGGCAACAATCGGGTTTGATCTACCGGCTGCCAAAGGTGGTGTAAAATTAATCCCTGCTGAACAAGCCGAGCAGTTAATCGATTTGTTACACAACGAAGCAAAAATTATATAAGAAGCTTTTAGCTATTGGCTATTGGCCTTTAGCTTATGTTTCGCTAACAAAAAATATTTAAACCTAGCTCTAGTATTTAAAACCTAACAGCTAAAAGCCAAAAACAACATGAGTATATTAGTATTTGCAGAAAGTATTGACGGAGTATTCAAAAAATCAACATTTGAAGCGGTGAGTTACGGAAGTGAAGTAGCGAAAAAAACTTCATCAACCTGTGTAGCTGTTTCCATTGGAAATGTTGACGACAGTAAACTTGCTGAATTAGCCAACTATGGTGCCGACAAAATTGTGAGCATCAAAGGAGATAAAGCAGCCAACTTTGTTGCCGAAGCATACGCCAAAGCCATTGCCAATGTTGCAACAACTGAAGGATCAAACATTATTGTTATTTCAAACACCTACAGCGGTAAATCTGTTTCGCCACGTGTAGCTGCCAAATTAAAAGCAGGAATTGCCAGTGGAGTAATCTCCTACCCTGATACAGCGTCAGGTTTTAAAGTAAGACGCAGCGTTTTCAGTGGAAAGGCATTTGCGGATGTAGATGTAAAAACAGCAACCAAAGTAATTGCCATTACACCCAACACTTTTGATCTGGTAAACAATACAAAAGCTGCGAATATTACTGTTGCTGACGGTGGTTTATCGGATGCCGACTTTGTTACACAAACAATTGAAGTATCGCGTGTAACCGGCAAAATTCCACTTACCGAAGCAGAAGTGGTAATCAGTGGCGGACGTGGAATGAAAGGTCCGGAGAACTGGGGAATGATTGAAGAACTTGCTACCATTTTGGGTGCAGCTACGGCTTGTTCAAAACCTGTAAGTGATATGGATTGGAGACCCCACTCTGAACACGTTGGTCAAACCGGTATCACCATTAAACCCAACTTATACATTGCCATTGGAATCAGTGGAGCTATTCAACACCTTGCAGGGGTTAGTTCAAGCAAAGTGATTGTTGCCATTAATAAAGATCCTGAAGCACCGTTCTTCAAAGCTGCCGATTATGGTATTGTGGGAGATGCGTTTGAAATATTGCCTAAAATTATTGAAGCTGCTAAAAAACTGAAAGGTTAAGTTCAGCTTATTCAACTTATCGAAAAATCCTTTTCACCTCAGGGCGGGAAGGATTTTTTTATGGTATTTGATTGACCAGGCTCGAAGCAATAAATGTCCAATCCATCTTGCCGTAACCGGAACCCAATCTTACCACAATCATCTTCTTTGCTTTATCTACAAAAATATATTGTCCCAAATGTCCCTGCGCACAGTACTGATTCAGGTTATCGGTTTCGAGCCACCATTGGTACTTATAGAAGGCTGCTCCCCCGTCTGCACGGTCAGCTTTGGTGCTCTCTTCAACCCATGAAGCCGGTACCAGTTGTGTTCCGTTCCAATTCCCCTTGTTGAGGTATAACCGTCCGAATTTTGCAAAATCGCGGGCACGGGCATTGAGGCAGCAAAATGTTTTTTCCATTCCCCCTTTTTTATCAATGCTCCAGCTTCCGCTGAATTCCGTTTGCATGGGTTTCCATAATTTCCGTTCCAGGTATTGAGTTACCGATTCTGTTTTTAAGGCCCTTGCCAATACCTGTCCAAGTAATTGTGTACTCCCGCTGGTATACTCAAACCGCATTCCCGGCTCTGATGCAAGCTTTAACTGAAGCGTTTTTTTCTCCAGCTTACGGCCATAATAAAAGGTAGCTGCGTCACCAAAAGGATTGTAGTAACTCTCATTAAATTGTATTCCCGAGGTCATTTGCAACAAGTGCCTGATCGTAACTTTATCAAATCCATTCTTCCCCATTTCCGGAATGTATTTAGTGATGGGATCATTTACACTACCAATCAAACCATCATCAATGGCACAACCAATCAATGCAGAGGTATATGATTTGGCCATCGAAAAAGAGGCCACAATGGATGCCGAATCGTAATCTGAAAAATAGCGTTCGTATAAAATACTGTCGTTGCGGATTACCATAAACGCAACTGTTTCCCGCTCCTTCAAAAATGATTCGAAAGGCTGCGACTTTCCATTTATTTCAACTGATTTCGGAGCAATTTGTTTCTGCTCATCTTTATAAAATGTAAAGGGTATTACCGAAGCAGGCAATGCCCTTGCGGGGAAAATGTTATGATCGGTGATATCCGAAAAATTGTACCAGATAAACCTTCCCAGCTGACATGAAGGAAAGAGTAAAACGCAGATAGCAGCCAACGTGAGCAGTCTTTTGTTCATAGCATCTAATTTACCCGAACTTACGAAATATCTCCGGCAAAATTTCACGATACCCAAAACTTTGCCTTATTTAGTTGCTGCATGCAAGCCGACTCATTCATCAATATTCACACACACCACAAGCCTAAACTTGCAGAAGAGTTTGTGATCCGAAACGCCTACCTGCGTCTAAGTCCTGATCAGATTCAAAACTTACCCTATCATGTGTCGGCAGGATTGCATCCATGGCACCTTCACCAAATGACGGTAAACGAATGCTCCGACAGGTTAATTGATATTGCGTCTTCCGAAAAGGTGTTGGCTATTGGTGAAATTGGTATTGACAGAGCCATTGCTACACCCATTCAAACGCAGCTGAGTTATTTTGATGCCCAACTGAATGTGGCAAGAGCTTTGCAAAAACCGGTTATCATTCATGCTGTGAGAAGCTACAGCGACCTGATACCTTTTCTTAAAAAGACCAAAGTGCCGTTTATTTTTCACCAGTTTCAGGGCAATGAACAACAGGCCAAAGAGTTGCTGAAATACAATACCTACTTATCTTTTGGTAAAAACCTGTTCGAACCCAAAAGCGAACAAACTTTCAAAACCACCCCACTCGAAAACATCTTCCTTGAAACCGATACTGCTGCTCACATTCATATTGCCGATATATACCGCAAAGCAGCCGAACTAAAAGAACTGCATATAGATGAGTTAAAATCAATTGTGTTTCATAATTTCGCCAAACTTAAAACGACATAAAGGCAATTAGCCAAAAGCTAACAGCCAAAAGCTAAACGCTACAATGAAAGAAATAAAACCATGGATGGATCGTACCAAGCTTTTGCTGGGCGAGGAAAAACTAACCAAACTCATCAACTCAAATGTATTGGTGGTTGGACTGGGAGGCGTTGGAGGTATTGCAGCCGAAATGATTGCCCGCACCGGTGTTGGCAAAATGACCATTGTAGATGCCGATACTGTGGACCCAACCAATAGAAACCGTCAGATTCCTGCTCTCACAAGTACTGAGGGAAAAGTTAAAGCTGAAGTGCTGAAAGAACGCCTGCTCGATATTAACCCAGATCTGGAACTGACCGTGGTACCGGAATATTTCAGGGATGAACTCACACACAAAATTTTAGATGAAGGTAATTTTGATTATGCACTTGATTGTATTGATACCCTTAGCCCCAAAGTGTTTTTCATCAAAGCTTGTCTCGACCGGAAAATACCGCTGGTAAGTAGTATGGGAGCCGGCAATAAGGTAGACCCAACTCAGGTAAAAGTGGCGGATATTGCCGATAGCTATAATTGTAAACTGGCCAAATACACCCGTAAATACCTGCACAAATTTGGCATTTACAAAGGTGTAACCGTAGTATTCAGTGCCGAAAAACCGGGTGAAGACTCTGGCATTGTGATGGTGGGAGCCCGTAACAAAAAATCGGCACCCGGAACCATCAGTTATATTCCAACAGTGTTTGGTTGTACGGTAGCAAGTGTAGCTATTAGAGGGTTGTATAACAGGTAATTGTTAACTGTGTTGTTCTCTTAGGCTTTGAGTCTGTTGTCTTCGACTCCGCTCAGACAACCGGAAATTGTCAAATTACAAACAAACCAAAACTTCAGTTTACCTTCCACTGGTTGAGCGGTCCGATAGTTATCGAACGAAACCATCGGGATATAAACCAACGTTAAGTCCCAAACAGCCAACAGAAAACAACAAACCACAAACAGAAAACCGCGGACTGCCGACTGCGGACTACGGACTCCCCCTCCCGCTAAATTTAAAATGGCTTTTCCCATTCAATTTCCCATATTTGCGCCACTAAAATTATTAAACGTAACCATATATGACAAAAATTAAAGTAGCCAATCCGGTTGTCGAGCTGGATGGCGATGAAATGACCCGTATCATCTGGAAGTTTATCAAAGACAAACTGATTCTTCCTTACCTGGACCTGGATATTAAATATTATGATTTGGGAATGGAAAGCCGCGATGCTACCAACGACCAGATTACCATTGATGCTGCAGAAGCTATCAAAAAATATAATGTTGGAATTAAGTGTGCTACCATTACACCTGATGAAGCACGTGTAGCGGAGTTTAAATTAAAACAAATGTGGAAGTCGCCAAACGGGACTATCCGTAATATTTTGGATGGAACGGTTTTCCGCGAACCGATTGTGTGCAGCAATGTACCGCGCTTGGTTCCTAACTGGACAGCTCCTATCTGTATCGGTCGCCATGCATTTGGTGACCAGTATCGTGCAACCGATTTTGTGACCAAAGGAAAAGGAAAACTAACTATCAAATTTGAAGGTGAAGACGGACAAGTAATTGAGCACGAAGTATACAATTTTAAAGGTGATGGTGTTGCATTGGCAATGTACAATACCGAAGAAAGTATCCGTGGATTTGCACATTCTTGTTTCAACACAGCATTGCAAAAAGGATGGCCTTTATACCTTTCGACCAAGAACACCATTTTGAAAAAATATGATGGTCGTTTCAAAGATATTTTTGAAGAAATTTACCAGGCAGATTATAAAGCTAAATATGAAGCGGCTGGCATTACTTACGAGCATCGCTTAATTGACGATATGGTTGCTTCGGCATTGAAGTGGAACGGTAACTTTGTTTGGGCTTGTAAAAACTATGATGGCGATGTGCAATCGGATACCGTTGCCCAAGGATTCGGTTCATTGGGATTGATGACTTCTACGTTGGTAACTCCCGATGGAAAAACTATGGAAGCAGAAGCAGCACACGGAACTGTTACCCGTCACTACCGCGATCACCAGGCCGGCAAACCCACTTCGACCAACCCTATTGCAAGTATTTTTGCTTGGACCCGTGGTTTGGAATTCCGTGGTAAGCTGGATGGCAACCAAGAGCTGATCAATTTCTGCCAGGCATTGGAAACAGTGTGTGTTGACGTAGTGGAAAGCGGCAAAATGACTAAAGATCTAGCTGTTTGTATCCATGGAAACAAAGTGGAGCACGGCAAACATTACCTGTACACTGAAGAGTTTTTGGATGCACTGGATGCAGGTTTGAAAACGAAGTTGGGTAAATAAGTTATTGGGTAAAATGAGTAAAGAAAAGCCTTCCTGTTGATGAAACAGGAAGGCTTTTTTATTACTATATCTTGCAAAAAATTAGCCGCTGATTACACAGATTAATATTTCAATCTGCCGTTACAAAAAACTTCCAATAAATACTTCTCCTAAAAATTCTCCTGTATAATAAATCCAATAATAGCCAGCAGAAAAACGGATATCACAATTAGAGAAGCAAGTGTCATTAAATAATCTAAGAACGATATTACTCTTAGATATTTCATCAATTTAGCATCTGCAATTTCTCCTGATTTTATTGCGTGCCTCATTCTTTTCACACTCCCTTTCTCATCACTCTCTCTTTTAGGCAGACGATATTTAAATCTCCTTTGAACGTATATTATCAAACACATTTCAATAATCCCGATAAGAAGACAGAAGTACAATGAATAGCTAAAAATGGCGAACAGCATCTGTTTTCTTTAAAATAAATCTGTGAAATCCGCGGCTACAAAAACTCGTACCCGATATCCTTCCGGTAATATTTCCCTTCGTATTCAATCTTCTCTGCATTGGCAAACGATTTTGCAGCGGCTTCCTTTACATCTTTCCCAAACGAAGTAACCGCTAATACTCGCCCGCCATTGGTTACTATTTCACCCTTTTCATTTTTCTTTGTTCCTGCATGAAACAACAGGGAGCCTGATGTTTGATCAAAACCAGTCATCACCCTTCCTTTTGGATAATCACCCGGATAACCTTCACTCACCATCATCACCGTTACTGCTGTTTCATTGGATAATTTCAACTCCACTTCATTCAGCTTTCCGGTACCTGTTGCCATCATCAACTCCACAAAATCCGATTCAATGCGTGGCAATACCACTTCCGTTTCCGGATCGCCCATGCGGCAGTTGTATTCAATTACTGAAGGTTCGCCATCTTTATTCATCAACCCGATGAAAATAAATCCGACATAATGAATCTCTTCCCTTTTTAATCCCTCTATTGTTGGCTTGATAACACGTTCCTCTACTTTTTTTATGAATGCTTCGTCAGCGAATGGTACCGGAGACACAGCCCCCATTCCTCCTGTATTCAGGCCTGTATCACCTTCGCCAATCCTTTTGTAATCCTTAGCCGATGGTAATATTTTATAGTTTGTTCCGTCTGACAATACAAATACCGAAAGTTCAATCCCGGTCAAAAACTCTTCCACCACCACTTTGCTGCTGGCCGCTCCGAATTTCTGTTCGTTGATCATGGCAGTTAATTCAGCTACTGCTTCTTCATTGCTTTGGCAAATCAACACGCCCTTTCCTGCAGCCAGTCCATCAGCTTTTAATACTACAGGCAAGGAATGTGATTTTACATACGCTTTACCTGCCTCAATATTTTCGGAAGTAAACGTTTCGTAAGCGGCAGTGGGAATGCCGTATTTTTTCATGAAGGCTTTGCTGAAATCCTTGCTGCCTTCTAGTTTTGCTCCTTTTTCACCCGGACCGATAAATGGAATCATTTTCAAATGATCATCCGCACCGAAATAATCGCGCATACCTTTTACCAGTGGTTCTTCAGGACCGATCACGATCAGCTTTACATCATTATCGAGGCAAAACTTTCCTACATTGGTAAAATCCAAAGGATCCAGGGGAACATTGATGGCGAGGGTTGCGGTGCCTGCGTTTCCGGGCATCACAAACAATTTACCACACTGAGCACTTTGCGTAAGTTTATAGGCAAAGGCATGTTCGCGCCCACCCGATCCGACTAACAGTATATTCATAGTATCACGATTGAAAGGGCGAATATACTTTATCAGACGAAATCCGGCAGTTTATTCGGGCAATATTTTGAGCGAGACCGCTATTGCATCATGGATTCAAACTTCTGACGCGATGTTTCGTATTCCTTTTTCATCCCGTCATCCATTTTGGAGGCAAAAGCTTCCACTTCTACCTTTAAGTGTCCATAAGCTTCCAAAGTGCCTTTCCCGAAAAATGGGTGTAATACAATCGCCTTTTTTTTATCCGCAGGGGTGACAACAGTATCAATTCTTGTGATAGCCGGATTTGTTGGATCTGTTGGCGTTTCAACAAAATCTGTGTCCGGGTACATTTTCCAAACCTCATTTTGGGCATATATGGAATCCACAAAATTCTTATACGTAAGCAGTGTTTTTTGAGCCTCGGTATCCCGGGATGATGTGCAGCTTGCAAGGATGAATACGATACAGGCGATAACTGTTGATTGTTTCATAGGTTTTTATTGGTTTCTATTCGAATATAAACGTATTCAGTCCATTATCCTACATAAAATACACTACCTTCGCCCCAATATATGAACCTGAACACTACCTTTAATATTGTTGCCAAAACTCAACAGGGACTGGAACCTCTACTGGCTGCAGAACTTGAACAACTGGGCGCAACCAATATCGAACAACACAAAAGAGCCGTGAGTTTTGATGGAGATAAGGCCTTGCTGTACAAAGCCAACCTTTGCCTGCGTACCGCTTTACGCATTATTATTCCTATTCACCGCTTTGAAGCGGTGAACGAACAAGAGCTATACAACGGAGTACAGGAAGTAAACTGGGAAAAATACATGGATGTAGACGGAACCCTTGCCATTGAAGCCAGCACCAATTCCGATTTATTTAACCATACCCAGTATATTTCTCAAAAAACGAAGGATGCCATTGTAGACCAATTCCGCGAAAAATATGGGGTACGCCCAAATGTAGACATCATCCATCCTGATTTGCGCCTCAATCTGCATATCTTCCAGCATCAGTGTACTTTATCGCTGGACAGTTCGGGAGAATCATTGCACCGCAGGGGCTACCGGGCCGATGCCAATCTTGCTCCATTGAATGAAGTTACAGCGGCTGCATTGGTTTTACACAGCGGATGGAACGGTGAAGGGGTATTTATGGATTGTATGTGCGGAAGCGGAACCATCCTGATTGAAGCTGCTATGTTTGCTAAAAACATCCCACCCAATATGAACCGTGAACGTTTTGGTTTTGAAGGCTGGAGAGACTTTGATGCTGCGCTTTGGAAAAAAGTAAAAGAAGAAGCCCTTGCCGGCATTCGTGAAACCAATGCACGTTTTATTGGCAATGATGCCGTATTTAAGGTAATAGAAATTGCCCGCAACAATGCCCGGAAAGCAGGTTTGGACGGAATTATTGAACTTACCAATAAACGTTTTGAAGAACAAACGGCTCCTGCTCCCGAAAACGGAGGCATTGTAATCATGAACCCTCCATATGGCGAACGTTTGGATGTTGGTGAGATTGGTGCTTTTTATAAAATGATGGGCGATAAGTTTAAACAGGAATTTTCGGGGTATGATGTTTGGATTTTGTCATCCAACAAAGAAGCCCTTAAAAAAGTAGGCCTTGCTGCCAGCAAACGTTTGGTGGTTTGGAACAGCCAACTGGAGTGTAAGTTTCACAAGTTTGAAATGTACAGGGGAACCAAAAGAACGGATAAAGAGGTTAAACAGGAGAGTTAACGATCTCTCTCATATTGCTCTGACAATTTTCATAAACCTTTTCCATACAAATATTGTTACGTTTGTAAGCTTATTTTAAAATAACATGACAACAGAAAAAGAATTTCTTGAAGTATATGCGGAGCAAACTCCGAATCCGGAAACGATGAAATTCGTTTTCAATAAAATGATCTTGCCGGATGACAGTGCCGACTTTCCTTCACGCGAAAGCACTGCTGCCTCACCACTGGCTAAGAATTTATATGAATTCAATTTTGTGAATGGCGTGTTCATCATGAACAACTTTGTAACTATTACCCGTACGGAAGGTGCTGAGTGGGATGCCATCATTCCCATTATGCGGGAATTCCTCAAATCATACGTGGAGGCTAAAGAACCCATTCTGATTAAATCAGAAAAAACAGTTGTTGGCGATTACGGTGCGGACAATGTAACAGTAGCAAAAATTATTGATGTACTCGACACTTATGTGAAACCGGCCGTTGAAGTAGATGGGGGAATGATTTCCTTTAAATCCTATGAGAATGGCGTTGTAACTGTTGAAATGAAAGGTTCATGCAGCGGTTGCCCATCGTCAACTGTTACACTCAAACGCGGTATTGAAGGCATGTTGCAACGTATGGTTCCGGAGGTAAGAGAAGTGATTGCAGAAGCATTGTAATTTGTTACTTACCTATTTATAACAAAAAAGCTGTTCCTGATTAAGAACAGCTTTTTTTATGTATTTACTTATGCAATACCAACAACGGAACTTTGGTATGATAAGCCATCCGTTTGCTTAAGCTGCGGTGAAACAACCTATCGAAGAAGCTGCGGTGGTGCTTGGCCATTACCAGCATATCAACATGATGGTCGGTTATATATTTTTCAATAGCTTCTGTAACCTCTGTATTGGCTTTGTTCACTACAGTAATCTGCTCGTGACTGATTTGTTTTTTGTTTCGCACAAAGAAGTTGTGTTCCGAGTCGAAATATTTATCCATCTCCGTAGTAATATGCAATACCGTAACCTTGGCTTTAAACAAATCGGCAAAAAACATCATACGTGATACAGCCGGAAATTCAGGTTCGGAATAATCGCTGGAATATAAAATATGTTTTGGCTCAACAAATGTTGATGAAGGAGGAATTACAAGCACCGGGATATCACTTTTACCTATCACAGAAGCACTGTTGCTTCCTACCAGTATTTCCTGCAAACCGCTAGCTCCGGTGGTTCCCATTAAAATCAGGTCCATCCCCTTCTCTTTACTGAAGGCAATAATTTCATCGTTTACAAATCCGGTTGCATGGTGAAATTCATACGAAACACCTGACGTTTTGAGGTACGAAGATTCGCGTTTGGCAAAACCTTCTTCTGATATATCTTCCATTTCCTGAAGAATACGCTGATATGTTTCGGCCGGAAAGGAAGCATCCAGAACCGGAATACTCTTTACATGAAACAAGTGCAGTTTAGATTCGGTCTTTTTGCACAATTCAATTGCATAACGCAAGGCGTTGTCTGCTACTACCGAAAAATCGGTGGGGAGCAATATGTGGTTAATCATGATATAAGGTATTAAGAGTTAAACATAAAAAAGCAATATTATCTTATTGTTATTACCCTCACAAAGTTCACACCATCACTGCTAAATAAACATGATTGTGCTCAACTTTACCCCTCCCACGCTGCTACTCTTCCATCACAGCCTCTTCATGACGCTTATTGGCCAACTGCCCGCATGCCGCATCAATATCTTTACCCCTGCTTCTGCGCAAAGTTGCTGTTAAGCCATTCTCTTCGAGGTATCGCTGAAATTTGTAGAGTTTATTCCCCGAAGTATTTTGAAACTCGCCTCCATCAATGCTATTGTATTCAATAAGGTTCACCTTTGACGGTACATATTTGGAAAATGCCAGCAATTCATCAGCATCTTTAATGGTATCATTAAAATCCTTGAACACAATGTACTCAAAGGTTACCTGATTTTTGGTTTTACTGTAATAATAAGCAAGCGCCTCGCCCAATACATCAAGGGTATTGCTTTCGTTTATCGGCATAATCTTGCTGCGTTTCACATCGTTTGCAGCATGAAGAGACAAGGCAAGGTTAAACTTCACCTCATCATCTCCCAGTTTCCTGATCATTTTGGCAATACCGGCCGTGCTCACTGTAATCCGGTCGGAAGCCATATTCAAGCCATCCTCACCGGTTATTTTAGCAATTGCTCCAAGTACATTGCGGTAATTCAACAGCGGTTCCCCCATACCCATAAATACAATATTGGTAAGCGGACGCTGGTAGTATTGTTCGGCCTGATTCTTAATAATCACCACCTCATCATAGATCTCATCAGCATTCAGGTTACGTGCCAGATCCAGCTTCCCGGTGGCGCAAAACCTGCAACTCAAACTGCATCCAACCTGGGACGAAACACAGGCCGTCATTCTTTTTTCGGTTGGAATCAATACACCTTCCACTATGGGACCGTCATATAATTTCAAACTATTCTTGATGGTACCGTCACTGCTTATCTGTTTTTCATCCACATTTACGGCATTGATGGTGTAATGTGACTCCAGCTTTTCACGCAACTCTTTGCTCAGATTGCTCATTTCGGCAAACGAACGGGCGCTCTTTTTCCATAACCACTCATATACCTGCTGACCACGAAAGGCTTTTTCGCCCATGGTAGCAAAGGATTCCTTCAATTCCTGAAGGTTAAGCGAGCGAATATCTTTTTTAGTGAATGAGTCCATTTGATTGCAAAGATAGGTCATTCAGCCTCAGTCACAAAAAAGCATTATTAAATGGCTGGCGTTTTTATATTTTTGCACCTCTTTTTTAAACAGGCGACCATACAATGGAATTGAACGAACAAGAAATGATACGCAGGCAAAAACTGCAGGAAATTGAAAATATGGGGATCAACCCCTATCCTGCTGAGCTTTTTGAGGTGAACACCTCTGCAAAAGACATCCATACCCACTACGAGGCTGATAAGATTGAATTTAAAAACATATCGATTGCGGGTCGTATTATGAGCGTGCGCGATATGGGAAAGGCCGCTTTCTGTGTGATTCAGGATGCTACCGGAAAAATTCAGTTGTATGTAAGACGTGATGATATCTGCAAAGGAGAAGACAAAAGCCTTTACGATAACCTGTTTAAAAAACTGCTTGATATCGGTGATATCATTGGTATAAAAGGGTATGTTTTTACGACCAAAACCGGTGAAACATCCATTCATGTGGAAGAGTTCAAATTATTAGCGAAATCATTAAAACCTCTTCCAATTGTAAAGGAAAAAGATGGTGAGACCTTTGATGCGGTAACCGATGCTGAATTCAGATACCGCCAACGTTATGTTGATCTAATCATCAACCCACAGGTAAAAGATACCTTCATCAAACGTACCCAATTGGTAAATACCATTCGCGATTTCTATAATGAAAAGGGATACCTGGAAGTTGATACTCCTGTATTGCAAGCCATTCCCGGAGGAGCAGCCGCGCGTCCGTTTATTACCCACCATAATTCATTGGACATTCCGATGTACATGCGTATTGCAAATGAATTGTACCTCAAACGCCTTATTGTTGGCGGGTTTGATGGTGTATATGAGTTTTCGCGCAACTTCAGAAATGAGGGTATGGACAGAACGCATAATCCTGAATTTACGGTAATGGAATTGTACGTTGCCTACAAGGATTACAACTGGATGATGGATTTAACAGAAGAGCTGATTGAGAAAATAGCAATCACCCTGCATGGCACGACTGAAGTTCAGGTTGGTGATAAAATAATTGACTTTAAAGCACCTTTCAAACGTGTTACCATGTTTGAATCCATTCAAGAGTTTACAGGAATCGACATCAGCAATATGGATGAACTCCAACTGCGCGAGGTATGCAAACAACTGCGCATTGAAGTAGCCGGAAACATAGGTAAAGGAAAACTGATTGATGAAATTTTTGGAGCCAAGTGTGAAGGAAACTATATACAGCCTACCTTTATTACAGATTATCCTGTAGAAATGAGCCCGCTTACCAAAAAACACAGAACCCAGGCCGGGTTGGTTGAACGTTTTGAATTAATGGTAAATGGAAAAGAACTAGCCAACGCATACTCGGAATTAAATGATCCGATTGACCAGCGTGCACGTTTTGAAGAACAGACACAATTAATGGAAAGAGGAGATGATGAAGCGATGTTTATCGATCATGATTTTCTCCGTGCGTTGGAGTACGGCATGCCACCTACTGCCGGAATTGGTATTGGCATTGACCGTTTGGTAATGATTATGACTAATAATCCTTCTATTCAGGATGTGCTTTTCTTCCCGCAAATGAGACCTGAGCGCACTTCCGAAAATGAAGAAGCTTCAGCATAAGCATATTGCTTTCATGCTTATGCTGTTTATATAAAAATGCCGTATTTTACCATACGGCATTTTTTGTATTTACCGCTTGTTGTAATAATCTATTGCATTTTACAATCATGGGTGTTATTATTGATGCAAAGTAAAGCCTGATTCAGACGTTGTTCGAAAAAAGAACGTTCAGCTGAATGTGATAAATATAAAAACCATACTCGATGAAAGATGTAATTAAAGCGGTTCTTGTTGACGATGTTGAAAGCATGCGCATGGTGCTTAAAAAATTACTTTCCAATTTCGACAAGATACAAGTAGTGGGTGAGGCAGCCGACTTTGATCAAGCCCAGGATGTAATTCATGAAGAACGCCCCGATTTGTTGTTTTTAGATATCGACTTAAACGGACTTACTTCCATTGACCTGCTCAGCAAGATCAATTACAAACCCATGGTTATTTTCATCACTTCACACAGTGATTTTGCCATAAAAGCTTTTGAATTGAATGCCGTTGATTATCTATTAAAACCTATCAGTCTCGATCGTTTGACCAAAGCTATTGAAAAGGTAACCAACAAGTGGGAAGAGACCGACAACTGGAGTGATGAAGCCAATGCGAAATTTGGCCCCGATCATATTATTTTGCTGAGCTTCGACAATAAACTATCCTTTGTGCGCATCAATGAAATCAATTATATTGAGGCATACGGAAATTACACGAAAGTATATTTAACGGATGGCCGTTTAAGCGTAACGTACAATTCAATTAAGAACTGGGATGCACGTTTGCCTGAGGAAGTTTTTATCCAAATCCACCGCTCTACCATCATCAATTTGCAAAATGTAGTGCGCATTGAAAAATGGGCAAACGATACCGGCCGATTGTTCCTCAAGGGTAACGACAAGTCGTTTGAAGTTAGCAGAAACTACTTCTTCCAGATTAAGAAAAAATATAAGATGTAATTTTATGGATTAGCAAAACGTGCCAGTATTCCCAAAGGCAGTTTTAATCCGCTTGTTGCAGGCAAATACACTTCCCCCACTTCCAGATTTTTACTTTGTTGGTTAAAATGTCCCTTGATTAGGTTCTCTGTGATAAGTGCACTCATGCCCAAAGAATACATATTGAGAATAAGGAAATTATGTTTCGGTTCCAAAATCTGAGCAATCTCCTTCAGAATTTCATTGATGTTTTCATCCAACTTCCAGCGTTCGCCATTCGCACCAATACCATATGCCGGAGGATCCAGAATGATTCCATTGTATTTTTTCCCCCTCTTTGCTTCCCGTTTTACAAATTTTAAAGCATCCTCAACCACCCAACGGATATCATTGAGGTTTGACGATTCCATGTTCTCTCTCGACCAACTGATAACCTGTTTAATCGAATCCACATGTGTTACATCGGCACCGGCCGCTTTTGCTGCGAGGGATGCACCACCGGTATAAGCAAACAAATTGAGCACTTTCGGTGCTTCGCTCAGCTTCATAGATTTTACATTGTTAAAAATAAAATCCCAGTTTAATGCCTGCTCCGGAAAAATCCCGATATGCTTAAAGGATGTTAATGATAAATTAAACTTAATGTCCAACTTTTCATGGGCATATTGAATCTGCCACTTATCGCCAATAGGTTTATGCTTGCGCCATTCTCCGTTGTGACTTCCTTTTTGAACGAAAGACACATGAGCCAGTTGTTGCCATTCCTTTTCGGAAAGAAGCTTATCCCAAAGAGCTTGAGGTTCAGGTCTTCTGGTTATAACCTGTCCGAATCGCTCCAACTTTTCACCATTTCCGGCATCTATCAATTCATATTGTTTCCAGTTATCAGGACTAAAAAGTTTCAGGGTTTGCATTTCTTTTGCCATATCTCAAAGTGTTGCTGCAAATGTATGGATTCGTTATCAAAACTATATTTGGTTAATTGTACCGTTGTGCGTATCTTCACAACGATTTTACTACAATTAACATAAATGATGAATAAAGCTACCATCAAAACCGTCATCATAGAGGATGATTTGGCCTCAATTAACCTCTTAACAGAATTTCTCAAGAGTTTTGACTTTATCGAAGTTATTGGAAAGGCTACAACCTTTAAGGAGTCGGAAATATTGCTTCAGGAGAACAGCTTGTCTATTGATTTAGCAATACTTGACATTGACCTTCAGGGTGCAAATTCACTCGACCTGATTAAGTATCTTACTCCTCAAACCAAAATTGTATTCACCACATCGTTTACCGAATTTGCTGTAAAGGCATTTGAGTACAATACCATTGATTACATTGTAAAACCTATCAGTTTTGATCGGTTGAAAAAGGCTTTGGGACGTATCAATATTGTTGAAAAAACGATTGAGGATATTGATGAATTTACCAAACTGAATAGCCGTTTCAGTATCAACAATATGGTTTTGATGAACATCAATAATGAGATGAAATTTATCAAAATTAAAGATATCAATTATATACAGGCGAAAGGCAACTACACCAATGTTTCTTTGGAAGATGGTACGCAATTCGTTACTTACGGGCTTATCAAAATATGGGAAGACAAACTTCCGCTCGATGACTTTTTCCGTGTGCACCGCTCCACCATCGTGAATCTGCATAATGTAATTAAGATTGATAAAGGCACTTATGATACCGGAATTTTATATTTAAAAGGATTAACCGAACCTTTTGAGGTAAGTCGTAATTATTTTTCTATCATCAAAAATAAGTTCAAACTTACCTCTACGCTTTAAGGTTGGAAATGGAAAAAGAAACATCGATAGCTAGTGCTCATATAGACTATAATCTATTGGCCCGTCTGAGTCACGATGTTCGCGGACCGTTTAACGGACTCATTGGTTTCAGCGATTTGTTGTCAACTCATTTTGACGAACTGACGGATGATAAGCGAAGAGAATATGCCGACCTGATAAAACAACTTTCACGCAAATCGTTTTATCAATTGCAGTTTTTCACCATCTGGTTAAAACTTATCAGCAATAACCTCCACCTCAACCAGGCTGTGGTTGAATACCGTGAAATTATTCAGCAAAGCATTGAGTTTTGCTCCAATGATGTTGAGTCCAAAAGTATTACTATTGTTGAACCACAGAATCAGGCCTTCAGGTTACATGCTGATGCCCTGTTGCTTACTACAGCTGTCTCGTCCATTTTAAGTTCGGCAATTCGGCTAATGCGCACCCATGGCCATCTCACCCTCACAACACTTTCGGATAATCCTTTACACCTTCGAATATCAGGTGAATATACCAATACGATTCATCCTCAATCCGATCCATTCCAGTTAATTCTGCTGGCCCGGAACGAGTATACAGAGTCCTCTGCCAAATTGTGGATTGCCAAACAAATTATCGAGAAACATGAAGGAATACTTTCATTCGGACCATCAGTTCCATCTGCTGCTTTTGAGATTGATATCACGCTTCCAGAAGTTTCCAACACTCCCGGTTAAGGTCAAAAATCAGGCGTAAATATTCATAACGCGCTCACCTTTTGACGCTCACGTAGCAATTTCCTGATTTCCCATCCCGTCTTTATTCTATTTTGAAAGGAAGATAATAGGTGTATTTTTGCACACCTTAATATCAAATGTACATGAGAGTAATTCAATTCAGAGAAGCGTTGAGAGAAGCACTAAACGAAGAAATGCGCAGAGACGAAAACATCTTTTTGATGGGAGAAGAGGTAGCGGAGTATAACGGAGCCTATAAAGTGAGTCAGGGAATGCTTGACGAATTTGGAGCAAAAAGAATTATTGACACGCCTATTGCTGAACTGGGTTTTGCAGGTATAGGTGTAGGTGCAGCAATGAACGGGTTACGCCCGATAATTGAATTCATGACTTTCAACTTTTCACTGGTAGCTATTGATCAGGTTATTAATGCTGCGGCAAAAATGTACCAGATGAGTGGCGGACAGTTTAATATTCCGATTGTCTTCAGAGGTCCAACCGGATCTGCCGGTCAATTAGGAGCCCAGCACTCACAAGCCTTTGAAAACTGGTTTGCAAACTGTCCGGGCTTAAAAGTTGTGGTTCCTTCCAATCCTGCTGATGCCAAAGGATTATTGAAAGCCGCCATCAGAGATAACGACCCTGTTATTTTTATGGAAAGCGAGCAGATGTATGGTGAAAAAGGAGAAGTGCCTGAAGAAGAATATATTCTTCCTATCGGGAAAGCAGCTGTGAAACGGGAAGGTTCAGACGTTACGATTGTTTCTTTTGGTAAAATTATGAAGGTGGCATTAGCTACTGCCGAAGAATTATCGAAAGAAAATATTTCATGTGAGGTGATTGATCTGATGACTGTTCGTCCGATAGATTATGATACCATCATCGAATCGGTAAAGAAAACAAACCGCCTGGTGATTGTGGAAGAAGCTTGGCCGTTAGCCTCTATCTCCACCGAGATTACCTATATGGTTCAGAAACGAGCTTTTGACTACCTGGATGCTCCGATTCAACGCATCTGCACAACAGATACACCATTGGGATATGCCCCTACTTTTGTTCAGGAATTCCTACCGAATGTAGAGCGCACAACCAAGGCGATTAAAGCGGTGTTGTACCGTTCTTAATACCTGAACTTCTCATATAAAAAAGGCCTCGCAATGTATCTTTGCGAGGCCTTTTTTAGTTAACAGGAATTAGTAATTTCCGGATACGTTTAAGTGGTCCACTACAATAATTTTCATGGCAGTTGATACATTTTCCAATCACAAGGTTATGGTATTTAATCTGTTCTTTAGGATGTTTGAATAATGCCTGATAAGCTTCCTGAAACAAACGGGCATTCTCGTAAAACTGAGGTTCCAGTACTCCCGGATCTGTTGGTTCCACAAGGTAAAAACGCATAAACGGATACCTTGTTGAATCAACTTGTTCACCTCGAATGATTTGTTGTTTCATACTATCCGCATTTGCCGCAATTTGCCGCATCATTAATGCCATTGGCTTTGCATTATTCGGATCTTTTATGGTTTCCACCTCGCAGGTTGTCGAATCGACTTGAGTTTCGACAGTGGGTTGGGTAGTAGTTTGCTGTGGCTTATCTGTACAAGAAAAAATAAGCACACCTATCAAACTCAAACCGAAGAATGCAGATGATATTTTCATGGTTATGGGATAAAAAATGCCACGAATCAGACCGGGGCATATTTCGTTAATTATTGCGCGATTAATTTATTTCAGGATAACACCTGAAGCCTCAAATACCAATTCTCTCTTTGGTTCCTTGATTGTTTCTATTTCTGCTTTTGATTTTCCTGCGTCCTTTGCATACTCTTTCAAATCGGCCACCGAAGTTTCTTCAATTTTGGCAACTCCTTCAATGATTGCTTCTTTTCCGGCAGCGTCCTTCGGTACAAAAAATCCATAATCCTTAAAGGTAACACGCATCGTTTCTCCTTCAGCACTTTTCAAATCCATCCAGCAACCCTTTTTCTGACATACTGCATCAACAGATGCCTGTAGCTTTATTGGAAGTTCCGTTTTGTCTCCCATTAATGTTTTAAGTTCGGCAATTGGCTTTGCGTTTTCGGAAGTGATTTTATCACCGAAAAACTGTTCTGCGGCTGCAGCAATTGCAGTTGAATCAGCAGGTGTGGTATTTTCCGTTTTGGGAGTACTGTTACCACAAGCAAACAAAAATGCCGTAGCACCGATTACAAGTATTCTTTTCATTTTTTCTGAATTATATTTAGACTACAATAATATGTGATTACTTGAAAAATAGATATTGAGCGACTCTTTTTTAAGAAAAAGTAAGGACGCGAGAAGAATTCTTTTGAGATTAAGCAAATAAAAAATCTATATTTGCTGCCCATCAGGGTACCGTGGCCGAGTGGCTAGGCCGAGGTCTGCAAAACCTCTTACAGCAGTTCGAATCTGCTCGGTACCTCAAAAGCTCCGGATAAACCGGGGCTTTTTTTATTTTGGTCAATTCCAGCTTCTGTCCTCCGGAGCATCGGCCATGTATGAAAAATTCTTTCCAAGGTTTTTAACAATATTTCGCCACATGTTCTCCAGGTCGTTATCAAACATGAGTTTTAGATCAGTTTTTCCAACCCACCATGCCTTTTGGCCAATTTCTTCATCCAACTGGCCTGCTGCCCAACCTGAGTAGCCCGAAAAAAATTTAAATTCATCCTGACGTGCAATCTTGCGGTCTATCAGGTCATCTATCATTTCGATATCCCCTCCCCAATATATTCCGTTTGCAATATGCTGTGCACCAGTAATTACATCACCCACCTTGTGTATAAAATGAAGTGTATTCGGTTCTACCGGCCCTCCGAAAAATAAGGGAAAATTATACTTCATAAGCCCCGGAATAACATCATTGGTTTGTAAATCCACCAACCTGTTAAGCACAAACCCCACGGATCCTTCATCAGAGTGATCGCTTATCAGTACCACTGTTCTCCTGAAATGGTAATCATTCAGATAAGGCTCACTGATTAATACACTCCCACGCTCGGGTGGTTGGAAATTGGGTTGAATATTCCGAATGTTTACTGTCATCTACCGTCCTCCTGT
Source organism: Bacteroidota bacterium (assembly GCA_040387195.1). Lineage (GTDB taxonomy): Bacteria > Bacteroidota > Bacteroidia > UKL13-3 > UKL13-3 > UKL13-3. Next base: position 143,150 of record JAZKEF010000027.1, read on the forward strand.
TTGCTGAAACTAATTTACCCTAATTCGTTAAATTATACATACGATTCTTTCCAACATACGGAAGATTCATGTTAATGGATTATTTTTGAACCAAATAGAAATTTCATGGCCATTCACCCAAGTACAATAGCAAACCTGCGCGTTGATTATTCCTTACAATCGTTTGATGAAAAAGATCTTAAAAACAATCCGTTTGATCAGTTTGCACAGTGGATGGAGGACGCTATAAAGGCAGAGGTAAATGAGCCCAATGCCATGACACTTGCAACGGTGAAAGAAGATGGTTCTCCTGCTGCCCGAATCGTATTGCTCAAGGGGTTTGATGAACGGGGGTTTACTTTTTATACAAATTATGACAGCAATAAAGGGCAGGAAATACAATCCAACCATAAGGTTGCCTTGGTGTTTTGCTGGCTAGAGCTTCAGCGACAAGTGCGTGTGGAGGGGATTGCAACGAGGGTAAGTGCAGCAGAGTCTGATGCTTACTTTAAAAGCAGACCCTATGGCAGCCAGGTTGGTGCGCATGCGTCACCGCAGAGTACTTCCCTTCAATCAAGAGCGGAACTGGAAAATATGTATGCCCATTTTGAGAAACTGTTTAAAGAAGAGCCCATTATGCGTCCCGAACATTGGGGAGGATTCATAATTAACCCCCATAAAATAGAGTTTTGGCAAGGCCGCACCAGCCGTTTACACGACCGGTTTTTATTCACCAAACAAGGAAATAACTGGGATTCGCAAAGACTCGCTCCTTAAAAAAGCACCTTATACTTAAATCAAGGCGCTTATTTCGAAAAAGGTTAATAACTAATTTATTCACATTTTAGTAACCTTTTAATACTCAAAATCACTTACTTTTGAACGGTTAACCATAAAAATAGTAAACTGTGTATTAAGCCTATGCAAAATATCATACTTTCCTTTCTTACGTCACTACTCGTTGTTATTTTTGGAATTCCTTCCATTATAACTGTTGCGAAGCAAAAGGGGTTATATGACACCCCCGACCATAGAAAACTGCATACAAACAAGATTCCCAGATTGGGAGGATTGGCCATTATTGCAGGTTTTTCAATTGCCGTAAGCATTTGGGGGATTCCAACGGAGATTTCTTCCAGACTTCAGTATTTACAGGCGGCCCTAATCATTTTATTCTTTTCCGGATTAAAAGATGATGTGGTGATGCTTACCCCTATGAAAAAACTGATGAGTCAATTATTGGCCACTTCATTGGTCGTTATTGGAGAAGATATCAGGATTACCAGCTTTTATGGGTTGTTTGGTGTTAACGAACTGGCAACATGGGTTAGTTATGCTTTATCCATTTTTACCATTGTGGTTGTTACGAATGCGTTCAACCTTATTGACGGGATTGACGGGTTAGCAGGAGGATTAGGCTTCATTATTTCGGTAACCTTTGGGTTATGGTTCAATTTTATTGATCAGGTGGGTTGGTCTATCATCTCCTTCTCGCTTGCCGGAGCATTAATCGGATTTTTGGTGTTTAACTTTAATCCCGCCAAAATATTTATGGGTGATGCCGGCTCCTTGTGTACGGGCTTTTTACTTTCCATCATGGCTGTGCAATTCATCGAATTCAACAGACCTGAGGTACAAAATTTCTATAAAATTACTACCGCTCCCGTTATCGCCATAGCTATTCTGGTAATTCCATTATATGATACCATGCGAGTGTTTACTGTGCGTTTGTTAAAGAAAAAGTCTCCATTTTCGGCCGACAGAAACCACCTTCACCATATTTTATTAAACACAGGGTTGGGACACAAAGAGGTTTCATTGATTCTTTACATCGTAAACATTGTATTTGTGTTAATTGGATTTTTACTAAAAGATAGTAATATTTTAATCGTATTTCTTACCATTGGAGCCCTGGCTTTCGCCTTGTCCCAAATTCCGATTTACATTAATGCCCATCGCATTGCCGATATTGAATCGGATACGGATGGAAGTTTAAGCAAAGAGATTACAGAACGTATTTTGGTTGATAAGGAAAACAGTAACTAAGACTGTTCACGTAAAAACTGAATCAATTTGCGGGTGGCTTTTGCCCGGTGGCTTATTTCATTTTTTTCTGCAGTATTCAGCTCGGCAAGGGTCTTGTGAGAATGGAGCGGTTTAAACACGGGATCATATCCAAATCCATTTGTTCCTATTGGTTCTCGTATGATTTCCCCTTCCAGTATTCCTTCAAACAAGTTTTCTTCTCCATTCAACATACAGGAAATTACGGTTCTGAACCTTGCCTTACGGTTGGATTGTTGTTCCATATTAGCCAACAATAAACCGATGTTATCACCATCACTTTTTTGCGACCCCGCATACCTTGCGGAGTAGACTCCCGGAGCTCCGTTTAAGGCTTCCACTTCAAGTCCGGTATCATCCGCAAAACAATCCAGTCCGTAGGTATTGAACACATACTTGCTCTTAATGGTTGCATTTTCGGTAAGCGAGAGTCCCGATTCCACAATATCTTCCCTGCATGCGATATCCTCCAGGGTCTTAATTTCAAATCCATCTCCAACCAGTTGCTGGATTTCCGTTGCCTTATATTTATTGTTTGTAGCAAACACTAATATCTTTTTCATCTATGCCTTCAATAAGAGTTGGATATTGGTCCACAAGGTAGTTTTAAGCGGCACATTATCCTGAAATGCGGTAACTGCATCAACAGCAAGAATAGAACTGTTATGATATGTTCCAACTTCGTATTTTTTTAAAGCTGACACCTCACTAAGCAACCAGTCATGAGCACCCCACACAATCATCCTAGCGGGTTTTATGATATTAATCATTTGCCCGGCCGATACATCATTGTGTTGACTCAAATCAACCAATGCAACATCTTCCATCGTGAGTTTCATTGCCTTATGTATCAAATTATGAATCATCTCCTTATCGGCCGGCGACAGGGATTCTTCAAACACAAAAACCAATCCTGTTTTATTCCCTCCTTCAAAGTTGATTTTTATAGGATTTTCGTTTTCTTTGACCACGTTTGTAAGCGGCTCATCAATCAGGTAGAACTCATCGAAAAGCGCTTTTATTTCATCTAATTCGTTTATCATCTTATGACTCAAAATTCAATGGCAATATCCATAAAAATTGACAAAACCAAGCAGAGTCGAATTCATTTATGTGATTTCGAAAATATTCAGTTCGGAACAATCTTTTCGGATCATATGTTTAGAGTAGATTTTAAAGACGGGGCATGGCAACATCCGCATATTCTTCCTTACGGAGATATTTCAATCGCACCATCCCTTTCGGCTTTGCATTATGGACAATCCATTTTTGAAGGAATGAAAGCTTTCAAAAACCAACAGGGTGAAGCCCAGTTGTTCCGTCCCGTTGATAACATTAAACGGATGAATCGCTCGGCTGCACGTATGGCTATGCCTGCCATTCCGGAAGAATTATTTATGGAAGGCCTGAAACAACTGATTAAAACAGATCAAAACTGGATTCCTACCAAAGAAGGAAGTGCTTTATATATTCGTCCGTTTATGTTTGCAACGGATGATTTTGTAGGTGTACGTCCCTCCAAAAATTTCAGCTTCATTATTTTCTGTTGCCCGGTAAACAGCTACTATCCAAAACCCATCAATGTGCTTGTTGAACAAAAGTATGTGAGGGCTTTTGAAGGTGGTGTTGGTGCCACCAAAGTTTCGGGTAACTACGGATTAAGTATGCAACCAACTCTGGAAGCACAACAAAAAGGATTTGACCAGATTATCTGGACAGATGGAAAAGAACATAACTACGTAGAAGAAAGCGGAACCACCAACTTGTTTTTTGCAATTGGCGATACGGTTGTAACACCTGCATTGGATGGTACCATTCTGGAAGGTGTTACGCGCGACTCTTGCATTCAATTGCTCAAGCACAAAGGTGTGAAAGTAGAAGAACGCAAAATTTCGATTGCCGAAATATTGGATGCTCATAGCAGAGGGGTGTTAAAAGATGCATTCGGAACAGGCACCGCTGCTCTTATTGCCAAAATTGCGAGTATCAATTATAATGGAACAACCTATGAACTTCCTCCTGTTGAAGAACGTTTTGTTTCCAATATGCTGTACAACGAACTGGAAGCCATCCGCACCTCACAAACAGAAGATCCGTTTGGCTGGGTGGTGAAGGCATAAGGAGTTCTTCTCATAAAAGAAAAGGCCGCTAACGATAACGTTAATGGCCTTTTTTATGCACAAGCAAGCATAGTTATTTGTTATTGAGAATTATTTGCTCCACTCATTCCGCAATCAACAATCCGAAATCCGCATTTCTTCTAGAATTTATTCTTCCACATCATACTCTCTACGGGTTTTACCCCACGCTTGTTATATTTCGCATTTTTCTTGGTGTTATACATGGTTTCAATTTCACCTTCCACAACAAAATAAATTAGCTGCCCGATTGGCATTCCCGGATAAATCCTTACCGGCTGCGCGCATGAAATTTCCAATGTCCAGGTATTGCAAAACCCTACATCCCCTTTCCCGGCAGTTGCATGAATATCAATACCCAAACGGCCTGTACTGCTTTTACCTTCCAAAAAAGGCACATGGGCATGTGTTTCGGTATATTCGGCAGTAACACCAAGGTATAGGGTATTCGGTTGCAATACAAACCCTTCGACCGGAATTTCAAACGTATCAATTTTATTGTGTTCGCGGGCATCCAGCACCCTGTCCTTGTAGGTTGCCAGGTGACGTCCCAAATGAACATCATAAGAATTGGTACCCAGGCATTCCTTTTTAAAGGGTTCTATTAAGATGTTTCCCTTGTCGATTTCCTCGAGGATGCGTTTATCAGAAAGTATCATGTGGTAGTAAGTTGAGGACGCAAAATACACGGACCGTTGTTTTAAAAATATACAAATTGTTCACACTAGGATATAGAGCAGGTATCAGCCAACTGCTTTCCGGTTTTTAAACTTCCATTCGCGGTATTGTTTAAACAAGGAAGTATGCTGAAAGCTTCGGATGATCCATACTTTTAGGTATACCAGCGGATACAGCAACCTGTTGGATAACGCAACTGTAAATGGAAAATATCGGTTGCTGTAACGCAACAGTTCCCGCTGGCTCAGCATTCGTTTATGATAACTTGCTCCCTGAATATCATAATAGGCAACAATCCAATCGATAAACAGGGCTTTGTGGGTACCCGATTGGAAAAATCGCACAAACCACTCCGAATCGGCCACCAGCTTATAGGTATCATCATACAAACCGATTGCCTTAAAAGCGTTTGCCCTGAAAAATGCTGCCTGGTGGCAAATAGGATATTCACAGTAAAAATCCTTAAGGGTAACCGGACGTCCATTGATATAATTAATTCCGGTGGGTTCGTTTACTGTTTGAACCTTTCCATAGACCAAGTCCACATCATTGGGTATATAGGCAAATATATCAGCCAATACATTCTTATCGTAGAAGGAATCCCCTGCATTTAAAAAATAGATCCATTCCCCTTTAGCTGCGCGGATCCCTTTGTTCATGGCATCATAAATACCTTTATCCTTTTCACTGATAAGGGTTCCGGTTTGTTCTGAAAACTGACGTGCTACCAAAACTGTTTGATCTGTTGAGCCACCATCAATGATGACCAGCTCAATATTGGGATAGGATTGGCTGATTGCTGAACGTAAGGTATCAGCAAGAAGTGTTTCGCCATTATAAACAACTGTAACTATACTTACAAGCGGCTGCATGAATCAGAACCCATTAGGGCAATTGCATTTTTTCTTACCATGCCCTCTTCCCGAAGCACATCCGCTGGAAGAAACTACCATGCCAGCCACCAATGCAATAAATAAAAGTGTTATTATTTTTTTCACAGCCTCAAAGTTATGATTATTGCACTAAATAACGAAACCACCTTATTTATGGAAATTATTGATTTTGTCCTTCATATCGACAAACACCTTGAAACATTTATCAGCACCTACGGAACGCTGGTTTACCTTTTACTTTTCGTAATTGTGTTTTGCGAAACAGGTTTGGTGGTTACGCCTTTTTTACCGGGCGACTCCTTATTGTTTGCTGCGGGGGCCCTGGCTGCAAATCCTGATAATAACCTCAACGTGGGAATAATCATTGTATCGCTCATCATTGCCGCTCTGCTTGGCGATAATACCAACTATTTTATCGGTAAGTTTTTGGCCCAAAAAGGTGAAGGGGCTAAACTATTCGGAATTTTTACCATACGGAAAGACTACCTGGATAAGACACATGCATTTTACGAAAAAAATGGACCCAGAACCATTATCCTTGCACGTTTTGTTCCCATTGTAAGAACCTTTGCTCCCTTTGTGGCTGGAGTGGGTAGCATGACTTACCGCAAGTACATTACATACTGTATTGCCGGAGCCATTTTATGGGTTACTTTGTTAACTTTAACCGGTTATGCTTTCGGGAATATTCCTTGGATTAAACAAAACTTTGAGCTGGTTGTTTTTGGCATCATTCTCATCTCATTGCTTCCGATTGTATACGAATTCATTAAAAACAAACGTAGCCAGGCTAAATAATTGACCACGCTTTGATTACCTTCGATACCCAACATCTGAAAACCATGAAAAAAATATATACCTTATTTTGCCTGATGGGAATTTTCCTTTCACAAACCAATGCACAAATAACCATCACCCGGTCCGACTTCGGAATGATAGGTGATATCGTTTATTATGCCACCGATACTACCTTAAATAACCTTTCGGTAGGAGCTTCGGGAACCAATAAAACCTGGAACTTTAATTCATCTGTATCACCCAACACGTATGATACCGCTACATTTAAAGATCCCAATACTGTTTTGGGAGCACCTGCGGAAGCCAATCTGGCTATTGATGAAGGAATGCTGGGTGCTTCTTTTTTCCATATAGACAGCAACCGTGTTAAAACGGTATTGCCCCTGAGTGATTACGGAATGGATAACCAGCTATTATCGATTACCAATTTCCCTTTACAATACGGTGATGTAGTTAAAGACTCCTCATTCAACAAAGTTCAGGGAACTCCTGCCGACTTTGGTTTCTCTGGCTTACCATATGATTCGATCCGCATTACAGTAGATGTCAAAACGACTTCGACTGCTGATGGTTGGGGTTCACTCATTGTTCCATCGGGCACACACAATGTGCTACGGGTGCGGAATGTAACCAATGTGGATGTAACTGTGGAAGGGAAAATTGCAATTTTTTGGACAACAGTTCCGGTTAATCTCGACCGAAACCAGATACTGTTTGCATGGTATGCCAAAAACAAAAAATATGCAATGGCCGAAGCGCAGCTCGACACCAATGGAGTAGTGACCACATTCCGATACCAGGTGGACAGTGTTCCAACTAAACCTACAACCGGGTTGGCAAACCTGACACCAACATCTCAACTTACAGCTTATCCAAATCCGGCCAATGAAACGATCACGTTTAATACTACTTCCCCAACAGGACAACTGAGTATTATGGATGCGACAGGTCAGCTTGTTTCTCGCAAAACATTCGACACACAAAATATATTGTTTGATACACAACTGCTACCGGCAGGTTTTTACATGGCACATATTCAGGATACAGATGGAAGCCATTCGTCTATAAAATTTGTGGTACAACACTAGGCGCTATAACAGACCTTCAAAACATACATAAGGCCTCAGTTTCTCCGGAAGCTGAGGCTTTTTTTCATAGAGCGCATACATGGACGAACCACTTCCGCTCATGCTTGCATACAATGCTCCCGAATCATATAACGCGGATTTAAGTTCGGCCAAAAACGGCAGGGCTCGAAATACCGTATATTCAAAATCATTTTCAATGATTCCCTTCCACTGCGCAACGGGTACTCGGAGTTTCTCTTTTAAGGAATTACTGCTGTCAAACGTCTCCCTTCTCCTCACATTTTGATAAGCTGTTGCTGTGCTTGAGTGCAGTCCTGTTTGGAATAATACCAGGTAATACCCCGACAAATCAATTTGAACCGGCTCAAGTTCGTGACCCTTACCAAATGCATAAGTGGGTGTATTTTGGATAAAAAAAGCACAATCACTTCCCAATTGGGCTGCATATGACTCCATTTGTTCAACCGTAAGCTGCAACCCGAATTTTTGATTGAGCAACGTGATCATATAAGCCGCATCACTGCTTCCACCACCAAGTCCGGCACCCATGGGAATAATTTTATGGAGGTGTACTTTTACCTTAGGTAACCCTATGCTTGTATGTAATAAGTTGTAAGCCTTCACAATGAGGTTGTCTTCAATCTTTCCCTCAACAGGAAGGCCGGAGGCCGTAAATACAATTTGTTCAGGTTGGGCATTTGCCTCAATTACCTCGAGTATATCGGTGAATTTCACCGGATAAAAAACGGTTTCTATATTATGAAAACCGTCTGTTCGCCTATTTATTACATGTAGCCCTAAATTGATTTTTATATTCGGAAAACAAATCATTGTTTCATTACCTTTACGTTTGCAAGTTGCATAATTCATTTTAAAAATGCTTGAATATAAAATTGCTGTCGCATTATCCATCATCATATTTGTTTTGCTGATGGATATATACTCCTGGCAAGGAGTAAAAACCTTTTTACGCCATAAAACAGCAGCCATCATCAACAGAGCAAAGCGTGTTCATTTCGGGTTTGGGGTACTGGCTGTTATTCTGTTTGTTTCTACCATATTTATTCCTGCTTTACAGAACAGTCATTATTTCAGAACCTATGTATCGGCAGCATTGGTTATCGTATACATCTCCAAACTTATTCTATGCATTTTTCTGTTGGTGGATGATCTCCAGCAGCTCTTCAGGTGGTTGGCGCGCAAGGCTGCTCCTGCAAAGAAACAACCTTCGGAATTGCCAACCATGACGCGGTCAAAGTTCTTGGCTACTACAGGTACGCTTGCGAGCGGCATTCCGTTGATTGTGCTCACCAAGGGAATATTTAAAGGAGCATACCAGTATAAAATACATCGTGTTCCGCTTTACCTTAAAAATCTCCCGCTGGCTTTTGAAGGACTCAGGGTGGGTCAGTTATCCGATATTCACACCGGCAGTTTGCTTGATAAAGATTCGGTACATAAAGGAATTCAAATGCTGATGCAGGAGAAAACGGACGTTATATTTTTTACAGGTGATCTGGTGAATAACAGAACGGATGAAGCCTATCAGCTCATGGATCATTTTTCTGAAGTAAAAGCGCCAATGGGTGTATTTAGTATTTTTGGGAACCACGATTATGGCGACTATACCAGGTGGCCTAGTGTGGAAGCGAAAGAACAAAACCTGAAGGACCTGGTTGCCGTGCATAAGGATATGGGCTGGAATTTGATGCGGAATGACCATGTGATGCTGGAAAAAGGAAGTGAACGGATTGCTCTGATCGGGGTTGAAAACTGGGGTGACAAGGGCCGTTTTCAAAAATTCGGTGATTTGGATATGGCTATGGATAAAATGCCTGATGCTCCGGTTAAATTATTGCTCTCACACGATCCTTCTCACTTTGATAAGATTGTAACACAACAACCCCAGTACAAAGATATACAGGCAACTTTTAGCGGGCATACGCACGGCTTTCAGTTTGGTATTGAAAATGCATTCATCAAATGGAGTCCGTCACAATACCTCTATCCTCACTGGGCAGGGTTGTATAAAGAAGGCAATCAGCAGATTTACGTGAACCGTGGTTACGGATTTTTAGGATATCCGGGAAGGGTTGGCATTTTACCCGAAATTACCATATTTGAATTAAGACGCGCGTAACACTAATCATTCAGGTAACGCTCATGCATAATTTTCCGGTGGTGTAATTCATGTCCGAGTATGCTAAACAATAACGCCTTGGGCGTAACCGGTTTGCCATTTGCATTACCCGATTGATCCATCATCTCAGCAGTAAAACTCTTGAACAATTCGATAGTTGAAGCTCTGAGCAATGAAAATTCCCGTACCATATCATTGATATTCCGGCCGGTTGCATTGCCAGAAGCAGCGTAATCGTTCTCTTCAAATCCCGGCAGTGCTTGGGATTCCTTTCTTGCGAAACACAAAGCACGGTAGCAGAAAATACGTTCCGTATCCATTACATGCTGTAAGATATCGAGTATGGTCCATTTCCCTTCTGCGTACCTGTAATGCAATGTTTCCGGATCCAGAGACGTTACCAACTCCATCGTGTCCATGTAAGCCTGGTAAAGTTCTATATAAATATCTTCTCCTTTAACCAATGAAATGTAGGTATCAAAATAAGGAGGATAGGTTCCCTGAACAGGTCTGGCAATAGCTGTCATATTGTATTATTTTTTTCGGGAAGCAAGGTAAATATAATAGTTTTCATCCGGCACCATTGCATCCTCAAATTTTTTGATCAATACCCATTGTGAGCTTTTCGATGCAATCGAATCCTGCATGAATCCTCTAAATGATTCATTTGCAACGGGCAATAGGTAAGAGATTATAATCACCGCCTTTTGCTGTGCCTGTACCAAAGAGTCCGTTTGGTGCAAAAATAATTCAGGTGTTAGTGGCCTACTGCGTTTGTTGCTCCAAACCATATATCGTCCGTTGGCCCGGGTCTCCATGTAAAATACTGGTTTATTCAACCAGTAACTTATGGGTGAAATAGTATAATCAAGTCCTCCTGTAATGGGATACGAATCCAGCTTTTGCTCCCGGATGTAGGCTGCAACCCTTTTCCCATTGCTGAATGTTTGTGTGTAATCTGCATAAAACAATCCACATCCGGTAACCAACTGACATCCCAATACACACATAAGTAAAACGTTCAATCCCCTCTTGTTTTTTACCGTACCCTCTTTAAACGTGAACCAATAACCAGCCATCAGTATCAGAAAAAAATGACCCAAAAACCGAGCGGAATCCATATTAGTAACAGTAAGAAGAAGAACCATTGAAAGTGTTGAGCACACATAAAAAAACAATACCCGTTTGTGCTGATAAAATAACACAACACATACAACAAACAGCACAATGGAAATTGCCAGATCAAGCGGATATTGATCTCTCATATGAACGGTGCTCCACCCGAACAAGTCGGGCCAATAAGCAATGTAGAAATAACTGTCGTGCAACTGTGAAAACACCGTTTGCAATTGTTTGCCCGAAAAATGTGTGCTGTAAATATTATCGGGTTCGGGGTAAATTTGCCAGGCAGCAACAATCAACCCCAAACCAAGTAAAATCAACCCAATAGCATATTCTTTCACTATAGAAACAATACTCTTTTTTTGCAACCATTCCTGCACCACAACTGTAGTTCCAAAACAGCAGGCTAATACGCATCCTGTTGCCGAGGTATTAGCCATCAAAACAAGTATTACCCAACTCCACACCGATTGTGGTTTGATACACAGGTAACACACCCAAAATAATAAAATGACTCCGTAACTGCGTGAGAGGATGCAATATTGAAACAGCGGATAAAAGCCGAAAACGAATACTGTTTTTTGCACCCAGTTAAACGGACTGAATCTGCAAAAAAGAAATACCGCTGTTGACGTTACACAGATACTGAGTAGTTGTATTGCCACAATATCTTCGGTACATTGGGCAATACCATATAACAACAGATACCAAAGCATCGGGTGCCCTTCGTAACGACAATTCTCAAAGAGTTGCCTCAATGACTGCGCATCAATAACCAGCAACCATGCCTGAATCTCATCCCTCCAGAGTTCGTGATGATATGCCCCAACCATAGCTACACCTATAAACAGCAATGTAACAACACAAGACCTGATGAGGGTTGCAGACATCATTTCTAAAATGCCCTGTTAATCCCCAGCACCCATCTGAATTTTATATACTCAGAATCTACAAACGGTGTATTATTGAGGAACAACGGCATGTCAAACCGAATGGTGAGCGGTCGTATTTCATCGCGCCCGCCCCAGCGTTTTACGGTAAGGGCAAACCCTGCTCCTGCACTCACCATGAGTGGTGAAGTGATGTTTGCAAAAGATGCGGGCACAACAGTTTCGGCAATAAGAGGATTGTTGCTTTGCAGCATGCCTGCATCACCAAAGAGATAACTATCCAGATGGAAAATTCTCAGGAATCCTTTGGGTGGAATGGTTATCAATTTATCATAATCGAGTTCCACATTGATGGATGCACCTGAATTTCCCTTATATAAAAAGTATTGATTACCATTAGCGGAAACAGGAGCTAAATAACCAGCGTATCCTCTGATGTTTAATCCTCCGCCATACTGGAAATTATTAACGTTATCGCCATACACAAACAAGTCCTGAGGAATAACACCGGCCGCTCGGACATACTTATTCTCCGCCATCTCTTCGGGATTTGCTCCGGCTAAAAACAACTGAGATTCGGGCGCAGCATTTGAACCCGTCATGTATTGTGCAAATATTCTTGTCCTCAATTCGAGTGCAGCAATATCTTTTTGGTTCACAACATTCAGAAATACTGATGCATAATCAAAATCGCTGTATAATGCAGAAGCGCGTGTTCCTGCGATAATTTTTCCGGAACCCACACCTGCAGCATATTTATGCTCTACTTCAAGGTTCAATGTATTGTTCCATTGGTTGTGTGAACTGATGGTAGGATAAAACGAAACCGTTTGAATGGTGACAGGAACATATGCAGCTAAATAATACAGCTGAACCCTGCGCATGCTTTTGGCAAAAACGCGGAATATGGTATTTTGATGCGTTTTTTCTATTGCAATCCTGTTCATAAACAGTCCGTCAATCATCCGCGTTTGGATATTGAGGTCCGTAAACTTTGCTATACGTGTCATGTAATACGCGCGGTAATGTACAGGATATCTTTCGCTGCTTTGTTTGTATATATTGTCTTCGTAATTTGCTCCTGCAGTGCTATTAAACCATGCTGTTACGCTGAACAGATGTCGTTGATGCTCATAATGTCCGGTGAGGTTCAACCCCGCTTTCATTCCATCATAATTATTATACCAAACATCGGGTCTCCATTTCAATAAGTAATGTTTGCGGTCGAATGCATCAATCTTTAAATCATTGAGGGTAAAATAAACGGGACATTTGGTGCTGTTGTTTAACTGGTTGATATCGGCCAGCCGATAAGTGGGGTCAATCTGTACATTTTTAATCTTCAGGTTCCGGGGTAACAAAATAGTGGCTTCATATTCCTTGTTAAGCACTCCCCAACCTCTCCATACAGGCAGTACGGTTGTTTTCGTATCGTGCGGTTTCACAAAATAGGTATTCGGAATAATGTATTTGAATTGCTGCGAATCTTGTGTGTAAATTGTAAAATCCAACGGCATTTGCATGGTACCCTTCCGTTTGAATTCTATTTCATACACTGCAGAATCTTTACCGGCATTTAGTCCTTCCTTTTCAACTTCTTCAATACTGTAATCAATACGTTTCGTTGTTTCAATCCACTGATCAAAAAACCAGTTCAAGTCGGTATGCGTGTATTGAATAATAGAGTTACGAAAATCCTCGTAATACGGGTGGGCCATTTTCCATTGGTTAAAATAATGCTGCATGGCCTTTTGAAACAAACTATCACCTAACACATATTGCAGATTATAGAGCATGGTTCCTGTTTTATAATACACGTGTCCATAACCTCCACCGTGATTTAAAGCTCCACCAAAATCATCACTGTGCGTATTTAAGGTAACATCATTCTCATTGATGGCATCGCGCAGGTAACCCCAGTAAATAGTTTGATCCGCGCGAGTCATTGGATGGAGATTACTTTTTGATGGTTTGTTTTCACCGAAAATTTTAGTCATGCTCCAAACAGTTAAAAACTGCGTAAATCCTTCGTCCAAACTGGCTCGATACGTTTCATTATTTCCCACCATGCCAAAAAACCAGTTGTGTCCGATTTCGTGTGCAAACAATCCATAATAATTCGGACTGAGTCCATTGTCGAGGGTGAGCATCGGATATTCCATTCCATCACGCGAATCGGCTACAATCATTTTAGGATAAGCATAGGTGCCGATATCTTTGGAATACAAACCAATTACCCTTGCATTAAAAGCTGCTGCATCCTGCCATTTGGAGGAGTGTGGTTCTTGCGATAAGGAAATGCAGGAAACTTTCTCTCCATTATCCAATGTTATAATTTCTTCACCAATACGGAATGTAGGATCCGCAACCCATGCAAAATCGTGTGTGTTGATGGATTTGAATTTCCATGTTTTGGTGCTGCCATCGGGTGTAATAATGTTGGATGGTTCCGAATCAATCGGTTTATCCTTAAAGTTTGCAACATCCAACTTTTTACGCAGGTCATCAGGCATTACCTCTTCCCTGTTTTGCAATTCTCCCGTTGCATCTACAATGTAATTATTGGGAAAAGTGAGCTCCACATCGTAACTGCCAAAATCCCCATAAAACTCTTTGCCCAAATGCTGGTCGGTTTCCCACCCGAATTTACTGTCGTATACACAAATGCGCGGATACCAATGTACACCGTCATATTGTTTATTTCCCCATGCATCTTTAAACGTTTTCATCCTTCTGCGCTGATTCCCTTCTCCATCAAAATATGTTTTAAACTTAATGCGGATAGTCATGCTTTGATTGGGTAAAATGGGTTGCTGCAAATCCAACCTCATAATGCTGTAATCAATAACAGGTTTTACTTCATACCGGTTCACCATCGGATCAATTGCTGCGCGTTTACCTTCTTCATCTGTATAAGCAGGTGGTGTAATCACTGAAATAATTTCTACCTTTTCAATCTCGGTTCCTTTTCCAGCATTTTCGTATGGACCAAACCGTTGTTCAAAATCATTGGCCAGGTTCAATTGCTCCAGGTAACCGCCTTTGATAAATGCATTCTGATACAAATGGAAATACACAAACGCCAATGTATCGGGTGAATTATTATAATACACCAACTCTTCTTCTCCATCCACAATATCCGTTTTGTCGTTTACAGCCACCCTTATTTTATACGCAACATCCTGTTGCCAGTATGCCGCATGTGGTTTTCTATTTTTCCAGTAATATGGATTGGAAACATCCCGGTAAGGTTTGTTTTGAGCAAAACTTGCGTATGCTCCAAAAACGCTAATGAGTAGTAAGTATATTTTTGTTTTCATCTATAATTCGTTTGTTACATATGTGGAGTATGTTACTTGTGTTAATTTGTGAGATCCATTAAATGCCTAATAAACACAATCAACATCATTAACTGACTTCCCCTTAGTCTTTACTCTTGTCCCCCACAAACTGATCGTGCGGAAATTTAAACAATACATTGAAGGATGTAAGCGAACCGTATATTTTGGTGATATACTGTTGCATATTCACCTTGTCTTCGTCTGTTAATTTATCGTGTGCATTGATGCGCTGTTCCATTACACGCAGCCTGTCGCGTAGCATCACAATTTTATGAAAGAATGTATCAATCGGCATTTCTTTATTGGCCATGGTAGCATCCCCCGGTTGCAAAATCATTTTCCCACCTGTCCATTTAGCTCCTAAACTCACATGTTCGGGCATCTCGGTCCAGCGTTGTAAAATACCGATCAAGGTACGTTCAAGTTCTGCGTTGCTAATCAAATCTTCCGGTGGCTCAACCGCTTCAATCACTTCCAGTACATTGTGCTCACGGGATATATCCTTGCGCCCTTCATTGATAAACGTAATGCTGTATTGATTGCTTTTTACATTCACCACCACTCCGTCACCATAGGTTGCATGTTTCACGCGTGATCCGATTCCTAATTCTGTCATTGGGTTTTGGTTTAAACCTGCAAGATGGGAATTCTGTCTGTTTCCACAAATCTTTTCCTTATAATTGAAGATAGAATGAGCACGAATACCTTAACTGTTAAAGATATTACCCAATGGCTCGAGTCATTGGCCCCCCTCGAACTTCAGGAGAATTATGACAATGCAGGATTGCTGACCGGCCATCCGGCACAGGGAGTTACAAAAATAATGGTTTCGCTGGATGCAACAGAAGCGGTGATTGACGAAGCCATTGCACAAAACTGTGAAATGGTGATCGCGCATCATCCCATTATTTTTGGTGGACTCAAAAAACTGAATGGCAAGAACTATGTGGAACGTACGGTTATTAAGGCCATCAAAAACGATATTGCCATCTATGCCATTCATACAAACCTTGATAATATTCACAACGGGGTAAACAAAAAAATTGGTACCAGGCTGGGACTGCAAAACATGCGCATCCTGGCTCCGGTTAAAGGAAACTTGAAAAAGCTTTCCGTGTTTGTTCCGAAAGACCACCTGACTGCCGTTCAGGATGCATTGTTCGCGGCAGGTTGCGGAAATATCGGAAACTATGCCGGTTGCAGTTTTCTATCGGACGGAACAGGAACATATACTGCCAATGACCAGGCCAACCCTTTTGCCGGAGAAAAAGGGAAGCCCCATGAAGAGGCTGAGGTAAAAATGGAGACCATTTTCCCGGCCCATCTTCAATACCAGGTGATGACGGCATTGCTTCAAACGCATCCTTATGAAGAGGTTGCCTACGATATTTATTCCCTTGATAATGAGAATACCCAAACAGGATCGGGTATGATTGGGACGCTGGAAGAACCCTTATCGAAAGTTGATTTTTTGAAACATATCCAACAACGTATGGATGTTAAAAACATCAGGTACACAGAAACCGCTGCTAGTCAAATACATAAGGTAGCAATATGTGGCGGGGCGGGCAGCTTCCTGATTAAAAACGCAATTGCCTCAGGAGCAGACGCTTTTGTAACAGCCGATGTAAAATATCACGAATTTTTTGATGCTGAAAACCGCCTGATGATAGCGGATATTGGTCATTATGAGAGCGAAATTTTCACCAAGGAGCTTTTAAAGGATGTAATTCTTGAAAAATTTCCTACATTTGCGGTCCTTTTATCGGAAACTATAACGAATCCAATTAATTATTTTAATTCATAAATATGGCAGCAGCAACTGAAATCAGTGTTGAACAAAAACTAAAAGCCCTTTACAAGCTTCAGGTTATCGACTCAAAAATTGACAAGTTAAGATCGGTACGTGGCGAACTTCCAATGGAAGTGGCAGACCTTGAAGACGAAATTGCCGGATTAAATACCCGTATGGATAATATCAAAAACGATATTAAACATTCAGAAGAAAATATCTCGACCAATAAAACAAAGATTGTTGATGCCAAAGCGCTGATCAAAAAATACGAGAAGCAATTGGATAACGTAAAAAACAACCGTGAGTTTGATGCCCTGAACAAGGAAATCGAGATTCAGGGATTGGAAGTATTGGCCGCTGAAAAGCGTATCAAAAACAACCAGTTTGATATCGAATCTAAAAAACAAAATTCAGAAACACTTGCGTTGGAACTGGATGGCAGAAACCAGGATTTGAAAAACAAAAAAGGTGAGCTTGATATGATCGTTGAAGAAACGGAGAAAGAAGAAAAACACCTTCTTGACAGCCGCTCGGAAGCATCTTCGGTAATTGAAGACCGCTTGTTGACTTCTTACAACAAAATCAGAGCTAGCGTTAAAAACGGAATCGGTGTGGCACAAATCGTACGCGATAGCTGCGGAGGATGTTTTGCTAAGATCCCACCTCAACGTCAATCAGACATTAAACAACGTAAAAAAATCCTGGTATGCGAACACTGTGGCCGTGTATTGGTAGACAATACGCTTGCTGAAGAAGTAGCTATCTAAGATTACTTATTATATCTATGAGCTTTACCAAAGGAGTTGGATTCGTTTGTGCGTTTCAACTCCTTTTTTTATGCACAGCAATTTCGCAACCGGTCACCTTCAGCTTTACCCGCGAAAGTGTGAACGTGATGGAGCATATCAGCAACCTTAAACTAGCTAGGGCTAAAATATTACTGGCAGAAGAGAAAAGCCGGTATCCAAAAAATGCTGCGCTGGATTATCTGGGCGGATGCATTGACTATTACACACTCATTACCAATCCGGATCCTGCATTATTCAATATTCTGGAGAAGGATAAATCCGCACGCTTAAGCCGTATCCAAAAGCTGCCTGCTTCATCGCCTTATAAACTGTATGCTGAAGCAGAGTTGCATTTACATTGGAGCATTTTAAAACTCAACAAACATGATTACCTGAGCGGTGCGCTTGAATTGAGAGAAGCTTATCAACTGCTGGAAAAAAACAATACCTTGTTTCCCGCATTTTTACCAACCAAAAAAAGTCTGGGATTTGTAAAGGCCTTGCTTGGTACCCTTCCCGAAAACTATGCGTGGATCCTGAACATTGTAGGCCTCAAAGGCAACTATGATGCAGGCCTCAAAATCATTCAGCAATACCTCAATCAAAAGAAGTTCCCTGAAGAACAGTTGCTGGATAAACAGCAGGCCGATTTTTATTATACCCTTTTGCATGTGTATTTTGGCAATAAACAAACTGCCTGGGAATATTGCGAACCCCTCACCCGCGATTATACCAGTAACCTCCTGAGTTGTTACCTCCGTTCCTTTATCGCGTCCCGCACAGCTCATACGGATGAGGCCATCATGGTGTTATCCAAACGTCCAAGAGGCACCGAATATGCACCCTTTGATGAGATGGACTTTACGATGGGTTATGCAAAACTCAACAGGCTGGATGATGATGGAGCTATTTTCCTAAAAAAATATGTAACGTTTGCACGCAACAACGGAAAGAAGAAAGATGCCTACAGGCGCTTGGCATGGCATCACTTATTGGCGGGAGATACCTCCAAATATGTGGTGTACAAACACCTTTCCTACAAACAAAACTCGGCAAAGGATGATGAAGATAAATATGCCGACAGGGACCTTGAGGCAGGCATTTATCCCAATCAAATGCTGCTCAAAGCCCGCTTGTTGTTTGATGGCGGCTATTACGAACCGGCCGAACGCGTGATCGCTGAAGTAAAAACCGGCAAACTCCATGGCAAGTACCAGCAGGCCGAATATTATTACAGGTATGGACGCATTATGCAGGAGCAAAAAAAATACTCCAAGGCCATCGAGTACTTTACCCAATCAATCAAGCTGGCTGAACCGTTGGAATATTATATGGCACCCTACAGTGCCTTGCAAATAGGGCATATTAATATGAAACTGGGCTTTACCCAAACGGCCAAATATTATTTTGAAAAAGCCATGGCCTATAAAAACTATGATGCCCGGAATTATATCCATCAAAAAGCTAAACTCGCCCTACAGGAAATAAAATGAGATGGTTTTGATTAATGTCATATTTTTACGATACGATTAAACACAACTTTGAATCACCAAATACCAGCATCCGATGATAGATTTTGAATATATAGAAGCCAACAAAGAAACGTTCCGGAATTCCTTCTTAACAGCCAAACCATTTTGTCTATTGGCCGTTGATAATTTTTGCATCAAGGAAAAAGCAGAGGAGCTTTATAACAACATTCCGGAAATTGAAACCCAGAGTGCCGATTATGTGTTTGCCAAAAACAAGTTTGAGAAATCCAAATTCTGGACCATGGGAGGCATCTTCCAGGAACTGTATGATGATTTGACTTCAGTGCGTTTTCAGGAATGGTTGAAATATGTAACCAACGAAGATGTGTTTGTAGATAAGGAGTTTTACGGTGGCGGAATTCACCAGGGAAAAGCAGGCAGCTTCCTGGATATGCATGCCGACTTTAACTATCATCCCTTAAAAGAAACATGGTTCCGTAACCTCAACCTGTTGCTTTATTTAAACAAGGACTGGAAAAAAGAATATGGCGGAGAGCTTCGGTTGGAGCACTCGGAAACACATGACAAAATTGATGTGGATGTTCCGTTTAACCGATTTGTGATTATGCACAGCCGCGGATACACCTTACATGGCTACGATCCGATCCATTTCCCGGAAGGAAAATACAGAACTTCAATTGCCGCATACGCATTTACCTTACACGAAAAACAACTGGAAGACAGCCGCACAACAGTTTGGCATGTCGAAAAATCCAACCCAATTAAATATCTACTTTCCAAAATCTGGGTTCCGGCCGTGAAGCTGAAAAGTAAATTCATGAAGAGTAAGACAGCAAAAAATTAGTTGATTAGTTGATTGGGTAATAAGTTAATTGTGTTAATGTGTGATTCAAGAGACGAAATATATTCACGCAGAGGCGCTACTGACATAAAAGAGAAGTCCGAAGTTTCTTTTTCGGGGTTGTTTTTGCCGACTGCATACTTTCTTCATTGCCTACTGCCTCCATCCTATACAAAAATCCCTGCCAACTGCTAATGGCCAAGAGCCAAACGCTCCCCGGAATAATGCAACCATTTTCGAAAATTATATAACATTATACACCCTCAGGGAAGGATATTCGTGTTGTCATATACTGATGAGAGATAAGTGTGGATATTTCTATACACATTTACGCACCGGTAATAGTAAGAGGGGATTGAGGCCTGATTATAATGGATGTGAACTTTTTGGCACAAGATTTTCACGAACAATGTAGCCCTGAATAAATAAAAGTAGGACACGCTAGTATCAACTAACATTATGAATATCAAACGAATCTTTGGGGCTTTACTTTCTGTTCTTGGAATAGTTGGCCTTATTTATGCCGCTATACTGTTTGCGAATGCTGATAATGGCACTCTCAACCTTAAGCAATTTGCCACATACGGAATACTCAGTGCAGTATTTTTCACGGCAGGAATAAGCCTGATACGAACAACTAAAGACGAATCCTGATGAGCATCTGGACACTTTTAGCAATTGCCGTCCTCATTGTTGGCTTAGGTTATTACCTGCATAAAAAACGATGACCCCGTTCGACCTTTCCCGCTTGCAGGTATATTATGCAAGCCCTGGCAAGAATAAGTTATTGGTTATTAGAAGCAATAGCGAAATTTCAGCAAAAGCATGACAAAGTACTTGCACCACTTACTGATTTACCTATCTTTGCCACCCATTTGCCAGCGGAGCAATTGAGCAATCGATTGTAACACTAATGCCCGGATGGCGGAATTGGTAGACGCGCTAGTCTCAAACACTAGTGGGAAACCGTGCCGGTTCGACCCCGGCTCCGGGTACATTTAAAGCCTCAACAGAAATGTTGAGGCTTTTTTATTTCTTTAACCTTAAAGGATATTAAAGTACCAGCCGCGTTCCAGGCACTTAAACCTCAACCTATTTTATTCTTTGAGTTAACGGAACCAAATATTCGCAATATTGAGGTCAGATATTGGGGAAAACGGTGAGATTTCCCTACAAATGGCTGCCTCTCCACTATGAATATTAAAAACCCTTTGGCCTTACCTGAATCACTGCTTTTTTGATGTTCCCTTTCAAATTCGTCCTGTCCTATACATAAGAGTTGCTCCTGAATAATTCACCCGTCAGTCACCTCCGGATAGGGTTTATTTGTTTACCGGTCTGGCAAAACCGGCAATAACATTACATGAAAAATAGCATACTGATCTTATTGGTTATTTTCTTCGCTTCCTGCAAAAAGGAGGCTCCTGAAGATATTGTCAATATACTGCCCGCTCAGCCTGTTTATTTTACTGTGGGGGCACAGGATACGTTGCCAAAATCCATTTATCTTGAAATGTGGAGCGTTAAACAGGGGACAAGAGAAAAAGGGGAGTTGATCGCTAAGATTGACACTACGATAAGCATTCATGAAAAAGCAACAATTACCTTATGGCAGCACGTGAAGCCGGTAGTATACTGTATTGCAACATTGAAGGTAAAAACCACAGCAACAGCAGACATCATCAGTCTTGAAATTGGTAGTAAATCTGGCATGTGTACAAAACGGTCCACAGGCTGTTACACTAACGAGTATTCAATAGAGAATCAATACGTTTCTCTTTATTAACCAAGGATATCTCAACAAGGAAAGATTTATACATTCTCTTTTGTTGTTTCCATCAGAACTTAAACATTCGGCTTTTCAGGCTAACACATACTCTTAAAGTCTCAACACTATTGTTGGGACTTTTATTTTATACAAAATCCTGAATGAACACCCCCAAAAGGGTTATGAAGCCATACACATGAAAATATTTATCTGGTCATTTTAACCCCTGACATACCCTTGTCACTTGCTCATTTTAGCTTTGCTCAACAATAAATCAAAAACAACATGAGTCTGCAAAAATTAATGACCAACTATGCCGCATACAACCTATGGGCAAATCAAACAATGGTAGAATGGTTAAGAACTAAAACATCCGGATCGCTTGAAAAAGAAGTACCTTCAAGCTTTTCCAGTATCCTTAAAACACTTAACCATATTCTGGCCACTCAGGAATTCTGGCAATCTGTTACTTCAGGGACACCTCCGGTACCGGAGCGTTATCATGCAACTGAACTGAATGAAAACGAGATCACAAACGAGCTGATCGAACAATCCGGAAGGATGTTGAACAGTATACAGCAATTCACGGAAGAGGATCTGCTGGAAAAAGTATACCTGGATACCCCTTGGGTAAAGGGAGAAATGCCACGGTATGAATTCCTCCAACATGTATTCAACCACAGTACCTATCACAGAGGACAAGTAGTTACCATAGGAAGAAACATTGATATAACAGATGCCCCTATGACCGACTACAATTTCTTTAATATGGCATTGTCTGGAGCCAGGGCAAAATAGCTGGTGTGAGATGTAGCACCCCTTTGTTAAACACTCCTCCGCTTGCGATTACTCAAAGGCTTCGACAAAAATGCCGGAGCCTTTTTAGTATCTCCAGAGCTGTGTTCTTCAACATATAACTATTCTATAAGGTCTATAATGAATGCGACTTTTTTTTCCCACCCCGGATATCATCAACTCCTTACATTAAACCAACATTCCTATCAACATTGGAGGCAGAGCCTTTGGTAAATTGTTGCACCACTTTTGCAGTAATGATTTCCATTATCAACCTTTAATATGTAAACGTATGAAATCAGATCCTGTAGTACATTTTGAAATGCCTTACAAAAACCCTCAGCGTGTAATGGATTTTTATTCCAAAGCTTTTGGATGGCAGATGAACCAGTTGGGTAGTGATATGGACAATTATGTGTTGGCCGGAACAACGGAGGTGGATGGCGATATGATGATTAAAACACCGGGAAACATTAATGGTGGTTTTTACAAACCCGACGATACAAATCCTGCTATTCCATCAGTTGTGGTATCTGTAGAAAACCTGAAAGACTCGATTCAAAAAGTAATGGATGCCGGAGGAAAAACATTAGGCGAACCCGTAGAAATTTCGGGCATCGGGCAGTATATATCGTTTATCGATACGGAAGGTAACCGTGTGGGGATGTTACAACCACCCAAGCGCTGAACTGGCATTTCCTCACTTACCGGTACTTAAAACAAAAAGCTTCAGCAGTGCTGAAGCTTTCTGTTTTTAACATACGTTCGTGGGCTCAACAATATTTAGGCCTTCTGCCCCTGCTCATTGTAACTGAACATCCAGTTGATGCCGAATTTGTCTTCGCACATGCCAAAGTAATCGCCCCAGAATGTTTCATTCATGGGCATATTGGTTTTACCTCCTGCAGAAAGTGCTGCATATAATTTATCGGTTGCTTCGCGGCTCTCGGGGCATAATGAAATAGAGAAGTTGTTTCCCTGATTAAAGCCCGGTGCCCACTCGCCTCCGGTATC
Organism: Bacteroidota bacterium; assembly: GCA_040387195.1. Lineage (GTDB taxonomy): Bacteria > Bacteroidota > Bacteroidia > UKL13-3 > UKL13-3 > UKL13-3. Next base: position 166,775 of record JAZKEF010000027.1, read on the forward strand.
GCTACCCATGAGTGCACTTCCTTCACCCAATGGCAGTGAGATATGCATGATCCTGTTGGCATCAGCTTCAGGCATTGGAGGGACACCTTCCTGCGGAGGCATTTCACTGAACCGTCCAACATATGAGAACTCTCCTCCGAAAACAGATTTGTAGAACGTAAAGGCCTCTTCACAGTTGCCGTTAAAGTTGAGATAAATGTTTGCTATCATAATTTTGTGTGCTTAAAATCCAAAGTTAATCAACTTCATATTACCTTACAATTAGTATAGATTAAGTTGTAATATCAGTTATTAAAGACTAAACCACAAATGAATTAAACTCGTTATTAGTGTTCTACCTTTAAAAATCAACCCTTTAGTTTTGCTTTGCTCAACCTAATTCCAATTCATATCATCCACATTGCTGTCAATATTTATATGAAGATTGTTGATGAGTTTATTTGTGAACTCGCGGTATTTGTTATTAGCTAATTGCCATTCAAATTTAGCTTTCTCATAATCGACATGGGCAGGATTATTCCATAAAACCACAAATATTTCCCATTTAGCCTTAAGGTCCTCCTGTAATTCGTTAACATATTCTTCAACTGTCATATCACAAATATATTAAAAAGTTTAATATACATTAAATTCAGCCGTCCAATCTATAAACTTATGATTATCTGTGTCATATAATTCCACCCTTGCAAGCAGAAGGCATTTAAAGACCCAATTCGGTGTAACATTAAAACAAAAAGATACAAACAACCAATGACCATTTTTCCACACTCTCCTCATAACCAATTGTTTTACCATTCCTTTTTATAACTTGAGGTATCATTCACTTAATAAAAAGGAGGTAAACAATGGAAAACATTCACATTAACATGGTGGCGTTGGTTATTGCAGTTGTAGCGAATTTTGTTTTAGGGTTTTTATGGTACACCCCTCTCTTCGGGAAAGCATGGGGTAAGGAGATGGGATACAACATGGATGAAAAACCGCCCGGGTCGGAACTGGCCAAAGGGATGATCTTTATGATCATCGGGAATTTTTTCATGGCATGGGTTTTTGCCCATAACATTGCGGTATGGGATCCAACAACATGGGGACATGCACCTTCTCCGATGTCGCCTGCAGGCAATGCCTTAGCAGCCGCTATCTTTACCTGGTTAGGCTTTTACTTTCCGGGTGCTTTAGGCTCTACCGTATGGGAAAGGAAATCCTGGAAGTTATTCTTCATCAATACCGGTTACCACTTTGCTTCTCTTCTTTTAGTAGCTATTATTTTTACCCATATGAAATAAACGGGATTGCTTTTTGGGTAAATTTTCCCCATCCTTCATTTCCAAGGTAAAGAGTCGTCTCATTTACTACCAAAAACAAACGCTTATAAATAACTCATTTATAAGCGTTTTGTTTTAAATATAGCTTTTTTAAGTATTTTTGGGGGATTAACAAAATCTATGGCATAGAATTCTCCGTAGGTAGATTATGAAAACTCACAAAAAGCTCAGTTCCCTGCAACCTGATGTTGCCGTTCAATTGGCGAATTACCTCTCGAATATCCTCATTGCCGATGAACGGGACTGGAAAAAAATCCGAAAGGTAAGCCGGCTGATCACAAAAAAAACAGCCCGTTAGAGCTGCTTTCGTAATCAATATTATTTAGCATAGTTTAACAAAACTCGTCAAATGCCGCTTGCAGGTTGGCTGCAATCATTTCTGCACTGCGTCCTTCAATCATGTGGCGTTCGATGAAATGAACCAATTCCCCGTTCTTGTACAAGGCGATGCTTGGTGATGATGGTGGGTATGGAGCGGTAAATTCACGAGCTTTCGCTACCGCATCCGTTTCCTGTCCGGCAAAAACAGTCAGCAAGGTGTCAGGTTTTTTAACCGATTCTTTCACCGCTTTCATTACACCAGGACGTGCAGTACCTGCTGCACAGCCACATACAGAGTTAAAAACCAATAATTTAGTTCCGCTTTTATCTGTTAAAGCACCTTCAACATCTGATGGTGTCATCAACGAAGTAAAGCCTACTTCTTCTAATTGCGCTCTCATTGGAGCTACTAACATTTCCGGATATGGCATACGATATTTGTAATTTATGAGTTATGAATTGAGATTTATGAATAGTCAATGATTAAGCCACGGCCGAATCACTGAATTATTGTCAGTAAAACAAAACCTTACCAGATATTGTTTAAAAGTAAAATATTTTCACAAGTGCAACATAAACAATATATTTGCCATCCTTTTCAACACAAACAATTCGTTTAAATATATATGACACAAACAACATCTCGTTTGCCTTACAAGGTAAAAGACATTTCCCTAGCAGAATGGGGACGCAAAGAAATTAAATTGGCAGAAGCTGAAATGCCTGGTTTGATGAGTATCCGTAAGGAATATGGTCCTCAACAACCACTGAAGGGTGCGCGCATTGCAGGCTGTCTGCACATGACCATCCAAACTGCTGTTTTAATTGAAACCTTAAAAGCTTTGGGTGCTGAAGTAACCTGGAGTTCTTGCAATATTTTCTCAACCCAGGATCACGCTGCTGCTGCTATTGCTGCTGCAGGTATCCCTGTTTATGCATGGAAAGGTCAGAACGAAGAGGAATTTGACTGGTGTATCGAGCAAACATTAACTGCATTTGAAGGCGGAAAAGCATTGAATATGATTTTGGATGACGGAGGTGATTTGACCAATATGGTTTTTGACCGCTTTCCTGAAATGACTGCTGATATCAAAGGTCTATCGGAAGAAACCACTACCGGAGTTCACCGCTTATATGAGCGTATGAAAAAGGGTACGTTGGTAATGCCGGCCATCAATGTGAACGATTCTGTTACCAAATCTAAATTTGACAACAAATACGGATGTAAAGAATCATTGGTTGATGCTATCCGCAGAGCTACCGATATTATGATGGCAGGTAAAGTTGCTGTTGTTGCCGGTTACGGTGATGTAGGAAAAGGTTCGGCAGAATCATTGCGCGGTGCAGGTGCACGTGTATTGGTTACCGAAATCGATCCGATCTGTGCGTTGCAGGCTGCAATGGACGGATTTGAAGTAGTTACCATGGAAGAAGCCTGTACCCGTGCAAATATCTTTGTAACGGCTACCGGAAACGTGAACATCATCACTGATCGTCACTTCAAAGCCATGCGCGATAAATCAATCGTATGTAATATCGGTCACTTCGACAACGAAATTGATATGGCATGGTTGAACAAAAACTTTGGTGCAACTAAAAATACCATCAAACCTCAGGTTGACATTTACAATGTTGAAGGACATGAAGTAATTATCCTTGCTGAAGGTCGTTTGGTAAACTTAGGTTGCGCTATGGGTCACCCATCATTTGTAATGAGTAACTCATTCTCAAACCAAACATTGGCACAAATCGAATTGTGGACCAATACATCTGCATACGAAAACAAAGTGTATGTATTGCCTAAACACCTTGATGAAAAAGTTGCTTCATTGCACCTGGCTCATATCGGTGCTACTTTAACGAAACTTTCTAAAGAACAAGCTGATTACATCGGTGTAGCTGCAGAGGGTCCGTTTAAAGCCGAAATGTACAGATACTAAGAAGAAATTGAGAATTCGTAATTGCGAATTGAAAATTTCAATAGCTAAAAAAAGTCAATCCTCACGGATTGACTTTTTTTGTTAGAAGCAGAATGAAATATTACAGTGGCCCCAGCCGTGAGAAAGTCCGTTTTTGTATTCCGGGGAAATGTGAATTTTGGTGTATTCCAATTGTAAACGTTTATATGCAATTATAATTCCGTAGCTGCCTTGCAACACCCATCTTTTAATGGATGACGAGGGTAAGGTGTAAGTACTTTCACTGAACAACCCTCCCTGCATGGTTGCATTATAGGCTACTGCTTTGCCTGAAGCCCTTGTAAAACCATAACACTGAATCTTTCTGGAGCCTTCGCTTTTTGTAATACCCAAATTGGAGAAATAATCATTCATCAACCCTACCCTGATCATTGTGCCCATTGAGGCATCTGTATATATTGTCCCCGCTCTTGCTTGTGTAAATCCGGTAAGTGTTACATGATGTTGGTGAACGATTCCTTTTTCCAACTGCGCAGTATAGTTCACTATCACATCATTGGCAATCTGGTATTCCCATCCCAATGGAAGAATATTGCCAATAGCCCTGTGAATACCCGTTTGCTCCTCCTTCCCTCCCACAACTGGGCCCATCATACCCAAATCAACCTGCGAAAATATGCGTGTACACTTTTCCCTGTTGAATATAATTGAAAACTGCGACACAAACATGGTTCCCGCATAAGGCCTATCTCCGTATGGAATCCGATCGATTCGAATACCGCTGGGTGTGAATCCGTCACGCTCAATTGCTATTCCTGCATAGGCTGTCGAAACATATTGGGGATGCAACAACACATACCGAACAGGTGAATGCTGAAACACAGGAGCAATATATTCCAGCCGCACACCTTGTGTATAATACTGATCGGTGGCGCTGAAAAAATCATTATCGTAGCTAACGCGGATGAGGTGATCCTGTGCCAACAGTTGAAAAGGTAAACAATATACAAGCAGGATAAGGATACGCATTGTACAATATACGTAGTTTCCATACAGCACAGTTTGTTTATAAAAATAACCCATAGGCTCTGCACTTTTTCGGATATTCGAACCATCATGCAAGACGCCTCAACCAACCTTCAAAACAGTGAAATAGACTATAATAGTTCGCATTTTAAACGCACGTTTGAAGCGTTGGAGAATACCAATGAGAGCATCTTTATTACCGGGAAAGCGGGTACAGGTAAATCTACCCTGCTCAGGCATTTTGTTAAAAACACCAAAAAGCAGGTGGTGGTATTGGCACCTACAGGCATTGCGGCCATTAATGTCGGAGGCAGCACAGTGCATTCCTTTTTCAGGCTTCCCTTTCGCCCTATTGTGCAGGATGATGAGGAGATCCATCGTTTTTCAAAAGCAACTGATAAGTTTAAAATCCTCCATAAACTTGATACACTCATTATTGATGAGGTATCTATGTTACGTGCCGACCTGATTGATGCAATCGACCAATCACTGCGCGTAAACGGTGGTGATCCGAGTAAACCTTTTGGTGGTAAACAGGTCATCTTTTTCGGGGACCTGTTTCAGTTGGAACCGGTAGTGCAAAACAATGAAGTGGAGCGATACCTGTTTACTGAATACTACAACAGCCATTATTTTTTTGATGCCCGTGTGTTTCGCGAATTGCATCTGAGCTGTATTGAACTCAGAAAAGTATACCGTCAGTCGGACCCGGATTTTATTGCATTGCTGGATTCCATCAGATTGAAAAAAGCAGGCGACAGTGACCTGGAAAGACTAAACAGCCGTATAGATCGCTATTTTGAACCGACAACGGATGATCTATGTGTAACGCTTTGCACACGCAACAATACAGCAGCCGGCATCAACGAATTTAACTTGAGCAAACTGGGAAGTGTGGAGTATGTATTCAAAGGAATTGTGGAAAATGAATTTAGCATGAAGCAACTACCTACAGAAGAGGTATTGGTTTTAAAAGAAGGTGCGCAGGTTATTTTTATTAAGAACCACGAAACCCGAAAATGGGTAAATGGAACCATCGCAAAAGTACACAAACTTGCACCCGATAAAATTGAAGTAGAGCTGGCCAATGGCGACATTGAGGAAGTGAGAATGGAGACCTGGGAAAACAAATTGTATAAGTGGGATGCCATGAACCGCAGGGTTAAAAGTGAAGTGATCGGGACGTTTAAACAGTTTCCCATCAAACTTGCATGGGCTATCACTATTCATAAAAGCCAGGGATTAACCTTTGATAAAATGATTCTGGAAATGGGTGGTGGTACTTTTGCGCATGGACAATTGTATGTTGCTCTAAGCAGGTGCCGCACTTTTGAAGGGTTGATTCTACGCGAACCGATACGGTATAAGGATATTATTATCGATGATAGGGTGATCAAGTTTGCTAAAGAGTTTGCTTCGCTGGAAGACGCTTAGGGGAGAAATTCGAAATAATTAATGGATAAAAAATACTGAATATCTAAAATGGAAATTGATTGCGCTGATTGGTTTTACTGCTCCAAATGAAATTTGATTTAACCGCAGCGATAGCAGCGACATAGACTTTGGGGACACAACGGCCACAGCGATTCATTTTCTAAATTATGCGTGACAATACTCTGTGGACTTTGTGCTTCTTGGTATTTTTCTCTGTGTGAAACTCACAAAAGTGTTCTCACAGCTGACCGCGGACTGCCAACTGCTGACCCCTCTTTCTCAACTATACATCTCTAAAATGCCCTTTCAAAAAATCCTGATAGGCAATTGCAATTCCTTCTTCTAAATTGATTTTTGGTTTCCAACCCATGCTGCGCAGTTTGGTTGCATCCATTAGTTTGCGGGGTGTTCCATCGGGTTTGCTTACGTCAAAGCGAATCTCACCTTCATAACCCACTACCTTTTTTACGAGATCAGTTAAGTCCTTGATGGAGATATCTTCCCCATAACCAACATTCACAAATTGCTTTTCATTGTATTGCTCCATCAGCATAAAACACGCATCGGCAACATCATCTACAAATAAAAATTCACGTAATGGCGTACCCGTTCCCCATGCTTCGATTACGGGTGTTTTATTTTCTTTTGCTTCATGAATTCTGCGGATCAAAGCGGGTAGTACATGCGAATGGTTGGGATGGTAATTATCGCCATATCCATACAAATTGGTTGGCATTACCGAAATAAAATTACATCCGTATTGATCGCGATAACTTTCACATAGTTTGATACCGGCAATCTTGGCAATAGCATATGGTTCATTGGTGTATTCCAACTCCCCCGTTAACAGGTAATCCTCCTTTAACGGTTGGGGGGCCAATTTCGGATAAATGCATGATGATCCGAAGAACATGAGTTTTTTAACCCCCTTTAGATATGACTGGTGAATAATATTCGACTCAATCATCAGGTTAAGATAAATAAAATCAGCACGATAAGTATTGTTGGCAACAATCCCACCCACTTTAGCGGCAGCCAAAAAAACGTAATCCGGTTTTTCCTTGTCAAAAAAATCTGCAACAGCTTGCTGATTGCTTAAGTCAAGTTCCTTCGATGTACGAACGATGATGTTGGTATATCCTTCCTTCACCAGTTTTCGATGCATGGCAGAACCAACCATTCCTTTATGTCCTGCGATGTATATTTTTGCGTTCTTTTCCATGTTAGCAATTGGCTGTTGGCCGCTGGCGTTTTGCTAATAATAATTACCAATCGCCAACAACTCTTCCATTATTCGAAATAGTTAAGTGTTTTAAATCCAGATGTTTTTAAGAAGAGTTCTTTTTTCATCAATTTTAAATCCCCTTTCATCATATCCTTTACCAATGCAGGCAAGTCATACTTTGGTTTCCAGTTGAGTTTGGTTTGTGCTTTGGTTGGATCTCCAATCAACAAGTCCACCTCCGTAGGACGATAGTAACGCTGATCAACAGCTACAATTTCCTGACCTACCTTTAAATGGCAGGAAGAAATTTCCAATTCTTTCAAGCGGGTTTCGTCTATCGATTCTACAAAACCAATTTCATTTTCATCCTTCCCTTTAAAAGCTAGTGTGATCCCTACATCCTTAAAACTCATTTTTACAAACTCACGCACCGGTGTAGTAACTCCAGTTGCTATAACATAATCTTCAGGTTTTTCCTGTTGCAAAATAAGATACATAGCCTCTACATAATCCTTTGCATGTCCCCAATCGCGCTGTGCATTCAGGTTTCCCAAGAATACTTTATCCTGCATGCCCAACACAATCTTTGCTGCCGCACGCGTAATTTTCCTGGTTACAAATGTTTCTCCGCGAATCGGACTTTCATGGTTAAACAAAATTCCATTGCAGGCATACATGCCATATGCTTCACGGTAATTTACCGTAATCCAGTAAGCATACATTTTAGCAACTGCATACGGAGAACGTGGATAGAATGGCGTTGTTTCACTTTGTGGAACGGCCTGAACCAATCCATATAACTCAGACGTTGATGCCTGGTACACTTTCGTTTTGTTGGTTAATCCACAAATGCGCAATGCCTCCAAAATCCTTAATGTGCCAATACCATCTGCATTGGCTGTATACTCGGGTTCCTCAAAACTAACCTGCACATGACTCATCGCAGCAAGGTTATAAATTTCATCCGGTTGCGTTTCCTGTATGATGCGGATCAGGTTGGTGGAGTCCGTTAAATCGCCATAGTGCAATTTTAAATTCACATTACGTTCATGTGGATCCTGGTACAAATGGTCAATTCTATCGGTATTGAACATCGAACTTCTGCGTTTGATGCCATGTACAAAATATCCTTTGTTCAGCAAAAACTCCGCTAAGTATGCTCCGTCCTGTCCTGTTATTCCTGTTATAAGTGCTACTTTCATATCTTTTGTTACCATTTAATTTTAACTGGCACGATAAATCGTGACGCTACATTCTTTTGAATTTCGGATTTAAATAATTTGAACTTATTTTGGCATTTATGCCTCTTCAAAAAATCCGGTTTGCCTGTTCTTTTTTACATTGTCCCAATTAAAGTATTTACCATTCATTGCAACATATACTCCATGGGGCAATGTTTGTGCAAAGGCTAATGCACTTCCCAGGTTAAAGAGTCCGTCACTTGATCCAAATTTGTATGGAATCATCGCTCCGGTAATAACGATGGTTTTATCCATAATATTTTCTGCCAATACTTTTGCCGTTATCGTCATGGTATCGGTTCCGTGGGTAATCACGATGCGATCCTCCTCAGCACGCTTGCAACTTTCGACAATAATACTGCGGTCGGTGTCGGTCATCTCCAGACTATCTACCAGCATTAAAGTGCGGATGCTCATATCAACCTTACACCTTCCCAGTTTCAGAATCTCCTGAATATGGGTATCCTTAAAAAAAAGCTGACCGTTCAGCTCATTGTATTCCTTATCGAAAGTACCTCCGGTGACAAAAATTCTAACTGACATTATTGTGTATTTGTGCCGCGAACTTAACGGAATTTTAACTTTTAACCATAAACCCAGTGGGCAAGATCAGAAAGGTCCGTTATCCTTCCACAAACCTCTGAGAACAGAGTAAAAAGGCTCGTTAACGGAGCACAGACCTTCATGAACGGAGTAAAAAGCTCTGTTAACGGAGCGCAGACCTTCGTTAACGGAGCAAAAAACATCAATAATCTGCACTTTTTTGAGGATTCATCATGAAATGACTTCCCATTATTCCTGACGTTTATCAGCCTTCGATTAATCCTAACGGTTATTCGCTTTTTTTACCGCTTAATTGTTAATATTGTGATTCCATTATTTACGAGAAATGAGTACAACAGAGACAACCCTGGAGTCGGTAGTTATAAGATTTGCAGGCGATTCGGGAGACGGAATGCAATTAACCGGAACCCAATTTACCAATGCTGCCGCACTATTTGGAAATGATTTAGCCACGTTTCCTGATTTCCCTGCCGAAATCAGGGCTCCTATCGGAACACTTGCCGGTGTTTCGGGATACCAGATTCACTTTGGTTCAACCAAAATTAATACTCCCGGTGACGAGAGCGATGTATTGGTTGCAATGAATGTTGCGGCTTTAAAAGCTAACATCAAAAACCTGAAAAAAGGCGGTGTGATTATCGTGAACACGGATGGTTTTGATGCCAAAAACATGCGTTTGGCCAATGTGCCGGAAGATAAGAATCCGCTGAAAGACGGAAGTCTGGACGGATATGACGTTAAAGAAATTGACGTTACCAAAATTACCCGTGCAGCCCTTGCCGACAGCGGACTTGGAACCAAGGAAATTGACCGTTGCAAAAATATGTTTGTGCTCGGTTTATTGTATTGGATGTACCAACGCCCGATTGAAAATACGATTGCGTTTCTTACCTCCAAGTTCAAGAAAAATCAAGCCGTTGCCGATGCAAATATCAAAGTATTGCAGGCCGGATGGAGTTATGGTGAAACAACAGAAATGTTTGCACAACGTTACACCGTTGCACCTGCCAAAATGGAACCCGGCATTTACCGCAGTATTATGGGAAACCAGGCTACTGCCTACGGTTTAATTGCTGCATCGGTAAAATCTACCTTGCCTTTATTCTACGGAACATACCCTATCACTCCTGCATCGGATGTATTGCATGAGTTATCAAAATATAAAAATTTCAACATCAAAACCTTTCAGGCCGAAGATGAAATTGCGGGCATTTGTGCTGCTATCGGATCAGCTTTTGGTGGACATTTAGCCATTACAGGTTCTTCGGGACCGGGTATTGCACTGAAAACGGAAGCCATTGGTTTGGCTACTATGCTTGAGTTACCATTAGTAATCGTGAATGTGCAGCGTGCCGGACCAAGTACTGGTTTGCCAACAAAAACGGAACAATCTGATTTGTTGCAATCGTATTATGGTAGAAATGGTGAATGTCCTGTTGTTATTCTGGCCGCTCAATCTCCTTCCGATTGTTTTACACTGGCATACGAAGCATGCCGAATTGCATTGGAACATATGATTCCGGTATTCTTTTTAAGTGATGGTTACATTGCCAATGGAGCCGAACCATGGAAATATCCAAATTCAGCCGACTTGCCTCCTATCAGCGTTGCATTTGCCAAAGAGCGTAGTGCGAGTGATGATAAATTTATGCCATACATGAGAGATGAAAAATTATCTCGTCCATGGGCAGTACCCGGAACAAAAGGGTTGGAACACCGCATTGGCGGATTGGAAAAACAAAACATCACCGGAAATATTTCTTATGATGCTGACAACCATGAACTGATGGTGAAACTGCGTCAGGAGAAAGTGGATCTGGTTGCAAACTATATTCCTGAACAAACCATTGACAACGGAGCCGATAGCGGAGATCTGTTAATTCTAGGCTGGGGTGGAACATATGGTGCACTGAAAACAGCAACCGCACAATTGATTGAAGAAGGTCATAAAGTTTCGCATGCACATGTTCGCTACATGAGTCCGTTCCCTAAAAATTTAGGTGAATTGATGAGCAAGTTTAAAACAGTTGTGGTGCCCGAATTGAACAATGGACAGTTGGTAAAAATCATCCGCGACAAATATTTTGTGGATGCCATTCCGTACAACAAAATTCAAGGACAACCATTCATGTCGCATGAGGTGGTGAATAAAATCAAGGAAATATTGGCCTAGCCAATATTTCCTTGTAGAGCCGCATAACTATGCGGCTCCATAATAGAATTAGATTTAATAACAGTTTTCTAATAGAAACAGTATGACAACAGAAACAGTTAAATTAACATCGAAAGATTTTTCGTCAGACCAAGAGGTTCGTTGGTGCCCCGGTTGTGGTGATTATAGCATTTTAAAACAAGTACAAACTGTGTTGCCCGATTTGGGCCGACCAAAAGAAGAGTTTGTATTTATTTCCGGAATCGGATGTTCTTCTCGTTTCCCTTATTATATGGATACGTTTGGAATGCACTCGATTCACGGAAGAGCAACAGCTATTGCAACCGGATTGAAATCTACGCGTCCAGATTTATCAGTATGGGTAATTACGGGTGATGGAGATTCGATGAGTATTGGAGGAAACCACTTCATCCATATGTTACGCAGAAATCCGGACCTAAATGTATTGTTGTTCAACAACCAGATTTATGGTTTGACAAAAGGACAATACTCACCAACTTCGGAGCAAGGTAAGGTTACCAAATCAACTCCAATGGGCTCGTTGGATTATCCTTTTAATCCGATTGCATTGTGTTTGGGTGCCGATGCTACATTTGTGGCACGTACCATGGACCGTGACCCGAAACACCAACAGGCAATTATCAAAAGAGGATACGAACATAAAGGAACTTCATTGGTAGAGATTTACCAGAACTGTAACGTATTCAATGATGGTGCATTTGAAATCTTCACCGAAAAAGGCAGCAAGAAACAACAAACGTTAATGATGGAACATGGCAAACCGTTGATCTTTGGAGAGAACTCAGAACTTGGCATCAAGCTCGATGGTTTTAAACCGATGATTGTAAACGTTGCAGATGTTTCGGCAAATGATTTGTGGATTCATGACGAAACGGATTTAGTAAAGGCACAAATTCTTTCACGCTTTTATGACGATCCGAATGTGGAAGGTCATTTCCCTCGTCCCTTCGGTGTGTTTTACGTAAACAGCAACAAAACTCCGTTTGATGTATTGTTCAACAACCAGATTAACCATGCCATTGAAAGTTATGGTGCAGGTGATCTGGATAAATTGATTGCAGGAAGAGAAACCTGGGTTGTGAATTAATTTGAGATTTGAGATTTCCGAATTGAGACTTAAAGAATTTTTGGTTTCTGATTTCGAATTTTAACATTTAATATTTTCCTTGACAGCTGCCTTCGGGTGGCTGTTTTTTGTTTGGGATACGCTATCTTTGATATTGAACCAATTACATCCCCTATGCGATTTCCGGTTTTAAAATTGATCACACTTGTGTGTTTCGGATATAGTTCATTTATCCTGAACTCTTGCTGCAGCGATGACAAAAACTGTGCAGCTGGTTCACCATCAATGGGTCAATTACCCTATTCCTTAAATGAGCGACTGGTTTTTAAAGACTCTCATGGGAAAACAATTTACATTCAGCTATCAGGCACCTATGATACCTCACCATCATATAAAATTGATGGGAGCTGTAGTACTCCCCGAAAAGAAGTGAATTGTTCGGCAAAGTTAAGTTTGTTATCGTCTTCTATTATTGACTCCAACAACTTTATACCAGCCAACCAAAGAGCTTTTGCCGTATCGGTGGAACGGCATGACAACACCAACCAGCAAGTAACCCATTATAGTTTGAGTGCATTTGGAACAGCCTTTTTATTCGGACCTTATCAAAACGGAAATATCACACTCATTGAAGGCACTCTTATTAATCAATACCAAACGCCATCAAAAGTATATCCGGTTGCTTATTCCGTTGTTACCAATAATGGGTTTGGCATACATAAATCGGTATCATCCCCTGAAGGAAGACTCATTTCATTTACCCTTCAATCCGATACTGCTCATATTTTTTACATTGTTGAATGACTTCGATAAACTCAGTCTGACATTCGACTTCGATGACCGCAGTCAAACTCTTGGTTTCGCCTCTCTCCTCCGCGCCTTTGCGTCTCTGCGTTCCTACCTTGGAAATTGAACTTTTTTCCTCATCTTGCTGAAAACCAATTTACCTATGCTCAGTTTTTGGGAACATAAAACATTTACTCATTACGATTACATTATTATCGGTGCAGGAATTACAGGACTATCAACAGCCTGCGCTATCAAGGAAAAAAAACCAAAGGCTACGGTACTAGTATTGGAACGTGGTTTATTACCAACCGGAGCCAGTACTAAAAATGCCGGCTTTGCATGTGTCGGTTCATTTAGCGAAAAACAAAGCGATTTGGAACTGATGGGTGAAGATGCCTTTTTAAAGCTGATTGAAGACCGATGGATTGGATTGTACTTATTGCGCAAACGTTTGGGTGATGATAATATTGACTTCCAGCACAACGGAGGATTTGAGTTGGTGATGCAAAAAGACACCGTCAATTCAGACAAGTTGTATGACATGAACGTATTGCTCGAACGCATTTTTAACAATAAGGTTTTTTATGAGAAACCTGAACTGGTTGAACGTTTCGGGTTTAATAAGGAAATGGTAAAAACCATTATTCTCAATCCTTTTGAAGGGCAGCTGGATACCGGTAAGATGATGCAGACACTGAGTAATTATGCAAGCATTTTGCGGGTAAAAATCATGACCGGTGCGGAGGTTGAACACGTGGCTGAATTACCCGGCACTGTTTCGGTAAGTGTAAAATCCGGATTTAATGAGTCCTTTACGTTTACCTGCGATAAGGTTGCTTATTGTACCAACGCATTTACCAAAACGTTGGTGCCTCAACTGGAAATAACTCCCGGCCGCGGACAGGTAATCTGCACTTCTCCCATCGAAAATCTTCCTTTCAAAGGGGTATTTAGTTTTGATGAGGGCTATTATTATTTCCGAAACTTCGAAAACAGAATAATTTTGGGGGGTGGACGTAACCTTGATTTTGAAACAGAACAAACAACCGAGTTTGCATCCAATAGTAAAATCGTTCAGCAACTTGAGTTCTACCTTGCCGAAATGATTGTTCCTAACCAACAATACACCATTGAACATTCATGGCAGGGTATTATGGCTTTTGGTAAAAACAAATTACCCATTGTACAAAAACTATCCGACAGGCAACTGGTTGGTGCCAGGTTGAATGGAATGGGAATTGCGCTGGGCAGCAAAATTGCTGAGGACCTGTGCAAAATGATGCTTGAATAATTTACCTTCACTTTTTCAAAAAATATATATCTTTCCAACCATAACTAACTAGATACAACATGAGTTTATTCCGCAAAAAATCATTGCACGAAATGCTTGCCGTTTCGCATCAATCGGAAAAAGGAGGACTAAAAAGGACCTTGGGAGCAGGTAACTTAATTGCGCTGGGAATCGGTGCCATCATTGGTGCGGGCTTGTTTGTAAGGACGGCTGCGGCTGCAGGACAAGCTGCAGGACCAGGAGTTACCATGTCGTTTGTGATTGCGGCTATTGGTTGTGCGTTTGCCGGATTGTGTTATGCAGAATTTGCTGCCATGATTCCGATTGCCGGTAGTGCATATGCCTATAGTTATGTCACGATGGGTGAAATTGTTGCATGGATTATTGGTTGGGCATTGGTGATGGAATATGCACTTGGAGCTGCTACTGTAAGTATTGCATGGAGTGAATATTTAAACAAGCTCTTTGATGGGGCTATCCCATATGAATGGTGTCACTCTCCCTTTGAGAGTTTCACCGACTCGATGGGTGTATTTCACCAAGGATATATGAATGCTCCGGCTTTGGTTATTTTATTACTCCTTACTTTATTGCTTATTCGCGGAACGCAGGAATCGGCAATGGTGAATATGATTATTGTATTTGTAAAAGTGGCCATTGTTATTTTGTTCATCGTTTTAGGATGGCAATACATCAAACCTGAAAATCATACTCCCTATTTAATTCCTGAAGGAACTGCTCCTGTTGTAGATAATGCAGGAAAAATAATTGCAGATTATACCGGCTGGAACAAACATGGTTGGGGTGGAGTGTTGGGTGGTGCTGCCATCGTATTTTTTGCCTTCATTGGTTTTGATGCAGTGAGTACTGCAGCTCAGGAAGCCAAAAACCCCAAACGCGATATGCCGATTGGAATCTTAGGTTCACTTGTGGTGTGCACTATTCTGTATATCTTATTCGGGCACGTACTCACCGGTGTAGCCAACTGGAAAGAATTTGTTGATCCTGAAAAAGGACGTGAAGCTTCGGTGGCCTATGCCATTTCAACCTATATGACCAATTATAGCTGGCTTGCAACAGCCGTTACAGTAGCTATTCTGGCTGGTTTCAGCTCCGTAATCCTGGTAATGCTGATGGGACAAAGCCGTATTTTTTATACCATGAGCAATGATGGTTTGATTCCGAAAGCCTTTGGTGCATTGCATCCAAAATACAACACTCCCTACAAAGCCAACTGGATTCTGTTTGTGTTTGTGGGCTTGTTTTCTGCATTTGTTCCGGGACACGTAGCAGGTGACTTAACCAGCTTCGGCACTTTGTTTGCATTTGTGCTGGTGAGTTTAGGGGTATGGATTTTGCGCGTTAAATCGCCTGAAATTGAAAGACCGTTCCGTACGCCATTGGCTCCCATCGTTTCGGTATTGGGTGCCGCCATTTGTACGCTGATGATTTTTGGATTGGATGCACAAACCTTGACCGTGGCTTTTGGCTGGATGGCCGTAGGTATTGTGATTTACTTTGTTTACGGAAGAAAAAGAAGCACGCTGCATAAGAACAATGCGTAATTAATATCACATATTAAAAAGCCCGTTCAATTATGTTGAACGGGCTTTTTTGTTTTAAGAACAATGGCTTTATTTTCGTTGACGCTCGGCTCTCTTCACAACTATTCAACAATATCTTGCATCCTTGAAGACCAGTTTAAACCGTGGGGGTTGTTTATCTTCAACAGTAATTTCAACTAACTTTCCCCTAAAAGCAATGAATTTACCTTCCAGCTTATCCGGAGCATACTCCTCAACAGGATCTTTCATTTGAACATACAGATGGCAAAACTCTTTGCTTCCCTTTTGATTACTTTCAACAGCAAAGAAGGTATTGGGCTCCTTTTCCATAATATAGGTACAGTGTGCATTGCATGCTGTGCGGTAATAAAATCCGTTCATAACTATCTCTTTCCCTTTCAGAAATGCTACACTTTTTAAAGCAGAATCATCACTTATTTTTTTATCACGCAATAACCCCGCTATCGCCTTAATGTAGAAATACTCTAATGACCTTCGGGCAGAATCGGCCGGCTTGGGGCTATTCAGTTTAGTGTGCAAAATACGGGTTACAGTTGGCCAGTCTCCTACATTGTATGCCCGGTATAATGAATCATAACTATCGTATATGAATCTCTGTGAGGTGGCTTGAAAAGTGATTGCTAATAATATGGTTGTGATAACCACCCTCATGCTTTACTACTTTGAAATTTATTCATAGATAATACAACTTAAAGTATTTTAATCAATACTTCTTTGAGTAGTTCATCAGGTGTTGCAGAAATATTGTTCACTCCTTTGCTTTTCAGATCATACTCATGCATGATGCGGATGCATTTCTCCAGTTCTTCAGAGGAATAACGGGTTACGGCATTTATATAATCGGCAGCCTGATAATAATTGAAACCGTATTTTTTTTGCAGCTCACCTCTATCCTTGATTTTACTTTGTTTAACAATGTATGCCTTGTTAAAAAAGTTGTTCATGTTAATGAGTGTGGCAATGATGGAGAAATCCTTTGCCTTCCCCATGTGGTGAGCGATATGGAATGCCCTTGCCGAGTTCTTCATGGCCATGGCGCCAATCAGTTCAAAAATATTAAACTCCTTGCTGATACCAATTTTCAGTTCCACATCCGTGTCGGTAATTTCCTTTTCATCGTGTTTGTTGATGATGAGTTTTTCGAGCTCGTTTACAATCTTACCAATATCGGCACCCAATGATTCAGCAATCAAATTGACTGCGCGCGGACCAATCTTAAACCCTTTGCTTTTAAGGTATGCCTCAATAAATGGTGGCAATTGATTATCGTACAATTTCTTTGATTCAAAAATAACATGTTTGGCCAGCGACTTATAAAACTTGGTACGTTTATCGAGCTTGGTGCTTTTGTTGCAAATCACCAGAATAGTAGTGGGAACAGGCTTTTCGAAGTAAGCTTCAAACTCATCGAGTTCTTTTAAACTTTGCGCTTCCTTTACAATGATCACCTGGTAAGGTGCCATCATCGGAAATCTTCGGGCATTGGAAACGATAGTACGTACATCCGAGTCCTTGCCATACAGTACCATTTGGTTAAACCCTTTTTCACCATCGTTGAGCACGTTGGCTTCAATATAATTGCTCACCTCATCAATAAAATGATGCTCCTCGCCAAACAGATAATATACCGGAGCATACTGCTTCGCTTTGAGGCTGGTCATTAATTTATTGAAATCGGTTTCGGCTGCCATATCTGTTTTTTGGCTTTATTTGCGTTGTTATGCAATTAAAGTTTCCTACGTACAAGTTTAAAACGAAAAGCGAACAAAATACCAACTATGTTTTCGACATTGTAAGGAAAAAATATGTGGTACTCACCCCTGAGGAATGGGTAAGACAACACGTTTTGCATTATTTAACCTTAGACAAAAATTACCCGCAGTCGCTGTTGGCTGTAGAACGTGGGCTTGACGTGAACGGACGCAAAAAACGGTTTGATATTCTGGCGTTCAATAAAAATGGACAGCCGCAATTGCTCATTGAATGTAAAAGTCCGGATATTGAAATTAATAAAGCTGTGTTTGAGCAGATTGCAGTTTACAACTCAGCCTTTGGAGTAAAACAACTCTTGGTTACCAATGGATTGCAACATATCGTGGTTCAATACACTCCCGATTTTATGAGTTATACCTTTTTGGAAGAATTACCTGAGTGGGAGAATGCGTAAATGGAAGAACTCAGCCTGACCATTGTGCTATCCTTAAACCATTCAATACCTTTTGTTCTGGTTGGAGTAAGGTCACTTCTTTGTTTGCTCCTACTACACCTAATACCAAACACTCACTCATAAACTTTCCTATTTGTTTGGGAGGAGGCTTCGATAAACTCAGCCTGACACTAGGCAATTCTTAATCCATTCTCTACTTTTAATGCAGGATGGAGTCGTGTTACTTCTTTGTTTTTTCCAACTACACCCAGAACCAAACACTCGCTCATAAATTTACCGATTTGTTTGGGTAGAGGCTTCGATAAACTCAGCCTGACACTAGGCAATTCTTAATCCATTCTCTACTT
>JAZKEF010000028.1:0-32730 GCA_040387195.1 Bacteroidota bacterium
TAAACGTATCCCCAAAACAAATTCTGGTTGAGTCGGGAAGAATTCCTATCGGCAATGGGGTCACCCTTACCTTCACTGAATCGAATCGGAAACAACCATCTAAGTCCTGTACTTTTACGGTATATGATCTGGTTACCGATGGTGAAACCACAATAGCAGGATTTGTAAAAATAGGTGCGTTCAATGGTGGTAATGCTGTTCCTGCTTCGGCAAGGTTATTATACCATTTATAGGTATAAGGCGCTTTTCCATATTTTGCTATAGCCGTAATCGGAACGGTTCCGCCTTTACAATTGATGGTATCATGCACAAACGGTTTAACCATTGAGTCGACCTTTAATGTATCATAAAACACGCGGGTACACATGATTCCGCTCGAACCCTGGTTGGTAGCTGTTAAGATCACCAGGTATTTACCCGGATCCGTAAATTGTAACATTGGACAGGTTGCCACATTGTTGAATACATATGCATTATTGCTCATGCTGAAATCGCCCGGATAACGGGAGATTTGCCACTGCGTGAGGTTAGGCGGGAAAGCCGGTTTATTATTGGTGTAATAAGGTTTAAACTTACCACAGCTTGAGTCGCCCTTGTTTATTTTTAAATCGGCACGTCCCAATACTTTTACCGAAAACGCTCTTGTTACACGACCCGGATTCGGGCAGCGATTATCTTTAGCGGAGATGGTAAAATAATACGGGTTATTACTCACACGGCTGTCATCCGGTGTCCAGCAAAACTGATATTGGTCCTCGCGTGGACCACCCAACGGGGCCGGTTTTTTGCGGTTGGCCGGTAGGTAGGTTGGCTGGAAGGTTGCGCCCAATGAGGCCAAGGCTCCATTCCAGCTTAAGTAGGTGGTATCCGAAATAATCGGAGGTATAAAATCTGTATCCTTGGCTGTTACGGTAAAACATAACTGCTCCCCGGCACATACTTCCCAGCTTGTTTTGGGAGCATTCGGATTGGTTCCGTTCGGTGGATTGGTGACCAGCCGTGGCGGGTTATTGGGCGGACAGTTGGCCAGTACCACCATCTGGATATCCCTTCGGGTTGTGCCTATGAGTGTGGGGACTCCTCCAATGGTTTTCCATTGTTTTACCACAATACACATGATTCCATAAAAATTTTGACCACCGGCATTACCGGGAGTGAACGAAATATCTCCGGTTAACGGATCGCAACGGATTCCGCCCGGAAACTCTGCATTGGCAGCACCCGACCATGGCATTGGTTTATCCCATGCAAATGGAGGTAAATACGTTACTGAGCTGTTGAATGCCTGCAATGCAGGAGCAAATGCGAATGAAAGTGAATCAAAATCAGGGTCAATCGCACCATTATTAAATACATAGTTTTCGCCACCGCACATTACTGCAAATGGATCATTACTCAACTCCGGTGAACTGTTGCACGGTGCTACCGAATGACAACGGTTCACAACGGCATCAACATAAAAATTCTGCCACGTTGCACCCGTATTAATTTCCGCATTCCTACAACACTCCGTAAATACAAACCGGACATTACAACATGAAGCCGGAATACCCGAAGTGGGGCCGATATTGGCAAAACCTTTAAACTCATATCTTTCGATGGCAGGAGTGTACGTTCCCGGAGTTACGCAATTCATGTTGGTACAAATGCTTTTTGCATTCGGACAATCAGGGTTTAACCCAACGTCTCTCACGCTCTGAAGTGTAAGCGTAAAACTTCCGAAATTGGAAGATGCACAACTTGGATCGGCACCAAAAATCTGTAACGTACGGGTACATGCTGCACCGCATGTATTTCCGCAAACCGGAATACCTGTGCATGCGCGATAAAACACAAACGTTACTTCAAATACTCCGGGAGTACTGGTACATTTATAGGTGATATCACTTCCTACTACGTGATCCGCTTTCGCTGTATAACACACAGCGAAAAGCATGAGTAAACACACATATTTGTAGATATTTTTCATCATAGCAAAACAATAAATAGGTTAAACGTGGTATTTGTTCGTAAATCAATAATAGTAATGATATTACGTACCCCCAAACTTACACGTTTGGTTTCTTAAAATTTTGTTAAGAAGACAATAACTACATGATTTTAAGGAAACTTTATATGTATTAAAAAAAATCATCGTATTTTAATCCGCATGAAACTACAGGATACACTGCTGCTTACCTCTCACGAAGCTACTATTCCACTCTGGCAAAGTCCGGAGGGTAATCTACTGGATATCCATTTCTTAGCTCAATTTCCCCTCACCAAAATATCCTCCCGGCCACCCAATCTTTGGCGGTACCGCGAAGCCATTCCAATCCTTTCCGATGTTGCAATTGTTTCTTTGAATGAAGGTTTTACACCACTGCTCAATCTGACCTTTAATGGTAATGCCGTTGGCGTCAAACAGGAGCAATTATTCAGCACCGGATCCTACAAAGACCGGGGTGCTACCGTATTGATGAGCAAGGTGAAAGAACTCGGGATACAACAGGTAGTGCAGGACTCCAGTGGAAATGCGGGTTGTGCCATTGCGGCTTATGCTGCTGCTGCATCCGTTGGGTGCACTATTTACCTGCAACAGGACACATCACCTGCAAAGATTGCACAGATGAAGGCTTATGGAGCTCATATTGAGTTTGTGAACGGTTCGCGAGAGGATGTTGCCGAAGTAACATTGAAAGCCGCAAGGGCACAGTATTACGCAAGCCATAGCTGGAATCCTTTCTTTTTTCAGGGCACCAAAACTTTTGCTTACGAAGTGTGCGAACAGCTTGGCTGGCAAGCCCCCGATAGTGTGGTGTTACCTGCCGGAAACGGGACACTTGTTATTGGATGTTACATCGGATTTATGGATTTGCTGCATGCGGGTATTATTGACAAAATGCCTAAACTCATTGCTGTACAAAGCGAACATTGTGCTCCTTTGGCGGCAGCTTTTGCAAACAACCAAACTGCTTATACAGAAATTACCTCAAAGCCTACGATTGCTGAAGGTATTGCCATTGCCAAACCCATCCGGGGAAACCAGATTCTGCAATATGTAACAGAAAGTAAAGGCTCTTTTATCACCGTAACAGAAGCTGAAATAAAAGCGGCCTGGAAAGATTGTGCGGCAAAAGGGTTTTATATCGAACCCACCTCCGCAGCCACCATTGCCGGATTGATGAAGTATATGGAGGGATTCCCGAACGAAAAAATTGTTTCGCTGTTTAGCGGACATGGATTAAAAAGCACAGATAAAATTTTGACGATGGTATAGCAGCGGAGCTCAGACAGCTCATCCTGCATACCGGCTCAGCAATCCCAGCAAACCACCGGTATGAATCAACAATACCTTATCTCCTTTTTGATAATAACCTTGTTCCACCAATTCGATCACTGCTTTTAACATTTTGCCCGTGTACACCTGATCGAGTAGTATTCCGGTATGTTGTGCAAATGAATCCAAAAACGTCCACAATTCGGGTGATGTTTTGGCGTATCCTCCTCCATGAAAACCATGGTGAATTGTCCATGAAAGACTGTGCCCGATGGCTGCTTCAATTTCGGTATTTATCTCTTCTGCACCTTTCAATACACAAATGCCATCTGCATGCATCCCTTTGTTTGCAGCGGCCTTCGCCAATCCAGAAAATGTTGTTCCTGTTCCGATCGCACATACCACATGGGTAAATCCGCTTACATCCTTAAGTATTTCTTCGCAACCTTTTGCAGCAAGGTTTCCTCTTCCACCTTCATCTATAAAATACCAATCGGATGTGGCGTGTGTATTAAATAACCCCTGCTTGTTTTTATAAACCTCGCGCGACACAAACCGGAGTTCCATTCCCCATGTGGTGCAAAGTCCCAGCATATGATTGTTAACCTCTTCACCCCTCACATATGCAATGGTGTTAAAACCATACATGGCACCCGCACAGGCCAGTGCTACTAAATGATTGGAATATGCTCCCCCAAAACTTACTAGGGTATTCTTTCCCATATTCCTCGCATCCATCAATACATATTTCAGTTTACGCCATTTGTTGCCTGAAACAAACGGATGAATCAGATCCTCCCGTTTGATATACACTTCCACTCCCGCTGCCGAAAACGCAGGCCAGAGAAGGGGTTGGATCAACGGTTCGAACGGCAACTCAAGCATGGTTGAATGAAGATTTACGTTGTGCTATTATGTGTGATGCGCATAAAACACCAATAAGTAAAAACGGAAATACCGGAACCCTATACCTCGAAACACCCACAGGACCTGTTGCCAGGGCAATGTATGCAACCAGCACAAAAACCATATTACGCAGGGTTTGATTGTGCATCCTAACGATACCATATCCAAACAAGCATACTACTGTTATGTTCCACAGCAAACTTAACAACAATAAAAGCAGCACGCCAACCGGAGCCTTCTGCATGTATTCTCCGAGCGCACTCATTCCTTTGGTTTGCATTTCGTGCATCAACCCAAGCGTACCTTTTTCTTCGATTGCAAAAAAATGAAACACATCAAACCTCCCGGGATCGATACAAAACGCAACGACACCTTTGGCATATACTTTGGCAAACGCAATGGGGTTGTTAAAAATGATGTTATTCGCCTCATCATTCATGATACGCAAACGTTCTCCGTAATCAGTGGCGGCATTGGCTTGCTTCATAATTGCAGCCACGGTGCTATCTGCATACTCTTCTCCATTGGCAGCTATCAATGCGTACCGTGCGTTGTATTTTAACTGGTTGATACTTTTGATGCTGCTATAATGATAATATCCGGTAGCATGTTGGTTTTGCAGGCAGATTCCCTGAAACGTAAGCACCACCAATAACTGTGGTGCCAGCAACCGCCAACTTGTTTTTTGTTTGATACTAAACCATAACATAAATGTCCAAACAATAAGCGGCAAAAAAAGTGAAACCGGCTTGGTGAGCAAACACAAAGCAAGTAAAACCGCTATGCTCAGACTACCTTTTCGGGTTGGGCCTTGCGTGAAATTGTAAAGTGTGATCAATATACATACAAGCCAAAACTGAAACACAATTTCGGTCATCACAAAGTTGGCATGAATCATTTGTGCAGGATACAATACAACTGCAGCGATGAATAGTCTCCGGGTTATTTTCGAATCAAATCCTTGCCGCACTCCAAATCGGTAAACCATCCAGCACGAACTGATGCTGATGATGTTTTGCAGAAACAACAGTGGAATAACGGAAGCCGAAAACAGCCTGAACAATACAATCAGTGCGGCATACAGTGGTGGACGAATGGAAAAATAATCAACCAGCAATGGTGCATTCCAGTCTTCGGCATACCACGAACCATTGGCTATCATATTATCGGCCTGCATAGCATAACCGTATGAATCGATGAGGTAAAAACCTTGGATATGTAAGGCCACACCAACATACAGCGCATGGACAAGAATGAGCCAAAACAACGGGTGATATGACCTATCCTGTTGTATCGTCATCGGATTCTCAGCTTGGCTCCAACAGGAATGGTATTGTCGATGATATTATTTAAACGCCTGATTTGTTCCGGTGTAACACCATACTTCCGGCTAAGGAAATACAGTGTTTCTTTCTCTTTCACCATGTGGTAAACCGGTTCGTCAGGGTTATCATTCACTTTTTCTTCGGTTGCTGTTTCACCATTCAACGGTACCACAATCAATTCTTCTCCCACATGAATGGTATCCGATTGCATTTCGTTCAACGCTTTTATTTCACCAACGCTGGTATTGTACAAACGTGCAATGGAATACAACGTTTCGCCTTGCCTAACCTCATGGTAACCGGGAATTACGCTTTCTTCATTTGGTTTAATTGCGGGTTGGTTCGGGTTAATAATTAAACGCATTCCGGCCTTGATATTTTCGTTCGGCAGGTTGTTGAGGTTCTTCATTCCATCTACCTGTACATTGTATTTTTTTGCGATTGCGAACAATGTTTCGCCTGCCTGTACTGTATGAAAAAATGCCATATCCTCCTTTATTCCATGGGCTTCTACACTGTACAAATCTTCGGGCATCACAGGAGCCGATGTTTCAATGTTCTTTTTAGGATCATCATAAACCTTGTCGTTGTAGGCAGTATCTATTTGCAAAGCAGGAATATTTCCGGCACGCAATCTCACAGCATCCGAACGTTTGCTGCGCAGGTAAATGGTTTCGCCCGAAGCAGGCTCTTCATTTTCTTTCATGTGGTTGTACTTCAGCAAACGTGAAAGTTTAACGGCAAACCGTTGCGAAATAAGGTGCATATTTTCATTGCCGCTTACAGTATAGGTTTCAACCAATCCTTTATAATTTTTGGGTTTTAAATACAATGTATCTCCTGCTGCAAGGGTATCCGATTTGGTTAAATCATTGTATTTATAAATTTGCCATACGCGCATATCATATGCCGAAGCAATGCTTGCGTAACTTTCACCCTGTTTGGCCACCATAGCCGGAATATTATTAATCACCAGGTTTTTCTGTTCGGCCACCACTTCATTTTTCTCTGCAATGATTTCCTTCACCTCCACTGCCGTTGGTTTCTCCTGATCGAACCGTTGCAGGTTGTTCTTTTCAATGGTGGTAATCAAAATCTCTCCATATTTTGGATTGGTGGCATAACCCGCTTTGCGCAAACCCATGGCCCAGCTCTTGTAATCTGTAGGTTCAAGGTCGAACAGGAATGCATACCGTTGCCCCTTCATTAAAAAGTCAGAGTGGTCTTTATACGAATCAAGTGGTGTAGGATATTTGCGGAAACATTCCTGCGGTGCATCGTCATCCTCCTTCAGCGACTCACCTTTCCAGTCGGCTTTGCATTTAATACCGAAATGGTTGTTTGCCTGCAAAGCCAGCCTGCTGTTTCCATTACCCGATTCGAGCAAACCCTGTGCAAGGGTGATACTTGCAGGAATGCGGCTGCGGTGCATTTCATCAACGGCTATGCCTGCATATTTCTCCACGTACTGCTCCACGGTCATTTTAAATGGAAACTCGGCAGTTGGAACAGGTTGTGCCCTGAGTGCAGACACAACCAAAAGGCTTACTGCAAAAAGAAAGAAATTTTTAACAAATCGTTTCATGCCTACGAAAGTAACGCTGACAGCCGCGGAAACCTTATTCCAACAATGCCGATTTCCCACAGCCACACGCATATGTATGCAAAAACGCACACTTCCGGCGTTGTTTCTTTTCACTCTCACAATAAATCTTAAATTTGTCATCTCAACTCATTCTGATAATGCAAAAACTATCATTTAACTGGCTCTCTTTTATTCTCTTGTTTGGGATGAACAACGTATTGTTTGCTCAACTTCACCAACAACCGGCTGTTTTGAAAAAAACACCTGAATGGAAAATAACGGCTGATAAAAAAGAGGTTAAAGTAGGCGATGTGGTAACCCTAACGCTCACCAGTGATATTGAAAAGGATTGGTATATGTACTCTAACGACTTCGACCCGAACCTGGGACCTATTGTTGCTGAGATCACCTACAAGAAGAATAAAACATTCGAGTTGGTTGGCAAAACAACACCACAAGGTGCCAAGGCACATTTTGAAGAAATATGGAATGGCAATGTTTCTATCTTTACCGGAAAGGCTGTTTTCAAACAAAAAGTTAAAATCCTGAGCGATAACCCGCAGATTAAAATAGACCTGTACTTTCAGGAATGTTCGGAAGTTACCGGTGTATGCATGCCTCCGTTTGAGCAAAGTTATGAGGTAAAAAATCTGTTTACCGTTACCACTGCTGCCGGAGGGGAGTCCGTGGTCGGTAGTCCGCAGTCGGTTGTGTCAACCGAGAATACTGTTGAGGAAGCAACAACGGACACCACAACTCAGGTTCAAACAGAAAACAACAAACCGGAAACTGTTCAACCGAAAACCGCAGACAGCAAACCCGCAACTGAAGGTTCTTTCTTTGGTTTTATGATTCTGGCCTTTCTAGGTGGATTGGTAGCGGTAGCAACTCCCTGCGTATTTCCGATGTTGCCCATGACGGTTTCGTTCTTTACCAAAAAGAGTGAATCCCGAGCACAAGGAATTACCCGTGCTGCTACGTTCGGGTTTTCCATTATTGCCATTTATGCTTCACTCGGTTTGGTATTTGCATTCTTCGGTTTGGGACCGGATTTTGGAAACTGGCTCAGCACACACTGGCTGCCCAATGTATTGTTCTTTATCATCTTCATGGTATTTGCCGCATCCTTCTTTGGGTTATTTGAAATTACCCTGCCACACGGGTTCGTAAATAAAATCGACTCCAAATCGAGCATGACCAGTTTTGGCGGAATCTTCTTCATGGCCTTTACATTGGTACTGGTATCGTTTAGCTGCACCGGACCAATTGTAGGTAGTTTATTGATTGATGCCGTTGGCGGAAAGTTTTTGAAACCTTTGCTGGGAATGGCTGCGTTCGGAGCAGGATTGGCTTTGCCATTTACCTTGTTTGCCATCTTCCCTAGTTTCTTATCTAATCTTCCTAAGTCGGGTGGCTGGTTAAATTCGGTGAAAGTTGTATTAGGGTTTATTGAAGTGGCCTTTGCCTTCAAGTTTTTAAGCACTGCCGATGTGGTTTACCACTGGGGAATTTTAGACCGTGAAATCTATTTATCCATATGGATTGTGGTGGCATTCCTGTTGGGCATGTACCTGTTGGGAAAACTCAAATTCAGTCACGATAGCGATATGCCTTATGTAAGTGTTCCCCGTTTCGCACTTGCACTTATCTCTTTTACATTTGGTGTGTATATGATTCCGGGATTGTTCGGTGCTCCGCTTAAAGGTTTATCCGGTTTATTACCTCCTATGCAAACACAGGATTTTGTGCTGGGTGGCGAAACACAATCATCCGGACAACAGTCCCACAAAGCATCCGATGCATCTATCAAACATGCCGACTTCCTGCATTTGCCGCATGGACTAACCGGCTATTTTGATTACAAACAAGCGCTCGAAGAATCCAAAAAACAAGGGAAACCTATTTTCATTGATTTCACCGGACATGCCTGCGTAAACTGCCGTAAAATGGAAGAATACGTGTGGGCCAAACCGGAGGTATTAAAGCGGTTGCAAAACGATTATATCATTGTGAGTTTATATGCCGATGAACGCAAAGAATTGCCGGAGAGCGACTGGTATACTTCACCGCGTGATGGTAAAGTAAAAAAGACGATTGGCGAACAAAACCAGGATCTGCAGATCAGCAAGTATAACTTCTCGGCTCAGCCACAATATGTGGTGATTGACGGAAACGAAAACCCGCTCTCGGGGCCTACCTTTTTTGATACCGATGAACAGAAGTTTGTCGACTTTTTAGACAACGGCAAAAAAGCATTTGAGGCACAAAAATAATTCACCACATGCACTCCATCAAACAACATTTTACCGAAGCACAGTCTATCCTTGATCAGTTTTTGGCCGATGATAAAAACTTTGAGGCTCTTGAAGCTGCAGGAAAGGTAATGGTTACTGCCTTGCAGCAGGGTAAAAAAATTATCAGCTGTGGCAATGGCGGAAGCTTGTGTGATGCCATGCATTTTGCCGAAGAACTCACCGGGCGTTACCGCGATGACCGCAAACCGTTAGCAGCCATCTCCATCAGCGACCCTTCGCATATGGCTTGTGTTGGGAATGATTACGGATATGAATTTGTTTTCAGCCGTTACCTCGAAGCAGTAGGAAATGAGGGCGATGTATTGCTGGGAATTTCAACCAGCGGAAATTCCAAAAATGTATTGAACGCCATTGAAGTAGCCAAACGCAAAGGTTTGAAAGTGGTAGGCTTAACCGGAAAAGATGGTGGCAAGATGAATGGTGTATGTGATGTAGAGATCCGTGCACCCCACAGCCCGTATGCCGACAGAGCGCAGGAGATTCACATCAAATGCATTCACTCGCTGATTGATTATATTGAACGGAATGTTTAGTTAGGCTCTGTGAGGTTTGCAACTTCACAGCACCTACATAAACAAGTCTGCGACTTGCAGCATGTCCAATAAGAATGTTAACCTGACACTCACTTCATGAGCCCTCTAAAAATAATCTTACTATCTCTTTTAGGAATAACTGTTTGCATTTGTCTGGCTACATTTGTTTCGAATGAACTCATTCAGGGAGCATTATTTCTAATAATATTTATCCTTGTGATGGTGATAAGACCTTATGTTAAAATTTAAGTTCTCGAAAGAATGTCACACTGTCCTGATTCCTAAATTTACATTCCATCCTATATGAAAATATCGTTTAAACATTTGTTTCTGCTTGTTCTTTTCCCGTTAATGGGATTACATTTTGTTTCATGTATCCGCGATACAGGTTGCCCGGATCCCCCGGCAACGGTAACAGTAGATTTACCGCACTATCTCAAGGATAAGATTCCTTACACCGGAAAAGATACCCTTATGTTTATCAGAAAAACGGATGGAGATACACATACCTTTATTGGTCAGGGTTTGAAAAGGGGGTATGACCTTTTACCAAGAGATGGTGGAGATGAAGAATGCCTCTCTTCCAGGGGAAGTGCATCAATGGAATATGTGAAATATACCTTTGTGAGTTCAACGTTTCCCTCATCAATTGTTTTACACATGTATTATGTAGAGTATCCGGTAGGAAAGAATGTTTCAGTAAGATTTAATAACAAACTATATAAGCGTCCCTCATCTGTTTTTACCCCATTTGCTAAGGATTCATTTAAAGTTGGAAGTAGGATGTATTATGATGTGGCAACAATAGCAGATGATTTGGATCCTCTTTCGCAGGAGTATTTTACATTATTTAACGCCACCTATGGCATTCTCAAATTCAGGTTTGCAACAGGAGAAGAATGGGAGTTGCTCCCCAAGCCATAAGTAATATTTACTCACCTTAACTAGCCTACCACATGAAACTCCGAGTTCGTGAGAATTAGAATGAATAGGTTTAATGCCCTGAATACTCTTAATACGTATAACATCCCACGAGACCATTTGGAAAACCATTAAGTATCTTTTATGGTACTAAAGAACCAATTTTGGAAAGAATACACTTCCCTGCGTTATAATTCCATTATTTATGCTTTATCTTTAATTTATGAAACAATAAAGGCTCTCAGTGCTCAGCATCTTGATTTCTAAATTCACATTCAATTCTTTATGAAAATATCGTTTAAACATTTGTTTCTCCTTGTTCTCTTCCCATTAATGGGAGTATATTTAGTTTCATGCGTTCGCGATACTCCTTGCCCCGATCCCCCTGAAACAATAACTGTAGATCTACCACAATATTTGAAGGATAAGATTCCTTACAAAGGAAAAGACACGCTTATGTTTATCCGAAAAACAGATGGCGATACACATACTTTTATAGGCCAGGGGTTGAAAAAAGGGTATAACCTTTTACCAAGAAATGGCGGGGATGAAGAGTGCCTCTCTTCAAGAGGAGAAGCTTTAATGGAATACGTCAGTTATACATTTGTAAGTTCGACATTTACCTCTCCTATTGTTCTGAATATGTATCATGATGAGTATCCTGGAGGGTCAATGATAAAAGTAAGATTTAACAATAAAACTTACGAAAGACCTACTACTGTGTTTACCCCGTTTGCGAAAGATTCATTCTTAATCGCAGGTCGGATGTATTATGATGTGGCCACAATAGCAGATGATTATCATCCCGGTTCGCAACAATATTTCACCTTGTTTAACGCAGCCTCTGGAATTCTGAAGTTCCGGTTTGAAACAGGAGAGGAGTGGGAGTTGCTCACCAAACCATAGCCAATGTTTTACACTTAATAGCCAGCCGAATGAAACACTTACTACTTACTCTCATCATTTTAGTTAACATTTTAAACGGAATAGCCGAGACTTCTCCCTTTACCCAAAAAGATAGTCTGGATGCTTTTACGCTTACACAATGGTGTGCTTTGCGAAAGGTGGGGCAACATCATCTGAGACTTTTCTTAACAAGGCTCAGGCAAAAAATTGGTTTTCGAAAGCCTGGGATTGGATAGCGCAACCCTTCCAACCCGTATGGGGATGGTATGAAGAAGGGAATAATAAAATTTATGCTCCTTATACAACGTTTGTTAATGTATACGATGGAACAAAACGCAACAAGATCATAACGAACATTCAGGTCGCAAATGATAGTTTTAATTATAAGAAACTTTATAAGAGTATTTATTTAAACGCTCTTACTTCCAGTTCAGGAGCTTGCAAAAATGCCGCTTTTGTGTATCTCATCGGCTTAAATGATACTGGAGGAGTACTTAATGATGTTCAACGAAATGTATTTAGAGACAGAGCAATACATATCCTTAAAGAACTCAATACAAGCAGCAACCGTTTCAGCTATTTTGACAACCAAATTTTAAGGGGATTTGAGCTGGTACAATATTTACAGGCGCATGATTACCTGATGTATGGTGCGAGGTTATACGGGTACAATTATGGTGATCGTGGTCTTGTTGAGGATCAGCTGCATGAGTATACGTATGAATTGTACAGCTCATCAAATAATTTTTTCTGTTGGGATGGTACAGCCGGGGCTTTAAGGCGTTATAACAACCTTGCAATTATTGTTTCGGGAGCAATCGGGATGGCAGCCATTGTTCTTAACGGATTAGCTCCCGTTCCATTTTTGATAAATATAATGGAGTCGCTAATATTTCCCGAAGCAACAATAACCAGATTAGCCGCAACTTCTCTGTGACCGGCAGCAACAAGGAAACGAGCACCTCCTCCTCCCACTCCTAAGGCATTTAAATCGGCAATGGCAGCAGCAATGGTACTGTAATTGGCACCTGTTCCCCCAACGGTTCGGGCACCCGAAATCTGCGCCTGTAATTGGGTAAAAAACAAGAGCGTACAACAGACTGTTATTGCATATTTCATTTTACATAGTGAACGTGTTTTCATAGTTTTTGGGTGTTTTAACAAGAACGAATTTCGAATAGTGCGGAAATCACAATGGGTAAAAGTTCATCAAATTGTGTCATGTACAAAAGTGAAATAATTGTGCGCGCTATAGTAAACTAATGAAATAATTATATGATATTGTGTTGCATACAACACAAATATGAACAGTGCAATCGATGACATGATTCTTTCATTTAGCAGGGAAGAACTTCGCCAGTTTAACTATTTCTTAACACGGAATGGTAATACGGATAAGGTTAATGATATTAAACTCATCCAAAAAATGCGCAAGGGCACTTCGGCACAATTGATCACAACAAATGCCGAGCGGCAGATCAGAAAACGCCTGAAAGAACAGCTCGAACAGTTTTCACTGCTCGACAACCTTAAATACAATGTGCACTCGGAAATCAATAGCTTATTAGAAGTGTCCAAGTTTTTGTTCCGTAAAAATCTGCACAAACATGCCTGGAATTACCTTATCAAGGCTGAAGAAATGGCCAGCCGCAATCAGGAGTATGAGCAACTTGACTTTATTTATAATATCCAGATCTCGTATTCATCTACTGTTTACATTCCCAACATGTCGACTCCCGAAATCCAGGGATTGATCAATAAGCGAAACAAAAACCTTACCCTGGCCAAAATTGACAGTGATGCAAATGCTGCCTACGCTTTGTTGTTTTATGAGATCAGGGAACAACTTTCCAAGGACCCTTATTTTGATATTGATGTGTTGATCAATAAAGTGTTTGAACGTTTTTCGCTGGATAGCAAAATCTATAAAAGTCCGAAAATTTATGCCCGTGTGGTGAGGGTGGTGTGTATGGCTTTACATGAGAAGAAAGATTATATCCAACAAAAAAATTATGCGATGACAAGCTACAAAATCATGTCGAGAAGAAAAATGCTCGACCGGATTCCGGATGAGCTGATCATGGATCTGTTATTCTCCATCTACACTTCAGCAATCAAAACCAAAGACTATAAAATTGCTGAAGAATTTATTGCCATCTACGAAAAGAAAATAGATCGCTTTAAGATGCAGCAGGATCTTTACCTGAATTACCATGTAACCGGTAATATCAATGCAGCTGATTTGTTTATGTTCACCGGCAGGCTCGATGAAGCTAAAAATCGCCTGCAAATGTTGTATAAAAGATATGCCGACCAAAAGCAGCTTGCCAAAACCTATTTCCTGATCCGCATCAACATGCTTGCGTTGTACTTTAAATACAATGAATTTTCCAGGTGCATTAAGCTGCACAACGAAATGATGCAGGAAAAAAAAAGAAAAGCTCTTACGTATCGGAGGGGTTGAAATTTTGCTATACACCGAAATTTTTGGTGCGATCCTGCATTATGAAAACGATGATCCGGACTTTGCCCATCACCTGTTGGTTAAAATCAAAAAGAAGTATGCAATGCTTTTATCTGAACGAAAATTTAAACGGGAACGGTTGTTCATTACCATCATGGAAAAAATCATCAACGATGCTTCTTACCTCACTCATAAAAGCTTTCTGGCCGATCTCAAAACTTTTGACGCCTTCAGAATTTATGTACCGGGTGATAAGGAATACATTAGCCTGAGTGCCTGGCTGAATTCAAAACTGCACAAAAAAACGTATTACCAGCTTTTCCTCGACACTGCTGGATAGAAAGATGTCACACTGTCCCGATAGCTATCGGGACATCGAAGTGTTCAATGTTCATGATTATTTCTTTTGCTTTTCGTTTACCTAAACTTCTTTAGGAATTCTTTCATCATTCCGGGGCTTCGATTACACTCAGCCTGACAGGAAATAAAAAGAGCTCTACATCACTGTGGAGCTCTTTGTTATAAATTAAATCTTCTATGAACAATACTATGCAATCACTTTAGCGCCCACCATCTCCATGGCTGCTTTTACAATTCCTTTCACATCGTAACCACATTCTGCATAAAGCTCAGCAGGTTCTCCGTGTTCTGTAATGGTATCAGGCATTCCAAGCATTTTCAGCTCTGCGGTATAATTATGCTCGGCCATAAATTCTAAAATAGCCGAACCCATACCACCCATAATTGTTCCGTCTTCTATGGTTATTACCTTTTTGTACTTACCAAATACTTCATGCAACAAAGCTTCATCCAATGGTTTCACAAAGCGCATATCATAATGCCCGATGCTGATGCCTTCGGCAGCCAGTTTATCTGCAGCAGTTGCCGCAAAATTACCCACCGGTCCAATAGTTAAAATAGCAAGCTCTTCCCCGTCACGCAACTTTCTTCCTTTGCCCACTTCAATTTCCTGCATGGGTTGTTTCCAGTCGGGCATCACACCGTTACCACGTGGGTAACGGATAGAGAACGGACCGGAATTTTTTTCCAGTGTTGAGGTATACATCAGGTTGCGCAGTTCGGCCTCATTCATGGGCGAACTCACTACCATATTGGGTACACAACGCATAAACGGAATATCGAGCATGCCGTGGTGTGTTTGTCCATCGGCCCCGGCAATCCCTGCCCTGTCCATGCAAAACACTACATGCAAATTTTGCAAAGCCACATCATGCACCACCTGATCGTAGGCACGTTGCATAAACGATGAATAAATATTGCAAAACGGAATCAATCCCTGTGTTGCCATTCCCGCACTGAACGTAACTGCATGCTGCTCTGCAATACCTACGTCAAACGCACGTTTAGGCATTGCTTTCATCATGATATTCATGGATGAACCCGAAGGCATTGCAGGGGTTACTCCTACAATTTTGGCATTTTGTTCAGCCAGCTCCACTAGCGTATTTCCAAACACATCCTGGTATTTAGGAGGCTGAGGTTTTTCTGAAACGGTTTTATAAATTTCGCCTGTAACTTTATCGAACAAACCCGGAGCATGCCATTTGGTTTGATCCTTTTCGGCCAATGCATATCCTTTTCCTTTTACGGTTACAATATGTAATAGTTTAGGGCCCGGAATTTTTTTCAAATCCTTCATCACCTTCACCAAATGATCCACATCATGCCCGTCAATCGGTCCGAAGTAGCGGAAACGCAAACTTTCAAACATATTGCTTTGTCTGAGCAGTCCCGATTTCATGGTATCATGTACTTTGCTGAGGATTTCCTGCGAGATCTGACCTACTTTGCTCAGGCGGTCCAATGCTTTCCACACATCATCTTTAAAACGGTTATAGGTAGGCGAAGTGGTGATATCCGTTAAATATTCTTTAAGGGCACCCACATTCGGGTCAATCGACATGCAGTTGTCGTTCAAAATAACAATCATGTTGCTATCCTCAACACCTGCATGGTTTAAACCTTCAAAGGCCAACCCCGCTGTCATTGCACCATCACCTATTACGGCAATATGCTGGCGGTTAAGTTCTCCTTTTAAGCGGGAAGCTACGGCCATGCCCAGTGCAGCAGATATGGATGTAGATGAGTGTCCTACACCGAACGTATCATATTCGCTTTCGGCACGTTTGGGAAAACCTGAAATGCCTTTGTATGTTCTGTTGGTATGAAACTGGTCTCTGCGACCGGTAAGTATTTTATGGCCATAAGCCTGGTGTCCTACGTCCCAAACCAATTGATCATAGGGAGTATTGAATACATAATGAAGGGCTACACTTAGCTCCACCACACCTAAGCTTGCTCCAAAATGTCCTCCGTAAACAGAAACCATATCAATGATGTACTGACGTAATTCGGTACATACTTTTACCAGATCTTCCTCTCTTACTTTACGCAGATCGGCCGGATAATGAATGGGTTCTAAAAAGGGTCCGGGTTTAATTTCCATAATTGTTAAAACAGTGCTTACGGTCAAATGTTTGAAGGTGGCAAAAGTACGGCTTCGCCACGATAGTTGACCATATCAACGGTAAAAATAGAATTTTGGTTTAATAAACCTCGAAACAGATGGAAAAATTATAGTTTAGCCTCTGAAATCAGCAGGTCTTCACGTGGGGCAATACTCATAATCGGGATATTGGAATGATTCACCATTTGCTGTGCAAATTTTCCTAAGAAGAAGGACCCGATCTGCGGCTCCTGCTCTGTCATGATCAGAATAATGTCTGCCTTCACTGATTGTGCATATTCTTCGGTAATGGTTGTGATGTTTCCTCCCAGCCTTTTTTCGTGGATGTAAGGAATATTATCATCATCAAAAGAGTGCAATACCTGGCGGCAGTAAGCCGATACCTGGTATTCGGTTTCTTTATCCTTATCTACCGAAACCCCGAGCACATGAATGGTAGCTCCGAATTTTTTAGCCAGCGAAACTGCAAACGGCACTTTCTGGCGCGACTCGAATGAGGTATCAATAGGAAGTACAATGGTTCTAAAATCGTTGGTAGCACCATTTTCGCGCATGGTGAGTACCGGGCATTTGGATGAGCTCACTACTTTGTATGCATTGCTTCCCATCCAGAACTCCTGAAATCCCATTACACCATGTGTTCCCATGATTATAAGATTTGCGTCTATCTCTTCGGCAGCATTTAAAATTCCCTTAAATACCGAACCACTTTTGTGGAGGTAACGATACGGAGCACCTTTGGCAAACGGCTCCAGTTTTGCTTTAAGGGCTTCCTCATCCGAATTTTCCTGGATGTGTACTGCAGTAAGCTCTGATTCGTATTTCTGTGCAAAAAACACTGCCGAACGAAAGGCAACCATTGATTGTGAAGAGCCATCTACTGGCACAAGTATGCGTGAGAATGAGGTATCCATATGGTCTTGAATTTATATTGTTAAAGTACAATTAAAATCTGAAAAACCAAACTTCCGTTACCTAAAAACAGGCTAGTTCCCTTTAAACTGTGGTTTTCTTTTTTCGTTAAACGCAGCTACACCCTCTTTATTATCATTACTCCTGCCTGCAATTTCCTGGCAATACATCTCATATTCCAGCATGGTATCCAAATCACTCTGGAAAGATTTATTTAACATTTTTTTCATCAATGCAATCGCCTTGGTTGGTGCATTCTGATAGTATTCGGCAATTTTCATTGTTTCGGCATCCAACTCTTCCGGTTTCACCACGCGGTTAATCATACCCCATTCAAAGGCCTGCTGTGCTGTAACTTTGCTACCCATAGTTGCCAGCTCAAATGCTCTTGCCGATCCCACCAAACGTGGTAAAAAATAAGAAGAACCTGAATCGAGCACCAATCCTACGTTTACAAATACTTCGATAATGGAAGCTGTTTCGGAAGCTACTACCATATCGCAGGCCAATACCATGCTTGCACCTGCACCTGCTGCCACTCCGTTAAGCCTGCATATAATCGGAACCGGTAAATTGCGCATGGCACGGATCATCGGGTTGTAACGTTTTTCCAACGACTCGGCAAGCGAACGTTCTTTCATGCCCGAAATAGCCTTTAAATCCTGGCCTGAGCAGAATGCCTTCCCTGCACCCGTTAAAATCAATACACGGATGCTTTTATCTTTTTCTACCTTTTTTAATGCATCCATTACATCGAAACTTTGCTGTTCGTTGAATGCGTTAAAAACCTCGGGACGGTTTAAAGTGAGTGTGGCAATACCGTTATTTACCTCAAATAAAATGTTTTCGTATGCTGCTTGCGTTGTCATGTGTGTGTTGAATTGTTGGGCGAAAATATCATTTCACTGTTAATTTTTGCTTACCTGCCAAAATTTGAAAGTATAATTTAAAATCGGAGGCAAGGCTCCATAGCGGATAGTTAAATGTTGCGGGTTTATTTTTTTCAAAAAAGAAATGTCCCACCCAGGCAAACCCATAGCCCATGAGCGGGCATAACCAAAACAGGTTGGCATTACCGGTAACGATTCCTGCAATGAGAAACACAAAAAATAAACTGGTACCTGTAAAGTGTAATACACGGCTGGTTGGATTCCGGTGCTCGGTGAGGTAAAAAGGGTAAAATTCTTTGAAGGATTGTATGCGTTCCATACATCAAAGTATGGCATACATCACCACAAATCCAAGCAGCCATCCTGTTATAACCTGCAATAAGGTGTGTGCATGCAAAAACAACCTTGCCGAAAGGGTGATTCCGGTTAATATAAAAGCAATAATGAGGAGGTAACGCAAATCAAACATCGGTGCGTGTGCTGCTGTCATAATAATGGCAGCCAAAGCACCCAATGAAGCACCATGTACACTTATTTTGTAAAAGTGATTGATGATAACCACTGCCACTACAATACACGCACAGGCCAAAATATATGCCCGCAGGATTGCCGGTGTATGTAACCGCGACAGGAAATAATAATCGAATAAATAAATTGCTGCCGTAATGAGATACGGAATATTCCGCTCATCCTGCACATCCAGCAATACGCTTTGAATTTTTCCCAACAAACGCATTACCATTACTGCTAAAATGGGCAGTACACCTGCCGTTACAAAAATAAATCCGATGTAGAAAAGTTGAGCAGTGGGTGTTAATCCCGAATGCAAATAGGGCGTTAAAACAATAAGCGCAACCAACCCATACAAGTTTACAAATACAGGATGAAACAAACCGGATATTGCAAGTGCTATCGTTCTGTTCATGCCTTATTCGTATACCTTATAATAAACCTTCTATAATCTGCTCAACGCTGATTCCTTCAGCTTCGGCCTTGTAGTTTTTGAGCAGCCGGTGGCGTAATACATCCTTGGCGATGGCCTGAACATTGGCAATATCGGGTGAATAGCTGCCGTGCAATAACGCATGACATTTTGCACCTAAAATTAAAAACTGACCTGCGCGCGGACCGGCACCAAACGAAATATATTCATTCACCTTGGCTGTTGCATGTGATGTGTTGGGACGGGTTTTGCTCACCAGTTTCACTGCATATTCCATCACATTATCGGCAACCGGAACTTTACGTACCAACTGCTGGAAGTGGAGAATTTCCTCTGCTGTCATCACTTTATTGGGAACCTGCGGGGTTCCCGATGTGGTATTTTTTACAACCTGCAATTCCTCTTCGTAGCTTGGATAATCCAGGATGGCATTAAACATAAAACGGTCGAGTTGTGCTTCGGGCAATGGATATGTTCCTTCCTGCTCAATCGGGTTTTGGGTAGCCAGTACAAAAAAGGGTTGTGTTAAGGCATGCTGCGTTCCGTTTACCGTTACACTTTTCTCCTGCATTGCTTCAAGTAGGGCCGCTTGCGTTTTAGGTGGTGTACGGTTAATCTCATCGGCCAATACAATATTGGCAAATATGGGACCGCGCAAAAATTTGAACTCACGCTTTTCATCCAGAATTTCCGAACCGGTAATATCGCTCGGCATCAAATCGGGAGTGAACTGAATGCGGCTGAACTGCAGATCGAGCACTTCGGAAAGTGTGCGCACCAATAGTGTTTTAGCCAATCCGGGAACACCAACCAGCAAGGTATGTCCATTAGCGAAAATGGACATCAATACGGCATCCACAACATCATGCTGCCCTATAATGACCTTACCTATTTCTGCCTTGAGCTGTTTGTACTTTTGGTGCAGCGCATCTGCCGCTTCAACGTCCGTAGCGTATTGGGTCATACTGATCTCTTACTTTAAAAATGTTTGAATACTTGCACAGTTTTTATACTCATCGGATACATGGATGTAAAACTGCTTTTTATTTTTATTGATGAAGTCGTTAAGGGCTTTTGCCTTTTTACGGTTTTCGGCCAACACCTGAAACTTCTGATAATCGTCACGCAGATTGGCGCGGTGAGGTTTACTTTCCGACTTAAGGTACAATACCCTCCATGCCTGTTCTTTATCGGGACCCGGTAAATTGAGCAACTCCGGCTCGGATATTTCACCGCCTTTCATTCCTTCAATTCTGAAGTACAAACTTTTGTCGAGCTCATCAATAGGAACTCTGGTCGTACCTGTTGAGCCTTCCGTTATAAATCCTCCATTGGATTTTGTTGATACATCGTCCGAATATTTTTTCGCTGCTTTTTCAAAAGTGGTTGAATCAATCTTGATTTGCCATAAAATGCTGTCTATTTTTTCTTTCGCCTTCTCCACATCCGTGGTAAAAATTTTCGGACGAATCAATATGTGACGCACATCGATATTCTCTCCTTTACGATCCACCAGTTTCAGGATATGATATCCGAATTTGGTTTCAATAATCTTGGAAACAGAATCCGGGCGGAGGCGGAAGGCTGCTGCTTCAAACTCAGGCACCATGTCGCCACGGGTAAAAAAACCCAAATCACCGCCATTGGCTGCCGAACCCTTATCATCCGAATAAATCAGCGCAAGTGTATTAAAGCTCTCCCCATTCATAATTCTTTCACGCAATTCTGTAATCTTTTCCAGAGCAATCTCCTTGGCCTCTTTGCTCACCTTGGGTTGAATTACCAGTTGTGCTACCTCAACCTCTGCACTGTAAAACGGTAAACTATCGGTAGCTGCCAATTCGTTAAAGTATTTTTTGATATCAATGGGTGATACTTTTACGTCTTTTAATGCCTTTTGTTGAACCTCCTGCACCAACAATCCATCCCTGATTTTTTCGCGGTTGGTGGCCTTTATTTCGGTTATTGATTTTCCGTAAAATTCCTCCATGGCTTTAATGCCACCCATCTGCCGGGCAAAGTATTGTAACCGTTTTTCAAGCTCACCCTCCACACGATCATCACTCACCACCACACTATCCAACTGGGCCTTGCATAACATCACTTTTTCAACCAGGCGTTGCTTTAATATTTCGCACTTCATGGAATCGGGGGCCGCGGGGAATTCCTTTTGCAGCTGAGCAAACTCTATTTCGATCTCCGATTGCATAATAATATTATCGCCCACCACACCTACAATCTGGTCGATGACCATACCCGGTTGGTTTTGTGCGAAAGCTGAACATGCGCCTATTACAATCAACAGGCTGAGACCGATATATTTCAATGTGTTTTTTCTTTGTTGCATTGCTGCTTGCTATAAACGTGCACAAGATACGGAAATTGTCTTATGCTTAAATCATACAGGCTTGTACCGGATTTATTCCGTACAAGCCTGTCGTTGTATTCACTTATAAAATCTTCACCACTTCTTTGCAGTGAAGATTGCATTTGTTATTTAAATAAAGAATCAACAACCGGAGTGTTAACCGAAACCGGATATTTAGCTCTTAATTCTTTGATCCATTCTTTTTCGAGGTAGTTCTGGTAATCTGAAGTAACCAGTCCGCGTGATTCTTTCAGTGCCTTAGGTTCAGGAGCAACAATCCCCTCCACTACCAAAAACTTAAACACATTTGGTTCATTGGGCATATCCACTACACCCTTTTTGCTCCAGTATTTTTCACCCTGTGCATCTGCCTGCTCATATTTGTTCTCGCTAATTACCAGCGATCCGGCCATCTTTTTATTCACCTTCGCTTTAATTTCTTCACCCGATTTTCCGGCAGCAGCCATCTTCATCGCTTCCTTTTTGGTTTTGGCATCCACACATGTATAAGTGTATACCTTCACACGCTCTTTCCACATGTACTTACCTTTGTTATCGTTATGGAAACGCTCCAGTCCGGTTGAGTCGGATACCGCTTTGGTCCATACCTTTTTATCGGTAAGATCAAACAATAAAATACCATCGTGGTATTCCTGCATCAGGTTTTTAAAGTCGGCATATTTGTATTCCAGTAAACCTTCTTCATACTTCAACGATTCTTCATCACTGAATTTTTTGAACAATCTGTTTAAGATCATCGGTACATTTTCGCCCGGACGAGCTTCTTGATTGCCTTTGGCATAGGCTGCAAAATCCGTTACCGTATATATTTTGGTACCTAAGCTCATTACCGGTTTGTTGGTCAGTTGTTTTTCGGAAGGCATCCAGGTAGCCTGCAGGAAGGTTGTATCCACCGAATTGATAAATTCTTTCAGGTTAGCTGGGTATTCTTTATAGTTGTTTTGTTTTCTGATACGATCAGCAACTACCAGTTTGTTGCTTTCTGCCCTGCTGTCTCTTCCCACTTTGGTTTTAATGTTTTCTTCAACCTCTTTCAATTCGGGTATTCCTTTTTTATCAAGCACCTTAATGATATGAATCCCATAGTCTGTTTTGAAAGGTTTGGAAATATCTCCTTTGTTCAGAGCGAATGCTGTTTCCTTAAATTGTTCAGGGTAATTGCTGTAGCCTGTGAAGTAGTTCATCACACCACCATTTGTTTTGCTGCCTTGGTCTTGTGAGTATTGCTCAACCATTTTCTCAAACGACTCACCTGCCAACAGTTTTTGGTAAACGGTATCGGCTTTTGCCTGCGCAGAAGACAATACATCCACCGAAGCACTTGGACCTGTTTGCAACATAATATGTGAAACTTTCACCTCACCGCGGGCCGGGCGTTTGTCCATAACCTTAATAATATGGTATCCGAAACGGGTGCGGAACGGCATGGATACTTGTCCTTTCGGAGTAGTGTAAGCCTGCGTTTCAAACGGATAAATCATTTGGAAGGACGTAAACCAACCCAGGTTACCCAGGTTTTTTACTGCCGATGGATCATCTGAATTTTTCGCAGCAACACTGTCAAAACTTTCGCCTTTCAGAATGCGGTTCCGCAATCCTAAAATTTTATTGTAAGCAACCAATGTATCCTTAGCTGCTGCATTTTCGGCACAGTTAATCAAAATATGGCTTGCATTCACTTCCAGCTTCATGCGCTCATAAGCTTCTTTGATTAACCCATCGCTTACCTTTTTATCGGTTAAATAAGGATTCGCCAGTTGCTTGCGGTATCCGGCCAATTCAGTTTTAAATGAAGCAATCGAATCAAGTTTCATCAACTCAGCTTCTTTAACTTTCATTTTAAAATTCTGGTACAACTCTAAATACTCGCGCACATCGGCTTCGGTTGGGCGTTCTTTATCTTTTTTGTTTTTAGACAATAATCTTTCAAACTCTGCTTTATATACCGTATCCGTTCCGAAGGTAAATACCCAAGGAGATGGAGCAGTAACCGTTGCAAGGGGTTTGGGTGCAGGTTTGGTTGTTTTGGCTGCAGGTTTTTGCGCCAATGCGATTGACGAAATACAGGATGTAGCTACTAATAGAAAAGACGTACTCTTCATAGATGGTTATTATAGGTTTATTTTTCTAAGGAGTGCAAATATATAAATATTGGTTGCATTCGCGGAATACGGGATAAGGAATGGCAAATACACCTTGTGAACGCTGATTATCAGAGGGTTTTATTTGCTTAATGGTTTCTTAAAGAGTGGAAGAAATTGCAGGAAGGAGGTTAGATGGAGTTGTCGTGCAGGAGCTGTCCGTGGTCGGCAGTCCGCAGTCGGTTGTTTTGCCCGGGTATTTCTATGCCGGTTGTACTTCTTTTACAAAGACTGCAAATTCTGCAAAAGAACTAATTTTAGGATGAGACGATTTTTTACTACTTTTGAGTGAAGCGTATCAATATCATAATTAATGATACACAACAAAACCCTATAACTAAAAACATCATGAATGAATTAGACCCCGAAAAAAAAATGCAAGAGGTTATAAAAGCCTTTGAAGAACTTCAGGAACTTGCCCTTTCCGTTATACTCGAAACACATCACAAATTGAGGAACTGTAGTAAAGAAGAGAGAAGAAAATCGATGGAAAGCATGGATACAAGAACCCTTCAGCTCACCTTAGCGGTAGGTTTGGATTTTGAAGAGTATGAGATATGCGAAATGGCAAAAGAACTTCTGGAGGAGAGAAACATTAATCCCTTGGATGAAATAATATAATTGCCGGGAAACGGTTGTTTAGCTTTCATCAGAAACCACGTAATTCCTGTTAGCGGGAGAAGCCAAGTTCTTCTTTCAATCCTTCAATCACATTAAACACAATCGGGCAAATGCTGTAATTTTCCCAAAGTGTTCTGCGGAACTTCATATCGGGTTGGTTGAGGTGCGGGTATCCTGCGCATGCTGCCGGGCGCTGTTCGTATATGGTGCAAGCACAATCATCGAGGAACATACACGGTTTGGTTTTTAAATACAATGCCTCACCATCATAGGCAACATATTGTTGTTTGAACTCGTCAATCTCTTGCTGCTTTATAGCTGCAAGCGTTTCAATTTCGGATGCCTCCAACCCCGGCTCTAGCTTTTTGCAACAGTTGGCACACTGCAAACAATCAACTTGTGTGCTTATTGTTTCGCTCAACCGGTGGATGCGGTCATCCACTTCTTTGGAAGAAACACCACGTAAAAATTTCTTGAAGAAAATATTGTCGATGGTTTTGTCTCTAAGGAGAGGAGCTATTTGTGTTGGAGTGGTAAGCATGCTGCAAACATAGGAACAATGTTAATAGTGTTGATTATGGAATCTGTTAGTTATGTTGTTAACTAAATTCAGTAAAAGAAACAGGCATTAACAATTCACGTGTTAATGCCTATTAGAAAATAATTGCTCAACTACAATTCAGTATACTTTTTTGCTGAACCTTTAGATTTGTCCACCGGATACTTCTCTCCGTTCAACTTTATCTTATCCAGCATTATTTGCTTCACATCCAGTTTATGTCTGTCAGCCAGCATTAAACAATAGGCCATCACATCCGCAAGCTCTTCGGAAAGCCGTTGCAGGTTTACATCTTCAGCCTCTTGTGGTGTCTTCCACAAAAACAATTCATTTAACTCAGCTGCTTCTATGGCTATGGCTGATGCCAAATTTTTCGTATTGTGAAACTGGCCCCACTCTCTTTCGTCACGAAAGGAGATGAGTGCTTCGGTTAGTTGTGTGATATCTGATTTCATGAAAATATAATGCGAAGTGCGGAATGACAAAAATGCGGAATTAAATTGAAGAAATTATTGAGTGCTATTTATGTACGAGAATAACAAAAGGTTACAGCTATGAAGCTGCCTGAGCTTCGCGAAGCGGAACAGTCGAAGGCCGCTTCATAGGCTCATCTTCATCCAAACATTGCAAGCAAAATGTCCCGTATTTCCCAATGCATGGTCGAGGTATTCGAATCCATTTTGTTCGTATATGCGGATAGCTTCTTTCATATCCGGAAAGGATTCTAAATACATTGTTTCATAACCAAGTTCTTTCGCTGTTGCAACACTCTGATCCAACAGCGTTTTACCAATTCCTTTACCTCGTGCTTCGGGTGCCAGGAAATAGCGGAC
The DNA here is from genome assembly GCA_040387195.1 of Bacteroidota bacterium. GTDB lineage: Bacteria > Bacteroidota > Bacteroidia > UKL13-3 > UKL13-3 > UKL13-3. Next base: position 25,991 of record JAZKEF010000028.1, read on the forward strand.
CAATTCGCAACACCCGGCCGGTAAACCTTTAGAGGGATATACTCCACAACCACCAAGTACTTTATCACCTTCCAGTGCTACCCAATAAAAGGAGTTGTCTTTTTGAAAATGCTGAAACAGGTTATCGGTTGTAGGATCGCTATGAGCCGTGCCTTCTGTTGGCAGATTGAATGCTTCAATAGACGATCGAATGATGCTGGCGAGCGTTTCGTTATCGGATGCTTGGATGGGTCTGATTGTTATTTCCATGTTGGTGCGAATATAACGATTGCAGTCACTTCGAGTAGAATGCGGTGGGCATATCGAGCAGAGATGGCTTAGTAGGATGAAGTTCCATCATTACGCACTGTACTCAAAATCTGTTCTCGATACAACGCATTCTCACAACCCCGCCCAAGGTTTACTCAAACTGACTATTTGCGAAGTATAAGCTGCCTGAGCTTCCGCGAAAAACGATGTAGAAATTAACTCAAATAATCATTCGACAGCTCGCTTTGAGGGTGCCTGAGCTTCCGCAAAGCGGAAAAGGCCGAAGGCAGCCTCAAAGCGAGCTACGCAACCACTCCCAAATTTTTACCATGGCCAGTGTGTCCATTTCGCAATAGGCTAATAGATCCTGTTGAGTGAAGTGTTGGTCTATCGGGTTCATTTGTCCGAGCTGCGTGTATTTAAAACTTGCTGTGCCGCCTTCCTGAATATTGAGCGTTTGGTAACTTAATTCGGGAACCAATGCAGGCAAAACATCTTTGATCGAATTGCTTCCCTGCGTGGCCGGAATTTTCACCATCCCTTTTTTAAATGGCACAATTAAATCGACAATGCGCGAAACAATATTTTCGATGGCTGCTTTGTGTAGCGGAAAGAGAATTGCTAATTCTTTCAATCGGCCTATTTCAAATGGTTTGTAATACACCAATATTGTTCCTTTTGTTCCAAGGTCTGTGAGCATTTGTTGCAACAAGGCCCCGCGGGGATCGGCCACTCCATCACCTAAAAAGAAGCGATGTTCTAATTTACTTGTTTCTGTTTGTTGGATATGCAACGAATATTGAAACGGCAATTGTTGCCACGGACTGGAATCATCAAACTGCGGTACGCCATACATCATGGTTTCGAAATCGAAAAAATGTAGCGGATACCGTATGTCTTCCATAAAGCCTTTTAACGGCTCAGTAAACACCTGGATTTCACCTTTAATATCGGGTGTTTCTTCCACTTCAATATCCCGAAAACAATAAGTAGTGAAATTGCATGGGTATGGTTTGATGCATTGCGGACCAACCGGAACCTCAGGAATATCAGGTTGTGCGATTGTTGCTTTTAGCCCACCAATTTTTTCAATAATAGCATCTTGTTCTCTCCATACTTCATTAATCACGGATGTTGCGCTGAACAACTGCTGCACATCAATCTCTCCCTTGCGCACATAACTTTTGTTAAAATGTACAATACTGAAATCGGCAAGTTCAAGTCCACTGCCGGTGATCACAGCATATTGCAAAGCGGCATCGGTAATATGCTGCGGCTTGGCGCTATTGGTACCTTTCACTTCAAACGCATACCATTGGTTGTCTTTGCGCACCAAAATATCAATAGCACACATCACACCATCGTAAATAAATGTGGCCTCATAAATCACAAAATGTGTTGCTAAATATGCCTGTGTATTTTTTGCTGCTAATGCATATTGAAAAGCATCAGGAGGTGAAGCATCCACACCATCCGGAAAAAGTTGGCGGGCTAATAAACCAGAATCTGTTCCTGCCGCAAAAACAGCTTCCTGTTTTTCGTCTTCGGGATTTGAAAGGTGTTTATGCTTTTTATGTAGATACAGTCGCTTCGGGCACTGGCAACCATACATAAAAGTGGATTTCGAAAGTTGAAAGGGAGCGTACATGGGGTTGTTATTTTTGTTTGGAATATAGAAAAAAAAATTAACTGTTGTCGGGATGAGCCAATAGCTAACAGCAAAAAGCCCACTACCGCATTTGCTTCAACTTTGCCAAAATCTCATTCAATCCATTGAGTTTAATTTCGTGTACGGTTTGCAATTGCATGCCGAGTTTTCCTTTGGGAAACCCCTGTCTTGCAAACCACTCCAGGTAAAAATCGGGCAGGTCGCACAAGAGCGTGTCTTTATATTTGCCAAATGGCATTCGCGTTGTGACGAGGCTCTTAAGGATTTCGGGATCAGGACTCATGTGAGGAATTGCGGATTTTGGATTGCCAAAAATGCGGAATTAAAATGAAGAAATTATTAAATGGCCATGCAATAACAGTGTTTCACATACGCCACAGCGGACCGCGGACTGCCGTCTGCGGACAACTTCCTTTCAACTAATAAGCTGCCTTCAACAGCGGTTTAATCTTTTCAAGCAACATTTCCTTCAACTCCTCAATATTGGTTTTGTTAGAAGCCGAGATAAAAATTACAGGAGCATTTTCTTTGGCTATCCAGGTATTTTTGAGTCGTTGAATGTATGGAATTTCTTCCTGCACATCATCGTCATCAATATGCTGTACAAGGGGTTCCTGAAGCTGGTCAATTTTATTAAACACCAGAATAATGGGTTTGTCGTTTACCTTCAGCTCAAGCAAGGTGCGGTTTACTACGTCTATCTGCTCTTCAAAGTTGGGGTGCGACACATCCACCACATGCAGCAAAATATCAGCCTCACGGATTTCATCCAATGTACTTTTAAAACATTCGATCAGCTGATGCGGCAACTTTCGGATAAAACCAACTGTATCGGTGAGCAGAAAAGGAACATCTCCGATTACGACTTTACGTACAGTGGAATCAAGTGTTGCGAACAGTTTATCTTCGGCAAGTACTTCGCTTTTGCTCAACAAATTGAGTAACGTGCTTTTGCCTACGTTGGTGTATCCAACCAAAGCTACACGGGCTTTATCATCCCGGTTTTTTCTGCGTGTTACGCTTTGTTTGTCAATATCGGCCAAACGTTGTTTAAGCTTTGAGATATTGTCACGCAAAATCCTTCTGTCGGTTTCAATCTCGGTTTCACCCGGACCTTTCATCCCGATTCCTCCTTTTTGTTTGCTTAAGTGCGTCCACATGCGGGTTAAGCGTGGCAACAAATATTGTGATTGTGCAAGCTCTACCTGGTATTTTGCTTGTGCCGTGCGTGCGCGGGTCGCAAAAATATCGAGAATAAGGTTGCTGCGGTCTAATATTTTGCACTTGAGTGCGTTTTCCAGATTCCGCAATTGGGAGGGCGAAAGTTCATCATCAAAAATAACGACATCAATCTCTTGTGCTCTCACAAATTCACCCACTTCCTCCAGTTTTCCCGATCCAATATAGGTTTTACGGTCGGGATGGGTGAGGCGCTGTAAAAAACGTTTCACCACACGTGCACCTGCCGTAAGCGTTAAAAACGCCAATTCTTCTAAATACTCTTCTGCCTTTTCCTGTTTCTGATTTTGCGTGATAACGCCTACCAGTATGGCTTTTTCCTGTTTTTTCTTTGTATCAAACCCTAATTGTCTTGCCATTCAATCCTTCCTGTTTCGTGTGTAAATTGATGCGATTGCCTCTATTAATTTATCCTCAATAGCTGCAACCGTTTTGTTGTATCCAGTAATCTGGATTAATTTGTACTGCAAAGTAATGGTAAAACAACTAACCCTCATATTATTCACCATATTTTTATGCATGGAAACGGCTACTGCCCAGATTGTGGAGTGGAGCAACCAGCAAAAAATAAAGTCGAAAACAAGCTACACCAGAATAATCGGCCAGAACGCATCGGGTATTTATGTGCTTCGGGGCAAAAACAGTGAGTTTACCCGCGATGTAATCCTAGAGAAATATAAAAGCAACCTTGCACTCGAAAATACCATTGAGTTAGATAATCCTTACAATTCCTACATCGAAAAGGTGTTGTTGCAGGATGATGGTGTTGTGGTAGTGAGTTCGCAGCGGAATGACAGTCTTCGTAAGGTTGACCTGTATGCCCTTAAGGTGAATGCTTTGTTGCAGGTAAGTAAACAACGTAAGCTGCTTGCTCAAATTGACGAATCTGCATTCAAAAACAACTCAGATATTCTGATCCAGCCATCCGTTAACAAAGAATATACAACCGTGCTATATTATACCCAAGGCACGGAAAAAAGTTCTGCCGTTATGCACCTTCATGGATTTGACGGGTCGCTGAATGCCACCTATACCAAAACCGTAAACCTGCAGTTTGATCCGGATGATATTGTGGTTTCGGGGCTGGAATGCGATAATGATGGAAATGCCTTTGTGTTGGTTGATTATCCGAAAGCAGGAGCGAAAAAAAGAAAAGACAAAGAGATTCGTGATTTCTTTTTGTACGGTTATTACAAAACATTGGATAAAATACTGGAGTATCCGATTGAGCGCGACTCTGCTTTTATCAATGATATTGGATTGGTGGTGAACAATTACAAAAAAACAGTGTGTGTGGCCGGATTTTACTCGGATGATAACAGCAGCAAGGCAATCGGTTCGTTTACTTATGGAATAGATGCAACCTCCACATTGGTGCAATATAAAAGCTATGAACTTTTTCCAGCCTCGTTTGCTAATAAAATAATCACTACAATGCTGAATGAAACCGGCCCGCATCTTACCGATTTGTACATCCGTAAACTCATTCCCCGCAGTGATGGCGGCTGTGTTATTGTGGCCGAAAAGTACTATGAAACGCGCCAAACGTATACCTATTATGCCAACGGGTTTCCGCAGACAGCCTCCCGGACTTCTTTCAACTTTGACGAAATTATTGTGATTTCAAAAAACGGTGAGGGGGTGACTCAATTTGCCGATTTTATTAAAAAGAAACAAACAAGCACCAACGATGGCGGCTACTATTCCTCTTTTGTATTGCTAAATGCCAACGATAAACTTGCCTTTGCCTACAATGCCGATACCAATGAAGAAAGCGATGTGTTGATTAGCACCATTAATCCGCTCGGACAGGTTGACACAAAAATCCTGATTAAGGCACTTAGTTATTACGTTTCACTCATTCCCACAGAATCAAAACAAATTGGATCCAATACATCTTTAATTTGCACACTTAAGGATAGACGATTTACTTTGATGAAACTTACGTACTAATCACCAACTGACCTTGCTCAATTTATTCCGACAAAATACCGCGCTATCTGCCCTATTACTTGTACTGCTTGCCTTAGCACTAAAGTTACCTGTATTTTTTTGGCCACATCCATATACGTTTATCCAAACAGCACCACTGGCCAATACCGTATTTACCTTTTTACAAACCTTCCCCAATTACCTTTTTTTAAGTTACCTGATTGCTGCATTGCTTCTGATAACACAGGCATTGTTCCTTAATTATATTGTAGTGCAGCATGGTATTTTGTACCGCGATACTTTTTTGCCGGGTTTGTTTTTTATCCTTATCAACAGCTTGTATCCGCAGCAAGCAGAGCTTACACCCCAATTAATCTCGAATACGTTCATCATCCTCATGTTTCAACGCCTGTGCTTTTTGTATGAATCGTCAAACCCTTTGTTGATTGTACTTGATGCAGGAATGTACCTGGGTCTTGCGTTATTGTTTAATTATGATGTAGCCGTGTTTTTGCCTTTCATTCTGATCAGTGTGGTTATTTTTACTTCGTTTAACTTCCGTTACCTTATCTTATCTGTATTGGGTATTACATTGCCCCTTTATTTTGCGGCAGTTGTTTTTTACCTCAACAATAACCTGGCTTCGGTGGTGGAGTTTACTAAACACAGTTTGGAGCGCACCTTGCTCACATCCGTATTTGGCGGTTATGATTTGCTGATACCAGCAGGGATTCTGATTCCGTTATTGGTTATTTCGGCTGTTAACCTTCAACTCAATTTTTTCAGGAATAAGGTAAAGACTCGCAGGATCCTGCAGAGCGTGGCGTTGCTGTTTGTATTTGGTGCGCTTGGATTAATCATCGAAAACACCAATTTTATATACGCGCTCTTTTACCTCAGTATTCCGCTAAGTATTGTAATTGCTTATTATTTTATCAGTGATAAACGTTCTATCCTTAAAGAGATCCTGTTTTTTGTGCTTGCAGGCTTGTGTGTGTACTATAATGTGCGATAATAAACAACGTCATTGGCAGTTTACTTTTAGCTGTTGGTAGGATTTAATGGAAGATGAATGAAGAAGTTGGCAGGTACCCCAATGACGAAACTGCCGATCATGGACTACTGAAAGTAACGCGGAACAACCGTCAATCCAGAACCCGCAATAAATAACCCGTAATAAGCAACCCTTCCCACCAACTATAGCCCCAACACGGTCTTCAGCTTGCTGTAACCTGTTCGGCTTAAAGGAACCCTTACCCCATTTTTAAGCAGCACCTCATCGGCCGAATCAATTTTGGTAATCTGGGCCACCTGAATAATAAAAGAACGGTGTACCCTCACAAAAGCTGCCGTATCCAGCGTGTTTTCGAAATGTTGCATGGTCTTTTTCTTGAGGTAATACCCATCCTTGGTATGGATCTTTACATAATCATCATATGCCTCAAAATACAATACTTCCAGCATAGGAATAATGCGGATACTTGATCCTGTTTTGACTACTACACGGTGTTGTTCTTCCTGCTGCGAGGCAACGGCTTCCAGTAACGCTTGTGTGCTTTGCGGAGCTGCCTTTTGTTTCATCCACTTTTCCATGGCCTTATCAAAACGTTCCTTGCTGAATGGTTTTAACAAATAATCAATTGCATGTGAT
>JAZKEF010000029.1:0-3615 GCA_040387195.1 Bacteroidota bacterium
CAATTGCCTCATCTCCAAAATTGGTATTGCGGTTAAAGTCAATCCAGCCTCTGGTACTCATCGGATCATTTGCTGTTGAGCGTGCAGTACTTAATGTGTATGTAACTCCTCTGTATAAGTTTGCCGATTTGATTGAATAAAGTGCATGATAGATCGGAGTATTTAATGCTGTGGTTGTATCCATATCGGCCAACGTAACTCTGGTAATTCCAAGATCCAGTGAACCCGGTAAATACGGTTGACCTCCACTGATCGGACAGCCTGAACATCCTGGGTTACCAAAGGCTATGGCGCTTGCATAACTGAATTTAGTAATCGTATTGCTGCCCTGTTGATTGGTGGCAGTTAAGGTGATATCATAGTTGGTGGCACTGTTCAATAACAAGATTGGATGTTGTGATGTATTGCTGGTTCCTAACAGGTAGGCTACATTGTTTGGTACAAATGTCCACTCCCATTGGTTAGGACCGTTTTGACTCAAATCGGTAAAACGGAATGTATCGGTTGTAAAGCCACTGGTTCTGTTTACCGTAAAGTTTGCTGATGGAGCCGTTGATACAGGTAAGAACTGAATGTTTTTACAGAACGTATCTGCCCCCACACAGTTGGATGCTTTTAAACAAATATTGGCGGTGTAAGGTGCAAATACAGCAAAAGTCCTTGTTGGGTTTTTAACGATAGAATCTACTCCTGATGACGGGTTGTCAATTCCATACACATTATCTCCATTGGTATCCCAGGCGTAGTTAATATTTTTTCCTGCGGTGGTATTTACAAACTGAACAGTGTATCCATCATACACCGTATCAGGCATACTGAATGATGCTGTTGGTTTTGGATAAGTTGCAGCCGGTGCATCCCATCTTACCACATAACCACTATCGCCCGGAGGTGTTCCACTACCTGGATTATTAATGATGGTTTGAAGGTAAGCAACACCTCCCGGTACTTTAATGGTGCGGAAAGCTGCAGGAACAATGGTGCCTCCCATACGCGCTATTACCGGTCCGGTTGAACTTCCCGAACGGATCAATAAACTATCGGATGGTGCCCCAACCCGCATTCTGAAACGATCAATATATAATGTTGCGGTATCGGAACAAGTTGCAATGGTGAATCCTTTTGAACAGGTTCCAATCAGGTTCGGTACATATTTTCCACCCACCGTATACAGTTTTGCAGAACCTTCATTCTCTCTGGCTATCGTATCTTTACCTGTGGAGGAGCCTTTACACACTTCATAACCCGAAATGATTTTGATATACCCCGCTTTACACATGGTATCTGTTCCTCGGTAATTACTCGCAACCAAACACACATCAAACAATCCGCCTTCGTTGGCATTGATGATTGGATTCTGTGCTCCGGCACTTGGTGAGAAACTGTTGAAGAATGGTGCCAACGGATTGTAGTAACCCGGTTTTAAATACCAGAACCAACTTACCGGACCGTTACTGGTCAGATCAAACATACTTGCAAAATCATACACCCCAACTGTACGTTTGTCTGCAAAAAAATCTGCACGAGGTTTAGTTGCAGGGGTATCTACATAAATGGTATCGATATAGGTATCATTTCCAAATTGATTTAAGGCACTCACCTTTACACGGTAAAACCCTCTGTTTGGAAAAGTGTATCGGAAGTTTACGGCATTGTTAACCGTATCAATAAAGTTATCGCTAATGCCTTCACTTGTTTTGGGTGTGCGGCTTTCAGGCCATGCTGCATACGGACCATTTTTGGTAATGGCATTAAACCCCAAAATATCCCAATAACTTTTGTTGGCACCATTGCTTGTATTAACAAGCGTTGAAGGACTACCGATCCATACAGTATCGGTCTTATTATAAGCATAACTTGCAATTGGAGGCACCGTATTCGGCCCGCCTGAACTTACTCCTGTAAAGTTTATACTCACTGCAAGAATTCCCAAAAAGCCTCCGGAGGTTTTCGTAACCTGAATACTCGTAATAGGCTTTAACTGGTTAGCCGGACTGATTGCAAGGTTAAGCTGTGCAAGATTTGGACCTGTTGCAGCGCATTCCAAAGTATTGGTAATACTTACACGTCCAATGGCGTTAACCGCTCCGGTTGTATTAAACCAATCCGGAAAAGCATTTGCAGTAAATGTTTGAAAGGAACCATCGTTAAAAAAAACCGTAATGTCGGCAACGGATGCACCACTTCCTGATGCTCCTAATACATACACATTACTTGCTGATTGTCCGGTAATGAAGGATAATGTTCCCGGTAAACCCGTTGTAGGAAAATGTAATGCATTATTGCCTGTATAACTGGCCAACTGATAGGTTAATCCGGCAGTTGTCAAACTAGTCAGTGTTCTGCTCATTGGCAATGCACATGTTGTTGCACCATTAAAATCTTGGGCAACAAACGACCAGCTGGCGTTGTCAAAACCATTGGCTAGTGAGATAGAAGCTGCTGCTCCGGATGTTCCATTGGCTATGACATCCTGATTGAATCCGGTTACACTTACCGGAATAAGTTGTGCCTCAACTTTTGAGAACAGAACGAGTGTAACAAAAAGTGTAAGTAGCTTTGTAATTTTCATAGGTGGTTTTTGTGGTTTATGCATACAAAAGGCGAATGTAACCACAACATTGTCCGGCAAAAAGATGTACCTTTCAAATTAAGACCTCATTAAGAATTGTTTTTTGAATCATGAATCATAACATATTGTAAAACATGCTATTATAAAACAAATACCTTGGTACCATTTAAAAAATCCACATCTTTATGTAGATACAATATTGCACCATTATCCTGTTGAATCTTGTTGTGTATCTGTGAGTACGCACATCATTCCGTAAAGGTTGGTCTCGCTCTCTTGTAGATTCGTTGAACAAAAAAAGAGGTTACATCAATTGAATGATGTAACCTCTCTCATAAGTATTGATGCTGTGTTATTCCACTACTATCTTGCTTGAATATTCTTTTCCGGTTGAATCTTTAATAATAACAAAATACAAACCTTTGTTCATTAAAGTTAAATCAACGGTAACTTCATTTGATTGTGTTGCTTTGGTATAAACTGCTTTACCTACTGCATCCATTACCTGAACGGAAACAATTGATGTATTTGTTTTATTGGCAATGGTAAACAATCCCTTGCTTGGGTTAGGATAAATAGACAAGTTGCTGTTGCTGCTTAACTCAGATATACCAGTCACTTCAATAACGGTTACCAATCGTTGAACTTTTCTTGACTTGTTACCTGAAGGATCCGTTACTGTATAATTTACGAAATACAATCCCGGTATGTTTACATCCAATTTAGTTTGATCAACAACCAATAGTGTTTGCAGTGTTGAATCGGCATAGTAGTTATCTTTTATTTTCACACCCGGCTCTACGTATGGTGTGAAACGAATGTGTTCAAAGGGATTGTTGCCCAATAGCTGAATCTCAGGAGCAATCATATCCACAACTTTCACCAAGCGGGTAACTGTTGCTGTATTACCTGCTCCATCGGTTGCTGTATAGGTAACCAGGTAATCGCCCAATAAATTCATCGTTGGTAATCCTGTTCTTACTGTGGTAACATTCGGATAATAGTTATCACTTGTTTCAACACCCGGATCATTAAAGGCCGTA